>PMOL01000005.1:0-194047 GCA_003162415.1 Candidatus Dormiibacterota bacterium
GCGTTGCTGCCAGGGCAGGCAACTACACGTCGTGTCGGAGTCCTAATCCGGGGTGTCCGGACCGTCCTAAACCACTGCCTTGTTGCGTATAGTGCGGCCTGCGCATGTCCGGGACCAATCAGCGCTCCGCCCTGAGCATTGCTCAGAGGCAGTTCGACGCAACCGCCGACGCCATCGGGCTTGACGACTCGGTGCGGGCGGTGCTTCGCGAGGTCAAACGCGAGCTGGTGGTGCACTTCCCGGTGGAGATGGACGACGGATCCTTCCGTGTGTTCACGGGCTTTCGCGTCCAGCACAACATCGCTCGTGGCCCCGCAAAAGGAGGCCTGCGCTACCACCCGTCGATGACCCTCGACGATGCGCGAGCCCTGGCGATGTACATGACCTGGAAGACGGCGGTAGTCGACGTCCCGTTTGGCGGCGCCAAAGGGGGTGTCATCTGCGACCCGCACGAGCTCAGCATCACCGAGCTCGAGCGGCTGACCAGACGGTTCACCACCGAGATCTCGCTCATCGTCGGTCCTGACCGCGACATCCCGGCGCCCGACCTCGGCACCGGTCCGCAGGTGATGGCGTGGATCATGGACACGCTGTCAATGCATGCCGGTTTCTCGGTGCCGGCGTCGGTCACCGGCAAACCGCAGGCGATCGGTGGTTCCGAAGGTCGCTTCACCGGACCCGGGCGCGGCATCACGATGATCACCGTGCTCGCGATGCGCGACGCGGGAATGGATCCGTCCGGTGCGCGTGTCGCGATCCAGGGCTTCGGCAAGGTCGGCGGCGTGTGCGCAGAGCTCATGTCGGCCGAGGGAATGACCGTCGTCG
This sequence comes from Candidatus Dormiibacterota bacterium, assembly GCA_003162415.1. Classification (GTDB taxonomy): domain Bacteria; phylum Chloroflexota; class Dormibacteria; order Aeolococcales; family Aeolococcaceae; genus Palsa-851. The sequence continues at coordinate 826 of PMOL01000005.1, forward strand.
CGGTCTCGGACAGCACCTGTGGTCTGTACCGCGCGGACGGGCTCGACCTGACTGCACTGCGCCACCTCAAGGAGGAGGGCGGCCATTTCACGGATTACGGCGGAGCCGAGCAGATCGACCGTGAACAGCTGCTGTCGCTCGACGTTGACGTGCTCGTCCCCGCCGCCCTGGAGGCTCAGGTCAGTGAGCGGAATGCCGACCGCGTCCGCGCGAAGGTCATCGCCGAGGGCGCGAACGCGCCGCTCACCACCGAGGCGGACGAGATGCTCGAGGCTCGCGGCGTCCTCATCCTCCCCGACATCCTCGCCAATGCCGGCGGCGTGGTCGTCTCGTACTTCGAGTGGGTGCAGGACATCCAGGCGTACTTCTGGGGCTCGGGTGAGGTGAACTCGCGACTCCGCGAGGTCATGACCCGGAGCTATCAGCAAGTGCGCTCCGAGGCCCAATCCCACGACATCACGCTCCGCAACGCCGCGTTTCGCATCGCGGTGACCAAGGTCGCCGAAGCCACCAAGGTCCGAGGGATCTACCCGTAAGCGACCACCAGATGTGGTAGGTACCCTGCTGAGGGTCCACAAGATGGTGCGATCCCAAGGCCGGACTCACCCCTTCCTCCTGTAGAATCTCCAGATGGAGTTCGAGTTGGGCAGAGGCAAGCGGGCCCGGCGCGCATATGGGTTCGACGAGGTTGCCCTGGTCCCCGGTCGCGTGACGGTGAACCCTGCGGAAATCGACGTGTCGTTCGCGGTCAACGGGACCACGCTTGAGATCCCCTTCCTCGCCGCCGCGATGGACGGCGTCGTCGACACCCGTTTCGCGGCGGAGATGGGACACCTCGGCGGGCTTGCGGTCCTGAACCTCGATGGCGTCCAGACGCGTTACGAGGACCCGGCCGAGGTGCTGGCGGCGATCGCCGAGTCCCCGGTCGACCAGATAAACACGCTGCTGCAGAAGATCTACACCGCTCCCGTGCAGGATGGCCTGATCGGCCAGCGCATAGAGGAGGTCACCCGGGCCGGTGTCGCCTGCGCGGTCTCGACCGTTCCGGCGCACGCTGAGCGTCGCGCGCCGATCGTCCAGGAAGCCGGCGCGCACATGCTCGTGGTGCAGGGCACGGTGCTCACCGCCCGGCACGTGAGCAAGTCGTACAAGCACCTCTCGTTCTCCGAATTGACGCACTCAGTCGACATCCCGGTGGTTGCCGGCAACTGCGTCGACTACGCGACGGCCCTCGAATTGATGGACACGGGTATCAAGGGACTGCTCGTCGGCGTCGGTCCGGGAGCGGCCTGCACGACGCGCGCGGTCCTCGGGGTCGGCGTTCCGCAGGTGACCGCCACCAGCGACTGCGCGGCCGCGCGTGACGACCACTTCCGCCGCAGCGGCGAGCGTGTCGCGATCATCACCGACGGCGGAATGCGTCTCGGCGGCGACGTCGCCAAGGCTTTCGCCAGCGGAGCTGATGCGGTGATGATCGGCTCGATCTTCGCGTCCGCCGCCGAGGCCGCGGGACACGGCAACCACTGGGGAATGGCGACCCCGGATCCCAACCTTCCCCGCGGCACGCGCATCCGCACCGGCATCAAGGGGACATTGCGAGAGATCCTCTTCGGACCGGCGCACGTCGATGACGGCAGCATGAACCTCGTGGGAGCGCTGAAGGCTGCCATGGGCGTGTGCGGCGCGCGGACGATTGCCGAATTCCAGGAAACCGAGATGGTCATCGCCCCCTCGATCAAGACCGAAGGCAAGGTGCAGCAGCGCGAGCAGCGTGTCGGGATGGGGGTCTGAGGGGCGGTGGGAGGACGGTGATGACTGTGGCGACCGATGCAGGCGCGGTGGCGCGCTCGCGAGCTCTGGTCGCCCAGGACACGATCCTCGTCCTCGACTTCGGGAGCCAGTACAGTCAGTTGATCGCGCGCCGCGTGCGCGAGGCGAAGGTGTACTGCGAGCTGGTTCCCGGCTCCATCAGCGCCGAGGAGATCCGCCGCCGGGATCCTCGCGGCATCATCTTCAGCGGCGGACCGGCGTCGGTGTTCGAGCCCGGAGCCCCACACCCGGACCCGGCGCTCTACGACCTCGACATTCCGATCCTCGGTATCTGCTACGGCATGCAGCTCCTCGCGGTGAACCTCGGCGGCGCGGTGGCGCCGGCGGAGCGCCGGGAGTACGGGCATGCATCGGTGACCGTGGACGAGGAAGCGGGGCTCTTCGCGAAGCTTCCCTCGGAGCTGGCGGTGTGGATGTCGCACGGTGACGTCGTCACCGAGCTTCCCCCCGGTTTCCGGGCGATCGCGCACTCGCTCAACTCGTCGTGCGCTGCGTTCGTCGGCCCTCGCCGCCGTTACGGCATCCAGTTCCATCCCGAGGTGGCGCACACGCCGCTCGGTCGCGACATCCTCCGCAACTTCCTCCTCGATGTCTGCGGCTGCGCGGGCACCTGGCAGCCCGCGTCGTTCATCGACATGACCGTCAATGCCCTGCGTCATCAAATTGGCGACGGCAAGGTCATCTGCGCGCTCAGCGGCGGTGTGGACTCGGCGGTCGCGGCCACGCTCGTGCATCGCGCGGTCGGCGATCAGCTCACCTGCGTGTTCGTGGACAACGGTCTGCTCCGTCGCGGTGAGGGCGACCGCGTCGTCGATGTGATGCGCACCCAGCGCCACATCCACCTCGTACACGTCGACGCAACCGATCAGTTCCTCGACGCGCTCGCCGGGGTCATCGACCCCGAGGAGAAACGCCGGCGCATCGGCGCGACCTTCATCAGAGTCTTCGAGGAGCAGGCGGCGCGCCTCGGGAACATCGACTTCCTGGCGCAGGGCACTCTGTACCCCGACGTCATCGAGTCGACCTCGCACGACACCCACAACGCGACCAAGATCAAGACCCATCACAACGTCGGCGGGCTTCCGGAGAACCTCCGGTTCGAGCTTGTCGAGCCGTTGCGGTACCTGTTCAAGGACGAGGTTCGCAATGTCGGTCTGGCGCTCGGGCTTCCCGAGGACATGGTGTACCGCCAGCCGTTCCCGGGCCCCGGGCTCGCGATCCGGATCATCGGAGCGGTCACCCGCGAGCGCCTCGAGACGCTCCGCGCCGCGGACTGGGTGGTCATCGACGAGATCAAGCGCAGCGGCCTCTACCGGAAGGTGTGGCAGTCGTTCGCGATCCTGACGCCGATCTCGTCGGTCGGTGTCATGGGCGACTACCGGACGTACGGGAACGTCGTCGCAGTCCGCATCGTCGAGAGCGAGGATGGGATGACAGCAGACTGGGCGCGGGTCCCGTATGACGTTCTCGGGTTGATGAGCCGGCGCATCGTCAATGAGGTGCCGGGAATCAACCGCGTCGTCTACGACATCTCGAGCAAGCCGCCGTCGACCATCGAATGGGAATAGGGCGAGTCCTCATCGTCGGATCCGGGGGACGCGAGCACGCGCTGGCGTGGGCGTGCCTGCGCGACGCGCCCGGCCTGTCCGTGATCGTCGCGCCGGGCACCGGCGGCACCGCCGGGATCGCCGAGAACATCGCCGTCGACGTGATCGACGCGCAGGCGGTCGCTCGGCTTGCAGCCGAGCGCGAGGTCGACCTGGTCATCATCGGCCCTGACGCCGCCGCTGCGGCCGGGGTTGCAGACGCCTGCGCTGCGCGAGGCATCCCGGTTTTCGGACCGACTGCTGCTGCGGCGCGTATCGAATCGTCCAAAACGTTTGCGAAGCAGGTGATGGAGACGGCGGGGATCCCGACTGCGCGCTGGTGTGCCGGTGACGCCGCAGACCGCACGCGCCTCAGCGGGTTCATCGCCGAACTCGGCGGGGCGTGCGTGGTGAAGGCCGACGGCCTCGCACTCGGCAAGGGAGTGATGGTGTGTGGTGATGTCGCGGAGGCGGAACGGGCACTCGACGAATGCTTCGGCGAGCTGCGCTTCGGCGATGCGGGACGCCGGGTCGTCGTCGAGGAATTGCTCACCGGCCCTGAGGTGAGCGTCTTCGGGCTCAGCGACGGAGACCGCGTTCGCACCCTGGTCCCCGCCCGCGACCACAAGCGCATCTTCGATGGCGATCGCGGTCCCAACACCGGTGGCATGGGGGCGGTGGCGCCGCCGGACGGCGCCATGGACGCTTTCGTCGACGAGGTGTCGCGCACAGTGCTCGACCCCTGCATCGCAGCCCTGCGCGAGCACGGGAATCCATTTGTCGGCTGTCTGTACGCGGGGCTGATGCTCACCCCCGACGGTGTGCGCGTCCTCGAGTTCAACGCTCGTTTCGGCGATCCGGAGACCCAGGTGGTGCTGCCACTGCTTGACGAGTCGCTGCTCGACATCCTCACCGCCTGCGTCCGGGGCGATGTCTCCGCCGGCGTTGCGCGTGCCCGACCTGGGGTCGCGGTGGGCGTCGTTGCCGCAGCCGCCGGATACCCCGGCGACGTGCGCCGCGGCGACGTCATCACCGGCACCGACGCGCTCGACGACGATGTCCTGTGTTTTCACGCGGGGACCGCACGGGATGGCGCCGGCACGTTCCGGACCGCGGGCGGTCGGGTGCTCTGCGTGACCGCGATCGGACCGGACGCGGAGGCCGCACGAGCCCGCGCGTATGGCAATCTTGCGCGCGTGCACTTCGACGGTCTGCAGGCGCGCAGCGACATCGGGCGACCCGTTGCCGCGGGTGCGCGCTCATGACTGCAGCCGTGCGCGTCGGCATCGTGGTCGGCAGCGAGTCCGACCTGCCCGTGATGAACACCTGCGGTGAGGTGCTCGATGGCTACGGGATCGGATGGGAGATCGGCGTCATGTCCGCGCACCGCGCCGGCGATGTGGTGCGTGCCTATGCGCTCGCCGCTCCCGAGCGCGGCCTGCGTGTGCTCATCGCCGGAGCCGGCGCCGCCGCGCACCTTCCCGGTGTGCTCGCCTCTCTGACGACGTTGCCCGTGATCGGCGTGCCGCTGGCCGCGACCCCGCTCGCCGGCTTCGACTCGCTGCTCTCGATCGTGCAGATGCCGCCCGGGATTCCGGTTGCGACGGTCGCCGTCGGCCCGATGGGTGCGCGCAACGCGGGTCACCTCGCCGCCGAGATCATCGGTCTGTTCGACGACGATGTCGCCGCCCGTATCAAGGAGGAGCGCGCGCGGATGCGCTCGAAGGTGCAGCTGCCCGAGGGATTCACCTTCAAGTAGCGGCTAGAATGGCCGGCTGTGCCCCGCCTCGAGTTGGTGGAGACGTCGCTCCGCCATGGGCAGCAGTCGCTGATGGTCAGCAGGCTGCGCCTCCGCCATGCTCTGCCGGTCGCCGAGACCCTCGATCACTGCGGCTTTGCCGCTCTCGACGTCTTCGGAGGATCGACGTTCGAGGCGTCCCTGCGTTTCCTCGCTGAGGACCCATTCGAGCGGCTTCGCGCGATCCGTGCCGCGGCGCCGATCACGCCATTCCTCGCGGTGATCGCCGGCCAATCAGTGGTCGGCCATCGCCAGGTGACCGACGACCTCGTCGACGCGTTCATCGAGACGTCGGCTGCCGCCGGTGTCGACATCTTTCGCTGTTACGACCCCCTGAACGACGTCCGCAACCTCGAGCGCTGCGCGATCGCCATCGCCGCGACCGGGAAGCAGGCGGAGGGGGTCATCGTCTACAACGAGGTGCCGGGTCGCGGCCTGGACGGACTGGGTGACGTCGCTCGCCGGCTGGTCGACGCCGGCTACCCGACCATCTGCCTCCACGATCCGCTCGGGGTCCTCGGCGCATCAGCGGCCGCGAAGGCGGTCAAGGTCATCCGCGAAGCCGCGGGCGTCCCGGTGGCGGTATCGATCTCCGCGCAAACCGGGATGTCCGCCCTGGCGTGCTATTCCGCCGCCGGAGCGGGGGCGTACCGAGCCGACTGCGCGCTGTCCCCGCTGGCCGGCGGGGCGTCGATGCCGGGCGCCGAGGCGCTGATCGCCGGGTTCTCGGGGACCGAGGTCGATTGCGGTCTCGACCTCGAGCGCGTCGCCGCAGCCGCGCTCGTTCTCGAGCGGGAATTGGTGCATTACACCGAGGTCATCGATCCGCTCGCGGCTCGTCTCGACACCTCGGCGCTGCGCGGGCTACTCCCGCCGTCGGCGATGGGACACGCGATCGCCGAGCTGCGCGAGCGCAATGCGCTCGGCCGGCTTGCGGAGGTGGAGGCGGACGTCGTCCAGGTCCGGGCCGAGCTCGGATACCCGCCGCTGATCACACCGCTCACCGAGATCATGGCGACCCAGGCCGTCTACAACGTGGTCGAGGGCGATCGCTACGCGACCATCAGCCAGGAGATCAAGGACTACTGCCTCGGCCTGTACGGTGAGCCGCCGGAGCCCATCGACCGCGAGGTGCGCCGCCTCGTCAACGGGCGCGAGGAACCGATCACCTGCCGGCCGGCCGACCTGCTCGAGCCGGTCATGGAGACAACCCGTCGCGAGCTCATTCGCGAGGGCTATCCAACCCCGGACGCCGCCGCGATGGTCACGTACGCACTCTTCCCGAATGCATATCTCAACCTGGTCCGCGGTGATGCGGTTGCTGAGCGCCTCGGGGACGAGCCCGACCTTCCCGCTCCCCCAGCGGCATCCGAACCGGTCGTGGAGGCCGACGTCGCCGGTGAGCCGCAGGGAGAGGAACCGGAGGTCCAGGTGCGGGAGCTCACCGTCGAGGTGGATGGGCAGAGCTATGCGGTGCGGATCATCGGCGGGGTCGATCCCGGCGCCGTAGCGATCGCCCCGGCCAAGCCGGCGGCGCCGACCGTTCGCGATGGCACGGTCGTCTCGCCGATGCAGGGTTTGCTGCTCAAGGTCAACGTGAAGGTCGGCGATCACGTCGCACTCGGCGACGTCGTCTGCGTGCTTGAGGCGATGAAGATGCAGAACGACATCACCGCGACGCGCGCGGGCACGGTCACCGAGGTCTACGTGACCGAGGGAACCGTGGTAGCTCCGCGTGCCGCACTGATCCAGATCGGCCCATGAGCGCGGGCTGACAGCGGTCATGTTCGACAAGGTGTTGATCGCCAACCGTGGCGAGATCGCGCTCCGCATCATTCGCGGGTGTCGCGACCTGGGCGTCAGCACAGTCGCGGTGCACAGCGACGTGGATCGCACCGCCGCGTTCGTGCTGCTCGCCGACGAGGCTGTGGAGATCGGCCCGGCGCCGGCGGCGCAGTCGTACCTCGTCATCGACCGCATCATCGACGCGGCGCGCTCGACGGGGGCGCAGGCGATCCATCCCGGATACGGGTTTCTCAGCGAGAACCAGCAGCTCGCCCGCGCGTGCGGGGAGAACGGGATCGTGTTCGTCGGCCCGCCGCCCGCTGCGATGGCGGCGATGGGCGAGAAGGTGCCCGCGCGCGAGCGGATGCGCAACTCGGGCGTCCCGATCGTGCCGGGGACGGATGCGCTCGGGGGTATCGACGAAACTGTCGCCGCGGCCGCACAGATCGGGTACCCGGTGCTCATCAAGGCGAGCGCGGGCGGCGGTGGCATCGGGATGCGAGTGGCCCGCGACGAGGCGGAGCTGCGTGCCTCCTTCGATACAGCGAAGAGCACCGCACAGCGCGCCTTCGGCAACGACACGATCTTTCTCGAGCGCTACCTCGAGCAGCCGCGTCACATCGAGATCCAGGTGCTCGCGGACATGCATGGGAACGTCATTCACCTCGGCGAGCGCGAGTGCTCGGTCCAGCGCCGGCACCAGAAGATCGTCGAGGAGGCGCCCTCGCCGGTCATCGACGCCGCGACCCGCGCGCGCATGGGTGACGCGGCGGTGACTGCTGCGGAGGCTGTCGGATACGTCAATGCGGGCACCGTCGAATTCATCTATCGCAACGGCGAGTTCTATTTCCTGGAGATGAACACGCGCCTGCAGGTCGAGCACCCCATCACCGAGCTCGTGTACGGCATCGACCTCGTGGCCGAGCAGTTGCGCATCGCGTCCGGCGAGCGATTGTCGCTGACCCAGGACGATGTGATTCCCCGCGGCCACGCGGTCGAGTGCCGGATCAATGCGGAGAACTACGCGCGCGGATTCCTTCCATCGCCGGGGCAGGTCACCGGGTACCACGAACCGGCCGGCCCGGGTGTGCGCGTCGACAGCTCGCTGGTCAGTCCGGGTCTCGTCTCTCCCAACTACGACCCGATGATCGCCAAGCTGATCACGTATGCGCCCACCCGTGACATGGCGCTCGACCGCATGCGCCGCGCGCTGCTGGAGTACGTCATCACCGGGATCCACACCAACATCGCATACCACCTCGCGGTGATCGACGACCCGGACTTTCGCGCCGGCGACTACAGCACCGCCTTCATCGAGGAGCATCCGGAGCTGGTTGCGGCGGCAGACGAATGGGCGAAGCGTCAGGAGCCGTTGCGCCGGGTGGTGCGCGATCCGGCGCGCGCCGCGGCCATCGCCGCCGCAATCGCCGTCTCGGGGTAACCGCCGTGGAGCCGCGATATGGGCGGCTGTACGCGAACGCTGTCGTTCGACCGCTTGCCGAGCAACTCATTGGCGTGCTCGGCGTGGTGCCGGGAGAGAGGGTGTGCGATCTGATGTGCGACGGCGGGATGCTGGGGATGGCGCTCGGCGCCGCGGTCGGGCGTCACGGTGCTGTTGTGCTCGTCGACACCGACGACGTTCTGCTGCAACGCGTCGCGCGCGAGGTGTCCGGCACTGGATGCGCGGTCTCGACGCGGATCGCGACCGCCAGGACAGTTGCGCTTGCGGAGCCTCCATGCGACCGGGTGGCCTCGCTCTGCACGTTCGGATTCTGGGAAGACGCTCACATGCTCGACGTGGCGGAGCGCGCCCTGCGTCCCAGCGGACGTGCCGCCGTGCTCACGTGGGACGAGGCGCAGCCTCCGCTGCACGAAGTCGCGCTCGTCGATGCGCTGCGCGATGCCGCCGGGATCACCTCCCCGTTCCTGGCACGTTGCCTCGCGAGCCCCGATCCCGTGAAAGCGGCGCACTGGGAGCGGGTGACGCTGCAGGACGTGGTGTGCTTCGACGGCATCGCCGGCTACTGGGCGGCGATGGTGGGCGAGCGGCCCCTCACCGCCGAGCTCCTCGGCGAATCCGAGGCGACGCTCCGCGACATCCGTGCGGCGTGCGAGCGCGCGCTGAAGGCCGATACGGCCGCGGATGGGACCCTTCGCATCCCGGTTCGCGCCACGCTGTGGTGCTGCAGCCGGGAGGCAAGCGCTTAGGAGTTGGCCTCGACGCTCGTCTGGAAGCCCTCGACGAGCGTCTGTCCATCGAAGTCGGCGAGGGTCGTCGAGATGTCCAGCACGAATGTTCCTGACGGAGCGTTGGCGATGGTGACCGTCGCAGTGCGGGTGTCAGCGTTGTAGACCGCGGTCGACGCGAGCGTCGTTCCCGACGCGGCGACCGAGATCGCATCTGCCACGGTGCCCGGATTGAGGTCGCTGTCGAAGCTCACCTGGAGCGTCGTGACCCCGCCGGTGGTGCTCGAGCTCACCTGGACCACGTGCGGACCGGCCGACTCGTCGCGCAGCCGCGACGTCTGTGCCGACGTCACCAGGTACCCGCCGTCAGGTGCCTGCGCGATGAGGACCGTCTCGCTCGCGACCCTTGCGGTTGTGTGCCCGGAGTTGGGATCGACGATCAGCTCGATGCTCGCGCCGACGCCGCCCTGCGCGAGATACGTGCTGATCACATACGCCCGGCTCAGGTTCTGCGGTGTGCTCGCCGTGTAGTCGACGCCGGGCGCGCTCAGCGAGGCCAGGGAGGTGAAGTCGGGCTGGCCGTTCTGGCCCACCTGCGCCTGGACGAATTGTTGGAGCGTGGCATTTGCGCCGGGGGGGATCTGCGGGTGTCGCAGCCCGATCGTGGCGCCCGGCACCGCGGCCTGCTCGATGGAGGCGCCGTCCGCGGCATTGGAGACGAACGCGACCTGGTCGCCCGACGGCGAGAGCGTGAGCTGGGCCGCGTTCGAGGGCGACTCGATCGCAAGCGGCGTGCCGCTCGGCAGCTGCGCAATCACGAGCTCGCTGACGCCCGCAGAATCCGTGCTGAGGTACGCGACCTCGTCGCCGTTCAGATTGAGCGCGACGTCGCTCGGGCTGGCGGTCGCGTCCAGCGTGGACATCACATGCGGGGAACCGCCGTGAGCGACCGTCGCATACAACAAGCGAGCCGGCTGGGCGGATTCGTCGACCCACGCAACCATCGTGCCGTCGCCGCTGAAGGCGACGTCGGTCACGGCGCCCCTGAGCACCTGGGCGGCGCCGTTGCCGATGTCGAGCAGGGCACCGCCGGTCCCGCCGGCGGCCGGCGAGACGTAGGCGTATCCGCCGCCCGGTGCGAGCGCGGTGATCGTGCCCGACCCGTTATGCGTGTACAGCACCGCCTTCAGCTTCGACAGATCGACCGAATCGATGGTCGTGCCGTCGGTGTATATGACTCGATCGTTGGTCGCCCACGTCAATCCGGTCACCGGTGCCGGCGAGGTTGTGAGCGTCTCCCTCTGGGATCCGTCGCTCCTGGTGATGTCGATCGTCGAACCGCCGTCGCCGTTATCCGCCGCTGTCGCGAGGTACCCGCCGTTGGGCGAGAACGCCGCCGCGCTGGGCGACAGGCCGATCTGGAAGGGGGTTCCCGAACGCGGGAATTCTACGAGCGCCCCCGGTACCTCCGGAGTCTGAGTGGTCGCGCCTTCGGGAGTCGTTGTCGGGCTCGCCGACGATGGTGTTGCAGCTGCGGTCGCCGAAGCGCTCGGCGAGGTCGCCGCCGACGAAGGGAGCAGTCCGACAGTGCTGACCAGCGATCCATCCGGCGCGTAGACCAGCGAGCCACCGGTCCCGTTCTGGCCGAGAACCACGGGATTGAGCGATGGCGGGGCCACCGGGGCGGGAGTCGGTGTCGGAGCGGTCCCGAAGGGGATGTAGATCGGTGCCGCCGCAGAAGCGCCCGACGCGGCGCGGAGATAGGTCCTGGCGATGGTCACCGTGTACGGGGTGTTCGCGGCGAGGTGATAGTCCGGCGAGATCACGAGGTTGTTGTCCTTCCACGAGAAGTGCACCTTGACCGCCGGCTGGATGTGGACGCCGTCCTGGACGGCCTTCTCATTCATGGGCTGGTTGAACGCGACGGTGATCACCTGGTTCGGGCTGACCGAGTGCTGGGCGGTGAGCTGCGAGATGCCGGTCACCGTCTGCGATTGCGGGTTGTTCGAGACGAACGTGAGGACCGTCGCCGTGATCAATGCGGCCCCGACGACCGCTCCGCCCCACGCGAACCCGGCGGGGCCGAGACGCCACCACCGGCGCACGCTGAGGGCGCTGCGGCCGCGCGAGGCCTCGGCGACGAGCTGGGCGCGCAGACGGTTCTGGAAGCGTGGGTCCGCCTCAACGCGAGGACGCGACGCCCGCACCTGTTGCGCCGTCTCGAGGAGTTCGGGTTCGTCGTGGAACAGGTCCTCCAGCTCGGGATCGAACCAGCCGCCCATCCAGGACATCAGCTCTGCTCCTCGACCGCGACTACGACACCGAGGCGGGCACGGACGCCGATCATCCCGCGGTGGATGAGCAGCTTCACCGCACCCTCGCTCTTCCCGAGGATCTCGCCGATCTGGGCGAGCTTCATGTCCTCACCGAGCTTCAGGGTCATCGCTGCCCTCTGCTGCGCCGGGAGATCGTCGATCGCGGCCCAGACGCGCGCAGCTTCGGCGCTGTCCACGACGCGGTCGTCGACAGGGCGTGCCGGGTCGGCGACAGCGATGGCGCTGTCGAGGCTCGTGGTCGGTTTACGGCTGCGGTAATGATCATTTATGGCGTTGACGCTGATTTGATAGAGCCAGGCGCTGAAGGGATGGCCCGAGGGTTTGTATCGCCCGATTGCGCGGAGTGCCTTGAAGAACACTTCTGAGGTAACGTCCTCAGCGGCCTCCTGGTCTCGGAGTCGGCTGAAAACGAACCGGTAGATCTGCCCGAAGTAGTGGTCGTACAGTTCCCCAAAGGCGTCGGCGTCTTGTTTGGCACGCTCGACAAGCTGGTCTTCATACGCCCGAGGTAGCGTCATCTCGGGGTCACCGGGCGCACTTGTCCATGCAACGGGGGCCGAGTTGGTCCGGTTACGTGCGGTGGCATGGAATCGTCCTGATCTCCGCGTTGCGGACCCCGACGGACCTTCGTCCCTTCCCGATTGGCCCCGGACTGCAGCTCGTGGCGGGTCTCGACCGCGAGCCCAGGCAGGTCAGTGATTATCCCCGCCACTCGCCCATCTGCGAGATATGCGCGCAATCGCTGGGGCCCGTCGACCGTCCAGACCATGATCGGGAACCCCCGTGCTTGCGCCTCAGCGAGCAGGTCGGGGGAGGCCGCCCGTCGGACGCGCCGCCGCACCGGCGCCAGCCACTGGTGGACGGCAAGGAGGTCGGCGCCACAGCGTTCGGCGAGATCGAATGGCAACCCCTCGTATCGCTGGGTCCGGCTTCTCAGCCGGCCGGGCCCGAGGAGCAGGCCGCACCGCGCGTCCGGGTCGAGGCGCTTGATGGTGCTGACCACGGGCTCCTCGAAGGACGTGTACAGAAGCCGGTCACGAGGAAACCGCCTCGACGCCTCCTCGATCACCTCGGCCTCGTAGCCCACCTCCTTGACCTCGATATCGACCGCGATCCTGCCCGCGCAGAGATCGAGGACCGTGTCCAGCCTTGGTGGCTCGTGGCGGCTCAGGCGCACCAGGCCGGAGTAGGTCAGCATCACCAGCGGCACTCCGCGGCGCGACGCATTGTGGTGCACCACGAGGACGCCGTCGGACGTCCGGCGCACGTCGAGCTCCACAGCGTCGGCACCCATCGCGATCGCGGCTTCGAAGGCGGCTGGCGTGTTCTGTGGTGCCTCGCGTGAGGCGCCTCGGTGCGCGATCACGAGGGGGAGGGAGGTCCCAACGGTCACCCCGATAGAATGAACGTACGTGATCCCCCGGTACGCCCCGCAGCAGATCGCGAAGATCTTCAGCGACTCATCGCGCCTGCAGCGCTGGCTGGATGTCGAGTTGCTCGCATGCGAAGGTTGGGCGGAGATCGGCCGCATCCCCGTCGAGGCACTCTCCACGCTGCAGGGGGCCACGATCGACGCCGAGCGGATCGCCGAGCTCGAGGCCGAACAGGGACACGACATCGCAGCCTTCGTCGCCGCGGTGCAGGAGACGGTCGGCGACGCCGGGCGCTATTTCCACCTCGGGTTGACGTCGTCCGATGTTGTCGACACAGCCCTCGCCACCCAGCTTCGCGATGCCGCCGGCGTGATCGATGCCGATGTCGACTCGCTGGTGGGGGCCCTGATCGAGCAGGCTGAACGCCACCGCCTCACCGTGATGATGGGCCGCACCCATGGTGTCCACGCGGAGCCGCTGACCCTCGGGGTCAAGCTCGCCAACTTCGTCGACGAGGTGCGTCGATCCCGTGAGCGGCTCGCCGCTGCGACTGCCGAGATCGCCGTGGGACAGATCACCGGCGCGGTGGGTACGCATGCGAGCGTTCCTCCCGAGGTCGAGGAACACGTGTGCCAGGGTCTGCACCTCACCACCGCCCCGGTGGCGACGCAGGTGCTGGCGCGCGACCGCCATGCGTCGTTCATCACCGCACTGGCGCTGCTCGGCGCGGTCCTCGAGCGGCTGGCGACGACCATCCGGCTGCTCCAGATCACCGAGGTCGATGAGGCCGAGGAACCCTTCGGTCAGCGTCAGAAGGGCTCGTCGGCGATGCCGCACAAGCGCAATCCCATCCTCTGCGAGCGCATCTGCGGCCTCGCGCGCGTGCTCCGCGGGTACGCGATGACGGCGATGGAGGACGTCGCCCTCTGGCACGAGCGTGACATCTCGCATTCATCGGCAGAGCGCGTGATCCTTCCCGACGCGTGCGCGCTCAGCGACTACATCGTGCGTCTCTCCACGCGCATCGTCGAGGGGCTTCGCGTCAAGTCCGAACACATGGCGGCGAACGTCGAACTGCATGGTGGCGTCGTGTTCTCTCAACAGGTGCTCACCGCGTTGATCGTCGAAGCGGAGTGGCCGCGCGAGCGTGCATACCGTGCCGTGCAGGCCCTCGCGGCACGGGCACGTGACGATGAAGGGTCATTCCGTGACCTGGTGTCGGTCGATGCCGACATCTCCGCCGCGCTTTCCGAGCAGACCATCGCGCACTGTTTCGACGTCGAGCCGTACCTGGCCCACATTGATGAGACATACCGTCGCCTCGGTCTGTCGACCACAACACCGCAACGAGCCGAGCTGGATGCCTCGACGCCCGTGCTCGCAGTCGAGGCCGGCCTTGCCGGCGGGAGGATGAGTTGATGCAAGTGATGAGCGCCGCCGATGTCGGTGATCTGAACCTCTTCCGGCGCGGGAAGGTCCGTGACACCTTCCAGCTCGCCGACGGCACCCTGTTGATGATCGCAACCGACCGGTTGAGCGTCTTCGATGTGGTGCTGCCGACGGCGATTCCGCGAAAGGGCACCGTGCTCACGCAGATGTCGCGGTGGTGGTTCGCGCAAAGCGCAGGGATCATGCCGAACCACCTGCTCCCCGATATGGAGGAGGCGATTCCCGAGGCGGTACGAGACGACTGGCTGCCGCGGTCCATGCATGTCGCTCGCGCGCAGCGCATCGACGTCGAGTGCGTGGTACGCGGCTTCATCAGCGGGTCGGGCTGGAAGGAATATCGCGACAAGGGAACGCTGGCCGGCGAGTCCATGCCACCCGGATTGCGCGACTCCTCGCGGCTGCCGTCGCCGCGGTTCACACCGGCGATCAAGAAGGACGACGGCCACGACATCAACATCTCGCGCGTCGAGCTTCGTGCGCTTCTCGGTCAGTCACTGGCTGACCAGCTTGAGTCCGCCTCGCTGCGTCTCTTCGACTTCGCCACCGCCCGCTGCGAGAGCGTGGGCATCTACCTGGCCGATACCAAATTCGAGTTTGGTTTCATCAACGGAAACCTCACCCTCATCGACGAGATCTTCACCCCCGATTCGTCACGTTTCTGGGAAATTTCGGAGTGGCGCGAGGGCGAGCCCGCGGTCTCGTTCGACAAGCAGTTCGTCCGTGATTACGTCGAAACCCTCGGCTGGGACAAGACCGATCCCGGTCCCGCCCTTCCTGACGAGGTGGTAAGCGGCACCACGCAACGCTACATCGAGGCCGCCAAACGCATCTGCGGCATCGAGATCCCAGGAGTCACCGCCGAATGACCTTCGCCGTCGAAGTCGTCGTCGTCCTGAAGCCCGTGGTCAATGACCCACAAGGGCTGGTCGTACGCGATGGACTCCACCGCCTCGGATTTCCCGGTGTGCGATCGGTCCGCGTCGGCAAGCACCTCGAACTCGAGGTTGAAGGCGACGATGAAGCCGAGGTGCGAGCGCAGGTCGAGGCCATGTGCGAGCAGCTGTTGCGAAACACCGTCATCGAAGATTCGCGCATCGGCTCCGTCAGCACGCTATCGGGTAAGGCGCTGTGAGTGGTGGGGAGGGCATGAGCGGAGGAGGGCCGTCTCGGAGGCCGGGCTACCCCCCCGGCCGAGAGCGAGGGGCGGAACGGCGAAGGCGTTCCGACCCCGTGCCCTCCGCAGCTCATGTCCTCCCCACCTTGCGGCGCATCGGGTCCTGATGAAGTTCGGAATCGCTGTCTTCCCAGGAACGTGGTCGGATCGCGATTGCAAGCATGCTGTTGAGCTGGCGGGGCATGAGGCCGTGATGCTCTGGCACAAAGACCGAGATCTGAAGGGCTCCGACTGCGTGATCCTGCCTGGTGGGTTTTCGTATGGCGACTATTTGCGAGCGGGGGCTGTGGCTCGCTTTGCGCCGCTGATGGAGTCGGTTACCGAATTTGCCAGCGCCGGTGGACTGGTCTGGGGGATCTGCAACGGGTTTCAGATCTTGTGCGAGGCCCATCTCCTTCCGGGAGCGCTGACGCGGAATAGTTCGCTCGAGTTTCGCTGTGCGCCGACATGGTTGCGCGTTGAGACCGGTGACAATGCGTTCACCGCCGGGTGCGCGCGCGGGGAGGTCTTGCAGATTCCGGTGTCGCATGGGGAAGGACGTTACGTCGCTGATGAGGAGACGCTCGACATGCTCGAGCGCGAGCAGAGGGTGGCGTTTCGCTATGTGCGGCGGGATGGTTCGGTGGTCGAGGGGGACACACCGAATGGGTCGATGCACGACATCGCCGGCATCGTCAATGAGCGCCGCAACGTGCTGGGGATGATGCCGCACCCCGAGCGGGCGTGCGAGCCGCTGCTCGGGTCGTCGGATGGGATGCAGCTGTTCAGCAGCGTCGCGAAGGCGGTCAGCGGCAATGGTGTGATGCCGGTCGCGGCGGTGTCGTGACCAGCGTCGAGTTGGCGGTGGCGAGTGATTCGGAGCTGGCTGAAGTTGCGCTCACGCGTGCCGAGTACGTCCACCTCGTCGAGTCGCTGGGGCGTGAGCCGAATCGCCTCGAACTCGGCATCGTCGGTGCGCTCTGGAGCGAGCACTGCAGTTACAAGACGAGCAAGCCGCTGCTCGGAACGCTTCCCACCAAGGGGCCAAGCGTGCTCCAGGGACCTGGCGAGAACGCCGGAGCCGTCGACATCGGCAACGGGCTTGCCTGCGTTTTCAAGATCGAGTCGCACAATCATCCGAGCGCGATCGAGCCGTACCAGGGCGCGGCGACCGGTGTCGGCGGCATCCTGCGGGACATCTTCACGATGGGAGCGCGCCCGATTGCGCTCCTCGATTCACTGCGGTTCGGCCCGCTCGACGAACCCCATCAGCGCCATCTGTTCGACGGCGTGGTTGCGGGGATCGGCGGATATGGCAATTGCATCGGTGTCCCGACCGTCGGCGGCGAGCTGTATTTCGACAAGTCGTACCGGACCAACTGCCTCGTCAACGCGATGTGCGTCGGGGTGGTGCACCACGGCAAGCTGACCCGGGCGACCGCGAGCGGCGCCGGCAACCTCGTCCTCCTCGTCGGCGCTGACACTGGACGCGACGGGATTCATGGTGCGAGCTTCGCCTCGGTCGTTCTCGATGCCGACAGCGCCGCACGCCGGCCCGCGGTCCAGGTTGGCAATCCATTCCTCGAGAAATGTCTGATGGAGGCGTGCCTGGAGCTTGCCGGCGATCCGCGCGTGATCGCCATGCAGGATCTTGGCGCCGCCGGACTGTGCGGCAGCACCGCCGAGCTCGCCCATCGAGGCGGCTGCGGCATCGAGGTCGATGTCGCGCGTGCCTCACGTCGCGAAACCGGCATGACCCCGTACGAGGTGATGCTCAGCGAGTCGCAGGAGCGGATGCTCATCGTCGCGAGGCCTGGGGATGTGCGGTCGCTGCAGGAGGTGTTCGAGCGGTGGGACCTGCACTCCGACGTGATCGCGGTGATCCTTCCCGACCAGCGATTCGTGGTTCGCGACGGCGCCGAACAGGTCTGCGATCTGCCGCTGGACCTGCTCGTCGACGGTGCGCCGCTGCGCGGGGCACCCGGACCGCGCCCGGAGCGCCCGCAGCCCCCGGTCGCGACCGGAGTCCCGGCGCCCACCTGGACGTCAGACGAGGCGCTCCTGGCGTTGATGGGCAGTCCCAACCTCGGGAGCCGCAGCTCCGTGTACCGCCGGTATGACCATCAGGTGGGCGATGCCACCGTGATCCTCCCGGGCGGCGATGCCGCACTGGTTCGCGTCGAGGGCACCACGCTCGGGCTCGCGCTCGCCACCGACGGCAACTCGCGCTATACCGCACTCGATGCTCGCCAGGGGGCGATGATCGCCGTCTGCGAAGCCGCTCGCAATGTGGTCGCCACAGGAGCCAGGCCGGCAGCGGTCACCAACTGTCTCAATTTCGCCAACCCCGAGCACGCCGACGTCTGGTGGGACCTGCACGACGCCATCGAGGGCATCGGCGATGCGTGCCGGGCGCTGGAAATCCCGGTGGTAAGCGGCAATGTCAGCCTCTACAACGACACCGGCGGCACCGGAATCGATCCCACGGTCGTCATCGGCATGGTGGGCGTCATCGACGATGTCGCGCGGCGTTGCACCGCCGGGTTTCGCGATGAGGGCGACCTCGTCGGGCTGGTGGGACCTGTCGCGTCCGAGCTCGACGGCAGCGAGTATCAGCGACTTGCCGGCGGGGTCAACGCGGGCACGCCGCCCGGCCTGGACATTGATCTCGAGCGACGCGTCCACGCCTTCGTCCTCGAGGCCATCGAGGCAGGCCTGCTCCATTCCGCCCACGACTGCGCTGAGGGCGGTCTTGCAGTGGCAATCGCGGAGTCATGTCTGCTGGGCGACATAGGCGCCTGGGTGGGTATCGACGAGCTCGGAGACGGTGAAGGGTTGATTAACGGGGCGGCCGGTATACTCTTTGGTGAGAGTCAATCTCGATTCGTCATCAGCTTCGCCAGGGAGGCACTTGTGCGATTGCACGAGCTGGCAGGGCGGCACTCGGTCCCCTTCCGCGGTCTCGGCTCCGTCGGAGGCGAGAGGGTCGGCGTGACCCGGTGCATCGACGTGTCACTCGCCGACGTGCGGCGGGTGCACGGAGGAGCGTTGATCGAGCGTGAGTGATCAGGCCGGAATGGACGCCTTCGACGACGACCACCTTCACGAGGAATGTGGCGTTTTCGGGGTGTTCCACCCGGGCGAGGACGTTGCCAATCTGACGTACTTCGGCCTGTACTCGTTGCAGCATCGCGGACAGGAGTCCGCAGGAATCGCGGTCAGTGACGGTCGCGAGATTCGTATCCGCAAGGAGATGGGCCTCGTCTCGCAGGTGTTCGACCAGGAGATCATCGACGGTCTCAAGGGCAACATCGCAATCGGGCACACGCGATACAGCACCACCGGAAGTGCACGGCTGCTCAACGCGCAGCCGATAGCCGTCGACCATCCGACCATCGGTCCCGTGGTGATCGCGCACAACGGCAACCTCGTCAACGCCACCAAGCTGCGCGACGAGCTCATCGCCAAGGGGTTCGACTTCGAGACCACGAGCGATACGGAGGTGCTCGGAGCACTCCTCTCGCAGACGAAAGCCGACTCGCTGGAGCAGGCGCTTGCCGAAGCTCTGCCGCGCGTCGAGGGTGCGTACTGCCTCGTCTTCCTCACCAAGGACTCGCTGGTCGCCGCACGCGATCCCCTTGGTATCCGCCCACTATGCCTCGGCCGCTTCGGCGACGTCGACGCACCGGGTGGCACCGGGTACGTGATGGCGAGCGAGACCTGCGCGCTCGACGTCGTCGGCGCCACGTTCATCTGCGAGATCGAGCCGGGTGAGATCGTCACTGTCGATGCATCGGGGATGCGCAGCACCAGGATTCAGCGCACCGCCGCGCACCGTGCGATGTGCTCGTTCGAGTTCATCTACTTCGCGCGACCCGACAGCGTGATGATGGGCAAGTCGCTGTACGAATCGCGCCGTCAGATGGGCCGGGAGCTGGCGCGCGAGGCGCCCGCCGACGCGGACATCGTGATCACCCTTCCGGACAGCGGTACCCCGGCTGCGATCGGCTATGCCGAGCAGTCGGGCCTGGCATTTGCGGAAGGCATGATCAAGTCGCGCTACATCACCCGCACCTTCATCCAGCCCACGCAGCGCCTGCGCGAGGCGGGCATTCGCCTGAAGTTCAACCCGATGCGCCATGTGCTCGAAGGCCGCCGCGTGGTGCTCGTCGACGACTCGATCGTGCGCGGGACGACATCGCGTCGCATCATCGATGAGCTGCGCCGGGCCGGCGCGAGCGAGGTGCACATGCGCATCGCATCGCCGCCGATCGCATGGCCGTGTTTCATGGGCATCGACATCGCGTCGCGACGCGAGCTCATCGCAGCCGGTCATACCGAGCGTGAGATCGGTGCGATGCTCGGAGCCGATTCGCTGCGATACCTCAGCCTGGCAGGCCTGCGCCGCGCCATGGGACAACCCGACGGCAACGGGTTTTGCTTCGCCTGCTTCACCGGTTCGTACCCCGTTGACGTCCCCGCGCAACTCGAGATGGACAAGCTGGCGCTGGAGATTCCGGTAGCCGTCTCGTCCTGAGGACACATGGCACAGGTCGCGCAGGTGAGTGAGCACCTCGCGGAGATCCAGCGAGCCGCGGCGCGAATCCGGGGTCACGTTCGGCGGACGCCATTGCTCAAGGCTGACCTCGCCCCGGGGTTGAGGGTCAAGCCCGAGTCGCTCCAGCTCACCGGGTCCTTCAAGGCTCGGGGCGCCTTCAATGCCGTGCTCAGCCTCGTCGAACGTGAGCCGGACGTCGCCGGCGTGGTGACCCACAGCTCGGGAAACCACGGACAGGCACTCGCATGCGCGGCACGCGCAGCGGGGCTGCGTGCGACCATCGTGGTGCCCGAAGGCGTGACACCCGCGAAGATCGCTGGCATCAGGTCGTATGGGGCCACCGTCGTGACCGAGGGCGTCAGCTACGACAACCGCGAAGCGATTGCCGAGGCGATCGCGCGAACCGAGGGGCTGCGGTTGATTCATCCCTACGACGACTGGGATGTCATCCACGGCGCCGGCACCACCGGGCTGGAGATCAGTGAGGATGTGCTCTCGGCCGGAGCCGTGGTGGTGCCGATCGGTGGCGGTGGGCAGATCTCCGGCATCGCGCTCGCAATCGCCGGGCTGTCGCCCGAGACCGCGTTGATCGGTGTCGAGCCCGAGGCTGCCGATGATGCGGCGCAGAGTCTGCGGACCGGGACCCTGCAGACGCTCCCATCGGATCCGACGACCCTTGCCGAGGGGGTGAAGTCCAAATCCGTGGGTGAGCGGAATTTTGGCGTCATCGTCGGCGATGCTCTCGTCAGAGAGATCGTGACGGTATCCGAGGATGAGCTGACGGACGCGCTGCGGGTTGCCTGGATGCGGCTGAAGCTTGCAATCGAGCCGACCGGCGCGCTGGCCCTGGCCGCGTACCTCACCGGCCGCGTTCCCGCGGGGACCGCGGAGCATCCAACCGTGATCGTCCTCAGCGGCGGTAATTTCGATCCCGCCACGGTGGCCGTGCTGTTGTCCGCATAGGCGGACAGCAAGCTACTCACCCGATCAGTATCGGGTGCCCTCCGGCTGCGGCAGGGCGTCGAGCTCGGCCACGTGCGCTGCGCTGAGTTGCAGGTCGGCCGCGCCGGCGTTCTCCACCAGGTACTTCGGGGTTTTGGTACCCGGGATCGGCACCACGTGGTTGCCGCGTGCGAGAACCCACGCGAGCGCCACCTGAGCCGGCGTTGCGCCGGCACGTTCGGCGATCTCGCGCACGCGGCCGACGATGGCGAGGTTGCTGCGCAACGCGTCCTGCTGGAAGCGCGGCAGGTCGCGCCGGAAGTCGTCCTGCGGCAGGTCGTCGAATGACGCGAACCGTCCGGTGAGAAAACCCCGTCCCAGCGGCGAAAAGGGCAGGAACGCGATGCCCTGCTCCTCGCAGTACGGCAGGACCTCCGGCAGGGCATCGCGAGTCCAGAGGGACAGCTCGGACTGCACAGACGTGACCGGATAGACCGACTGCGCGCGCTTGATCTCACCAACCGACACCTCAGACAAGCCGATGTGGCGCGCCTTTCCTGCGGCGACCGTCTCGGCCATCGCACCCCAGGTCTCCTCGATGGGCACCTCCGGGTCCACCCGGTGTAGCTGGTAAAGGTCGACATGATCGGTGCCGAGCCGCTTGAGGCTGCCATCGATCGACGTCCGCACATGCTCGGGGCGGCCGTTGCGGCCCGCGCCGGGCGACGCCGTGCCGGGTCCGTAGGACGGCCCCGGGACACCCATCACCAGACCGACCTTCGTGGCCAGCACCGCTCGCTCGCGCTGGCCACCGGACAACGCCTCCCCGACCAGTTCCTCGTTGGTGTACGGGCCGTATGCATCGGCAGTATCGATGAGCGTCATGCCGAGGTCGAGCGCCGAGTGGATCACCGCGATCGACGTGGCGTCGTCGCGTGGTGCCGCCAGGTCGTACGAGGCGGTCATACCCATGCACCCGAGGCCGATGATGCCAACCTCGGGGCCGTTGCTACCAAGTCTCGTGGTTCGCACTTTGCTTCACTTCCTCACGCCGTCGCGCCTCATCGGTGCGAGCCTCAGTTCCTCTGCTGCCCCGATCGTCTCGAACTCCTGGCTGGTCCACATGCTCATCGGCCGGGCTCCTGTCCGTTCGGATATGAGCACCAATGGTGCCCGAGGCGCGCCGGCTGATGCCGGATTGGGACTGAGCGCCGTCGGGCAGGTCCGAGGCCGCGCCGCATCCAAACCCGGACGCTGCCTCGTGGAGCCGGACCCAGAACCAGCTCATAGACACCGAACGCCGCAAACGTTATTGTTGTCAGCAGGGGCACCTATTTGGGGGAATGGGAATGAAGGTACTGCTGTCGCCGACGGATCAGAAGCGCGCCCGGCAGTGGCTTGCCGACGTGAACGAGGATCTCGACCTCATCCGCTATCCGACCCGCGTACAGCTGTTGCGCGCAATCGATGAGGCGGCGCGGCGGGCGGAAAGTCATGCGCGTCTCGACTACGCACTGGAGCGTCTGCCCCGGCTCTGAGGGACCGGTCACGCGTTCGGGTCAACCTAAGGGTGGCCTCGCCGATCGTCGCTACCTCCAACACGCGGTATGCGTCGCACGGCACCTGGCGGGATGACGTCACCCCCACCTGCTGGCGCCTTTTGCGCCCCAGCGCCGGTGATGAGTCGCTCGCGGTCGAACAACGCCGAGACAATCCGAAACAGAACGATGTCGGCAATGAGCAGGATCACTGCGAACACCACCGCGAGCGTGACGCTTGGAGTGAAGACATCGAAAGACACCAAGGCCACCACCGCGAGCGGTGGCAGGCTCGAGAGCGTCCCCAGTTGCTGAGCAACTCGGACATCGCTCGCTCGCGCTGAGATCCCGATCCCCACCCAGATCGACCATCCGGCCAGGAGGGGCGCGAAGAGGACCTCGGCGATGATGTGGGGCCCCTGCCCGAGCGCCGAGACCACCAGCGCGTTGCTCGCGAAAAGCCGCGCGCAGAGCTGGATCACTGCGAAAAGGATGTATCCCATCCCGACCGCCGGGACCACGACGCCGAGCGCCTTGCCGAGCAGCAGTTCCTCGCGTCGAAGCGGTGTCGTGAGCAGGGGCTCGAGGGTGCCCTGCTCGCGCTCCCCGACCACCGAGTACGCGGCAATGACCGCGGGGAGCAACGCGGGCGCAATCAGCAGGAGCAGGAACGTGGAGCCGACCGCCTTGTCGACCGCAGCCGCCCCAACCGTCGGACCGATCCGGAAGATGATGACCAGGGGCTCGACCAGAAACACGAGCGGCAGCACCGCCATGGTTCCGATGATGAACGGGCTGCGCCGATACTCGCGAAGCTCCTTGCGGAGTACCGCGGTCATACGGCCGACGCTGAACTTCATCGCGCGGCTGCCTCAGGATCGTCATCGATCAACTGCAGGTAGACGTCCTCGAGCGAGTGCTGGGACTCCGTGATCGAGACCACGTCGGCACCCGCGCTCACCAGCGCTCGGGTGACGTGCGGAGCCATATTCCGCGGATCGTCGACCGTCAGCACGTAGCTGCTCGGCCCCTCGGGTCGCCAGCTCTCCACGCCGGTGGTGGAGCCGAAGATCGCATCCGGCGCTGGGAGCGGAGCCAGGGTTTCCACCACCAACGATCGGCTGAACAATCGCTCGCGGAGCTCGTCAGGGCGGCCCACCGAGCGCAGCGTGGTGTTGAGGATGGCGACGCGATCACAGAGTCGCTCCGCCTCGTCGAGGCGGTGAGTCGTCAGGAAGACGGTGACTCCGCGCTGGCGCAATCCGTTGATGAGGTCAAGGACTTCATGCGCGGCGACCGGATCCAACCCTGACGTCGGCTCGTCGAGGAACATCACCGCCGGCTCGTTGAGCAGCGCCCGGGCAAGGCCGACCCGCTGGCGCAGTCCCTTCGACAGATTGCCGCACAGGTCACGTGCTCGAGCGGTGAGGTTCACGGATTCGAGCGCCTCAGCGATGCGTGGGCCAGGATTCCGCTGACCGTACAGACCGGCGAAGAGCTGGAGGTTCTCGGCAACCGTGAGCCGTTTGTAGAGGCCGGGATTCTCCGGCATGATCGCGATTCGCTGACGGATCTCGGGCCCGTTGTTCGACGTCAGCGGGATGCCGGCGACGCTCGCGGAGCCCGAGGTCGGCGCTATGAGCGTTCCCAGAGCCCGCACCGTGGTCGTCTTCCCGGCCCCGTTGGGTCCGAGGAACCCGAACACCTCACCCGGAGCGACGGTGAACGACACGTCCTCGAACGCCAGGCGCTCGCCGAAACGCTTGGTGAGGTGATCGACGACCAGGGCTGGACTTCCGCCGGCGGGCGGATCTTCACCACGAGTGATGCCCACCATTTCGTCCACGATTATCGCGGTGTCGTGTGGGCGGCCCTTGCACCCTTCGTTTTCACACGCTGCTCGATGAGCTTCCTGATCGCCGCGAGCGGCAACGGCTGATCAAGGGGAAACTGCAGCGTTGCCCTGGCGACGATGTGCTGCTCCAACCCGACGGCACTCGCCTCGTCCAGCGTGAAGGGATACAGACCGATGTGATGTGCATGTTTCTGGAAATAGGCGAGACGTCCGTTGAGGTGGTAGAACGGCATGCCATAGCTGATGCGCTCATCGGCGTCCGGCGCCGCCGCACGGATGGTTGCGCGCAGCTCGGCAAGCATCGGCCGCGTCGCGGCGGGTGTGCCGGCGATGTACTCGTCGACATTTTTGGGTGTACCCACGGCGCTTACCTTAGCGCCGAGATCTGCCGGCCGCCGCCCGATCTTCGGGCCGTGTGTCGCCGCCTAAGTAAGCGGCTCCGCCTCCGGACGTGTCGAGGCGAGGGCCGCGGCCAGCTGGTGGACGGCCTGCTCGCCTACCTCGGATTGAGTCGTGCGACTCTGGCCCCAGCCTCCTCCGGGGTGGTGGATCTCGAGTACCACCGCCTCCCTGGGGAATCGAATGATCCGGGCCTCAATGGGCCCCGCGGAGGTCTGGAGCGTTGCACTGCCGGCACGCATCAACTCTGCGACGGTGTTGCGTATGACCTCGCCATGTCGCTGTTCCATCTCCTGGACCGTGGCGATGTAGAGCCGAGCGCCAGCTTCGGCCTGGGCCTGAAGCTCGGCGATCTCCTCATCGGCTAGCTTCGGCATGGGTGTGCCCACGGGCGCGTAGCCCATGGAGAAGGGTTTCGGCCGGCGCCAGGGAAGGGGAGCGCGCGGCCGCCGGAACCCACTGCTCCGCAGCATGTATGCGTAGGCAGGGTCACGGATGGCGACGACCCAGACCGGAAAAGGCATCAGACGTCAGCTATTGTGCGACGAATCGTCGACCGGCGTTAGGCAGGGCGGTCGGCCAACTTTCCGGATACGAGCGGGTCCATTCTGTCCAGATGAGCGGCCTCACTGGTCTTCTGGCTCTGGCCGCCTCAATCGCCGCGACCGTCTACTGGTGGTGGGCTTTCATCGAGATTGCGCGGATTCCCGGAGGCATGCGAACCATCCGATAAGCAGGTGTGGGTCCCAGGCGGCTCAACGACGAATCAAGGGGGCTAACGCGAGGAGAGCGCCAACTATCTGGCGGCGGCACCGGGGCCGCCGATTGGTGTGGTACCCGATAGGTCTTTGAAAAGCCAACGCTGCACCATCCGAGCCGCGCGGAGGTTGGTGTGGCGGAAGTCAGAACTCACGATGCCACCAACCACGAGGATGAGCGTCAGCGTCGCCGCACCGATCACGGCACTCTGCCAGGTTGCGAAGCGCTGCGCGCTCAAGATGAGACAGAGTGCCCGGGGCCCGCAGGGTGGGTAAATGTACGTCATCAGCGACGTCCAAACACCAAGAGCGATCCCGGCTACTGCGGCAGCCAAATCAAAGATCGCGACTCTTGAGACGTGGGGGCTCACAGCAATTGAGACCAGTAGCACTAGAGCCGCTGCGGCTCCGCCACACAAGACGCACAGCCTCGGCTCGAAACTGGGCCGCGCTGCGCAGAGTGCAAGGGTTCCCAAGCCTCTGCCGGGACAAGATGGAAGGTAGGTAAGGAGCGCCATCCACAGACCAACTCCAACCCCCATCGGAACGGACACCGCCCCAACGGCATACGCGAGGATGCGCCTCATCCGGTAGATGCTAGCGCGGGCATCAGTTCGGCGAGGTGTGTTCTACCTACCGGCGGGGGTAGGCCTCAACTGGACGATACGTCTGCTGCCGAACTTTGAATGTGCTGAGATAGGTGATGGTCGCTTAGGCGAGCATCCACCAATGTCGGCAGAGAAGCTTGGTTCAACCTGCTTCTGCACTAGGTGATGCTCGGCGCTGTGTCGTCAATAACCCGGACCCCAATCGCCGAGCCGATTCGGTCGATGTCCGTCCGCGTCCATGCTCCATGACGCAATTCGAATAGATGCGCGAAGTCATCGCCGACGAAGGATGCCAGGAACTGACCCCGCAAGGGACTATTGACTAGGCCTAACTGTCGAGCCCTTGGCTGTACGGTGATTTGACGAACGCCAAGTCGAGGGAACTCGCGCCGATGCACGACTCCTTGAACGGACACAGTAGCCCCCGACACTCTGACGCTTGAGCGAAGGCTGAGTGCATACCACACGCCCATTATCACCGCGGCCGCTCCGACCACTGGACGACGGAGCCGGTCCCGCTTCTCACGATAACCGAGCCGATCCCCGCAACCAGAATCACAACCAGACTAACGCCGAGGATGCCGCGACCACTTGGGCGTACAACGCAATCGGTGGTGGCTCCAGCGGAGCCGGCTGGAGGTAGAGATACATCCGTCCCCGAGGGCGAGCCCGCCGTGTCGTAGGCAGCTCGCGCGGCGCAAAGAGCGCGTCACTCGTCGCGCCCGCCGTCCGTGCCGCGGCCGCAGCCTGCGCCGCCGCGGTTGCTCGGGCTTCGTTGCCCCCGAAAACCGCCAGAGCCCATTGCTTCCATTCGGCGTCGGTGGACGCCTCTGCACTGGCTAACGGAACCGAATCTCCAAGCGTCGACACGCCCAAGATGCTGCACCGCGGCTTCGTCGGGAGAGCCACGCCAAGGGAAACGATTTTGCTACGAATGGACGTCCAGGTTCCGCGATGCCACTGGGCGGGAACGAGTGACAACCATTTCACCCAGGGCAACCGGCCAACCTCCGCGACCAGTAGGGCCTGTCCTTGCACCACCGAGGATTCGCCAATGTCGCCAGAGGATCCCAGGCAACCGCCCGAAACACGCCCGGGGCACGTATGCCCGAAGCACTTGTGCGATTAAGCGCAACGCCACCCGCCGGAGACGTTGAGTCCGACGGTGGGGGGCGTTGGTTCGCCGCCAACGTATGCGAGGTCAGCTTTCACAGAGCCTGCTCGACCATCAACGCCTGTGACGCGGATGATGCCGCCAGACATCGACTGCCACAGCGCACCCGTAACGTACTCGCGCACAAGGACGCTGGCATCGACATAAGTAACACCCGAACCGTGGTAGCCGGCGATGGTCAGGTACAGCAGGTAACCGTGCGTCTTGCCCTGTAGATGCAGCACATCTCTTAGGGTGCTCCCAGACACGGAGCAATACGAGGCCGTCCCATTCGCAGCAACCGCCGCGCAGTCGTTGAAGACTCCCACGAGTTCGAGTTGATCCGTCGTACACGACGGGGGCGTCGGCAAAGGGGGAATGGGCAAAAGGGGAAAGGGCGATGGCGTGGCCAGGACGGTCGGGGTCGCGCGTTGCGGCGGTGCGGGACGGAGGGCTCCTGTAGCAATCAATGACGCCAGCCCGACCACGAGGACGACCGCTCCGAGCGACAGCAGCGTTCTGTATCGGCTCATGCCGTTCCTGATTATCGACACGCGCCCCTCAAAGGCGGTAATTGGTCAGCTTGTCGGCGGGAGATGAAGACATTGTTGCGCTGCTCGCGCTGCCCCGGTACGCAAAAGACCAAGGGTCCGAGCAACTGTATGGCTGCTCAGGCCAGCGTGCGCCGATGTCTCTTGACGACCGCATGGCTACAACTTGTTCCTGGCCGTGATGGCTAGGTCAGGGAACTCGAATCACGATGGTCGCTGACGGCCGGGATGGCCTTCCAGCCCGCCGGAAGGACGGCATGGGGCCACGAGCCTCGTTTAGCATCCTCAAGTGCCGATGGCCAAGAGGAGACCGCGCTCTGTTCCGGCTCGAGTCGCCATGGGGGTCGTGGCCGGACCCCTATTCGCCAGTGCGTTCTCGGCCATCGGAGCGCGGACGACTGGGTACGACTGGCGGCGCCATGCGGTCAGCTCGCTCGCGAACGGTCGCCTTGGTTGGATGCAGCGCTCAAACTTCGTCGTCACCGGTGTGTTGTACGTAGCCGCCGCTTCGGGTCTCGCGACGTGCCAGCGCCGGATCGTCGGATCGCGCGCGATCCCGGCACTGGTCGGCGCAGCCGGATTGGGTCTGGTTGGCTCGGGCGTGTTCGTGACCGATCCCGTCGGAGGATTCCCTCCTGCTCCGAGCGAGGATCAGGCAAGCGACGCCGCACCGTCCGCAACGCCGCCGCTGACTCGGACGGGCATGCTTCACAACGTTTGTGCCTTGCCGATCTTCCTCGGCATCCCCGTGGCGGGCCTGATCGGGGCGGCCGCCTTCGCGAGGAGCCGGGAATACTTCTGGGCTGGTTACTCGGCCGGGTCGAGTTTCGGGATGATAGGCGGGTTCGTGTTATTTGGTGCAGCCTTTCGCTACTCTGCGCACACCGCCGGAGTATTTCAGCGGCTCTCGATAGTGGCAGGGTTTGGATGGCTCAGCGCCTTGTCGCTGCGTGCTCTGACCTCGCTTCGCCGAGGTTGCTAGCCACCGATCTCGAAGCGCCCTCCGTCGCCAACTTCAGACCGCGACGCCACTGACGGATCCGACGCTCTTTACGCTTCTGAAGGACCCGAACGAGGTAACCATTGCGCAGGCCAGCACGCTGTCCCTCAATGCTCGGCAACCCTCGGGCCAAGCCCGGATTTACCGGAAGCCGACCCCGGCCAGCGCGGCCGACCCCGGACAGAGCTCCTCGTACGGCACCTGGGTGAGCGGCGCCTCCGTCGTGTTGCCGAGCTCGTGCAGGCCTGACGACTGCTCGTCGATGTAGAGCAGACCGGTCACGATCTCACCGCGGCCGCGCGCCGACATGAGGTGTTCCATGACCGCCATGCGATTCGTCGGGTCGTACCCGTCCGGCACGGTGCGGAAGCGGAGCGTCGCGCCGTCATGCATCGGGATGCTCACCACGCCCTCACTGGGAATCGTCGCAGAGATCTCCTCGGCCGGCGGTACGAAGTCGGTGACCGTCATCTGCACATCGTGCTGGCGCGTGAAGA
Source organism: Candidatus Dormiibacterota bacterium (assembly GCA_003162415.1). Classification (GTDB taxonomy): domain Bacteria; phylum Chloroflexota; class Dormibacteria; order Aeolococcales; family Aeolococcaceae; genus Palsa-851. The sequence continues at coordinate 30,182 of PMOL01000005.1, forward strand.
GGTAGCTCTTGGTCGAACCCTCGTGGTCATTGAAGGTGACGCATGGCGAGATCACGTCGATGATCGAGAGGCCACGATGCGCCATCGCGGCGCGGAAGATCGGCACCAGCTGGCGCTTGTCGCCGGAGAACCCGCGCGCGAGGAAGGTTGCGCCCACCGACAATCCCAGAAAGATGGGATCGATCGGCTGCAGGTGGTTGGCCTCGCCGCGCTTGGTTGTCGAACCGACATCCGCGGACGCCGAGAACTGGCCCTTGGTCAGTCCGTACACGCCGTTGTTCTCGATGACATACACCATGCGCACGTTGCGCCGGACCAGGTGTGCGAGGTGTCCGAGTCCGATCGACAGCGAATCACCGTCACCGGAGATTCCGATGCAGAGCAGGTCGCGGTTCGCGGCACTTGCTCCGGTCGCAATCGGTGGCATGCGTCCATGACAGCCGTTGAACCCGTGCGCACCGCGCGCGAAGTATGCGGCCGTCTTCGCCGAGCAGCCGATGCCGCTCAGCTTCGCGATCATGTGCGGCGGTGTATCGCTCTCCCACAACGCGTGCGTGATCGCGGCTGTCACCGAGTCGTGGCCACACCCCGCGCACAGTGTTGACATGCCGCCCTCGTAGTCGCGGATGCTCAACCCGAGTGCGTTGCGTTCGAGGCCGGGATGCGTGACGCTCGGTTTGACGATGGATGGCACCGCTCAGGTCTCCAGGATTTTGGTGACGCCATCGACGACATCTTCGGCGCTCAGCGGATACCCGCCGTAGGCGAGCACCGAGCGAAGCTTCTCTTTCGACACCGGCGTCTCGAGGGTGAGCAGTGTGCGCAGCTGCCCGTCACGGTTCTGCTCGACGACAACGATGGTCTCGTGGCTCTCGAGGAACGCGCGCACGCCCGCGCCAAAGGGGAAGCCCCGGATGCGCATGTAGTCGGCGATGACATCGCGCTCGGCGAGCAGCTCGATCGCCTCCAGCACGGCGAGCTCGCAGCTGCCCAGCGTCACGATGGCAAACGGCGAGTGGGCGCGCTCGTCGACAAGCGGAGCCGGAGTGTGCTCGGCGGCAGATGTGTGCTTGCGCGCGAGGCGATCAAGCACGGCCTGGTATTCCTCGGGATACTCGGTGTATCCACCCTCGATGGTGTGGCCCGAACCGCGCGTGAAGTAGGCGCCGAGCTCACTCACACCCGGGAGTGTGCGTGCGGCGACCGACTCCGCATCCGCCGGTTCGTAGCGGTGGTACACCTCGAGCTCGCGCAGCTCCGCGGCGTCGAGCACCCGGCCCCGGTCGGGCACGTAGGAGTCGTCCCAGGTCAGCGCCGGGCTCACCCAGTCGTTCATGCCGATGTCGAGGTCGGACAGCACGAACACCGGGGTCTGGAAACGCTCGGCGAGGTCGAAGGCGGTTGCCGCCATCTCGAAGCACTCAGCGGGATGCGCGGGGAACAGCAGGATGTGTTTGGTGTCGCCGTGCGACGCATAGGCGCAGGCCAGGATGTCCGCCTGCTGCACGCGCGTTGGCATCCCCGTGGACGGGCCGACGCGTTGCACGTCGAACACGACCGCGGGAATCTCGGCGTAGTAGCCCATGCCGAGCAGCTCCTGCATCAACGAGATGCCCGGTCCCGACGTCGAGGTGAAGGCACGTGCTCCGGCCCACGAGGCGCCGAGCACCATGCCGATCGCCGCGAGTTCGTCCTCCGCCTGCAGGACCAGGTAGTTGTTGCGCCCGGTCTCGGGGTCGCGGCGGAACTTGGCGCAGTACTTGGCAAACGCGTCCATGAGCGACGTCGACGGCGTGATCGGGTACCAGGCCGCAACCGTCGCACCGGCGTAAACGCAGCCGAGCGCCGCGGCGGTGTTGCCGTCGATGAGGATCGACCCGTGGGTCGCTTCCATGGCCTCGATCCTGCAGGGCAGCGGGTGGTCGAAATGCGAGGTCGCGTAATCGTGGCCCAGCCGGAGCGCGCGCTGGTTCGACTCGCGAAGCCGTTCCTTGCCGGCGAACTGCTCGGTGAGGAGCTGCTTGATCACCTCCATGTCGATCCCGAGCATGGCCACGAGCGCACCCGCGCAGGCGATGTTCTTCATGAGGATGCGCTCGCGCGGTCCACGGAACTCGTCGTTGCACATCTCGGCGAGCGGCACGCCGAGGTAGGTCACGTCCTCACGGATGAGGTCGCGATCCAGCGGCCACGAGGAGTCGTACATCGTGAATCCGCCGCTGGTCACCTCGGCGATGTCGCGCACGTAGGTCTGCCCGTTCATCGCCACCATGAGGTCGTACTCGCGCGCCCGGGCGACGTGTCCGTCCTTGTTGACGCGGATCTCGTACCAGGTGGGCAGCCCCTGGATGTTCGATGGAAAGAGGTTCTTGCCCGAGACGGGAACGCCCATCCGGAAGATGGCGCGCATCAACAGGTTGTTGGCGCTCGACGACCCCGTGCCGTTGACGTTGGCGAGCTTCAGCGCGAAGTCGTTCACCTTTGAGCGGGTCTGCGCAACGCGCTGCTCTGCCATGTCAGGTGGGCACCGGAACAGGGGTGGACACTGCAAGCGGGATCAGCAGTTCGAACTTCTGCATGTCCCATGCGGCAGTAGGGCAGCGCTCGGCGCAGAGCCCGCAATGGACGCAGAGATCCTCGTCCTTGACCATCACACGCCCGGTCTGCGGCAGTGCCGCGGAGACATAGAGCGCCTGGTCGAGGTTCTTGGCCGGCGCCGACAACCGTGTCCGGAGGTCGGCCTCGTCACCGTTCTCGGTGATCGTCAGGCACTGCACGGGGCAGATGTCGATGCACGCGTCGCACTCGATGCAGAGCGGCGCCTGGAAGACGGTCTGGATGTCGCAGTTGAGGCAGCGCTGTACCTCGCGCGCCGTCTGCTCTGCGGAGAACCCGACCTCGACCTCGGTGCCGATGCTCTGGAAGCGCCGGGTCAGCTCGACGTGCTGCATCCGCTGGCGCGCCGACGGGTTGTAGTCGTTGTGGTAGCTCCACTCTGTGAGCCCCATCTTCTGGCTGACCAGGTTGGATCCCTGGGGTGGCCGCACGCTCACCGGGATGCCTTCGCAATGGTTGTGAATCGAGATCGCAGCCTGGTGACCGTGCTCGACGGCCCAGATGATGTTCTTCGGACCCATCGCCGAGTCGCCGCCGAAGAAGACCCCCGGCAGTGAGGACTGGAAGGTGACCGGGTCGACCACCGGCATGTCCCAGTCGCCGACCTCAAGACCGAGGTCGCGCTCGATCCAGGGAAACGCGTTCTCCTGGCCGATCGCGAGGATGACGTCATCGCAGGGGATCACGACTGTGCTGGCAACCGTGGAGTGGCGCGCCTGCTCGTCCCATTCGAGGGTCTGGAATTCCATGCCAACCAGCGTCCCGTTCTCAATGACGAAGCGGGTCGGAGCGTGGTTGACGATGATCTCGACACCCTCCTCCTCCGCATCCTCGAGCTCCCACGACGAGGCTTTGAAAAACTCGCGAGGTCGACGCGCCATCACCTTGATGCCGGTGCCTCCGAGGCGGAGCGACGAGCGGCAGCAGTCCATAGCGGTGTTGCCGACGCCGATGATCAGCACGCGTTCGCCGATGGAATCCGTGTGCCCGAAGGCGACCGACTCGAGCCAGTCGATGCCGATGTGGATCCGGTCGCTCTCGTGGCGTCCGGGAATGTCGAGGTCCTTGCCTCGCGGCGCGCCGGTCCCGATGAAGACCGCGTCGAAGTCCTGCGCCAGCAGCGATCGGAGGCTCGACACCGGCGTGTTGAGGCGCAGGTCGACGCCCATGTCGACGATGGTCGCAATCTCCTCGTCCATGACCTCGGCCGGCAGCCGGAACGCCGGGATATTGGTCCTCATGAGGCCGCCCGCCTGGTCGTGCTGCTCGAGGATGACCACCTCGTAGCCGAGCGGCATCAGGTCGTTGGCCACCGTCAGCGACGCCGGCCCCGCACCGATGCAGACCACGCGCCGCCCGGTCTTGCTGGCGGGGATCACGGGCAAACGGTCGGCGATGTCTCCGCGGAGGTCGGAGGCGACCCGCTTCAGGCGGCAGATGGCCACCGGGGCGCCGTCGATCCGGGTGCGCCGGCACGCGGGCTCGCAGGGCCGATCGCAGGTGCGTCCGAGGATCCCCGGGAACACGTTCGACTCGCGGTTGGACATGTACGCGTCCGTGTACCGCCCCTGGGCGATGAGGCGGATGTACTCGGGGACGTTGGTGTGGGCCGGGCAGGCCCACTGGCAGTCAACGACCCGATGGAAATAATTCGGGTCCGACGTGTCAGTTGGGTTCACGAGGTGGGTCTGGATTCCTGGACTTGGGCCGTGGTCTCTACATGGTGACACCGCGGCGCCGGCGTGCGATGGTCGTCGCCATTCCGCGTCCGGTGTGAGACCGCCGATACACTCTCAGCAGATGGGTGATCTTCGCTACGCGGACGCCGGCGTCGACATTGATGAGGGCAACCGCGCCGTCAGCCTGATCCGGCGCACCATCGCATCGACCCACACCGCCCAGGTCCTTGGTGGGATCGGCGCGTTCAGCGGCTTGTTCGCCCTGGAGCCGGGGTCACCGAACGGCCGCGTGCTCGCCTCGAGCACCGATTCGGTCGGCACCAAGGTCAAGGTCGCGATCGCCACCGGGCGTCACCGCGGCATCGGCATCGACCTGGTCAACCACTGTGTCAACGACATCCTCTGCTGCGGCGCCGATCCGCTCTTCTTTCTCGACTACTACGCAACCGGCAAGCTCGTGCCCGAGCACCTGGCCGAGCTCATCGAGGGGATCGCCGAGGCCTGCCGGGCCGCGGGCTGCGCGCTGATCGGTGGCGAGACCGCGGAGATGCCGGGGGTGTACGCGCTCGGCGACTACGACATCGCCGGCTTCATCGTCGGCTCGGTCGAGGCGTCGGCGATCATCGACGGCAGCCGCGTGCAGGCCGGCGACGTGCTGCTCGCCCTGCCCAGCAGCGGGCTGCACACCAACGGCTATTCACTCGTGCGCCACATCGTCGCCGAGCACGAGCTGCAATGGGCCGACGTCCTGCCGGGCACCGACCGCCCTCTCGTCGACCTCCTGCTCGAGCCGCACCGCAGCTACCTGCGTGCGATTCGCGAGCTGCGCACCCTCACCGAGATACGCGCCATGGCCCACATCACCGGCGGCGGTGTGATCGACAACGTGCCGCGGGTGCTCCCGGAGGGGCTCGCCGCGACCATCGAGCGATCGACCTGGACCGTTCCGCCGATCTTCACAGCCATCCAGCGGGAGGGCGGCGTCCACCTCGAGGAGATGTGGCGCACCTTCAACATGGGGGTCGGGATGGTGGTGATCGTTCCCGCCGACGTCCCCTCGATCGCATCCGCTGCGGGCGTTCCGGTGTGGCGCATCGGCGAGGTGATTCCGCAATCGGGGACACGGCGGGTCGTCCTCAGGTGAGCGAACGTACCCCTATCGGGGTGCTGGTGTCGGGAGCGGGAACCAACCTCGATGCCCTGTTGCAGGCATCCCGAGAGCCTGACTTTCCGGGTCAGGTGGCCCTCGTGGTCTCCAACCGGCGCAGCGCGCACGCACTCGAGGTGGCACTCGGCTGGGGAGTGCCTGCGGTCGCGCTGCCGCAGGCGGACTTCGGTGGCGATGCCGCCGCACGCGACCGCGAGATCCACGAGCGCTTCCAGACGGCCGGGGTACGTCTCGTGGTGTGTGCTGGATACGACCGGATCCTGAGCGACGAGTTCGTCGACGCGTACCCCGACGCCATCCTCAACGTGCATCCGTCGCTGCTCCCGGCGTTCGCCGGGGGCATGGACGCGGTCGAGCGAGCGCTGGCGCGCGGCGTCCGCATCACCGGCTGCACGGTTCAGCTGCTCGAACGAGGTGAGGCGGACGGCGGACCGATCGTCCTGCAGGCCGCGGTGCCGGTCGAGACGTACGACGACGCGGCGACCCTGCGCCGGCGGATCCACGAGCGCGAATGGGAGCTGTTGCCGCGCGCGGTGGCGCTCTGGTGCACCGGTAGGCTGCAGCGCGACGGCACTCGTATCCGGGTGCTCCCAGCGCCTGCGCCGGCCTCGGTCTGAGCATGCGCGCGCTGCTCTCGGTGAGCGACAAGACCGGTCTGGTCGAATTCGCGCGCGGCCTGATCGAGCACGGCTACGACCTGGTCGCCACCAGCAGCACCAGCCGCGCGCTCGACGACGCCGGCATCGAGGTGCAGTCGGTCGCCGACGTCACCGGCTTCCCCGAGATGCTCGACGGTCGCGTCCGGACGCTGCATCCTGCGATCCACGCGGGCATCCTCGCCCGTCGCGACAATCCCGACCACATGCGCCAGCTCGCCGAGAGCCGGTTCGACCCCATCGACATGGTCGTCTCGTCGCTCTACCCGTTCTCGGACACGCTGGCGAGCGGAGCAGATGAGGACACGATTGTCGAGAACATCGACATCGGCGGCCCGACGCTCATCCGCGCCGCGGCCAAGAACCGCGACTCGGTTGCGGTGGTCGTCTCGCCGTCGCAGTACGAGCCCATCCTCGGCGAGTTGCGCGAGCACCGCTCGCTGTCACCCGCGACCCTGCACCGGCTGGCGTCGGAGGCCTTCACCCACGTCGCCGCGTACGACACGCAGGTTGCCGCCTGGATGCGCGCCGGCGCCCTTGAGGGCGCCCTGCCTCGGGAGCTGACCATCGGCGGCCGGCGATTGCACGAGCTTCGCTATGGCGAGAACCCGCATCAGCGAGGCGCCCTCTATGCCGTCCCGGGACCACCCGGTGGCATGGCCCACGCGCGCCAGATGCAGGGTGCGGCGCTCTCCTTCACCAACTGGCTCGACGTCGACGCGGCGCGAGCGCTGGTGGCCGACTTCGAGGAGCCTGCCGCGTGCGTGATCAAGCACACCAACCCCTGCGGCTTCGCCGTCGGCGAGACGCCGGTGGACGCGTACCGGCGCGCCTACGAGTGCGATCCGCGGTCAGCGTATGGCGGCATCGTCGGGGTCAACCTGCCGATCGACGTCGCCACCGCTATGGCGCTCACCGAGACCTTCCTCGAAGCGGTGGTGTGCCCGGGTCTCGACGACGAGGCTGCGGCGCACCTCGCCACCAAGCCCCGGATCCGCGTGCTCGTCGTGGACCAACCGTCCCATGCCGAGCCGCTCGACGTTCGCAGCATCGACGGCGGGTTGCTCGTCCAGACCCGCGACCGCGTGATCACCGATCGCTCCACGATGACGGTCGCGAGCGCTCGTCAGCCCGACGAGGCCGAGTGGCGCGAGCTGCTCATCGCCTGGCGGGTCTGCCGGCACGTCAAGTCCAACGCGGTGGTCGTGGTCCGTGACGGCATGGCGGTCGGCGTCGGCGCCGGCCAGATGTCTCGCGTCGAGTCGGCGGAGCTTGCCGTGGCTCGCGCCGGCGACCGCGCCCTCGGGGCCGTCTCCGCGTCCGATGCGTTCTTCCCGATGCCCGACGGCCTCGAGACCCTCGGCAATGCCGGGGTGCGCTCGGTCATCCATCCCGGCGGGAGCAAGAACGACTCGAAGGTGACCGAAGCCGCCAATGCCCTGGGGATGGCGGTCGTCCTCACCGGGGAGCGTCACTTCCGTCACTGACCCTTGCGTCACTGACGACTTGCGCCAGTGACTTAGCGACCCGACAGACGGACCTCCTGAAGCGCTGCCGTCCCGGCTAGCGCCCGTTGCGCCGCCCGTTCTTGTCGTGCTTCGCCTGGTCCTCAATGCAGAACCTCGCCGTGGGGATCGCCTCCAGCCTGGCCTCGCTGATCGGCTGGCCGCAGGCCTCGCAGTTCCCGTACGACCCGATGTCGACCCGAATGACCGCAGCCTCAAGCTCGGCGAGCTCGAGGTCGGCGTGCTGCGCAACACTGTGGTCGATCTCGAGCCCGATGGTCTCGCTGGCCAGCTCAGCCGGGTGCTGTTCGGCCGACGACAGCTCGCGCTCCGTAGCCTCCTGGGCGTCGGCGGTCAGCCGGTTCGCCGCGTGGCGCAGCTCCTCGATACGGGCCCGCTCGGTCGACAGGCGGGTGCGGGCCTCTTCGGTGTTCACGGTCGTGAGTCAACCCCCATATTTGCTCAGAGCGGTCTGGCCCGGGTGTAGCGCACTCGCGATGCGATCAGTTCCTGATCGATCGCGGCTCGTCCACTCTCGGCCCGCAGGTTTTCACCCATTCTCACGATTGGGGCTCAGTTAAGCAATGGGTCAGGTGGCGCTTGGGGGAGCGAGCCAGAGCACCGCGAGCGGCGGCAGGGTGATCTCCGCCGAGTGCGAGAACGCATGCATGGGCTCGCCCTTGGCTTCCACCGCGCCCAGGTTGCCGATGCCGCTGCCGCCGTAATGGTCCGAATCCGTGTTGAGCACCTCGGTCCAGTGCCCCGGGATCGGGAGGCCCACCCGGAAGTCGTAGCGAACCACCGGGGCGAAGTTGGCGATGCACGCGATGCCCGGGTTCCCGTGTGCATCTCGCCGGACGAAGCTGAGCACGTTCTGATCGGCGTTGCCGGCATCGACCCACTGGAAGCCATTCGGGCTCTCGTCGAGCTCCCAGAGCGCCGGAACGGACGTATAGAGGGCACCCAGGTCGACCATCAGGCGTTGCACGCCGGCGTGGGCCGGATCTTCGAGGAGCCTCCAGTCGAGCTCGGCGTCGTGTGCCCACTCGCGCTCGTCGGCGAGCTCGCCACCCATGAAGAGGAGCTTCTTGCCCGGGTGCGCCCACATCCAGCCGTACAGGGCGCGCAGGTTGGCGAAGCGTCTCCAAGGATCGCCGGACATCTTGCCGAGCAGCGATCCCTTGAGGTGCACGACCTCGTCGTGGGAGAGCGGCAGGACGAATCGCTCCGACCATGCGTACATCAGCCCAAAGGTCATCTGATGATGCGCATACCGCCGGTAGACGGGGTCCTTGTGCAGGTAGTCGAGGGTGTCGTGCATCCATCCCATGTTCCATTTGAAGTCGAAGCCGAGCCCGCCGCTCGCGGTGGATCGGGTCACCCCGGGCCAGGTGGTCGACTCCTCGGCGATGGTCAGGACGCCCGCCTTGCGAGCGTGGAGCGTGTCGTTCACCTCGCGGAGCAGCGCGATCGCCTCGAGGTTCTCCTTGCCGCCGTAGATGTTCGGCACCCACGCACCCGGCTGCCGCGAGTAGTCGAGGTACAGCATCGACGCGACGGCATCGACGCGGAGCCCGTCGATGTGGAATTCGTCGGCCCAGTAGTGGGCGTTGGCCACCAGGAAGTTGCGCACCTCGTTGCGCCCGTAGTTGAAGACGTAGGTGCCCCAGTCGGGTTGCTCGCCCCGCCGCGGGTCTCCGTGCTCGTAGAGCGGGGTGCCGTCGAACCTGGCGAGCGCCCACCCGTCGCGCGGAAAGTGGGCGGGCACCCAGTCGAGGATCACCCCGATGCCCTTGCGGTGCAGGACATCGACGAAGTGGCGGAGGTCGTCGGGAGAGCCGTGCCGCGCCGTCGGAGCGTAGTAGCCGGTGACCTGGTACCCCCACGATCCGCCGAAGGGGTGCTCCATGATCGGGAGCAGCTCGACGTGGGTGAACCCCATCGTCAGGCAATGCTCCGCGAGCGGCTCGGCGATCTCGCGGTAGTTGAGGATGCGCCCGTCCGGACCTCGCCGCCAGGAGGCGAGGTGGACCTCGTACACCGCGAAGGGGGCGTTGAACACGGATGCACGGGCGCGCTGCCGCATCCATGCTCCGTCGCGCCAGCGATGCCGGCTCAGCTCGACCACGCTCGCCGTCCCGGGCGGGTGGTCGGACGCACGCGCGAGGGGATCGGCCTTGAAGATGCGCATCCCATCGCCCCGCGTGACCAGGAACTTGTAGCGAATGCCGGGCCCGACCCCGGGTGTGAACAGCTCCCAGACCCCCGAGGCGCCGAGCGTGCGCATCGGCCAGGTGCGCGCGTCCCAGAAGTTCGCGTCGCTGACCACGCTGACACCCAGCGCATTCGGCGCCCAGACGCTGAAGGCGGTTCCGGCGACGCCCTGGTGCTCGATGACGCGAGCGCCGAGGACTCGCCAGAGCTGGCTGTGCGTGCCTTCGCCGATCAGGTGAAGGTCAAGTTCGCCAAGGGTCGGCCAGAACCGGTACGGATCCTCCTGCTCCCATTCGCGTTCGTCGTTGCGGAAGCGGATTCGATAGCCCGGCTCGCCGGCCGGGACGCTTGCCTCGAACAGGCCGGCGGCATGCAGACGGCGCATGGGTGTGATCCCGTCGGGGCGCGCCACGCTCGCGCTGGTCGCCTCTGGGTGGAACGCCCGGATGCGCAGGACGTCTCCGATGGTGCGCGGTCCGAGGAGTTCGTGGGGATCGTGCAGGCGGCCGGCGAGCATCTGCTCGACCGCCGATTCGAGCTCGGTCGGGCTCGGATCCTGGATGGTCACGAGCTGGCACCCCGGAGGAGGAAGCGAAGCGGGATGGGCACCCAGGCCGGCCGGTGCCCGAGCTCGTAGCCGATCTCGTAGACAGCCTTCTGCACCTCGAAGGCGCGCCGGAGCACGAGCGATGGTCCCGGTGCGGGCAGGATGGGCTGGGAGCCGATGGCCTCGAGGTACGAGCTCCAGAAGGCGTCACGATTGGCGTCCGCCCAGGCCTCGCCGTAGCCGCGAAGGATCTCCGCCTCGGCGCTGTCCGGCGCGGTTCGCTCGATGATGGCGGCAGCGGCGGCGTAGTCGAAGGACCGCAGCATGGCTGCGACGTCACGGAGCGGCGAGCTCAGCTGCCGGCGCTCAGCGGCGGTCCGGTCCGGCTCGCCTTCGAAGTCGAGGATCACCCACCCCGTGTCGATGCGCAGGAGCTGGCCGAGGTGCAGGTCGCCATGGATCCGGGTGAGCAGACCGCCGGGTGAGAGCCCGCGAATCTGGTCGAAGCGAGCGACCACCGCGTCCCTGACGTCACGCAGGGGATCGAGCGCCGGTTCGTCTCGGGCGAGGAGCCGATCGAGCTCGCCGGTCATGGTGTTCGCCCAGTTGTTCAGCGACTCCTCGGTCAGCGGAGCGGGAGACATGGCCGTCCCTGGCGCACCCGCCGCGAGCGCGAGATGCATCTCGGCGATCACCTTCCCGAGCCGCATCGACTCGGCGAGGAATGCCGCATCCTGCTCGTCGACCATGGCCCGGCGCTCAGCGGGGTCCGCGTGGCCGATCGACTCGGCGTTGGCGTAGAGATCACGCAGGGATGTCAGCGCGAGCGCCCAGCCCTCGGTGCTGTTGTGGAGGAAACGCTGCACGAGCACCAAGGGCGCCGCCGGGTCCACCACTGCGCGTCCGAGCATCGGCGCGAGGTGTTTGAAGCCTGCAGCCTCGAGGGCGTCGGACATCTCGACCTCCTGCGACGCTCCGGTCTCGACGCGGCGCAGATGTTTCAGAAAGATGGCGTCACCAACCTCGACTGACGTGTTGCTCTGCTCGACTCTCAGGTGGCGCACCGAGGACAGGGTGCCGGTGTCGAGTGCCTCGGGATTCGGGGACGAGAATCGCACGGTCCCGCTCGTGGTCGGGAGCACACGCTGTTCGCGCACGGCGTCGAGCAGCCACTCGATGTACGTCGAATCGCCGACTGCGTCGTAGAGCACGATCGGATTCGCCGCCTCGGGCCACGGGATCATGAAATCAGGCATGCGCTCTGCGATGGGGTCGCCCACCCGGCGGATGCCGAGCGGGAGCGCGTATCGCGTCGTCTGCCCGTCGGTGAAGGTGACCGCGGTCAGCGTGTGGATGAGGACCGGTGCACTCTCGCTGATCACCGCCGCGTCCACGACCGCGATCATGCTCATGGTGCGGCCCTGCGCCCCACCCCATCGCTGCCGCGCGATGTACGCGCCGAGCGCTTCTTCGCAGCCTTCGATGCGATGGTCGCGAAGGATGCGGGTCACCGCCGCGTCGTGCGCGCCCATCACGCCGGCACGTCGAGCGTGAACCAGTAGAAGCCATGCGGGCCCATGGTCAGCAGGTAGGGCAGCTCGCCGATGTTCGGAAAGTGCACGCGCCCGAGCATCTCGACCGGCGTCATCCCCGCGTACTTGCGCAGGTCGAGCTCGACCGGCTGGGCGAAGCGCGAGAGGTTGTTGACGCACAGCACGATCTGGCCGTTCATGCTCCGCAGAAATGCGAACACCGACGGGTTGGCTGCGTCGAGGCCCTCGAAGCTGCCTTCGCCGAACACCGGAAAACGCTTGCGTACCGCGATGAACCGGCGCAGCCAGTGCAGCATCGACGACTCATTGCGTCGCTGCGCGCTGACGTTGCACGCCTGGTACCCGTAGACCGGGTCCATGAGTGGGGGCAGATAGAGTTGCGCGAAATCAGCCTGGCTGAAGCCGCCATTGCTGTCGGCGGTCCATTGCATGGGGGTGCGCACGCCGTCTCGATCGCCGAGGTAGACGTTGTCGCCCATGCCGATCTCGTCGCCGTAGTAGAGGATCGGACTGCCCGGCAGCGACAGGATGAGGCCGTGAAACAGCTCCATCTGACGCCGTCCGTTGTTGAGCAATGGTGCGAGCCGGCGCCGGATACCGAGGTTCAGCTTGGCGCGCGGATCCTTGGCATATTCGCCCCACATGTAGTCGCGCTCCTCGTCGGTCACCATCTCGAGCGTGAGCTCGTCGTGGTTGCGAAGGAAGATGCCCCACTGGCTGTTGGGTGGCAGCAACGGGGTCCGATCGAGGATCTCGGTGATCGGGTAACGTTGCTCGCGACGGAGGCCCATGAACATGCGCGGCATCAACGGAAAGTTGAAGCACATGTGGCACTCCGGGTCCACGGGCGAACCGAAGTAATCCACCACGTCCTCGGGCCACTGGTTGGCCTCGGCGAGGAGCACCTTGCCTAAATATTCGGCGTCGATCGTGGCGCGCAGCTCGGCGAGAAAGGCATGCGTCTCAGGGAGGTTCTCGCAGTTGGTTCCCTCGCGCTTGAAGAGATAGGGAACGGCATCGAGCCGGAACCCGTCCATGCCGATGTCGAGCCAGAACCTGCAGACGTCGACGATCTCCGCGCGCACCTGCGGGTTGTCGTAGTTCAGGTCGGGTTGATGGCTGAAGAAGCGGTGAAAGTAGTACGCGCCCGCGTCATCGTCCCACGTCCAGTTCGATGTCTCGGTATCGAGGAAGATGATCCGCGCCTCGGTGAACTTGTTCTTCGTGTTCGACCAGATGTACCAGTTGCGGTACTCGCTGTCCGGCGCCGAGCGGGCATCCCTGAACCATGGGTGCTGGTCGCTGGTGTGGTTGATGACCAGGTCCATGATCACCCGGATGCCGCGGTGGTGTGCCTCCTTGACGAGCGCCGCGACATCCTCGACATCGCCGTAGTCGGCGAGCACCGTCCGGTAATCGGAGATATCATAGCCGCCGTCGCGCAGCGGGCTCTGCTGGAACGGCAGGAGCCAGATGCAGTCGACGCCGAGCCACTCGAGGTACTCGAGCTTGCCGATCAACCCGGCGAAGTCGCCGATGCCGTCGTTGTTCCCGTCGTAAAACGCGCGGACCGACAGCTCATAGAAGACCGCCTTCTGGAACCAGAGCGGATCTGCGATGAGTGGTGGGTGCGCGGTCATCGAGGTTGACGCACGTGCATGACGTGCGCGGGCAGCCATATCGGGTCGAGCCGAACGTAGTTCACGGCCCCGTGCCACGTGTAGGTTTCACCTCCGAGCTCATCGTGTACTTCGAACGGCCGGTCCGCGGCAAGGCCAAGTGCTCCGAGATCCAGCCATGTGCTGGCCTCGCGTGGATGATGAGGGTCCAGGTTGACGACAAGGATGATCACATCCTCCTTGTCAGGGGTGGAGCGCGAGACACAGAGCATCGAGTCGTCGGTCATGTGGTGAAGCCGAAGGGTGCTCATCTGTGCGATGGCGTCGCGATGGGCGTTGCGGATCTCGTTGAGCCGCGTGATGAAGGGTGCGAGGGACGTAGGGCTCGACCAGTCCCGGGGTCGGAGCTGATATTTCTCCGAATCGAGGTATTCCTCGCTGCCCTCGCGGACCGCGGCGCCCTCTGAGAGCTCGTACCCGCTGTACATCCCCCACGACGGACAGGCGATCGCGGCCAGCGCGGCGCGCAGCCTGAACGCGGGCGGGCCGCCCTGCTGAAGCGTCGCGTGGAGGATGTCGGGTGTATTGACCCAGAAGTTCGGGCGGAACCAGTCGACCACCTGAGTCTGTGACAGCTCTGTCAAATACTGGCTCAGCTCCCAGACGGTGTTCCGCCAGGTGAAGTATGTGTACGACTGGGAGAAACCGATCTTGGCAAGGCGCTGCATCACCGCGGGGCGAACGAATGCCTCGGCGAGCATGACCACATCGGAGGACTCGCGACGGATCTCGGCGATCAACCACTCCCAGAAGGGAAACGCCTTGGTGTGCGGGTTGTCGACCCGGAAGATGCGGACGCCGTGGCCGATCCAGAATCGCATGACGTCGCGAAGCGCGAGCCAGAGCCCCGCCGCGTCGTCACTGTCGAAGTCGAGCGGGTAGATGTCCTGGTACTGCTTGGGCGGATTCTCCGCATACCGGATCGATCCGTCGGAGCGATGGCGGAACCACTCCGGGTGCTCGGTGACCCAGGGATGGTCAGGGCTGCACTGCAGCGCATAGTCGAGCGCGACCTCGAGCCCGACCGCCTGGGCGGCGGCGACGAACTCGTCGAAGTCGTCGATGGTGCCGAGCCCGGGGTCGACCGCGGTGTGACCACCGGCGGCGGAGCCGATCGCCCACGGGCTCCCCGGGTCGGCTGGGGAGTATTCGGTCACGTTGTTCGGCCCCTTGCGATGGGTCACCCCGATCGGGTGGATCGGCGGCAGGTAGAGGACCGAGAAGCCCATCGCGGCGATCGCCGGGAGGCGCCGCTGGGCGAGCTTGAAGGTGCCACTCCGGGGCGGCACCGCCCCCTCCGACCTCGGGAACATCTCGTACCAGGCTGAATACCCCGCGATCTCACGCTCGACCCAGAGCTGGTAGGGGCCGGCGATGGTGGCATGACTCAGATCTGCGGTGCGCCGCATCAGGCCCATCGTCGCCTCGCGCGTCGCCAGCTGGACCCTCGTCTCGGGCGTTGCGGCGGCGCTGAGCTTGGCCGCGAGCGCGGTCAGCGCGCGGCGGTCGGACTTGGAGATGGCGGGCAGCTCCGCCCGGGCGGCCGCGAGCGCTGCGCCGTCGGCGAGGTCGAGCTCCACGTCGACATCTGCCTCGAACCTGATGGTGAGGTCTCGGGCGAAGCCTCCCCAGACGTCGAGGATGCCGACCACCGCGAAGCTCCACGCACCCAGCCGCCGAGGCTTGATCCAGGCGCTGAACATGTCCTGGGGCTCGGCCTCCATGGGCACCTCGGCCATCCCCGACGGCGGCGCGTCGGGAGCCAGGGGCTTGGCGCCGGGCCAGTGCCAGACCCAGGCGAGCAGCGGATCGTGCCCGTCCGCGAAGGCGCGCACGGATACCCGCAACGGCAATCCGCGAGTGGCTTTTGCCGGAAACTCACCGCCGTCGACACTTGGTCGGACGTGCTCGACGACCACTCGCCTCCGATCGCCGAGCAGCCGGTCAGGGACGGGGTTGCTCATCGAATTCATGTGCGACTGGTGGCCGCGTCACAAGCTAGCAGACACGGACCGGGCTCGTAATGGTTCCTCAACAAAGAGGCCGTACAGTCTCGTCGAGACCAGGTGACCCGATACCGCGCCGCCCTCGCAGCCATCGCCGCGCTCATCGTGGCCGCGGTGCTCTTCACCGTGGTGCACGATCCGACGCCCCCCGCCACAGCGTCGAGCACCGGCGGGGAGGTGCTCCCGGTCAGCCAGCGCGTCCTTGCTCCGGACTTCACGGGCATCGACGGGTGGCTCAACACCACGCCGCTGACCCTTGCCAATCTCCGCGGCAAGGTCGTGCTCATCGACTTCTGGACCTTCTCGTGCGTCAACTGCGTGCGTACCATCCCGCATCTCAAGGTCCTTTACGACGCCTACCAGAGCCGCGGCTTCGTGATCGTGGGGGTTCATTCCCCGGAGTTCGACTTCGAGAAGGTTCCAGCCAATGTCGCGGCCGCCGTGAAGCGACTCGGGGTCACCTGGCCGGTCGCAATCGACAGCCAGATGGCCACCTGGAATGCGTATCAGAATCAGTACTGGCCGGCCGAGTACCTCCTCGACCAGCAGGGACGCGTCGCGTACACGAGCTTCGGCGAGGGTGACTACCCACAGACTGACGCGGCGGTGGCGGAACTCCTGAACGTGCACACCGCGCCGCTGCCGTCGTCAACGCCGGTGCCCAACAACACCACGCCCGAGCTCTACGCGGGCAGCTTCCGCATGGAGCCACTCGCCGACAACGAGCCCTACGGAACCCTCGGCGCGCCCCAGAACCACCCCGATCCCGGGCCGCCGCAACAGCAGGATGCGATCCAGGTGACCGGCACCTGGACCGACGAGGGCCAGTATCTCCAGGCCGACGGCACCGGCCACGTCCGGCTCAACTTCGTCGCCGACACCGTGTACATCGTCGCCGGCACGCCCGGGACAGTCCTGCCTGTTTCAGTCAAACTTGACGGAAAGGCGGTGCCCGCGGGCATCGCAGGCTCCGCCCTGACTGCGTCTGCGTTCATGGTGACCCGCCAGGACCTATTCCAGCTGCTGTCCGGCGTCTCGCCCGGATACCATCTCATCGACCTGACCGTGCCCGCGGGCTTCCGTATCTATACCTTCACGTTCGGCTGATGCTCTCGATTGCGACGGTGCTCGCGACCTTTGTCGCGGGGCTCGGATCTTTCCTTGCACCGTGCACAGTTCCGCTCCTCCCCGCGTATCTCGCCTGCGTCTCGGGGGTGAGCGCGGCCGAGCTGAGCAATCCCGACCGGCACAGCTTCCGGCTCCGCCTCCTGGCGGGGTCGCTGCTCTACGTCGCGGGCTTCACAGTCGTGTTCGTGCTGCTCGGGCTTACCGCCGGCGGGATCGCCCGGGTCGCCAACGGTGCCATCAGCGGCCGGATCATCGAGATCGCCGGCGGTGTCGCCGTGATCCTCTTCGGCCTGGCGATCATCGGCGTGGTCAGGGTTGGCCTCCTCGAGCGAACCCGCGGCTTCCAGCTCCCCGAGCGGCTGCGCCGGCGCGGCGTGTTCGGCGCTTTCCTGGTCGGCATCGTTTTCGGCCTCGGGTGGACCCCATGCGTCGGGCCATACCTCGCAGCCGCCCTGACCCTCGCCGCGCTCAGCTCGCACGCGGTGACTGGCGCGCTGCTCCTGGTCGTCTACTCTCTCGGGCTCGGGATCCCGTTCATCGCGGTGGCGCTGCTCTGGGCATCACTCCCGGGGCTCCCCGCCCGGCTCAACCGCTTCGTCCGCCCGCTCACCCTGGCGGGTGGCGTCATCACGGTCGCGCTGGGCGTGCTGCTCGCGACCGGGGCGTACAGCCACCTCACGTCCTACCTGGCCCAGCTCTCCACCCCGAGCTGACCAATCAATCGAACCGGCGGCAGACCACCACGTCGAGAGTGACGTTGCGCTGGATATGCCGCGCGAGCCTGAGATAGACCCTGAAGTCACGATAGTGCTGGTCGCCGACCATCTCCTTGAGCTGGTCGGCGTGCTTGTGCATGTTCGACAGCCAGTGGTCGATGGTCGTCTCGTAGTGGCGGCGCTCGATGTGGTGCACCCGCTCGATGTCGAAGCCGGCTTCGTTGGCGAGGCGCGTCTCCTCGGCAAGGGTTCGGTAGTTGCCGGTGTCCCCGTAGATCTGGCTCACGAACTCGCCGCCGCGGTCGAGCTTGGCATGGCGCGGATGCTTGAGATGCAGCTCCTTGTTGATCATCACGCCGCCGGTCTTGAGCCAGTCGTGGCACTTGGTGAAGAACCCGCCGAGGTTGAAGAAATGGACGATCACCTCGTCGGTGTAGATCGCATCCACCTGCTCCGGGGGCGTGTAGTCCTCCCAGTGGCTGAGCACGATCTTCGCGTCGGTGCCGCGGCGGGCGATCCGCTCCTCGGCGTAGCCCTTCTGGGTCGGTGAGAGTGTCAGCCCGGTGCCGGTGAGGCCGTAGGTGTCGCAGAGGTAGGTCAGTGGGCCCGCCCAGCCACAGCCGACGTCGATGAGGCGCATGCCCTTCTCCAGGCCGGCGAGCCGGGCGATGAGGTCGAGCTTGGCCTGCTGCGACGCGGTGTCGTCCTCGGTCCCGGGGTCCCACAGATTGGCCGAGTAGACGTTCCATTCCCCGCCGGTGATCAGCAGGAAGAATTCCGGCGGCTGCTCGTAATGGACATTGGTCCGAGCCTGGTCGACGTCCGTCGTGTACTCGTGGTAGAGCTGATGTTCGGGCCGCACGTCGGTTCTCTGGCTGCTTGCCACTGATGAAATCCCTCTGAGGAGCCGTTGTCAGGACACGAACAATAGCCCCGCGCGTCGAGGTGTTGGGGCCAGGTCGACTGTTTCGGGTGCGAAGATGGATTGGACATGGCTGGCACCGATCCCTACGGCACCAGGGCGGAACTGCTGCCGGGAGTTTCCTACCACCGCCTGGCCGCGCTCGCCGAGCGGGGCATCGGCGACGCCTCGCGGCTTCCCGTCACGCTGAAGATCCTGCTCGAGAACAGCGTGCGCAACGCTGCCGCGCCGTCGGTCCGGGAGGGTGATGTCGAGGCGATCGCGAGCTGGGACGGGACCGGCTCGGGTGCCGACCGCGAGCGTGCCTTCATGCCCGCACGCGTCCTGCTCCAGGACTTCACCGGCGTCCCCGCGGTGGTCGACCTCGCCGCTATGCGGTCGGCAGTGGCCCGCGAGGGTGGCGATCCAATGAGCATCGATCCGCTCGTTCCCGTCGACCTGGTCATCGATCACTCGGTGCAGGTCGACTCCTTCGGCAACCGCGAGGCGTACGAACGGAACATCGCGCGCGAGTACGAGCGCAACCGGGAGCGCTACTCACTGCTCCGCTGGGCGCAGCAGGCGTTCAAGGGCTTCCGCGTGGTCCCGCCGGGCATGGGGATCGTTCACCAGATCAACCTCGAGTACCTCGCCCAGGTCGTCCAGGTCCGCGAGATCGACGGGGTGCGCACGGCCCTGCCGGACACGCTGGTCGGGACCGATTCCCACACACCGATGGTGAATGGCATCGGCGTGCTCGGGTGGGGGGTCGGCGGCATCGAGGCCGAGGCCTGCATGCTCGGCCAGCCGCTGTTCCTGCTCGCACCGGTGGTGGTCGGGGTGCGATTCCACAACGCGTTGCCCGCCGGCACGACCGCGACCGACCTGGTGCTCACCCTGACCGAGCTGCTCCGCAAGCACGGCGTCGTGAACAAGTTCGTCGAGTTCTGCGGCACCGGCCTCAGCTCGATGTCGGTACCCGACAGGGCGACGCTCTCCAACATGTCGCCGGAGTTCGGTGCCACCGCGTCGCTGTTTCCCGTCGACGCGCGCACTCTCGAATACCTGCGTGCGTCGGGGCGCGACGCCGAGCACATCGATCTCATCGAGCGCTATGCGCGGGAACAGGGGATGTTCCGCACCGACGATTCGGAGATCCCGACCTTCAGCGAGATGGTCGAGCTGGATCTTGCGAGCGTGGTACCGAGCGTTGCCGGTCCGAAGCGGCCCCAGGACCGTGTCGCGCTGCCGAACGTGTGGGAGTCCTTCACCAATGTCTGGGAGCAGCCTGCCGGCCGCAACCCGGGCGACGGCACCGCCGAAGGCGACGAGGTGTCGCGTCTCGAGGAGGAGGGCGGCATCGATCCAGACGGCATGGTCGAGGATCCCGTGCCGAACGGTCCTCCCGATTCGGCGCTGGTCCGCGACGGATCGATCGTGATCGCCGCCATCACGTCGTGCACGAACACATCGAACCCTGCGGTGATGGTGGCTGCGGGACTGCTCGCACGCAACGCCGTCGCGCGCGGATTGATGCCGCCCGATTACGTCAAGACATCGCTTGCACCGGGATCCCGCGTGGTCACGGACTACCTCGAGCGCGCCGGCCTGCTCGGCTCCCTCGAGCAGCTGCGCTTCAACCTCGTCGGCTACGGCTGCACCACCTGCATCGGCAACAGTGGACCGCTCACCGAAGTGGTCGCGGAACGCATCGAGACCGAGGATCTCACCGTGGCGGCGGTGCTCAGTGGCAACCGCAATTTCGAGGGCCGGATCCACCCGCAGGTGCGTGCCGCCTACCTGGCGTCGCCGCCGCTCGTGGTGGCGTATGCGCTTGCCGGGCGCCTCGACATCGACCTCACCACCGACTCGCTCGGGACTGGTCATGACGGAAATCCGGTGTACCTCAGCGACATCTGGCCAAGCCCGGACGAGGTGACCGAGACGGTGCGCGCAGCCATCGGGAGCGACCTGTACACCCGCGAGTACGCGCGAATCTTCGACGGCGACGAGCACTGGCAGCAGCTCCCGTCGCCGTCCGGTGCGCTCTTCGACTGGGATGCGGACTCAACCTACGTCCGCGAGCCACCGTATTTCGTCGGCATGGCACCCGAGCCAGAACGCCCCGCTGACGTGATCGATGCGCGGGTGCTCGCTCTCCTCGGCGATTCGATCACCACCGACCACATCTCGCCTGCGGGGAGCATTGCGGGCACCAGCCCGGCGGCGGCGTACCTGCGTGAGCATGGTGTCGAACCGCGCGACTTCAACACCTACGGCGCGCGCCGGGGCAACCACGACGTGATGGTTCGCGGCACCTTCGCCAACATCCGCCTGCACAACATGCTCGCCGACGGGAAGGAGGGCGGCTGGACGGTGCATCTTCCGGATGGCGCGGTCATGACCATCTTCGACGCGTCGGCGCTGTATCAGCAGGAGGGCATCCCTCTGATCATCATCGCGGGACGCGAGTATGGGTCCGGGTCGTCGCGCGACTGGGCAGCGAAGGGGCCGCTGCTCCAGGGTGTTCGCGCCGTGATCGCCGAGTCGTACGAGCGGATTCACCGCAGCAACCTTGTCGGCATGGGCATCCTGCCGCTCCAGTTCCGCGGAGGCGAGACGGCCGAAAAACTGCATCTGGACGGGACCGAGCTCTACACGATTCGCGGTGTTGCCGACGCGGCGCCGGGAGCGACCGTGCACGTCAGCGCCCGTCGCGCCGAACAGGCGGACATCGAGTTCGACACCGTGTGCCGTCTGGACAGCGAGACCGACGTGGAGTACCTGCGCAACGGCGGAATCCTGCCGCTCGTGCTGCGTCAACTCATGAACGGCTGAGCACGGGCTCGGACATGTTGCCGGCACTGCGCAGCTGATGGTTCTCTTCGTCCTCTTCTTCATCTTCGTAGTGGTCGTCGGGGTCGTCTCGTATGTCGTCGGGCAGCAGCGAATACGCGACATCGCGACCTTTGCACGCGCGCACGGTCTCACGGTCATCGGCAACGACTGGGATCTTGGAGATGGCGGGTACTCGCTCTTCCGTGCAGGAAATCGCCGGTACTGGCACAACGTGCTGCGCGGTCAGTGGAGCAGTGTTCCGGTCACGTATTGCGATTACTCGTATGTCGTCTCCGATGGAAAGAACCAGAACACCGTGTCCTTCTCCAACGTGCTCGCCTCCCTCGGGACGCAGATGCCCCAGGTCACGGTCTCGCCTCGCAGCGCGCTCGGTGCTCTCGCCGAGAAGTCGATCGGCGCTCCTGGCATCCGATTCGAGTCGATCGCCTTCAACGACAGGTTCAACGTGGAATCGAGCGACGATGCCTTCGCGGTGGAGTTGATCGACGCGCAGATGATCGAGACGCTGCTCGCCCTCGACGGCGCGTACCACGTGGTCTTTGGGCCGGAGGAACTGATGGTGTATGCGCATCGGAAGCCGGTCGCGGAGATCGGTCTGCTCTTCGACGCCGCGATCGTGGTCATGCAGCGGATACCCGCCCTGGTGCGCGCGCGGCCCTAGCCTGACCTCCGCCCGCCGCCCGATCGCCCGCCCGATCTCGGAGCAGGTGTTTGGTCGCCTCTCGCGGCGCGGTACCCTAAGACCGCACTCGATCCCCCGCTCCGAAGGAGACGTCCGTGATAGCCCTCATCGTGGTCCTGGTCATCATCGTGGTCATCGCGCTTGCGCTGGTGGCCTCGTACAACCGGTTCGTCTCCCAGCGCAACGCGGTGCAGAACGCATGGAGTGACATCGATACGGAGCTCAAGCGCCGGTACGACCTCATCCCCAACCTCGTCTCGACCGTGCAGGGCTATGCCGCGCACGAACGCGGAGTCTTCGAGGAGGTTGCCCAGGCTCGCTCCGTCGGTCTGCAGGCGCAGGGCCCGGCGGCAGCGTCCGCCGCGGAAGGCCCGTTCCAGATGGCCCTCGGTCACCTCTTCGCAGTCGCTGAGAACTACCCCGATCTCAAGGCGAATCAGAACTTCCTGCAGCTCCAGGCAACGCTCGCAGACACCGAGGATCGCATCCAGGCCGCACGGCAGATCTACAACTCCAACGTCCAGCAGTTCAACACTCGCATCCAGGCGTTCCCGTCGAACGTCATCGCCAACATGTTCCATTTCCAGGCTGCGGAGTTCTTCCAGATCGACGCGGCGCAGCGCGCCGTGGTCGCCGAGGCTCCGAAGGTGGATTTCAGCGCCATCACCAATGCCACCTACGGTCAGACCCCTGGGACAGCCGCCGCGGCTGCACCTGCCCCAGGGACCCCGCCGGCGCCGCCGACCTCCGGCGCCTGAGGCTCGCCGGTGCAGCCGGCGCCACGCCGCTGGCGCCTGAGCGACGCCGAACCGCTGCCCGGGCTGCATCCGGTCATCGGACAGGTCCTTGCGGCCAGGGGATTCGACCAGGCGGCAGCAGCCGCCTTCCTTGACATCAGCGGCGGCTATCACGACCCGTTCGGTCTGCCGGCGATGGAGGCTGCCGTCGCCGCTGTGCAGTCGACGGTCGCCGAGGGCGGGGCAATTGCAATCTACGGTGACTACGACGCCGACGGCGTGACCGCCTGCGCCATGCTCACGCGCTGCCTGCGCGCCGCAGGGGCAACGGTCATCCCCTACATCCCCAACCGGATGACCGAGGGCTACGGGCTGCACGCCGCAGCACTCGCCGAACTGGCGGCCCAAGGTGCGCGCTGCGTCATCACGGTTGACTGCGGCACCAGCAGCGTCGATGTCGCGCTCGGCCGCCCGGCGAATATGCGCCTGGTGGTCACCGATCACCACCTGGCGCTTGCTCCCGGCGGCTCGGCGCCCCAGCTCGCACCAGCGGACGCGCTGGTGAACCCCAAGCTCCCGGGTTCGGCGTACGCATTCGACGGGCTCGCCGGCGCCGGGGTCGCGTTCAAGCTCATCGAAGCACTCGAATCACGCGGCGTCGTGCCGGTCGGGAGCTCAGAGGCTTCACTCGGACTCGCCGCGCTTGGAACGATCGCCGACATGATGCCTCTGCGCGGCGAGAACCGCGTGATCGTTCGCGACGGACTGCCGCGACTAGCCGACCTGCCGGGGTTGCGGGCACTCTGCGACGTCGCCGGGATCACCCTGCCGCCTCGGGGCACCGACATCGCTTTCGCGGTCGGGCCACGCATCAACGCCGCGGGCCGGATGGAGGACGCTCGCCTCGCGCTCGAGCTCTGCCTCTGCGACGACCCGGACGAAGCGATGCGGCTGGCGATGGACCTCGACATCCAGAACCGGTTGCGGCAGCAAGCGGTAGCGCTCGCGCTTGCCGAGGCCGAGGAGCAGGTCGCGAACATCGATGACGGTGCCGCGGCGATCGTCCTCGGTGATCCCGGATGGCCGATGGGCATTGTCGGGCTCGTCGCCGGACGGCTCGCCGAACGATATGCGCGGCCGGCGTTCATCGCCTGTCTGGACCCGGCGGAGGCGAAGGGCTCCGCACGGTCTGCCGGTGGTGTCCACATCGTCAAGGCCCTCGATGGCGCTGCGACCTCGCTTCTCCGCTACGGGGGCCATGCGGCCGCCGCCGGCTTCAGCCTCGAGGCCTCGCGCTTCGATGAGTTCCGCGAGTTGATCACCGCCTCGGTGAGCGAGCAGAACGCGGAGGTCGAGCGCGTGCGCGACTTCACCATCGACTGCGAGATCTCCGGCATCGACGTCACCCCGGAGCTCTGCCAGGTATTGGATCAGCTCGAGCCCAGCGGTCAGGGCAACCCGGCACCGCTCCTCGCTGTCTGTGGCGCGAGGGTGCTCGGCACGTCAACCTTCGGATCGGAGAGCCAGCACATCAGAGTGACGCTTGCCACCGGGTCCGGCATCGTTGAGGCGATCGCGTTCAACAAGCCGAATCTCGCCGATCACCTTCCGCGAGGGCGGATCGTCGACGCGTGTTTCGGCCTCGAGGTCGACAGCTTCCAGGGGTTCCAGCGGGTTCGGGCCCGACTGCGCGACCTGCGCCCAGCGCGCGCGATCTCGCTGACCGGCCAGCCGGTCGGTGCGGCAGTGAGTTCCTCGGCGAGCTAGATCCGGCCGCTCAGGGTCGCGAGACCATCGGCCGCTGCATCGCTCCGCTCAGGGGTGATGACCTCCTCGACCGGGCTAGCTCTACCCCACCCAAGGTCGAGCTCCTCGACCGGCTAGACCCGCCCGCTCAAGGTCGCCAGCCCGTCACCGGTGAGGTCAGCCAGGCCGGCCTTCCGACCGGTGACCCCGAGGATGATCGAGGCCAGCGGCCCCTTCACCTCCGGGCCGGAGCCGCGTGTCCAGTCGACGTCGGTGGCGGTGAGCGTGAGGCCGGTCGCGCGGCGCTTCCCACCCAGCAGGAGGTTGCCGCGAATGACGAAGTCGCCAACCAGCGTCAGCGCCTCGGGCTGGTACGCGTGCGCGATTCCGAGGGGCCGTCGGATGTCCTCACCGTGGATTACCACCTCGGCGACCATCGCGTCGATCGGCCCTGGCGGTGAGGTGGTGCGATCGAGCACGGACTTGAACGCCGAGAGTGTGTCGGCGGGCGTCGCTCCCAACTCCTCCTTGACGCCCTTCGCATTCATGGTGTTGAACTGGAAGCCCGTTCCGGCGAACTTTCCGAAAAAGCGTCCGGGGGTCATCCTTGCCGTGGTGGTCATATGCGCCAGGACGTCGCGCACCGTCCATGCGACGCACAGCGACTGTGTCGACCACTGCGGGTCGTTCACGCTCTGGAGATCCGCGATGAGCGCGACTCGCTCGGCTCGTATCAACGGCCATTGATTTCCAGCCACCTCGTTCCTCCACACATCCCGCCATCGCCCCCCACGACGGGACGACCGCTCGACTGTACAGTGCCCCGCTGAGCAAATACAGGACGCCGTTACAGGTTTACTGCCTGGCTAAGCAATTGCCTGACGACTGGCGATTTCTCCCGGCGGCGACGTTACCCGGAGGCGGCAGTATCGGGGGCGCGAATCCAGGAACGATGGCCTCGGGCGGGCGGGATCGCCAGCAGTCGCCCCTGCTCCACCCGGGCTAACTGCCAGCCGCCCAGGCTCGGTCAGACCGACACCAATCGGCTCTGCGACCGTACTCCGGCGACCGTTACAACTTCGAACTTGCCCCCGCCCTCGCCCGGTGCTAGCGTCGACGGCGCGAGCCCAGCGCGACGCCGAGCCCGCAGGCGAGAGAGCAGGACCTTCCAATCGGCAGGGTCCCCAACGCGCAATCCGGAGGCACCTCATGCTCGAGGAGGTCGGGATCCCTCGGCTCGTGGTCGGAGGCCTGGGTTCGGGTTCCGGGAAAACCTCGATCAGCCTGGGTCTCACCGCCGCGCTCCGCACGCGCGGCCGCACCGTCCAGACCTTCAAGGTCGGCGCCGATTTCATCGACACGGCGTACCTGGCGCATGCCAGCCGCCGGCCCTGTCGCAACCTCGATTCCTGGGTGCTAGGCGCCGAAGGAGTCCGACGCTCGCTCATGCACGGGGCGATCGGAGCCGATCGCGTGATCGTCGAGGGCGCGATGGGCCTGCTCGACGGCCACGGGATGCCGGCGGATCGTGCGGCCAGCCCGACCGACTTCCCCGGAAGCACGCTCGAGGTCGCACGCATCATCGCGGCGCCGGTGGTGCTCGTGATTGACGCCTGGGCGATGGGTGAGACCGCGGCCGCCGCAGCGCTCGGGATCAAACAGCTGGACAGCACCGGCAGCGTCGTCGGCGTCATCCTCAACAACGTCCCCAACGACTACCGGCGCCGAGTCATCGAAGACGCCATCTGGTCGCTCGCCCGCATGCCCGTGCTCGGCGCGCTCCCACACATCCAGTCGGTCCACATCCCAGAGCTGCGCACGGGGCTGCTCCCGCTCCTCCAGAACCCCCATGTCGACGAGGCGATCGCAGAGCTTGGTGAGGCGGTGACACGACATTGCGACCTCGACCTCATCGAGCGGCTCATGGAGGGAGCCCACCCGGTCCACCCGGCGGTACGGCGGCGCATCACACCGAGCAGCCCTGAACCGGTGCGAATCGGAGTCGCCTTCGACGACGCCTTCTGCTTCTACTACTCCGAGAATCTCGAGCTGCTCGAGGATGCCGGTGCGGAGATCGTCACCTTCTCGCCGCTCGAGGACGCCACCCTGCCCCGCGACCTCGGTCTCATCTACATGGGCGGCGGCATCTCCGAGGCGTTCGTGCCGAAGCTCGCGAGCAACCACCCGTTCCTCGAATCATTCCGGAGAGCGCACGCCCACGGCGTCACGGTCTACGCCGAGGGCTGCGGGCTGCAGTACTCCGCTCGATCCCTCCGAACCAGCGACGGCGCGACCCATCAGATGGCCGGGCTCATCCCCATCGACATCGCTCTAGAGGCCGGCGCGCTGCACAGCGGCTATCGCGACCTGAGCATCGCGACCCCGTCAATGCTCGGTCCAGTCGGCACCCGGCTCCGCGGGCACGAGTTCCACTTCAGCCACCTGCTCTCAGGCGGTGACTGCCTGAATCCCGCATACAGGATGCACGACTGCGACGGCGAGCCACTCGGCTGCGAGGGCTGGACCGATCCACTCATGCTTGCCTCCTTCATCCACCTCCACTTCGGCCAGGAGCGGGAGCTTGCCGGCCGCCTCGTCGCCGCAGCGCGTGAGTCCCTCGACCAGAGGATGCACTCCACGCTGGCCGGGCGCGGCAGTCTCTTCGCCGCCCCGGTGTAGGCTTGGGATGCGATGTCCCAGGCCCCGTCCACGATCGGTGAGTTGCGTCGCGCGGAGTACCGCGTCCTGCCCGTCAGGACCGAGCTTCGGCGCAACCTGATCCGCAAGCTCAGCAACAACGAGGAGCTGTTCGGCGGCATCCGCGGCTACGACGATTCGGTCATCCCGCAGATCGAGAACGCGATCCTCGCCGGCCAGGACATGGTCCTGCTCGGTGAGCGCGGGCAGGCGAAATCGCGGCTCATCCGTGCCCTGGTCACGCTCCTCGACGACGCGGTGCCGGCGATCGCGGGCTGCGAGATCAACGACGACCCCTACGCGCCGATCTGCCGCCGCTGCCGCGACCTCGTCGCCGAACATGGCGACGCGACCGAGCTCGCGTGGCTCAGCCCCGAGCAGCGCTATTCGGAGAAGCTCGCGACCCCGGACACCTCGATCGCCGACCTCATCGGTGAGGTCGATCCCATCCGGGTGGCCGAAGGGCGCTACCTCAGCGACGAGCTCACCATCCACTACGGTCTGATCCCGCGAACCAACCGGGGAATCTTCGCGATCAACGAGCTCCCCGACCTCGCCGAGCGCATCCAGGTGGGCCTGCTCAACATCATCGAGGAGCGCGACGTGCAGATCCGCGGCTACCGGCTGCGCCTGCCACTCGACGTGTTCGTGGTTGCGACCGCGAACCCCGAGGACTACACCAACCGCGGACGCATCATCACGCCGCTCAAGGACCGCTTCGGCGCCCAGGTCCGGACGCATTACCCGCGCACGCTCGATGACGAGATCGCCATTGCCGAGCAGGAGCGCATGACCTTCGATGACATGCCGGTCCCGGTCACCGTGCCCGGCTTCATGCAGGAAATCGTCGCCGAGCTCTCGCACGTGGCCCGCCGCCATCCGCAGGTGAATCAGCGCAGCGGCGTGTCGGTCCGGCTCACCACCGCCAACTACGAAAATCTCGCAGCCGGCGCCCTGCGCCGCGCGCTGCGCACCGGTGAGCGGGAGGCGGTCGCCCGCATCAGCGACCTGCCCGCGCTGATGTCTTCCACCGCCGGAAAGATCGAGCTCGAGACCTGGGAGGACGGCGATGACGGCGCAGTCCTCGAGAAGCTGATGCGCACCGCATGCAACAACGTGTTCCGCCGCCACTTCACCGTTCAGGAGTTCAGCGACCTGGTGCAGCGTTTCGACCGCGGCGGATTCACCGTCGAGGTCGGCGACCAGCACACCATCGCGCACTACGCGCAGGCGCTCACCGAGCTCGGCGGCGTCGAACGCGCGCGCCAGCGACTCGGCGAGCCGGACACCGACGCGATGCGGGTAGCGGTCCTCGAGTTCGTGCTCGAAGGCCTCCACCTCGGGAAGCGCCTCAACAAGACCGCACTCGAAGGAAGCGCGGTCTATGGAGGATGACGCACCGGGGGAAACGCCCCGCACTCCCGCACCTGCTGACGACTCTCCGGAATCCGAAGAAGCGGGCTCGCGAGGGATTCCCCCGCGGGTGCATCGCTTCAGCGTCTGGGATGGCACCCAGGACCCACTCGGCGACGACGCCGACGCGCTCTTCGACCGCCTGAGCGAGGACGTCTTTCACGGCTGGGATTTCGAGACGGCACTGCGCCGCCTGCTGAGCCAGGGCTGGCGCGACCGGGATGGGCGAAAGTTCGCCGGCCTCGAGGAGCTGATGGACCGGCTCCGCAAGCAGCGTCAGAAGCAGCTCGAGCGCTACAGCCTCGACAACGTCTTCAAGGACATCGAGGAGAAGCTCGACAACGTGCTCCGGCTCGAGC
This sequence comes from Candidatus Dormiibacterota bacterium, assembly GCA_003162415.1. GTDB lineage: Bacteria > Chloroflexota > Dormibacteria > Aeolococcales > Aeolococcaceae > Palsa-851. Next base: position 59,043 of record PMOL01000005.1, read on the forward strand.
GCCAGGGAATCGACGAGCGACTCAAGAACGCAACCGATGGCAGCGCGCAGCGCATCCTCGAACGCGTCGCCAAGAAGCGCCGCGAACACCTCGACAACCTGCCCCAGGAGCCAGGCGGCGCCATCCGTGAGCTGCAGGGCTACGAGTTCATGGAGCAGCGAGCCGAGCAGGCGTTCCAGAAGCTGCTCGAGGAGATCAAGCAGAACGTCGTCAACACATATTTCAAACAGATGGCCGAGCAGATGGGCCAGATGTCGCAGCAGGACATCAGCGCGCTGCGCGAGATGGCCCGCGACCTCAACGCATTGGTGCGCCAGAAGCTCGAGGGCGTGCCCGACGCGCAGCTGCAGCACAACTACGAGGACTTCCTGAAGAAGTGGGGCTCGATGTTCCCCGATGCGCCGGCGACCTTCGACGAGTTTCTCGCGCAACTCGCTGCGCAGATGGCCCGCATGGACTCCCTCATGCAGTCGCTGTCGCCGGAGCAGCGCCATCAGCTCGAGGAAATGATTTCCGCGACCTTCGGCGACCCCGACCTGCAGGCACAGCTCGCCGAGCTCATGGGCGGCCTCGAACTGCTCTCCGATCGCCGGCACCTCGGCCAGCGATACTCGTTCTTCGGGAACGAACAGCTCCCCTACGATGAGGCGATGGGCGTCATGGATCGCCTCCAGTCCATCGAGGAGCTGGAGCGCGGTCTGCGCGGGATGTACCGCGGTGAGCCGCTCGACAGCACGACCGAGGAAGCGCTTCGCGACGTCCTCGGTGACAACGCAGCGCGTGACCTCTCGCGCCTACAGCGCATGACCGATCAGCTCGAGCAACGCGGCCTCGTCGAGCGCGATGAGGAAGGCATGCGATTGACCGCGCGCGGGCTCAGACGCATCGGACAGAAGGCCCTCGGAGACCTGTTCGCGCGCCTGCGACACGACCGCTTCGGAGACCATCCGATATCCCGGCACGGCCAAGGGGGCGAACGCGAAGAGGACACGAAGAATTACGAATTCGGGGACGTGTTCGATCTCGACGTCCGCGAGACGCTCATGAATGCGGTACGGCGCGATGCGGATGAGCGTGACTTGCGGCCGGCGGGGATTCCGGCTCCGGCTTCAAACCGGACTATTCAGCCTCCGCCGGAATCCCCACCGGCCTCGGCTAAGTCTGGGCTGCGGCGCTCTGTGCCTCGACTCTCGCCGGAAGATTTCGTCGTGCATCGGTCCGATACGCTGACGCGGTCGGCGACTGTTCTTATGCTCGACATGAGTCGGTCTATGCCATTGCGCGGATATTTTTATGCCGCCAAGAAAGTTGCACTTGCACTCGACTCATTGATTCGCAGTGCTTATCCTCGGGACACGCTTCACATCATTGGGTTCAGTGATCTGGCGCGGGAGATCAAGCCGGCGGCGCTGCCGCATCTCTCGGTGAATGAGTACGTGTATGGGACGAACATGCAGCACGGGTTGATGCTGGCCCGCCGGCTGCTGGCGAGGGATCCGGGGGAGAACAAGCAGATCATCATCGTGAGCGATGGCGAGCCGACGGCGCATATTGAGAACGGGCGTCCGGTGTTCTTCTATCCGCCGCTGCCGGAGACGTTTCACAAGACGTTGCTCGAAGTCAAGCGGTGCACGCGGGAGAACATCGTCATCAACACGTTCATGCTCGAGTCGAACCATCACCTCGTGCAGTTCGTCAATCAGATGACGCGGCTCAATCGCGGGCGGGCTTTCTTCATCAGCCCGGACCGGTTGGGAGACTATGTCCTCGTCGACTACGTGAGCTCCAAACGGGGAGCGGCTTAGGCGGGTGGAGTTCAGGGGGTATCTGGATCACATTCGCGCCGACGGCGATCTGATCGCTGCGCTCGCACCGCGCGGGTTGCATCTGCTCGTGCCGGTCTGCCGGCCGTGGGATGTGCGCGGGGTCGTTGCGCACCTGGCGGCGGTGTACGACCACAAGGTGATGGCGATGCGGCTCGGGCGCAAACCCAACCAGGGCGAGTGGGTGACCGACGAACCCTACGGCAAGGACACCGTTGAGTGGTTCGAGGACGAGCACTCGAAGTTGCTCGCGGAGTTCATTGCGCACTCGCCAAGGGAGCAGGCGTGGTCGTGGTGGGAGGCCGACCAGACCGTCGGGTTCTGGTACCGGCGAATGGCGCTCGAAACCGTCGTGCATCGCGTCGACGTGGAGACGCAGTTCGGGCCACCGAGTGCCATCGACGCGGCGCTCGCGGTCGACGGTATCGACGAGGTGCTGACGATCATGCTGGCCGGTGCGGATGACACGGCGGCCGCGATTCCAGGCACCGGGACCGTCGAAGTGCTCGCGGACGACGCGGCGTGGTCGGTGGTGCTCGAGGACACGCGCACCGTGGTGACGCCCGGCCGGAGGACATCACCACACGCGACCCTCTCCGGCGATCCCGCCGAGTTGTTCCTCTATCTGTGGGGACGTGCCCCGCTCGACGGCCTCATGCGCCGTGGCGACGAAACCCGCATCGTGTTGCTGCGATCCCGGCTCGCCGCGGCAACGCAGTAGGTCGCATGGATCGGGCAGCGTTCGCGGAGCGGATCCGTCTGCAGTTGATGTCGCGATACCGGGGCGCGAACGTCGAGGTGGACTCGGCGCGATTCGCCTTGCACGTCACCGGTTCCGGGCTCGACCTCATGCTGCCGCTCGCGCCCCTCTCTCACGCATGTGACCGCCAGCCGGACCGGGTGCCGGCGTTGATCGGTGAGTACATCGCGTCCGTCGAGCACCAGCTCACCCCGCAACCCGCGATTGCGCTGGCGACATCGCGGCTGCTCTGGTGCGTGCGCAACGACCGCTTCCTTGGCAGTCATGGCCGGGTCGGCGATCTGCTGCGCGCGCCGGTCGGCGCCGACATGAGCGCGTTCGTCGCCGAGGAGCTCCCAGGCTCGATCATGCGCGGCGTCCCGCGCGACGAATGGACGTCGATCGGGATGAGCGACGAGGACACGCGAAGCATTGCCGGCGCGAACACTGCGGAGCGCTTCGAGCCGCTGGTGGCGCGCATCGCACGGACGGATCGCATCCCCGCCGACGGATGGCGGGTCGCATCGGATCCGCTCTTCCAGGGCAGCGTGTTGCTGGCGACGCGCGTGCTCGCGGCATTCGCCGAGCGCGCGGGCGGCGACGTCCTGCTCGGCGTGCCCGACCGCGGCGCCCTCCTCGCGCTGCCGGCGGCGCTCCCGTCCGCGGATCGATTTCAGCGCCGGGTGCTCAAGGAATGGCGCGAGGCGATGAACCCGTGCTCGCGCGAGGTGCTGATCACCGACGGGCGACAGCTCCGCGCAGTGTCCCGCCGGTCGCGGACGTCAGGGCCGGTGGTGCTGCCCTGGCTCGCCGAGTAGCAGTCGAGACGCGGCCCCGACGCGGTTTGCCTCCTGGCGAGCCACGAATGCGCTCGCGGCGCCCAGCGCAACAGCGGCCGCGACCCCGGCCAGCGTCCTGGCGGCGACCCGGGTCGCCCGACCCCGAACCGAGATCGGGGACAGACCGGGCCCCTCGCCAAACCACATCGTCATCGCAGTCTGGTCTGCGACGACGCCGTCCTCGCCGTGAATCCGGCTTCGCTCGATGCGCACGGCGGCAGGCCGAGCGCCACGCCACCGCTTCTGATCGAAGAGCGCGGGGGCTGCACGCAGGGCCCCGCTGCTGGCAATCGCACGGACAACGGCCACAGCACGTTCCGACGTCGGCATCGCTGGACAGGATAGCGTTCTGCCTGTGACGCTGATCGACGAACTCCCCGGCCGGATCGACGCGAGCTTCATCGGCGCGCTCGCCGGTGAGCATGCTGCCGGAACCGCGGCGGGCACAGCCGACCTGGTCGGCGTCGCCGAGTCGGCCGCAGCGTGCGGCGGGTTCGACGACGCGGATCTGCGCAAGCGCGGCCTCGAACGGCCATCGCGCGCCGGTGCTGCCGGACTGCTGCTTCGTGCCCTCCCGTTCGGTCTCCTGAGCCCGCTCGACAGGCCGAGGCTGCGGCGCGACGCGTACCGCTGCGTCGCAATGGCCGGTGCCGACGAGGGCACCGCCGTGACAGCGGTCGCCGCCGCGCTGCTGATCGCCGACCTCCTGAGATTCGACCTGGAGACGTCACTGGTCCGAGTTCGTCAGTCGCTGCTCGAGGACGCCCCGATGGCGCTGCTCGACCGGCTCCGCGTGGTCGACGAGGGACCACCGATGGACATCTCCGATCCGGACCCCGGCCTCACCCTCCAGCGCGCCATCTGCGCCCTCGCGACCGCCAACCCGTTCGACGACGTGCTCGCCGCCGCGGCCAGCGGAACGGCTGTCGCCGCGAGCCTCGCGGGTGCGCTGGTCGGAGCCCGCGATGGCGTCGCTGCCGTCTCCGGCATCGACCGCGACCATCTTCCGCATGCGGACCGCGCCCTCAGCGTTGCACGCCATCTCGCCGAAGCAGCGGTCGCGACCCTACCTCGCGATGAGCCGAACGCCTTCAGGCTCTAACATCAGGAACGTTATGGAAGCCACCGCCGCGCCGTCCTCGACGCGAAAGATCAGGATCCTCACGGCCAAGGTCGGCCTGGACGGCCACGACCGCGGGGTCAAGGTCATCTCGCGGGCGCTCCGCGACGCCGGTGTCGAAGTGATCTACACGGGGCTGCACCAGACCCCTGCCATGGTCGTCGAGGCCGCCATCCAGGAGGACGTCGACGGCATCGGCATCAGCCTCCTGAGCGGCGCCCACATGACGCTGTTCCCCGAGATCATCCGGCTCCTCAAGGAACGCGACGCCGCGGACATCGTCGTCTTCGGCGGCGGGATCATCCCCGACTCCGACGTCACGGCACTCGAGAAGCTCGGCGTCGACAAGGTGTTCACCCCCGGAACGTCGCTCGATGAGGCGGTCTCCTACGTCAAGGAGCGATTCGGGGCGGGGGCGGCGGCCTGACCCCGGGACTGCTCTGCCTCACGGTGGCGGCGGCCCGCGCGGGGCGGTTCGTCAGTGATCCGGGAGATCCGAGGGCAGGTGTCGCTCCGCCGCATCCGGCATTCGCGACCTTCCGGAAGATGTCCTATGTCTGGGTCGACGGGCAGGCGTTCGAACCGATCGGGGACAGCCTCGACCTCTGGCTCGCTTTCCTCCGGGGCAACGGCGCCCGCCAGGCGTGGATGGACGTGAGTGGTGGCGAGGAGGTCTGCCGGGTGATCCGCGGCGACGGCGAGGAGACCTGGCGGGCGATCTGGAATGGCGGCATCTTCATGCTCCACGGTGCTGAGGAGACCGGACCGCCGAGGCGCCACGAAACCGATGTGGCCGCGATGGCGCAGCGGCTCCACGATGCCGTCCATGCGGAGATCGAGGCCGGGGCGGCCGACGTCCGCCGAGCGGCGCTGGAGCGGGCGCTCGAAATCCTGGCCTCACCTGGCGATGGCGAGGAGGTCTCCGATGTTGCCTGGCCATATTTCGTTCTCCCGGACGGGAGCTCGACGGCCGCCCGGCGCCTGGTCGCGGCCGCGTGCGCGGCGTGGCCCGAGACTCCGGCGACCGCCGATCCTGATGCCAAGCCGGCCCGTGGGGAGGGGTCCGTCGACGCCGCCCTCGAGGCGATCGCGGCGGCGGTGAATTCGGCAGCGACTGCAGAGCCGGTAGAGTAGCCAGGCGGATATGGCAGTTTCCCTCGAGCTCAGCGCATCGCTCCGGTCCGAGACCGGACGCCACGTGCACGCCGTCAGACGTCGCGGCGATGTGCCCGCGGTGCTATACGGCCACAACGTTGAGCCGCAGGCGCTGTCGATCGAAGCGCGCAGCCTGCAGCGGGTCTGGCACCACGCCGGCCACAGTCACTTGGTGGACCTGGCGCTCGAGGGCGGACGCGCTCGCAAGGTGCTGATCCGGGAATTGCAGGTCAATCCGCGCACGACCCAGCTCATGCACGTCGATCTCTTCGCGGTCAACCTCCGCGAGAAGCTGACCGTTGAGATTCCGCTCATCCCGGTCGGCGAGTCCCCGGCAGTCACCGAGCTGAAGCTGGGCGTGCTCCAGCAGATCATCACCTCGATCAAGGTCGAGTGCATGCCGGGGGACATCCCCGCGCAGCTCAACGTCGACATCTCCGGCCTGACCGAGATCGACCAGGGTATTCGGCTCGCCGAGGTGCCGCTCCCCGAGCGGGTGACCCTCGCAACCGGCGTCGATCCCGACGAGCTCGTCCTCAAAGTCGCACAGGTACGGGTTGCCGCCGAGGCCGAAGAGGCCGAGGCTGTGCCTGCCGACGGCGAGGCTGAGGCGGCCGAGCCCGTCGACGACGACACCGGGTCGTCCTAGCGGCCCCGACCCCGATCCTGATGCCGGCGATGATGATCGCCAGTACCGCGTCGTGCGACCAGAGCAACTGGTTCTCATTCGTCTGCAATTCGATCCAGTCGCACGATCACAGCGGCCTGGTCGGCCCGCTGGTGCAGAACCTGCTCTCGGCGATCGCGATCTTCATCGTCCTCTACCTGGTCGGGCGGTTGATACGCGTGCTCGTGCTCTGGGCGATGAGCAGGGGCAAGGCCGATCGCCAGGTGCGGACGCTGGTTCGCAACCTCATCACGGTCACGACCTATGTCGTCGCGGTGATCAGCGCACTGGTCGTCTACGGCGTCAACGTCGCCGTCATCCTCACCGCCGCCGGAGTTGGCACGGTTGCGATCGGTCTGGCGTTCCAGGACCTGCTGCGCAACGTGCTCGCGGGGATCTGGCTGCTCCTCGAGCAGCCATTCCGGCTCGGGGACACGATCACGGTTTTGGATCAGACCGGCGCGGTCCAGAACATCACGTTGCGCACCACGACACTTCGCACCGGCGTCGGCGAGCTGGCGATCCTGCCCAACCTCACGGTGTTCACCGGGATCGTCGTCAACACGACGCATTTCGACACGCGCCGGCTCACCGTCGGCGTGCGGATCCTACCGAACGTCGATCTTGCTGAGTTGATGCGCCGCGCGCGCACCGCGGTCGAGGAGATACCCGGCATCGAGGCCAAACCTGCAATCGTGCTCGAGCCGACGCTCGACCGTGACGTGCCCCTGCTTCGCTGCCACTTCTGGGTGGACCAGCGCGAGCAGGATCCCGATGCGATCACCGCGGCGGTCGCCGAGCGCCTATGGGATGTGGTCGGTGCGAAGCCCGAGGCTGAGTCCGCCGAACCCAAGGCTCAGAGCTAGAGTCGCCGCCCGTGGAGACTTCCCAGCCCAACACCTCGCAGCGGATCGTCGTCGTGCGCCATGGCGAGACCGAGTGGAGCCGCGAAAAACGCCACACCGGACGCACCGACCTTCCGCTCACCGCCGAGGGCCGCGCGCAGGCGGGTTCCCTGGTCGCGCGACTCGCAGGTCTGACCTTCGCCGCGGTATTCGTGAGCCCCTTGCAGCGCGCACGCGAGACGTGCGCGATCGCCGGCTTCGGGGATCGAGCGGTCGTCGATCCGGATCTGATCGAGTGGGACTACGGCGAGTTCGACGGACTCACGGGCACCGAGATTCAGCAGCGAATCCCGGGATGGACGCTGTTCGACGATGGCGTCATCGGCGGCGAGACGATCGACGATGTTGCGGCCCGCGCACGGCGGGCGATCGCACGCGCCCGAGCGGTGGACGGAGACGTGCTGCTTTTCGGCCACGGTCACCAGCTGCGCATCCTCACGGCGTTGTGGCTCGACTACCCGGCGCGCGCGGCGCAGCGTCTGCAACTCGCGACCGCCTCACCATCGATGCTCGGCTATGAGAACTCATGGACGGCACTGCTCAGCTGGAACGGCTTGCCCGCGAGCTGAGCGTGCGCGGACGGATCAACCCCTGGGGAGGCCGGCCTTCTCCTGAAGGGTGGAGATGCGGCCGCGCCAGTACACGAGGCGCCGTTCGAAGCGAAGCGCCTCGGCGTGCAGCGCCTTGAGATCGGTCCTCTGCACCTCGCCACTGGCGTCAGCGTCCATGGTCCCGACGTGCTCCTCGGTCGTTGCCAGCACCGAGCGCTTGAACTCGAGCAACTCCATATAGACCTTGACCCAGTGCTCGGCGTCGTCGAGATGCTGGCTGCTCTCGTCTTCGCCATCGAGAAGCCGGTCCGGCTCCACCTGCTCGACTGCAGCCTTCTCGTCGCTCGGGGAGGCCGTCGTCTCGGATGGATCGTCGTTCATTGCTGCCATGCTCCCGAGTTGGTCCAGTACGCAGCTCGTGCTCTCAGAGGCGGACGTGGTCGACGTCGATCTCGACCAGCTCAGGTGGCCGCGGGATGCCCTGGGCATCGAGGAGTTGCAGACACTTGATGACATAACGCGCGCCGGCGATGTTCAGCCCGCGCTGCCTGGTGAGGCGTTGAATCGCGCTCAGAGTCAGGATGTCGCGCTGGGTGTAGCGGCGGCGATTGGTCGCGGTTCGCGCCGGAACGCCGAGACCCATGGTCTCGTACATCATCAGCGTGCGCGGGTGCGACGCGAGGATCTCAGCCGCGACGCTGATCGTGTAAAGCGGCTTGTCGAGGTCGAGCATTCGTTCCGACATCGGAGCCAGTGCTTCAACAGCCACAGCTGACTCCGCAGAAGCTGCATGCACCGCGGGTGCGCCACGTCGGTCGCTTGGTGGTCATGGTTTCGATTCTAGTCGCGTGCACCGTGAATGGGGCCATGAGGGCGTGCGATTGCGCCATACCCGTTACGCGCCCAAGGTGCTTTACGCGCCCGGCCACCGGGTGAGATGAAATCTGGTAGAGCGGCTATACGCTTTTCAACAGCTTTATCCGCCAAACGCACACGAGGAGACCGATATGCGAAATCGGAGCCCGAACGGTCGCCGCACTTGCGCTCGCGGGTACCTCCAGGCATCATTCTTGGTTATAGGTTCGCTATAACTACTGGAGGTCATCCGGGTGGTCGAGGTCAGAGGCTGGCGTCAGCTCATGGCCGGCAGAAGGTCATGACTGCTCGGGCCGAGCGGCGGCGACTGCTACTACGGGCAAACAACTGCTGGTGAGCGGCGGAAGGGGCCGCCGGGCTGAGAATGAGCGGCCCGGCCGGCCCCGACCGCCTCTGTTCTTTTCTGTCCACGGAAGGGGGTGCAGGGCAGGCGTTCCGTGAGCGCCTGCCTTTTTGCCAACGTGGGATGGTTGAGCGATGCAAACGCTCTTCTCCGCCGACGGTCATAACCGCGAGGTCGACGTCGCGACCGTCCAGCAACTGCTCGCATCCCATGAGACGTTCTGGCTCGACATTCAAGCGCCGGACGACGACGACTACAAGCTGTTGAGCGACACATTCAAGTTTCATCAGCTCACCATCGAGGACGTCAAGCATCAGAACCAGCGACCGAAGCTGGATGGGTACGACGGCTATGTCTTCGCCGTGGTCTTCGTCATCGCGCTGAACGGACAGGACGTGTCATTCCGCGAGCACCATCTCTACATCTCCCCCAACTTCCTGGTCACGGTCCACCAACCGCCCGAGCCGTCATTCGACAACCTCAACCTGCGAATCGCGGAGTCGCCGGTGAGCGTCTGTCACAAGTCGTCGTTCCTGACCTACCTGGTCATGGATGCCATCGTGGACACCACCTTCGGGGCGCTGGAGACATTCGATGAGTCCGTCGACCGGCTGCAGGACGAGGTCCTACGGGACGCCAACAACGCCCAGCTCGCGCTCCTCCAGCAGATGAAGCACTCGGCGGTCGAGATGCGACGCGTCCTGGGCGCACAGCGGGACATGTTCCAGCGTCTGGTGACGCTGTCGCTCGAGGCGGACCGTGAGACGACGGCGTACTACCGCGACGTCTACGACCACATCATCCGCCAGTACGAGACCGTCGATTCGCTCCGCGACCTGCTCACCGGCGCGATGGACGTCTACCTCTCGACCGTCTCGAACCGGCTCAACATGACCGTCAAGGCGCTCACCGTGGTGGCAAGTCTCTTTCTCCCGCTGACATTTCTCACCGGGTTCTTCGGCATGAACTTCGCCTGGCTGGTCACGCGCATCAACACCGGTTCGGCGTTCGCCATCGGCCTGTCACTCATGGCGATATCGATCATCACTCAGCTGGTGTTCTTCCGGCGACGGGGCTGGATCTGATCTGCGGCCTAGCCGTAGAGGTCTGAAGGAGCGGTGGACGATGCACCGGCTCGGCGGCCAACCATCAGCGCCAGCGCGGTTCCATATACCAGATGGCTGGCGAGCATGATCATCTGTCGGTCGCGGCGATCCCGGTCGGCCGCCGGCATGATGCCGAAAGCGGGCACCCAGCCCATGTAGCTCACGCCGTAGATCGCTACCCCGTAGGCTATCCCCAGTGGGATGCGGGCGATCAACCGCTTCGGCGCCATGACGCCAAAGACGGCGCCGGCTGCGGTGCCGAATCCAAGGTGGAAGACGGTCGCGAGCGCATCCTGCTGCCCTTCGCTCGGTCGGATGCCCCCGCGTCTCAGAACGCGCGAGGTGATCTTCTTGGGCGGCAGGCTGCCGCCCATGAGCCCGAATTGCTTGCCCCCCATCATCACCGCACTCATCGGCGCTGTCGCCAGCGCTCCGGCGACGGCACCGCGCAGGATCCGGTTCACTGGGTGCTCCTCTTCCTGCCTCTCACCGCGCACGCCAGAAGTAGCCGCCGCCTCCGAGAAGAAGCACGACGAGCACGATGATCAGAATCAGTGTCAACACAGCCCCGACCTCCTAGCTCTTCATTTTAACTATCGCATTCTATGATAGTTATCCTGTCAGGTGGGATGGCTGGATCAGCCAGATCGGCGCGACGGTTGCATCGGAGACAATCCGAGATCGTGCAGCTCAAGACTGACAATGCGTCCTGATGGCTGAAAAGCGCGCCGTCGTGGTCGTTTCGGGTGGTCTCGATTCCACGACGATGGCCTACTCGCTTCGAGCCCAGCGGTACTCGCTGGTCGCCATCTCCTTCGACTATGGACAGCGTCACCGCAAGGAACTCGCCTTTGCGGAGCAGATGGCGGCAGGCCTCGATGCACCCTGGACGCTGATCGATCTCCATGCGGCCGGGCTCACCAGCTTGCTCACCGGGTCGGCGCTGACCGATGAGACCGTGACCGTCCCCGACGGCCACTATGCCGACGAGAGCATGAAGATCACGGTGGTGCCCAATCGCAACGCGATCATGCTCAGCATCGCGTGCGCGCTTGCGGTCACACGCGAAGCCGGTGCAGTTGCATTCGGCGCGCACACCGGTGATCACTTCATCTACCCGGACTGCCGTCCTGAATTCGTGCGCGCGTTCGAGACGATGGTGAACGTCGCAGTCGAGGGTCTCGCGAGCATCGAGATCCTGACGCCGTTCCTGTCGATGACCAAGGCCGACATCGTCAAACTCGGTGCTGAGCTGCATGTTCCCTTCGAACGAACCTGGTCCTGCTACAAGGGTGGTGCGTTGCACTGCGGCACATGCGGGACCTGCTACGAGCGCCGTGAGGCTTTTGCGCTCGCGGATGTAGCCGATCCGACGGTGTACGAGAGCGAATCCGCGATCGTCCTCTAGTGTCGAATAAAGGCTGAGGGAAATCCCAGAAAGCTCCAAGAACCAGTGGAGGGCGAGCCCCTAGCGTCGTCAGTGTCGAATCAACAACCGCTGACACAGGAGCACTGACATGAACACCACGGAAATCCTTCTGAACATCGACCTCGCGGCCGGCACCACCGCACTCGTAGCACTCGGAATGGTTGCGGTGCCAAACATCGACCGCATCCGCGCATTCAAGCGCGCGCTCACTCGTCGCCCTCTGCGTCATGTGCGCGAACGGCGTCTCGTGGTGAACGGCCTCAGCAGGTCGTAGGGCGCAGCCGCGCGACAGAATGCACCTCTATCCCCTCATGAGAAAGGGCCGCCTCCAGCCGTTGGAGGCGGCCCTTTCGAGTCTCTGAGCACCCGGGAGTGGGCCGGTCAGGCGAGGGCGGTCGGCAACGGTCCGGCCTTCCGCTCAACCTTGGTCGCGAGCTGGCGCGGCGTCACATCAGCCTTGACGAGGAATTCGAGCGCTCCGAGGCGCAACCCGCGCTCTCGCAACTCTGGATCGCTGTAGTTGCTCAGGATGATCACGGGGATCTGCGCCGTCTCGCGCATAGCGCGCAACCGCTCGAGCACCTCGAAGCCGTCGAGCTTCGGCAAACGCAGGTCGAGGTAGATGAAGTCGGGCAGCTCAGCCAGCGCCAGCCGCACACCGTCTTCCCCATCGCACCCGACCAACACCGCGTAGCCCTCTCCAACCAGTCGAAGGCGATACATCTCGGCAGCTTCGGCGTCGTCCTCGATGACAAGGACCTTCACAGTCTCCTCCACCCTGGTGCCCTCCTCATAACTCATATCTACAGCGCCGCCGCGGGCCGATCGCAGATTCATCAGGAGTTCTCGGCTCGGTACGCTAGCGTACCGGGGGCCCTAGAATCAAGCGCCATGGCTGCGTCTGGTCGCGCCTTGCAACCGATGGTGCGGTCACCGTCACCCAGCGACTCCGAAGCTCCTGACGAACAGCGCTGGGTTCGAGAATTCAGTGATCCCTCGCGGGAATGGCGCCGTCTGTTCTCGGAGTTGCTGGGGACATTCCTCCTCGTCCTCGCCGCGGCGGGAGCGGGTGTCACCGCATCGGCCACAGGCATTCCCATCTCCCGGACAGCCGCTGTCACCGCGCCCGGCCTCACGGTGATGGCGGTCATTCTGTTCATGGGCAAGGTTGGCGGCGCCCACCTCAACCCGGTTGTGAGCCTGGCGTTCGCCCTTCGCTCAGAGTTCCCGTGGCGCAAGGTGCCCGGCTACGTGCTCGCGCAGGTTGCAGGCGGCCTGATCGCCTGCCTCTTCCTGTTGGCGGCGGTTGGCCGGCCCGGCACGTTGAGCGCCACGATTCCCGCCACCGGGCTCGGCGATTTCCGCGCCATGCTTGTCGAGGCGGTGCTCACCCTAGGTCTGGTGAGCGTGATTCTCGGCACGGCGTCAAGTGCACAAAACGTTGGTGGTTTGTCCGCTGTGGCTGTGGGTGCCTACATCGCGCTTGCAGGATTGTGGTCGAGCCCGCTGAGCGGCGCGTCGATGAATCCGGTGCGCTCATTCGCGCCCGATCTCGTCCGTGGGGACCTGACGCACACCTGGGTCTACGTTGCCGGCCCAGTCGCAGGAGCGCTGTTGGCGGTGCTCTTCGCAGTGCTGCTTCGGGGCCGCGGCGGTGACCCCAATGCGAGGCGAGCCGCCGAGGGAGACGCCCCTGCTCCGGGGCGCTGAGCATCACTCCAGGGTCATCAGGAAGTCCGCCGGGTTTTCGTAACTCGGATTCGTGACCACGCCCGCGCCGGCAACTTCGGGGTGCGTGCGACGCGCGTTGATCAGCACGCTGTCGGGCAAGGAGCGTGTGTCGTAGCTGCAAACAATGGTTGCCGGAGATGATGCAAACGAGAGATTGATCACAGACTCGTAGCGGAACCATTCCGCCAGCTGCGTCTCGGATAGCCCGGTCCACACCGGCTCTGCGATGATGCGAACCCAGGGAGCACCACGTGCGAAGCGCTCCCGCACGAACGTGCGATATCCGCTCGCCGCATCGCGGAGGGAGCTGTACCACTCCGCCGCGTCCAGGAACTCGACGTGCCGAGCATCGTCCCCAAGCGCGCCACGTACAAGGCTCATGTGACGCTTCGCCGTGACCATCAGGAGACAGTCAGAGCGCGCGATCCCCTCCGTGAGAAACGGAATCGCGGTCGCCAGATACTCGTCGTCGGACCCATACTCGAGGATCCGGTGTTTCAGGAGCCCGGGGGAGACCGTGGCTGCGCCGCCCACGAGGTAGTCGACGCTGACCCCGAGTGCACTCGCGAGCGCAACCAGGCTGCTGGCACGGACCTCCTGGCGGCGGCCGGATTCAATCTGCGTGATCGCCGCGACGCTGAGGCCCGAGTGATACGCGAGCGCTTCGCGGTTCCAGCCCAAACGCTCGCGCGCTGACTTGAGCGACTGCCCGACTCGAGACGTCCCCATGTTCTCCATTTTCCACTCAAGGTACGAGCCGACTTGCAGAGAGAGTTCTGGTATTATGTCACATGACGCCGTCAATTGACTGAAACGGAGCAAACCGAGCCGTGGGCGACTCGCGCAAGGAAGGAGCTTTGGACCACGCCAGCCAATCCACAGAGAGGGCCGATCGTCACGCTCGCTGGGTCGCGATGTGGCGGGAGGCGGTTCGCACGAGCCACCTGGCGATTGGCCTCGTCCAACTTTCCACGACGCGCTTCGTCGAGATATCGGATAAGGCGGCGGAGCTTTTCGGGACAACGCCCGAAGCGGGAGTCGGCCTTGACTACCTTTCGGTCTCGGAACGCCCGCAGGAGGCCGCTCAGACCTTCCGGTTGGTCGGGGAGCGGATGCTCGACGGGATCCGGGGCCGGCGCCGCTTCAGGAGGGCGGATGGCTCCAGCGTCGAGCTGCAGATCTCGGGTTGGGCTGTTCGTTCCAGCAACGGTCCCGACCTCGGGCTCCTGATCGCCTCCGAGGTTTCAGAAGCCGACAACGCAGCCATCGGTGGAGACGTCGTCGCCCCCAATTCTCGGAGCAGGCCCGGCTTCGACTTTGACGACGTGCAGATCACGCTGAATGACCACTGGTGCATCGCGTACGTCAGTGCGAACGCCGGCACGGTCCTTGGACGACCCGCTCGCGAGCTGCTCGCGTCGTCCATCCTTGAGCTCACGCACCGGGATGACCTGGCCGCCCTGCTCCTGGCGTTCGCGCGGGCAACCACCGACAGGAGCGCCGATGTTCGAATTCGGCTCCGCAAAGACCGCAGCTGGCGAACGGTTCAGGCTGTGATCGCCGCCCTCGAGGGCGACGGCAGCTTGCCCTTCTCGTTGATCGCCATGCCGTCGGTCGAGCCCTACGCACAGGACTCCACCGGGACCAGCCAGCTCGCCGGGCACCTCCGGCGAATTGCAGCGCAGATCGAGGCAGCGGGCGCCCTCGCCCCCCTCATCGAAACGGCCGCGCACCTGGCTATTCCAGCCGCTCCCGAGCTGTCGCCGCGCCAGTGGGAGATCGCATCTCGCTTGCTCGGCGGAGAGCGTGTGCCGACCATCGCCGCGGAGATGTACCTGAGCCAGGCC
Source organism: Candidatus Dormiibacterota bacterium (assembly GCA_003162415.1). GTDB lineage: Bacteria > Chloroflexota > Dormibacteria > Aeolococcales > Aeolococcaceae > Palsa-851. Next base: position 74,174 of record PMOL01000005.1, read on the forward strand.
ACGGTGCGGAACCACCTGAGTGCGATCTTCCAGAAGTTCGGAGTGCATTCCCAGCGGGAACTCCTCGCTCTGTGGCGCGGTGGGGTGAGAAGGCCCATCCCACCAGGAGATACGCCAATTAGTCACCGGCTGTGATCGGCGAAGGGCAATGGGAATCACGTCGTCGCCGTGACACTCCGTCTATACCGGCGTGATACGTCGTCTACGGCGATGCGACCAGTGGGGGCCCACACTGGTTTGGATGACGGCTGTCAGCGAGTCGCATCGGTTCACACCAACTCCTTCGCGACTCGACTTCGGGCTCCATGACTGACGTGGTACGAAGGCTCAACCCAAGCAGACTGGCCGCTCACGCTGCGGCCCTGCAGGAAGGGAAGCATCTCTACGAGTCGCTCTTCGAGCGCAGCGCAGTCGGGCAACTCGTCATCGACGTCCCGTCGTTCCGAATCGACGTCGTCAACAAGGCGTTCTGCGCGATGGTGGGATTCGGCGTCGACGAACTGGTCGGCGAGGACATCGCCGTGATATTTCCGCTCGGACAGAGCCCGGCCAACGATATCCTCGAGCGGGTCAGCGACGCAGCGTCCGAAGGATATGTCGCGCAACGATTTCTCCAGCGCCGGGACGGCACCATCCTTCCTGCGCTCGCCACCACCGCAGTGATGCGCGATGACGATGGTCGAGCCTTTCGACTTCTCGTCAGCCTTCAAGATCAAACCCGGCAGCGGGCATCCGACAACCTGGAGTGGCGCAGCCAGGCGCTGATCGATGGCGCGATCGCGGCACTGCCCATGACCTTCACGGCTTTCGACACCAACCTCCGGTTCACGTATGTTGCCGGCGGCCTGTCGCAACACGGAACGGTTCCCGAGGTATTCATCGGGAGACACGTGCGCGAATTCACGTCGCACCGACCAACGCTTGTGGCGCTTCGAAATGCTCTCCTGGGATACGAGTCGACCACGCGGACGGTGGTGGATGGTGAGACCTACCTCAGCCTGCACGGACCCATACGCGACGACGCCTCCACGGTGATCGGGGTCATCTCCGTCTCGACCAACGTCACCGCCGAAGTATCCGCCGAGGCAACGCGCCAACAAGCTGAAGACCTTCTGCTGTTCATCGCGCAACACGATCCTCTTACCGGGCTTCCCGGCCGTTCGGCGCTCATCGAGCACCTCAACACGATGGCCTTCACCGAGCAAGGCCCAGGGTCGCTGCTTCTTGTCGACATTGACGATTTCAAGCTCATCAACGAAGGCATGGGACTGCCTGCGGGCGATGCAGTGATTCTGGAGGTGGCCAGTCGCCTGTCGAAAGCATTTCCGGGGGCGGTGGTCTCGCGAAACGGCGGCGACGAGTTCGCGGTGGTCCTTCCTGCTGACTCCGTGCCGGCCGATGCCACGGCCGCAGCTGAAGTCATCCGCACCGTGCTCGGCGCGGATATGGATGTGGACGGCCGTCTGCTCAGGGTGACCGCAGGGGTGGGGGTTGCAATCAGACAGATGGTCGGAGCGTCGTCGACGCTCATCGGCAATGCTGACTGGGCGTTGTCCCGGGCCAAGGATGCGGGCATTGACCAGTGCCGCGTGTATGACCGAGCCATGCGTCTGGAGGCGGAGAATCGACTCGTCATCCAGGCCGGACTGCGCGTTGCGCTCATGGCCGGCCAGCTCACCGTCGCGTATCAGCCCATCGTCGATCTCGGTCGCCGCCTGACGGTCGGATCCGAAGCCCTGCTCCGGTGGACTCATCCTGATCGCGGGGCAGTCGCGCCGGGGGACTTCATCCCGATCGCCGAGCAGAGCGGGCTGATCATTCAGATCGGACAGTGGGTGATGACCACCGCGTGCGGGGATGCTCGATCGCTCCAGCTCGAGCACGGAATCCAGCTCTCGGTGAACATCTCGGTGCGACAGTTGACGGGTGGCATGTTCTGGGATTGGCTCGAACAGGTTCTCGAGCAGACCATGTTGCCGCCGACCGCGCTGACGGTCGAGGTGACTGAGAGCGTGCTCATGGATGATGTCCCGCACATTCGACAGACGTTCGAGCGGTTGCACTCTGCCGGAGTCAAGGTGGCGCTCGACGATTTCGGCACGGGGTATTCGTCACTCGCGCGTCTGAGCAGAGTCCCTGTCGATGTGATCAAGCTCGATCGTGCTTTCGTCACCGACATCGACAAGCGGATGGAATCGCGCCATATGGCATCCGCAATACTGGGATTGAGCTCCGCAATCGGAGCGACCATGATCGCCGAGGGCATCGAAACCGAGGCTGAGGCCGCAACGCTGCGCGACCTCGGCTGCGGTCTCGGCCAGGGGTTTCTCTTCGCCCGCGCCATGTCCATTGCTGATCTCACCGATCGCGTTGCACTGGAGGCTGCCACTGAACGAGCTCGTGACGTTCCGCCTAGGTCCGCGTGATAAGACGTCTATTCCGTTGATGCCACATAGCGCCCAAACTGGTGGTCGATGGCGCCCGCACGTACAGACGACAGCCGGTGCGACGCGATGATAAGACGGACCTGCCGCCGAACCGTCCTCGGTTGCTGCTTGTAGTCCGGAATCCGCGCTCTCTATTTGGCAGGCTGAACATAACAGGCACTGACGGCATACCCCAGCGCGAGAATCGCATTCTCGCCGCCCTTCCCGTGGTGGAACGACTGCAATTGTTGGAGGCGGCGAGCAGCGTCACTCTCGAGGTTCGAACCGTGCTGTTCGAACCGGGTGGCCCGATTGACGCTGTCTACTTCCCGACCGACGGGGTCATCTCACTGGTCACTCCGCTGTACGGCGGTGCAGTCGTCGAGGTGGCCACCATCGGCAACGAGGGAATCGTCGGAGTTCCTCTCGTCCTGCCGGTCGGCGGCTTTGCGGTTCGAGCCATCACGCAGGTTGCCGGCCATGGCCTTCGGCTCGAGGCCGGTGTCTTCGTCGAATGGCTCGGGCACAGCCGCGCCTTCCAGACGCTGGTCGAACGGTATACACAGGCGCTGTTCGGGCAGATCGCTCAGGCGGCGGCGTGCAATCGGCTCCACTCGAGTGAGGAGCGCCTCAGCCGCTGGCTCCTGATGAGCCACGACCGTGTCGAGGCGGATGACTTCATGATCACGCAGGAATTGCTTGGGCAGATGCTCGGGGCCCGGCGCTCAACAGTGTCGGTCTCCGCCGGCATCCTTCAGCGCGCTGGCCTCATCAGGTACACACGAGGACATGTGACCATCGTCGACCGGGATGGCCTGGAGAGCGTGTCCTGCGAGTGCTACGCGGTGATCAAGCGGGAGCTCGATGGGGTCTCGCTGAGACCGCTGCACCCTGACGCCTGACGGTCGACGTACTCTTTGCGGCGTCGTCCACTCGCCCTACCCAGGGGACTGCCATGAACACTGATCAACTGAGAGCCGCCCTCGACGCCGCACTTGCCGACCGCCAGCTCCTCACGCATCCCTTTTACCTTCGCTGGGAGGCGGGAACGCTGCAGCCCGGCGAGCTCGGTGCGTATGCCGCGCAGTATCGCTACTTCGAAACGGCGCTGCCCAGCCTGCTCCGAGGCATGCTCAGCCGCCTTCAGCCGGGTCCAGCCTCCGACCTCGTGTCGCAGAACCTCGCCGATGAGGAAGGCAACCCGGAGCCGCACGTCGCTGCGTTCGCCCGTTTCGCGGACGCGGTCGGCGCGGAGAACGCGCCAGCCACCGTTGGCACCGAGAGGCTTCTCGACGCCTATCAATCGCTCACCGCGTCGAGCGGCGCCGAAGGATTGGCCGCGGTTGTCGCGTATGAGATGCAGGCACCCGGGATCGCCTCGTCCAAGGCGAGCGGACTGCGCCGGCATTACGGGATCGATGTGACCGGCACGTATTTCTGGGATATCCACGCGACCATGGACGTGGACCATGCGCAGTGGGGGATCGAGGCGCTGGCAGCCCTCGACATCCCGGAACGCCGGGTTGTCGGGGCTGCGCGCGCCGCCGCCGATGCCTGGTGGGCCTTCCTCGACGATCGGGAGTCAGCGGCACCGCAGGCGTAAAAGCGGACCGCCTCCAGGCGGGCGGCAGTTACTTCGCCGCGACGTCGGCGAATCGGCGGAGATAGAGCGGCCATCCGGACTCGCCGTCCACGCCGTCGCGGACCGCGTCCCAACCGTTGCCGTGGCGGTCGAGGTTCCGGTGCTCGAGCTCGACGCGTGTGCGGTTCGGCGTCTCGGCGATGAATCGCACGTCGACCTCGCTGGTTTTCTCGATGTCCGTCTCGATCTGCCACTGCGGGCTGATATCCCAGCTGATCACGACTCGGTGCGGCGGCTCGTACGCGAGCACCCGCGCCCAGCGACACTCGCTGCCGTCGACACCCCTGTCGTAGACATGGCCGCCCTCGCGCGCCTCGAAGATCGTCTCCGCGATATCCACGCCAAGGATGTTGTGCTCGGGCGGCTTGAAGCTCCCGAAGCCCGTTGTGAAGACCGAGAACGCGCGCTCGATCGGCGCCTCGACGACGATCTCGTGGCGGATGGACGTTGCTGCTGCTGGCGTGGTCATGTCTTCTCCTCCTCTGGTTGTTCGACGGCGGACTTGTACGCCGTCATTGCACTGGTCCAAAACCGGTCGAGCTCTGCACGCAGTTCGCTGAGACCGTCCGGATTGATCGCGTAGATGCGGCGGTTGCCGGCGGGCTGGTCGACGACCAGCCCCGCCTCTTTGAGCACCCTGAGGTGCTGCGAGACGGCCGGTCGACTCACGGGCAGGCCCTTGGCGAGATCGCCGACTGCATAGGGGCGTTGGGTGAGCCGCTCGAAGATCGTCCGTCTGGTGCGATCGCCCAGGGCAGACCATCCGGCAAGTTGGTTAGTCGCCACGCACCGTAAGCTACCACTTACGATCATCGGGTGTCAACGCCACCCAACAAAAGAGGGCCGCCTCCAAGCGTTTCGGAGGCGGCCCGGGCGAGAGGGGAGGAGGTGCTAAGACGTCAGCTGCAGCCGCTCGTCGCTCCGCAGTTGTGGCACTTGTAGCAGGCGCCGTTGCGCACCATAAGGCTGCCGCAGTCGCTGCAGGTTGGTGCGTCTTCCTGGTTGATGAAGGCGCCGGCGCTGATTGTCGGAATGGCGGTCACGGGCTTGCGCGCCGTCGCCGCAGGAGTTATCGGAATCGTTGCCATGGCCTCGATTTCCGCGTCAGCGGCCGACACCGGTTCGGTCACGCTGCCGTCTGGTTCGCGGCGAATGATGCCGAGGCGATCGCGATCTTCCTGCGGCAGGAAGCGGGACGCGAGCCAGCGGAAGATGTAGTCCATCACCGACTTGGCGATGGGGATCTCCGGGTTGCGCGTGAAACCCTGCGGGTCGAAGCGCGTGTGCGAGAACTTGTCGACGAGCGCCGGAAGGGGCACGCCGTACTGGAGCGCGAGCGACACCGCGGTGGCGAACGAGTCCATCAGCCCGCTGACCGTGGAACCCTCCTTGGCCATGCGCAGGAAGATCTCGCCGGGCGTGCCATCCTCGTAGAGGCCGACGGTGATGTAGCCCTCGTGGCCACCCACCTCGAACTTGTGCGTGATCGCTGTGCGCTCGGCGGGAAGGCGCTTGCGCAGCGGACGCTCGACAACCTGGACGCGATGCCCGGTCGTCTTGTCGATGCTCGTCGCGAGCGGCTGGCTCTTCTTGCTGCCGTCGCGGTAGATCGCGACCGCCTTGAGCCCGAGCTTCCAACCATCGGTGTACGCGCGCTCGATGTCCTCGACGGTTGCCTCGTTGGGCATGTTCACCGTCTTAGAGATCGCGCCGCTGATGAACGGCTGCACCGCGGCCATCATCCGGAGGTGGCCCTGCCAGGTGATCGAGCGCTTGCCGTTCTGCGGCGTGAACGCGCAGTCGAAGACCGCAACGTCCTCATCGCGAAGGGTGGGCGCACCCTCGATGGTGTCGTTGGCGTCGATGAACGCGATGATGTCACCGATCGCGGTCTCGCCATAGCCGAGCCGGCGCAGTGCTGCCGGCACGGTGCCGTTGACCATCTTCAGCATCCCGCCGCCGACGAGCTTCTTGTACTTGACGAGCGCGATGTCGGGCTCGACGCCGGTGGTGTCGCAGTCGAGCATGAAGCTGATCGTCCCGGTGGGCGCAAGCACCGTCGCCTGCGAGTTGCGATATCCATGGCGCGCGCCGAGCTCATGGGCTTCGTCCCATGCATGCCGCGCTGCGCCGACGAGGTCGGGCTCGATGTTGTCGGTGGGGATGTTGTACGCAGCCTCGCGATGCTTGCCGACCACGCGCAGCATCGGCTGGCGGTTGAGCGCGTACCCGCTGAACGGACCGATCTCGCGCGCGATGCGCGACGACTGCGCGTACGCCTCGCCGGTGAGGATCGAGGTGAGGCAGGCGGCCAGGTCGCGACCCTGCGGCGAGTCGTAAGGAACACCGCGCGCCATGAGCAGCGCACCGAGGTTCGCGTAGCCGAGCCCGAGCGGGCGGAACTCCTCGCTGTTCCTGGTGATCTTCTCGGTCGGGTACGAGGCGTTGCTGACCAGGATCTCCTGCGCCGTGATCGTGATGTGGATCGCGTGCTTGTAGGCCTCGATGTCGATCGAGCCGTCGTCGTTCAGGAAGCGGGTGAGGTTGATCGACGCCAGGTTGCAGCTGGTGTCGTCGAGGAACATGAACTCGCTGCAGGGGTTGCTGGCGTTGATGCGCCCGGTGACGGCACTGGTGTGCCAGTCGTTGATGGTGGTGTCGTACTGCATGCCGGGATCGCCGCACTGCCACGCGGACTCGGCGATGAGCCGCATCAACTCGCGCGCCTTCACGGTCTTGAGAATCCGGTTGGAGTCGGTCACCGCGCGAAGATGCCAGTCACGGTCGTCCTGCACCGCGCGCATGAACTCGTCGGTGACGCGGACGGAGTTGTTGCTGTTCTGGAAGAAGACCGACGAGTAGGCCTCGCCGGTGAACGCGCTGTCATAGCCGGCCTCGATGAGCGCCCACGCCTTGCGCTCCTCGCTCACCTTGCAGGTGATGAACTCCTCGACGTCGGGATGGTCGATGTTGAGAATGACCATCTTCGCGGCGCGACGGGTGGTCCCACCACTCTTGATGACTCCGGCGAATGCATCGAAGCCCTTCATGAAGGACACCGGCCCGCTCGCGGTGCCACCGCCGGCCAGCGACTCATTCGCCGACCTGATCGTCGACAGGTTGGTCCCCGTCCCGCTGCCGTACTTGAAGAGCATGCCCTCGGTCTTGGCCAGCGTCAGGATCGACTCCATCGTGTCCTCGACCGAGTTGATGAAGCACGCCGAGGCTTGATTCTTGCTGCCCGGGACTCCGATGTTGAACCACACCGGGCTGTTGAAGCTCATCTTCTGATGGAGCAACAGGTGGGTCAACTCGTCCTGGAAGGCTTGCGCATCGGTCTCGGTTGCGAAGTAGCCGCCTTCACGGCCCCACTTGCCGATGGTGTCCGCAACCCGCGAGATCATCTGCTTGACGCTGGTCTCGCGCCCTGGCGTGCCCAGCTTGCCGCGGAAGTACTTGCTGACCACGACGTTTGTGGCCATCTGTGACCAGAACGTCGGGATCTCGCAGTCCTTCTGCTCGAAGACGCTCTCCCCCTTCTCGTTGCCGATCGCAGCGGTCCGGGTTTCCCAGGTGACCTCGTCGAAGGGATGCACACCCTCGTGGGTGAAGCGACGCTCGACGTGAATTCCGCCGCCCTCAACTTCGACTTTGGCACTCACGCGTGCCTGTGCCGTCCCATTCCTGCGGCCTGAACGACGGCCGCTCGGCGGCTCCATCGAGATGCTGTGGGCGTCGTCTGGGACGGGTTTGGAGGCGGATCGATCCACGGTCTTTCCTCTTCTAGCTGATGGGCGCTTCATTGTGCAGAGACGTGTGCTGGACGGCGCCCTGGCGACCTCAAGCCCTGATCTCCGCGTACTGAGATCACTCTAATGATCCCATATCTTGGGGCTCAGCCGTCCGGGAGCCCCCATATCTTGCGAGTCGAGAGCGCTGGCGTCAAGGGGGTGTGCGGTTCCAGTTCCGTCCGTGAGTAAGGACCGATGCAGCTCCGGAACCTCGATGCGCATGGCCACTCTCCGATCGCCGGCGAGGAGCAGGAACTCGCCCCGAGATGCGGTTTCGAGGAAGCTTCGCTGCGCTTCGGTGAGACCGAACGCACGCTCCATTCGGGCCGTTTCCGCGGCTCGATGACCGCCGAGGAGAACGACCGCGCAATTGGTCGCGATCACGCTCCCCTCGTCGGTGCCGAGGAGGTCCTGTGCGTTCTGGGTCGCCACCACGAGTGACGCGCTGTATTTGCGGCAGCCCCGCGCGAGCTGCACGAGAAGGTCGCGGAGCGGCCGGTGGACGCAGAGCGCACCAACCTCGTCGAAGACGATGTGGCGGCGCCGGCGGTCGCGTCGAACGAGCTCCCACAGCCATCGCGCGACGATGAGCGTCGCTGCCGCCACATGTTCGGGGGGCATGTCGCGCAGCGAGATGGCGCAGACGCCGGAATCGACTTCGAGCGATGTGGGTCGGTCGAAGAGTGCGCCCAGGCCTCCGGTGCAGAAGCGACGCACCACCATGGCGACGGGCCGTGCTTCGACGTCGAGCATGGGAAGGCAGTCCTCGAGCAGCGGCGTGCGATGTTCGCTGAGCGCACGCTGCAGGGCATCGCGGGCTGCCGCATCGACGACGGCACGCTCGACATCGCCGAGGCCATCGCCGCAGAGCACCGTGACGAGATCGACGACTGCGGCGACCGTCTCCTCAGGGTCGTCGGTAGCTCCTTCGAACACGTTGACAGCGGCGTCGGTGCCGGGCGCCAGCTCGAGGTAACGACCACCGAGCGCGGTGACCAGGCCGCGGTATTCGCCCTCGGGGTCGATGATCACCGAGTTCACTCCCGCGGCCTCGAGCACGAGCGTGCCGATGGCGAAGCTCTTTCCGTGGCCGGACGCCGCAAACACGGCGATGTTCGGGTTGGGATGACGTGATGTGTCAAACGGCGCCACGCGAACCGGAAGCCCTGAACGCGTGGCGGCGCCGAGGCGGTAGCCGTCCTGATCCGAGCACCCTGCCTCGATCCACGGGATGCAGGTTGACGCGGCGGTTGAATCGACGAGCTTGGACGAGCGCAACGCGTTGATCCCGAGCGGCAGCGTGCTGACATGGGCTGCCAGATGCCGGAAATGGGTCACCTCCACGCCGATCAGCGCGGACGCGAACCCGAGGCGCAAGGCATCGCTGCGCGCCTGCAGCTCATCGATCGAGTTCGCGCGAGCGGTGGCGATGACCGCGAGATGCAGTGGCCGTCCGAGGTTGCGAGCCAGGCGTTCGCGAAGTGCGGTTGCGGCGTCGACCCCGATGTCGACGTGCACATCGCCGAGCGCTCCTCGCTCGACCTCGAGCATGCGGTGCGCCGAGAAGTCGCGCAGACGGCGGTTGAGGCGTCCCAGCGCATCCCCGAGTGGCGCCGGCTCGAGGTGGATGGCGATGTCCGCTTCCGCCTGCACGCCGAGGAGCGGCGCGAGCCATCCCGGGCTGACGGGATGCCCCGGAAGTCGTTGCAGCGCATGGCCGCAGACCACGTGGTTTCCGACGGCGGCGTGTTCTCGATGTTCGGACCATGTGGTCGCGGCGTTGTCGTCGACCCCCTCGGTTATCGCCTCGATGAGCGCGTCGCCGTCGAGACGATGTGCGCGCACGCCGAGCGCGCCCAATCGATCGCAGGCTTGCGCGCACGCCGAGTCGAGAGCCGCCGGCGTCGGCGCGGAGAGGATCACGAAGACCTGACGCGCGTGCCGCTCGCCATCGCGGATCTGTTCGGCCCAATAGCGGCGCATCGCCTCGTCGAGGCGCGCGTGCTGACCCTCCGAGGGCGGCACGTCAGGATCGGTCAACCGGCGCACGCGGATGAGCAATTGCATCGGGCGTTCGAGGGTGTGGCACATGCGTGCGAAAGCGGCAGCCGCGGCGGCCTTCCGCGCGGGGTCGAGCGCGTCGATGTCGAGATCGGTGGTGGCGAGGACCGCAGACAGCCGTCCGCCCCGCTCGCAGCGATCGCCGCGGATGACGATGCGGTCGTCGATTGGCGCTCGACGAAGAGCGGCGCTCCTGACCGCTCCGAGATTCAGGCCGGCCACGAGGAGCGCAACTCACTGCCGACGCGCCTTGCCAGACGGCGCAACGCGATCGCGGCGGGACCGGTCTCGTCGAGCCCGACGAGGCGGTGCGCATTCTCCGCGGTCACCACCGCGTCGTCGTCCGGGATGTCGCCGATCAGCTGGCCGTCCAGGTCGGCCATCGGCTCGCTCAGGTCTGTGCCGGGCCGGGACCGATTGACGATGTACCGGAGCTGATGGCGCAGACCGAGGCGGCGCAGGGCCTCGGTGCTTCGGTACGCGTCGTGCACGCCGCCCGCGGTGGGCACGACAACGATGAAGACGTCGTCGCAGGCGCAGATCGCGGTGGTGGTCAAGGGATTCAGCTCTGGGCACACGTCGAGCACCACGAGATCGAAGCCCTCCATGTCCAGCTCGCGAAGCACCTCGCGCAGCAACGCCGGGGTCACCGGCCACTCGGGGTTGACCGTGCTCTGGGGACCGAGCAGGACGCGTGCGCCCGAGGCGTGAGTGATCATGAAGTCGATCACGCTGCGGTCTTCCGGCGGCGCGAGCGCGTAGTCGAGCAGCGTGCGTTCGGGTGCGCCGAGGCGGATGGCGACGCTGGGGCTGCGCAGGTCGAGGTCGACCAGCGCAACGCGCGGAGCCGGCTGCTCGTCGGTCCGGCTGGAGGCGATGAGGCAGGTGAGCCCGGTGGCGAGCGTGCTGCGACCGGTGCCGCCGCGCAATGAGAAGAAGGTCACGCGCCGTGCTCCGTCGGCGCGGGTCGGCGGGCGAAGGATCGGCGTGAAGCTCGGACCAGCCGGCGACTGGGACGCTGGCGCCGGACCTGGATCGCTCTTTCGTCGATCGCCGGGCGGTGGGTTAGATGGTGGCGCCGGCGGCGTGGCGCGCTTGCCAAACAGCTCGACCAGCTGTGACCGATCGTCGTCGCCGCCGTCAGAGGACCCGTCCGAGGGGGCCGCAGTCGCGAGCTCCCAGCGAATCGTCCCGCGACGCGGCCGCATCCAGAACAGCCCCGCGAACACCGCCCAGTCGAGCGCCGGACGCCCGGCAACGCGCAGCCATCCGAGCCCGGCTGCCGCAGCCGCGATCGCCACCGCAACCGGGTCAGCGACGGCTGGAGGGAGTGGCGATCGAACCAGCGAGTACGCCGCCAGCGCTCCCACCATGACCACCGCCAGCTGTCCTGCGCCAAGCCCAAAGGCCAGCGTGTCGGGTCGGTCGAAGCCGTCGGCGAACTCAATCTGATCCATGCCGCCACTCCACTATATGTGATCGCAGAATGACAGTATCGTAGGGTTCGGTCAAATCTTCCTCGCGGACAAAATCGCGGAGTGCGCCGCGCCCGGACGCGCGAGGGCGACAACCTCATCGCCGCCATAATCGACACCGGTGTCAACGTCGATTCAGGCCGCGTGGAGGTAGTCATGGCAGCGATCGTCGAGCCAGACGTCGCGACGTATCAGCAGTACATCGACGGCGAGTGGGCCGGCGCCGAGGACGGGCGCACGTATCCGGTCATCAACCCGTCCACCGAAGAGGTCATGGCCGTCGCGCCCGCGAGCACCAGGGCCGACGCAAGGCGTGCGGTCGCCGCGGCTCGCCGGTCATTCGACGCAGGCGAGTGGCGCCTCAAGTCGCAGCTGCAGCGGACCCAGATCATGTTCCAGATCGCCGAGCACCTCCAGGAGGTCTCCGAGGACTGGGGGCTGCTCGAATCGCAGAACGCGGGCGCGGCGCTGCGCAAGACCTCGGTGGTCGACGTGCCGCTCGCCATCGAGTGGTTCCGGAGCATGGCCGAGCAGGCGCTCGGCGTGCCCTGGTACGAGCCGCTGCCCTGGATCGATTCGCCCTACGTGTCGTGGAACTTCGTGCAGCGCGAGCCGGTCGGCGTGTGTGCCGGGATCATCCCCTGGAATTACCCGCTGATCTTCGCGATGTGGAAGATCGCGCCGGCGCTCGCCATGGGCAACTCGATCGTGCTCAAGCCGGCGCCGCAGACGCCGCTCTCCGCACTCGCGATCGCCCGCGCCATCGACGAGACCGGCCTGCTCCCCCGCGGCGTGCTCAACGTGGTCACCGGGGACGGCGTCGAGGCCGGCATCGAACTGGTCGAGAACCCCGACGTCGACAAGGTCGCCTTCACCGGCTCCACCGCGACAGGTCGCAAGATCCTCGCCGCTGCCGCATCCACCATCAAGAAGGTGACGCTCGAGCTCGGCGGCAAGTCGGCGAACATCGTCTGCCCCGACGCGGACCTCGACATCGCTGTCGACGGTGCGCTCTTCGGCACCTTCTTTCACCAGGGCCAGATGTGCGAGTCGGGGACGCGTCTCTTCGTCCACGACGACATCTACGACACGTTTGTCGATCGCCTGGTCGACGGTGCGGCGTCGCTGCGCGTCGGTGACGCCGCGGACTTCGACACGCAGGTCGGCCCGGTGATCAGCCGCGCGCAGTACGACATGATCCTGTCCGCCATCGACCGTGCCAAGCAGGAGGGCGCGACGGTCGCGTGCGGCGGCGGACGCGCGCCCAACGTCGGCGATCGGGGCTTTTTCATCCAGCCGACGGTGCTCACTGGCGTCAGCCCCGACTCGCACGCCGGCACCGAGGAGATCTTCGGACCTGTACTGGCGGTGCAGCGCTGGAGCGATCTTGGCGAGGTGATCCAGCGTGCCAACCGGACCATCTACGGACTGGCCGGCGGGGTGTGGTCGCGGGACACGCGCGGTGCGATCGAGATCGCCAAACAGCTGCGCACCGGGACCGTCTGGATCAACGACTGGCACCTGCTCAATCCGCTCGCGCCATTTGGGGGCTACAAGCAGAGCGGCATCGGTCGCGAGCACGGCCGCGAGGGGCTGCTCGCATACACCGAGGTGAAGCACATCCACGTCGACCAGGGCGTGCCCCGGAGCGAGCGCTACTTCTGGGACGTGCTGCTCGGCTGAGCCGCGAGCTCATCGACGAACGAGGCGATCGCCGCCGCGACCTGCGCGGGTCGCTGCACCGGCAGGTCGTGGACTCCGTCGATCCAAACGAACCGAGCGCGATCGCCAACCACCTCCTGGGCCCTGGCGATCGACCGCACCTTCGGCGAATCCTCTGGCGACGGTGACCCCGCCGGGATGAAGAGCATCGGGCAGCGCACCTGGCCCATCAGCTCGTAGCCCTTGGCGTCGAAGAGGTGGTGGGCGATCTCCATGTGATGCTCCAGGGAGAGGCGCGGGCGAAGCGTGCCGGCACCGCTCCCGTCGTCCTCGAAGTTGCCGCCGAGGATCTCCGCCGCGGTGTCGGGATCCGACCCGTCTCGCAGCGGCGATGAATCCATCCACGCACGCAGCATCGCCGGGGTGATGCCCTTGAGCGCCGGCGGTCGCATGGTCTGCTCGGCCATCTCCCAGTTGGGCCCGAAGTACGCTTTGAGGTCGCCTGCCCCGCCGTCGATGCAGACGACGCCGAGCGTCAGCTCCGGATAGGCAATGGCGAAGGAGAGCGCGACGGTCGCTCCCCAGCTGTGCCCGACCACGACCACGGGCTCGGTATGGCGGAGCGCCGCGAGCAGCCCCTCGAGGTCACGCGAGACGGTGTCGAAGTCGTACCCGCTGTCCGGGCGGTCGCTTTTCCCGTGCCCCGGCAGGTCCACCGCGATCACCCGATGGGCAGGGGCCAGGCGGTCGGCGACCAGGTCCCACCAGCGTGCGTTGCTCGCCAGTCCGTGCAGAGCGATGAGCGCCGGTTCACCTCCGGCGTGATCTCGGACCGAGAGCTTGAGGCGAGGTGTGTCGACGCGGTACTCGGCGATGGGGTGGGTCATACGACACGGGATTGTCGCCGGAGAGGCCCCCCCAAGGACTGTCCCGGTAGCATGGGTCGGCGGGCAGGGCCCCGCTCGGCCTGTGATGGAGTCGAGCATTTGTCGGCAATCGAGCCGTACACGCGCAGGATCCTCGGGGGTGTCCAGCCGATCATCGTCGCCAACCGGGCGCCGCTGGTCCTGCATCAGGCCGACCCGTACCGGGGCACGCCGGAGCGGCTGGTCAAGGGCGCCGGCGGACTGGTCACGGCGATGACCTCGCTGGCCTCTGCGACAGACGCGGTGTGGGTCGCGCTGGCGCGTGACGCGTCGGATCGACAGCTCGCGGAGCGGGGCGACCCGGCCGAGCTGACCACCGACGACGGCACCACCATCAAGGTCGCGTTCGTCGAGCCGACCAGCGAGGCATACGACCTCTACTACAACGTGATCGCCAACCCGCTGCTCTGGTTCATCCAGCACTACCTCTGGGATCTCGCGCGCGAACCGGTCGTCGACGAGACCATCCACCGGGCCTGGCGGGACGGCTACATGAACGTGAACCAGCTGGTCGCGAAGCGAGTGCTTGCCGAGGTCGAGCGTACCGACAAGCCGGCCGTCGTCTTCGTGCAGGACTACCAGATGTACTGCGTCCCGGGGCTGATCCGCGAACAGCGGCCCGATGTGCGCATCCAGCATTTCGTACACATTCCGTGGCCGACGCCGCAGTACTGGACGGTGCTGCCGCGCCACATCCGCGATGCGATCGTGCACGGCCTGCTCGGTGCCGACATCATCGGGTTTCAGACGTCACGCGACGTGCGCAACTTCCTGATGACGTGCGAGCAGAACCTCGGTCTGACGGTCGACCATCGCGAGCGCACCGTGTTCGCGGAGGGGCGCGCGGTATGGGTGCGCAATTACCCGATCAGCGTTGATCCCAAGACGTTCATTCAACATTCGGAACAACCCGCGGTGCTCGCCGAGATCGAGCGCATCGAACAGTGGCGGCCGAAGCACCTCATCCTGCGTGTCGACCGTACGGATCTCAGCAAGAACATCGTGCGCGGTTTTCTCGCGTACGAGCGCATGCTCGAGGCCCATCCTGAGCTGACCGGGGACGTCCTGTTCTGGGCATTCCTGCAGCCCAGCCGGCAGGACATCGACGACTACCGCGCCTACCTCGGCAGCGTGCTGCGCGTCGCGGCGCGCATCAATCGCGAATACAGTCGCGGCGGCTGGACGCCGATTCGCGTCGAGATCGAGGACAACATGGAGCGAGCGATTGCTGGGTATCGCGTCTTCGACGTCCTGCTGGTCAACCCGATCTATGACGGGATGAATCTCGTGGCCAAGGAAGGTCCGCTTGTCAATCAGCGCGACGGTGTCCTGGTGCTCAGCGAGAACGCGGGCTCACACGAGGAGCTCGGCGAATGGGCCATCACCGTCAATCCGTTCGACATCGATGAGACCGCAGAAGCGCTCTACCTGGGGCTGACCATGGATGACGGCCAGAAGAAGGCTCGGCAGGCGAAGATTCGCGACGTCGTGCGAACCAATGACATCACGCGATGGATATCACTCCAGCTCCAGGATCTCCGCGAGCTGATCGGTTAGCGATCACTCGGCGGAATGAGTCCCGAGGTCAGTGGTTGAAGCCGGCGAACCCCGCGATGAACAGCCAGCCGACGACGGCGAAGACGCCGACCCAGAGGGAGATCCACACGCGGCCAGTCGCAAAGCGGCGGCTGCGGCGGAGGTAGCGGCGGCGCACCGCCAGGTCGGCTGAGCCGTCGGGTCCGCTGCGGGGGAGTCGTCGAAGAGGACTGATTTCCGCCATGTGCTCTTTCCAACGGGGTTGGCAGGGATCCAGTTACGCCCCCCGCGAGTCCGCGCAAGTATCATGCAACCCTGCGAGTTTGGGTGAGCTTGCGGGCGAATGCGCCGCACTGCAGTGTCGCGTTGAGCTCCCGATCCAACGTCTGGAGGTACTGTGGCCGGCGACGCGCCTGAGAGCACCGACCCCATCTCGCTTGCGCGCCAGGTGGTCGAGGACGCCATCAAGCTGGTGCGCGCCGAGCTGGCCGTCGTGGGCTCCGAACTGAAGCGGGCGATCCTCCAATTGGTGATCGCTGCGGTGATGCTCATCGTCGCGTCGGTGTTCCTGCTGATTGCAGTGATCGAGGCATTGGGCGCCCTGCCGTCGGGGCTCGGCATCCTCGGCGCGGAGTGGGTGCGCTGGCTCGTGCTCGGCGGGATATTCCTGGTCCTCGCCGCAGTACTCATCTATATCGGGCAATCGAAGGCGCGAAAGGCGATCAAGCGAGGGCGGAAGCACATCGAAAGCACGTTGAAGGAGGATGCCGAGTGGCTCCGGGAACTGACGAAGCGCAGCGTCAAAGGGAGCTGAGCAAGGCGGCGCTGGCGACCAGCGCCGGCCGGTTGGAGGAGCGCGTGCGCGCTGAGCTCGACTGGAAGGCGCGCCTCCGCCGCGACGGCCCTCGCTATGCGGCGATCGCCGGCGGGGCGGTCGTCCTGATCGGAACGATCGTGCTGGTCCGGTCGCGCCTCCGCGGCGACAAAGCCGAGGAGGAGGCGGCCCCCGCGACGCTCGACGAGCTCGTGGCCGAGCTCCAGTCGCTGCGCAAGGAGATCAAGAAGGGCGGGGACAAGACCCCGGTCTGGCAGAAGGTCGTTCTCCGCGGGGTGAGCGCCGCGGCGTCCGCCGGCGGAGCCTATGCGGCCAAGCGGCTCGTCGACCGGCAGGAGGCTAAGGCCGGGGCCTGACAGCGATCGTGACCCGGCCGATGGCGCAGAGTGCGCCGTCGTCGTTGGTGATCTCGACGTCCCAGATCCAGGTGGTTCGCCCCCGGTGGCGGGGCGTGGCATCGGCGTGGATGGTCCCGGTCGTGATCGGGCGCAGGAAGTTCATGTTGTTGGACATCCCGACGCTGATGTTGCCCGCGTCGTTGACGCCCAGGTAGGTGCCGACTGAGGTGATCGTCTCGGCCATCGCGCAGAAGACACCGCCGTGGACAATGCCGAAGGGTTGGAGGACCTTGGGGGTGACCGGGCACGTGGCGGTCATATGCTCCGGGGAGGTCTCGCCGAACTCGAGCCCGTAGAGGGCATCGAAGACCATGTTCTGCCCGGGATCGAGGCTCGCCATACGGCGGGCAAGTGTCGCACGGACCCCGGCGGGGTCGCGGTCAGCGCTTGACGAGCAGCTCGGTCAGCGCGCCTTCGTGCGAGGAGAGCAGGGAGTGGAGCTCGAGCATCTCGTCACCGGTGATCGGGTCGGCGACGTCCGGGACGCCCTCATCGATGGCAGGGACCTTGTTCTCCTCGGCCTCGGTCTGGAAGATGATCTGAAGGAGGTTCTCGTCGTTGCAGGACGCGCAGGTCACCCGGACCAGCGCGCGGTTGCCCTGCTGGGCGAGGACGTTGATCCCGCAGTCGGCCATGTTCTCGCCACACGCCGAGCAGCGATAGCGCCGGGCCTGAAAACGGAGCAGCTCAAGCAGATCCATCACTCCCCAGTATATGCCGCGTGCCGAGGCGGCAAACAGGGGGTCCCGCGGGGCGTCCGGTACACTCGATTGCCTCCGCTGGGGAGTGGCCAAGTGGTAAGGCAGCTGATTCTGGATCAGCCAATCAGAGGTTCGAATCCTCTCTCCCCAGCCAACCCGGCCCTACCCGACTTTTGAATTCATTTCGAGAGATTTCGGGTCCGGCGAGTGGTGATATGAGCCTCCGTCGAGATATGGGTCAGTTGATGCACGGGAGCGGTTTCTGGAGCTTAGTTGCCCCAGATTTGAACTCAGACAACCACTTTCTTGTGAGGGCTTCCAATGACTATCCGCATCGTTAGTAGCGTTAAGCGCTCGTCCCTCGTCGAGCTCACCACCCAGTACCTGGTGCACTGCCGTGCCCGGGGGCTCATGCCCAAGAGCCTGAAACAGTATCACTACTCGATCGACGCCGTCTTCCTCCCCTGGTGCGAAGAGCAGGGGATCACCGAGATTGGTCAACTCGACCAGCGCCAGCTCGACGCCTTCACGGTGATGCTCCACGACCATCGGACCGCGGCGGGCCAACCGCTTTCCCGGAGCTCCATCCGCACCTACATACGACCCGTGGGCCTGATGCTCAACTGGGCGAAGAGGGCGGGAGAGGAGGTCAAAGCGAAGCCGCAAATGCCACGTCGCGAGCGCCAGCCCCGCGACGTGCTCAGCCGCGAGGAGGTCGACCTCCTCGAGGCGGCGATGCCCTCCGAGCGGGACAAACTCATCATCCGGATCTTCGCCGACTGCGGTCTCCGGCTCAACGAACTCACCCAGCTCAATGCCGATGACATCATCAAGGTGTACGGCAAGCACTGGCTCCGGGTCCTCGGCAAACGCGATCGTCCCCGAGACGTCCCAATCCCGCTCGAGCTACTCCATCGCCTCGAGCGGCACATCGCCAAACGTCCGAAGGACCGCATCTCCGAGGCGATCTTCCTCGCGTACAGGGGAACGCGGCTCGGCGAGCATCTGGCACTGACCTCCGGCGGCGTCTATCAGGTGGTCAAGGAAGCAGTTGCTCGTGCTGGGATCACCAAGCGCGTCTACCCGCACCTCCTCCGCCATTCGTGGATGACGGAATTGCTCCGCAACGGTCTAAGTGCGGACCAAATCAGCCCGATCGCTGGCGCGTCCCCTGCCGTGATTTCTGAGTGCTACGCCCACCTCACCCGGGACGACGGCCACGACGCCATGCTCCGCGCGCTCTCGGCGCGGATCCGGCGATGAGTCGCCGGATAGACGACCTGGTGATCGCTATGCCGGCCCCGTAGGTGGTGGGGGGATGAGCCGCTTCAGGAACTCACTCGGCGGAATAGCCTGCAGCACCTTCTCGATTTCCCGAGCCGATGCCTCCGCGATACGTCTCCCGGCTAGCGCCGCGCTCACGGTTGCGGGACTCAAGTGCGCCCGCTTAGCGAGGTCGAAAGCGCTCAGAGCGCGAATCGCCAACTCGTAACGGAGGAGAACGGGGTCGAATGCGACGCTCATCGGCTGACTCGTGAGGTGTCAGCCGCATTGCGGCACAGTTGGTGGAGGTGCGCTCCGATATGTCGCGCCGGGTGCACGCGCTGCGGTTCTGCGTCCATGACAACCTAGCCGATTCGCCCGCCTGATCGGGAGACGACGGCGATTGCCACTGCCACTGCCTTCTGGCAGGGGAGGCGCTAACTTATTGAGCCGAGTCGGCTGGTGTTGGAAAGAGTCTACCGCGGCCGGTGGGCGTGGGCAAGTGGCTGCGTCGCCTCAGTTCGAGCCCACATGAGAAGCTCCAATTCGGGGTCAGGAACACTCAGCAAGTACGGTCGGTCCGGCTTGATCACAAAAAAGTCCTCCTGCCGGATCGACCGTCCTTGGGCACCCTCGTTGAGCAGGGTGAGCCTCGGACTGCTGAACATGACGCTCATCGCCATGTCAAGAGGGACCGAGGTTCTCTTCGTCGTGCGCGTCCCCGGCGGCTCAGCTCGCGCAACTCCCCCGCCGCCGTCTCTGACCTGATGCCAGAGCGACCTGAACCAGCTGCCGCTCTCCCCTGCGAGGTCCGCCTTCCATCGATCCACGACCCCGGGGATCAACTCGTTCAACAGATCGGCAGTCACGAGGTTTATGCGCCCACATTCGGGGCATCGCACCTCGGCGGGCAGCGGGGGTGTGATTGCGAATAGCTCAAACCCATCTAAGTGCGGCCGGCGCCGATGGGTCGCGGTGATTGGGAACCAGTTCCGCTGGATGGCGTCTTCCCGCACGCGTGCGCGCCGGGTCATCGCCCAAAGCCCGGATGGGCTGGTTCTCCTGAAACCCTCAGGGAGGACGTAGGCGACGCCGCATCGAGCCGTGGCCGGTGCTTGAGCTTCGATCAACGCTTGATACATGCGCGGTGTGCCCGCGATCACGTCTGGCAGCGGGCCGGGGAAGGTGCGGCGAACGCTGCTCGTGTGAAGTCGCCCAACCCGACCATTGCAGCGTGATAGGCCGCAGAAGAGGACGGGGATCTCATTGCGCAGCGCCAGGCGTGGGACGACCGATGTCACGCCGGGTCGCCAGGCGACAGATACCGCCGATCTGGTATCGCGGTCATTTCGCGATCGACAATAACGCTGATCCGAGCGCTCAGGGGGGACCTTGCCCAAACGGGATTGGAATGCCCTATCGGAGCACCGCGTGATGCCCAAGCGTCGACAGGCGAGGTGGTGCGGCCCCACAACACGCCCGGGCGATCAGTGACCTGCGGTCCACCTGTGGAGGCGACGGCGGCAAGCTCCGGGTATTGCTCAACCCGCTGACGTTGCGGAGCGCCCCCTTCGCGCGCGCGTAAGGCGCGCGCGAAGGGGAGGTTGAGATCCGCCTGCCCCCGGATTACTCAACGCGCACTCTAGTGCGGTTCTTTCACGGCCGTAGGGGTCACTTACTCCCTCCGGATAGGCACTATCCGGCACATGACGGCCACTGACTGACCCTCCAGCGGGTGATCGAAGGCCTTCTCGGACTCCCACAGGTCAGCCGATTGACACTTCCCGAACTCAGCGGGCGCATCGACACACGCACACCGATGACTTGCCGAATGTTGTTTGCGAATTTTTCGTCGCCACTTTTTTTCTAAGCAGTGCCGCTCCACACACGACAGAAGCGTGCCTGATGCGCCCGCGGAGCGCCCGAGGGTCGGCGCCCCCCAAGAACCGTCGCCTCTTCGACTCGGACGGGACCTGTCATGGACACATCCGCTGCCGTCGGGCGGTCCAGAGTCGCCTCGGCCGAACTCAGCACGAGCATTTTGTGGCTCCGACCCGATATGACAAAGTTGCTATATGGCCCCTGCGAAGATAGTCTACTCAAGGGGTGCCGGGAGCCCTCCGTCACGCGCTGCTCAGCTCGCCGAGCCCAGAGAGAGCGATGCGTCCGCTAAGGCTCGAGGGCCGACGCCCTCCAGAGCCGTCGCCTTACCGACTCGGGAGCCCCGGTCTTAGACGCGCACGCCGCCAGCGGACGGTCCAAAGGAGCCTCGCCCAAGCTGAGCAACAGCACCTTGTGAACTTCACCGCATATGGCAAAGTTGCTATATGGTCGCTGCGAAGATAATCTACTGAAGGTGTCTGGAGCCCTCCGTCACGCGCTGCTCGGCTCGCTGAGCCAAGAGAGAGCGAGTGGCTACGAGCTTGCTCGAAGGTTCGAACGCACGCCGTGGCGCTACGCCTGGCATGCCCAGTACAGCCAGATCCGGCCTGAGCTAGGCCGGATGGCGATCGATGGTCTTATTACTGTGGTGGCGACGGGTGCTCGGCACCGGCGTACGTACTCGATCACCCGGTCCGGCCTGACGGAACTCCAGCGATGGGTGCGCAATCCTCCTGCAGCGTTCGGCGCACGGAGCGAATTCGTGCTGCGGCTCTTCCTGTTGTCGACCCTCGACGCGGCTGACGTCCGGATCCTCCTAACTCCGGTGGCCGATGACAGTGCCCAAGAACTCGAGCGGCTGCGCGCCGCCATGGCGACCGCGAACGCCGGCCCACGGCTGTCGTTCGATCGACTGGCCACCGAGTTCAGCATCCGATCGGTGCAGGCGCTCCATGACTGGGCGATGTGGGCCCTGGCCGAACTCGACCGTTGACAGAAGGCGCCTGAGAAATCCTGAGCGGTGCCGCGAGCGTGGGACCTGTGCCTCGACTGCGGCGCCAAGCGTAGAGAGCACTCGTCCCACGTCGCCACTGGTGACCAGGCGATGGCGGCGATCCGCCCCCGCCGACACCCCTGAACTCGATTCTCGGGGATTCCACGGCCCGCTGGACAACTCTATCTTGGCCATTCTTGGGCGGGCATTCGGACTCCACGCCGATGACGCGGGAACCACCATAGATGCTCCATGGCCACTACCGCAGGGCCCTCGCAACCCACCTGGGGCCGCACCGGCATGGTCTGGAGGGTCGCGTCGGACCCGCCCTCGCGAGCCGGTCCGACCCCTGGCGCAGCCCACCCGTTTGACCGCTGTCGAGGAGGCCATCGCCGCGTGGTTGAGCGCCCGGCGATTCGCCCGTTCGACGGCCGCTGCGCCACACCAGCGCCGGAGAGTGCCTGGGCGCGGGGTGGCGCGCCCAGCGCGGCACCGTGACCATCGACCAGCCCAGACCGAGGTTGGTGCCGTCTACCTACGCTCTCTGCGCGACCGGGATGCATCGCCGTCGATCCGAGCCCGCGATTCATGGAGCCGATTAGAGATAGATGCCGCTCTGGAACCCTCGCTCGGGCGCCTTCGACGGCGCGCAGCTGCGCGGCGCGATCGTCATGCGGGGCTGGACCATCGCTGAGTTTGCGGCGCTGTCCAAGATCAGCCTTGCCTGCCTGTATCGGGCCCTGGGCGGGTATCGGGTCACCGATCGGACCGCGATTCGGATCTTCGAGGGCTTGCGCCAGGGTCACCCGCTCCCTCTCCCCGAACTACCGAACGCTCGGTAGAAGCCGTCCGCCTGGGCGTGCCGGTGCTGGGCGTGGCAGCGCCGCACCACGTCGAGCGAACGGTGGCCATCCTGGAGCGGCCGCTGACGGCCGCGGTCGGCTGATCAGTCGATGAACAACAGCGGAGTCGTCGCGTCACCGCGCTCTCGGGAATTCAGCACTCGTGCCGGCCGGCCCTGGGGTAGAGCGGAGGACTTTGGCTCAGCAACCATGGGTTAGGATCGAACCCACGCTGCCAATCCGACCGATCGGGAGAGCCGGTCGGCCTCACCCTCATCCTCAGCGCCCGGGTCGCTGCGCCGGCGGCGCTCGCACTCGCGGGCCCGGGTTCCTTCACCGTACGTCGAGGGCGGACTGGGCTGCCTTCCCCCCATCGAAGCCCAGGGGCTGGCGGATGGCTCAGTCGGACTGGTGCTGTTCTTCGTTTTCAGCCGTGTGGCTGGGAGAGGGAGGGCGTGCAGAAGGCGCTGAGTGGGCAATGTCGAGCCTTTCCGGCGATGCGATGGTGACGCTGCGGAGTGCCTCCTCGACTCGGACGTTGTCTTGAAGGCTTTCAATCGCGCCACCCACGAGCCAATTGGCAACGTAGACCGCGTCAATGGCGAGCTTCCGGCCTGCTCGACGATCCATTGATGTCAGCATTCCTGCAAGCCACTCGAAGTCCTCAAAGACCGAGACGCCGTTGGCGACCCGCTGACGCTGGACAAATGGCTCAAGGACAGTCCACCAGCGGACTGTAACGAGGCCGAATACGCGCCAGAGCAGTTTGATGTCGAGGTGCCCGCTCCGGCCGAGCGAAGCCAACCCTTCAAAGTAGTTGCCGACGCTCACCCCAGCTCCGAGAGGTATGTCCACCTTGTCGCGAAGCGCTAGGAGGATCGTGAGTTGATAGCGAGCCATCCGCTCCTCGTCGAACTGTCGCGTATACAGGGCGACTTGCTCGACGGAATGTGAGCTCCGGGCGGTACGTAACTGTCGGTAGATCGCGATGAACGTGATCGCGAGGGCCGTGAACTGGAGCGCGGCCCAGAACCACTCCGAGCCTGGTCCGAAGAATGCCATCCCCTTGGTGTTGATGAACGTCACCACTTATCCCTCCGTTCCGCTGACAGGATGGGCGGGACGATACAGAGCGCGGGATCGGCGAGCAACGAGCGCTGTGGGGCCGAACGTCCGTGAGCACCCGAGGTAGCTACTAACGCGCATTCGACCTCGCGAACGTTGTGCCAGTCCCTTGAGCCGCGGCGTTGCCATAGTGGAACCGCCGTCGCCGGCAGCGCCCCATGGATCAGTCGGTGGACAGGAGCGGGGTCGTCGGGTCAGCCGAACCTCCGGAGTTCACCGTGCCCGTAGCGCAGGCGATGACGGTAGATCGAAGAACGCTGGCTCAGCCAATCAGAACCTCGTATCCGTGCCTGAGCGCTGTGGCGGCGACGGTGGGAGGCCAAGCGTAGTGTCAACACTTATCGGCTGATCGTTTACCCTCCGACACGACGAGGCGTTCGCGCCGAGCGCTGAATCACACGTGATCAGGGCGACACCCGGTTGAAAGCAGCCGATGCGGACGCTGTATGGTGGTCGCCCGACGGGCAGAGACACGCCGTGACCGCACCGGCGCGCCGGGCAGGAGATCCAATGGCGTTGACGACGGGCACCTACACGATCGGGCCCGACCACGGAAAGCTACTCATCAAGACGGCACGCGAGGGGGCCGCCGCGAGGATGGGTCACGACCTCACACTCGAGGCAACACGCTGGAGCGCGACGGTAGTCGTAGACGCCCGCGATCCCACCCGCTCGAGCGTTAGTGCGGCGGTCGACGCTACCTCGCTGGAGGTTCGCGACGCTCGTGGAGGAGCGATCGCCCTCACCGACAAGCAGCGGGGTGAGATCGGCACCAACATCCGCGACAAGGTACTCAACACCTCCAAGCACCCAGAGATCTCATTCCGCTCGACGCTGATCGCCGGCGACGCAACGGCCGCAACGGTGACGGGCGATCTCACGATCGCAGGGAGCACACGACCGGTGCAACTCCGCCTGACCGCACACTCCGATGCCGACCGCGTCACCGGGGCGGCCACCATCGTCCAGACCACCCACGGCATCAAGCTGTACTCCGCGATGTTCGGCACGCTCAAGGTCAAGGACGTGGTCGAGATCGAGGTGGACGTGAGGTTGCCTGCCGGCCGGTGAGCTGTTCGCCCCGCGGCCTCGTTGGTAACGGAAATGGGGTAAGGCGGCCGGATCGTCGGACTCCATAGACAAGAAGTTCGAATCCTCTCTCCCCAGCCATTTTGCGCGCGCCTAATCTGAATACGCCGTGAGAACAGTTTGCGCCGCCGGTGACCGGGCGAGACGGGGGGCGCGATCTCGCCCTGGATTGCGGATTGTGGCTCGTGGTTGGAGAATGGGGTGTGTGGGGTGCGGGGTGACAACGTGAGGGTGGACGGTTCCGTGACTTCGACCCCGCTGCGGTTGCTGGAGCGGGCCGAGCATCTGAAGGTTCTGGGCGATTCGCTGGCTGCAGTTGTGAAGACTCAGCTGGGCCGGCTTGTACTGCTGCGAGGCGAGGCGGGGGCCGGAAAGACGGCGGTTGTACGGCGGTTCTGCGAGGGGCAGCAACCGCCAAGCCGGGTCCTGTGGGGCGCTTGCGAAGCTTTGTTCACGCAGCGCGCACTGTGCCCGTTCGTCGACGTTGCCCAGCTCACAGGCGGTCAGTTCCGAAACGTCGTGGAGCGTGGGGACGGTCCTCACGAGGTGTTGAGCGCGCTTGGCGATGAAGTTTCCAAGAGCTCACCGACGGTGCTGGTGCTCGAAGATTTGCACTGGGCGGATGAGGCGACCCTTGATCTCGTGAGGTTGATTGGCCGTCGGATTGACGGGTTTCGCGCCTTGGTGGTGGCCACTTATCGTGACGACGAGCTCCACTCGGATCACCCGCTGCGCGTTGTGTTGGGTGAGCTCGCTAGGGCCCGTGGTGTCGAACGTCTGGATATCCCGCGGTTGTCGCAGGCCGCGGTCGCGGAACTCGCCGAGCCGTTCGGAATCGACGTCGAGGAGCTTTATCGCAGCACCGGCGGAAACCCATTCTTCGTATCAGAGGTGCTGGCCTCGGAGACACGGGAGATCCCGTCGACCGTACAGGACGCGGTCCTCGCACGGGCCGCTGGGCTGAGCAGCAAGGCAAGGGCGCTACTGGAGGCAGTTGCGATCGCTCCTCCCTCGGCTGATCTCGGCGTGCTCGAAGCGATCGCGGGCCAGGGGATGCAGTACGTTGAGGAATGCATCGGCGGTGGGATGGTGATCCCGGCCGGAGTGGGTATTACGTTCCGGCACGAGCTTGCCCGATTGGTGATCGAACAGTCGACCGCGCCCAATAGGAGGAAGGCGCTGCATGCGCTGGCTCTGCGGGCGCTGGGTGATTCTTCCGATAGGGCTCGCCTGGCCCATCATGCGGAGGCCGCGGGCGACGCTGACAAGGTACTGCGCTTCGCACCGCAGGCAGCTAGGCATGCTGCAAATCTCGGCGCGCACCGCGAGAGCGCCGCGCAGTACGCGCGGGCGCTTCGCTTCGCCGAGAGCCTGGCACCGGACGAGCGGGCCGAACTGCTCGAACGCCGATCCTACGAGTGCATGTTGACAGACCAGACCGACGAGGCAATCGACACAGTCAGGACTGCGATCGGCCTTCGCGGTGAGCTCGGCGATGTGCAGGCGGAGGGAAAGGCGCTGGGGCAGCTGTCGAATGTGCTCTGGTGCCCGGGTCTCGTCGTCGAGGCACGAGAGGCCGCCGTACAGGCGGTCACACTGTTGGAACGTGGCGCGCCCGGTCGCGAGCTGGCGATGGGGTACAGCCGCATGGCTCAGCTGTGCATGGACGCTGAGGACGTTGATGGTGCTGTCTCGTGGGGCGATCGGGCGGTCGATTTGGCGGAAGCGTTAGGCGATACCCAGCTCGCCGTTCACGCTCTGAACAGCATCGGCACCGCGAGGCTCCTGAACGGGCAGATTGAGGGCAAGGCGCAACTCGAGCGGAGCCTCGTGTTGGCCACCGAGGCCGGACTCGGAGATGATGTGATCCGGGCGATGACCCATCTCGCCTGGTGCGCGGCACGCCAGAGAGATTTCACGGTCGCGCTCGATTATCTCGAGCCGGCGATCCAGCAGGCGAGCGAGCATGGATGGGAGCTACGGCGGGGCTACCTACTCGGCTATCGGGCGCAAGTCGAGTTCGCCCTGGGCCACTGGCAAGACGCCGTCGAGACGGCAGCGCTTGTTCTGCGCGAGCCGCGCCGTTCCCGCGTCCCCCGGATCGATGCGCTTACAGTCGTCGCCCGCGTCCGCGCCCGACGAGGTGATCCCGATGTCTGGCCGCTGCTGGACGAGGCGCTCGCGCTGGCGGAACGCGGCGAGGAGCTCCAGGCGAACATACCCGTGGCAGTAGCGCGCGCCGAGGCGTCCTGGCTCGAAGGCGATCGCAACGGCGTAGAGGCGGCAACTAACGCCGCCCTGGCACTCACACGCCGCAAACGATCGCAGTCGGCTACCTCAGAGCTCGTCTCGTGGCGCAGGCGCTCAGGGATCATCGATCAGGTCGCTACCGACGAAACGACAGGACCTCATGCGCTCGAGATCGCGGGTGAGTGGAGAGCAGCCGTCACGCGGTGGAAGGAGCTCAGATGCCCATACGAGGCGGCGCTCGCGCTGTGTGAGGCGGACAGTCAGGACGCGCCGAGCCAGGCGCTCGATGAGCTGAGGGCACTGGGTGCCACACGCACGGAAGCCGTCGTCGCCCGAAGGCTGCGCGAACGCGGCGAACGCGGACTGCCGCGGGGCCCGCGTCCGCAAACACGCTCGAATCCGTTCGGGCTCACAGCACGCGAGCTCGAAGTGCTCGCACTGCTCGCAGCTGGCTATAACAACGCTCAGATCGCTCAGCGTCTCTTCGTGTCCGAGAGGACTGTCGATCATCATGTCTCCGCAATCTTGCGAAAGCTGGAGGTTCGCAATCGCACCGAGGCCGCCGCCGAGGCATCACGCCTTGGGCTCACGCCGCGGAGCATCGGGTTGCCCGATTGGCCGGGCCGGGGACGAGCAACCGGCGCTTGAGGGCTCCGAAGACCGATGGGCGTTTCAGACATACATCATCGACAACCCGCGCCTCCTCACTTCGCCTGAGCCTCGTCCATGGAAGAACGTTCGACGCATTTGGCGCGGATGTAACCGTTCATGACGGTTCCCGTTGAATGGGCAACCATGAAACGCACAACCATCATCGGCACTGCGATCGCCGCTCTTGGCCTCGCAGCATGTGGATCGACAGTCGCTCCGAGGGCAACCCCGACCCACGCGACGACGGTCGCTTCAACCCCTGCGCCGACCGCAACGCCCGTGTCGACTCCATCAGCCACTCCTGCGCCGCCTCCGCCGCTGGTGGTGACCGCAGGGCGGAATTCCGCGACTGCCGTGCAACTCAGCCTGGTCGGTGAGAACGGCAGCGTAGCCGCCACGGTCGAAGACCCCGGAGGCGTCGATGGCCATGCGTACTACGTCGGAACCGACGATGTCTACTTCCTCGACGGCACCACCGTTAAGGCGTTCGGGAGATCCGGCATCGTCTCGACCGTGGGCCAGGTGCCGCAGGTGAAGACATCAGTCACTGCGGCCGATCTCCAGGGGTACACCACGTTTGCCGTGTCCCCCGACCAGACAACGCTGGTGTTCGGCATCCCCGTGGCAATGACCTTCGACAACGGCGCGACTGCCGACCACTCGCAGCTGTGGACCGAGCCCACGGGCGGCACCGCCGCGGACGCGACCATGGTCTATGACGACGCCAATAACATCGACAACGGCGGCGAGGTCCTGATGCCCTTCGCGTGGAGCACTACCGGAATCTCGGTTTCGGAGATGTGCAAAGGACTCGGCGGAGTAGGACCGTTCCTCGAGTGGACTGGTTGCGCCCAAGCCACGTTTAACCCAAGCACGCGGGCGCTCACGCAGGTCCCGATCAACAACACTTGGGGAGGGTATCTCTGCCCCGTGACAGTCGTCCCCGGCTCGGTGTGCGTCACGCTGGTGGGCTCGTCGAGCCTGAAGGTGGTGCGCAGCTCGGGCAATGAGACGATTGCCCTGTACCCTGCAAACGCAGCGGCGTATGGTCCCGTGAGCGTGTCCGGCTACGGACGCTACCTGGCGTATGGCGCCTACGTGGGGACCTTCGATTCCGGTTATTACGTGACCACGGTCGTGGATCTCGGCAACAAACAGACGGTTTCCACCGTACGGAATTTCGCGCCTGAGGTGTGGCTCCCCGACGATCGTCTGGTCGGGTGGAATAACGACTACCCGGAAAAAGGAGCGACCTGGTTGCTCTCACCTGCGTTCACAAGCCGCACTAACATCTCACCCGCCCCGGCGGTAGGCGCTCTCGGGGTGCTCCCGCAGCACATCCCGCTGGCGTAGCCGGCTCAGCCGCCGCGTGGCGATCGCGCCGCGGACTGGGGCAAGGCGGGCTGTGCCTTCGGCACTGGTAATATCGTAGCTCCGACAGAAGTGCGAGTCTGGTCGAATGCAGGCGTAGCGGAGGTCATTGATGTCGCCGGTTTCTCTGTTGCGAGACGGGGCCGCCGTCGGCGTGTGGGTGCTCGACCCTGCGACCTGCGTACTCGAATTCCGGGTCAAGCACTTTTGGGGCGCGATGAATGTCCGCGGGCGCTTTGGCGCCGTAACGGGACGCGTCGAGGTCGCTGCCTCTGGGACGGTTTCCGGGAGCATCGAGGCACAATCGGCGTCACTCGAAAGCGGGAGCGGCGCGCGAGATAAGCACCTTCGATCCGCGGATTTCTTCGACGTCGCGAACCATCCCACCGTGGTGTTTTCGATTGTTGCAGTGCACCCGCTCGGCGACGCAGGCGTTCGCGTCACCGGCGATCTGACAGCAGCAGGCCGGACGCAATCGATCACCTTCGACACGAGCGTCAGCGACGCGACTCAGGAGCACTTCACCGTGGACGGTCAAGTCAGTGTCGACCGCCGCGCCGGGTTCGGGATGAACTGGAGCCCGCTCGGGATGGCGTCGTCGACTGCCGTGCTCGTGGTGCACGCCCAGTTTGCCAAGTCGGCGCAGACGGCCACGTAGCTGACAGCCCGCCCCGATTCGCCAGCTGCCTTCAGCCGTACGTGGGATGCTGTGCCAGCCAGGCGGCGAATCTCCCCAGCCCCCTAGCGCCCATGCGGCCTGAGGTCGAGGATGCTGTTGACGAAGAGGAGGCCCCGCTCACCGCATGCAGTAGGGTTACGGCGTCGCCGGTGAGGGGAGCGCGAATGGACGATCGAGGTGATGACGCCACGAGGGAGCTGCTGGAACGCGAAAGCCAGCTTGCCGAGCTGTCTGAGCGGCTCGGATCGGTAACCCGGCAGCACCGCGGTGGCGTCGTCCTCATCAGTGGCGAAGCCGGTATCGGCAAGACGGCGCTCATCAGTGGTTTCCTGGCACAGCGGGCGAAAACGGTAGAAGTACTCAGGGGTGCCTGCGACGCGTTGTTCACACCACGGCCCCTCGGTCCTTTCCATGACATCGGACCGGCCGCCGGTCGTGAGGTCGAGGAGCTCTTGGAGCACGACGAACCTCCCTACCGTCTGGCCGCGGCTCTGCTGGCGAGGCTGGCGCGCGGACCAACGGTCCTTGTTATCGAGGACGTGCACTGGGCAGACGAAGCCACGCTGGACGTCATCGGTCTCATCGCGCGCAGGGCCGACACCGTGCCATTGCTCATGGCTCTCAGCTATCGAGACGAGGGACTCGATCGACGCCATCCACTGCGCATGCTTCTGGGCGAACTCAGCTCGGCCGGCATCGGTTGGCGCATCCGATTGCCCCTCCTCACTCCTGACGCAGTCTCGCGAATGGCGATCCCCAAAGGCGTGGATCCCGCTGACCTCTATATCAAAACGGGGGGCAACCCCTTCTTCGTCACCGAGGTGCTCGCCGCCGAAGGCCGAGGTGTCCCAGACACAGTGCGCGATGCCGTCCTGGCGCGCGCCGCTCGCCTCAGCCTGGGCGCACATCGAGCCCTCGAGGCGGCGTCGATACTGCAGCCGCAAGCGGAGCGGTGGCTTCTCGAAGCAGTGGCACCGGAGGCGCCTTCGCACCTCGACGAGTGCTTGACCGCGGGGATGCTCCTCTCCACCACCGACGCGGTGAGCTTCCGTCACGAGCTCGCGCGCCTGGCCGTTGAGA
This sequence comes from Candidatus Dormiibacterota bacterium, assembly GCA_003162415.1. Classification (GTDB taxonomy): domain Bacteria; phylum Chloroflexota; class Dormibacteria; order Aeolococcales; family Aeolococcaceae; genus Palsa-851. The sequence continues at coordinate 104,852 of PMOL01000005.1, forward strand.
CCTCGCTGGCGCCCAATGCGCGGCGCGCATTGCACCGCGCCGCCCTCGTCGCGCTCGAGGCGCGTCCTGCCGAAACGCAAGATTCCGCCCGGCTCGCTCACCATGCGGAGGCTGCAGAAGAGGCCGCCGCGGTGCTGCGGCATGCACCGCGCGCAGCGATCGCCGCGGTCGCTGCCGGCGCGCACCGCGAAGGCGCGGCTCAATACGCCAGGGCGCTGCGCTTCTCGGCCGAGGCCGGTCCCAGCCTACGCGGCGCTCTCTTTGACGGCCACTCGTACGAATGCTACGTGGGCGGCCGATTCGAGGAGGCGCTGAAGTCGGCGGAGGTCGCACTGGAGTGTCATCGGCTGTCCGGCGATAGGCGCCGCGAGGGCAATGCGCTTCGCGCGCTGTCCCGCCTGCTGCGCTACATCGGACGCCCGGAGCCGGCGCTCGAGGCGGGACGCTCAGCCGTGACCGTTCTCGAGACGATCACCCCGGGGCGCGACCTGGCCCTGGCGTACTGCAATCTCTCGTATCTCTTCATGAGCGTCGAGGATGGGGCGAACACGGCCCATTGGGCCGCGAACGCCCTCAAGCTCGCGGATCAGCTCGGCGATCTCGAATCGAGGATCTATGCGCTCATCAACTGCGCCACTCTTGACTACCTGGCGGGGATACCCGACGCGACCGCGACTCTCGAACGTTGCCTCAAGCAGGCGTCCGAAGCCGGCCTCGACGAGTACGCGGGCCGCTCCTACGTCGCTCTTTGCTTTTGGGGAGCACGCAGCAAATCGCATGCCGATGCGGGGCGGTGGCTCGACGACGGGCTGAACTATTGCACCGATCACGGACTCGATCTCTGGCGCAGCTACCTCGCCGTGTCCCGTGCGCGGGCGGAGCTCGATCACGGCCGATGGGACCAGGCGGTCGAGTCCGCGGACTTGATCGTTCACGATCCGCGAACCTCGCCGGTCATCGTGCCGATTGCGCAGGCAGTGATCGGCCTCGTGCGCGCCCGGCGCGGCGACCCCGAGTGGCGATCGCTCCTCGACGAAGCATGGCATCGCGCTGAGCCAACGGGCGAGCTGCAGCGATGGGAGCTCCCCGCATTGGCCCGAGCCGAAGCGGGATGGCTCGAGGGCGACGCGCCGGCGGTTGACGCAGCCACCGCGCCTGTGCTCGACCTGGCAGAGACGCGACGTGCAGCCTGGATCACCGCCGGCGTCATGGCCTGGCGGCTTCGAGCGGGGTTGGACACCGCGACGAACAGGACGTCGGTTTTGCCACCGCCGTTCGCTGCGCAGGCGCAGGGCGATTACGTGCTCGCAGCTGACCTCTGGCGACAGCTGCACTGTCCGTACGAGGCTGCGCTCGCACTCGCCGATTCGGACGATTCCGGCGCGTTGCGGCAGGCCCTCGTGGAGCTGCACCGCCTGGGCGCCAGGCCGGCGGCGGCGATCGTGGCACGACGCCTGCAGGAGCGTGGGGTTCGCGACCTACCTCGCGGACCGCGGCCCGCGACCCAGCGAAACTGGGCGCTGCTCACCGGGCGTGAGGTTGAGGTCCTTCGCCTGCTGGAGACGGGCGTGTCGAACGGTGAGATTGCGAGCCGCCTGTTCGTATCAACCCGGACTGTGGACCACCACGTTTCGGCGATCCTCGCAAAGCTCGGGGTGCGATCCCGGGACGAGGCCGCCAGGAAGTTGCGAGAGCTACCGATCCCGGACGGCTGACCCACCTCCAGGCGCCCTCAACAGAGAACTGCGCTTTGATTCATGACCATCGTTTGCTGCGCGTAGGGTCTCGCGCCGGTTGCGGAGCTGGACGGGCCGCGGTCAGAGGTGCGGGCGCACACACCGGGCAAGGTCCCGCACCGCCGGTTCGATTGCAGATTCGGGCACGCGTCCGTAACCGATCACGAGTCCACCGCTGTTCGCCGGTACGATTCGAAACGACGCGAGGGCAGCGACCCTGATGCCCGCGCTTCTGGCGTCCTGCGCGATCGCGCGGTCATCAACCCAAGCGGGCGTTCGCAACAGGAGGTGCAGGCCGGCGGCGACGCCCTCCACCTTGAGCTCCGGCAGATGCTTGGTGAGCCCCTCGATCAGGCGATCCCGGCGCCCGCGGTAGACACCACGAGCCCGCCTCACATGGCGATCGTAGTCCCCGCGAGTCAGGAACTCTGCGAGCGTCAGTTGGTCGAGGGAAGGTGAGAACTGGTCGAGGAGGTGCTTGGTGCGGTCCACCTCATCGACGAGGTGTGACGGCACGACGAGCCAGCCAAGTCGCAATGCTGGAGCCAGTGTTTTCGATACGGTGCCGATCTGCACAACGTGCTCCGGCGCAACACCCTGCAGCGCACGCACCGGTTCACGGTCGTAGCGGAACTCAGCGTCGTAATCGTCTTCGATGATCAGCGCACGGTTCGCGCATGCCCACGCGATCAGCTGGCGGCGTCTCTCCTCGCTCAAGACGCAGCCCGTTGGGAACTGGTGCGCCGGCGTGACCAGCACTGCGTCGGCGTCAAGGCCGCTGACGACCATGCCCTGGCTGTCAACCGGCTGCGGCACGACTGCAAGGCCGTTTGCCGCGATGCGATCGCGCGCAGTTGTCTGAGACGGATCTTCAACGGCGACGCGGGATGCTCGGCGTGCCTGGAGCGTACGCATCACAAGATCGACACCTTGAGCGGTTCCCTGGACGATCAGGATCTGGGCCGGGTCGGCAATGACCCCTCGCGTGCGGCCGAGATGATCGGCGAGCACGTCACGCAGGGCGCGCTCTCCGCGAGCGTCCCGGTAGTCGAGGATGGCCGGCCCACCACGGGCGGCACGCTGCGCGGCAGCGAGCCATTTTGTGAGCGGGAACAGCGACACGTCCGGTCTTGTCGCACTCAGGTCATGGCGCAGCTTCGGGGCTGGTGGGTCGGCTTCGGCTCGAACTCGATTACGCGCCTGGACCTCAGCGACAACCGGCGCTTCGCGCTCCCGGCTGAGCAGGAAACCCTGAGCCTGCAGCTGGTTGTAGGCATCACTGACAACGCGGCGCGAGATGCCGAGTTGCTGAGCCAGCGCGCGTGAAGCCGGCAGCCGAACGCCGGCGCGCAACGCGCGGCTGACAATCGCGTCGCGCAGCGACCGTTCGAGAGCCGATCGAAGGGTCTCGCCGGCGCGTCGCTCCAAGGAGAGCCATCTGGCCTCATCAGACGCCATCGGGTGGATCTTCCCATACCCCGTTTCGCTGTGTGAGCTGCGCCTCTTCTGGCACCCACATTTCGCGTGTGTTTGGACTCACGTGAAGCCGTGTGCGCACTGTGACATCGCTCGGCAACGTGCCGTGAGACGACGCTGATCTGGCACCCAGATCTCGCGCGAAACTGGTCTCATTCGTTGGAATGAATTCTGGCGCAGAGCCTTGCAAAAACCTTTGCCCCTCATGACTATTCTCGACGAGAGTCGCGTTCGCGACGAGACGTGAACAAGGGAGGCCCGATGAGCGTTCGCAGCATGCTAGTGCGAAGCACCGAGAGAAAGACTTGCGGTGTCACCCGGTGGACCGGCATCCTGGCAATCGCGGCGCTGGCGGTCGTCGCGTGCGGCTCGACGAGCACCTCCACAACCTCCTCGGGCGCGGCGCAGGGCAACGATCTGTTCAACCCGAGCGACTTCAACGCATCGCACATCTCGTGGCTGTCCGCGAACCAGAACGCGAGCGGCTCGCCGGTGATGGGGGGCACGCTGCAAATCGAGGGGAGTACAGACCTCTCGGCCGCTGCAGACCCTCAAGGGGAATACGAGACCATCGGCTTCACGCTCGAGCGCGCGTACGCCCGCCAGCTGCTGTCCTATCCGGCATCCACTGACCTCACCAAGGCGGAGAGCGTCGTCCCCGACGCAGCGGCGACCATGCCCACGATCAGCTCCGATGGCTTGACGTACAGCTTCACGCTGCGATCGGGGCTGATGTGGAACACCGCGCCACCGCGGCCGGTGACATCGCAGGACTTCGAGCGCGGCATCTTGCGCAACTGCGATCCGACGCTCGCGCCGAACGGCAACCCCGGTTACTACGTCTCCACGATTGCAGGCTTCAAGGCGTTTTGCACTGCATTCGAGAATCAGAGCCCGTCAGAGAGGCCCGCCGCTCGCGCGGCGACCATCAACGCCGGCATGACCAGCGTGTCCGGCATCAAGACGCCGGACAGCAACACCATTGTCTTCACTCTCACACAGCCGGCCACGGACTTCGACAACATCATCGCGTTGCCGTTCGCCTCGGCGGCACCTATTGAGTACCTCAAATACACGCCGCTCACCCCTGGCAACGTCCTGTACTCGGATGGTCCATACGCCATCACCACGTATAACGTCGGTCACGAGATCATCCTCACCCGGAACGCCGCGTGGACACAGGCCTCCGATTCGATCCGGCACCAGTACGTCGACACGATTGACGTCAAGCTCGACCTTGCCGGTTCGGCGGCCGCTACCGAGGTGCAGCAGGACCTGGCGGCAGGCACGGCGGACCTCGAGTGGAACACCAACGTCCCTCCCGCGGATATCCACGGTCTCGAATCTCCAAGCCGGAACCCGCAGCTCGGCGTCTTCCCCGCTCCGGGTACGACCAATCCGTACCTCGTCTTCAATGTCCAGAGCCCGAACAACGGCGGAGCGCTCGGCAACGTCAAGGTGAGGCAGGCGCTCGAGTACGCCATCGACAAGGTGGCCATCAACAAGATCTACGGTGGCGCGAGCCTTAACGAGCCGCTCAACCAGGTGATCGCCGCCGGGGCCGAGGGCTACGTTCCCTTCAATGACTACCCGACGCCGAACAATCAGGGCGACCCCGGGAAATGCAAGTCGCTGCTGAAGGCTGCCGGGTACCCGAATGGGGTCACGCTCAAGGACTACTACCGCAACAGCGGCAATCATCCGGCCGTGTTCCAGGAGGTCCAGGCCGACTTCGCGAGGTGCGGTGTCACGGTTGTCGGCACTCCGATCGCAACCGGTTACTACGGCTCGTCGGGGATCGGCGTCACCTCGCCGAACGGCCTCAAGACGGGGAATTGGGATGTCACCGAGCCCGGCTGGGTCCCGGACTGGTTCGGACCGACCAACGGTCGCGCCACCCTTCCCGACATCCTCGACGGCGCGCTCAGCTTCCCCGGCTCTGACTGGGGTGGTTACGACGATCCGACGGTGGACTCATTGGTGACGCAGGCCGAGTCATCGATGACGCTCTCCGCCGCCGCGGCGCTCTGGCACCAGGCCGACGAGCAGGTGATGAAGGACGCAGCATTCATCCCCTTCGAGACAACGCTGACACCACTCTTCCGGTCGGCGCGGGTCCATAACGCGATCTTCATCCCGTTCAGCGAGTACTACGACATCACGCAGGTCTGGCTCTCGAAATGAGCCTGTCGGCGATTGACGTCGCCTCCCCCGAGTCCCCGCTCGAGGAACGCGCGGCCGGCGGGATCGAAGCGCGCAGCCCACTGCGGCTCGTCCTCGCGCGGCTGCGCACCGACCGCGTGGCGATTGCGTCGGTCGTGGTGATCCTGCTCATCGTGGCCCTCGCGATCGCGGCTCCGTTGATCGCGGGCATCACCGGGCACGGTCCCACCGACACCAACGTCGATGGCGGCACGGACGCGAACGGCCAGCCACTGCCGCCGGGCAGTGCGGGCTACCTGTTGGGCACGGACAACCTCGGCCGCGACATCCTCGTGCGGATTGCGTACGGGGCGCGCATCTCGCTGCTGGTCGGCGTGCTCGCAACTGCGATCGCGGCGGTCGTCGGCGTCGTGATCGGTCTGGTCGCCGGGTATTTCGGTGGCTGGCTCGACAGCATCCTCGCCCGCGTCATGGACGTGGTGCTCTCGTTTCCGTACGTGCTGTTCGCCATCGTTCTGGTCTCCGTCTTCGGCCCCAGCCTCCCACTGACGATCCTGGTCATCGCCTTCTTCTCGTTCGCGGCCATCGGGAGGATCGTTCGTGGCCAGGCGCTGTCGCAGCGTGAGAAGGAGTACGTGGAGGCCGCGCACTCACTGGGCGCCGGCAACCTGCGCATCATGTTCGTGGACATCCTTCCCAACCTGGTGGCACCGGTCATCGTGCTTGCCACGCTGCTCATTCCAGCGGCGATCATCTTCGAGGCGACGCTGTCATTCCTCGGTCTCGGCGTCGTGCCACCAACCCCCTCGTGGGGGAACATGCTGTCCGATGCGGAGGGCGTCGGTTTCCAGGCGTGGTGGTTCTACATCTTCCCAATGCTCTTCCTGCTGGCCACGACACTCGCGTTCAACCTGCTCGGCGACGCGATACGTGACGCACTGGATCCACGAACCGAGCGCATCTTCGCCGGCCGTCGGAAGAAGAAGAACGCATGATCCGCTTCCTCATCCGTCGGATCATCCTGGGCTTGATCACGCTGTGGGTGATCATCACGTTGGTGTTCATTCTGTACTACGCGCGCCCGGGTGTCGACCCGGCACGAGAGCTCGCCGGACGCGCGGTGACGCCGGCGCTGCTCGCCAATATCAACAAGGAGTACGGGTTCGATCAACCGGTGATCATCCAGTACTGGCATTACCTCGAGCGCCTGATACCGATTCCCGGGCACTTCAACCTGGGCACGTCGAACACCAACCGGCTGCCGGTGACCACGATCATCGCGCAGGCCGTGCCGATCGATCTCTCGCTTGCCGCGGGAGCAGCGATCCTCTGGACAGTGCTCGGGATCGGTGTTGGTGTGCTCGCTGCACGACGGCCACGAAGCCTCATGGACCGGGGCGCGACGGTGTTTGTCCTCACCGGAGTCTCCATGCCCGTCTTTATCCTCGGCCTGCTGCTTCTCTATGTCCTGTACTACCTGCTGACGATTCACGGCATTGCGATCTTTCCGAAACCGGGCAGCTGGACTCCGATCACCACGAATCCGCTGGAGTGGGCACACGACCTGATCCTGCCGTGGATCACGGTCGCCCTCGTCATTGCCGCGACCTACTCGCGGCTCACGCGGAGCTCGCTGCTCGAGACCCTGGGAGAGGACTACATCAGGACGGCCCGCGCCAAGGGGTTGAGCGAACGCCGCGTCGTCTATCGCCACGCCTTGCGCAGCTCGCTCACACCCATCGTGACCCAATTCGGCATCGACCTCGCGGGCGTGATGGGGGGCGCAATCGTCACCGAAAGTATCTTCGGGTTGCCCGGACTTGGACTCGCAGTGGTTCAGGCCATCCAGGTCCAGAACCTTCCCGTTGTGATCGGGATCGTCCTCGTCTCGGCCTTCTTTGTGGTGGCTGCGAATATCGTCGTCGATGCCTTGTACGCGGTCCTCGATCCGCGTGTGCGGGTCAGCTAAGGCCTGCTCCGAACGCCCGCTACCTCGCCCGCCTCTTCGCCGCGGCTTTGGACCGCGAAATCTCCGCCTGATAACGGGCCAGTTCGGCGTCGAAGCCTTCCAACCCGAATCCCTCACAACGCGATCGCGCATCTCGGAGCGTGAGCACTCCGATCGCGACGTTACGAGCCAGTTTCCTGCCGTCAGCTGCTTCGTGCTCCTTGCTGTCCGCGGCCAGAGCGGCGAGGGGTTGACTGAGGGGGGATCGTCCCTGTGCCTTCCGCTCCGTCTCGACGGCGTGCACGGCCGGCCCCACCAATTCCACAAAGTAGGAGGCTCGGTCGTCGCTGACATGGAGCTCGAGTTTCACGCCTTGCGCATGCAGGAACGTGAGGTCCGCGAGTGTGTCTGGGAAGTGGTCAGCTGCGATCTCCAGCAGCCGGCGCCACGGGCGCGCCGATGACTCATACCGGACGATGGTGTTGACCAGTCTCACGATGCGTTCAGTATCCTGCACCGGCGGGTCTCTTTAGCCAGCGCCATCACCGGCCGCAGTGCGGCGTCGTATCCCGCATCCTCGGCGCGTTGGTGTGCGCGCCGGTCGCGTTCGCATTCGCGAACGCAGGGCCAGTGCCCATGTACTTGACCGGCTTGTCCATCGCCGAAGGGTACTGGCGCGTCTCAGCCGGCGTATCGCCTATCCGTAGGTGGGATGTTGCGGCCACCCGGGCGGCGAATCTTCCCAGTCCTCCTGGCGCCCGTACGGAGCAAGGTCGAGGATGTTGTTGACGAACAGCAGCCGGTCCACCCCGCGGGCTGTGGTGCTGTAGGTTCGGTAGACCTCTTCGCCATCGCGAAGGAACACGCTGAGCATGAAGCCGTCATCGGCGCCGCAGTCGTTCGCGAAACTCGTGCCGTGGGAGGAAACGAACGGTAGGGTCCAGCGCTTCCGATCCGCGTAAGCCTGAATCTGCGCGAGCGGCATGTTGGACACGGTCGCCCACGCAACGCCATTGGCGGCCAGCGTGGGCAGGGCGGCTACGTTGTTGGTGAAATGGGTGCAGCCCGGGCAGTACTCATCGGGCCCGCGGTCCATGAACTGGTAGACGATCAACTGCTGTTGCGCAGCGAAGAGGTCGAGCAGGCGCTTCGGGCCGTCGGGAGTGTCGAACATGTACCTGGCGTTGTCGAACCTGACCATCGGCAGGCGACGGCGACGCGCGGCGATGGCGTCGAGGGAGCGCGTGGCCTCCTTCTCCGCCGTGAGCAACCCGTCGCGCTCCTCCTGCCACTTCTCGGCAGAAACGATCTCCGGCATGCTGGGCACGGCAACCTCCTTATCAGGCGCGTCGATCCGTGGAAACGACAAGCCTTCCGCGGCTGTCGGTGGTCCCGAAGGCACCTTACTGCGGTGGGACGGGAAAGCAGTTCAGGATTTCAGGCGCCCGTGAGTGAGCATCTGCCCACGTGCTTGTCATTTGCTCACCTTGCCGCTACTCTGGCTTCTCGAGATCGAGTTATGGGAGATTTGATGTCCGAGCTTGGCGGCCAGTAGATGCCGCTCGTCCCGCTGCAGCGAATCCTGGGGAAGGCCCGGTCTGACGGTTACGCCGTCGGGTACTTCGAGGCGTGGGACGCGTGCTCGCTCGAGGCGGTGCTCACCGCCGCCGAGGAGGAGGCCGCACCGGTGGTTCTCGGTTTCGGCGCAATGATGGTGGACGGGACTTGGCTTGACGGCGGCGGTATCGAGGTCCTCGGCGCGATCGGACGCAGCTACGCGGAGAAAAGTGCCGTTGACGTCGCCCTACTGTTCAACGAGGCCCACAGCCTCGAGCAGGCCAGGCATGGCATCGACGCGGGCTTCAACGCGGTGATGATCGACACGCATTCCTGGCAAACGGACGACGCCATCGTCGCGGTGAAGGAGCTCTGCCGGGTGGCGCACCAGTCGGGCGTGGCCGTTGAGGGCGAGCTCGGCAGTCCGGCGGAAGCCACGGCGTCAGGCGTGGATCACAGCCACGCCAGTCTCACCGATCCGGACGAAGCAGCGCGCTTCGTCGAGAGGACCGCTGTCGACTGTCTGGCAGTTTCGGTCGGGAATGTCCACATCATGATGGACCGGGAAGCGTCCATCGACATGGAGCGGCTGCGATCGATCCACCAGCGCGTCGACGTGCCCCTGGTCATCCACGGCGGGACGAGCTTCCCGCCGGCTGCGGTGGTGCAGGCGATCGCGCTCGGGGTCGCCAAGTTCAATGTCGGTACCGTCCTCAAGCACGCCTTCTGGGACGGCCTCGAATCGTCTGTCCGCTCGGTTGGTACGAACCCGGAGGTGCACCAGCTTCTCGGCTCCCATAAGGAGTCCGATGTGATGGGCGTCGCACAGCAACGGATGACTACCAAGGTTCGCTCACTCATACGGCAGTACGGGGGAAGCGGGCGCCATGTGGTCGCGGCGGAGCTGAGCGCCCGATGAGCGACGGCGCACGCGCTGGTAGGGCGGAGCTAGATTCGGCCCAGCTCACGGCCGACGTCGACGCGACCCACGAGCTCGACCTCTATCGCCGGATGCAATTGATCCGGCGCTTCGAAGAGCGGGTCTATCTTCTGTACCTGCAGGGCGAGATCCCGGGGACGCTGCACCAGTCCCAGGGCCAGGAGGCGGTTGCGGTCGGCGTCTGCGACGTGCTTCGACGGACGGACTGGATCACCTCGACGCATCGACCACACGGTCACGCACTGGCAAAGGGCGTCGACCTTCGCGCGGCGATGGCTGAGCTCTTTGGCAAGGCGACCGGCTGCTGCGGCGGCAAGGGCGGCTCGATGCATCTCGGCGACCCGTCGGTCGGCATGCTCCCGGCGATCGCGATCGTCGGGGGAGGCAACACGGTGGTCACCGGTCTTGGACTGGCATTCAAGCTGACGCGCACGGACCAGGTGGCCGTGTGCTTCTTTGGTGAGGGCGCGAGCAACGAAGGTGCATTTCACGAGGGTCTGAACTTCGCAGCGGTCCAACATCTCCCGATCGTGTTCGCCTGCGAGAACAATCTATACGGCGCGTCCACGCCATTCCACCAAGTGAGCCTCGTTCCAGATGTCGCGAGCCGCGCTGGGGCGTACGGCGTGCGGGGGGAAATCGTTGACGGGATGGACGTGCTCGCCGTGCGCGAGTCAGCGGGACGCGCAGTGGTGGAGGCGCGCGCAGGAGTCGGCCCGGTCCTTCTCGAGTGCAAGACCTATCGATTCGCCGGCCACAGCCGCGGTGACGTCAAGGGCTATCGCAGCCGCGAGGAGGAGGCTGAGTGGACGGCGCGCGATCCGATCGTTCGTCTCCGCGAACGCCTCGCGGTGACCCTGGACGAAAGAGTCCTCGATGCGACGGACGCGCAGGTCGAAGCGGCGCTGGATGACGCCATCGAGTTCGCGCGACAGTCGCCGCTCCCGCGAGCCGAAGACGCGTTGACCGGCGCGTACGCGACCGTGATCGGCATGGAGTCAACGTCGTGACCGCGTCTGCCGCGTCCGCCGTGGGCGAACGCCGGCTCACGATTGCCGAGGCGTTGCGCGAGGCAATCGCCGAGGAGATGCGCCACGACGAGAAGGTCTTTCTGATCGGTGAAGACATCGGCGTCCCCGGAGGGTTCGGAGGTGCGTTTGGTGTCTATCTCGGCCTGACCGAGGCATTCGGTCATGAGCGCATCATCGACACCCCGATCAGTGAGAAGGCGCTTGCCGGTGCCGCGGTCGGCGCTGCGCTGATGGGGATGCGACCGATCGCGGACCTGCAGTACGCCGACTTCCTCTTCGAGTGCATGGACGAGCTGGTCAACCAGGCAGCGAAGATGCGGTACATGTCGAACGGGCAGTTGAGCGTCCCGATGGTCCTGCGCTGTCCGGTCGGCACGGCAAACCGAGGAGCGCAACACGGTCAGTGCCCGGAGAGCTACTTCGTGCACGTGCCCGGCCTTAAAGTCGTCTGCGTTTCCGACGCATATCACGCGAAGGGTCTGCTGAAGAGCGCGGTGCGCGACGATGACCCCGTGCTCTTCTTCGAGCACAAGTTGCTCTACGGCAGCAAAGGGCGCGAACAGGCCGGCGGCATGGATCTGACCGCGCACGTGCCCGAGGAGGAGTACTTCTTTCCCATCGGCAAAGCGGTGGTGAAGCGCGAGGGCACGTCGGTCAGCGTGGTGGCAACGCACATGAGCCTCTACCGTTCGCTCGCGGTCGCCGAGGAACTCGCCCAGGACGGCATCGAATGCGAGGTGATCGATCCCCTGACGTTGCTCCCCTTCGACGAGGAGACTATCTTCACGTCAGTCAGGAAGACCGGCCGTCTGGTGATTGCCCACGAGGACACCCTGACCGGAGGCTGGGGAGCCGAACTCGCCGCCAGGGTCGCTGAGGAGTGCCTTTTCTCGCTGGAAGCGCCGATCAGGCGGGTAGCAAGCCATGACGTCCCACTGCCGGTCGCGCCGGTGATGGAGCAGGCCGTGGTGCCGTCGCAGGCGCGGATCAAGGCAGCGATCCAAAGTTGCTGCGAAGGCTGACCAGAACTATGGCGCACCGGATCGACATGCCATCGGTAGGTCAGACGACGGACGAGCTGGTGATCGTCGAATGGTTGAAGAAGGAAGGCGACCCGGTTGCGTTGGGAGAGTCGCTCTTCAGTGTGCAGACCGACAAGGCGCAGGTCGAGGTTGAGTCGGTCGCCGCCGGGACGCTGCTGAAGGTCCTCCGCGATGCTGGAGACACTGTGCAAGCAGGTTCGCCGGTGGCATACATCGGCACTGCGGGCGAGGCGGTCCCGGACGGCAGCGACGCTGGTTCTGCCGACATTGCGACCTCCATCGCGGTCAGCGAGATCCCGGCGCCCACGCCCGCCCCGCGCGCGGGACCCGAGCGCCGCTCGCCAGAAAGAGCACCAGGCAGAGTTGCGGCACTGCCGGCCGCGCGGCGGTTGGCGAGCGCGCTTGGCATTGATCTGACCACTCTGGCGGGCACCGGCCAGGACGGTGTCATCACCGTTGGCGACGTCGAGCGTGCCGGGCAGGAATCGTCGGTTCTCGCGGACGATCTCGAGAGTGGGGCAACGTGAGGTGACCATCACCGCGCCGTCGCGGGTAAGCAGTCGCTGGGACGACGAGCAAGCAGCCGCGTGTAAGACCGAGTTGGATCTCCGTGCCTACACGTCGCGCCTGTTGGGGCAGGACCCTAGATTGGTCCTCCACGGCGGTGGCAACACGTCGGTGAAGCGCACCGAGACCAATATCTTTGGTGAGGCGGAGGACATCCTCTGGGTCAAGGGCAGTGGCTGGGACCTGGCCACCATCGAGCCGGCCGGTTTCGCGCCGGTTCGGATGCAGCAGCTGCTGCATCTCGCCGAACTCACCGCACTCTCCGACGTGGACATGGCTCGGGAGCTCCGCATCGGCACCATCGACCCTGCCGCGCCGGCTCCATCGGTCGAAGCGATGCTCCACGCCATCGTCCCGTTCAAGTACGTCGACCACACGCACGCGGACGCGGTCCTCACGCTCACCAACTCGTTGAACGGAGCCGAGTTGATCGAGCAGGTCTACGGCGATCGTCTCCTGCATATCCCCTACGTGATGCCCGGATTCAAGCTGGCCGCCCTGTGTGCCGACCTGTATCCGCGGCTGCATGGCGCTCCGACGATCGGAATGGTGCTGATGAACCATGGCATCTTCACCTGGGCTCCGACAGCTCGCGAGTCGTACGAGCGAATGATCGACATGGTCTCGCTCGCCGAGGCGTACGTCGACGAACAGGTCCGAGGACGGAGCCGAGCCGCCGAGCAAGCACAGAGCTCCGCTTCATCCCAAGAGATTGCTGCGCTTCGACGCGACATTTCGGAGGTGGCAGGAATTCCGATGATTCTGCAGGTGGACGTTGGGCCTGACGCGCTTGCCTTTGCCAATCGTGCGGACGTGTCGGTGATTTCTCAGCAGGGTCCGGCGACGCCCGACCATGTGATCCGCACCAAGAGGCTGCCAATGCTTGGACGCGACGTTGCCGCCTACGCGCGTGAGTACGAGCACTACGTCGCGGAACACGCCCGTAGATCTGCAGCACCGTTGCGGATACTTGATGCAGCGCCGCGCGTCGTCATCGACCCGCAGATGGGAGTGATCTCGGTGGGCAGATCCGCGGCCGACGCATCCGTCGCCGCGGACATCTATCGGCACACCGTCGACATCATTATCGACGCAACCGACCTGGGTGGCTACCGTGCGCTGGCGGCTGAGGACACCTTCGATGTCGAGTACTGGGACCTGGAGCAAGCCAAGCTCGGAAAGGGAACGCGGCCGCCGTTCACCGGCGAGGTCGCTCTGGTCACCGGGGCGGCATCGGGTATCGGTCGCGCCTGCGCGGAACTCCTGTTGCAGCAGGGCGCCGCCGTCATCGGTCTGGATCTCAACCCGGCAGTCGCAGCCGTGGCTCCCGGACCCGCTTGGCTGGGTGTCCAGTGCGATGTGACCGATCCCAAACAGGTGACCACAGCGATTGAGGCCGGCGGCAATCGCTTCGGTGGCATCGACATTGCCATCCTCAACGCCGGCGTCTTCCCGTCCAGTCAGCGTCTCGACGCGCTGGAATTGGGAGCATGGCGTGCGGTGATGGGCGTCAATGCCGAAGCCTCGGTCGTCCTCCTGCATCACTTGCACCCCCTCCTGCGACTCGCACCTCGCGGCGGTAGGGTTGTTGTGATCGGCTCGAAGAACGTCCCCGCTCCCGGTCCTGGCGCAGCCGCCTATTCGGCCTCCAAGGCAGCCCTCACCCAGGTGGCGCGCGTGGCTGCCCTCGAGTGGGGTGCGGATGGGATCCGGGTCAACGTCATCCATCCAAATGCGGTCTTCGACACCGCGCTCTGGTCAGCGGAGATCGTCGAGGCGCGTGCGCGCGAGTATGGCCTCAGCGTCGCCGACTACCGAGCCAAAAACGTCCTGCGAGTCGAGGTCACGAGTCAGGACGTCGCGCAGTTGTGCGTGGCCATGTGCGGGCCCGCTTTCGCCAAGACCACCGGTGCGCAGGTTCCCGTCGACGGCGGCAACGATCGGGTGATCTGAATGACCAGTCGTCGCGGGGCACCACAGATCGCAATCGGCCGGGCGCGTGGCGTCGACCGGGACATCGAGCTAATGACCCGCGTCGCCTCGCAGTACTACCTGGAGGGGATGACACAGGAAGCGGTGGCTCGCTCTCTTCGTCTCTCACGGCCCAAGGTCGGACGCTTGCTGGATCGCGCCCGAATGACTGGAATCGTGGAGATCACAGTCAATGTGCACCCCGACATCGGCCTCCAGGTAGAGGCGGCGTTGGTCTCGGAGTTCGGACTCAACCAGGTCCTTCTCGTGAATGATCAGAGCGACGAAGCAGGCCAGCGAGCGTCAGTGGCGCGGGCGGCCGCCGGGTTCCTCAAGCGTCACCTCAGCGACGGAGACGTCGTTGCGCTGGGCATGGGAAGGAATGTCGGCGCTGTGCCCGATTTCGTCGGCACTCCCACACCTCGGGCTGCGACGTTTGTCAGTGCCATCGGAGGGTCGCCGCTGGTGGACACGGGCGTCAACCCGAATGAGATCTGCCGCCGCCTCGCCGAGGCGTTTGCCGGCACCGCCGAGGTGCTGTATGCACCCGCGTATGCCGAGACGCCGGCGGTGCGCGATGCGTTCGTCAATCACGACGACGTGCGCGATGTCCTCGAGCGTGCTCGAGCGGCCAACGTCGCCCTGATCGGGATCGGGAACGCTCGGGACGATAGCGCCGTCGTGCGAATGGGCTGCTTTTCGGTGGCCGAGATGCGCAGACTGCGGGATCGAGGGGCCGTCGGCGACGTCCTCGGCTCTTTTTTCGATGCGGATGGCCACGTCGTTGTCGACGGAATCGGGGACCGCGTGGTGGCGATCGGCCGAGCGGATCTCGAGCGGATCACATGCGTTATCGCGATCTGCAGTGAGCGCGACAAAGGCGACGCGATCCTCGGTGCGCTCCGCACCGGCATGGTGAACGTGCTGGTTGCCAATCTCTCCACGGCACGGACCGTCCTCGAACTTTCAGGGCGCTCATGACTCCGCGCGTCCTCTGCGCCGGCATCCTCGTCGGCGATCTCTTCGTACCGCCGCTGCCTCGCCTGCCAACGGCGGGCGAGCTCCTGGTGACCGACGACTTCCTCATGGGGGCCGGGGGCTGCGCCGCCAACGTCGCGGTGGTCCTGTCGAAATTGGGCGTGGCCTCCACGGTTGTCGGAAGGGTCGGTCGTGACTCCTTCGGCGATTTCGTCACCGACTCGTTGGCGGGGTTGGGCATCGACGTGTCGTTCATCTGGCGGTCGGAGACGATGGGCACAGCCAAGACGGTAATCGTCCCGGTGGCCGGTGACGACCGGCGCTACATACACACGGTGGGCGCGAACGCCGACCTCACGGGACACGATTTCGTCCCAGGGGCATTGGCCGGAATCGACGTCGTCTACCTCGGCGGATACTTGGTGCTGCCCGGCCTCCGCCCGGCGGCGGTGGTCGAGCTCTTCGAAGCGGCGCATCGACTCGGCGCGCGCACGCTGCTGGACGTGGTCCTCCCTGGAGACACGCACGCCTCAATGGACGATCTGCGCTCGATCCTGCCAAGCGTTGACTTCTTCCTGCCCAATGACGACGAGGCCCGCCAGCTGACCGGCGAACGCGACCCGGAGCGTCAGGCCACCGTCTTCAATGAGGCCGGCGCTGAAACCGTGATCATCACCATGGGCAGTGAGGGGCTACTGGTTCGCACCGCGACCGACACCCGGCGCGTCAGCGCTCCTAGCGTCGAGCTCGTTGACGGTTCCGGAGCCGGCGACGCATTCGCGGCAGGGCTGATCGTCGGCATCCTCGAGGGTTGGTCCCTGGAGCGGTCACTTCAGTTCGCATGCGAGGTCGGCGCGCTCGCGTGCACCGCGTTGGGCTGCTCGGCTGGAATCCCGGATCGGCAACAGGTGTTCCGGCGCATGGCAGCGCACTAAGGTACGAGCTGTGTTGACGCACGAGCAGATTCAGGGCGCGCGGCGGCGAGCGGCGCAGATGCTCTCGGAGGCGGGGTTCATCCTCACCGACCTGGAGCGCGACACCATCGAAGTTGCAGACTTCGGCCTCTCAGAGCTCGAGCACACGGGGCTGGAGGTCGTCGTCTACGTCAACACGCAGCGGGTCTGCGCTAAGGAGATCGTGATGTTCCCAGGCCAGACCTGCCCCGAGCATCGCCACCCGCCGTTCGACGATAGCCCCGGCAAGGAGGAGACGTTCCGCTGCCGCGCGGGCGTGGTGTACCTCTACCTCGAGGGCCCCCCGGCGGAGCAGCCCAGCTGCTGGCCGGCAAAGGCCGACCGGGGCGCGTACACGGTCTGGCACGAGGTCGTCCTTCGGCCGGGTGAGCAACAGCTGGTCCCGCCCAACACGCTGCACTGGTTCCAGGCGGGGCCAGCGGGCGCCATCGTCTCGGAGTTTTCCACGCAGAGCCGTGACGATCTCGACGTCTTCACGGATCCGGACATCGCTCGGACCACCGTGGTCACCTCGAACTGGGTGTCGGGGGGCGGCGAAGGCGAGGACCCGGCAGCCGCTGCCCGTCGGTAGCGCCACGGAGCCACGGCGTGGCCATCCTGGAGCCGCTCGCGGCAGCGTCGCGTGGATCAGTCGATGAACAGGAGCGGAGTCGTCGGGTTAGCCCACCCGCCGGAGTTCAGCGAGCCCGTGGCGCCGGGGCTGGCGGTAGAGGGGAAAACTCTGGCTCAGACAATCAGAGGTTCGAATCCTCTCTCCCCAGCCAATCGCCGTGCACCCGTAGGCGATCTCAATCTCAGCCGATTTGACGTGCTCGGGAGGGGCGAGAAATGTGCACAGCGTTGACTCAGCGGATTTCCCATGCCCGACGGCACTGCACAGCGTTGGGCTCTGCAAGCCTGGGTTCATGATCATGAACGCTCTCGTTTCCAACAGCCCGGAACCCCTTGACATCGACCTGCTGGTGTCCAACTGGACCCGCTCCCTCAAAGCGCAGCAGCGCTCCCCGCGCACCGTGACCTGGTCAACTCGAAGCCCTTCATGGTGGTCGGAGTCTGACACTCCTTCCCGCCGCCGGCCGTGTCCGGGACGGAGGCCACAGTCCTCAAGCTCGGCCACACGAGCTCCCCAGCTATGAAGGCTAGACTCTCGATCGCCGCAACAAGTGGCGGCATGAGATCTGACCTGACACGAACGAAGGGAGCGGAGTGGCCGTCGGCACTGCAGGGGCGGATGAAGCCTTGGAGGTTCAGTTGACGCCCCTCCTGATCGAGAAGCCTTGGGCATCGTTGAAGGCTCTGCTTACAACCGCCTGGAGCAATGTCTACGACGGATACATCAGCTCAGGCGAATCACCGCCAAACCGGGTCACGGACAAGGATGTGAATGTGATCAATCGGTCGATGGGGACACGTTCGAAGCGGAGTCGCTGGGAGCCGATCATCAACAAGGGCGAGCTGCCAGAGCTACTAAAACTCGATCCGACCTGGGATCTGATCCTCATGGATGAGTCCGACTGGGAGCGCAACCAGGTTCCGGTACGCATCGAAGCCGCGGTAGATGCTTTGGTGCGGCCCTACATCCAGATCGCAGCGGCGACCAAGGTGCTCCACATCAAGCGGCCGGCGCTGGTGCCGGTATGCGATGCCGATGTGTTGGGCCGACTTGGCGTTACTGAATCCGAGGCCTCACGGGCGACGATGGCTGTGTGTGTCGACCTCAGGAGAGAGGGGCGACGCCTCCTGGAGCCCTTGAGCGCGCTTCAGGTGCAGGTTGCCGAGGAGCTGCACCAGCAGATCTCGCTGGTGCGAATCCTGGAGGTGCTCATCTGGAAAAGTCACCCGAATCGTGGTGGATGGCGGCTCAAGACGTGAGACGACGGATAGGCCAGCCGACTTTGGCGACACTCTTGAAATGACGAACCGCATTCTCCAAAGGCGGCGCCAGTTGCCAGTGCCGCTTCCGTCCGCACCGGCGTAGCACTTATGCCACTTCGCCCGGAAGACGTTGAGACTGCTTCCGCTGGTCAGATGGCAGCAGCATGTAATGACCTTCCTTTCGTACGACTTGTGGCTGGGCCTGGAACGGGCAAATCCGCTTCCATTGAGGAGCGGTTCCACTGGCTCCGAGAAAATGGGTTCGACCTTCGGAATGTCTTTGGCGTTTCGTTCACGCGCGCTGCCGCCCGAGACTTGCGGACTCGAGCAACGAAGCGTTGCCGCCGTGATGGCGCAGATGTTGCAGCCGAGGATGTGCGGGTTAGCACCCTTCACTCCTTGGCGCTCTCGGTCCTATGGCGAGCTCATCTCCTCGAGACGTACCCAGTACGGCCGGTAGTTCTCGATGACTGGGAAGTCGAAAACATTTTCGACAACGAGTTCAGGGAGCAGAGCCCAATGCCCAAGAAAAGGGCAGAGGATATCCGTCGCGAACAGGAAGCCTTTTGGAGCACCGGTGAATGGGATCCGGCTAACTATATTCAGCCGGATCCGCCTATCACTGCAGTCGAGCACGCGGCCTTCAGAGCCTTTCACGTACCAACCACGCAAACTTACGCGTGCGTGCTTCCGGGGGAACTCATTCGACTATGCATCGAACAGATCGAGGCCGGATTGCTTGACCCAGCGAACCTTGTAGACATGCTGGAGTTGATCGTCGACGAGTATCAAGATCTGAACCCGATGGATCTCCAGTTTGTCGATTCGATAGCGGATGGGGGCGTCAGGCTTTTTGTCGCCGGAGACGACGATCAGAGCATCTACGCCTTTCGTTTTGCTTCTCCTGCAGGCCTCCAAGAGTTCCTGACGAGGCACCCGGGCGCTGGTGATCACGTTCTCACGGGGTGTTTTCGATGCGCAACTGCAATCGTAAACGCAGCCAATGCGCTCATCACTGACTATGGCGGATATGGGCGCATTCCAAAAATCCTTTCGTCTCTCTGGACGACCGCAATCCCGCCTGTCGAAGGAGTGGTGCATCGTTGGTACTTCACTACCCACACCGCGGAAGCTGCGGCCATCGCTGCCTCCTGTGCCAGTTTGTTAGAAGCAGGACTTCTGCCCTCTGACATCCTCGTTCTACTGTCCAGCCGTCAACTATTTCCCGCCATAAAGAAAGAGTTCGAGAGCAATGGACTCCCGTTTCAGCCGCCGAAAGAGGAATCCTGGACTGACTCAGATGCAGGACGCTTCTTGCTTGGCGTACTCAGAGTTGTTTGTTCTCAAGCGGACTATGTTGCGCATCGCCTTATCCTCGGGTGCCGGCGAGGGGTGGGGGTCAAGACGTGCAGGGATATCGTTGAGCGGGTGGTTGCTAACAACCTCAACTATGCCGATGTCTTCCGCCAGATCCCGCCACCTGGAGGCTTCACGGGACGGCTGAGAACCGCCATCGATAGCACGCGGCAGGTTATCGAGACCGTTGCGGAGTGGACGGGAAATGACGCGCTAGGCGAAAGGCGCGAATCACTGGCCACCCTACTCCTAGACGCCAGATCGGCCGCCGAAAGTGCGGAGTGGGAGGAGTTGGCCGCAACCCTTCCTGATGGCATGACTCTCGCAGAGCTGAGGGACTATATCTGGACGGATACTGAGGATCAGCGGCAAACACAACTTGCTGGAGTGCTTGAGCGCCTTGATATGGATCCGCCGAGTACTCCGTCGGATTCCGGCATACGTGTCATGACAATGCATGGAGCTAAGGGTCTGCAAGGCAAGGTGGTATTCATACCCGGCCTTGAGGAGCAGGTTCTCCCCAGCGCTCGCAATGCAGAGAGGGCCGGGTTGGTTCTTGAGGGGGCTCGCCTCCTCTATGTGTCGATCACCCGCGCTCAAGCAGCCGTCGTCCTCTCATGGGCTTCACGCAGATTCATTGCGGGGGCATCGGTTGTACATCACGCTTCCCGCTATGCAGCCCATCTCGGCGGCGCGTTCGAAAGGCGAACCCAAAGCCTCACCTCCGCGGAGGTAGCAACGATCATGCAGGCAATCCAGGAGATGTCCGAGGTATAGAACGCTGGAGGTGACCGACAGGTGTACCCGGCTAGGCTAGGTCGCAGCCTAGCTCTGTGGATTCCCGCCCGCCGGTGATAGAGCCCAGCGGCCGAACAGCACCGCAAGGGTGATGGCTCGTTTCTCTACACCCACGAGGCGCCCATCAGGATGTGGGGACTTCAGTCGTCTATGCCATCGTCTAAATTCAGAAAACCTTTGTGGAGCGCCACTTATTTCGAGGGCAAGTAGCGGTTAGCGTCGGGGATTATCGCGTCTGACTTTCGCGGCTGACGACACGGCTCGTAGGTCAAATACACCCACCTGGCGAGGAGCGAGCGTCGATGAGACATTTGGGGATGCGAATAATGTCGGTGAAAGAGCAAACCCGCTCATGTGGCCAGCGCTGGCCGTCGCGACCCAGATTCCGCCAGCTGGCGCCCGAAACCTTAGTCCACGACCTCCGCAGCCCAGCCGCTCTCGAGGGCGATAGTAGCTATGAGCTTGGGCAAGCCAAGGGAATTGGGAGCTTCTTCGAACACTTCCACTACGCGCGCCTGCCTGCTCCCCAGGTTCACCAAGGTCGCTTTGTCGTAGCGACGCACGAGGCGTAGACCGCTTCCCTCAGCCTGTCCCAAGTCCACAATCTCCACGGCCACGATCTCATGGTGCCATATTCGAACATCGGTACGGCTCGCACCATGGTCCGCCGCAGCACGATGCTCCCATGTGGTGATGGGCCCTGTTTGAGAGGGCGAACGTCTGTGTGATAAGGTTTTCTGTCACAAATGGCCTTGGACGATCTCGCTCTTGCAGAACTGCGAGAGCAGACAAAATGGCTTCGGCTCCTCGGCCTGCAAGCCCTTCGCCCACTCTTGCAGGCGACGCTGAAGAACGAGAAACAGCGCATTGCCTATGAGGTCACCGATGGAAAGAACACCGTACGCGACGTGGCGAAAACTGCAGGTCTAGGGGCAGGGACTGTGAGCGTGCTCTGGCAGGACTGGCTCGCGCTCGGTATCTGTACGGAAGTCCCGGGAAAGTCGGGCCGAGCACAACACCTCGCCCCACTCTCGCGCCTTGGAATTGACGTGCCCAAAGTTCCCAGTGCCGGATCGGTCGGTGGGCAAGAGGGCACAGCCGATGCCTGAAGCAAGCGACAGGACCATCGTGCTTCTGGAGGAGCTTGTTGCCTGGACTCGGTTTGCCAATCGGAATGCGCTTATCGAACTCCTGAACACCGAGCTTAAAGACCCAAAGCATCTACTCGCCTTTGAACTTTCCGACGGTAGTCGAACGCAGAAACAGGTCGGAGATGCTGCTGGTCTCAGTCAACCCGCCGTTTCGATTCTCTGGAAGAAGTGGCGCCGACTTGGAATCGCTCGAGATGCTGACGGACGCCTGACACACATCGCTCGCCCCACGGATATCGGTATGGAAAGGGCTGAAAAGCTGGTCGCTGCATCTCCGAGCGCCAAAAAGGCCACGGAGGAGACCGATGGCTGACCAAGAGGTTCTCGACCGGCTCGATGACATCATCGCCCTGCTGAACCTGGCCTTCGCAGATCCAATTGGGAAAGCCCGTGAAGCAATCCTCAAGGACAAGATCAACGCCGCAATCCTCGAGGCTCTTGCCACCGGCCCCCTGGGCTCTGGTGAGTTGATTGAGAAAGTCAAGCAGGCATCCGGTCAAGCAGAGCGCACCGTTCAAACGCGCCTATTGAGTCTCACCGCCCAACACGCGATCGAGAAGCTGGGAACGACGGGAAAGACGGTCTCATATCGTGCCACCGGGCTATTTGGCGGAAGAAACCGACGCTCAACCAGCCGCGCCGATAGTGGCTGATCAGGAAGGTCTGGAGGAACTCCGAGAGATACGGATGCGACTTGATGCAATCGAGCACGCCACGGAGGTCCTAGTCCGAGCACAAGAGAGTCAGATCTGGCCCCCGCTGGAGAAACTCTTCAAGGACGACCGACTGTTGGCTGAAATCTATCTGCTGATTGATGGTGAAGTGTCGCAGCGAGAGATCGTGGCAAGCCTGCGCGCTAAAGGAATCACTGTGGATGAGCCGAGGGTGTCTCGCGGAATTCGATCCCTGCGGGACGCCAGCTTAGTTCAGCTCGTGGAACGGAACTCAAAGGGAAACATCTACACAACCGTGCGACTTGAAAAGATTCTCCACCTCAAGAAGCGTGTCGCGCGGCTGATCGAGCCTTCTAAAACCAAGGAATGACGATGCCTGGCAACACCGAACTAACCAGCTACCAGACGTTGGATCGCCTACTCACACGTTTCACAAAGCTCGGATGGCACGACGATGGAGAGACGCGACGGGCGTTGTCCACCACGTATGGAAATGGTGGCGTCATCGACGCCTCCACTCTTGCCGACAAGTTCGCTCCAACCTTTTTGGTGAACAACGACATTTCACGTGAGCAGCTTGTCGCTGCGATTCGCGCGGTGGTCACCAGCGTCATCATTGTGGATCCGGTTCTCGATGCTCCGGTCGTTTCGAACCAGACGGTGACGATCAATAATCAGGGCACGTGGACCGGAGATGTGGCCGGCGGCGACCTCACAAAGAAGCAAACGATCAAAGTGATGGGAGACGAAGCCGCGCGGCTCATGGCTGGGGACTACCAGAACGATCCTGCGGTCCGAGAGATCGTGGATTCAACAGTGATAACCCCAGACGAAAAACGCAGCAAGCTACAAGCGCTTCTCGTTGGCGCGCGTGGATACACCATCGACCTGGCAGCCACCGTGATCACGAACCTAATCACATCATCGCACTAGTCTTTTTGACGCAATCGACCGTACCCCCAAGGTCAGCTCGATAGATCTCGGCAGGAACATTCGGAGGGGTCCATGAGGCTCTCGAGGCCGAGACGAAGCCCGGCGAAGTCAGGACAACCGCCTGGCCAAAGACGAACGATCGTGCCGAGCGGCGTATATGGTTCGTCCGCGGAATACATGGTCCCCATGAGGATTGCGCGATCGGTTCCATCCAGCCAGTTGGACACATGTGGGTCGACGATGACGGTGTCTCGTGCATCCCACACGACTGTGGCCTCTGACATCCATTGAGACAACAGTCCAGGACCATCAGCATATGGTCCTAGCATGTGCAGGTCTCGATCGAGCAGCGTTCCGCGTGTCTCGAAAATGAGGATGTTCCGATCGGCTGGGTGGGCATCGAACTTCTCGAGCGCACTGTCGAGATGGCGGTGGAATTCGCTGCTCAGCATTTGGAAAGCATCCGTCTCACGGGAACTCCCAGGTTCGAGCGTGTAATCCCAGAGCCATGGCTCAACGTGCGACCAGTCGTCACCGATACGTGAGATACGATAGCCGGGAAGTGGCTCGAAGTGCTCAGGCAAGGTTCCGTCCCGCACCCCGCTACGAATCACACAATCACGGCCTCGAGCTCGGGAAGCGAGAGTTGAGTGGTCGGGTCGAGCGAATCCAGGCGCATCTCGCATGTGTATAGACCCGGAACGACCTCATCCAACTCTTTCGAGAGTAGGCGGCTGGCGAAGGCATACTGCCGGCGGATGTGAGGTGACACGAGGCGCTTCACTTCAACGTTCCAGCGCTCACCGGACTTCTTGTCAATGAACACGAAATCCGGTGCCACGACTGTTCGGTCAGCATCATCCGGGGCGCTTAGAAACTCGAGGGTATGCCGAGGGAAGGCATCGCAGGCGGCCATAGCGAGAGGCCACTCCTGTTCTTTCAGCGGGTCCTTGAAGTCGGGCATCTCCTGCATGTCAAAAGGCTACTTTCGGGCTGGCCTCGTCTGCTCCAAATGACCATGTGTTGACGGCCCGAGCTTCTAGAACGCCAAGGCAGGTCCCTCGGTGAAAGCAAGGACCACGTCGGCTAGCTCTGCCGGTTGCAGCTTGGTATAGGCGACCTGCGGAATCTTCATGTACGCCCATGGGACGCCGGTGAGCAGCGTGGCGTTCTCGCACCAGATTCCTGCAGCTCGATCCTTGTGAATGACGTCGATGTCCTCTCGCCCCTTCGTCTCGATGAGGTAGTGATCCCCCGTGGATGAGACCGCCACAAAGTCCGGTTCGTAGAACCGTAGGTTGGTGGCGTTGTCCGTGTACTCGATCGCAAAGCCAAAACGACCGGGGAGCTTCGCGAATGAGACGACATCGGCGGCATCTTGCAGGAAGTGAGCGAAGTCCCGCTCAAAGTCGTTGTCGGCTGCCACGAGATTGAACACCGTCTTTACGGCCGAGAATGTCGGCCGTGCAAATGGGAATGGTGGCGTCTCCGAGAGTTTGCGTCCGGCGCCCTCAAGGGTTGGGACGAGCTCTTCGATGACAAGGCCCCGGAGAGCCGTGGCGAAGGTCTTGATGGTGATGAAGCTGGCCACGCCAGTAGAGATGGCCTTGATCATGGCCGGCGTGCTGATATCGACCGGACCACCGAACGCCTTCGTCTCCAAAAACTCACGCACCTTGGGCACTAAGGCGGCGAACTGTGAAGGCAGCTTCACGTCCTGCGCAATCCGCTTCGCGTAGTAAGAGATGACCTCTTCAGCGGTCCTCGGCTCCGGGATGGTGTACTCGCGCTCGACCTCCTTCTTGAGTGTGATGATGTCGAAACCCTCGTACGTGAAGTTCTGGGCAGCGGCATCACCCTCTTTCTTGGGGAGAACCGGGCAGCTGAACTTGCTCACATCAAGGGCGGCAATCTCTTCGGCGAGAGTCTTCTTCCGAGCAAGGATGGGGCTGAGAACTGGTACCTCGATGTCTCGCGCCAACTTCTCTGGATCTGGTGCGATCGTGTTGATAACCAGCGGCTCTTTGAGGTCGAAGTCCTCAAGAGTGATGTCCTCATCGCGCTCCAACTGCTCCACAAACTTGAGGAAGGCTGTGTTGCCGATGATGTCGACACGCTCGACGTACTGAGAGCCAAGCCCACCGAACATGAGGCGCAAACCTCGTCCAATGGTCTGTTCAGGGAGGATGTTGGCCTTAGACGTGTAGGGGCGTATACCAACGATGACGGTCACGTTCTGCACATCCCAGCCTTCACGAAGCATCAGGACGCTGACGATGGCGTTGACCGGGCTAGTTCCGTCATCGACTTGCCGGGCGACACCACGAGCTTCGTCTAGCTGCTTCTTGGACACATCGCCGCTGCGGTCCGTGTGGATAACGAGGAGGCGGTTCTCGCCAAAGTCTTCAGGGTAGTGCTTCTGCAGGTAGTCGCCAACGTCATCCGCTTCCTGAGTACTGTTGAGCATCACAAAAAGGATCGGTTTCTTCCCGAGTGGCTTCAGCAAGTCACGGTACTCACGCCAACGTTCAACGCCGGCGGTCAAGTAGGCCTGGTACTTCACACTCGCCAGATCTGACGGTTGCTCCTTGATCCCCGCCGTGATGCCCTTCATCGGCCGCTTGACGACGTTGTCGATGATCGCTTGCTTGAGGGGGTAGTCAAAGATCGTCCACGTGAAGAGGCCACCCTTCGCGTAGCGTGGCGTGGCAGTGATGTCCAGCTGAGCCGCTAAGCCACCTGGCACTTGTTCGTTGAGCCGGCGAATGACGACGTTCCACTCACTCTCTTCGTCGTGTGTGTGGTGACCCTCGTCGTTGAGGACCAGGCATGGCGTCCCCCGTGCCACGATGCGTGTGTCGAACCGAATCCCCTGGGGGAGCTCGGCGCTCGGTTTTGGGCCAAGCACGTCAGTCATGACATCGGGCTCGTTATCGGCGACCTCACTCCGGGTGTAGAGCTGCTGGATGTTGGTGAGGTAGATGGCGCCCTGTGACGACGCCCTCTCGCTATCGTCCCGTATGTAGCACTCGACGTCCCAGAAGACAGAGAGTTCGGGCGGGATCACCGGGTCGAACTTGAAGATCCGCCCGCCGGCGAAGTCGCTG
Organism: Candidatus Dormiibacterota bacterium; assembly: GCA_003162415.1. Lineage (GTDB taxonomy): Bacteria > Chloroflexota > Dormibacteria > Aeolococcales > Aeolococcaceae > Palsa-851. The sequence continues at coordinate 131,130 of PMOL01000005.1, forward strand.
CGGAGGCGCTCAAACACGATGACGTTCGGCGCCAGCAGCAGGAAGCTCGAGGCGTAGTCTTCACGCCCTTCTACTACTGCGTTGAAGTACTGCCAAGCAATGGCCAAAGCCATGACTTTGGTCTTCCCTGAGCCGGTGGCCATCTTGATGGCGTACCGAGCGAAGTCATCCGTCTGGAGAAGGTGGATGCCAGGGATGTTTGGGGCGAACGTCTCCAGTAGATGTTTGTGCCGGCGTGTCTTGGCCACCTCATACGTGTAGATCAGGGTCTCCATGGCTTCGCGCTGAGCGTCGTGATACCGGAAGGTCACGGCGCCTGGGAGCCGATGGTCTGTCGAGAACCAGTAGTTAAGAAGTGTCTTGGTCGTTTCAGTCGCGCCGGTGTACTTCTTCTCTCGCCACTCCTTCACAGCAATCCGCAACGCCGGAACGCACGCCGCGGTCGTGACCCGGGCTTCGAGAAGATCCTGCTGACCCGGAGCTGCTTTGCGCCTGGCCCGTGTCATCTAGGGGACGTCCACCACGATGGTCTTGGTTGTGTCGTTCCCCAGGATGTCGATGACCTTGACGACGACTCGGTGCTGGCCCGCTTGGTCGTAGGTATGGCTGGCGGAGATCTCAAGTTCATCGCTGTTCTTTGCCCGGAAGGCCTGCCATTCGTTGTGAAAGGTGTCGGCTTTGTTGTCCCAGTCGACGGCCCAATAGTCGATCCACTGTCGCCAGTTGGAGATGGCCTTTTGCACATCTGCAGGGACGTCATCCAATGGGATTACAAAATCGGTAAGTCGAATGCTTATCGAGCGCTTCTTGTTGGTCACATCTACCGAAAGAGCGGCCAACTCGAAGAAACGAATGTCGCCCTGATCTACAGCCCGCTTGTCGAGCACCTCACGCGGGATTCGTACGAACCGCATCTCAATGCCCGCTTTGGCCGCTTCCTGCTTTGCCACCTCATTGAGCTCGAAGGCGAAGTCCCAACCAAGAACGTCTACGCTCCGCGCACTCGGTGCGTCTTTGCCCGTTCCCATCGACCTCCTAAACTCGGAAGCGATTTGAGTGACATCGCCCGTGGTCACGGGCGAGTCGACGGTTCCGACATACACCATCCGACCACCTTTGACGCCATGGATCCAGGTGTATCCCTGAACGGGCTCGGCGTGATACAGACCAAGGATGAATTCGCGGTAGGCACTCACGCGCTCCTGGGCATTGACGCCGAACTCCGATGCTTGCCACAGTTGACGTTCGTATTTGCCAAGGTTCTGGACAACAAATGGGGTTAGATCTGGGAGCGACAGCATCCGCTTTCTCGTCGTATGGATTGCGAAACGGCTGAGGTCAGCGACGACCCATCGCCGATGTAACTCCTCGGCGGCCACGGCTGTCGTCCCCGCGCCCGCAAAGCAATCCAGCACAGTGTCGCCCTCGTTGCTTGAGACTTCGATGAGTCTGCGAAGTAGGGCGAGCGGCTTCTGTGTGGGGTAGCCTGTCCGTTCCGCGTTGGAGCTGATGCCGCGAAGCATTGAAATGTCCGTCCAAAGGTCCTGAAGAGGGACGCCCCGACTCTCATCGAGATATCTCTTCATGTACGGCATTCCGCTCGCCGAGTACACGAGTCGCTCCTGAACCTCAAACTCTTCCATCTTCTTGCGCGAGTAGGCCCAATAGCGGCCAGGCGGTGGTCGCTTGCCTTTCCACTCATACAGAGTGTCACCGCCCGGCTTTCGCGCTGTGAGATCCGCTTTGTTGTATCTGCGGCCAGTTTCCTCTTCAACGTTGCGGTACCAGCTGTCCGCGGTGGAGTCAGACAGTGAACTGTACTGAACGTTGAATACCGCGCGATCGGACTTGGTATAGCGAAATATCACGTCATGGATGCGCCCAAAATCCTGTGCACCTTGCGTAACGTCGCTGTGAGCATCGGATCTCTTCCAGATAATCTCGTTCCTGAACCCCTGTGGTCCAAAGATCGCGTCAAGCAAAACTTTGACCGCATGCGATACGTGCCAGTCGAGATGCACGTAGAGAGTGCCGACCGGACTTAGCAGCTCATACAGAAGGGTAGCCGTCTCGGAAAACCACTGAAGGTAACGATCAAGATTTGTGACCCCACGTCGTCTAGCTTCGCTGGTGACGCCCCATGTGTCCCTATAGGCCTTTTGTTCAATCAGGCTGGGCTCTTTAATGAACACTCCGGTTTCAGAGCGCTCAGATTTGCCATAGGTCGGGACTTGGACGCTCAGGGTGAAGTCGTCACCAGTGGCAAAGGGAGGGTCAATGTAGATGAGATTGACAGACCCGCCAAGTTCATCTGCGAGCGTGGGTAGGACATATTTCTTGTCGCCCCAGATCAAACGGTTGCGCCAACCTGAAGCCTGGCCACGCCCGAACAGGTCGAAGGTGCGCTGTCGCTCCTGAACTGATTCGTTGACGGTCTCGATCGTTTGAAACGGCAACGGTACCCGCAAGAGCGGGACTTGCTTCCCGTCTTTGCCGTACTTTCCGTCCCAGATGAGTTCAGGCATTGGATACCGTCACGATTCTGATTACTTCCCGATCCAAGTGGGGGGGGAGTTGCGACTCATCCGAGAGGGGCAACTCCGCTCCGAATACGACGACGGCATAGTACCAAGCCTCCAGGGCGCCGATATGACGTCGCCAGACTGGACGATGAACACGGGTTGTCACTCAGGCACGGCCCTTCATCTCCCATGTCGTCGGCGGGCCACTAAGCGGTCCATCTTCCGCTACCACATTGGGCTCGGCGCCCGAAGCTCGGATCGCACAACCACGATGTTGGCCATTACTCCAGTCATCGTCCACCCACCCCATGAGATCGCCGAAGATCGACCGCAGCCATCGCAGATCGTTCTTAGTGAGGTTCGCGCTGTCGATAGCCGCATCGAGGGCGTCCATCGGAGGCAGGTCACCGAGTGCCTCGACGATCCGCACCGCTTCAGAGCACACTGCCCTCCAGTCTCCGCTGTGATAGCGCTTGCACTTCATATAGTCGCCGGCAGTAAGCGTGGCGTAGAACGCATCTCTTGCCTCGCGTCCATAACGATCGTCAAGCCTCGGTGGATAGGCCTTGACGAATGCCTGAAAGCGCTTGTGGTGTACGCACCGAAATGGGTTCTTGGGCGGCGGCATATCAGCAACATCGACGACGACATAACGTGGAAGGTTTGGTTGTGCGGTCAGCGACCCGCCGGCGGCGATGACGCGCATCAGCACTTCATCGTGGTCAGGCAGTAGTGTCAAGGGCTGACCGATGAGTTCTTCGATTCGCTTCCGAGGGATTCGATGGTTTCGCCAAATAGGCGCGAGGTCGGGCTCGGCAAAAGTCAGCTCTGCGTATCGGACCTTGGGCTCGATGTCGTACATGCCAGCCGGATAACAGTGAAACCAACGGACGTCGGACACACCGTCCAGAACGTTGTCGAGAATCCACCTTGCGATGCGTGATGCACTGTTTGAGATCGAGGAGCCTGGGTTCCCAGGGACCTCGGTGACCAAAACGACCGCTGCGTTCTCGTCCCGATAGATTCGCAACCAGTACACGCCGCGGCCGCGGCGCTCGGGCGGAATGGCTACTGGGTCGTTGAAGACCAATCGCACTTTGGGCTTACTGAGCGACAGCCTGCCGAATACCGTCGAAATCGCCCTCTGGCATGTTGCCGGGGGATAGCCCAACCCACCGCTGGCTGTTCAGCCGTATCACCCGTTCGTAGGTGTATAGCTCTGGAACATTCCAAACCCACTGACCCAGACCACGAGTGACGACGATGAGGCAGCCTCTGTCCATCGTCTCTCTGACAAGTTGAAACGTGAACGCTTGAGATGGTAGGGGGAGCGGGAGCGAGCGCCAGGTGTGCGAGTGGTAGCCGAAGAACTCGAGGACCATAAGCCGCTCACCAACTTGCTCCCATGAGGTGGCCTCGGCCAATCGCCGTAGTCGCTTCGACCACCATCGGCCACCGCCAGTCGTCGCTCGGAAACGGGGATCGATGTGCACGAAGGGAGTAGTCGCCTTGAAGGACAGATTGCGACGAAGCTCGTCGTTCCAGTCGTCGACCCCACCGCCCTGCTCGAGCGGTTCCGTGTTTCCCCACCCCGGGTTGAGGGATAACAAAACCACGCCTGCTCGCTGAGGATCGCCGGCGTAGGGTTCCGGTAAAACCTCGAAGTGCAATTCGGAGCGGCCCTCCGGATCTGCCGCTAGAACGAGGTCGATGGTTTGCCGATCACAAGGTGCGATGAAGGGCGCCTCGGTCGGTGCGTCGGGCCAGGGATTCTCCACGGCAACGAGTCTGCCATCTCCGGATTCACGTCAATGCCCCCGTGCTTGTTAGCCCAATCTCTGCGCGGGCAGCCGGCACGCAGGACAAGGGATGCCGATCGTACGCTGCCTGCCATGCAGATTAAGCCGCTCGTATGACCGGCGATTGGTACGACCGAATCCTGCTCGAGACGGATCAGCGTGAGCTGCTCGACCTCATGATCCAGGCCGACAACACTATCTCAAAGGAAAAGCGCACTCCCTTTGTCCTCGTCCAGACCAACAGCGATGACTTCCTGCTCCGGGAGGGCTTCCCGCGGAACCCTGTTGCGGTCTCCGATCTGTCGATTCTCGTCGACCGGCGGATGCTCAGTACACATCGCGTGGGAGGAAGTAACCAGCTGTACGACGTCACACCTGAGGGGCGCCAGTACTGGGCCGAGATGAAGCGTCGTATCGGGAGCGAAATGAAAATGGTTGAAGCAGAGATCCAGACCTTTCTCGATTCGCCGACCTTCAGGGAGGCTTTCCCCCAAGCCCACGATCGCTGGGTCGAGGCGGCTAATGAACTTTGGGGTGCTGACGCCGCCAAGCGCTTCACTGATATAGGCCATCGCTGCCGAGAAGCGATGCAGCTCTTCATCACAGCACTCATCCAGCATGCGGGGATCGTTGTGGACGACACACTTTCGGACCCCGCCAAGAGTGTCGCTCGACTTCGAGCTGTGATTGCCCAGAAGGACGACCTCGGTGACGCTCATCGCGCTTTCCTTGAGGCGCTCGTTCAGTACTGGGGAACGGTGAGCGATCTCGTCCAGCGGCAAGAGCATGGTGCCCAAAAGGAAGGTGATGACCTGACCTGGGAGGATGCTCGACGAGTCGTATTCCAAACGGCGATCGTCATGCACGAGGTATCAAGCGCGGTCGCTTGAGGCGCATCACCTTGGCCGGGAGTCCTTGAGAGAGCCGCTAAGATCCATCTAGAGTCACAGCGTTGCCACTCCTCGAATTGGTGCACAGCGTTGAGCGACCGGATAAGAGGTTCGAACCCTCTGTCCCCACGTTATGTCTCAGCACTTTTTGGGCTAGGGGCCGCGCTCAGTCGATGGTGACGATTGGCTTCAGCGAGTCAGTCCACGCGAGAAGATCGCCTTTCACAAAATTCGATCGGGGCGCGTAGAGATGCTGATCCTGGATCAGCCGAGGGAGAGCCTTGTCTCGCCCAGGAGCGCCCGAGGTCTCGCCACTGCGGCGGGATGCTGGCCGATTGCCATGCGGATCGCCTGATGAGCATCTCTTCGGGAATGCCTGCTGGGAGGTTTGCCGCTGGAGAAAGAGGGAGTCGAAACTTCACGAGGTTGCCCTCGGTGTTTTCTGAGCACGTGCGGGCCCTTCCAGATAGCACCCGGAGCGCCCGAAAGGATCTCAACCGTGCGATTGCGTTGATACCCTCGTTGCTGACTGATCCCGGCGCTTGTATTGTCCAGGCCATCCTGTCAGCGGATGCCGGAGGTACCAGCGTGACCCTCATCAACACTAACGGGATGGCATTCTTCGGGCCAGGCTCGGAATGGTTCTGGGCCGCGCTCCAATTCACTGCCCTCACCATTACCTTCATCGCGATCTATCGCCAATTACGGACGGCCCGTAGTTCACATGCGGTCGAGCAGGTCGCCGAATACACGCGACAGTTCGACCATGAGCGGATGGTTCGCCACCAACTCGCGATCCTGGTGGCAGCCCGCGACAAGGTCGACGTTCCCAATGGTTCCGGGGTTGCTATTGGCAACTACTTCGAAGGGTTGGGGTCGCTCAGCCGGAGCGGGTACCTTGACGTCACATTGCTTTGGCGGGTGTTCGGCCTAGTTACCCTGCGCTGGTGGGCTGTTCTGGAGCCGTTTTTCCAACGCCAGCGAGTCGAACACGGCGATTCGGTCTTTGAGGATTTCGAGTGGCTCGTAGGGGCGCTTGCCAAGATGGAACGTCGAGCAGGCCGGACCCTCACTATCGACGCGACATATCTGGCTAGGTGGTTGGCGTCTGACGCGATCGAGGGCCTCCAAGACAACCTCAGGCTTGAGCAGTCGCTACGCACCGTCCTCACAGCGCCGCCGGACGCTATAGACACTGCCCATTCAGTGGCTGATGCACCGGCTTCCACTCCGTCTGCCGGCAGACGGCGCGCGACCGAGAGTAAAGATCGTGGTGCCATCTGAGCGGCGCCGCGAATATCGGCCACAAGTCACACGTTCCTGAGGTGATTACCCTGTTCGGTTACTCACGCCATCCATTCGAGAGCCGTAGAGTTCGGTTCGTTGCATTTGATGTGGTTGGCTGAGGTTGACGGAACGACCGGAGCAGGGTGCCGCGACACCTGGCTGTCCATAGGGACTCCGCTGGGATCACATCCGCTACCGCGGACGTTCATAAGGCGGCGGCCGACCCGGGTCGTCGTCACGCTGAATCAGTCGATGACGTTCAGCCTTTCCGCTGATCAGCCAACGCTCTTGGGATTCAAGCAGTGGACGGGCGACGCGAGCGAGTAGAGCGAATGATTTGGCATCAGCCGATCACCCGAGCGCTGGTCGCAGCGCCCCAAACGCTGCGATGACGACCAGCGATCTTCGGACAGGAGCCCGCGCGACCGGCAAATGGCTCGCGGTGCTCGAGGGGAGCGCCTCGCGCGGGCTCAGTCCCGGTAGTCAGATCACAGATGCGGGGACGGTGCCCGAACGCGTCTGCCCGGGGGTGCATCCGATCATCCCCGTGACCGCGTCACCATGGGCACGGAGGGTCCGCTGCCCATAGTCATCGCTATGACCATCGACGGTGAAGGGAGATCTACGTCGCTCCGATACCCTGTCGCGCTGAGTGAAGGTCGCGACGAGGCCATGAGCGCACCAGTTGCGTCCGCTCTCGGTTTGATTGGTGGGCTTCGAAACTCGAACACGACGCGCCTGCTCTTAGTCGAGGATAACCCAGCCGATGCGGCGCTTCACACTGCCATGCTTCGCTCGACCGCTCTGAGCGAACTCTTCGAGGTCGTCCTGGTCGGCCAGCTGAGTGAGTGTGTCGCGGCGCTGGCAGAGGAAACGCCCGCGTGTGTCCTGCTCGACATGGGCCTGCCGGACGCCCAGGGAGTGGAGGGTATTGCCCGCATTCGAATCGTTGCGCCCGACGTGCCAATTGTCGTACTGACAGGGAACGACGACGACGCTGTTGGGCTCGAAGCCTTGCAGTGTGGTGCCCAGGACTATCTCGTCAAGGGTCACGTCGACGCCCGCGTGCTCGCGCGATCGATCCGCTACGCCGTTGAGCGGATGCGCGGAGATCAACGGATTAGCTTCCTTGCCTTCCATGACTCCCTCACCGAGCTCGCCAACCGTGCTTTGTTTGCCGACCGCCTTCAGGTAGCGCTGACGCGCTCCCGGCCGCGATCGCCTGCATCTGTCGACGCGACCGCACTGCCCGCGACGCCGGCCGTGTTGGTGATCGACCTCGACTACTTCAAGTTGATCAACGACAGTCTTGGTCACGCCAGCGGCGACCTCGTCCTCCGGGCAGTGGCCCAGCGCCTCCGGGCGGTGGTGCGCCCGAGCGACACGGTCGCCCGTCTCGGCGGCGACGAGTTCGCGGTCTTGTGTGAAGGCGCCTCGGCAGACCAGGTCGCTCTCGTTGCCCAACGCGTGGTCGACGTCCTCGGTGCGCCCATCGCCTTCGAGGGCGTCGAAGCCTTCATTGGGGCGAGCATCGGTGTCGCAGTCGCACCGGTGGGTTCAACCGACGGTGACGGCCTGATCCGAGATGCGGATATCGCGATGTACCGTGCCAAGGCAAACGGTCGCGGGCGATTCGTCATCTTCGAGGAGGAGATGCGGGCGGTCGTCCAGGTGCATCACGCAACAAGCAATGCGCTGCATCGCGCGCTCGAGCGCAAGGAGTTTCGCCTCGTCTATCAACCCGCAGTCGATCTGCGCAGCGGTCACATCTGCGGTGTGGAAGCATTACTCCGTTGGGTGGAGCCCACTCGTGGCGTCTTGGCACCGGACGCCTTCCTGGCGTCGGCCGAGGAGAGTGGACTGATCGTGCCGATCGGTTCGTGGGTGCTTGGGGCCGCGTTGGAGCAGGCGGGCATCTGGGCTCGCAGCTTCCCGGATCGTGAGCCGCTGACGATGTCTGTGAATGTCTCCGGGCGGCAGCTCGTCGAGCCCACCGTCGTCGATGTGGTCGCCCGAGCGGTCGCCAAGGCACGAGTCCAGCCGGGGAGCATTTGCCTGTGCCTGGAGGTCACCGAGACGGTGATCCTCGGGGATCTCGCTGTGATGGCGAGGCGGCTCACTGCATTGAAGGCTCTTGGCGTTCAGCTCGCCGTTGACGATTTCGGTACCGGGTATTCGTCGCTCAACTACCTGCAGCAACTCCCGGTGGACATCCTCAAGATCGATCGGACGTTCGTTGCGGGACTTGATCGCGGCGAGAAGAACATGGCGATCATCACGACACTGGTCGAAATGGGCAAGCGGATGCATCTCGTCGTGGTCGCTGAGGGCGTCGAGACGGCCGAACAGCTCGCCGTGCTGCGAAACCTGGATTGCGATATTGCGCAGGGCTTCTACATGGCTCGTCCCGTGTCTGCGGACGAGATCACCGATCTATTGAATCGAGATCCGGTGTGGTGAGCGATGTGACGGCTCCCCAAATCACGACCCCTCGGAGCGCTGTCGTGTTGACAGGGACCGGCGAGCAGGGCGTGAACGCGGCGGATCCCCTCGCTATCTTCGCCAAGGTCGTTGCGCACGACTTCTCCGGTCCTCTGGTTGCCATCCGCGGGTTTGGCACGCTGCTCGCCGACACACTTGGCGATCGCATTGACGACCGCGAGCGAAGCTACCTCGGGGAGATGGTCATCGCTGCAGAAACTATGCAGACGCTTAACGACAGCCTGGTCACGTGGATTCGTGCCCGCAACGCGATCCTCGATGTGCAGGAACTGAGGCTCGACTCGTTGGTGAGTGAATGCGTTGATGAGTTCCGTTCTCGCGTCGTCGAGCAGGGAGCTCAGATCACTGTGTCACCGCTGCCCGTCGTCTGGGCAGACGCGGCCGCGATCCGGCGTGTGTTTCACCATCTGTTAGACAACGCCCTGCGATATACAGGCGCCGAACGCACTGCGGTGGTCCACATCGAAGCCGCGAACAGCGAGACGGGTGTCGGTGTTGTCGTGCGAGACAATGGCCCCGGCATCCCCGACGGCAGTCGGGAGCGGGCGTTCGGGTTGTTCCAGCGGCTTGAGTCCACTCGCGACGCGGCGTCAACGGGTGTTGGTCTGACTCTGAGCAGGACGATCGTTGAGCGACATGGCGGTCGACTCTGGCTCGAGGCCGCCCCCGAGGGAGGCCTCGAAGCGATCTTCACACTCCCGACGAGCCGCATCGCCGCGCTCGGGCATGTGATGGCCACGAATCCCGTCGCCATGGACGAGGCATCGGAGCGGCAGCATCGGCAGCATCAAGCCGCTCTGGCAACGATCGTGGAGTTCTCGGACGAAGCCATCTACTCGAAGGACCTCAACGGTCACATCATCACCTGGAATCGCGCTGCGGAGACGCTGTACGGCTACTCGGCTGCTGAAGTGCTCGGACAGCACATCTCGCAGCTGATGGTCAGCGACCGCCTTCAGGAGCTGCCGGCGCTCATGAATCGCGTTCGGCTCGGGGAACGCATACACCTCGAAACCCGACGGATGCGCAAGGATGGGACGCAGTTCGATGTCGCGCTCACGATGTCGCCGATCCGGGATGCGCAGGGAGAGCTTCTCGGCGCCTCGGTCATCGCTCGGGACGTCACCGAGCGGCATCAGACTGAGGAGGATCTGCGTGCCTTCCTCGAGGTCGCGCCAGACGCGATTGTGGTCATCAATCACGCGGGCGCAATCCATGCAGTCAACAGTCAGACCGAGGGAACGTTCGGATACAGGGCGGATGAGCTGATCGGACAGCCCGTCGAGATGCTCCTCCCGCATCGGTTTCGTGGCGGGCCAGTAGCGCAGCGAATCGCCTTCACAGTGGAGCCGGTGCTGCGCCCGATGGGAACCGATCTCGATCTCTTTGGGCTGCGTCGCGACGGGAGTGAGTTTCCGGTCGACATTCAGCTCTCAACCCTACCGACCAAGGATGGAAAGCTGCCCGTCGCCGTGATTCGCGACGTGACGGAGCGCCGGCGACTCGAACACCTTCGAGACGATTTCGTGGCCAATGCCGCCCATGAATTGCGGACACCGCTCACAACGCTGGCGGGGCTGGGCGAGACGCTCGCTCGCAGCTTTGATGTCATGGACCGAGCCGACATCGACGAAGCGTTTGAGGCCATGGCCCGCCAAGGTGAGCGCGCGCGGGTACTGATCTCCAACCTTCTTGATCTGTCCAACATCGAGGGTGGCCGTGCCAACTTCTCCGTCGTCAATGTCGAGCTCAGTCCACTGATTGAGCGAGTCCTCGAGGCGGCCCCTCCAGCAGGCGACCGTGCGGTCACAGTATCTGTGCCGTCTGGCCTCGGAGTGCGAGCAGATCCGGATCGGCTCGCACAGGTCATCACCAACCTTCTGGTCAACGCCTATCGATATGGCGGTGCGGATATCCGGATTCACGCGTTTGATGGCGGGACCCAGACACTCCTAGACGTCACTGACGACGGAACCGGCATTGAGCGAGATCTCGTACCAAAGCTGTTTGAGCCATTCACACGCGGTAAGGCAGCCAGCGTCGTCCGCGGCTCCGGGATAGGGTTGGCGCTGTGCCGGCGCATCCTCGATGGCATGGACGCGGAGATCCGGTATGAGCAGATGCTGCCGCGCGGCTCCCGATTCCGAGTCGGCTTGAGACGGGCGACATGAGCGCGACCGTACTCATCGTCGAAGACGAGGGCGACATCATGCTCACGATTCGACTCACGCTGCAGGCAGAGGGCTATCAAGTCTTGTGCGTGAGTACCGGCGAAGCCGCCATAGAGATTTTTGGAGACAGCCCTCCGGATGTGACTGTTCTCGACGTCGCGCTGCCTGGAATTGATGGGCTGGAAGTCGTACAGCGCCTTCGGAACGACGCGAAGCATAAGGACGCCCGCATCGTCATCACGTCGGCGCATGCATCCGGTCACGTGCGCCTTCTCGCGGATGCACTTGGTTGCGAATATCTCACGAAACCGTTCAGCACGAAGGAGCTCGCCGCGACGGTTGCCGCCGTTCTTGCTCTTGACGACCACGAAGTGGAGACACGCCTCCAGTAGGCGATGTCTGGTCCCGTGCATGCGTACAGTAGCGTACCGCCACGGCTTCGAGGGTGTGCGGCGCCCGACGACAATGCGTCGCTATCGGCCGACCGAGCAACGACTAATTTCGTATTACTCGATGCGACGACTCGCACATCAGAGCAGGTCGCCGGGAATAATCGACCTGGCACGTAGTCGGTCGTAAACATCGGAGCCGCCGTGTTTGCCGCTACGTTTGAGTTCCGGAAGTCTGATAGCGGCGACGGAAGTTAGAGCGACTGACTTCTCATCAGGCAATGGCGGGTCTTGCGCGGGCCCAGTTAGAGAGCTGCTCCGCCAGTCCCGATCCGGTTGAACGACTAGCCCGTTGGCGAGATCACCCTTCCTGTCTTTGGTCAGGCCGAGCGCGATGCGCGTCAATACTGCTCGACGGGCGGCCGCCGATGACGATCGTAGCGACTGCGATCGTCGACCCTCGTCGGACGCCCGACGAGGGATCTCCCAGCCATCCACGACGACACACCCAGCTTCCCGAAGGGCACGGCGGATTCCACCCTTCCTAAGGGCACCCGCAAGGGTCGGACCTCAGACTCCGAGGGCAGCGCCGGCCGTGTCCCGCAAAACAGCCTCGATCGCACTCTCAGACTGATCATCAGATACCACTGGTCGTGCACGGGACGGGGCTTGTCGTCGGCAGGGGTGCCTACGATGCCCTCCTGGGGTGATTGGTCCTAGAGTTGCTTGGCTTGCCGGACACGCGGTCGGCGGCCGGCCCACTACTACTGAAGCCCGCGAAGCCGGCCGGGCGTCAGGCGCGTCCCGGTCCCGGGCCGACTGTCAGGGCCGTAGGCGCCCTCCAGCAGCGCACCCGTCGATGCGCGAACGTTGCTCCGTTACGGATACTTCGTTGCCATGGTGAGTCTGCACGATGTAGTGATCGCACAGTCCAAGGGAAGCTGACCGATGGTCCTCGAGATCGTCATCTTCTTCGCACTGCTGCTGGTGACCACGATGATCATCGCGCTGCTCCCGGGCACGATCAGCGGACGCCTCTGGATCACGTTGCCTGTCTGCGCGCTGGCACTCGCAGCGACGGCTGCGATCTTCGTAGGCATCGAACACGATGGCCCGGGAGCGAGCGCACTCGGGCTGATCGCCATTCTGCTCATGTTGGTCATGCGGGGACTCCAACCGCAATGGAGTTTCCTCGGCGCTCAACTCTTCGTAGCCGTGGCCGTGGCGTCACTTTCGTACCTGGTCTACGCTGCGTTCCAGACTTTTCTCGCCGGGCTTCCCGTCGTGGCAGTGATCGCGTCGGTGCTCCTGCTGTTTTTCGAGACGTGCGCGCTGGTGCTCTCCATTTCGTTCACCTTTGAGATCTGCGATGTGTTGGCGCGCAAGAAGAGGCCGCGGGTCGTTCCACCGCTAACTCGACTGCCGTGGGTAGCACTGCAGGTACCGTCATACAACGAGCCGGTGGAGGTGGTGCGGCCCACGCTCGAGGCATTGGCTCGCGTCAACTATCCCAACCTCATCATCCAAGTGGTGGATAACAACACTACCGACGAGGCGGTATGGAGGCCACTCGAGCAACTCTGCCACGAGCTCGGCCCACGATTCGCATTCGTCCACCTCGAAGATTGGCCCGGGTTCAAGGCTGGCGCGCTCAACGAATCCACGAAATACCTCCCCGAAGAGGTCGAGATCCTTGGCATCGTCGACGCTGACTACCGCGTGGACCCGCAATGGCTGCAGGACACCATCGGCCACTTCGACGATCCGGCGGTCGCGTTCGTGCAGACATCGCAGCACTACCGTGACTGGGAGGATAACCCCTACCTGCGCGGACTCTTCTACAGCTTCCGGTACTTCTTCGATCTCACAATGCCGGCGCGCAATCATCGAAACGCGATCATCTTCTGCGGCACCATGGGCCTGATCCGCCGATCGGCGTTTAGCGAGATCGGCGGCTGGAATGAGGCCTGCATCACCGAGGACGCCGAGGCATCTCTGCGCATGCTTGGCGCCGGATACAAGGGGATCTACGATTCCGCGGCGTACGGCGAGGGGTTGATGCCGCTGAACTTCGATGGCCTGAAGAAGCAGCGCTTTCGGTGGGCGCTCGGCGGCGTCCAGATCCTCAAGTTCCACTGGCGCGAGCTGATCCCGCTGGCGCGCCACCGGATGAAGCTGACAATGTCGCAGCGGATCCACTATCTCCTTGGGAGCGTGCAGTGGTTCGCGGAAGTGCTCACGGCGATCTTCACGATCCTTCTGCTCGCCACGGCGCTCGCGACGGTGTTGCACCATCGCCTCCCGGTGCGACAGTTGACCGGCGCTGTGCTCGCAATCCCGCTGGCATTCGCGGCAAGTGGCGTCATGCGTGCACTCTGGGCGATGCGGCGGGCGTGCGGTACCACGTATCGCGATGCCCTGACCGCACTCCGCGTCTGGTTTGCACTGTCGTGGATCGTGACCCTCGCCTGCCTGCGTGGACTTGTCCAGAAGAGAGCGGAGTTTCTTCGTACGCCCAAGAGCAAGCAGGGCGGATCGCTGCTTTCCGCGCTTCGTGCGTCCCGCACGGAGACGGCGCTTACGGTCGCCGCGGTCCTCGGCGGCCTCGCCCTGGTGGTGCGCTCCCCTGCGCTGGCAACACTCGTGCTCGGCCTGCTGCTGTTTTTCGAGGCGTTCGTCTATTCAAATGCGCCGTGGGCCAGCATGGCCGCCGAAGGCATCATCCTGACGCCGGAGCGTCAGGCTTATTCTCGCTCGCCACAAAATACAGGCGATCGTCCGGCGTGGCGACGCTCAGCCGTATTCCTTCCGGTCGGCGTCGCGTCGGCGATCGCGGCCGCCGCGGTCGTCGCCCTTGTTGCTTTGTCGCCAAGCGACCGCGCACCTTTCTCCGGACCGCAGCAGGACCTCCCTCGGATCGGCACGCTGGCGCCCAACTTCGGCGTCGGACCGACGCCAACGCTGAGCGCGTCCGCATCGCCGACACCAAGTCCGGCGACTTCGGCCAGTCCCAGTGGCACCCCAAGCGCCGCTCCGAGTTCAACACCGACGTCGACGTCGACGCCGACGACGACGCCGACACGGACGCCCGCACCGACGTCGACGCCGACGCCGACGCCGACGCCGACGCCGACCTAGGTGTAAATGCCCTGACACGTTGTTGAGGCGTGAGTCGGGAGGGAGCTTGCCGAGACTGATGTGGGCTCGGTGATAGTTGTAGATATCCAGCCAAGTCGTCAAGGCCTTGGTCGGTATCGCGTTTGAGGTATAGGGCGAACGTAGCCCATCCCTCAATTCAGCACGAAGGAATTCGCGGAGACGATTTGCGCTGTTCTCGCACTCCGCGACCGCAAGTTTGACGCAACGACGAATTCTGTATTATCCGTGCGGAATTTCGAGTGTTTCTTGAGGCGTTTTCGCGCCACCGAATTAGTCGATGATGATTATCGGGAGTGCTGGATCAATCACTGCTCTTGAAGTCATCAGTGCGAACTTTGGAGGATGCGTATAAGGCGACAAATCCTGGATCGGCTCACGGGCCGTCATCTCTGTGGCTGTGAGTCTGTCGCCGGGGTAGTGGCGCGGTGCGATGCGCGCTATGCGACGTGGTTATAGAACTCGAGCCGCCAGCGCCATTCACTACCGTCGTCGGCATTCCACCAACGTTTCAACTCGCCGGCCTCGCCGCCGGGCAGAATCACGAGCGCGCCGAGGTCTTCCTCCGCTGGCCAGCGATCGTCTCGACGAATCGACATCCCCGCGCGCTGAAGGCGAGCCATGGGGAAGTGCGGTCCTTCACGGCGCAGCGCACTCGCTGTCGAAAGGATTCCGGCTTCACCGTCGCGAACCACAACAGAGAGGAGTTCGGGCGGTGAATGCACCCATACCGCGTCTGTCGGCTCGACGCGGGAACGCGCAAAGAGCAATCCGTTGGCGGCAGCTGCCGGAAACCAGAGTTCCCACGTCTCCATAATCAGTGTTCCTCCGGCTTCGACCCCTCGAGCACTCATGTCTACGCCGGCGGCCACGGCGACGGGGTTACCCTGCACCCCATCCCTTCAAGGATCGTCCCAGCGATTTCTGCGTTGCCTTGCACTGTCACGCGGTACATTCCCGCCTCGCCGATTCGCGGCTCGATCGTACTCACTCCGAGTCCGGCATCCTCAAGCGCCACCAGGATGCGTGCGACACCGCCATTCCAGTGGGGCATGGCCAGCACGAGGTCCGTGTCTCGAACGTCGATCGTGAGCATTTATGGTCCCCTATTTAGACGTCCGAACCTGGCGCCGTTCAGCTGGTGCTCAGTTGAGGTCAGACTCCGGCCCGCGCAGTAACAATTGCAGCAACAGCGCCTTCACCTGTGCAACATGCCCATCCTGCACGTCGGCGCTCGCCCAGAAGGTTGTGCTCCAGTTGCAACACGAGAGGGATATAGGGAACCTCAGTCCCGATGGGCAAGCCACAGGGCCTTCCGTCTCACGCGATGGCGAACGACCCTCTGGCACTCACCACGGCCACAAAGAGCTCACCGGACATGCGGCCGCGCTTGCCAACGCCGACGAGGCGCAGGATTGCGAGCAGGATCACCGCTCCTAGAAACGCGATGACGATTTCCATAAAGATCGAGTGGCTCGTGGCCGTCGTTGTCACACCAAGATAGCGCGCAACGAATCCGCCGGCGATGGCGCCGACAACTCCGACCACAATGTCGGCGAGCAGGCCCATGCCGTGGAGGTCGCGAATGGCATCCAACGGGTTGACCGCACTGAGCGCGACCTGAACCCTACCAGGTGCGCTACGAGGACCGTGACGAATTTGCCTTCCGGAGGCCTCCGGGTCAGGTTCCTCGGCGCAATCTGGGTAGCGGTCGCGGGCGCACAGCGCGCCCGCGACCGCAAGCCTGGCGTGCGCCACTCAGGCGCTTACGTCTCCCTTAGGCCTTCACCTCGAAGATGCGTGTGCCCCAGTTGGCATTGGAGATCTGGCGACTCAGCGGCGGGGTGTACTCGGCGCCGAACCAGAGCTCGTCAGTCATCGGGTCGATGGTCGCCCACGAGTAGTCGCCCCAGCGACAGCCCGGAGGCGAAGACCCGTTGCAGGTGAATGTGTCGGTGTACGACCCGGTACCGGTGGCGGCCACGAAGATCGGCCCGAAGCCCGTGACGTCACTGGCGGTCCCGGTCACATAGGCCGCGCTCGGCGTCTGCGTCGTGCTGGACAGCGAGAAGCCCATCTCGACGATGCCGTTGTGGCCTTGCGCGATCGCTGGATAGAGAAGGTAGGTCCCGGCGGCTCCGACGTAGCCCTGGTGCGTGATGCTCGCTTTGACTGTGAGCGAACCCTTCAGCGACGGCTTGATCTGGAACCATGCGATGCCGGTGCGAGTCGCGTCGTTCTTGATCGCCACCGCTGACGACAGCGCCGCGTACAGCTTGCCGTTGACGTACTGGATCTGCTGCATGCGATCGTCGTCCGGATTGAGCATGACCCCGCTGGGCTGTGGCGCCAAGTTGGGCTGCACGTACGTCTCGCTACTGAAGATGGTCGGGTTGCTCAACGTTGGCGTGCCGCCTGCGGTCACTGCGCTCTGATTGGTCAGCGCGAAGATGCCCAGACGGTTGTCGAAGCTGCTGTTGTTCCCGAACGCGTCGACGGTGAAACTGTGCAGGAAATACTCAGCCGGTGCTGAGCCGCCGGTGATCGCGGGTTGCAGGGTCTCGATGAGGATGCCCCCGTCGCTGAGATGTGGAAACTCCACGTAGTTGGCGGTGGCGCTCGCTGCCATCTGCGACTTCGAGATGGCGAAGATCTCTGCGCCGTTGAAGTACGGACTCGGCTGGTTGATCGGGAACTCGTTGCCGCTGATGTACAGGTTCTGGCTGTCAATCCCGAGCAGGGGCTGGTCGGCGAAGCACGGGCAGCCGCGCCCAGTTGCATCTGTCGTGTCGATCCGGTAGGTAGCGAAAGATCCATTCTGGTGCAGGACAGTAACGTCAAGGTGCGATTCGCTTCCGTTGGGGTTGAACGCAAGTATGGTGAAGAAGAAATCGCCGGTGGCCTTGTCGAACTGGCACCGTGGGTCGCTGATAAACTCGGTGGGGAAATTCGGCTCCCCATAAAGGAAGCTGAGTGCCATCGGACCGATAAGTTCTGTCCCTGACGTGCTGTACAGCGCGAAGCTGATGTTGACCGGCTCGATGACCACCTCCTGACCCAGGAACGCGGCCGGGCCGACGCACAGTCCCTGGTCGGGTGGCGCGAGGATGAACCCCGTCGTGTTCGCGTTGTCGAGGTCGCTAACGCCGTCGAAGTTCTGGAGCAACGTCCCATTGCCGGAGAGCGCCCCTCCATTGATCGACGGCAGCACTCCGGCGATGACCGGCTTGCGTGCGGGTTTGCCCCCGAGGTTCGCACGATGCGACATGTTCATGGGGGTAGCGCCGGAAGTGGCCGGCGGCGGGGCCGAGGTGATGTTTCCCGTTCCGGCAAGGACGGCCTGCCCTTGGATCGAAGAGCTCGACGTCGAGCTCTTCGAGCTGTTCGAGCTGGCGTCGCGACCGACTACGGTGGCGTGCGCGACGATGGGCAGGGTGCCAAGCGTGATAAAGCTGGCGGCGAGCAGGACTGTGCCCGCTCGCCATGGCGAGTGTCTCCCAAGCATATGTACTCTTCCTTATTCCTCTGAACCGTGCTCTCGGTGTGAGATCACGTCACAACGTCATCGTTGCAAGACCACTCCACGCGGCTGGGGGAGCGCGCCCGACAGCACCCGCGCGGAGTACACGATCCGGACATCGTCCGGCCTCGGTACCTGACTGGCGGGCTCCGACCGGCGCGGCATCAGTGCGCCGCCTCGAACGCCCCGCACCACGCGCAACCGGCATCGGTCGCCCCCTCTCCAAACACTTCGTAAATATGGTTGGCGGCGAGAGTATGCGCCTTTACGGCTACGTTCGTCACTAATGATGCGTTGGCGTCGATCGTCCCGAGGTGCCTGGTCAGATGCCCTCATTGCGCTGCTCGAAGCTTCGGGACCCCACCCCAGGCGCCCCAGCTAAGTCGCCCGGAGGCGACTAGCCGGGACGTCGTTGAGAGGGGGCGATCAGGGGACCACAGTGATGCTGACCCGCCAGAGGTATGCGGGGAGACCGCATGTGGGCGAGCAGTTCGGGGAGCGCGCAGCCTGGATCGTCGCCTGCCCGGATGCCGCAGCAACGAACGTCGCGATGACCTCGCCGCTGCCGGGACGAGATCCGCTGGAGAAGTGCACGATCTGGTTGGGAACGCTCGAGGGCATGGTCCACGTGTAGCCGGCGCTGCCCCCGGTGAGGTCCACCGTGATCGTCACACCGCGTCTGACAACAAACGTGCCACGGCTGCTTTGGGTGATCGTGAGCGTGCCACCAGGCGGCGGCGCGTGCACGCTGGGGCTCGGGGGCGACGAGATCAGCGGCGACGGCAACAGCCGGCCGGTAGCCGCCGGGCTCGCCTGAGCCGACGAGCCAATTGCCCCGACGGGTCCAGCGTTCCCTCCTGCCCCGACCGTGGCCGGACCAGGGGTCGGATTGGTGGCAGCTGGTGACGCGATGAGATGGTGCTGTAGCTGGAGGATCGCGGCGACGGAGACACTTCCTATAAGCGCCATCGCTACGCCGGTACCGAGGAACGTTCCCAGGGGCCCTAGGAGGCGCCGCCGCATGCGAGGGCGCGAGACGTCGCCATCCGGGACAGCACGACGGCGAACCTGCTCCGGATCGGACCAGATCCGCTGGCCAAGGTCTTCCAGGTCGCGCTCGATGTCACTCATTGCTTTCCTCGTCGGCAAGGCGGGTCCGCAGGCGCTGACGCGCGCGCTTGAGGTGAGTGCGGACTGTCTCGGTTGAGGACCCAGCTGCGGCCGCGACGTCCGCAACCGGGAGTCCATGAACGTGGTGGAGCACGACCGCCAGTCGCTGCTGCGGGCTGAGCCCTTCCAGGCCCCAGCGGGTCCAGATCCGGGCGATGCTGTCGGCGACTTCCGCCTCCAGCTCGCGGTTGAGCTGGGTCTCGTGTCGCCGTCGCCGCCAGCTCGAAACGGCGATCCTCGTGGCGACCCTGACGACCCAGAGGTCGGGACGCTCCAGGCCCGCCACACGTGACCATCGCTGGTGGGCTCGGAGGTACGCCTCCTGCACTGCGTCCTCAGCGGCGGCGACGTCTCCGGTCGTGACCGTGACCATGCCAACCACCAGCTGACACGAATCGAGGAAGAAGTGCTCGAACGCCGCCTCGTCGTCGCTGGCCCTGGTCGGCAGCACCATCGCTCGGGTCATCTCCATGAGAATGACACGCGCGGCGAGCGGCCCACGGGGGACGCGGCCTGCGGCGAAACCCAGGTGAGGAACCCTCCCTCGCTGATGAAGGCGGGCAGAGGTCATGCCGCGGATGTCGCGGTTGTTCGCTCCGTCTCTGAAGCTGGTCACGTGGCGCATCCGATCTGGTGTGGGCGGGCCCGGACCCCTGGACGCTCCGATATCAAGCGCTGCCGCTTCATGGAGGAGCGCTCCGTGGTGGAGTTGCACGAGCTCAGGAAACGGAGATGCCACAACTCGCCGCTGCGATCCCAGATGGTCGGCCTCGAGGAGAAGCCCATACGCGCCAGCTGGTCCAAGCTCACGAACCACGTTATGCCCGAAAAGGCGAAATCGGGCGGCACGGTCGAAGCTCATGGCAGGGCGCCTTCGACGAAAGCGCAACCATCTAGGACCGGTGCCGACGCCAGTCCACGCTGCACTCGGGTGAGCGGGTGCGCGTTCTCCATTCGAGCGTGTTAATTGACCGCTGGGGTGCCGCTGGATCACTTCCTTCGGCTCACTCACTACCTGAGCGCGCAAGTATCACCGAGGCGAGCGACCCGTCGCTATGTGTTTGCGATGGACTATCCGCATGAAACGACGTGAATTAGTCGCTGATGATGATGGGCGTAGGCGAATCAGTCGAGTATTTTGAGTTTCGAGAACGGGTGAAATCATCGGCGGAATGGAATCGACTAATTTCTCATCAGTCGATGTCGACTAGTCGCTCGACGCTCAGTAGATGGCCCTAGTCACGGTGGAGTTTAGGTAGCGCACCACCTTCCCGGCGAGTTGGCTTCAACCGCAGTACAGAGAGACGGTTCGGCTGCCGCCGTTGCTCAGGAAGAAAAACGCCCAGGCGATGGCGCCTGTATTGCAGTCCTTGGTCGTAATCTTGACTTTGATCGACTTGCCCGGATTCAGCGAGCCACTCGCGGGCGCGAATTTGGCGTCGTCGAGTGGATTATTGGAGGCGTCCCTCTCCCCGAGGACGTCCCAGCTCAGTGCGCCCGATGTCCCGGTGTTGGACACGGTCACGGTGCAGGTTTGTCCACTGCTCGTGCTCACGATGCAATGGCTGCCATCAAAGGCGAGGGCAAGCGGAGTTACGCCGAGTGTCGGACCGCTGGACGCCGTTGCATTCACCGCGCCGATTCCGGCAAGGACGATCGCAACTCCCGCGATGACCGGCAGCCAGAAGTGTCGTCGTGTACGTCTCACGCAATCCTCCGTCGGCGGTCCGTAATCAGCCCTCGCATCGCGACCGTACAACGTCACCATGGCTCGCCCTCCTGAGTTGATCGGGGGGCGCAGCTTACTCGAGTGAGCGAGGCGCTGCGGGCCGGTCAAGGCTGTGGCCGGGAGCGCGCAATGCAGTGCCTAGGATAAGGGACGGTTACACCCGAGAGGTCGAGGCTCCCTGTGATGCGCGCGTTCTGCATCCAAAGCACGCGCTGCCTCTCGTCGCCGGTTCTAGGCGCGACTATCGCGGCTGCAAGCAAATGGGCCTCGAGATCCCCTCGACCCTCCATGCCGGCGTGGGGATTCACGTAGAACGGTGATCCCTCACTTATCGCGGATCGGAGATCAGAGAGAACCTGATCGCTTTCCAACGTCATTGTGGGTACCGCCGCTATCCCTGCCTTATATGTGCGGGGAGATGCTACAAGGATCGCTGTCGGAAGAAAAGAGGACGATCCGCTCAAGCTACGACGCATCGCCGGCAGGTGGATGAATCGGCTGGCAGCTCCATCGACCCGGTGGCGGCGCCGACAGTACCCCACTTGGCTAGACTCGCTCAGTGCCGCAGACCAACACTTCTCTCGGGTCGGGACCTTCCGGTGGTCAATTGCTCAGCAAGATGAGCACCGCCCTTCTTCGCTACCGCAAGAGCGTCACGTCGCTCAGCCCGAACGAAGTGTCCGCACTTCGTTTGGCGATCTCGAACATGTTGAGCCTGGACGACGACCGAGGATACGCTTATTGGGCCGGTATTCATGGACTCCCTCTTCCCATCTCTTGCACCCATGGCACTCCACTGTTCCTGCCTTGGCACCGCGCATATCTTTACTACTTCGAGCAGTATCTCCTCGACGTGATGCCAGACGGTGTGGCTGTCAGCCTGCCGTGGTGGGATTGGTCCATCCAGGCGGGGGTCCCTGTGAGCTACGCCCTGATCGACCTTCCTGACGGAACATCTAATCCGCTCGCGGCCGCGCCGGTCTCGGGAATTCCAGACGTTCAATTCAGGGATGAGAACGTGCCGAAGGTAGCGCAGACTTCCCGCACGCCCGGACCAACTGGCCAGGGTCACGGTTCGGCGGGCCTTCCAAGCGTCGCGGAGGTCTCGGCGGTGCTCGCTCTCCAGGACTTTGCCGACTTCACCATCCAGCTGGAGGATCTGCACAACCGGGTCCACGTATGGGTCGGCGGTACTATGAGCGAGATTCCCGTTGCAGCGTTCGACCCGATCTTCTGGGCTCATCACACAATGATCGATCGGGTCTGGGCGCTCTGGCAGCAGGCCCACCCGGGGGCGGGGGTGGGCTCGGTGCCCCTTGACTATCCCCTCGGCCCCTTCCCCACGCTGAACGTGGGTCAAACGCTGAGCATTACCGCGCTCGGGTATCAGTACGCGTCCGCAACCAGCTCGGCCGCTGCCGCGACCTAAAGGAGGGGGAATGGCGCCGTTTGTGTCGAACCCGAGCACCGTCATGCTGACAGCTCCCAGCGAGCCCTATGTGCGGGCTGACTTGGAACTCCACGGCGTCGACCACTCAAAGGCAAGCTTTGAAGGCCGGCTCTTCCTCAACAACCCGGAAGCCGGCCCCGATACGCCAACTACCGACGAAAGCTACGCCGGCTCCTTCTGGATCTTCGGCCATGGAGGATGTGCCGGTGGCGAAGGACATTGTGAACCGTCCCGGGAGCTGCGCCCCTTCGACTTCCGGGCGGAGCATCAGCTGACGCCTATCAGCAAGCTTGTCGTGGTTACGGCGAAGCTCCGGCAGCTCGTTCCGCCGGCGCGTGACTTCTCGGTGCGAATCGTGCCCTACGTGCGGCCCGAGAGCGCCGAGCGGCTTCCCTCGAACCTGGTCACCGACCTCCTCCATTTCGAGAGAGTGGATCTGCTCGCTTACCAATAGCCTCGGACCATTCCATCGTCTGGGCGGCGAAGCCGATCTGCGGGCCACCCTGGACGGCGGTTCTGTCTCCGGCCTTCGTGCGTGGCAGTACCGCGGCTACTTGTCCAAGGCCAGCGCAGAAGTCGCAGGCCCAGCTGTCTCGTCAATGCCCGACGACTCGACCAGCTCTCACCTGGTACGACTAATCCGGCACTAAGTGCGAGGCCGCCGACGCCACAAGGCCAAGCGCTTTACGAGGCCCTCCTAATGCCCATACGAGCAGAGGCGCCAAAAGGCAAATGAGACCTGTGATTGAAATAGACCACGCCAACGGCTCGTCACCCCCGCTCGCGGCAAGGATGACTGTGACATCGAGGAATGCGAAAAGCGCGACCCAGTCGGCGAGAAAAGCAATCTTGACTATCTTGGATTCGGAGCGACCTTGCTCATGCTGGTGCATGAGTGACTCGCGCATCACCACGCGAATTTCGTTGGACGCGGCTAGGACGCTTATCCTGCGAGCAACGCTGGCGCTCGGTGTCCGCTGAGCGCCGAGACCCGCAAGCACCGAGAGAGTCCAAGCTCCGAACATCTGTAGTAACCCGACCATGATGATCAGTTGAAGATGAACCTTCTCAATTGACCGGGCAGCCATTGCAGCGCAGGCTGTGTGGTCGTGAAACGAGGAGGGACGAGGGCAAATTGGTTGTTCGGTACGCGCTATCGGCCCCACGTCGCAACGAGCTATTTCGTATTAGGTGAGGTGGCGCTGCGGAAGAGATGCCCGTCCGACCCGGTGGACGTCAGGTCGACGTTGCGCCTTGCCGCCAAGACGAAAGTGGCGAGCTCCGACATACACCGGCGTCTTATGTAGCCTTCATCAAGCGCTCGCTGGCGCAAGAAGCGCGACGCGAGAAGGCTGACGTTGCAGAAAGCAACGCCTGGGGGTTGCACCGGGACCACGGTCCCTCATTGACCCCTCGCGCCATGGCGGAATGCTCGCGAGGCCCTCAGGTATCCAGCTCTAAAGTTCCCAAGTGGCGTCTTCGCACACACCAGCGCGTAATCTCACTCGGTGCTGGTGCAAGGTTTCATCGATCGGCTTTGCAGGGATGGGGGTGCGGTGTGGGTGGTCGACTGCAAGACCAACGATCGCTCGGCGCCGAATCGCTGACGGGGTACGGGCGGGCTCGCCATCTACCAGCGGGCCGCGAAGGAGGGGCTAGGTTTGAACGCCGCCGGCGTTTGGTGGAGATGCGGACCGGTGCGGTGCATCGCGGGGAGGCTCAGCACCGGCGGTGCCACCGCGCTCGGGATGTGCGTCTTGGCGATCCTGGCCGTCGTTCGACGCGGACAGGATCGAGCCGAAGGAACTGCCCCACCGAGCGGCAGCCAGCTCGCTGCCGATTGCGACACCCTGAAGTCAGGGCGACCGAGGATCCAGCTCATCGAAAGGTGACGCTCGGAGGTGCGAGGCGCTGCCTCGCAGCGCTAGGGGACTCCTGTCGCCATGTAATTGTGGGTCGACTGACCTGAGATGGTCGGGCTCACGTGGAGGTCCTCAAATGGACGCGATCTGCATGGGTTGGAACCAAACGACGCGACGTGTTGTTGCCGGCATCGTCTCCGTCATAGCGGTGGCGCTCCTCGCGGGCGGAACCGCGACAGCGGCGCCTCGCGCGACATTGGAGAACTCTGCGCAGCAGGCTTCGAACCTGGTGGCGAGCAGCAGCTACTTTGGACAAGCTCGTACCACTGCTGGTTATATTCCGGGACTCTGACCGACTCTGTTCGCGGGCGGCGGATCCGGTTAGATCCGCCGCCCGTTGGCGCGATCCGCAGGTACGCGACAGCGTCGCGAACCGCGACCCGGGCCAGGTGCACGCAGCGTCCGGCGGCGCCCGAGGTGTGTGCGACCCGATGGGTCGAGGTCCGAATATGTGGGCTGCCGGCAGGCGACACCCTGAGAGGCAACCGCGCACGCAGCATCGTCGCTGCCGTACCCGCAGCGGTCCTCGAAGCGCAACGGCGACGAGCCCTCCGACCGGTGGCCATACCCTGGCGTGCCGTGCATCCTGCAGATTCGCGCGGCGCCGCCTCGCAGCGCTAGGGGACTTCTGGCGCCACAGGGTTGTGAGTCGACTGACCTTGAGAAGGTCGGGCTCCACGGAGGCACCAGACATGGAAGCAGGGCTCGCGGTCAACAGGTTCCCCGCACGGGCGGTCGCGGTTGTCGCCACACTCTTCGCCGGACTGGCGATCGGTGGGTCGCTCGGTTACACGATCAAGCCTACGACGGACGTCGTGGTGACGCACAGCACTTCGCCGGTCGTGCAGCCAGCTCCGATCAGTGACACCTGTATCTTCGTGGATCACCACAAGGGCTGCTGATCCGCTCGGATTGGGGAGACCGGGAGCCATCCTGGTCTCCCCACGGGTGCGCTTGCGCGCATCCGCTTAACACTTGGCCACCTGGACCCCGCTATCATCGACTTCAGGAGGAAGCGATATGCCCAACAGCCCCCAGGGTGCGGCTCAGGTCCCGCCACCGGCGTTGCGGTGCTCGCACATCCACAACACCGCCGAGGTCGCGCCAACCAGCATCAACCCGGATCCGGCGTGCGACGGCCAGTGCAGGTTGCTGAGCGGGCACCCACACACGGGAGCGCGAAAACACGTTTTGGCCTTGCTGGGCGCGGAGGCCGGACCCTCCCTGGACCAGGAGGTCTCGGAATTTAAGGGTGTCTGGGAATACGACCCCGGCGCGTGTTGCAAATGCTCGAAGTGCAAAAAGTGGGTGAGGGATTGGTCACCTACCCACTGACGAGAGTCCATCGCGTCGGCTCCGGCGGGTCATAGACGCAGAAGGTCCCCGTGCGCACCGATCGCCGCAGGTGACGTCCGAATGCCTCGTGTGCGGCCTCGGCGCGGGAGATGGCGTCGCGAATCCTCCATGTCACCGCCTTGCGGGCCCGCTCCGCCGGGTCAATCGCCAGACGTGTGCGGCCATGGAGTCCCACGGCAGACCGCAACTCAGCAATGAGAAAAGCGCGCTCGTCGCGCGCTCGTTCCGCACGCAGCGGGTCGTTTGCCGCGTCCGCGTCGGTCACATCTTCCTCGAGCTCGAGCAGGCGTGACCGGTACTGCTCTCGTGCTTCGGGATCGAGCATGGCGCCTGCGTCGCGCTCGATCCCGAAACCCTGATCCGCAATCCCGCTGAGGCTGCCGCGGGTCGGAGTGCGCGCTGCCATGAGATCCACAGCGGCGATCTCGGTTCCCTCGATCGCCATCAACCGCGCTATGTCGTGGAGGCCCTTGGTGTCCTTCAGGCGCGACGTCGTCCCGCCGTAGCGCACCGACCAGAAGTCGCCTTCGAGGACGAATGCGTTGCCCGTCTCCGTTCGGGCGGGCTCGGAGACATTCGCCGGTGGCGCTGGCTCCCCTGGCCAGATGCTGACCCGCCGGCGCAGCCGCACTTCCCCTCCCCGCGCCGGATCGGTGTCCGCCAGCTGCCGGGCATCGAGCCATGTTCGTGCCTGGCCAGACATGGCCTCGCTCGCGAGAATCTCATTCGCATCAGCCGCCGCGAGCAACGAGGTCGCGTCAGCGACCGCCGCGGCAACGCCTGCGCTGACCTGCATATCGAGCAAGGTCCCCTTGTCACGTAGCCCGAGTGCAAAACGAAGCGCTCTGGTCCACGTGTCGTCGGTGCCTCCGAAATCGAATGCGGCGGTGAGTCCATCCGAGGCGCCGATCGTTGCACCCTGCTGCCGCCGTGCCTCACGCTCGCCCCAGGCGCGCCAACGATCCGTGGGGACAGCGTTGAATGCGCGTGCGGCTACGGTTACCATCGCATCGCGCTGCTGTCGTGCAAGTGCGTGCGCAGGCGACGCGACGGGCGTCGGACTGGTGGCTGCAGGCGCGGCTCCCGGAAGATGCAGCTCCGCATGGGTTTCGCGGGCGATGCGCGCGATGAGCGCAAGGCCCGCCCGCCCGGCATCGGCGGATGCGGTTGCCAGCTCCTGCGCTGCCGCGTCCGTCTGTCCGGCGGCCGCACGAGCACGCGCGAGCAGGATGCGGGTCCACAGCTCCTCCCATCTGCACCTGGCGTGCGCGAACGTGGCTGTGGAGTGTTTGAGGACGCGGATCGCGTCCTTAGTCCGCCCCGACTGCAGCGCGACCACGCCCTCAGCACGCTCCCGATACGGCTCTCGGGCAGGGCCGGCGAAGTTGCGCCTGCTGGAGAGAAGTTGCTCGGCCTCGTCCGGTCGCATGGCGGCGACGAACGCGCGCACGCAGGCGTCAGAGACGACCGCACCCACGTCGGTGCCGCTGAGGATGGCGAGCGCCTCATGGGCCTTGTCGGCGGCGGACGCGGCATTGCCCTCAACGATGTCGAGCGTGACGGCGAGCGGGAGGAGCAACTCCACCATCGCTGGGCTCGCCGACTGGACTGGAGGGAATAACGAGTGAGCCGCGACGAGCTCATCGGTGGCCAGATGAGCGGCTGCGCGCAGCAGCGTCGCCTCCTCGGCGATCTGCTCTTGTCCGGCGCGACGAGCCAGCTTCTGCGCGCCCTCCAGGAGCGCCACACACCGTGCCACGTCGCCCTGATCGAACGCGACAGTCGCTTCAATGCACCCGGCCACCGCCTCATCGGCAGGAGACATCCCGGGCACCCTGCGAAGTCTGTTGAGCAAGGCTGATATCTCGCCCAAGCGCAGGGAGCGGATCAGGACATCCATCTCCAGGCGCAGCGCTGCCGCTGCGATCCAGTGCATCTGCCTCGCCTCGGCCTCGTCACAACTGCGCTGCAGCACCTCGAGACCTGCATTCGTGGCCGCGTCCTCATCCGCCGTTGCCGCGCCAAGGTATGCACCTGCCCATATCCTCACCGCATCAGCGTTGGCCGACTCGGCCGCGACGATCGCGTGGCGCGCCATGGACATGGTCCCAGCGTCGTCACAGCGGCTCCATCGAAGGCGCGAAAGCCTCAGGTACACCATGGCCAGGTCCTCGCTGGCGCCGAGTGGCGTGAGAATCGCGAGCGCGGCAAGATACTCCGCCTCTTCCTCGACGCCGCGACCCTGGTCGTGCAGGCATCCCCCGAGCAGGTGTCTGCATCGAGCCACCAGCGCCTCGTCATCGCTCTGCACGAGGACACTGATCGCCTCGTGCAGGCAGCGTTCCGCGGCAGCCGGTTGGCTACTTCGCCACAGAGACTCGCCGAGTCGACATAGCACACGCCCTCGAAGCGCCGGGTCACTGATGTGCGGGAGCACACGCCGGTAGACCTCGACAGCGGTCATTGCCGCGAAGTTCGTCATGGCTTCCTCTGCGGCCATCATCAGAACCGGCACAGCGTCTTCGATCCGGCCTCCCCGCAAGAGGTGGCTTCCCACCTCCACGGCGGACGCCTGTGCGTCGCTTAGGACACCGGCCACGCGAAGGTGCAATTCGTCACGATTCGGCGAGAGGATCTGGTCGTACACGGCTTCCTGTATCAGCGCATGGCGGAAACGGAAGGTCCCATGTGCGTCCGCGTCGGGCTCGAGCATTTGATCCTTGACCAATTCCTCGAGCGCGGAGCGGACCGCGGCGTTGCCGAGATCGGTGATGGCTGCGAGCACCGTGTAGCTGAAGGATCGTCCGAGCACCGAGGCTGCATACAGCACCGAAGCTCTCTGCTCGTCGAGCCGGTCCAGACGCAGCAGCACAACCTCTGCGACTGCCCGTGGAATCCGGAGCTGAGTCAGCGGCTTACGGTCCCAGCCATCCTCAGAGCGAAAGATGTCGCCGCGGTCGATCGCCTCACGGAGCATTTCCTCGAGCGCGAGCGGGCTGCCCTCGGTGCGCTCGTAGATGTAGTCGCGAAACTCCTCGGACACCTCGTCGTCGAGAATCGCCCGTGACATTGCGCGCACATCGGTACGTTTCAGCGGAGCAATCTCCACGAACTCAGCGAGGGCGCCTCGACGCCATCCGTGTACTGTCGAGCGCAACGGGTGACGGCGGTGCAGCTCGTCGCTGCGATACGTCGCGAGCACGAGAAGGGGGAGGCTCGGCGCGCGTCGCGCAAGATAGTCGACAAGCTCGCGCGTCGCGGGATCGGACCATTGCAGGTCTTCGATGATGAGCAGCAACGGACCGCCGTCACCGAGCGCGCACAAGAGCATGACGATGGACTCGAAGAGGCGGAGCGTGCCGTCGCCACCTGGGTTGTGTCCTACCGCAGGAGGATCGGCCTCCAACTGCGGAAAGAGACGACCCAGCTCGGTGGCCGCAGGTCCCAACGACTTGCGTACGCGTGCAAGGTCGGAGCGTGCGAGCTGATTGCCGGCTGCCTCGAGCAGCGGCAGGTACGGGATCGCGACGTCCGTCGGCGCACAGCCGCCGCGGAGTGTCGTGAAGCCGAGTTTGGCGGCGCGCCCCTGAGCTTCGCTGGTGAGGCGCGTCTTGCCCATCCCGGCATCTCCCGCGATGACCACACAGCGACCGTCCGCATGGGCGGCGTCGAT
This sequence comes from Candidatus Dormiibacterota bacterium, assembly GCA_003162415.1. Lineage (GTDB taxonomy): Bacteria > Chloroflexota > Dormibacteria > Aeolococcales > Aeolococcaceae > Palsa-851. Next base: position 160,666 of record PMOL01000005.1, read on the forward strand.
CAGCGCGTCCTCGATGGTTGCCAGCTCGGATTCGCGGCCGACCACGATCGGACAGAGGGTTCGCTCTGTCACCGCCGCCGCACCATGTCACCCTCCTGAGCGCTCGATGAGCCGAGGGTACTCGAACCCCGGTTCCCAGTCCACAACTCTGGAGGGACGGGGAAAACGGACCGGGTCAGGCGCAGGAGTGGAGGCTGCCGCCAGTCGGCATCCGTTGGTCGATCGGTCATCGTGCGAGTGATCGCTCGTGGCCGGCGTCCCGACGTCAGCGGCCTTCGCGATCCACGTCCAGAACTCGAGGATGCTGAAAACCACATGGTCCGTAAGGCTATCGAACAGGGCTCGGGAAATACCCACCGAGCGCTCGGTGTCGCCATGGGGGGCAATAGGCCAGGTGTCGCCCCAGTCCACCACGACCGCCTTCGGCCACCGATGCTCCCTGTTCCAGGTATTGCAGCGCTCGAGCGCCGCTGCTCGCTCCCCGGCACCGGCCGGTGCGGCGCGGTCCCCGAGATCCGGTAGATCGAATCGCCGCTGCCCTCAGCGCCGACCCAGAGGACTCTCCAACCGAACTGAAAGATAACGGACTCTCTCGATGAATCAGCTGCGGGGGCCAACCTCGACGGGTCGACCTCGTCCTCCTTGGTGGCCCAGTGGGATCAGCTTGGGATGACCGAGCCCATGGTCACCGTGGAGAGGGCGGCGGCATCATGCGAGGTCACCGCCAGCCCTTCAAGCATGCTCCCGGTGACCGTTACCGTTACCGTCGATCCCGGGACCAGCTTCCACGTTGTCCCATTCGTCGAGGTGTACGCCGAGAACGTGTTCCCATTCCGTTGCACCTCGAGGTACACCGGCAACCCGCCATACGCAACGGTAGAACCAATTCGGTTGTTGTTGCCCCCCGTGGTCGTCCGGCCCTCGACCACAATGCCGTTACCAGGACTCACCAACAGCGCGTAGTCGATCGCGCCCGGCGCGGTGCTTGTGCGCAGCATCACTCCGGCTTTCGCCCAAGCGTTGGTGTCTCCCTGGGTCTCGACCTCGGCACTGATCGTGCCATTGCCTGCGAGCGCCTCATCGTCGAACTGAAACTGGTCGGCGGTGCCGTGAATATCATCGCCCGCGCCCTGTATCGTCCAGATGCCGCCACTCACCGACGCATTGCCCGCCAGCACCGGGGTGCCGATGTCCTGGCACGTCCATCCGCTGGGGCACACCGGCGGCGGTGGGCCGTTGGAAGGGATGACCCGGACATTGTCGAAAACGGCGGTGGTGAGCTGATGATTCTGATGCCCGTCCTCGAAGACGCCGATCAGCACGGGTCCGCTCATCGACACCGTCGTCGATCCGATCAACTGCCAGGCGCTGCCATTAGTCGAGAACCATGAAGTAAACGTGTCTCCCGCACGCTGCAGCTTCAACCACTTGTTGGGGTCGGTGAAGCCGGCAAGGGTCGCCGGCGAAGTGATCGCATCGTCAGCGCCATTGCTGGCCTGGAAGCGAATGCCGTGTCCGACCATTGGCGTGACCGGGTCCAGCGGCGCATCGCATCCGGCGCCCGGGTCGGTCAGTGTGCAGCCGATACCGTTGATGTTGGGCGTGTTCGGGCTCACATCCGGCGTGACCAATGACGCCACCTCCGGCGAGCCGGCGGTTGTGGACTGCTTGATCATCAAACCCGCCTTCGCGTATGGGTCCGAATCGGTCTGGTACCTAACGCGGGCGATGATGGTGCCGTCGCCATTCAGCGCCTGATATGTGAAGTGGAACTGCTCGGCGGCGCCGATGTTGGCAATATCGATTCCTCCACCGTCCGAATAGAACGATGACATTGCCGTCGAGTAGTCGGCTTCACCTGGCATCAAGGGAGCACCGACATCGGCGGAGGTCCATCCTGAGGGCAGCGCGCTCGACACCGGATCGAAGTCGGCCGTATAGGTGGCGGTGCCCGACGTGCTCGTGAACTCGTCGTTGAGCGCGCTGCCGTCCGCCCAGCCCGTGAAGCGGTATCGCTGCCCGCCAACGAGTTGCGCCGAGCCCAAACCCGTGAGCACGTGCTGCACGCCAACGACATCGGTGACGGGGTCCGGGCCTGTCTGCCACGTGCCATCGACAAAGAAACCGGCTCCTGCAACGCTCGAGGTGGCCGTCCAGGTGGTGAGGTTCGGATGGATGTCCCGCGTCACCACCGTGGGGATGCCCGCCGAGTTCACCACGGTGAGCGTGATGCGGTAGAACGAGCCTGGTACCTGAGATACGTCATCTGGGATGACAAAGGAGCCACTCGTCTCGCCGCTCATCAGTCCGAGGAAGGGATGAGGCACCTCGGCGTTGTAGAAGGGCTGGGCAACGCCGTTCTTGTAAAAGTCCACCTGCCATGTGTAGTCGCTCGCCGGCAGAGTCCCATCAACCGGATCCGTTGCCGTGCCGCTGAACGCGACGGTGCTCCCCGCGTTGTACGTCGAGCCTGTTCCGGGCGTCGCAATGTTCGCAGACGGTGGCATCCGGCCGACAACGACGTTGGTCGTGGCGACGCCGATGGAGGCTCCGTTGCTGACCGTCAGCGTTGCCGTAAACGTGCCGTTGCCGGTATATGTGTGCGTGGGGTTGGCTACGGTTACGACCGGCGATCCATCACCGAAGTTCCAGGAATAGCTGAGCGCCGCACCGTACGGATCGGCCGAGCCCGCCGATGAGAACTGCACGGAGATGGGTGCCAAGCCGCCGTTGGGACTCGCCTCGGCCGAAGCCGTGGGCGCGAAAGGACCCGAGGCGCTGATCTTCCAGACGTCGCCTTCGTAGATGGCGGGGTAGTACAGGCTGCCGTCGGGACCCTCGATGAGGTCCGAGATTGTGCCGGCGTTGGTATCGAAGACGGTATCGGACGTCTCGGTCTGGTAGGTGGGGTCGAACGTCACGGCTTCGATGTCCTGGCGGTTGTAGTCGCCGAAGAAGACCGTATGGTCGTAGCTGTTCGGAAGTGGATGACTGGTTCCGGCGCCGTGATACGCGAGGATCGCGGACTCAGCACCATCGTTGGGCAGGTGCCCATACGCGTATACGGGGTTCACGTATCCGCAGCTGCCGCAACTCCCTTCGACCACCGGCCACCCATAGTCAGCGCCCGGCTGGATCGCGTCCATCTCCTCCCAGAAGCTCGACCCCGTGTCCGCGGTCATCATCCGGCCGTCGGGCAGGAAGGTGAAGCGGAAGGGATTTCGAAGCCCCCACGCGTAGATACCTGGGACCGCGCCGGCGACATCCAGGAATGGGTTATCCGCCGGGACCGTGCCGTCCAAGTTGAGGCGAATGATCTTGCCGTAGATGTTGGTGAGTGTCTGCGCGTTCCCCCACGGGTACGGGTTACCGCCCACCGACCACCAGAGCTTTCCGTCCGGTCCAACCATCACGTCGTTACCGGGGCCGAAATTGGTCTGTTGTTGGGATCCCTGGACGTACACCTTCTCGCTCGATGCGCTGGCGATCCCGGAGACGGCTGTGAATCGAGACAGTCTGGTGAACTTGTTCGCCGCCGTGTACGAGACATAGAAATAGCCGTTGGCGGCGAAGTTCGGATCGAACGCGAGGCCGAGCAGACCGAGCTCCGAGGTGGAATCCACGTTCAGGGTGATCACCGGCGTCGGCTCGAGCACACCGTTGTGCAGGACGCGAATCGACCCACCCTGGCACCCGATCCACAGATCGCCGGTGGGTGCGAAGGCAAGCACGACCGGGTTTGGCAAGCCGCTTGCGAGCAAGGTCTGGGTAAACCCAGACAGAGGTTGGGGCGGTGGGCTCGCGGCTCGTGCGATGGGAGCGGCGGAGATGAAGCCGGACAGGCCGGCCGCCAGCGTTAGTGCGGCAAGGATGGCTGCGGAGGTCCTGACTCTCAGGGCTGACCGCGAGCGTGACCGAATGACGCGCGGCTGCCCGCCAGTGTTGGCGTCCCCCATGATCCCCTCCGGTCGCCCGCCCCTGTATCCCTCAGAAGCCGAGAGTGTATGACATCAAGCAAAGATGCCACACTGACGGGCGGCCCGCCATCTGATGGAGAGCGGTGCAGGGGGGACTGACATGCAGCGAAGGGGCTGGAAACGATCTCTTGCGACCCTTGGGACTGGCTTTGCCGTCCTCGCTACCGTCGGGGTCGGGATCGCATCTCCGCTTCGAGCCACCGCGGCCCGAAGCGAGTCGACCGTGGATGGCCTGACCGTGTCCGTCGGGTATGCCGAGAATGTCGGAGATAGCCCGACACCATCGGCGGCGTTTCCCGTTCCGTGGAACGGGTCGCCAAACACGATCTTTCTCGGAAACACGAGTCCCCAGTCCGCCGAGTGCGGCTCCGTCACGCAGTGCTACGACACGGGAGCTGTGCGCCTCGACAACCCCGGACCCACCGCTGCCGTCGTGAGCAACGTCAGCGTCGCTGTGCGACCCGGTGAAACGGGCGGCCAGACCTACAACCTCTGGGGATCGTTCACCGTCCCGGCCGGAAAGAGCGTCATCTTGGCCGAGAATCCATCCACCGACGATCCCAAATACGACAATTTCGACAGCAGCGACACACCGCATGGCAACTGCACGCCGCTGCCGGGTGCGCCCACTGTGGCGTTCACGATCGCCGGTGTGGTAACGACTCTGGCCGATGCCACACACGTGATCGACACCGGCGGAATCGACTCCGGTGCGTGCCCTGCGGGTCGGAACGAGTCGATCCAGTGGCGGCGAATCGGCGCCACCGCCACCGACAATGCTGTCGTAACCCTGAGCCCAAACACGGCAACGCTGTTCGGCGGGCAGCAGGTCACCGAGACCGCCACCCTGCTTGACGGCAGCGGCTTTGCCTTACCCGACGCTGCGGTTACGTTCAGGGTGGTCAGCGGCCCCGATGCGGGACAGAGCGGCATCGGAACAACGGATACAAACGGACAGGCATCATTCTCCTACGTGGGCACGGGGCAGGGCGAGGATGTCGTCGTCGCCACCGTCGCGACCGACGCGAACCCATTCGTGTCGAACCAGAGCCGGGTGATGTGGACCGACGACTCCGCGAGCGGATGGAGTGGTGCCGACATTGGGAGCCCGTCGCCGGCTGGGAGCCAATCTTTCTCAACCAGCACAGGAACATGGACCATCAATGGTGGCGGGACCGGCCTCGGCGGCACCAGCGATTCATTCGACTTTCTGTCGCAGACCCTGCCAGCGGGGACCGGCGTCACCGCGCGCCTCGCATCGCAGACCAACGCCAGCACTGGCGCACAGGCCAGCCTCATCATCCGCGCGGCGACGGACCCGCGCTCGCCGTTCTATGCGGCGGTGACGACGCCGAGTGGTGGACTCGAGGTGCTCGACCGTGCATCGCTGGGCGGTGGGACGACAACGCTGACCACCACCAGCGGGTCGCCACCCGAATACCTCTGGATCTCGAGTTCCGGGGGGACGTTCACAACCTACACGTCACCGGATGGTTCCTTCTGGCAGCCGCTTGCCGGATCGTCGGCGAGTCCAGCGCTCGGCTCGGCGCCTCTGGTCGGCTTCGCCGTCGCATCCGACACTAGCGCGTCGACCAGCACCGCGACGTTCGACTCGACAGCGCTGACACCGAGCCAACCGCCGGCGCCGCTACCGATCTCGTGCCCGTCGCCCTGGACGTGTGGCGATATTGGGGCTGTGTCAGCACCTGGCAGCGCCCTTGTGAGCAGCGGCGGCGCCTGGACGCTCGAGGGCGACGGCAACGACATCAATGGCACCGGCGACCAGTTCTTCTTCGCGGCGCAAACGTTGACCGGTAACGGCAACATCAGCGCCCACGTCACGTCGCAGACCGACACCAACCCATGGGCGAAGACGGGCGTGATGCTGCGCGCGAGCACCGACCCAGGGTCGATAGAGTATTCGGCTCTGCTCACACCAGGCAATGGCATCCTCGTCGCCTATCGGACCGCGACCGGAGGTACCACGACCACGGTCAAGGTTGGTGGGGTAGCACCCACGTATCTCAAGGTCGCCCGCGCTGGGAGCACCTACACGGCATACACGTCCACAGAGGGGATGACGTGGACATTGATCCCGGGATCTACCAAGACGCTGACCATGCCTTCCAACGCCTTCGAAGGTCTTGCTGTGACAGCACACACGAATGCCGTGCTGAGCAGCGTTGACATGGACACTGTCGTCGTCAATGGCACGTCGGGTCCTCCGCCGCCCACGTGCCCCAGCGGATGGACGTGCCAGGACATCGGCAGCCCTGCACTTGCGGGCAGCGCAACGTCCAGCGGCGGCACATGGACCATTGCGGGCGCGGGGAGCGATATCCACGGCACGGCCGACCAGTTCCAGTTCGATTACCAGTCGCTCGCGGGCAGCGGCACGATGAGCGCGCACGTGATCTCGCAGGCCGACACCAACGCCTGGGCCAAGGCAGGAGTGATGATCCGCGCGAGCACGGATCCCGGCGCGATTGCCTACACGCTGCTCGTGACTCCGGGTGAGGGCATCGTCGTCCAGGACCGCACGGCGCAGGGAGAACAGGACAACCGGATCGAAACAGTATCCGGCACCGTCCCGGCGTACCTCAGGGTGGAGCGAAGTGGGACGACGTTCACGGCGTACACGTCGGCCGATGGCGCGACGTGGACGCTCGTCCCAGGTTCGACTGTGACTCTCAGTGTTTCCGGACCCATGCTCCAAGGGCTCGCAGTCAGCTCGCACAACAGCACCGCACTCTGCACGGTGACGATGGACGCCGTGCAGCCGAGTTGAGGTGCCTTGTTATCGAGGCATGCATCGAGGGCTGCCCCTGCCGTCTGGATGACCGCATTACATTGTGTTCGGTGCCGGAGTCGGTGAGTTAGTCAGTGCGAGTGAACGCAAGACTGCCCACCATCTGCCGGGCGCGTAGAACGGGTGATTTGCCATTAGCTCTGGTTGTGCTCCTGTGCACAACCCCGGACGCTGGGAGGCTGGTCCTCGGGAGATTGCCCCGTTTCTGAGCGTGCAGGCCAACGAATCAGTGCCAGGACCTAATGCATCGTCCCCATACTGCTCGCTCCCGCACCGCCAGGCACCACCAGCCCAGGCACCGAGTGTGGGGCGACAGCCACCGTTACCGCCAGCGCCAGCAGGAGCGCAGTCGTTCCCCACACCACCGGCCGCCGCCACGGAATGGTTTTCTCCGCCGTGATGAGGGCCGCGACCACTGCCATCCAGACAAGGCTCATTACACCCAGGGCGAACAGCGCCGCCATCAACGCCCAGCAGCACCCGACGCACCAGGCCGCGTGCTTCGCTCCCATCTCAGCGGCGCCAGTCTCGCCGTCACGCCAGTTGCCGAGCAGGAAGCCGAGAGGGCTGCGGCACTTCCCCAGGCACACATTCTTCAGCGGTGTCAGTTCGTAGACCGCTGCCACCGCAAGCACCGCTGCCGCGACCCATCGCCCGCCGGCGGTCCACGCCAGTTGCGACCCGAACCACGTCTTGCCCATCTCGAAGAGTCCGTACGAGACCAGCCCCACCGCAGCCCAGACGACCAGATAGGCGGCGGCGAAGAGGAGCGGGCGCATCGGGCTGCGCAGGCGCGTCATCCGCGCATACAACGCAACCGTCGGCGCGACCGAGGGAAACATCATCGCAGCCATCATCACAACCCACACGCCGATGAACCATCCGAGAGCGCCCAGGTCGGTGCCTGGACCTGCGTCCATGCCGGCCATCTGATTGACGGTGGCCCACCAGGCGAGACCGGCAAGCACGAGCAGCAGTACGACGAGGCCGAGCCGCGATCGCACGGCGGCGAAGAGTTCGCCAAGACCCTCCGAGCCGCGCTGCGTCGGCGCGGCAGACGCGGCCTCGACGGTCTCTAGGCCGACCACGAGAAGTTCGCGGTCGAAAAACCAGCTTTGCCCTCGTACGCGATCCCGAAACCGTCGATCTTCGACCGCGTGGCACGAGCCACATTCAACTCCGAACCGGCCGGATGGAAGATGCCCGTGAGCCTCGCCGGCTGGCCGTTCTCCACCCCGAATGGCACGACATCTTCGATCTCGAAGTCCACGGCATCACCGATCCGGATCGAGTGGCGTAGACCGTCTTCACGAACCTCGATCGGCGCGCGCTGCACGCCGAGATTCTCCGAGATCAGCGGCCCGAGCGCAGCCATGGGTCCGCCGAGCGCACCGGAGAACACGCCACCAAGTTTCTCCGCTTGTTGGTCGGATGCGGCCGCGTCGATGAACACGCCCACGCGCCAGTTACCGTCGGTCATGACCTTTGGCGTGTCAACAATGGCCGCCACCGTCAGTCCCCCGACATCAGTCCCCTCGACGTCCCCGCTGTGGACATTGAAGACCAAGGTGACTTTGCAACGATCGAGTGTGGCGCCAAGCGCGAGCGACGCGGTGCACGGGCAGACCACGTTGCACGAGCAGGTCTCGAAGTACGACCCACTGACGTTCCAGGACATCTTCCAACCCTCCGAGCCCGTTTCGACACGCTTCAAGCGCAAGCCCCAGGATTCTAGCGCGGCGGTGTGCGGAAATCCAGCGCGCTGAGCCTCGCCATGGAGTTCGACACTTACGTATGTTCCCTCAGGTCCTGCATCATCGGTAGGACCTCGCTGCGATATGAGCTGCCCGTACCCACCGAGGCGGCTGTTCTCCGAATTGCCGACCCGTGGCGGCCGTATCGAAGCTTGGCGACGGCTTACTAATTCCAGGCAGGTTCCGATAAGTCGTCGAGCGAGCCAGTATAAGCCCCATCCCGACGCGCTGTTGGTCGTTCCAAAGCGCTGGCCCGGAAGGGCACGCCGGCCCGGTCACTTCGTGAACGTCGCATTAGGTTCACCCACGCGGTTCGGACGTTCCGCATTGAGAAGCCACCATCGAAGATCGTGCGCCCTCAATGATCCCGTGTTCTTGGAGAGCGCTCCCGGCTTTGGCGCGGAGCCGATCGCGTCGCCACCGTCGTGTCGGGAAAGCTAGGCGGCTTGCGTTCGACCTCCGTCAGTGGTTCGGGTCGTAGCACAGTTCAAAAGTCGTGGCATGAGCACTGGATGCGTGCTCGGTGTAGCAAACGTGTGCGTCAAACCGGGGCAGGCCCAAACACAACAACACTGCCCTGACCTCGGTTGCGGTTTCTGATCACCGAGGACGAGGCGCCTAGAATGCCGATGGAGTGGACGCGTCCAAGCCCGTCGGGTCAAGGACGCGTCCGCCTTCTAGAGAAGTCGAGCGGAGGAAAGCATGACTGATCACAAGGTGGCGAGCCGGGACGAGTGGCTGGCTGCTCGCGAGGCACTGCTCGCGCGCGAGAAGGAGCACACACGGATGGCCGACGACCTGGCGCGGCAACGTCGCGAGCTGCCTTGGGTCCGAGTCGAGAAGGAGTATCGCTTCGACACCGACGAAGGCACCCGGACCCTCGCCGAGCTGTTCGACGGCAGGTCACAGCTTCTCGTCTACCACTTCATGTTCGGCCCGAGCTATGAGGCGGGCTGCCCGACCTGCTCCTCGAGCGCCGATGCCGTGAATGGTGTTGTTCCTCATCTGAACGCCCGGGACGTGACGATCGTTTACGTGTCGCGCGCGCCACTGGAGAAACTCCGGGCCTATAAGCGCCGGATGGGCTGGAGCTTCCTCTGGGTCTCATCGGCCGACAGTGACTTCAACTTCGACTTCGGCATGTCGCGGACCGAAGAACAGACTGGTGAAGGGATCAAGCCGATGATAGAGGCGGGGATGCCGCCGGTCGTGGACCACCTCGCGAGCGCCTCCGGAACCGACGTTGTCGGCTACCTATCCGAGGCCCCGGGCTTCAGCGCTTTCGTCCTCGACGAGGCTGCCGTTTATCACGTCTACTCCACCACGTCCCGTGGGCTGGAATTTCTTATGGGGTATTACCCAATCCTCGATCGTGCCCCCAAGGGTCGCAACGAATCGGACTCGCCCCAACTCTGGCTTCGCCGGCACGACGAGTACGCGCAGAGGTCGACCGCCGCCGAAGCAGAATTGGGAGTCGGCAAGTAGTGGCGTCGCTTCGTAGTGGTACGGCCGCGGATCTAGTGCAGCACCGGCGCCGTCACGATGTGCTTTGCCGTCTACATCCAAATTGGAGGGCGGGCGCGAGATCGTCTGACTTGGCATTTGCTGATCCGGATGCGCGTTCACTGAGAACTGCGATCCGCATGCACGGGAACGGGCGTCAATCGCGTTCGAGGTCGAAGACGTCCTAACCGAATGCGGGAGTCAGATCTCCATTGGCAGTTGTCACCGAGGCCCCGAGGAGTCCGATCCCGTATGCCTCCTCAATCGCGCGCAGCGTGCCGTAGTGATTGCCACCGAGGCTGAAAGTCCCCGAGGACTTCGCGGAAATGACGATGGTCGGGATGTGGCCGCCAGTCCCCGTGTTCCAACCGGATTGGTCAGCCTTGGTCGCAGAGTCCCAGGTGATGATGATGGTCCCGCCGGCCGCATACCATAGCGACTTCAGTACAGTGGGTATGGTCGCCTGCAGCCACTGATTCCCTTGCTTGATGTCATTGTTCAAGGGGGAGCACTTCGAGTTCATGTCGTCGCACTCGTTCGGTGACACCCACATGAAATCGGGCGCGGCGTTGCTGGACAGATCGCTCCCAAAAGCCGGCGAGAAGGGCACCACCTGATTGCAGAGCGCCGTGTTCCGGATGCTCTTGAAATAGACGAACGGGTTGTGCAGCTTGGAGTAGTTGCCGATGCCCAGCCCCGTGTAGCAGACCGAGGGCATGTCTTCCATATACGCTTTCCAGCTGATCGACGCGCTGGCAAGCTCCCCGATCAGGGTCGGCGCGCTGTGCGTCCCTGTGGTGCCGGAGACCAAGGCTATGTAGTCAGCGAGACTGCTGTCCTGCAACCCGTACCACTTGGTTGCGGAGGCGTACGTGCTCGCAAGGGAGTTGATGTATGGAGCCTGGGTATTACCGATGATCTGCGCGAACCCTTCGTTCTCCATCACGATGAGCATGATATGAGGCGGTGAGGTTGCCGCCAGGGACGGCGTGGCGCCGGCAAACGCAGAGGTCGCGGCCGCGAGGGCGATCCCAAGTGCAGCGCCGATGAACCGACGTGCCCGCGCGCTTAGCAGCGCCCCAAGCCGCATGGTAAGCATCGCTTCCCCTCCTGACATTTCGCGATAGCTGATCTTACCACGGTTGACGCGAACGCAGCGATAACGACCCACCATCCGTCAAAGTGAAAACGCCGCGACGTCGTAGGCGATCGAGAAGACCTGAGAGGCATTGATGCCGACCGAGACGGGAGAACTTTGGTTCGCCGTGCTCCCGATCCCGAGCTGGCCCTCATTGTTCTGACCCCAGGCCCAGACGTTGCCGGTGCTGTCGATCGCGTACTCCGAGGCGCCGCCCGAGTTCACTGAGACAAAGGTAGTCCCCGCGGGGACTCGAACCGCGACCGGGAGAGTGTCGTGGTGCCCACTGGAGCCGATACCCAGCTGGCCGTCCGCATCGTCGCCCCACGCGTACACCGAGCTGTTCGAGAGGATCGCCACTGTCTGTCCGTTGTTTGACAGGCTCCCACCCTGCGACACGGCGTCGACAGCTGCCGGCAAGCTCACCTGCACAGGCACGTCGCTCACCGAGGTTGAACCGTCGCCGAGCTCGCCAGCTTTGTTGTAGCCCCAGTCCCAGTACGTGCCATCTGCCATGAGGGCCCCGGAGTCCTCCCAGGACGTCTGAACTGAGGTGACCTTCTCAGCGGGAAGCCCTATGACTTGGACAGGGCTTATTGAACTGGTGAAGGTGCCGTTACCGAGCTGGCCTGCGTTGTTGTCCCCGCACGCGTACAGCTGTCCGGTCGACGTGTAGTAGATGGCATGGTTGTTCTGCCCGCTGGCGAGTGTCACGACGCCCTTCAGCTGGGGCGCGGTGATCATCTGCGGAACCTTCTTGTTCACCGCTGTGCTGCATAGGTCACCGCTCCCGGCGGCACCCCACCCCCAGGCATTGCCGTTTGTGTCGATGGCCATGCCTGTCTTCTGCGGCATGGGACTTGGGAGCGAAGCGATCGAAACGCCAGCAGGGAACTGCACCTGCACCGGCGTGGTCTCGTAGCCGCTGCCCGAGGTGCCATTTCCGAGAGCGCCCTGGGCCTCACCACCCCAAGCCCAGACCGTGCCCGTCGACGTCAGCGCGTACATATCGCGGTCCGACCCCGATATTTGCACGATAGTACCGGGCACCCCGGTGACGATCTGGGGCGTTTCACTGACGGTCGCCTTCAGGGAGAAGGTGCCCCATGAGTAGAGATTTCCGGTCAGCGGCCCCGCCGCCGATGCAGCGACCGTCGGGCCTCCGAGACCGACCATCAGAGTGCCCAACGAGGCCGTACCAACCAGTCCGGTGATCCATCGCCTACGCATAGCTCCCTCCCTCAGTGTTCTTCACGGTCGGCCCACGATTCGGGTCGTGAGTTTGCATCTGCCCGACCACCCCCTCCTGCCCTGATCGATCCGACCACGCGACTACCCCCGCGCTCGGCCGACCGGATGTTTCACATGATTATGCGCCGTTGGCAGGCCTCGGTCAATAAAGATCATCTGTTCCGAGAACAAGAACTCCAGCGGTCCACGCTGAGGCGCTGGATCGGCGCGAGCCGATTTTGCACTGAAACTTCTGGAGTCGAAGCTCATCATGCTCGACGTCACGGCTACCCCTGGGGAACAGCAGGCACAAGATTACTATGCCGTCGTGGCTTCATTAGTGGCTTCAGTCGCGCGCACGAACTAGTCGTTTGAAATTTGGTACGCGGTTCCAGTCGACACTATTGGCCACGTTCAACCAGAACGGAAAGACGGCCGAGCTCCAGGCGGATCATCCATCTGCAATTCGAGGACTGGCGGTTCGGGACCCCGGTCGGAGAGCCCGACGCCGCGCATAACCGCGAGCTCGCACCGGGACTCAAGGCCGGCGCCTATGGCTCGAGCTTTCGCTTCCAGGTCACCTTGGGGGACTTCGCGCGCAAGGCGAGCAAGTCGCGTACAACCCCGCCGGACTGCCCGAGCGCACCGTGCGCGCGGTGCAGATGCAGGAGTTCGGTCCGGTCACGTTCCCGCAGTTTCCAGGTGCGATCGCGGAGATGCGCTCAATGACCGACCGGTTCTACCCGTTCCTGCCAGGCGCCAAGGCCGTTACAACGGCGCGAGTCGAGGAGTTTCTAGCACTGATCGGAGGCTGAGGCGTCGGGATGGCGGCTGCGCTCCTCATGAGCCGCACCGCGTTTCCCGCCACTCGGCTGCGCGGCGCTACTGAACGGACGTGCCTATCAGCTCGCGTGTTTCGGCCGCTGTGAGGTTGTAGAGCTTGTAGCCGCCGTCCTCCTGCGTCTGCCTAACCTCAACTGTGTCCTCATCGATCATCTCCGACACGATGCGCAGCCAGGTTGGGCGGCCGTCCAGGCTTCCGCCGCGCTTCTCGATTAGTTCCCAAAGACGACGACGGTTTTCCCCAAACGGTTCGCGCGGGTGGTCCTTGCGAACGATCGCTATGAGGTCACGGAAGAACGCGTTTCGGCCCCCGATGTCGTGGGCGTCATACCAGCGTTCGGACACGCTCTGTTCGTCGGTCATGGAGTCCTCTTGACCCTACTGAATTCTTTCACCAGGATCGCGCAGCTTACTCGGGCGAGTGACGGCTCACTTCTGAGGCTCAACTAGCGCGGCTCGGGACGCGCTACCGCCTCGGAATCCGCACGATGACCGCCTCGTCGCCGTCCCGGACCCGCGGCGCACAGTCCGCACGGAACAGCGCCGACCCGAACGCGCCATCCCTGCGAGCGGAGACAGTCACCGGCGCCCGGTCGCAGGAGTCGCACCGAGGCCATTCCTGACCGGCGCCCGGGTACGGGGAGACGTGCAGCCCGTTCACTTCGATGGCTGGGTCACGAGGCGCCCCCGAGTTGAGACTCCCTGAGTCGGCTCGTGGGGCGCCTCCAACCTTCCCTAGGCGTTAGGGCAGTTCGGATCCCGCATCGATTCACAAGACCCTGGCGGCCATGTTGGGGGTGAGAGCCTGGTGCTCACTACCCCACCTGGCACGGCAGAATCGAGAACGTCCCACCCGTGATGTCATTCGCGGCGGCATCGCGAAACTCGTAGTTGTATGGACCTGCGTCGAGCGGACTGTAGACTTCGGGGTCCGCGGAGATGGGGGTGATATCAATGCCGCCCGGTTCGATAATCCAGGACCAGCCGTCGAGCGCGCCCGTCTCACTGACTGCACCAACAACAGTCCCGGCAACGTTGATGCACTCAGGAGTGACGACCGGCGTCGGCAGCAACGGCGTGATGGTGACCGGCTCCTTGCCGCACTCGCTCCGCGCCTCGGTGTTCTGCTTGTCGCCGCTGTAGTTCGCGACCCACTCGTAATTACCAGCCGCAGTCGTGACGTACCCATTCGCCACACTGGCCGAGCCGTTGACCAGCGGGATTAGACCAGAGGCGAACAGCCAACCCTTATTCGCAAACGTGCAGGTCGGATTGCCGGGCCCAAATAGATAGAAGCGCAGCTTGCCGGTCGGGTTGTACCCCAACACGGTTCCGGCGTCAGTCAAGGTGGTGCCGACCACACCGCCCGCACTCGGCGTGGTGGCGATGGTCGTCCTGTGCATCCGGGACTGAGCGGCGGCGCTGCCGGCAAACCCGACGGTTGCGCTCCCAATGGCTAACGCAGCAACGGCGATAGCGGCGAAACGAGTGTTCCTCATGGCCCCCCCTTCAGTTGTCCAGCTTCAGCCAATAGCGGCTGGCCTGATTCTGCACCACTCAAGGGATGACTTTGGGCGTGTTGGCTCGGGCCATTCCTCGGTGGGCTCACTGTCGTACAGGATCAGCCTCGAGAATGACGCGAGCCGGTTGAGGTAGCGCGACCATGCGGGCCACTCCCACATGATCTCGAGGTTCGATCGGATCCCCGGGGGTGTACACGAGGTCGATCGGTCCGTCGCCGACGACCTGATACGCGATGTGCACGCCCTCGTGGACGGCATAGCGGATCGGCTTGTCCATCGCCGAAGGGTACCGGCCGCGAAGGTGCTGGAGCCTGGATGTCGCAAGACATCGTGACGATCTCGACGTCTTCACGGATCCGGACATCGCTCGGACCACCGTGGTCACCTCGAACTGGGTTTCGGCGGGTGGCGAGGGCGAGGACCCGGCGGCCGCTGCCCATCGGTAGCGCCACGGAGCCACGGCGTGGCCATCCTGGAGCGCTCGCGGCGGCGTCGCGTGGATCAGTCGATGGCACAGTAGCGGGGTCGTCGGGTCAGCCCACCTTCCGGAACCCAGCACGGCCGTGACGCGGGCCCTTGGTGGTAGAGGGGAGAACGCTGGCTCAGGCCAATCAGAGCTTCGAATCCTCGCTCCCCCAGCGAACCCGCCCGCGTCGGCGGCCAACGGAGTGAAGGGTACTTCCATAGAGATGTGCCTCCATTCGTTTGGCCCGCTGCCGGTGCGCGCCCCGCAGACCCCTGACAGTTCAGCATATCGACCTGCCACTGCGGCGTGAGCGCATCGTCGTACACGGACAGCATCAACGTTGGTGACGTAGAACCGGACAGCGCTGCATCGCCGCTGGAGACGGCCGTGATGGGGTGCTCGCCGATGCCAGTGAACACGATGTCGAGTTTGGGGGAGTGGTCGCGACCAATGACTGGCTGATCCAGAGTTCATACAGTTGCGAGCCACGCTCCTGCAGCTCAAGCGCGGCTCGCGATGAGCCGCGTCGTCGCAACAAGGTCAGCCGAAGTACCTGACGATGTCCCCGTTGCTCAGGCTTTGCGCGCCCCCGAGCAGGGGCAAGCCGAACACCTCCTCAATTGAGCGCAGCGTTCCAAAGAGATTGCCGTACGTGGTCACCGCGCCCGCGCCTTTGGCCCTGCTCGAGATGACCACGAACGGGACCTGCCCACCCGCCGGCGCCGACTGCTTGTCATTCTCGTCCATCGTGACGATGACCGTAGCAGTGCCGCCAGTGAACCATGATGAGGCGAGCACCGGAGCAAGATTGGCCTTCAGCCAGGCGTCACCTTGCTGGACCGAGCCGTCGTGCATGTCGTTGTCGAGGTTTGGGCTGATCCAGACGAAATCGGGTGGGGTCGAGCCCTCGAGGGCAGAGATCAGGCCGCCGCTTCCAGGGTAAGGGACGTCGTGACAACGGCTCGCGTCGTCCGTGTAGTACACGAAAGGGTTGTGCACGCGCGTGTACACTCCGCTCGCAGCGATGTTGTCGCAGGCTGACGGCAGTGACTCCATGTATGCGTCCCAGGGGATCCCTGCAGCGGTCAACTGGCCACCGAGATCCGGGGCGCCTATGCCGACGGGACAGCCGTCGCTCGAGCACCCCTGAGTCGATCCACTCGTGACTGCGAGGTAGTTGGGCAGGCTGGGATGGCTGACGGCGTACCAGGCTGTTGCGCTCAGGTATTGGGAGGCGAGCGAGCAGAGGTACGGGTCGGCTGCACAGGACCCGAGCGTGGCGCCATAGCCCTTGTTCTCCAGCATGATCAGCAACACGTGAGGGCGGGCGGGCGGTGAGGTGTTGTGGTGGGGCGGCCTGCCTGTCGGCCGAGGGGTTGGTTTTGGCGCAGGCGACGCCGGTTGTGGGGTCGGCGACAGCGTCGGCGCAACGGTGGAGTTTGACGTCACGCTCGGCGCGGGCGTGGGAGCGAGAGTGGGAGTCGAACTCCGCGCTGGATGATTGCCACTGCCGCAGGCGGCAAGCAACGAACCGATGGCAAGTACCGGCAACACCTTGCTCACCCTCGTCATGGGCCGCCGCCACCTCCAGCCCGGGCAAGCATTGGGTCGATTCACGAGTCTCCCTCTGCGCACCAGCGACGCAGTACTCTGCCGAGAGAGATCCGCGACCTCCACGAGCGAATCCCAAGGGCTGTCTCTAACCGGTCTGGTGCGGGCATGTGCAACATGGCTGATCCCGCGAATACCGAGTGGATCAAGTCATGAACTCCCTGGCCCCGCACGCGCGGTCGCCTCCAGCCGTCACGCGGATAGTAGCCCTCACTCCGACCTCTCTGTACCCCATCACGTGACTGAGATCCCTCTGGCAGCCGAGATCGGAGGGGTCGACTCACGATCGACCCCTCTCACTGACGCGTTGGTTACCCGATGAGGTGGGTGACGACGGACAGACCTGAAGGTGGTCTCGGGAGCCGCGTCCACGCGAGCAGAACCCGGAGCTGACAATGTGAATTGGTTCGTAGAACCTGGCACCGCGATCCTGCCCGCCGCGAAAGTCGCCGCACCAACAAGAATCGAGAATGCGCTAAGCAAGGCGAAGAGGACAGCAGGAAGGAGGCCCGCAAGTGGGCCTCCTTCGATTGCGAACTCGACGCTTCGATGCCTAGTGGATGCTGAGTGGCTTGCACTCCCCTCGGATGGCGCCGATCACGACGTTCGGCGGTTGAACCGAGTCGCCGAATTGCGCGTCAGGCACATTGTTGAAACAACCAAGACTGCCGAACACCTGGTTGTTGGCGATCTCGGTGGCATCCGGGTCAGCGAACCGGTTCCCGGTCACGGTGTCATTACCCATGATGATGTTGCGGAACTCGCCGAACCAGCACGAGCGCAGGCCGCTGACCGACAGGTTGCCGCCGATCACGTCATCCTCGGCGTCAGAGTAGACGCCGAAGCTGAACGGCCCGAAACCGGGCGTGCAGTTGACGCCGCCACCGCCACCGTCGTAGTTGACATTGCCCCCGATGATGCTGCTGTGGAGGATGACCCCTAAGGCCCCATCCGCATCGACATTTCCCTTTACGGTGTCAAAGGTGGTGTTGACGCAGCCGACTGCGGGCTCGCAGCCGAACAGGAGCGTGCCACCCTTGCTCACGACGACGTCCCCCTTGACGAGCCAATTCGCATCGCCCTCCGGGCTCGTTGTCGTGAAAGCCGGATAGTTTGCCGCCAGCGCCGCACCCTTAGTGACGGTCACGTCACCTCTGACGATCACGTTGCCTGTTGGGGGCCCGAGACAGAACCCGGTCACCGTGATTGACGAGTAGGTGCCCGGGGCGATGGAGCCCGGCGCAGCGAGCGTTCCGGAGCAGGTCAGCGCTGAGGTCGACGCCGCGCTCACCGTGCCCGTCCCCAAGAGCATCAGTGACAGCGTCGCCGCTCCGGCAAAGACAGGTCGAAATCCCTTCATGTCAGACCCCCTGTATGCGCCACCCCCAAATGGCGGTGATCGAGAGGGAGTTTACGCCCTGCTTAGGGGAGCGTGCGGATTGGCACGAACCAGACGTGGCTGCGTCGGGACGACGGATCGCCGTCACTCAACGCGTCGGCACTAGGTAGTCAATGGTAAGCATCGTAGTCGCCGGATCAGCCAATACGTCTGAGTTCCTGGGTCGTAATCACGATGACAGGAATCAGAGCGACTGATGTGGCATTGACTGGTCTTGGTCGACCGCCGCCGACGCCGCAGCCCGTTCGACGCGCGAAGCCATGGCGGCCTGGCGCCCTTAAACTAGCCGCCGCAAGAAACGCCAACCAGACCCGTGATCGACGCGCCGGGTCGCGGTTTACAAGTCACTGATCCAACGGATGAGTTGGTGACGGTCAATCCGTTCGTCGATACCACCGGCGCAATGAGAAGGCCGGCGATCGAGCTGTTGGCAATGGTTACTGCTGCGGCGTCGCCCACCGTCAGGTACTCGTTCGGATTGGTCATCTGCTCGCGGTTGATCGTTATGTGACTACTCACATCGGTCGGGTTCTTGATGATCCCGCCAAGACCTGAGGTGACAAAGTTATTCAAGGTGATGTAGTCCGAGTCGGTCACGTACCAGCCTGGAGCCGATTTCTCGTAGGTTCCCGGTGTGAAGGCGTAATTGTTCACCGTCACGTTCTGATCGATGTAGAGGGCCATACCCCACCCCGTGTCAGTGATGTTGGAGACGCGGCCGTTCCACTGACACGAGAAATCAAGATCGGCGTTGCCCCCGATCCCTTCACCGCTCAGGATGATGTCGTGGACAAGGTTGCCACTGCGATGAACTCCGTACTGGGGACTTCCGGGCTGGTCGTTGCAAACTGCGGTGACTCTCAGAGCGAAGGCGTTCGGGTTATGGGCGCCAAGGAACGTCGCATGCTCGATCGTTGTGTTGTTGCCGTAGTCGTGGAGAGGGTCCCCCGCATTGTAGGTTTGGGTGTCGATGGTTAGCCCCGAGAAGACGTTTCCGGTTGTCTGTTCAAACACGAACACCGTCTTTGGGTTGCTGATCCCCGGATAGGCAACTGTCCCCACCTCCTCGACGATCTTCGCACGCAGACGACCAGCTCCCAACACATCAACCGTGTTCGGTCCGGTGATCTTGAAGTCGACCGCCGCTCCGTCGTTGTCGTTCAGTAGGTAGGTCCCAGCCGGGAAGTAGACGGTAGAGATCCCGGGCGTTGCCTCGGCTGCCGCAATGGCACTACGAATGCCCACCGTGGAGTCCAGTACCCCGCTGCCATCCGCACCGTATGTGACGACGTTGAAAACCAGGCCAACCGGAGACGGAAGTGCCTCGGTTTCAGCTTGACGTGGCAACACTCCCGAAGCGACGCCGGACGGCGCCACGTTGCTTTCAGGCCTAACCGGACTCGCTACGGAGCCGCCGGCCGCAGTTTCGGGCTCACTTGCTGCCGGGGAAGATGAAGCCTCGACTTGGCTTGCAACGGCCGCGTTCTGCACCGACGAGGCCGCTGGACTGAAGGTTGCCTGGCTGTCGGTGGCCAGCACCACGAGCCCCAGCATGGCGATCGCTGCCCCCAAATAGCGGCGAGGGTTCATTGAGGCCACCTCCCTGAGACTTACGAATCACCGGTAGCCCGGCTGGCTGATTCAGCCCCGTGGCTTTGCGTCCCCGCCTCGCGGCGGGTTTGCTCTATCGACGTGAATCGACTGTACGTCTCGCTAGCACCCCGAGTCTACCAAGTTTGTGCTGTGGGGCATCGGCTCCGATCCCGTGTACCAGCGCCGACGCTCTGACCCCTCTATGCCTTCCATCTGAGCGGCGGTGTGCCGACCGCAGCGACGCGTCCCGAATCCATTGGCGCTCCACCCAGCGGCGGGTCCTCAAGCGATTCCGCCCAGTGCATAGAGTGGTGAAGCGCAAGACCATGCTGATGGTCGCACGCGTCGAGGACTCGCGCGGCTCTTGTATGAGTTGACCAAGCTCTAGGCGGACGATTCAGCGAGCTATTCGACAGATGTACGGTCGGGGTGAAACCCGGAGGCGGATGCACCGCCAACGGTCAGGCCGAGGGTCAGAACAGGCATTCCAACCAGTACTGCGGCCAATCCAGCGAGACGTCGGACTAATGGGCGTTGGCTTACCACTGAATCAAAAAACCTCCCCTCAACTCGATCGGACGGATCACCACCGCAGGGAAGGTGACGAACTATGTCGGAACCGGCATCAACTCCCCGTTCGAGATCGCGGTTGGTCCCGATAACGCCCTGTGGTTCACCAATGCAAACAAGTCGATCGGGCGGATCACGACCACGGGGGTAGTCGCGCATTACAGTAGGAGTGACATCCTCAGCACAATCAGGGTGGTTGCAGGGTCAGACGGTGCCATGTGGTTTACGTGCAACTGCTACAACGGTCAGCTAGGGCGGATCACCACTTTCGTCACTCCAACGATCACCCACATCACCCCGCCGTCGGGGGAGGTCGGGACACAGGTGACCATCACCGGCCAAAACCTCCCGGGCGCAAGCAAAGTCGCCTTCAACGGTACCGTAGCGACTGTGGTTTCTGACACCGCCACCACGATCGTGGCCATAGTGCCGGCCGGCGCCACCACCGGCAGCATCTCGGTTACCACCCTCGCAGGCACGGCGACCAGCACCAACATTTTCAAAGTGAAGTAGCAGTCGCTCCGCTCACGCACAAGGTTGCGCCGTCAGGCGCAGGTCATCGTCGAGACCAAGAACAGGGGCGATACCGAGCGTTCGCACCTTGTGATTGCATTTCCTTCAACGGTCGTGCGCGCCTGCTCGCGAGACATGGTGGAAGCGCAGGTGGCTGATGGCGTTGGAACGCGTGAAACGGCGGGATAGCAGGCCAAGATTCCTGTGTCCAGCCTCGAGTATCGGCCCACGTAGCAACGACTAAATTTGTATTATCACATCCTAAATTGCGAGCGATTTTGGGACGTTTTGATGCACGTGATTAGTCGATCCAAATCGACCCCCCGCACCCGCATAGTCAATGCAGAGCAGTGGGTAAATGGCGTTAGATGATGTTGTTGCAAGCCACGAAACGACTTCAGGAGGTGCAGCCAGGAACGAGTAATTCTGGATTAGCTAGTACGGACTGGCGATGCGTGCGTGGGCCGTCGCTTGTGCGACCTCTCCTCTGCGCTTGCCGCACCTCGCGTTGGAGATGTTCCAGCCAATCACCTCCGGCGGTGAACATCAGCGGCAGCACGTCCGTGCAAGAAGTGCCCTCTGTCTCGGGGCCGATGCTTCAGACGCAGCCCCGTGGCCGTCTTCGAAGACCCTCATGGCCGACGGTCACGTGGGACACGGTCCGACCGTAAAGTGCCCGTGCGTGATCTCATTCCCGTCGGCACCCCGGAACTGATAGGTGTAGGTGCCTGCAATGAGGGGACCGTACTCACCGCTCGTGCGCGTGGGGTTCATCAAGATGTTCCCAGGCTCGATGAGAAGCTCCCAAGTTGCGAAAGTGCCCGTCCAGGACACGCTGCCACCCTGTGCCGTTCCAACCACATCGCATGTCGTGGTGAGGATTGGGGTGGGAGAGGAAGTGGTCGTGGTCGGTGTCGGAGACGGTGACGAAGTTGGAACTGGCGTAGCGGTCGTCGGAGTGGGTGTTGGAATGGGTGTAACGATAGGGCTTGTCGAAGGCGTCGTGTCACACGCCGTCAACGTGCCTCCAAGGAGCACGAGCGCCAGTACTACGGGGTGTGGCGACAGATCGAAGCATCCCAGTTCGACGGAAGGCGGAGATTGGTGCCGGTCAACGTTACTGCTGTTTTCGCCAACGCACGGCCCACCAAACTTGAACCTGTCCCGGTGAACGCGACTCCCGAACCCGCGAGAAGATTTCCCTGGAACTTCGAGCCCGTCCCAATCGTCCCGGTAGTGCCGAGCGCCCAGTACACGTTACAGGCCTGTCCACCGCTGGCCATCACGACTTGGGAGGCGGCGGTGGTGAGGCCGGTCCCGACCTGGAATACCCACACGCCAGAAGACGGCCCTGCCAGCGTCAGGATGCCACTGGTGAGGCCCGCCGTCTTATTGAAGCAGTACACGCCTGGTGCCAGTGTCTTTCCGCCGAGCGCCTGCCCGGTCAGGTTGTTAGCGGGGGAGCACGTCTTGGCTTTGAGGGCCGTATACGCGGTGCTGAAGGCATTGAACGCGGCAACGGCGGTCGCGTCCCCAGCATGCATGGCCCCCGCGATGCTGCACGTTGCAGTCTTGGTGATAGTGAGCTTGGAGCCCACGGCGCCGAGGCCGACGGTGGACTTGGTGCAGGTGACCCCCGCCCCACCCAGGACAACGAATTTCGCCGCCCCACCGAGAAAGGGCGCGGAGGTTGACGCGTAGGCCGATAGGGACGCTGCAGAGAGGACCGCCACTGTCGCCAGGATTCCTGCGGCGCTTCGAGTGATGTGGTTCATCGCGGACCCCCTTGCTTACCTGTGCTTGAGGTGGTATCAGCAACCACAGGACCTTTTCCCGACGGTACCGTCGTGGGGGGAGCATTCGCTTCGAGACATAACAAATCCAGCAACACCATGGACATGCTGGCCGCGCCTCGTGTGACAGCGCCTCGCCGACCATAGACTCTGGTGGTCCGCGACGCCGAGCTGCGAGGTCTGGCCACATGGCTCAGCGTGCTCGAGGAGAGCGCCGCGCGGGCTCAGTCCCGGTCGCTGTCCGTGCGCCGGAGGCGCACACACCCCACGAGGAACATCAGGAAGACGCCGCCGAGGATGGCGACATACCCCCAGGACGTCGACGTCGTGGAATTGGCTCCGGCGTCCGGCGTGGGCGGATCGTCGTACACGGACAGCATCAACGTCGGCGACGTGGAGCCGGTCAGGGCCGCGCTACCGCCGTAGACGGCCGTGATGGGGTCTGTGCCGATGCGCGTAAACACGACGCTGCACGAGGCGTTGCCCGACACCACCGGCTGCGCGGCGCAACCGGGGATGGGGGCACCGGCGTCCATGAACGCAGCGGTCCCGGTCGGGGTGACATGTGCCGGCCCGACGGGAACGACCGTCGCCTCGAAGATCCCGGGTTGACCGGCCGCCCAGATGCTGGCCGGCGACGTCACCGTCGTCGCGGAGTCAGCCAGCACGGCGTGCTGGTTCAGCGGCGCCGAGGTCGAGGCCGCGAAGTTGGGGTCACCGCTGTAGACGGCGGTGATTGCGTGGCTGCCGGCGACGGCATAGGTCACGGAGCATGACGCTATTCCAGCGACCAGCGCTTGCGTCGCGCACCCGGGGATGGTCGATGCGCCGTCCAGGAACGCGACTGTCCCGGTGGGGGTCCCGCTGGCGGGTGCGACGGCGGACACGGTGGTGGTGTAGGAAACGCCCTGGCCGGCCACCGACGGATTCGCGGACGAGGCGACCGCCGCCGCCGTCACACCCTGGTTGATTGTCTGTGTGAAGACGGAAGACGTCGAACCGGTGAAGTTGGCGTCACCGCTGTAGTCGGCGGCGATGGCGCTCGCGCCGGCTGTGTCGAATGATGTGGCGCACGTTGCTGTTCCACCCGCCGCAGCCTCGGCGGCACACCCGGCGATCGGCACGCCGCCGTCAAGGAAGGCGACGGTGCCGGTGGGGGTGCCGGAACCCGGTGCAGTCACGTTCACCGTCGCCGTGACGGTGAACGGCTGCCCCGTAACCGCTGGGTTCAGTGACGACGCGAGCGACGTCGCTGTCGTGGCTGGGTTGATGGTCTGCGTCAGGAGTTGCGACGTCGAGGCTGTGAAGTTGGGGTCACCGCTGTAGACGGTGGTGATCGCATGGGAGCCGACGCCGGCGTAGGTCACGTTGCACGACGCGGTCCCGGCGACCAGCGGTTGCGCGCCGCAACCGGCGATGGCGGCGGCGCCGTCGAAGAATGCCACGGTCCCTGTGGGAGTGCCGGCGGCGGGGGCGACGGCGGTCACGGCTGCCGTGTAGGAGACCGACTCACCGGACACCGACGGGTTCACCGACGACGTGGCCACTGTCGAGGTCGCACCCGGATTGATCGTCTGAGTCAGTGCCGCACTAGTCGAGCTGCTGAAGTCGGCATCACCGCTGTAGACGGCGGTGATGGTCTCCGCACCCGCCGCAACGAATGCGTCGTCGCACGTTGCGACACCCGCACCGGTCACAGCCTGGGAGGCGCAACCGGCAATGGTCGTGCCGCCGTCCACGAACGCGACGGTGCCGGTCGGTGCTCCGGATCCAGGCGCCACCGCGCTCACCGTCGCGGTGATGGAGACTGGCTGCCCGGTGACCGACGGATTCACCGACGACGCGAGTGATGTCACCGTCGCAGCGGGGCTGACGGTCTGGGTGAGGATTGGCGAAGTCGACCCCGTGAAATTGAGGTCACCGCTGTAGGCGGCGGTGATCGCGTGACCACCGACTCCGGGGTAGGCGACGCTGCAGGTCGCGACCCCACCGATCAGCGGCTGCGCGATGCAGCCGCCGATGGTGGCGGCTCGGTCCATGAAGGTGGCCGTGCCCGAGGGTGTCCCGCTCGCGGGGGCGAGAGCGGTGACGGTCGCCGTGTAGGTGACGTCCTGACCCGATACCGAGGGGCCCGCTGACGAGGTCACCAGGGTTGCGGTCGCACCCTGGTTGACGGTCTGCGTCAGGATGGGAGACGTCGAGCTCGTGAAGTTGGCATCACCGTTGTAGACGGCGGTGATCGCG
The DNA here is from genome assembly GCA_003162415.1 of Candidatus Dormiibacterota bacterium. Taxonomy (GTDB): domain Bacteria; phylum Chloroflexota; class Dormibacteria; order Aeolococcales; family Aeolococcaceae; genus Palsa-851. The sequence goes on from PMOL01000005.1 coordinate 185,632, forward strand.
TGCCCCCCCACGCCGGCGTACAGGCTGCTGCAAGGCGCGACGCCGCCGACCATCGCCTGCGCGATGCACCCGCTGATGGTGGTGGCACCGTCCATGAACGTCACCGTTCCGGTCGGGGTGCCAGCAGCCGGCGCGGTTGCCGTGACAATCGCTGTGTAGATCACGGGCTGACCGGGCACCGACGGATCCACCGACGAGGTCACCGCCGTTGCGGTCGCACCCTGGTTGACCGTCTCGGTGAGGATCGGCGACGTCGAGCCGCTGAAGTTGGAGTCGCCGCTGTACACAGCCGTGATCGGGTGCGCACCGGCTGCGGCGAACGCGGCCGCACACACGGCGGTGCCCGCGGCCGACACCGCCTGCGCGGCGCAGCCCGTGATCGTGACACCGCCGTCCTCGAACATCACGGTCCCCGTCCGCATCCCGCTCCCTGGGGCGATCACACTCACCGACGCGGTCATGGTCACCGGCTGGCCGGCAACCGACGGGTTCACGGAGGATGCGAGAGCAGTCGACGTCGACGCCTGGTTGACGGTCTGCGTCAACGCCGGCGACGTCGAGCCTGCGAAATCGACGCCACCCGAATAGATCGCCGTGATCGAGTGCGTCGCGGCTCCGGGATTGGTGAATGAGCAGGTGGCGGTACCGGCGGCAGTCAATACCTTCGCTCCGCATCCAGCGATGGTCACGCCACCGTCCTCGAAGTTGACGGTGCCGGTGGGTACGCCCGCTGCGGGGGCGACCACTGTGATCGTCGCCGTGTAGGTCACCGACTGACCGGACACCGACGGGTTCAGCGACGATCCGACGACCGTTGTGGTCGAACCCTGGTTCACCGTTTCCGTCAGGACGGGTGATGTGCTGGTCACGTCGTTGGCACTGCCGTTGTAGTGGCCACTGATCGAGTGCGCACCCACCGTCAGCGCGTTGGTGGTGCAGGTGGCGACACCGGCGACCAAGGTGACCCCACCGCACCCCACAATGGCGACCGCGCCGTTGTCGAATGCCACCTTGCCGGTCGGTGTGCCCGATCCGGGAGCGTTGGCGGTCACGGTGGCGGTGAAGGTCACCGACTGGCCGAACACCGTCGGGTTCACCGTCGCCGTCACCACCGTGGTGGTCGGGTCAGCGGTCACGACCTGGGTCATGACGGCGGAGGTGCTCGCAGCGTTGCTCGCGTCCCCGCTGTAGACCGCGGTGATGTTGTGCGAGGCTACCGTCGGCGACACGGTGCACGACGCGGAGCCGGCGGCCATCACCACCGCGACGCAACCGGCGATGTTGCCGCCGCCGTCGCGGAACGTGATCGTGCCGGTCACGGTCGGGCCGCCGGCGACGGTCGCCGTGTACTGGATGCTCTGCCCGAACACTGACGGGTTCGCGCTGGAGGTGACCGTCGTCGTCGTCGTGCTGAGCACTGTCTGTGTAAGCGGCGGTGACGTGCTCGTGGTGAAGTTGCCGTCGCCGCTGTAGACCGCGGTGAAGGTGTGCACGCCGGCCGCGAGCGCGTTGGTCGCGCAGGTCGTGGTCCCTGCGGCTCCGAGGAACTGAGCGGCGCAGCCGGCGATGGCGATACCGCCGTCCTCGAATGCGACGGTGCCAGTGCGCGTCCCTGACGCGGGAGCGACCGCGGTGACGGTCGCGGTGAATGTGACGTTGACACCGGTGGTCGAGGGATTCAGCGACGACACCACTTTGGTGATGGTCGCGCCCTGGTTGACCGTCTGCGTGAAGGGCGCCGATGTGCTCGCCGCGAAGTTGGCATCACCGCTGTAGATGGCGGTGATCGTGTTCGCGCCGACGGTGAGCGTGTTCGCAACGCATGTGGCCTTCCCCGAGGCCGGCACGACCTGCGCCGCGCAGCCCGCGATGTTGACGCCGCCAACCTGAAAGTCGAGAGTCCCGGTCCGCGTCCCGGAGGCGAGCGCTGTGGCCGTGACATTGGCGGTGAGCGTCACGTTCGCGCCGGTGCTGGATGGATTGGCCGACGAACTCAGCGCGACCGCGGTCGCACCGGGGTTGACGGTCTGGGTGAGGACGGCCGTTGTCGAACCTGTGAAGTTGGCGTCACCGCTGTAGATCGCGGTGATGGTATGCGGTCCCGGTCCTGCGTACGCGATTGCGCACGTCGCAGTGCCGGCGACCGCGACAGCCTTGGCGCCGCAGCTGGCGATGACGACGCCGCCATCCTCAAAGGCCACGGTCCCCGTACGCGTCCCGAAGGCGGGCGCGACCGCGCTCACCGCGGCGGTGTACGTCACGGTCTGACCGCTCACCGACGGGTTGACGGATGCGCCCACGACTGTCGTGGTGGATCCCATGGCGACCACCTGGGTCACCGGGACTGATGTGCTGGTCGCATAGGTCGCGTTGCCGCTGTAGACAGCGGTGACGGTGTGCGATCCCACCGCGAGAGCGGCGGTCGTGCAGGTGGCAACCCGAGCCGCGACCGGCCGGTTGACGCAGCCGGCAATGTTGGTTCCGCCGTCCTGAAAGGTGACTGTCCCAGTCGGCGCCGGCGCGACCGGAGTGATCGTCGCGGTGAAGACCACCGGCTGCCCCCAGACGGATGGGTTGGTGCCTGACGTCAGGGTCGTCGTCGAGGCCGAGAGGGCGTGGCCGACGAGGCCGCCGGAGAACAGCGAGAGCGCCCCGGCGGTAAGAGCAGCGCCGACCTGGCGAACGACCCTCGTGCCGCGATGACGCGACGCGCTAACAGGTCTGGCTCGACATCCGCTGAATGCCGTCGACGCCGGCGCGACCCTTCCTTCCATGACGCTTCGTCCGGCTCAGACGACCAGCAGCGCGGTCGACTGGTCGTGGATGCGCAACGCCGCGACGCGCGCGAAGCAACGGGTCAACTCCCGCAAACCGCCTCCTGGGTTCAGGGTCGAGGCGGCGCGTTCGGGAGGCATATGCGAGACCCCTCTCGATGTCGGTTCCATCTGATTGGTGACACAATCGCGCCGGCCCAAACCTTTGGAACGCGAGGTATCTCAACGATTGAACTTTCGTGACCACCGAGCGACCGTGCGTGACTTGTGCCCAACACCGTCATAGCTCGCCGGTGCGTTCGCAGGTGCTGGGGGCGCTCGTCATACTCCCGCGACAACCCTCTGAAACGGCTCAGCCCGATTGGGTATCCACCCGGCCATCATTGGGTATGGTCCGCGGGCGGGAGCGCGCAGCTCTTCGCTGACGCTCCCCCGGGATCAGTTTGAAGCGAGGGATCCCAAGCGACCGAGAGCCGCAGTCGCGAACTCGTGCTGCCACTCGACGATCTTGAGCACGATGCCGAAGTTACGATCGACCACCTTGTCGATCGCGGGAATCAGCGTCTCGGAGTTGGGAAGCATGAAGACGCTGAGCGGAACCAGAACGGAGGTGATGCTCTTCACAACCTCGGTGGTCGCCAGCGCGATCTCTGTGGACCGTTCAAGGCCCTCCGCGATAGCAGCAGTGGTGGTGCGGTAGTCGACGTGTTCAGTCATGGCGTTGTCCTCGTGGGCGTTGGATCCGATACGGGTCGGGTTGCCCCGACCCGTATCGACGGGTTACGCAGCTTGCTTGGCAGTCCGGGTCTTGGTCGGTGTCCCGCCAGCGGCGTTCATGAGCCGAAGGGTCATGTCGCGCTGGTTGTCGAGCACCTGGGTCGCGAAGTCGAACGACTTCTCCACCATCTCGGCGGGGGTGGCCTGGCCACTCTCGAGAGTTGCGGGCACATCGCGAACTGCCTCGAAGAGCTTTGCCTGAACCTCGCCCACCTTCTGGATCGCGGTCAGGAACTGCTTCTGCAGGTCGGTCACATAGGTCTGGTAGTCGGTCATGGCTGGTCTCCTTTGCATCGAGGCTGTTGTACGGCGCTTAGTATACCAAGCGGTCGCTGCTTATGTCAACCCTACACCAGCTTGGTTGCCCAAGCGCTAGAATTGGCTCATGCCTGAGCCTGCGCCACCGTTCAAGTCAGTCGGAGACTTCATCCGCACGCAGCGAGAGCTGATGTCACTCTCGATGCGCCAGCTCGCGGGGCTGGCCAAGGTGTCGAATCCTTACCTCAGCCAGATCGAGCGCGGTGTGTACACGCCGTCAGCCCAGGTGCTCAAGGGCATCGCGGACGCGCTCGACATGTCCGCCGAGACCCTGTACCGGGAGGCTGGCCTTCTCGATGACTCGGTGGAACGCCCCACGCTGACTGTCGAGGACGCCATCCGGGTGGACGGTCGGCTCACCCAGGAAGCCAAGCAGGCGTTGATCCAGGTCTACCGAGGCTTGATCGCCACCCAGCAGCCGTCACCGGATCGCGCAACACCGTCGCGCCCGGCGCGCAAGACGGCCACCAAAGCCGCGCCGTCCAAAGCGATGCCCGCCAAAGCGAAGCCGAAGTCCCGCTGAGGATCGTTGGTCAGGAGCTCTTCGCTTTTCGAGCACGCATGGACCGGCGCGCCGAGGATCTCGCTTTGAAGTGTCGAGCCTCCTCGCCCTTGGCGTAGCTCCCGGGCGCCGGATCGCCGGGTGGGACCGGTGGGGGCGCGACGAGTTCCCCCGAACGTTCCGCGGCCCACGCCACCCAGTCGTCCCACCAACTCCCGCTCACACGTTCTGCTCCCTCGCGCCACGCCTCGGCATCGACACCGCGCTCCGCATGCGGGTGCGTCCAGAACGCCGCCTTGGGGTTGCCGGGCGGATTGACGATACCGGCAACATGTCCGCTCGACGTCAGCGTGTACCGGACCTCGCCGCCGACGTGCTGGGTGGTCAGATACGATCCCTTCCAGGGGGCGATGTGGTCGTTCTCGGCGCCGAGCACGTACATCGGCTGCTTGATTTTCCCGAGATCGATCGGGGTGCCGGCGATCCGAAACGCACCCGGGCGAATCAGCAGGTTGTCGACGTAGCAGGCTCGCAGGTATTGCGTGTGCATCGCCGCCGGCATGTTCGTGCTGTCGCCATTCCAGGCAAGGAGGTCGAACGCTCGTGGGGTCTTGCCCATGTACCAGTTGTTGATGACGTAATTCCAGACCAGGTCGTTGCCGCGCAGCCAGTCGAACGTCTGCGCCATCGCTGAGGCTTCGAGATAGCCGTGCTGCTTCATGTTCTGTTCGAGGCGCATCACGCTCTTGCGGTCGGCGAAGACGCCGAGATTGCCGGGGATGCTGAAGTCGACCAGGGTGTTGGTGACGGTCATCCAGCCCACTCGTGCGGCCTCGCCTTTGGCCGCAAGGTGGGCCAGGCCGATCGTCGACATCGTTCCCCCGAGACACAGACCAACGATGTTCACGACCGGTGAGCTGGTGAGCTCGCTCACCTGTTCGATCGCCGCCATCAGCCCGAGCTGCAGATAGTCGTCCCAGCTCACGTCCCGCATCGACGCGTCCGGGTTGCGATAGCTGATACAGAACACGGTGAAGCCGTGCTGCACCGCGTACTCGATGAATGATCGGCCGGGTGCCAGATCCATGATGTAGTACTTGTTGATCCACGGTGGGCTGCACAGAATCGGTTGCGCACGGACCAGATCGGTTTGGGGCTCGTACATGAGCAATTCGATCAACGAGTTGCGCATCACCACGCGCCCCGGGGTTGCGGCGAGATTCTCGCCGAGGCTGAATGATGTAGTGTCGACCTGACGTGGCCGTCCGCCATTGTGCAGCAGGTCGTCGACGAAGTTGCTCGCGCCCGCGATTACGTTCTGCCCACCCGTTTCGAAGGTCTCTTTCAAGACCGCGGGGTTCATCCAGGGCACGTTTGTCGGCGCCATGGCATCGAGCATCATGTTGAGCGCGAAGCTCGCCTTCTCACGCTGGACGGCGGGAGCGCGTGAGGTATCGACCAGCTCTTGTGCCCATTGCACCGCGCTCAGATAACTTTCGGCAAGCGTTCGGAACGCTGGATTCGCCTGCCACGTCCGGTCCGCAAAGCGGTTGTCGCCCGGAGCCAACGGGCCACGGGTTCCCCGGCCGAATGCCCGCTGGGCCGCGCGCGCCGCTACCGCCGCCTGTCCGGTGGAGAGATCCACACCGGCCTTCGCGAAGCGTAGTGGATGACGCATCGCGTCATCGAGGAACACGCTGCGGAAGGCTCCGCCGAAATCGCTCTGGTCCACCTTGGCGAGCAGCGCCTCATACGCCGTGTCCCCGAGCATCTCGTTGCTCACGAGCCAATCACATGAACAGGCCGCCGTTCACCGCGTACATCGCGCCGGTGATGTATGACGACTCGTCCTCGAGGAGGAAACGAACCACGCGAGCCACCTCGTCGGGCCGGCCAAGTCGCCGGATCGGTACCTTGTCGATGATGCCGTCGAGGATCGGCTGGGGGATCTTGGCCACCATCTCGGTTGCGATGAATCCCGGAGCCACGCAATTGACGGTGATCCCTTTGCGAGCAGTTTCCAGCGCGAGGCTCTGGGTGAGTCCGTAGAGCGCTGCCTTTGAGGCAGCGTAGTTGGCTTGCCCGATATTCCCGGTCTGTCCGATCACTGAACTCAGGTTGACAATGCGACCGCTGCCCCGTTCGAGCATGTGGTCCAGAACGGCTTTCATCATGTAGAACGCGCCCGAGATGTTGATCCGCATCACCGCGTGCCAGTCCTCGACGCTCATCTTCCGAACGGTCTTGTCAACCGTGATGCCGGCGTTGTTGACCAGGAAGTCGACCTGACCATAACCGCTCAAGACCTCGTCGACCACGCGGGTACAGTCCTCGGTGATCCCGACATTGCCCTGGTGGACCGAGATCGAGCCACCTTGCGCGGACAGCTCGTCACGCAGGGCCGCCGCGGACTCGGCGTCGCGGTTGAACCCCGCAGCCACGTGCGCGCCGTGGCGAGTGAGCTCTCGCGTGATCGCAGCTCCGATGCCGCGGGTGCCCCCGGTGACGATGGCCACCTTTCCGGAGAATAGGCGCGATGCCACCGATTCGCCGGCGGTCGGCTCCACGACAGCCATAGTGCGGTCATCGTAGTCCAGGGCTCGGTCGTCCCGCCCGTCGCCAGACGAGGCCCTGTTCCTGTCTTCAGCCGCCCATACTCGGATTCTCGTTTGGCGGTCTTCCTCGGTCGGACCTTGGGTCGTGGGGCACAGGTCGAATCGGGCCGGCCTGGGACGCCGTTCGGCGGTATCCGTAACCACGTACTACCCCGACCTGATCCGGCGGCGGAGGAGATGAGTCAATGAGCCAGGCCTATCCTGAATCGGCTTATTCAGTGCTGTCGCGGCTACGCGATAACCCGGGTGCCGTTGCCGCCGAGCTTCGAGCGATCCAAGAGGCCATCCCCGATGTCCTGAACCTGATCGAGGCAGATCTGGAGCTCGACCGGGTTCGCGGCCTCGGGCAGGATGAGATGTCAGCCGACCAGCGGCGAGATCTTCTCGACGCCCAAAACTGGAAGCGAACCGACGCGCTGGTTGCCCTGACCAGGAAGCCGTGACTCGCAGCGGGTCCGTATCCCCCATCGCGTTCGGAATCAGGCTCGCGTGATTCGGTCGGTGGATTGGGCACGATGGAGTGCCCGGCCGGACATCGCTTCGATGCTGATTCGTACCCAGTGCTCGTGCGACGACCGCAACCAGGAATGCAGTGGACCACGACGGAGGACGGCGAGTTCCTCCGGATCGGTTACCTCTCGAGCGACACCCTGGATGAGCACGCTCCAGCCTTCATGATCGGCCAGCCTGCTCTCATCGGCCTCAAAAGCTACGCGTCCGCGGAGGCTCAGCCAGCTGAGCTTGCTCCCTTTTGCCGTACAGAAGACGATGTCACCGTCCAACAGCGCGAAGTTGACTGGAATGATGATCGCCCTGCCGTCGGCCACGTAACCGATGCGTCCGACGACGGCTCCGCTCAAGAGGTCAAGGCATTCCTCGCGCGTGAGGGTCGTGAGCTGGGGCTCGTAAAGCCCACTCATCTGCGCTGTCTCGGGACTCATATCTCTCCTTCGAGCGGTCGCGGCCGGTGCGAACCGGCTCATTGGTTCGGCCTCAAGCATTCCGTCTGAAGCCTCGGGGGAGCCTGGTTGACGGCGGCGATTGGACAGCGCCCAGGCTCCATCTTCGTGACAGTGAATTCCCCGTGCCCGGAGCCATCTCCGGTGCCGATGAGGTGCAAGCCCGCGCAGAGGTATGGGGGGCGGTCGGCCATCGGGCACCGGCCTCTCGCATCCGGACCGTCGCATTCCGCGAGGATCTGATCCGTCGTGGGATCCAGCATGACGAACGTGTGATCGTGATCCATGTGCCCAGCATGGCCCAGGCGTATGTGGGCGACCAGAGCCGAAGGTCGTCTTGTTTCATGGTCATTCGGCATTGGCGGCGGGTGCTGAGATGGTTGGGAGCTACTGTCGGGCGATCGCAGTGGCGCCGCCGCGCAGCACGAACTTTTGGATCTTGCCTGTCGCCGTCTTTGGCAATGCCTCAAC
>PMOL01000005.1:194063-405835 GCA_003162415.1 Candidatus Dormiibacterota bacterium
TCCGGCATGCCGACAACCGCTGCCTCGAGGATGGCCGGGTGGCGCAGGAGGACCGACTCCACCTCCACGGTGGATATGTTCTCGCCCCCGCTGATGATCACGTCCTTGATGCGGTCGCGGATTTCAATGTAGCCGTCGGGGTGTACGACAGCGGCGTCGCCGGTGTGGAACCACCCGTCTCCCATGCAGGCCTTCGTGGCCTCGGGATCGCGGTAGTAGCCCGCCATGACAGCGTTGCCACGCACGACGATCTCGCCGAGTGACTGCCCATCCCAGGGCACCTCGCCACTCTCTGCGTCCACGACGCGCAAGTCGCCACTGGTCAAGAGCTCGACGCCTTGGCGCGCCTTAATCCTTGCCCTGTCACCGGAAGACAGTGCCGCGTGTTCGGGTAGCGGTGCGCAGACGCTGATGAAGGGCGACGTCTCGGTGAGCCCGTACACTTGGGTGACCTCCCAGCCCAGCTCTCCCTCGACTCTCTCGATCGTCACTGCTGCCGGAGGAGCCCCGGCGGTCACCACGTGGACACCCTTCGGAAGCTCGCCGCGTGTCTCGGCGGGCGCGTTCGCCAGGGCGATCAGCACCGTGGGCGCCGCACAGAGCCACGAGATGTTCTCGTCGCGGATGAGGCGGAAGGCGAGCGCCGGTTCCACCTTGCGGAGGCATATGTGGACCCCCGCCGCTGCGGTGACTACCCAGGGGAAACTCCACCCATTGGCGTGAAACATGGGGAGCGTCCACAGGTAACGGTCTCCGACTCCAATGTCGAGGTGGAGCAGCGTTCCAATCACGTTCACCCACGCGTTGCGGTGGGTGATCATGACTCCCTTGGGCCGCGCTGTTGTGCCGCTCGTGTAGTTGATCGCCAGCAGATCGCTCTCGTTGATCTCGGGACGAGTGAATGTGGGCGGCGCTTGAGCGAGCAGCGCCTCGTAGTCGAGCCAATCGTCGTGAGCGCCCTCGAGCGCGACGAAGTGTTCCACGCCAGGCATTCCCTCTCTCGCGGCGTCGATGGCGTCGAGCTGGTCGCTGTGCGCGAGCACGACCCGCGCGCCTGAGTGCTCCACAATGAAGGCCCAGTCGTCGCCCGTCAGTCGAAAGTTGATAGGAACGAGCACCGCGCCCAGTTGAGGTACAGCGTAGTACTGCTCAAGATGACTATGTGTGTTCGGCGCGATTACGGCGACCCGGTCGCCAGGCCGAACTCCAAGCCGCTCTAGGGCGGCCGAGGCCCGGTCGCAGCGATCGAGGAACTGTTCATACGTCAGACGCAGGGCGCCATCGACGACCGCGGGACGGTGTCCGTGGAGGCGCCGTGTCCGGCGGGCAAAATCCAGCGGAGTGAAGGGTACTTCCATAGAGATGTCGTCGACTAGTAGTGCAGAGCAGGGTACCAGTCGTGCGGGCGGCCGTTTGGCGTGAGGTCAAGGAGATGCCACACCGGCGTCAGCAGATCGATGCCCCGCTCGCGCCGGTCGTCGGCCATCTGGGCACCCTTGGAGTAGACGTGACGCACGGTGCCGTCGTCGGCGAGAGTGAATACCGATACCGACTCGATCTGAGTGCCGTCAGCTTCCTCGCTGCCAAGGTCGTACTTGAAGGTGCTGTCGCCGGCACTGAGCAGCCGCAAGTTGCTCCAGCCGCGAGCCGCCGCGTGGGCGGCGATGGCAGCGGGATCAGCTGCGGCGACAACGACGAAGTCCGCGTTCTGGGTGAGATGTGGCGCAGCCGCGTTGTAGCCGTCGATCCACATCGTGCACAGTGGGCAGGGCTCCGTCTGGGCCTTGCCGTACATGAAGTGATACACGATGAGCGGCCGCCCCGGAGCGCTGAACAGTTCCGAAAGCTGCACGCGGTCGCCGCTCGCAACGTCGACGAAGGGGTACTCGTCGACAGTAGTGTCGGCGGGCAGACTGCGCCGCAAAGCGGCCACGTGTTCGGCGTGATCAATGAGATCCAATTCGGCGACCCGTAGCTCCTCACGCTGACGCCGATACTCGTCGGATTCGCTCAATCGGGTGAAGTGCATTTCGGGTTCCTCTTGGCCAGACGTCGATTGATCATACGGCGGTCGGGCAGCGCAGACCGCTCGGCCGAATCTACTTAACGCCCCTGTGAGGCCACCTCAGCGACTAGCATCTCGACCGACGCGCTGCGAACCGGGTTGCAGAAGCCCGTCGCGCGCGTCGAACTTGGGGAACGGCATTGCTGGCTCGGGAGGACGTAGCGGAGGGGAGCGAGCGTCAGTCGGCCGGCCTGGCCGCGACGGCGGCTGTCTCCCTGGTCGCCCTCACCAAGCGTTTCGGCGACCAGGTCGCAATCAGCGGCATCTCGCTGGACATTGCGGACGGGGAGTTCTTCTCACTCCTGGGCCCATCGGGGTCGGGGAAGACCACGACCCTTCGCCTCATCGCCGGCTTTGAGCGACCGACCAGTGGAAGTGTCCGTCTGCAAGGAAAGGACGTCACCAAGATTCCCCCATTCGAGCGGGACGTCAACACGGTCTTCCAGGACTACGCCCTGTTCCCCCATATGACGGTTGGGGACAACGTCGGCTACAGCCTGCGGGTACGCCGCGTGCCCCGTCGCGATCGCGCCGCGAGAGTGGCCGAAACCCTGGAAACCATGCGGCTCGGCGGCTTCGAGAAGCGCAAGCCATCTGAGCTCAGTGGCGGGCAGCGTCAGCGAGTCGCGCTCGCGCGCGCGCTCATCAACCGCCCTCGCGTGCTGCTGCTTGACGAGCCCCTCGGCGCGCTCGACACCAAGCTTCGTGAGGAGATGCAGGGAGAGCTGAAGGATGTGCAGCGTGGTGCCGGCATCACCTTCATCTTTGTCACCCACGATCAGCATGAGGCGCTCGCGCTCAGCGACCGCATCGCCGTGTTCGGTGCCGGCCGCATCGAGCAGGTGGGCACGCCGTCGGAGATCTATGAGCGCCCGGCGACACCGTTCGTCGCCGGGTTCGTGGGTGCATCGAATCTCGTCGACGACGACCTCGCTGCTCGCATCATCGGTGAGCGCCGCCGCTTCATGATCCGGCCGGAAAAGATCCGCATGGTCGGCGTGGCCGAGCCGGTTGCGAACGGTGAATGCACGGTCGTCGGCACTGTACGGGACATCGTCTATCTCGGGGCGCAGACCGTGTACGTCGTGGCCGTCTCACCCGACCGCACGCTCAGCGTCGTTACCCAGAACGTCAACGCCACAGCTACGGATGCGCGAGCGCAGAAGGGCCGCGAGGTGCGCCTCGTCTGGCAGCGTGATCAGACCATGGCACTCGGCCCGGGTTCACCAGGAACGCAATGGGAGGCAGGAACATGATCACTCGCAGGTCGCGACTATGGGTCAGCGCAGCGTGCGCATCCCTGGGCATCGCCGCGTGCGGCTCGGCATCACCAGGCGGCAGCGGTGGGCCCGCCATGCTCACCAAGATCGGCCCCGGCGAGGGTGCGCTCAACATCATCGTGTGGGCCGGATACGCCGAAGCGGGACAGGACGACCCGACCGTCGACTGGGTGACCCCATTCCAGAAACAGACGGGGTGCAAGGTCAACGCCAAGATCGCCAATACGTCCGACGAGATGGTGGCGCTGATGGAAACTGGTCAATATGACGGCGTCTCGGCGTCGGGCAACGCCACGCTTCGGCTCATGGCCGGTGGCACTGCCGCGCCGATCAACGTCAACCTGCTGACCAACTACGCGGATATCAACCCAAGTCTCAAGGACCAGCCGTACAACACCTACAACGGCGTGCACTATGGCGTGCCGCACGGCTGGGGCGCCAACCTGCTGATGTGGCGTACCGACATCGTCAAGCCGGCGCCGGACTCCTGGGGCGTGGTCTTCGATCCCAATTCTCCCTACAAGGGAAAGATCACCGCGTATGACGATCCCATCTACATCGCGGATGCGGCGCTCTATCTCAAAGCGACACGACCCGATCTGCACATCACCGATCCCTATGAGCTGGACACAACCCAGTTCAACGCGACGGTCAACCTGCTCAAGGCACAGCACACCGTGATCGGCACGTACTGGTCGGACTACACCAAGGAGCAGTCCGCATTCGCAAATGCTGACTCGGTTGTCGGCACCACGTGGCAGGTCATCGCGAACCTCCTCCTCACCGACAAGAACCCCACTCCGGTCGCGGTCACCGTCCCCAAGGAGGGATCGACCGGGTGGTCCGACACCTGGATGATGTACTCGCATGCTGCGCATCCGAACTGCATGTATCTCTGGATGAACTGGATCACCTCGCCCGCCGTGCAGGCGCAGGTCGCCCAGTGGTTCGGAGAGGCACCCGCGAACCTCAAGGCCTGCGACATCATCGCCACGACCGACCCCACGTTCTGCGCCACGTACCACGTTGGTGATGCGATCTATCTGCACAACCTGGCGCTCTGGAAGGTTCCGCTCACCAACTGCGGCGACAGCAGAGGCAACGTCTGCAAGGGTTACTCGGACTGGCTGCATGCCTGGACCGACATCAAGGGATAGACATCGGCGCCGGATGTTGAGATGAGCGCCGGCCGGCTGTCGACCACGCGGCCGACCACGCGGCCGACGCTGACCCGCCGCGTTGCCCGGACCCTCGCCCAGTGGCCGAGGATCCGGGTTGCCGCTCTGCTCGCCGCGCCGGTCGGGTGGCTGGTGGTGTTCTACCTCGGCTCGCTCGCGGTGCTGTTCGCCGCAGCGTTCTGGCATTACGACGCAAACATCACCTTCACGATCACCAAGACGTTCAGCTTCGAGAACTTCGTGGCGTTGTTCTCCGACCCGGTGTACAGAAGCATCGCGGGACGGACAGTGATGATCGCGGCACTGGTCACCATCACCGATGCCGTTCTCGCCTTTCCGATCGCCTTCGTGATGGGGAAGCTCGCCGGCCCAAAGCTCCGGTCGGTCCTGGGTGTGCTGGTGTTGATGCCGCTCTGGACGAGCTACCTCGTCAAGATCCTCGCCTGGCGCCTCATCCTTTCGGACGGCGGTGTGCTCAACTGGCTGTTGAGACCGTTCCACCTGTCCGGGCCCGGGTTCGGCGAGGTGGCTGTGTATCTCGTGCTCTCCTACATCTGGCTCCCATACATGATCCTGCCGCTTGCGGCCGGTTTCGAACGCGTGCCCACCTCGCTTCTTGAGGCGTCGACCGACCTCGGCGCACGCACCTGGCAGACGTTCCGCTCGGTGGTACTGCCACTTGTGTTCCCGGCACTCGTGGCCGGATCGATCTTCACCTTCTCGCTGACGCTCGGCGATTACATCGCCGTCAGCCAGGTATCGAGCACGCAGTTCATCGGGAGTGTCATCTACGACAACCTCGGTGTTGTGGGCGACCTCCCGCTGGCAGCAGCGTTCGCCACCGTCCCGGTGCTGGTGATGGTCGTGTACCTGCTGCTCGCGCGCCGGGCCGGCGCCTTCGAGGCGCTCTAGGCGTGCAGCTCTCGCGACGACTCCGCGTTGTGCTGGTGGGCTCCTCGGGATGCCTCCTCGTCGTTATCTACGTGCCGATCCTGCTCATCGTGCTCTATGCCTTCAATCCATCGAAGAGTCAGAAATGGCCGGTGACCGGCCTCACGCTGCAGTGGATCCAGGCAGCCATCGGGAATCCGGGCGCGAGGAGCGCGCTGGTTCTCTCCGTCCAGGTTGGATTGATCGCCACAGGGATCGCACTGGTGCTCGGCAGTCTGCTCGCCGCCGCGGTGCACCGCTACCGCTTCTTCGGTCGCAATGTCGTGTCCTTCCTGGTGATCCTTCCCGTCGCGCTCCCGGGCATCGTCACCGGCATCGCCTTGAACACGACTTTCCGCACTCTGTTCGGCGGGCTCAGTCTCTTCACGTTGATCGTCGGCCACGCCACCTTCTGTGTGGTGACGGTCTACAACAACGTCATCGCCCGGATGCGTCGCACCCCTGGATCGCTGGTGGAGGCCTCCGCCGACCTCGGCGCGGATCCCCTGCAGACGTTTCGATTTGTCACGCTGCCGGTGATTCGGTCCGCGCTGATCGCGGGGGCGCTCCTCGCCTTCGCGCTCTCATTTGACGAGATCATCGTGACGACGTTCACCGCGGGATTCAACGAGACCCTCCCGATATGGATCTTCGCAAACTTGTCGCGGCCGAATCAGCTGCCCATCGTCAACGCGGTGGCACTTGGCGTGATCATCGCGTCCGCGATTCCCGTCTACCTCGCTCAGCGCGTCGCATCCGACGCCGCCGGCTACGGGTGAAGCAAGCGGACGCTAACGCGTCACGACGCGACACAGATGCCTCGGTTGCCTGACTCTCCAAGCCGCCTGCTATGACACGAATCGCCGGTCGCCGCGGCTAATCAGATCTGACCCGCGACCGATTGCGCCAGCGCCTGCACCTGAGTGTCCATCGCCGACCCGGGGTTGCTCTGCGAGAACACCGCGATGATGACGACGCTGTTGTTCACCGCGAACGCATAGGTGGCCGAAACCGCGGCGATCGCCTTGAGCGCGACGCTGCCGATGCCGGACACTGGCGTGCCGTTCCCTCCGGTGGCGCCCCCCAGCGCGTTGGTGACCGCCGTCTGCAATTGAGCCGCAGTTGGTGTGCCGGAGAAGGGCAGGACGGCGACTTCGGCGGTGTCGACCGCGTTGGTCGGGTCGGTCCAGTTGCACGTGGTTCCGTTCGGCGTGCTGCTCGAAGTCAGACCGCTGCCGCCATTGATAGGTTCAATCTGCGCTGCGGTGACGAGCGTGCATGGATTGTGCGCAGACGTCGACCCGCTGCTGACGACGACGCGGGAGCCCCGGTACCCGAATTCGGCGCCGTGGTCGGCGTAGTGCCGCCGCAGGCCGCGAGAACGAGGACGCCTGCAGCCGCGACGCTGATGCAAATCGCTTTCATGACTTGTTCCTTGGTGCTTGGAGGGACGGGTTGGAAAATCGTCGCTGCCCAGGCGAACGCGTCCCGCATTGTAGGCACGTGCACTGCATGCCCAGCTGATTGACGAGCTTCATCTGCACGTCGCTCCTGTGCTCCTTGGCGCGGGCCAGCGCTTGTTTGAGAACGTCGGCGATCAGGTCTTCGAGCCGGGTCGAGGTCATCGACTCGCCGGCCGTGACCCACATTCGCTACCGCGTCACCCGTTGCCCGACGCCGCGCCAACCCCAGGAGCGGATCGCGCACCAGTAGTTCGGGGAGGGGTACCGGTGGCCCTGGCGCTTGGCGCCCAGGCCCATCAGCGGCTATTGTCACTCCACTAGGAATGGGTTGAGGGCTCGGGGGGCACCGTGAACATATCTCGCAGGCTTGGTTCTGCTGCTGTCGTATTCGTTTGCGTTGCGACTGGCGCAGCGAGCGCGAGTTCGATCTCAGCCTCGGCTCGCACCGGTCACGCCAGCGCCTCGACGTCCTGAACGGGGTACCGTCAAGAAGACGCTCTGGACCCCTGCTCCAAACGGGGCCCAGCGGGGACAGATCGCGCAGCTCGGGCACCCGCAGGCCGGCCAATCGGTGGCAATGACCGATACCGCTGTCAATGGGATGAACCAGTGCATCGCCAACGTGCAGATCTACCTCGCCCTGCAGGAGCAGGCAGGGGTGACACGGTGACCATCACCAACCCGAGCCAGTGCGGCGGCCTCACGCAACTGCCGGCGGCTCCGTCGGGATACGGCGTCAATCCGACGTGGATCACCTGCACGACCGACTCCAACGGGCAGGTCGACATGACCTACACGGCACCCAACCCCGCCACGGCATACGCGAACGTCGAGATCAACGACTGCATCAGCGTCGCCGACGAGACCACATCGGAATGCGCCGGATATCCGCCGAAGTACTACAACATATCGTTCCGTACCTGGTACCAGTTCCTCGAGCAGTACCAGTTCAACCTCTCGCCCATCGCGCGGAGCGGCAGCCTGGTTGACGCGCAGTCCGTGCCGATGACGTTCACGGCGGTTGGCGTCGATGGCACTCCGCAGATGAACACGCAGGTCTGGTTGGAGGAGACCGGCGCGCAGAGCGGCATTTCGACAGCGGGGACTTCGAACACGCCGCTGACCAGCACCTTCCAGGCGTTCATGACGGACGCCAACGGTCAGATCCCGCTCACGTACACGGCACCATTGACTCCGCCGTCATCCGGGATCGACACCATCGTCGCCCAGAGCGATACGTCGACGGCGCCAGCGGTATACAACTCAACCGCATATTCATACGCGAGTGGTTACCCGACGGTGTCAATTGGCGATGTCACCACCCCACCGAAGGTGACGGACCGACCGTGAAGACGAAGGGAGCGACCGCGCTCTTCGAGCTCACCCTGAGCGCGGCCCAGGCAACGCCCGTCACTGTGCAGTACTTCACCTACTGCGGGATCGGCGACAAGGCATGCAGCGAGGACATTCTCGAAGCCAAGACCCCGCGCACCGTCACCATTCCGGCAGGGAAGACGAGCGTGCAGATCAAGCAGATCATCTACTCGTATTCCGAGCTCGAGCCGTACACCGAGTCGTACTACCTGCAGCTCACTGGTCCGATTGGGGCGGTTCTGTGACGCAGCACCGGCGAGGGCACCCTTCTCGGGGACAACGAGAAGACCTCGGCGCCACTCCTGTATGCGGGCGGAGCTGGCGTCGTGTGCGGCGCTGGGACGCAGACGGCATACGCGGTGGTGATTCTCTCCTCACCACAGCAAGTGCTGTCGGATTCCATTAAGGGACGACTGATGGGTCCGCCATCGCCGGCACCGACTACACCGCGACCTCGGGATCCGCGTCGATCACGGCTGGGGGGACTCAATTCACGATCGCGATGCCAATCCTCCCATGTACGAGCTCTGGGCCGACCAAGACGTTCTCGATCTCCATCAGCAATCCGACTGGGCCGGCGACCATCCAGCTCGCGACCGGTACAGGTACAGTCTTCAACAACTGAGCATGGCGACCTGTGCCCGCTCAGGGCACGCTGGTGCACGTGGGCTCAACGGGGTCGAATCAGACACAGGAGCAACAGGATGTTCAGTCCAACATCAGCATTCAGCGGCTTCTCGGTGGACAACCTTGCAGCCGCGGAAGAGTTCTACTCGACGACCCTGGGCCTCACGGTGGAACCCGACGGTGTCGGGGCACGTCTGCACCTGCCCGGCGGCGGCACCGTGTTCTTCTACCCCAAGGAGGACCACCAGCCGGCGAGCTACACGATCCTGAATTTCGCGGTGGAGGACATCGACGCGGCGGTTGACGATCTCACCAGCCGAGGCGTGACATTCGAACGCTACGAGGGCATCCGGGGGATCGATGCGAAGGGCATCATGCGCGGCCGCGAACACAACACCGGTCCCGACATCGCCTGGTTCGTGGATCCTGCCCGCAACGTCCTGTCCGTGATCCACTGAGACACCAGATCCCCGCAGCCCGATCCGGCGACATCCGATCTGTGCGTCCGAAATCCGATCACCCGGTCGCAGAACGATGGCGGCCGGATTTCCCCTGACCTTGCGCCGTTAGCGTTCACCCCAGGCGGGTCAGAGGCGGGAACACGGTGTCGCAAGTCGGCACGAGAACGGGGGGTTGCCAGGGGATGGCTCCGGTACACGGCATCAGCTGGGACGATCGCAAGCGCCGCAGCGTCAGCGCGATGGCGACCGCCACGGCCCTCATGCTCAGCGCGGGCGCTCTGGCCACCACGGCACACGCTGCCGCCGACACGCATCTCGTCTCGGTGATCGTGCGCGCCCAGCCCAGCGACACCGCCGCCGCCGACCAGGCGATCACGTCGCTCGGCGGTCATGTCCAGCAGCACATCTCGCTCATCAATGCGATCGTCGCGGCCGTCCCGGCCAGCGCGGTCCTCGAGCTCGAGGCCAACCCCGCCGTCGCCCAGGTGACGCTCAACGCCCCGGTGCAACTCCAGGGCGACGGTTGGGGCACGCAGAGCAACGGGTACAACGCTGCCACCGACGTCAACTCCATGTACAACATCGAGCAGATGGATGGGGCCCACACCTATTGGAACGCAGGCTTCACGGGCCAGGGAGTCGGCGTCGCGCTCATCGACTCCGGCGTAACCCCCGTCGACGGCCTCAACGCCCCGGGCAAGGTGGTCAACGGCCCTGATCTCTCGTTCGAATCGCAGGTCCCGTCGCTCGAGTATCTCGACACGTTCGGTCATGGCACGCACATGGCCGGGATCATCGCCGGCCGCGACAATGCGGTGACGTCGGTGAACTCGAGCGACTCCACACACTTCCTCGGCATGGCGCCCGACGCGCAGATCGTGAGCGTGAAGGTCGCCGACGCGCTCGGTCAGACCGACGTGTCGCAGGTTCTTGCCGCCATCGATTGGGTGGTGCAGCACCAGCACGACAACGGCATGAACATCCGCGTGCTCAACCTGTCGTACGGCACCGACAGCAACCAGAGCTACGTGCTCGATCCGGTCGCATATGCCGCCGAGCAGGCGTGGATGCACGGCATCGTGGTGGTCGTCGCCGCGGGCAACCAGGGCAACTGGTCCAACGGCCTTGATGACCCGGCGATCGATCCCTACGTGATCGCGGTCGGTGCATCCAACACCGAGCACACCATGAACGTGCGCTACCACCGGCCCGCGGCCTTCACGAGCGAGGGTGACGGCACGCGCAACCCAGATCTCTCCGCCCCCGGCACCCACATCGTGTCGCTGCGCGACCCGGGATCGTTCGTCGACGACACCTACGGATCGACAGCCACCGTCAGCAACCGCTTCTTCCTCGGGAGCGGAACGTCGCAGGCAGCCGCCGTCGTCTCGGGCGCGGCGGCTCTCCTGCTCAGCCAGCGGCCCAACCTCACGCCTGACCAGGTGAAGGCACTGCTCGACACCAACGCCCACCAGATGTACGGCCCAACCGACCTCAAGGGCAGCGGTGAGCTGAACCTCGCGGGGGTGCTCAATGCGCCGACGCCGAACGCGGCGCAGACGTGGCCCACCTCCAATGGCACCGGCAGTCTCGAGGCGTCGCGCGGCACGCATGACGTCGTCGATATGAACGGCAATCAGCTCAACGGTGAGCAGGACATCTTCGGCAACACCGTCGACACGACGGCCCTCGCAGCTGCCGAGGCAAACGGGACCGCATGGATCGGCGGGATCTTCAACGGCTCGTCGTGGTCCGGCTCCTCGTGGTCGGGATCGTCGTGGTCCGGATCGTCATGGTCTGGATCGTCCTGGTCCGGCGGCTCGTGGTCAGGATCCTCATGGTCTGGATCGTCCTGGTCCGGCGCCTCGTGGTCGGGGTCCTCGTGGTCGGGAGCGTCCTGGTCAGGATCATCCTGGTCGGGCTCGAGCTGGTCCGAGTACGACTGGAGCTAGCGACCTTTTCCGTCACTTCGGCAGGTCGAAGGTCGCGCTCCCGATAGCCCTGCTACCGCTTGGAAACAGGGCTGGCACAACGGGTGCCGCGGCGGTCGGCGTCACTCAGTATTCGGGCATGGCCGAGGTCGAGGCCCAGGCGCCGGAGGGCGGCCCGGGTCACACCGCTGCAGGTCGGAGGGGACACCGAGTCCACCTTCTGACCGTGGTCCTCGTGGCGACCGCCATCTTCCTGCTGGTCGACGTCGTCTCGAAGCTCCACGTCATCCCTGCGCCGCGCCAGGTTCCCTGGTGGCTGCTCATCCCTCTGTTCTGCGCGGCGGAGGTGTTCGTGGTGCACATCCAGTTCCGCCGCGACGCCCATTCGTTCTCGTTGAGTGAGCTGCCACTGGTCGTCGGATTCTTCTTCGCACCGCCGCTGGTGGTGGTGCTGTCGATGGTGGCCGGCACCGCGCTGGCGCTGGAGGTGCATCGCCGCCAGTCACCGCTGAAGCTGGCCTTCAATCTCGCCAATTTCACGGTCGCCAACAGCGTCACCGCGGTGCTTTTCATGCACCTCGTCAACCATCACGATCCGTTGAGCGCGATCAGCTTCCTCGGCACCCTGGTGGCGATCCTCGCGGGCGGAGTGCTTCAGTCGCTGGTGATCCTGATGGCCATCTCGTTCTCCGAAGGGCGCGTCGATCGGGCCGGAATCGCCTCGACCTTTGGATTCGCGCAGGCAGCCACGCTGGTCAACACGTGTCTCGCGCTGATCGGAGTGCGCATCGTCTGGGAGAACCCGGCCGAGCTCTGGTTGCTCGCGATTCCGACCGTCGGCGTCTTCGTCGCATATCGCTTCTATGTTGCCGAGCGCGAGAAGCGCGACCAGGTCGACTTCCTCTATCAGTCGAGCAAGCAACTGCAGCGTACCGAGGCCGTCGACGATGCGGTCGCCGCTTTGCTGACCAAATCGTGCGAGGTCTTCCGCGCGGAGCGAGCCGAGATCACGTTCCTCCCGACTCGCGAGCGCGACGCCGTGGTCCGCACCGCCGTCGACAAGGAGCAGACGACGCTCTTCATGACGCCGGTAACCCTCGACGACACCGAGCTGCAGTTCATGAGCAGGCTCCTGCTTGACTCGCCGCTGCTCCTGAGCACGCACGGCCGGACTGACGGTGACCCCGGAGGGTTCCTCGAACAGCGCGGCCTGCGCGATGCGATGGCGGTCGTGCTTCGCGGCGAGAACAACATGGTCGGCACCATGCTCATCGCCAACCGGCTCGGCGAGGTCACGGGTTTCGACGACGAGGACCTGCGCCTCCTCGAGATGCTCGCCAACCAGACCGGCGTGATCCTGGAGCGCGGACGCCTGCAGCACTCGCTGTCGCAGCTCACCGTGCTCCAGGCGCAGCTGCAGCACGAGGCGTCGCACGATCCACTCACCGGCATGGCGAACCGGCTCCTCTTCGGCTCGCGCGTTGAGCAGGCGCTCGCGCAGACGGGACAGCACGTCGGCGTGCTCTTCATCGACATCGATGACTTCAAGACCGTCAACGACAGCCTCGGTCACGCCGCGGGCGACGAGCTGCTCCGTGCCATCGCCGACCGTATCGGCGAGTGCCTCCGCCCCGGCGACGTCGCCGCCCGGCTTGGAGGCGATGAGTTCGCGGTCCTGTTGATCGGCATCGACGAACCGGCAACGGCGGTGCGCGTCGCCGAGCGTGTCATTGAAGCGCTGCGCGAGCCGTTCATCATCGCGTCGGAGGAGGTCCTGACCCACGCGAGCATCGGCATCGCGAGCGCCATCGATACGAAGTTCGACGGCCAGGAGCTGCTCCAGAACGCCGACCTCGCCCTGTACACCGCTAAGAGCTCGGGCAAGTCCCGCTGGGAGCTATTCGCGCCCGCGATGTATGCCGCTGTCCAGCACCGCCATCGCCTCAAGGCCGACCTCTACCACGCCGTCGAGCAGGTCGAATTCGAGCTGGTGTATCAACCGATCGTGCAGGTCTCGACGTGTCTGATCGTCGCGGCGGAAGCGCTGCTGCGCTGGCGCCATCCCACCCGCGGGACGGTGCTCCCCGATGACTTCATCAGCCTGGTCGAGGAGACGGGGCTGATCACGCAGCTGGGAGCGTGGGTGATGCGCAGCGCCTGCGAGGAGGCGATGGACTGGCCGGTCGGCGAGGACGGCGCGCCGGTTTCGGTGAGTGTCAACGTCGCGGTTCGCCAGTTGCGCGAGCCGGACTTCGTCGACAGCGTGCGCAGCGTACTGCATGACACCGGGCTCGATGCGCGCCGCCTCATCGTCGAGGTCACCGAGGCGGACATCATCTACGACACGGAGCCGATCATCGGGTGCCTCAACGAGCTGCGCACCATGGGGGTACGCATCGCGCTCGACGACTTCGGGACCGGTCACTCGTCGCTCAGCCGCCTGCGCGATTTCCCCGTCGATGTGCTGAAGATCGACAGGTCCTTCACGGCGTCGCTCTGCGGTCCGACGCAGTCGATTGGCTTCGCGCACTCGGTGTTCAACTTCGGCGTCGGCCTTGGGCTCAGCGTGATTGCCGAGGGTGTCGAAACCGAGGAGTGCCTTCGCGAGCTGCAAGAGCTCGGGTGCGAGCTGGCGCAGGGTTACCTGTTCGGACAGCCGCTGGCGCCGCACGCGATGCGACGGCTGCTCGACCACAACATCGCCGTGCCCACCCCGCTGCCGGCGCTGGCCGCGTTATCCGCAGGCTCGGCCTTCCAGCCTCGCTGACCGGATGCGTCAGGCGCTGTAGCCGCGTAGCACGCTGTCGACGACGCGCTCCGCGAAATCGAGGTCCAGGTCACCCCCGAACATCAGCCGGAAATACACGGGTCCGACCAGCAGCTCGGTGGCGAGCGCGGCGTCGGCATCAGGACGCAGATCGCCCCTGGCGATTCCCCGCTGGATCACCCGCGCGACCTCGGCGCGGCGGGCCGCGACCACCGTCGCCCGAAAGGGGTCTCCGATCGACGGGTTACTCGCGATCTGCGCCAGCATCGCCTTGATGACCGGGCCGAAGTCGGTCTCCGTGACGGCGCGCATCGGGTTGGTGACCGCCGCGAGCATCTCCTCGCGGGTGTTTCCCGACTCCGCGACCGCGATGTGCGGCGCGGCGAGCTCGCTCAGCAGCTCCTGAGCGAGTGCTTCCTTCGAAGGCCAGCGCCGGTAGATGGTCGCCTTGCCCACGCCGGCTCGGGCCGCGACATGCTCGAGACGCATTTCAGCGAAGCCCTTCTCGATGAGCAGCTGGCGGGCTGCGGTGAGAATCGCCTGGTGGGCGCGCTCACTTCTCGGCCGGCCGGCACGTTCCGGGACAGGGGCCGCAGGGCCCGGCGCGAGGGAGGAGAGTTTGGTTTTCACCTGATGAGCTATAATACGAAACGCATCGTATCGATGTATGGAGAACCAAGAAATGACGAGACAAGACGAGACCCGCATTGTTGCGCTCATCGAGCGCGCCGAGCGCGAGACACCCTTCTGCGACTGCGGTGAGCCCGTGGCCGCGATCGCTCAGAACCGCGAGATCTGGCTTCGCTGCACAGCGCTGAAGAGTTCCACCGGCGGCACCCTCCACCGGCTACTCACCGCGCTCGCATCCACCGGGCACACGCGCAAGCTCCTGATCGACCGGGTCTAAACCCGCGACCAACCCGGGCCACGCGGAGGGCGACCGGGTGATCATCCACATGCCGGTCTGACCCCGCCTCCCGATTAGACCGTCAGCACCTCGATCTGTCCGTCGCGAACCCGGGATTCCAGCTTCGGCAGCGGCGGCAGTGCGTCCGGCATGTGCTTGAAGAGAACGGTGCCGTCGAATCCGAACGCCGCGTTGTGACAGGGACAATCGAGACGGCGCGCTGTCGCGTTGAGCTGGAGCACGCAGCCGAGGTGCGTGCACACGCCCGACAGGGCCACGATCGCTCCCCCTCGGTTCGCGACGAAACCGCGGACCGAACCGGTGTCGAAGGTGCGGGCGGTTCCTTCGGGAAGATCGGACAGATGGGCCACCGCCGTCCAGCTGGCACCGATCGGGAGCAACTCCTTCTGCGCCGTCGACGGGCTGGCGAGCCGATCGCCGATGACCACGCCGGCGGCCGCGGTGGCGACCGCAAGGCCGCCCCCGGCGAGCAGTGTGCGCCTGGACACCCGCGTTGACATCGGCACCTCGCCCTGTGTCTCGCGCGCGATCCGCTGCCTGAGCGACTCGATGAACTGAGGATCCGGGAGTCCCGCACTCGGGCTCGCACTCTGCAACTCGATCGCTGCCGCCAGAACCTCGGCGTCCTCCTCGGCTCCTCCGAAGCGACGCGGGCTGCGATCGTGGAGCAGGTCGTCGACCCAGCGGCTGACCCGACCGATCCGGCGGCTCATGCGCCCACCTCCTGTCCCAGTTCGGCGGCGCGCTGCAGCGCCCGGTACTGGACGACGCGGGCGTTGCCGGCACTGATCCCCATCCTGGTCGCGGTCTCCCCAACCGAGCAGCGCTCGAGGAATCGGAGCTCGAGGACACGTCGATAGTTGGGAGGCAGCTTCGCGAGGATTCGGCGGATGCGAGGCAGCGGATCCGCAGCGGGCGGCGCCTGACCTTCCGCTGAGACCAGGCTCTCGTCGATGGTCGTCACCTGAACGCCGAGCCGCCGCCGCCAATGGCCGGCGAGCGTGGTCCGTGCAGTCATGACCAGGTAGGTGTGGATCTCCCCGCCCGACGCGCTCGACCTGAGGCGAGGGAGCGCTTCAAGGAACACCTGCGACGTGAGGTCCTCGGCGTCGTGCTGGTTGCCGACCTTCAGGTAGAGGAGGCGATAGATCGACGCCACATGGTCGCGGTAGACCCGCTCCCAGTCGAGCGGGCGATCGCCGTCGATCACGTGGAACAGACCGGGCTCCCCAGGCTGCGGTCGCATGTCCATACCTATCCCTATGCGGGGCGTTACACCGCCTGATCCCTCACCGGATCTGGACGCTGCCACCCGGATGAGAACACCGGCGCGGTGGTAATGATGAGTGGTGGGCGGCGCCGACCGGCGGATCGGCGCCACCCGGGCGGAGGGTGAGGTGCGGTGATGAAAGCGTTCACCAGTACATAGGGGCGGCGTTACGCACGTTGCGCGCACAGCACGTCAGTCCGTGCCTCGACTCTGCGTCACGTGTAACCGCGCGGATATGCATGTGTGTCAGAACACTCGGAGGTGCACAAGCGCTTTCGAGCACAACACACACATCAAGGAGCGCGATCATGCACCATCTGATCACACGCATGTCCGAACATCGAGGGATGCTGCTACTCGCAGCTCCTGCCGCCGGCGTCACTCTCCTCGCGGCCGCCTGTGGCAGCGCAGTGACCACCGGGCCTGCGTCTGCAGGGTACGGGTATTCCACAAATGGGGCTGCGAGTGGGACAGGAGGAACCGCCGCCGGAGGCAATCCATATGGCAGGGCGGCGGCGCCGGCTGGGTCAGCGTCGCTGAAGGTTGCAACGTCCGGGATCGGTTCGTTCCTCACCGACGGTAACGGCCGCACTGTGTATCTCTTCACCAAGGACAGCGGCACCATGTCGTCATGCTCAAGTGGGTGCGCGAGTGTATGGCCACCGGTGACGACGGCAACGCAAATCCAGGTCGGAGGCGGCGCGTCCGCGTCGCTGCTCGGCACAACGCAGCGCGCGGGTGGTCAGACGCAGGTCACATACAACGGCCATCCGCTTTACTACTTCGTCGGTGACGCCCAGCCCGGACAGACCAGCGGTGAGCAGCTCAACGAGTTTGGTGGCCTGTGGTACGCGGTTTCGCCGAATGGCATGCAGGTGAGCGCATGAAGCGCGCACCTTCCAGTGCCGCAGACGAAAGAACGGGGATGACGAGACTCGACCGCAGCCCGACGGCGGTGCTCCGCACACTCTTTGGCATCGTGTGGCTGGTCGATGCCTTCTTCAAGTGGCAGCCTGGTTTCCGCAGCGGCTTCACGCCAATCATCCAGGGCATGGTGACCAGTCAGCCGGCGATCATCCGGCCGTGGTTCCAGTTCTGGGCGCTCCTGGCCACGCACACCGGCCAACTCCTTCCCGACGCAACCGCGATCACTGAAACGGCACTCGGCATCGCCCTCATCATCGGTATCGCGCGCCGCCCTGTGTACGTCGTTGGGGCGATGTATGCGTTGTTCGTCTGGGCGGTCGGCGAAGGTTTCGGTGGACCGTACGCTCTCGGGATGTCGACCGATGTGGGAGCGGCGCTGATCTATGCCTTCGTGTTCGCCTCCCTCTTCATTCTCGACCGGCGCCCCGACGTGAGAACCCTCAGCCTGCAACACATCTCGGTGCCCGCACACAGCGAGAACATGGATGTTCGCCAGGCCCTGGCCGCACTCGAGGAAACCGCGGCGATCGAAGCCCTGCGCAGGCCGGTCGCCAACAGTTCAACGCAGACCCGGCGATAGCAGGCCGGCGTCTACGGCTGCTCGTTCAACCAGCGATAGCGCGGATCGAGGTACACGCGCATCGCACGCTGCTCCCCGGCCAGGATCCACAGGTAGTAGAGGTCATGGCCGGGGGCGGCAACGAGCGGATGGAACCCCGAGGTGATGGCCGCCGCCTCACCGTCACGCGCCATCCACAGGTCCTCCCGGCCGCCGTCAATGTCGTACCTCGCCTGCATCGCAAAGCCGCTGTCTGGGTGGAGACGGTAGTAGTAGACCTCCTCGAGCTTCGCTTCGTCGGCCGACGCGCGGTCGTGGCGGTGCGGCGGGAACGACGACCATGTGCCGGTCCCCACATGCACCGTCTCGCCGACGATGAGTCGCGACGCCTGGTCGGCAGGTCCGAGGATGTTGCGCACCGTGCGGCTCCAGTTGTCGCGGCCGACCACCGTCTCGACCTGCGCCGCCGCGGTGATGACACGCGCGGCACCTGGTTCCTGCGAACCGGCAGGAGCGGCGACGACGGCGAGGCTCAGCGCGGCGGTATCGCCTTCGACCACCGGCACCATCTCCATCGACGCCGCCGGCGGCACATATACAGCATCGCCGGCTCCCTCGAACACGCCGGCTCGGCCGCCCGCCACACCGTGGTCCTGACCGTCGAGCACGACGCGCGCGCGCCCGGAGAGGATCACCACCAGCCGCTCGGTGCCCGGTCCCAGCACCAGCAGATCATCGGGCCGAGCCTCGACCAGGTCCAGGGAGATGAATTGTGTCTGCTCGCCGGCGCGAATCAGGGAGTTGACATTCACGTCGCCGATGCCCGATCCGGGTCGGGGATCATCGCGTCACGCACGAATGCGTTCAGGTCGCCACACGCTGCGCAGAACTGGCGCAACGTGCGCCGCGTTGCACCGTAGCCATCGAACTGCTCGATGCTCAGGCCATCCTCCCGGTACGCACGGTGAAAGTCGGGGAAGTGCGCCAGCAACTCGTCGACAACGCGCGGATCCACCGGGATGTCGATGCGCGGGATCACCCTGATATCGCTCGCGTTCAGCCGCTTCTGCCACGCATAGGTCGGAGACACGACCGCATCCGCGCCGATGAGCTCGCTCCAGTGCATGTGGTTGCGGAACGCCGCGGAAAGCAGACGGGTCCGATAGCCACGCTCGCGAAAGATCGCGTACGTCTTCTTGAACACGGCCACGCCGGCCCATTCGAGAAAGCCCGGATCGACACTGATCCCGTCACGCTCCATCACCGACTTGAGCCAGTCGTCGAGCCGTCCGACCATGATCGTGCAGACCGGTCCCATCGACGCGATGTCCTTTCCTTCAGCCTCGCGTCGGCGCAATCCGCGCTCGACTGCCTCGGCGACGGCGATGCACTGCGGGAGCGTGAAACACACGGTCGCATTGATGCTGACGCCCTGCGAGCTCGCCTCCTCGATGGCCGCGATACCAGCAGTCGTGACCGGAATCTTCACGATCATGTTGCTTGCAAGGCGGCTGAACGCCAGCGCCTGCCTGACGATCGCGTCGCTGTCGCGAAAGAAACGCGGATCGGTCTGGATCGAAAGACGCCCGTTGCGCCCGTGGTGCGCCTCGAAGATCGGCTCGAGGAGCTTCGCTGCCCGGATCGACAGTTCCTCGACGAGCTTCCAGGCGATCGTGTCCTCGGCGGCGGTCGGAAGCTCGCGGAGCAGCGCCTCGGTTCGCGGTCCCCAGGTGGCCCGGTCACCGGCGAGCACCGCCGCCGCGATCACCGGATTGCACGTCGCCCCGACAGCGCCGTTCTCGATGGAATAGGTCAGCTCATCGATCGCGGCCGAGTCGTTCCAGAGGGAGGTCGGCGTGGTCTGCGTCATCTCGTGCAGCGGACTGCGGTAGGTGACGCTCGTCTCGGGAGGTGGCATCGTCCACACGAGCCTACACTCACCGCGCCGCGAGCCTCGCAGCCCTGATTGCCGAGCCGTCCGCGCTCGGCGGGTTAGCTCTTCCTGGCGCTCCGCCGGCGGCCCCGCGACACCGCCGCTATCCCGGTGCCAAGCATGATCATCGCGGCGCCGAGCAGCGTGCGTGGCCCGGTCTGACCGGCTCCGGTGTCGGGGACGCTGACCGCCGCGACGACCGAGAGCACGCCGAGCTGGCCGCTGCCCACCGCGCTCGACCCGTTGTAGTCGGCGTTA
Source organism: Candidatus Dormiibacterota bacterium (assembly GCA_003162415.1). Lineage (GTDB taxonomy): Bacteria > Chloroflexota > Dormibacteria > Aeolococcales > Aeolococcaceae > Palsa-851. The sequence goes on from PMOL01000005.1 coordinate 214,015, forward strand.
CCGGAGTATGTGGCCTTCACCGGGTACGAGCCGGGAGGGAGGGTGACGGTGGTGGTGCAGCTGGTCGCCGGAAGTGTCGCCGTGCAGAGGACGATGCCGCCGGAGGTGAAGGTCACGGTCCCGGTGGCGCTCGGCGGCAGGCCCCACGCGGACACGGTCACCGATTCACCGCTCGTCGTCTTCCCCGGCGAGACGGTCACCGTGATCGCGGTGTCAGCCTTGATGACCGTGAAGACTGCGCCGGTCGCGGTGGCGGCGCTGTCGTTGACGTCGCCGGAATACGAGGCCGTGACCGGGTAGGTCGCGGGCGTGAGCGTTGCCGGCGTGTCGCAGCTGGTTGCGGTCAAGGTTGCGGTGCAGAGGCCCATGGTGCCCGACTTGAAGGTCACCGTCCCGGTTGCGCCGGCGGGCAGTCCGCCGGCTGAAACCGTGTCGGTGGTGCCGTATACGATCGTTCCGGGAGATGCCAGCTCGGTGAGCGTGACCGTGTCCTTGGTGACCGTGAAGCTGGCGCCGCTCGCGGTGACGCCGTTGTAGTTGCTGTCACCGGAGTAGGTCGCGCTGACCGGGTAGGTGCCTGGTGTCAGTGTCGATGCGGTCAGGCAGCTCATCGCCGGCAGCGTTGCGACGCACAGCGTGGATCCAGCCGACACGAATGTCACCGTGCCGGTCGCGTCGCCGGGAAATCCGGCTGCCGCGAGGGTGTCCTGCATGCCGAACGCGATGGTGGCGGGTGCCGCCGACTCGGTCATCGATGTACCGGCCTGGGTCACCACAAAGCTCGCACCGGTCGCGGTGCCACCGTTGTAGTTGCCGTCACCCGGGTAGGTCGCGGTCACCGGGTAGGTGGCTGCGGCCAGCGACGTTGACGTCTGGCAGCTGAGCGTCGGGAGCTCCGCGGTGCAGAGCGTGGATCCGCCCGACCTGAAGGTCACTTGTCCGGTCGCGCTGCCGGGCAGGCCCGCATCCGACAGCGTGTCGGCGTTGCCGTAGGGGATGCTCGCCGGTGCGGCCGCCTCGGTGAACGACGGATCGGCCTTGGTGACCGCGAACGACGCACCGTTTGCGGTCGTGGCGTTGTAGTGACTGTCACCGGAGTAGGCCGCCGTCACCGGGTAGGTGCCCGGGGAGAGGGACGTCGATGTCTGGCAGCTGAAGCCGGGCAGCGCGGCGACGCAGAGCGGAGAGCCGGCCGACGAGAAGGTCACGGTCCCGGTTGCATCCACCGGAAGGCCGGTGGCCGACAGCGTGTCTTGCGCGCCGTACGCGATGGTCGCGGGCGCCGCCGATTCCGTCATCGACGTATCCGCCCTGGTCACTGCGAAACTCGCGCCGGTCGCGACAGCGCCGTTGTAGTTGCTGTCACCTGAGTAGGTCGCGGTCACGGGGTACGCACCCGGGTCGAGCGATGACGAGGTGTTGCAGCTTGTCAGCGGCAGCGTGGTGGTGCAGAGCGTTGACCCACCTGATGTGAAGGTCACGGTTCCCGTGGCGTCGGCGGCCAGCCCGGTCACCGACAGGGTGTCGGCGGTACCGTACGGGACGCTCGCGGGTGCGGCCGATTCGCTGAAGACGGGGTCCGCCTTGGTGACCGTGAAGCTGGCACCGGTTGCGGTCGTGCCCTGGTAGTTCGTGTCACCGGGATACGTGGCGGTTACCGGGTACGTCCCCGCCGCAAGTGTCGCTGCGGTCTGGCAACTGGTCGCCGGGAGCGTCACCGTGCAGAGGGTGGTACCGCCTGAGGCGAAGGTCACGATTCCCGTTGCGCCGGCGGGCAATCCGGTTACCGAAAGCGTGTCCTGCGACCCGTAGCCGATTGATGCCGGTGATGCCGTTTCGCTCATCGCTGTGGTCGCCCTGGTGACCGTGAAGCTGGCGCCGCTCGCGGTGGTGCCGGTGTAGTTGCTGTCGCCCGAATAGGTCGCGGTCACCGGGTAGGGGCCGGGGGTCAACGCGGCCGAGGTGGAGCAGCTGGTCGCCGGCAGCGCCGCGACGCACAGCGTCGATCCACCCGACTTGTAGGTGACACTGCCCGTGGCGCCAACCGGCAGGCCGGACACTGAGAGCGTGTCGGTAGATCCGTACGGGATGCTCGCCGGTGCCGCGGATTCGGTCATCGACGTGCTCGCGATCGTCACCGTGAAGCTGGCGGTGCTCACCGTCGTCCCGGTGTGGTTGCCGTCACCCGAATACGTCGCAGTCACCGGGTACAGCCCCGGGATCAATGACGTCGGGGTGGCACAGCTCAACGTCGGAAGCGTTGCGACGCAGAGCGTCGACCCACCGGAGGTAAAGGTGACGGTGCCCGTCGCGCCCGCGGGGAGCCCGGCGACCGAGACGGTGTCGTTGGTGCCATACGCGATGCTCGCCGGTGCCGCAGCCTCGGTCATCGACGTGCTCGCCTTGGTGACGGTGAAGCTCGCACCGGTCGCGGTGGCACTGGTGTAGTTGCCGTCACCCGAGTAGGTCGCGGTGACCGGGTACGTGCCCGCGGCCAGCGTGGCTGCGGTCTGGCAGCTCGTCCTCGGGATGCTTGCGACGCAGAGCGTTGAGCCGCCGGATGAGAAGGTCACAGTGCCGGTCGCGCCGGCGGGGAGCCCGGAGTCGGACAGCGTGTCCTGCGAGCCGTAGACGATCGACGCGGGCGCAGCCGCCTCGGTGAAGGACGGCGTTGCCTTGGTGATCGTCAGCGCCGTGGTCGTGGTCTGCGGCGCGAAGTTCGTGTCACCGGAGTAGGTCGCCGTCACCGTGTCGGCGCCGACCGGGGCGTTGCTCGCGGTGCAGTTCAGCGACGGCAATGTCGCCGGGCACAGCGTCGTGCCGCCGATGCTGAAGGTGACCGTTCCGGTTGCGCTGGAAGGCAATGTCGCGGTGTAGGTGACGGTCTGCAGGTAGGTCTGCGGAGACGGTGATGCAGTGTCGGTGAACGCGCTGACCAGCACTGCGTCGCTGCTCACCGCGGGGAGTGCGTCGGTGGATGAGAGACGTGCGGTGTTCGTGACGGTGCCGCTCAGCGCCGGCGACAGCATCACCGGGATCGTGATGTTGGGCAAGGACGTGCCGGCCGGCAGCGCCGAGCCCGGCGTGTACGTGCAGGTCACGGTCTGACCCGCCGTCGTGCATCCCCAGTCGGCGCTGCTGGTTGCGGTCCCCGGGGTCATCCCCGCGGGCAGCGCGTCGGTGACGGTCAGCATGTTCGCCTCGGGTCCGCCACTCGACGAGACACTAGGGGCAAGGATGAAGTTGGCCTGGTTTCCGGCGAGCATCTTCCCGCTCTCGTTGTCGGACTTGGTGAGCGACAGCTCCGGCACGGCACCGATCAACGTCGATGCGCTGAGCTGGTTGACCTCGTGGTACTCGTTCGAACCACCGGTCGAGGCCGTCCATCCGAAGGTGAGCTGGTAGGGGATCCCGGTAAGGGGGTTGATCCACGACGCGGGGAAGGTCGAGAGTGCGGCGTTGTTGGTGGTGGTAGGCAGCGTGCCTTCGAGCGTCTGCTGCGTCACGGTTCCGAGCGGCGTGTACGCGATGAGCCACGACATGGCAGGGACCGAGAGTCCGCTCGTCGTCGTGGTTGCCGATGCGGAGGGGTTGATTGCGATCTCGATCGGGACCTTGTCGCCGGTGCGCGTTGTTGCGGCCTGGTTGTCGAGCAGGTTCCCCGCTCCGACGTTGGTGATCGTGCCATTGTGGCTGCCACCGCCACTCGAGTTGGCACTCACCGTCGCGGTGGTCCCGAGGATGCAGTACCCCACCGTGCCGTTGCCGGGGCCGCGGGTCGTGACCGACTCCGGATATGCGGTGTTGTTCATGAGCGGCGACGGGGTCGTGCAGCCGGTGCCACCGGCAAGGGGGTAGTTCTCGTAGTTGCCGTAGACGTCGAGCCCGATGCCGAGATAGCCGTCGGGCATTCCAGCGGTCCCGGGTGAGCCCTGCGTGTTGGCCGCATAGCCGAGGTCACCACCGAGCGGCCCCGTGCTCGCCGGTGGCGTCGGGTTCGCCGGGTCGGCCGCAGCGAGACTGAAGACGATGCCGTCGGCACCGGTGCCGTCGAACTGGTAGGTGTCGAGCGTGACGTCGAGGCCCTGCGATGTCGGGAGGCTCGCCTGGTAGAAGACCGCACCGACCGCGTTGCCGGCGTTGGTGGTCATGCGGAGCACGCCGTTCCCCGAGGCGTCAGTGGTGGGCGAGCAGTTCGGGATCGACGTGGTTGCGGAGACGGGTCCGGCGGTCAGGCAGGCCCCATTGGTGCCGCCCCGCCCGGCCGGCAGCATCCACTGGCCGGCAGCGGTCGCGTTGGTGGTGAACGTCTCGCTCTCCAGGGGCGATCCCGCGGCGAAGCTGTCGCTCGGCAGGAGCGCGAACAGCGTCGCGAACACCGTTACCAGGCTCAGCGGCATTTGAAGCCGGCGGGCCACGGCGTGTCGGGACGATCGGGTCGGGTGAGTGATTCTCACAAAGGATCTCTAATCTCTGATAGACGCGGACGACACGACCGTATGCCACCACTGCGCGGCGTTCCGCCCTGTCATAGGCGGTGCTCCGTTTTGTGACTTCGGGGGAGGCCCGCCGTGAGCCGGGCGCCAGATGGGTGCGATCTCTCCTACCTGCGGTTGCGTTCTCGTAACAACCGATCTCGAACCCAGGGGGCCGACGGCCAGGAGCCGCCGGGCGCACCGTGACGGTGGCTTATTGCAATACCGAGATCGTCTGCTGCGAGATGGCGTCGACGAATGCCTCAGTGATCGGATCGGCGCGCACGCGCGTGTACACGGAGAGCATCCGGAGGACCGGCGGGTCCGGGGACAGCACCGTGCCGTCGAAGTGCGCCGGGATGACGTTGCCGGGGAGCAGCGTGATGCCCAGGCCCGCCTGCGAGAGGTTGAGCGCGGACGCCGACTGCTCCGTACGCACCGCGACGCGCGGTTGAAAACCAGCCTCCTCGCACGCCGCGTCGAGGATGTCGGCCAGCCCGCTCGGTGGCGTGTAATGCACCCAGAGCTGCTCGGCGAGATCGCTCATCCGGACCGACGGCGGCGTCCCCGGGAGGATCGTCCCCGGCGCCGCTGTGATCACGAACTGCTCGGCGCCGATCTCCCGGGTCGGACCCTCCCAGCCAGGCGGTGTCGGGCCGACCGCGACATCGGCCTGCCCCGCCTCCATCGCGGCGACCAGGTCATCGCTCCGGCGGAACTCGACCAGGCGCACCTGGACGTCCGGAAAGGTGGCGCGCCAGGTGCGAAGTGCCGCCGGAAGGATGCCGACGCTGATCGAGTACAGCGTTCCGACGTGCAGCTCGCCGGCATCGATTCCCGATGCTCGCAGCGCCCCGGTGCGCGCGCGCTCGGCGTGCGCCAGGCTGGTCCTGGCGTGCGGGAGGGCGATCCGTCCAGCCGGGGTCAGGCGCACGCCTCGGCTCAGGCGTTCGAGCAGTGGACCGCCGAGCTGGCGCTCGAGCGCCTGAATCTGATGTGAGAGCCCCGGCTGGCTCACATGCAGCCGGGTGGCCGCCGTCGTGAACGAGCCGTCATCCACCACCGCGACGAAGTACTCGAGCTGGCGTAAGGAGACGGTCATGCAGAAATATTATCGATTCCAGTCTATCTATGCGTTGGACAGATCGAGTGCGGCTCCGTCAGGATCAAGGGCATTGCACTCGGGTGCACTTCTGACGGCAATCAAAGGAGAAACATCGCCATGAGCCAATCGCAAGCCACCGCGCCGGCGTCGGCGAGTCCCTACGCCTACCTGCCCAAGGTCCCCGCGTTCCAGCTCTCCAGCGAAACGGTCACCGACGGAAGCCCGCTTCCGCTGGCGCAGTGGTCGAAGCTGTTCGGCGTGCTAGGCGGCGAGGACGTCTCGCCGCAGCTGTCCTGGTCGGGGTTTCCCAGTGAGACGAAGAGCTTTGTGGTGTCGATGTACGACCCCGAGGCGCCAACCGGGAGCGGCTTCTGGCACTGGGTCGTGGCCGACATCCCTGCGTCGGTGACATCGTTGCCGGCCGGCGCGGGCACGGCGGATGGGTCGAAGCTCCCGGAGGGCGCATTCCAACTCGCCGGCGACGCGGGCGCGTACCAGTTCGTCGGGGCGGCACCGCCTCCCAATTCCGGCATCCACAACTACCACATCACCGTGACCGCGCTCGACGTCGACAGGTCGGGGCTCGACAGGACCGCCAGCGCTGCGTATATGGGCTTCGCAATCGGCGCGCACACGATCGCCAGGGCCTTCATCGTCTGCCCGACGGCGGCCGGTGAGGAGCGAGGAGAGCGATGATCGCAACCCGCATCCTGTGTCTTCACGGGTATCACGGCAGCGCCGCAATTCTGCGCCGCCAGATTGCTCCGGTCGCGGCCGCCGTCCCGGCTGATGTGGAGTTGGTCTTTGTCGATGCACCGACTCTCGCGACCGGTGACTTCGGTTGGTGGCACGACGGGTTTCGCGGATGGGAACGCACCCGCGACTGGGCCGTCGAACTCTTTGGCACGCAGCGTTTTGACGGAGTCTTCGGCTTCAGCCAGGGCGCTGCGCTGACGGGGTTGCTCGCGGCCTTGCGTGAGACCGAAACGACTCCGATAGTGTTCGACATGGGGATCATGGTTGGGGGATTTACGAGTACCGCCCCGCAACACGCGAATCTCTTCACGCACCAGTTGCACGGCCCATCACTCCACGTGATGGGCCGCAACGACGGCATCGTGCCGATGCGCGATTCGCAACTGCTCGCGGAGCGCTTTGCGGAGCCCGTGATCATCGAACACCGGGGTGGACATGTCATCCCCGATGACCTCGCAATCACGACGCGCATTGCCCGCTTCGTCGCACAACACCGCAGGGTCACGACACCGGAGTAAACGATGCATCAGCAGTTGGTTGCCACACCCGTGGGGAACGCGCGCCTCGATTGGTATCCGGCAGCGGTCGCGCCACGCGCGACGGTCGTGCTCGGCCATGGCACGGCCACGGGGGTGGAGGCGAAGGATCTGCAGGCGCTGGCCGGTGCTCTGCCTCCACTCGGGTACACCGTCGTGCTGGTGACGCAGCCGTATCGAGTGGAGGGCAACTACGAGGTCGCCGGCGAGGAGTCGTTGGATCGCGCATGGACGGCTCTGTGGCCGGCCCTCAGTGCCCTTGAAGGACCAACGGTCTCAGGTGGCCGCAGCGCCGGGTCGCAGGTGGCGTGCCGCACGGCACGGGCCCTCGGAGCCGACGCCGTGCTGGCACTTGCCTATCCGCTGCTCGGACCCGGCAGCCCCGCGGAATTGCTGCGTACCGGGAAGCCTACGCTCGTCGTGCAGGGCGAGCGAGACCCCTTCGGACGTCCCGATCAGTTTCCGGACCTGCCACCGGACATCGAGCTCGTGGCGATTCCGATGGCGAACCACATGCTGGTTTCTGACGTGCGAGATACGCGCTCCGACTCACTCGAGCGCGTGACCGCTGCAGTGAGCGAGTGGCTCATCCGCGTGCTCCGCCTCGATGCCGGGCCAGGGTCCGCTGATCCTCCGCGGGATCAGGTTTGAGCCACGCGTCCTACCGAGGTCCCGGGGACGCACCGACGACGCTCAGGGTGTGCGGCCTGAGCTGCTTCGCCGCATAGAGCGCCTCATCGGCTCGCTCCGCAACAGCCGCAGGGTCGTCGCCCGCCATGCCCGCGGCGGCGCCGACGCTGATGCTCGGAATTCCCCACGAGAGACGAACCTGGGACACCGAGGCAACCAGGCGGTCGGCGAGCTCCGACGCTCCATGGGCGTCCGATCCGACCATCAGCACCACGAACTCGTCGCCGCCGGTCCGCGCGAGGACGTCAGCACTGCGCAGTTGAGTCTGCATTGCGGATGCCACAGCGGCGAGCAGCTCGTCGCCGGCGCTGTGGCCATGCGTATCGTTGACCGGCTTCAGCCCGTCGACGTCCACCGCCACGAAGGCAAACGGCATACGCGGGAGCTGGCTGACCCGTTCCGCGAGCGCCCGGCGGTTCGCCGTGCCGGTCAACGGGTCGGTGCGAGCGAGATTGCCAACCGTCTCGTGCAGCGCAGCGTTGTCAAGGGCGAGCACGCCCATGGCGACGATTCCCCTGAGATACTCGAGGATCGCCGGGCTGATGAGCCCATTCTGCCGCCCCGCAACCGCCAGGATTGCGAAGACCTCGCCGTCGCGAATGAGCGGCACCCAAACGCAGTTGGTCACGCCAGCGCGCCTGATTGCCTTTGCGACGCTTGGCCCGAACAAGCTGAATTCCAGATGGGCCATCGCGGGTTGCCGGCTCGCGATGACCTGCTGCGCATAGGGATGATCTGCGAGTTGATAACTCGCGCCGTCCATGCTCACCTCGTCATCCGGGTCGTGCTTGCCTGCACTCGTCATCGCCGGGCCTTCGATGATGAACAGTTCGGCGCGCCGGCGTGGCTCGCCTGTGGCGGAGCAGAGTTCCGACGCCGCCTTGGTGAGTGCGGCGATGACACGTTCACCAACCAGGGTCGAGCTCATCTGCGCGGCGGCGCTGCTGACGATGCGAAGTGCGTGGATCGTCTCCAACCGGTCGGTGACGTCACGGATGGTGGACACGTATCCGGTCACGCGCGAATGCGCATCGTGGATTGGCGATGTGGAAAAGGACAACCATCGGACCGTCTGATTTGCCCGGCTACGGACTCCGAGTCCTGCGCCGCCCTCGAATCCTGGTCCGCTCTGCTGCATCGTGATGACCGGACTGTCTCCCGCAGGCAGCGCGGTGCCGTCCTCGCGAAGCAGGTCACACCGCGCAACCGATGCGGTTGCCTGTTCGCCAGGCTCCAGCTCGAACACGTTGTGAGTCGCAAGGTTCATCGACGACAGCCGGCCGGCCGCGTCATACACGATGATGCCGTCGGTCATTGATTCCTGAACGGTTTGCAATTTGTTCTCAGTGGCCTCACGTCGCGCATAGGCGCGCTCGAGCCGGCCCATGACGATGACGATCGCGCAGCCCCCGAGCCCCAGCGCCACGAGCAGGCCGATCGCAACCGCGGTGACTTCCTGACTACCGGCCCCGGCGGTGGTTTCGGCCAGCGGCGTGCTCAGGCTGAGCGACCATCCGATACCCGGGACGGTGGCGCCCGCGGAGAGGATGCCCGCAGACAGTGTGGTTATCGATCTGCCATCCTCGGCGGCGAGGATGGCAGGGCCTTCGGTTGTGTCGACCGAGTTTCCCACGGTTGCGACTGTCGTCATCAGCGTTCCCTGCTGGTCAGCGAGCTGCAGCCCGATCTGCTGCAGCGTCGAAAGATGCGTCACGAATGCCTGCACGGAGGCGATCTTGTATCCGATGAGCAGGATCCCGATCATCGCGCCACGCTGACCCGTGGGAGACGCAGCGTAGATTGGAGTCCCAACACCCACGATGTGCGGTGAACCAGCAACCGCCGAGACATACGCGTTCGAGACGTACGTCGCTCCAGTTCGCATCACCCCCACGTACCAATCACGGTAGTCAAAGTTCTGATCGACAAGCGTTGGATCAGGTGGAGAGATCGCGAGGAGCGTCCCATCACCGGTGAACACTGATGCGAATGCGTAGTTGGACTCGAGCGTCACAAGCTGGGCGAGCGTCACCTGGAGGTTGTTCAGCTGCTCGTGGGTTGGGTGGCCAGATCCGAGTGCGGCGACGAAATCCGCATCCGTGAGAGTCAGCTTCTCGAGCTCGCCGACGCCGTCCATCTCCTTTGCCACAAACGCCGCAGTCACCTGAGCCGCGGCCGAGAGCTTGGATCGCTCGGAGGTCAGATTCGCGTTGTACGCACCCTTGATGCCGGCGATGGCGACGATCCCGATGGCGGACAGGCACAGAGCGGCTGCCAGGCCGACCGCGATCGTCTTGCCCTTCATGCGTTGATCATGGCGCCGGAGTGGTTACGGTTCACGTGAGGGGCGCACCGGTATCAGACGACGATCGACGCAGTCTGTGACATTGTCAGGAGAGGAGATTCGCGCGTCCTAGGCGACGGTTGCAAAACCCTCGGAGACCAGACCTCGCTGCGTCCTCAGAGAAGCTCGGAGCGCGTCGATGGGCATCGGTCGGCCAAACAGGAATCCCTGTGCCACGGTGTACCCGATGTCAACCAGCACCGCAGCCTCCGTCTCGGTCTCAACGCCTTCGGCGACGATCTGCGCGCCGATGGCAACGCCGACATGCAGGATCGCGGCAGCCATCGCTCGAGCCTCAGACCGTGTGTCCAGGTCGGTCACGAAAGCGCGGTCAAGCTTGATCACGTCGACCGGCAGCAGCTGGAGCCGAGCCAGCGACGAGTACCCGGTGCCGAAGTCGTCGATGGAGACCCTCACTCCCTGCGCACGCAGGCGGTGGAACGCTCTGCTAGCCAGACCGACGTCGTCCATGAGTGCGCTCTCGGTCACCTCGATCACCAGTGCCGCCGGCGGGAGTCCGGTATGCGCGAGAACGTCCTCGACCCAGCCGGCGAACAGGTCGCCGATGAGCTGGCGCACAGACACATTGACCGCGATATAGATGCCGCACTCATGATTGAGCGGCATCATTGTCGAACACGCGCTCTGCATGACCCACTGCCCGATCGGCACGATCAGACCGCTTGTCTCAGCGATGGGGATGAACTCGCTCGGTGGGACGGGACCTCTTTCCGGATGCGTCCATCGCAGCAGTGCTTCGGCGCCGAGGATCCTCCGGTCGGCAAGGTTGACGATGGGCTGATACGCCATCTGCAACTTCCCCGAGTCCATCGCCGCTCGAAGCCCATCCTGGATGTCGAGCCGCTGGCGCACCTCTCGTCGCATCACGGTGTCATACAGCCGGTACTGCGCCGCGCCCGCGATCTTCGCGTGTGACAACGCCGAATCGGCGTTGCGGATCAGCGTCGCCACGCTCAACGGGCGCGGCGCCTTCTGCAGTGCGACCCCCAGGCTCGCGGTGACCCGCAGGACATGGCCCTGTACATTCACCTCCGCATCCATCATGTCGAAGATCAGGCTCGCAGCGCTCGTGGCATCCGCATGATCTTGAACGAACGGCGCCACCACGGCGAACTCGTCACCGCCGTACTTGGCAAGCACCGCATCAGGGAACGCGTTCGACAGACGCCGGGCAACCTCGCGCAGGACCTCGTCGCCGATGTCGTGTCCAAGACTGTCGTTGATGAGGTTGAAGTCGTCGAGATCGAGGATCAGAAGTGCGCCCGTTGGCCGGCTCGCTGAGGCGACATCGTTCAGGTACTCGATGAGACCGGACCTTCCGAGCAGCCCGGTCAGGGCGTCGTGCCGCACGGCGAACAGTCGCAACTCCTCGGCTTTCCGTCGATCGGCTTCGGCCGCAACCTCGGCGCTGATGTTCGAGGAGACGGAGATCACGCCCACGATGTTCCCCGCGTCATCGCGCATGGGGGCGTTGAGAGTCAGATAGGTGCTGCCGTTGAAGAGAACCCGTGAGCTCGTTTCGGACCCGGTGAGAGCGGTCTCGAGCGCATGCAACGAGTCGGCGTCGGTCAGGATGTCCCTGACATTCCTGCCGACATAGTCTTCGAGGTTGGCACCGGTCACCTCCCGCCCGCCTGCGACAAACGTGAGGCGAAGAGTGGTGTCGTACATCGAGAATGCGATTGGCAGCGCGGCCACGGCCGCATCGATCAATGCCTCACTCCGCTGCTGCGCATGCTTCAGCTCGTGCTGTTCGCTGAGATCCTGCATCAGCACCAGGGCTTGGACCGCGAGGCCGGCCTCATTGCGCACCGCGGAGACCGTCGAGAGGATCGGAAAGGTGGCGCCGCTCTTGTGCTGAAGAACGCGCTCGACGGAATAGCCATCCACTGAGCCGTCTGCGAGGCGCGCAACCGCGTCCAACGTCGGATTCCGGTCCACCGGGAAGATCTTCGCGACAGGTGCTCCGACGAGCTCCTCAGCGCTGAATCCGGTCATCTCGCAGAGCACCTGGTTCACTCGGTGGATGTTGAATTCCTTGAAATCGACGATCAGCTGACCGAGTGAGCCTCGATCGAACATGCTCCGGTACATGCGCAGGCCTTCCTGGAGGCCCGCCTGGTGGGCGGCGTCGAGCCGGCGCCTCTCTCGCCCGCGCCTCGCCAGCCGGCCACCGATCGCGACGACCTGATTGCCGGTCGCTGCACGCTGCACCTCATCGCCTCCTGTCCCGGTCACACCCCTAGGCTGTGCAGGTTGCGCATCAAGACGCCACCGGCCACCGTCTCGTCATTGGACTGTGACCACTCCCACATGAGCGAGCCGTCAGGCGATGAACCAGTGCCCAGGCGAGGGCGCCTGCGTCGTGGGAGGTGACACCTCACGCTAGTATCGCGTCGTGCTCGCCTGGATGGACCTCGAGATGACCGGTCTTGACCCGTCGCGGAATGTGATCGTCGAGATCGCCACGGTGATCACCAACGATGAGCTCGAGACAGTTGCGGAAGGCCCGGATATCGTCGTCCACGCGACGCCGGAGGAACTGGAGGCCATGGAGGGCGTGGTGCGCTCCATGCACACCAGATCGGGGCTCCTCGCGGCGATCCAGTCCTCCCCGATCTCGCTCGCAGACGCCGGCGAAGAGACCCTCGCATTCCTGAGATCACACATCGGCGAGCCGCGGTCGGTGCCGCTGTGCGGCAACTCGATCGGGACCGACCGGCGATTCCTCGCGGCACACCTTCCCGAGGTGGAGAGCTTCCTCCACTACCGCTCGATTGACGTCTCGAGCGTCAAGGAACTCTGCCGGCGGTGGTATCCCGATGTCCTCGCCGGTGCGCCCCCCAAGAAGGAGGCGCACCGGGCCCTGGACGACATCCGCGAATCGATCGCGGAACTTGCGTACTACCGGTCGACGATCTTCATCGATCGGGTCAACTCTCGATCAGCGCCGTAGCCGGCGCGTCGAGCTCGCGCACCCAGGAAGGCACGGCGGCTGCGCGAGCGCTGGCACGCCGCCCGCGAATCGCCACCGCCAGCACGACCACTGTCGCGCAGACGAACACGGTCGCCGCGATGAACGCGTGATCGGCGCCGGTGACGAACGCCTGCTGTGCCACGGTGATCGACTGCGCAGCCCCCCGTGCGGCCGTGCCGAAAACGGACACGAGCACCGCAAGCCCGAGCGCGCCGCCGAGCTGCTGCATCACGTTGACCAAACCCGACGCGGCACCGGCATCCTCCTGGCGCACGCCACTGAGTGACGTGGAGGTGAGCGGCACGAATGCGAGTCCGTTGCCCGCGCCGAAGAGCATCAGCGGCGCCAGCAGGGAGACATAGCTGCTCGATGCCGCGAGCTGGGTCATCAGCAACATGCCCACGGTCGACACCGAGAAGCCAACCACCATCACCGGCTTGGCGCCGAACCGCTGCATGAGCCCGCGCGCGCTGAGCTGCGACATCGAGAAGAGCGCGACGGTGAAGGGCAGAAACGCCAGGCCGGTCTTGATGGGACTGTAGTGCAGCACGTCCTGGAGGAACTGCGTGAGGAAGAAGAACATGCCGAACATTCCCGCGGTCAGGAAGAGGCGCGCGATGTAGGAGGCACTACGGCTGCGGTCAGCGAAGAGTCGCAGTGGTGTGATCGGCTCCGGCGCGCGGCGCTCGAGCAGGACGAACGTCGCCAGGAGGACGACGCCGGCGGCGAAGGCGGCCATGGTCACGGCGTCGCCCCAACCGGAGGTCGCGGCGCGTACGAACCCATAGGCGAGCGAGGTCACGCCGAGCGTCGATGTGAGCGCGCCGCGAACGTCGAAATGGCCGTTGCGGCTGGGAGTCTCGGTCAGGAGGCGCCGCGCCAGCGCGATCACGATGATGCCGATCGGCACGTTGACGAAGAGCACCCAACGCCACGATGCCCACTGCACCAGGAGACCGCCAAGGATCAGGCCGATGGCGCCACCGCCGATGGACACGGCGGTGTACCAGCCGAGCGCGCGAACGCGCTCCTGGCCTTCCCGGAACATGGTCATCAGCAGTGCCAGCGCCGAGGGTGCGGCGAGCGCTCCACCGACTCCCTGGAGCGCGCGAGCCGCGAGCAGCCAGCCACTCCAGGGGGCCACGCCACCGAGGAACGACGCGGCGGTGAAGAGGGCGATCCCCGCGATGAACACGCGCCGGCGGCCGAGAAGATCGCCCGCTCGTGCGCCGAGGAGCAGGAACCCGCCGAAGGCCAGGGTGTATGCGGTGATCACCCAGGAGAGATTCGCGGGGGAGAAGTGCAATGCCCCGGCGATGTCGGGCAGAGCGATGTTCACGATGGTGGCATCGAGCACCACCATCAGCTGGACGGCAAGGATGATGGCGAGCACCAGGCCCCGGCGAGGCTGGTGCTGGGTTGCCCGGCCGGGCAGAGCGACGAGAGTGGCGACAGATGGCACGGAGATCCTCCAGATGGGGTAGACTTACGAAACGGATGCTGCCTCCGGAAGTATACCGGAGGTTACCTCCGTTTTGCAACATGACGTTGTGGGTGATCTAGTCGTGGCACATGAAGTCGAGGTGGCCGGGAGCCGGGTGGTGGAGCCCGACGAGCTGGTTTCCACAGATCGCCGTCCTCGCGCCGATGCGGTGCGCAACCGCCAGCTCGTGCTCTCGGCAGCGGCCGATGCGTTCGCGGCCCGGGGCGCTGACGTTCCGCTCGAGGACATCGCCCGAAGTGCGGGCGTCGGGATCGGCACCCTCTATCGACACTTCCCGACGCGGGACGCCCTCGTGGAGGCGGTCTATCGCAACGAGATCGACGTCCTCTGCGAGCGGGCGGACGAGCTCCTCGAGACCATGCCGCCCGACCTGGCGCTCGCGGAATGGATGCGGCTGTTCGTGCGGCACGTGGCCACCAAGAAGGGCATGCTCTCCGTGCTCAAGCCGCTGCTCGGCTCCAACCCGAGCTTCTTCGACCAGACGCGCGGGCGTGCGACCGCGGCGGCGACCAAGCTGCTCGAAGCCGGCGTCGCAGCCGGGACGGTCCGGGGCGACATTGATGGCGGTGATCTGATCCGTGCCGTCGGCGGCATCTGCATGTCGACCGACCAGGAGCGTTCCGAGGCTTCGGAGCGCCTCGTGGGTCTCCTCTTCGACGGCCTCCGCCGTGGGGCGGCGAGCTCTCCAACGTCTGCCTGAGCGCGGATCGCGGCGGGCACCTGGCCGCCCTCAGCCGTCCTGCGCAGGTCGCCGAGCGTCTCGAGGAGATCCGTTCTGCATGGATCCTGCAATCGCCTGTGCGCAGCATGCGACCCGAGGCGCTCTGACAGCGCCGGCAGCGTTTACAGGAGGCATGCAATGCCAACCACGGTCACGGCGGAACACAAGACACTGAGCACTCCCGACGAGGAGCGGGTTTTCGAGAAGGGGCGCGTCGATCTCGTCAACATCGGCGGCGGCACGGTGGGCAGGTTGACCCTCGAGCCCGGGTGGCGGTGGTCGCTGCACGTCAAGCCGATCGCGGGGACCGAGCTCTGCGAGGCGCCCCACTTTCAGTACCACGCGTCCGGAGTGCTGCGGATTCAGATGGCCGACGGCAGCGAGTTCGACGCACGAACCGGTGACATCACCGCGCTGCCCTCGGGGCACGATGCTTGGGTGATCGGCGACGAGGCGGTCGTGCTCATCGACTGGAACGGCGCGAGCAACTACGGCAAGGGGTGATCCAGCGCCGATAGGGGGCTTCCCTCGCGCGGTCCCGTGGCACGTATCCTTGGTGCCGTGGACCGCGCCGAGGCCCCGCCGACGGTGCGTCCGGTGGCTCAACCGGGCGCACTGCGGATCCATGTCGTCGATGGGCTGTCGGTCGATGGGCTCGCTGAGCATCAACTCGGCAGCCGCAAGGCGCGAATCGCCCTTCGCGTCCTCGGCATCGCCCTCGGACGCCCGGTCAGCGTGGAGCGGCTCGCCGACGTCCTCTGGTCTGACGATCAGCCGCGCGACCCACCGGCGCAACTTGCGGTGCTCATGAGCCGTTTGCGCGGCGTTCTCGGCTCGTCGCGCATCAGCCACGGCGATGCCGGGTACGCACTGCACGCCGACTGGATTGATCTGATCGCCGCTTCCGAGCTCGAATCCGAAGCCGACCGGCGGTTGCGCGAAGCTGAGCCGGCACCGGCGTTGGCTGCGGCGATGGCAGCGCGAGTCCTGCTCGCGCATCCCGCGCTCGACGACGAGGCGTGGCTTGTTGAGGAACGCCGTGCCGTCGAACGCCTCAGCGCCCGCGCCCGCCACCTGGTGGCCCGCGCCGCGCTCGCGGCGGGGGATCTCGCCACCGGTGTCGAAGCGGCCGAGCAAGCACTCGACCAGGACGCGTACGACGAGGAGTCCCTGCGGCTGGTGATGGCCGCGCTGGCTGCGCAGGGCAGATCGTCGTCGGCGCTCGCCATGTATGAGCGCATGCGAGAGCGCCTCGCCGATGAGCTCGGCACCTCGCCGTCCGAGCTCACCGACGCCGCGCACGTCGCAGTGCTCAAGGGGCTCCCGGTGCCCGGGATCCTGGTCGCATCGCCACAATCGGGCCGCCGCGCACTCACCGGCGACCTCGAACTCCCCGGCCGGCAGGAGGAGTTGCAGGCGCTCGACGACGCATTCCTGCGTGCGCAGGCGGGGACGCCGGTGGCCGTGGTGGTCGAGGGCGAACCGGGGATCGGCAAGACAGCGGTTGCATCCGCCTGGACCGGTCGCCTCGGCGCCGAGACCGTCGTGCTCGCCGCGCGCTGCGACCAGCTGAGCAGATCGCTGCCGCTCCAGCCGGTCCTGCACATGATCCGCAACCACCTTCGTCAGGTCGGGACCGATGTGGGCCGCGAGCTGCTCGGCACCGACGCGACCCTGCTCGAGCCGATGCTCGACTGGACCTCGACGGACGCTGAGCCGCCAGCCGACATCGCGCAATCGCAGGCCTCGTCGCCCGCGGGGCTTGCGGTGCTGTTCGCCGCCCTGCGACGGGTGGTGCGGCGAGCGTGCACGTTGCCGGCCGTGCTGTTCGTCGACGATGTTCAGCGAGCTGATCCGCTCACCTGGGCGTGGATCACCGACCTGGTCGCGAGCCCGGATCTTTCGTTGCTGGTCCTGCTGACCCGTCGCAGCGGTGAAGGCGAGATACCGCCGCAGGCGGTGCGTCTACTGCTGCCGCCGTTGTCGATCGATGCGGTGCGCCAGATTGTCGGCGAAGAGCATGCCGACCGGCTGCTCGAGCGCAGCGGCGGCAATGCGCTGTTTCTCACGCAGCTGGCCTCAGCGGATGCGCGCGGCGCGCCTCCGGAATCCATCCAGGCCGCCGTCCTCGATCGCTGCGCGGAAGCGGGCGCCGCGGCCGGGACATTGATGAGTGCGGCGGTGCTCGGGGCATCCGTCGACATCGATGTCCTCGCCGCCGTGGTGAGAGCCGACCCGATCCGGCTGCTCGAGGATCTCGACGTCGGGGTGCGGCTCGGGTTGCTCGAGGCACGCGACGGTGCATACGGATTCCGCCACGCGATCGTGCGCGAGGTGCTCGACGCATCCACCACGTCACCGCGCCGTGCGCTCCTCCATCGCGAAGCCGCGCGGGTGCTGTCCGGGTCGCCGGCATCGGATCCCCTGCTCGTCGCCCACCACGCGCGGCTGAGCGGTGCCAGGTCGCTCGCCTCTGTGGCGCTCACCGCCGCAAGCCGCATCGCCGCCGACCGGTTCGACTACGACACCGCGCTGGCTCTCGCCACCGAAGCCGTCGACGCGGCCGACACGTCGGCCGCACGCATTCAGCGTGCGATCGTGCAATTGCGGCTCACGCACTTCGATGCGGCGCAGTCCGACGCGGAGCACGCGATCGACGCCGGCAGCGATCTCCAGGCGCTCGAGGTGGCAGGGTCCGCCGCCTATTACAACCGGGACTTCGAACGTGCAGCGACACTCGGCGAGGCGCTCATCGACCAGGCGGGAGAACCGAGCCAACGCGTGCAGGGGCAGTTGATCCGCGCCCGAGCACTGCACGCCATCGGTGATGTCGGAGGTGCCGACGTGCTCATGGAACAGGCGATGGCGGCGTCCCGAAAGCACAAGCTCCGCCAGCCCACCTCCGTGTATGCGTTCCTGAAAGTGCACATGGGCCAGGCCGGGCTCGCGATCAGCGCCGTCGAGGCGAGCCCGTACGCGACGCTGGACGCCATGTCGACCATCTACACGCCGGTGCACGGGTACCTCGCCCACGGCTACGCGCTCGCGACCTGCGGCCGCGCAGGCGAGGCGCTCGGGATCTTCGACCGCGCGACCGTCGAGGGGCGGCGGCGCGGCCTGACCCGTTATGCGGCGCTGGGGGTGAATTTCACCGCGTGGGTGCTCCGAAACATCGGCGACATCTCAGGTGCGCGTGCGGGCAACGCGGAAGCACTCGAAGGCGCTCGTGAGTCCGCGTTTCGCGATCTCGAGGTGTATGCAATCCTCGATCCCTGCGACGATGCGCTCGCAGACACTGACGTTGCGGGGGCAACTCGTGCGATCACGTCGGCGCGCGTGTTGATGGAGGACATCTACGCATACCGGTGGCGGCACCAGCTGCGAGTGGAGCTTATCGAGGGAAGAATCGCGCTGCTGCAAGGCGAACCGGAGAGCGCGCTCACGCTTGCGGAGCGACTCATCGCGGCTGCAACCGATCGGTATGCCCCGCGCTACATCCAGCTCGGCGAGGTGCTCCGCATACAGGCGCGCGCGGGACTCGGGGCTGAGGAACCGACGGCGGAGGCGCTGGCCGAGCTCAGCGGATCGCTGTCGGCGGTCGCGGGCATCGAAGCATGGTGGGTGATGGCAGAACTCGGAGCATCGCTCGGCTCCGACGTCTGTCTCGACCTTGCGTTGGCACATCGCGACCGGCTTGCAGCGACTCTCGACGCACCAGCGCGCGCGCCGTTCCTCGACTATGCGGGCACTCGACTCGAGAGGATCAGAACGCGCGGCCGCACCGCCTGACCGCGTTCGCGCACGGCGGCGACGGCGCATTCGAAGAACTCGGTCCGCCCCGCCGGTGACAGCGCATCGACGAATGGCGCGATGTGTGCCAACCCGGTGCGGTAAGCGGTGATCGACTCCGGGGTGTCGAGCCCGGAGTCGGCGATCACGTCGGCGACCTCGATGTCCTCCAGCCCGGCGGATTCGGCACACGCCCCGAGAAGCGCCGGCGTATTCGAGAGCGGCTCGGTGCGAACCTTCAGCCCGATGTACCAGGCGGGCGGCTCGAATCCGAAGTCTCGAGCGACCTGGTCCACGGCATCCTTCGAGGCACCATCCGGGGCTTGTCCGAACACCGCCGCGATGACCTGCCCGTGCGGTCGCACGACGCGTCGCATCTCGGTCAACGCATGTGCCGGCGTATCGATGTGCGAGATCGCGAAGCCGCTCACCGCAGCGTCGAACCGGTCATCGAGGAACGGCAGCGCGCACATGTCGCCGACCACCGGCGTCACTGCCGCGTCGCCGATGAGGCTCAGCATGTCGCTCGACATGTCCACCGCGACGGGGGTTGCACCAATGGTTCTCAGCGCGCGGCACAACGCTCCGGTTCCGGCGCCGACATCGACCACCGTCGCGCCCCGCAACGTGCCGGCGACGCCGGCGATCGCCATCGATGCCAGCCTGTCGTACATCGGCGCTGGACCACGAGCCCATGCGACCGCGGTGCCCTGATAGGCGTTGCCTGGATCGGCGATCAGGGCCTCCATGCAGCGAGGCGCTCGCTCCACCAGCCGAACTCGGTCGCGTCCTCAGTCTTGGACCAGCCCAGCTGCAGGAACGCTCCGGCCAGCGCTGGTGCGAGCTGGCCGTCCCACCACGCCGTGGTGGGGATGCCGGCTGACTCGAGGGCCGACCGGTACGCGTCGATGGTGGCCTCCTTGGTCTCCGGGAGCCGGTCGCAGTTGACCGCCAGATACCACGCAAGATCGATGAGCGGCGGCGCCTCACCAGGGCGATCCCAGTCGATGAGGATGGTCCGCGACCCGTCGCGGCCCAGGTTGCCCAGCTTCCAGTCGCTGTGGATGAACGTCTGCGGGCCGGCCTGCAGGGCTGTAACCAGCGGCCACGGGTCGGCCCCGAGCGTGCGGAGCCGGCGCGCGTCCGCCGGGTACTGCTCGTCGAGTCGCCGCCATCCGTCCGCAACGGCGGGAGGTACCGGGTCACCGCGAGGCGTCTCCGCTTCGAGCTCGGCCATGGTCGGAGTCAGCATCACGTAGCGGTGCGACAGCGGGCACAGGCCGCCGTGGTCGCGAAATCCCCAGTAGGCGGCGTGCATCGTGGCCATGTCCTGGATGAAGCCGCGGTGCTGCTGCATCTCGATCGGCTCGCTGCCGGTGGGGATCAGCGAGTCCGAGACATCACGCATCAGGAGCGCGACGCCACGGCTTCCACCCAGGTCGGTGAACGGCGCACAGCCGACGATCGTGTGATCGATGCAGATGGGGAGTGTGTCGAGCACCGGCGACGTCAGCAGTCTCAACTGTCGCCCGCCGAGGTCCCCGGTCGCGCGCATGATCCAGTCGTTCTCGAGTGAGCTGTACTTCACGACGAGCGGAACCCCGTCGATCACCACCCGCTCGAAGCGGCTGCCCGACAGCGAGTCCGCCGTCTTCCAGTCCTCCCGCTGCTCGGCGCCCTCGAGCAGACTCTCGACGGACTCGAACACAGCAACCGCGTGTGCCGATGGTGTCATCAGGGTCACGACCGCGCGGCCTCGGCCATCTCCGCCTGGAGCGCCGCGCCCCAGCGCCCGCCGCACCAGGCGCTGTCGCGCGTGATCAGTCCGTCGCTGACCTCGATGTGGTGCGCCTGATGGCACATGTGGGGCTCGCCATCCTCTTCCCAGGTCAGGACGAACTCGACGAGCTCGCCGTTGGGGAGCGGGGTGCGACGGATCTCCTCGAAGCGGCCGGGGTCGGCGAACCACCGGGCCAGCTCAGCCTCGATGTTGGTGGCGCCGGTCACCGCAAACCGCCAGTGCGGCACCGTCGCGTCGAGCACTGCGTCCGGCGCGAAGACTCCGGCCCCGCCGACGGTGGCGGTCTCGATTGCCTCGGTGAACCTGTCGATCGGATTGTTCATGGCGGTACTCCTGGTGTTGTACGACGTTCGCATCGTCCATGCACCTGATTGCAGTCCGATTGCGGCACCGAGCGGCGGGTGGGGGCGTCGCGGCACGATGAGGCGATGACACCTGGACTCGCGCTCAGCGATCTCCCGATCCCTCGTCACTCCGGCGCGGAGACGATCGCGGTCCCCGCCGATCGGGGCCCCGGCCAGTGGGTGGGAGCCGCGAGCGTGCTGGTGCGCGACGGCTTGCATTACCTCGCATATCGCACCCGGCGACCGGTCGACGACGGGCGAGGGGGCGACGTCATCGTGGCGCGGCTCGGCAGCGACGGCAGCCTGACCGAGCTCTGCCGCATCGACAAGGCGTCGATGGACGCCGAGTCGCTGGAGCGGCCGGCGCTCGTCGTCGATGGCGCCGGAGGCTGGCGCCTCTACCTCAGCTGCGCAACCGCGGGGACTCGCCACTGGCGCGTCGAGATGCTCGAAGCCGCTGCGCCCGATGCCTTCGCGACCGCGGGCCGCCGCGTGGTGATGCCCGGCGACGCGCATGTGGGAGTCAAGGACCCGGTGATCATCTGCGACGAGCGTGGATGGCGCGCGTGGATCTGCTGCCATCCGCTCGACGATCCGAACGCCACCGATCGCATGTGGACGGAGTTCGCAACCAGTCGGGACGGCATCGCCTGGACGATGCGCGGCCCGGCGCTCCAACCCACCCCCGGGCGGTGGGATCAGCGTGGCACGCGGGTCACCGCGATCATCGAGCGAGGCGATGCGGTCGTCGCGTTCTACGACGGACGTGCGACTGCCGCCGAGAACTGGGAGGAGCGGACCGGCGTCGCGATCGGGCGTCCGGACCACCTCGAGGCCGCGGGCGACGCACCGGTTGCACAGGCGCCGGGACCGTACCCGGCGCTGCGCTACGCAGCGGTCGTCGAGGATGGTGATCGCACCGCCGTGTACTACGAGGCCGGCTGCGAGGACGGCAGCCACGATCTTCGTCGGGAGTGGTTCACGCGTGCCGAGTCAGGACCCGGTCGAGGTGACCGAAAATGAGGTTGTGGCCTTCGACGAGGACCTGGCTGGTCGCATCCGCGAGTTGGTTGGCGGCGAGAAGGCGCTGACCGAAAAGCGCATGTTCGGCGGGCTCGCCTTCCTGATCGGCGGCAACATGGCGATCAGCGCCAGCGGTCAGGGTGGCCTGCTGGTTCGGGTCGATCCGGGCAAGAGCGACAAGCTGGCGGCCGGTCCACACGTCGAGGTCGCGATCATGCGCGGGCGCGAGATGCCGGGGTGGCTGCGGGTCGACGCCGTTGGCGTGAAGACGAAGCCCCAGCTGCAACGGTGGGTAGACGAGGGTGTCGCCTACGCGCGATCGCTCCCAGGGAAGCCGTCCGGCTCACGATGACGCGGGCGGTCGAGGAGACGAACCGGCGGCTGCTCCGCGCGCGCGACGCGATGGACCTCACCTACGGCCGCGCGCTCGACATCCCAACGCTTGCCCGCATTGCGTGCGTTTCCGAAGCCCACTTCATCCGCGAATTTCGTGCGACATTCGGGGAGACTCCGCATCGCTATCTCCAGCGCCGGCGCGTCGAGCGAGCGCTCTATCTGCTGCGCTGCACCGATCGGAGCATTACCGACATCTGCTTCGACGTCGGGTTCGCCAGCCTCGGAACCTTCAGCAAGACATTTCACCTCATCGTCGGCGAGTCGCCGTCGGAGTATCGCCGCCGGGGCGAGGTTATCACGGTGCCGACGTGCTTCGCGATGGCGTGGACGAGACCGAGCAGTTTTGGAGAAGACGATCGCCGGATGACCGGATAGCGTTGGGGCAACATCAACCGGGACAACGCAAAGGGAACCACCGACATGCTCAGCAGTCTTCGAATCTCGCAGATCTACGTGCTCGACCAGGACCAGGCCGTTGACTTCTACGTCGGCACGCTGGGGCTGGAGATCAACACCGACCAGGATCTCGGTTTCATGCGATTCCTCACCGTCAACGTCCCCGGCGAGCCCGACCACCAGATCCTCCTGGAGAAGCCCGGACCACCGGCGATGGACCCGGCGACAGCAGAGGAAGTCCGTTCGCTGCTGACCAAGGGGCGGACCGGCGGCCACCTCTTCTTCACCACACCTGACGCACGCAAGGCGTACGACGACCTTCTGGCCAAAGGTGTCGAATTCACCCAGGAGCCAACCGAACAACCCTACGGAATCGACTTCGGCCTGCGGGATCCGTTCGGCAACCACATCCGTGTTGCGCAGATGGCGCCCGCGGCGTCATAGCGTTCTCAGCCACGACCCTTGTGCGGTCAAGACCGCTGCCTGCAGGCAAGGTGCCGGGCAGCGGTCGCGACCGCTGCGCTCAGTCCCAGACGGGGGATGGACGGTCGGTGACAACGCCATCCCCCGCGACAATCACGAAGCGGTTGAAGCGACGCGCGAACCACCGGTCGTGGGTCACGGCGATCACGGTCCCTTCGAATGCATCAAGACCGTGTTCGAGCGCGTCCGCCGAATGCACGTCGAGGTTGTCCGTCGGTTCGTCGAGCAGCAGGAGGGTCGCGCCGCCGATCTCGAGCAGCAGGATGAGAAACCGCGCCTGCTGACCGCCGCTCAGCGTTGCGAAGTCCTGGTCTCCGTGGCTCACGAGCTCATAACGATCGAGCGCGCGCATCGCGCCCGCACGGTCGCGACCATGCTGGTGCAGTGACTCGACGAGCGTCTTGCCACGCAGCTCCGGATGCTCGTGAGTCTGCTTGAAATGCCCGGGCGTCACTCGGGCGCCGAGTACGAACCGACCGTCGTGCTCGATCTCCTCGCCGGCAAACAGGCGGAGGAGATGGCTCTTGCCGGTGCCGTTGTTTCCGAGCAGTGCGATCCGCTCGCCGAACGACACCTCGAGGTCGAACGGCCGGATGAGACCCGGCATCGCAAGCTGATCGCACGTCAGCACGCGGACGCCGGTGCGACCGCCACGCAGACGGATGCGGACATCCTGGCGGCGCGGTCGCTCAGCGGGCGGGCCGGCCTCCTCGTATTTACGGAGTCGCGTCACCGCCGCCTGCAGGCGGCTGGCCATCTTGTCGCTCATCGTCGCCTGGACGCGCATGCGGCGTACCAGGTCCTTGAGGTGGTCGTGCTCCTCCTCCCAACGCCGGTGCAACTCGTCGAGCCGTCCGAGACGAGTTTCACGCGCCTCCGAATAGTCGGCGAAGCTGCCGCCATGCACCCAGACGCCGTGTCCCTCGAGCGTGACCACCCGATTGGCAGTCTCGGCCAGCACCTGGCGGTCATGACTGACGTAGAGCACCGTCTTGCCCGTGGCACGCAGCGCTTTCTCGAGCTCCCGCTTGGCGGCGACGTCGAGATAGTTGTCGGGCTCATCGAGCAGAAGCACCTCCTCGTCGCCGCGGAGCAGAACCTCGAGCGCGAGTCGCTTCTGCTCCCCGCCGCTCAGCGTGGCGACGAGCCGGTCCCGCACCGCCTCGAACGGCTCGCCGATGCTGTTCTCGCAGCAGACGTTCCAGGTCACCTCTGCCTCATAGCCGCCGGCCGACGCCCAGTCGGCCACCGCTTGCGCGTAGTCGGTTGCCACCTCGGCGTCGTCCGGCTGGTCGGCGAGCTCGCGCTCGGCGGCGTTCAGCGCCGCGCCCGCAACGCGGATGGGCGCCGGAGCGAGACCCAGCATGAAGTCCCGCACCGTTGTCGACCCGCCGGCGCTGCCGATGAACTGGCGCATGACGCCGATGCCGCCGCTGTTGCTGATGTTCCCGGACTCCGGCTTGATGTCGCCGGCGATGAGACGCAGCAGCGTCGTCTTGCCCGTGCCATTGGCGCCGACGAGCGCGACCTTGCTCCCCTCGCCAACGCGAAAGCTCACGTCGTGGAAGAGCTGGTGGCCGCCGATCGAGTAGCTCAGCTCGCTGACATCGATGAATCCCATGGCGGAGCGACGATGGCACAACGCGTCTTGTGGAGCGGGGAGTTTAGGCTGAGACCTCGCCGCCACCAGGGCGGGAAACACCACCCGGGGAAGAACCATGAGCACCGCACAACTTGACCAGCCGATCCGTGACGCGCTCGAGCGTGGCGGCAGGATCGACATCACCACCAAGGGCCGCAAGACCGGCGAGCCACACCGAATCGAGATCGTCTTCCACAACGTCGGGGGACGGCTCTACATCAGCGGCATGCCAGGGTTCAAGCGGAGCTACATTGCCAACCTCGCGGCGGATCCACATTTCACCTTCCACCTCAAGGACGGCGTGAGCGCGGACCTCGCCGCCACCGCGCGCATCATCACCGACGAAGCGGAGCGCCGAGCGGTGCTGATCCCGATCGCTCAGAGCTGGAAACGCGACGACGTCGACATCATGGTGGAGTCGAGTCCGCTGTTCGAGGTGACCATCGACGGCCTCGCCGGGTGACGAATGGGCAAATTGATCTACGCGACGATCGCGTCCCTGGATGGCTACGTTGCCGACAAGGACGGGGATTTCGATTGGGCCGAGCCTGACAAGGAGGTCCACCGGTTCGTCAACGAGCTGGAGCGACCGATCGGGACCTACCTGTACGGGCGGCGCATGTACGAGGTCATGGTCTTCTGGGAGACGGCCGGCACCGTGGCGGGCCAGCCGTCCTATGTCACCGAGTTCGCCGAACTCTGGAGAGCGGCCGAGAAGATCGTGTATTCGAGAACGCTTGCCGTGGTCTCGAGCATCCGAACCCGGATCGAGCCGGAGTTCGACCCTGACGAGGTCCGGAGCCTGAAAGCGGCAGAGGACAGAGACCTCACCGTCGGCGGGCCGCATCTCGCGGCTCAGGCCATCAAGGCGGGTCTCGTCGATGAGTTCCAACTGTTCGTCGCGCCGATCCTCATCGGCGGCGGGACCAGGTCGCTGCCCGACGACGTGCGGGTGGGACTCGAGCTATTGGACGAGCGCCGTTTTGCCAACGGCGCCGTCTATCTCCATTACCGCGTCACCGGCTGAGGCGTCGCCACTCAGCCACCGTTCGGCCGAACCTGAGTGTGGGCGGTGGCGAATTCCCAGACCGGCGT
Source organism: Candidatus Dormiibacterota bacterium (assembly GCA_003162415.1). GTDB lineage: Bacteria > Chloroflexota > Dormibacteria > Aeolococcales > Aeolococcaceae > Palsa-851. Next base: position 240,113 of record PMOL01000005.1, read on the forward strand.
CAACAGGTGCTCGGGAGTCTCGAGCTGAGGCATATGCCCGGTGTCGGTGAGCAGCACGAAGGCCGCGCCCGGGATGGCCGCCGCGTAGGCGCGACCGTAGTCGAGGTCGACGATGCGGTCGCTGTCGCCCCACACAACCAGCGTCGGAATCGTGACGTTCTGTAGCCGTACGCGGAGGCTGGGATCGCCCATCGTCTCGCCGCCGTAGACCGCCAGGGTGGACCGATTGCCCGCGAAGACAGCTCGTTGCGCGTCGGACATCGCCGTCTGGTCGATCCGGAAACCGTCGGGGTTGTGGTAGCTGAACTCCGCGACCTGGTCGAGCGTCAGGGCGAAGAAATCGACGATGGGATGGCCGGAGACCTCGATCCCGGCGGCGTCGACAAGGACAAGGCTGCCGATCCGTGGCGAACCGAGCAGCGCCAGCTCCGAGGCGATCCAGCCGCCGATCGAGTTGCCGACCACGGTGACATCCGTGAGTTCCAGCTGGTCGAGCAGCGCGGCGTAGACCCTCGCGAGGCCGGCAATGCTGTCGAGGGTGTCGGGGCGCGGAGTGGCGCCGAACCCCGGATGCGTCGGCATGATCACTCGCGCACCTCGGCTGGCAAGAAGATCCGCGAACCCTCCGACCGACTGCGGGCCGCCGCCCCCATGCAGGAGGAGAAATGCATGGCCGGCGCCCCTGTCCGAGACGGTGACCTCGACTGGACCGACGCCGTCTGCGATCAGGCTGTACTTGGTATCCGTGCTCATCTATTTGGTCCTCCAGATCCGACCTTTGCTCGTCGTACGTCAGGATCGTATCACAACATGCTTAGAAAAGCACCTTGATCTAGGCATGCTGATACAAGCACCTTGATAAAGGATCAGACTGGTGAGATGACCAGGACCATTCAGGGCATCGGACTTTCCGTCAAACGCCTTCAGATGCGCCACCATCGCGCGCTCAACCTCGGACTGGGTCCGCTCGGGGTCACGCTCGTCCAGTGGGATGCGCTCCGCCACCTCGACGAGAACCCGAGCGCCTCCCTGCACGACCTGGCGCTCCTGACCTTTCAGAGCGACCAATCCTTCGGGACCCTGGCCGGCCGCATGATTCAGCGCGGGTTGATCGAGCGGGTGCCCGGGCCGGGACGGGCGGTACATCACCGCCTCACCGCAAAGGGGACGGCGCTCCGCCGCGCGGGCGATGCGATCGTCGAACGGGTGCTACGCGAGTCGTTCGCGCCACTCGCGCCGGCGGAGCTGGCGCAGTTCGATGAACTCTTGAGCCGCGTGCTCGGCAAGTCAGGAGATAGTGCTGGCTTGGGAGGGCAGTGAGGGTGAAGGCGAGCCGTTCTCGGTCGGCAGACCGTCAGCGCCGCAGCGTCAGGCGGCGAGTTCCACGGAAGGCCGCTCGACAGCCGGGGTGCGACCCACCATCGCTACCGCAACTCCGGCAACGGCCAGCGCGGCGGCGACGATGCCGGTCACTGGCTCCGGGAGCGTGATCCCGAAGAACGAGTCGAGCGAGTACGAGCCCGGGCCGGTGATGCCGAGCACGGCAGCCGGGACCAGGTAGAGCAGGGGTACTTCAGCCCCGCCGCCCTGACCGAAGAAGCCCTTGCCCCAGTGGACGGCAACGATCGCCATGAGCATCGCGGCTCCAACCCCGACAGAGCCCAGGGGACTCAGCAACCCGAGAGCGAGGAGCAGCCCGCCGCCGACCTCGGTGCCGATCGCCCCGGCGACCCACAGCGAAGCCGGCCGGAGGCGCATGTGCTTCATGTGCTGGCCGAGGCCGCGGACACCCGGACCACCCCACCAGCCGAAGAGCTTCTGGGCACCATGCGCGCCAAGCGCGAGGCCAACGAAGAGGCGAAGGATGAGAAGACCGGTGTTCATGGGAAGTAACTCCTGGGTGGAAGATCTGATGCGGCAAGCACTGATAACCAGCCGTACTGATGGTTTACAAGGAGCTTACTAATAATCAGCAACTGTGTCAAGGGTACGTAGCAGCGGTATAGTTGCCTCATGGCACTCGCGCCCGACTCGGTGGCAAGGGAAACGTCCGATCCAGACCACGATCCCGCTCACGTCTGCGCCGTCTACCACCAGGCGATCGAACTGATCGGCAAGCGCTGGACGGGAGCGATTCTGAGCATCCTCATGCGCGGGCCGGTTCGTTTCCACTCGCTGGTGAGCGCGGTTCCCGGGATGTCCGAGCGGCTCTGCGCCGGCCGCCTCCGCGAGCTCGAGACGGCCGGACTGGTCTCGCGACGCGTCCTTCCGGGCCCACCGGTCGGCGTCGAGTACACCCTGACCGAGGCGGGGCGAGACCTCAATGACGCTCTGGGGGCGCTGGGCAAGTGGGCCCATCGCTGGCTCCAGCCGGCGACCGTCTGACCGGCTACCTGCGCCCGCCTGACACGGCGGGGGCGACGAACACCTCGGCACCATCGCCCATCGGTGTCTTCATGGGCGACCCGCCTCTCACGCTCACCCCGTCGACGAACATCAGGACGTGAGGCCGGAGCTTTCCCTGCTCGTCTCGCAGGCGGCGTTCGAGCTGGGGGAGCCGCATGGCCAGGTCATCGAGCGCCTCACCGAGGGTGCCACCGCGGATCTCGATCTCGGCTTCCTCGCCGGCATAACGGCGCAGCGCCGCCGGGAGGAGCAGCCGCGAGGTCACGCGACCTCGGCGACCCGCACCGAAAGGATGTCGGGCAGATGGCTGGCGATCAGCGACCACGAATCGCCATCGTCGCGGCTCGCGTACACCTCGCCGAGCCTGGTGCCGAAGTAGACACCCGCCGGATCTCCGCGGTCGGCGACCATCGCGTCCCGTAGCACCGCCGCGTAGTAGGGATCGGCCGGGAGTCCGTTGGAGATCGGCTCCCAGTTCGCCCCGGCATCCTCGGTCCGGTAAACGCGCAGCTTGGCCTCCGGGGGGAACCGCTCAGCGTCGGCCTGGAGCGGAAACGAGTAGAGCGTCTCGGGTCGATGCGGATGCACGACCAGCGCAAAGCCGAAGTTGCTCGGCAGGCCGGATTCGATAGGCGTCCACGAGTCGCCGCGGTCCTCACTGCGATAGACACCGAAGTGGTTCTGGGCGAACAGGCGCTGTGGCTTGTCAGGATGGAATGCCACCTTGTGGACGCACTGACCGAACTCGGGAAAACGCTGATCCTCGGGGAGAAACGCCGCCTGGATTCCTCGATTGGCGGGGTCCCACGTCGCACCGCCATCCCGGGTCCGGTAGACGCCCGCGGCAGACATCGCCACCAGCAGGTCATCAGGGTCGGTCGGATGCGCGAGGACGGTGTGCAGGCAGGCGCCGCCACCGCCCGGGGTCCACTTGGGCCGGTCGGGGTGATCCCAGAGGCCCTCAACGAGCGCAAAGCTCTGGCCCCGGTCGTCCGACCGGAAGAGCGCGTGCGGCTCGACACCCGCGTAGACGACGTCCGGCTGCTGATCGGTCGCAGGCTGAATCTGCCAGACGCGGGCGACCGACGCGTCGCTTCCCTGAGGAAACCCGATCGGCGGCTCCTGCGGTTCCGTCCACGACTTGCCCAGATCGTCCGAGTAGGTGAGCAGCGGCCCCCAGTGGCCGGTGCCAACCCCGGCGAAGGTCCGGGGCGGATCCTGGCGCGTGTCGAGCGCAACGGAGTAGACTTCCTGGTTGAGAAACTGGAAGTCGTCAACCGCCCACGTCCGGCGGTCATCGGTGCTGCGCGCGATCATCAGCCCCTTGCGGGTGCCGATGAGCAGGATGGCCAGACCCATCGAAACCCCTCCAGAGAGTTGCCGGATCGCGGCGCAGTCTAATACACCCCCGGCGCAAAAAGCCGCAGCTGACAGATATGAAGACCCATCACGTCCGAGGAGATTGAGTGTGGATCTGGAGTCATTCGAACTGGTGGTTCTTCGCCGGCCCCCGGACGCCCCGGCGTATGACGAGGAAGACCCTGAACCGCTTTCAGCGCGAGCACCTCGAGTACAACGCCTCGCTCCGTGCCTCGGGCGATATCGCAACCAATGGACCGGTGATGGATCAGCCGGACGAGCAGCTTCGCGGCCTCACCTTCTATCGAACCGGATCACTCGCACGGGCCCGTGAGCTCGCAGAGGCTGACCCTGCCGTCCGCGCCGGACGTCTCGTCGTCGACGTGATGACCTGGCTCTGTCCGCCGAGGTCCCTGCGGCAACCGGGCCATGTGATCACGCTTCCCGACGACTGATCGGCCGCACAGAGTCAGCGACGGACCGGTGCTGGATCGACCGGAGCGTCGGGCACCGGAGCCACCGGCGCGGGACCAGGAGATCGCGCGCGCGGTTGCGCAACCCGCGAACCGCGATGCCATGTTCTCGTCGCCATCGACGCGGCCTCAGGTCAGGGCTTCGACGCGCTCCAAGTACCGCCCGGGCCACCGCCAGGAACCTGGTAGCTGCCGGACATGCTATTGCCCGATACCGAGCCCGAATAACTGACACCGCCCACTGCGCCGAAGGTAATCGCAGTGCCCCCAACGTTTCCGTTCACATGCAGCGTCTTCGGGGGAGACGAGAGGACGATGGTCCCGTTCAAGGTCGCGCCCGATTGGGTCCAGGTGAGCGTGAAGTGGCCGCTGAACGCGCCGCTGTACTGCCCTGTCCAGGATCCCGAAAGGTCCACCGCGGCAGGCACCGCGGTTGGCGTCGCTGTGGGTGCGGTGGTCGCCACCGGCGTGCTCGTTGCCACCGGCGTGCTCGTAACCGGGATGGTCGCCGCTGTCGGCGTCGGCGTGGTGGTTGTGGTCGACGCGCTGCAGGCTGCCAGCAGGGTTGCGGCAGCCCCGGTCAGTCCGATGACGAGTGCACGGTTCATCCGGGTATCTCCCTTGTTTCGCTGTACATGTTAAAGACGTATGTGACCGATACTCGAGTCCGGCGGTTCCGTCTCATCCGCCGCGCGCCGCGGGTTCGACGGCGCGGCCCCGGACAAAAATGCAATCAACCCCGCCGCCTCGGTAAACGTGACCTGCTTGCCTGAGGCGATATGGGTGGCGGTGCCGCGCATGCCCGGCGACCAGTCGTCGCCACCGGGTGTCCAGAGCCGAACCATGAATGTCTCCATGGCAGGCGAGCCTACGCAGCGCTCTTCGGGCAGCCTTAAGGTTGGATGAAAGCAGCCGACCCCGGGTCGATGGTCCGAGTGGGGGCCCCCCGGATGCCGGGAAACGGCGACGGTTCGACGCCGAGCTCGTCCATCGCCCGGCGGTAGTTCAGGTAGTGGCGATGCGCCTCTCCGTGTCGCCCGGCGTCTGCGAGTGCGTGCACCAGGCCCAGGTGAGCCTCCTCGTCATAACGATCGGTCTCCAGGATCCGGAGCAGGTGCGTGACCGCGGTATCGGGATCGGCGGCGTGCCTCGCGAGGAGGCGGAGCCCCGACACATACGCCGCACGGGCTTCTTCCCGCACCGCCACCGTCCAGTCGTCGTAGGGGTTCTCCTCGAGGAAATCGCCGGCGTAGATGCCGGCCGCCGAGCTCAGGATCGGCAGCCCGTGGGCGATGTCGCCGCGCTTCAAGCGATCCAGGCCGTCGGCCGTCGCCGAGAGGAAGCGCTCCAGGTCGATGTCGATCACATCGAGACTGAGGGAGACGGCGTCCTTGTCGGCAATCACGAAGTGCTCAGGGGGAAACCGGCGCTGCGGGTCGAGCACACCCCGGACGGTGGTCAGCGCAACCGAAAGGCGATTGGCCACCCGATCCGGGTCGTCACCTGGCCAGAGCGTCTCCATTAGATAGGACCGAGTCGCCGGTCGGCCCCGGCGCGCGATGAGAAGCTTCAGCAGCTCGCGCGCACGCTTCGACTGCCACTCAGAAATCCGGACGAGCTCGCCGTCGCGCATGACCGAAAAACCGCCGAGCGACTGGACCCTCACCGCGACGCGGTCACGCGGGCTCAGGACCGCGAGAAGGCCTGCGGCCACGTTACCGCTCTGGTGTGCGCGGACCCCGAGCGCTTCGAGCTCACGCTCCGCCTTCTGACGCAGCGCCGCCGAACCCGGCCCTCGGTCAATCGAAGCACGGACGAGGTCCACCTTCGCCTCGCCGAGCGGGTTCCCGACCTCGCGCCAGATTGCGCCTGCCTCAGCGAGGCGGCGGGTCGTGATGCGCTGGTCCTCGGCGCTCACGGCCGCCAGAGCGATCGCATCGGCGAGGCCGGCGCGGTCGTGGCGAGCTCGCGCCGCCGACTCGGCCTCGGCTGCCACCTCGCGGGCCCGAAGCCGGTCCCCGCGGGCGAGCGCAACCCAGCCCGCCGCGAGCACGGCGGTGACGTACGACATCCCGGTGCCGTATGACACCGCCCGATCAGCCAGCGCCTCCGCTCGCTCGGGATCCTCGCCGGCGACCACCGTCGCCAGACACGCGAGGGTCGGGACCACGCCCTGCACGTCACCGGATTTCTCGGCGACCTCCAGCGCCTCCTCGAGCATGACCCGCGCCTGGGCAAGGTTGCCGCGCTCGCCGTAGACCTCGCCGATCAGTTGCAGCGGGTACGACACCATGTCCGAATCGATCTGGCGGTAGCGCATCCGGGACGCCTCGAGGTCGGCCAGCGCCTCCTCGATACGGCCCATGCGCAGCTTGGTCTCGCCTCGGTTGCTGAGGCTGAGGGCGAGGAAGCTCGCGAATGACGTCAGCTCCGCGAGGCGCACGGCCACGTCCAGCTCCTGCAGCGCCTCGGCGTACGAACCCTCCTCCATGAAGTGGGAGCCTCGATTGGTCCGGATGCGGACGACCTGGAGAACGTCCGACGCCTCTTCAGCCGCACGGAGCGCGAGCAGGTAGTGCGCGTCATTGGCACGCCGGTCTCCATCCAGCGCCGCCAGCATCGCCATCACGGTGTGCGCTGCCGCCAGGGCCCGATGATCACCGCAGGCGCTGGCCGCAGCGAGCGCGCGGGTCGCCAGCTCCCGGCACGGCTCGACATCCCCGCGAATCCAGTGCGCGGTCGACATCCAGGCGAGGAGCAGCGCCATCTCCACGGGATCGGCGACGGGATCGTCGACCCCACGCTGATACACGGTCAGCGCTGCCTCGGGTTCGCCGCGCAGGTAGTGAATCAGGCCGATCCGCCAGGCGAGGTGAGCCGGCAGCGCCTCTCGGCCGGCCGCAGCGCGCTGGAAGCAGGTCATCGCCTCGCCCCAGTCACCCTGGATCTGCTGCGCTTCTCCCTCCAGCTGCTCGATCTCAGGCGTGCGAAGCGGAGCGGGGATGGCGCGGCACGCCCCGAGGACGGTTGCGATCTGCCCGGCGGCCAGCAGCTTCGACCCCTCCCTGGTGACGATCCCGGCGAGCGGGTCCAGGGCCCCCGCGGCGAGCAGCACCTGGATGGCGTCCGCCGCCGCGCCGGATTCTGCCAGCCATGCGGCGGCTGCCACTCGAAGACGCTTGGCGTCGGGTTCGCTCACCGGAAGTGATTCGAGCGCGTAATCACGGATCAGCGGTCGCAGCGCGAACGACCCATCCGGTCCCCGCTCCACGAAAAGGCCTTGACGTGACAGGTCGGCGAGGATCGACCGCGAGCCGGCGATCCCGATCGCCTCACAGAGCTCAGGCGTGAACCGTTCGAAGAGCGCGAGCTTGCTCACCAGGCCCCGCACGGCATCTGGGTGGCGCGCGAATACCTCCTCGGCCAGGTATGAGAAGAGGGGTTCGTGCGCCTTGTCGAGCTCGGAAAGCACGCCATGCCAGGTGTCCCGGGGAGACGACTTCAGCGCCTCGATCGCGAGGGTCACGGCGGCCGGCCACCCGCCCGCGAGGCGGTGAATTTCCGAGGCCAGCTGCTCGGCGTCGACGCCGAGCCGATCCGCCATCAGTTCCGCGACCTCCACAACGGTGAACGCGAGCTGACCGCCATCGATCTCGAGAAGCTGGCCCTGTCCACGCAGGCGCTCGATCTGGAATGGCGGCGGCCGCCGGCCGGCGATGACCAGGTGGAGGCGCGGGGGTGCATGCCGGCAGAGGGCCTCGATGAGCCGAGCGGAGGGGCTGGACTGCTCCAGCTCGTGGGCGTCGTCGATCACCAGGATGAGATCGGTGGAGAGCTGCGCATGCAGGATCTCGGCGAACTGCGCGGCGAGCGTGTCGGCGCGAAGGAACTGCTCCAGCTCAGGGCCACCGGCGCCCTCCGCGAGCCAGCTCACGTCGCTGGGGATGTCGGGAACCCGCAACCGCAGCGCGTCGCTCAACTGCCGCCCCAGGGTTGGCAGATCGAGGTCCCGATGGTCGGCCGTGTACCACGCGCATGGCGCGGCCTCCCACCACGACGCCAGCAGCGTCGACTTGCCGAATCCCGCCTCGGCGACAACCACCGTCAGGCGGCGATTTCGTGCAGTGGCGACCAGCTGCTCCAGCGCCGGGCGCGCGATGACGCCGACGGTCGGGCTCCGCGGCAGGATCTTCGCAATCGGGGTCGCGTCCACGATGGACAGAGTGTGGACGCGAGCGGGTGGATTACGCCTGCGCGGGTGCGGGACGGTGCGACAACAGCTGGAAGATGCCGCCGAGTTGGAGCCGCTTGTTGATCGCCAGATACGCGGCGAATCCCAGGATCAGCGAAAGCCCGGTCATGAGTCCTCGCTGAATGATCGCTGCGCCACCGGCACTCCCCGCGTCGAATCCGAGAAAGATGAGGAGCGCCGCGACGCTTGCCTCGTTGGCGCCGACGCCACCGGGTATCAAGCTCACCGCTCCACCGATGGAGCCCAGCGCCAGCACGAACGCAGCCTGCCACCAGCCGATCCTGCCCGGTTCCAGGCCCTGCAATACCAGCCAGAAGGTGGTCACGGCGACGACCACTCGTGCGGCGTCGAGCACCGAGAGAGCCAGTGCGTCTCTGCGATGCAGCAACGAGGAGGTCTCCTGCTGCAACTCGTCGAGGGCAGGGAGCAGCTTGTTGAGAAACGGAATGTGCGCAACCAGGTCGTGGAACCGGCAGAACACCGGGGAGACGGTGAGCACGATGATGATCAACGCGATGCCGGCCGCCACGGGTATGACCGCCGCGAGCCCATAGCCGAGCGCGAGGATCGCCGGCAGCGCCGAGAGAATGAGCCAGAGCGTGTAGGAAAGCTCCTGCACGGTCACGGTGGCTGCGACGGTGCCGAAGTCCGTCCCGTCCGCGGTGCTCGCAAACGCCGCCCGGGTCAGATCGCCAAGCGGCACGATGGCGGTGATGGTCTGGCCGGCCAGGTTGATCAGGATCGTGTCGCGCATACGGAGCTTGGTGCCGACATCGGTCAGCAGGTAGTGCCAGCGGATCCCCTGCAGGATGTAGACGAGCAGCGAGAGCAGGATGATCGGCGCGATCAACGCCAGCTGGAAGTGCTCGAGCGCGCTCCCAACCTTGGCGGGGTTCAGAAACAGGATGACCGCGGCGATCCCGGCAAGACCGACCCCGGCGGTGAGCGCTCCCCGAAGTGGAACCGGCAGCCGCCGCCGCGCGGGTTTCGACGCGGTGACCTGCTTCTTAGTCAGTGTCAGACGAGGCTTCCGGTGGTTTTTCGTCCGCCATACCGGTCCACTCTATACGGCGAATCGAGGTTCCGGTCATCGCCGACGAATCGACGATGACCGGGTTGCCTCACGCAGCGATGATCAGGCCGCCCGGACCTGGCGGGCGCGCGGGCCCTTGTCGCTACGCTCGATCTCGAAGCTCACGCGCTCATCGCCCGCGAGGTTTTCGAAAGTCAGCGAACTGTCGAGTCCACTGCGATGGAAGAAATACTCCTGTCCATCCTCGGCGGTGATGAAGCCGAAGCCGCGTTCGGCGACGATCTTCTTTACGGTACCAGTCACTCTGGTCTCTCCAATTCCTTCTCGTTATGCAAAACAGACGCAGCGCGTCCGTTCGAGAAGGAATGACGACCACGAGCGATACCCCTCGAGATTCGAGGTGATGTCATCACCATACCCTATTGGGACGTTGCCAAACCTCCGACCCGCCGTGGGTCGCCCGAAAGCCACTCCGGCCTTGCGGCCTGATCGGGCGCCGCTCACAATTCCCGGTGTGGAGGCTGCCGCGTGGGGTTCGTGAGCCGGGCGTTCAAGGGTCGCCCTCGCGACGAGCCTCGAGATGCCCGTCTGCCGCCGGGTCAGTACCTGGTCCACGACTTCCCGGTGCTCTCAGCCGGACCGACACCCCGCACCTCGCTTGCGGACTGGACGTTTTCCATCGAGGGCGAGGTGGATGAGGCGAAGCACTGGAGCTGGGAGGAGTTGCGCAAGCTGCCCAGCGAGACGCTGACGCGCGACATCCATTGCGTCACCAAGTGGTCGAAGCTCGACACCGCCTGGGAGGGAGTCTCGGTCGACACGCTGCTCGAAGGCGTTGAGACCGCGGCCGACTACGTGATGGCGTTTTGCGATGGCGGGTACACCACCAACCTGCCGCTGGAGGATCTCACCGGCGGGAAGGCCTGGATCGCGTATGCCTACGACGGGCAACCGCTCGAGAGCCAGCACGGCGGCCCGGCTCGGCTCCTGGTGCCGCACCTGTACTTCTGGAAAAGCGCCAAGTGGGTGCGCGGGCTTCGTTTGATGAACGAGGACTCGCCCGGCTTCTGGGAGACCTACGGCTATCACATGTACGGCGACCCTTGGCTGGAACAGCGGTACAGCGGCGACTGATCTGGCGCACCGCCGAGGTCGTCGATGTCATCGATGAGACCCCGCGCGTGCGCAGCCTGGACCTCGCCGTGCCCGGATGGCCAGGACACCGCGCCGGCCAGCACGTCGATGTTCGGCTGACCGCGGACGACGGGTATCAGGCGCAACGCAGCTACTCGATCGCCTCGGCTCCGTCCGCCGACGAACGGCTCACCCTCACCGTCGAGCGCCTGGACGACGGCGAGGTTTCGCCATATCTGGCCGGTGAGCTCCGAGCCGGCGACAAGCTCGAGTTGCGCGGTCCGATCGGGGGCTACTTCGTGTGGGATCCGGCGGCCGGCGGCCCGATGCTCCTGGTGGCGGGCGGCTCGGGCATCTGTCCCCTCATGGCGATGCTCAGGCTCAGGCAGATGGCCATGAGCACGGCCCCGGCACGGCTGCTGTACGCCTCGCGCTCGCTCGAGGACGTCATCTACCGCGACGAGCTCGACCGGCTCGTCTCGACGGGGAGCGGCCTGGAGGTGTTTCTCACCCTGACCCGCGAGCAACCCAGGTCATGGACTGGCCTTCGCCGGCGCATCGACTCGGACATGCTGCAAGCGGTTGCGTGGCCGCCGGCTCAGCAACCGTTGATCTTCGTATGTGGCCCGACGCCGCTGGTCGAAGCCACCGCGAACGCACTCGTGAACCTCGGCCACGAGCCGGCCCGCATCAAGACCGAGCGATTTGGTCCAACCGGAGGGTGACATGGAGATGCACGAGCGGGAGTTGAGACTCGACGGCAATGCGGCCGCCGGCTTATTCGAGGAGGTTTTTGTGCACGAGGTCACGAGCGCTCGGGGTGCGTGCGCAGCGTGCGGCGCCGTTGGTGAGATGGGCGCGCAGCACCTCTACATGACTCCGCTATCGCCGGGCGCCGTTCTTCGCTGTACGTCATGCGGCGGCATTCTGATGGTGATCGTGCACGCAGGGGGACGATTCCGTCTTGCGTTGCAGGGTCTCGTCTGGCTCGAGATGAAGGACGCGGCGGTCGCGGGCTCCGGCTAGTCGGGCAGTTCCGCGGCGATGAGGTGCGACGTCGTCGGCTCCGGATCTGACAGGGAGCGCGCGTAGTCCAGGTACTCAGCGTCAGTCCCGGTCAATCGATCCGAGTGCTGGCGCAGGTGCTCGTCCCATGACGCGACCACGAAGAGCTCGACGAACTCGAGTGGCGTCTCACCATCGCGAAAGAGGCCCCATTGCGTCGCGCCGGTGCGAAGCCGGGAGAGGCGAACGCGAACCATCGCCTCGAGGAATGCAACTTCACGGTCCAGCGAGATCGTGTAGGTGACCCTGACTACGATCGGTCCCTGGTCGGCCTCGGTGGGAACCGCGAGCTGCGGCTCGGATCGCGCGACGGTTCGCCGATCCATGCCCGCCGTATCGATGAGCGGCCAGATCCTGGTCGTCGCTGCGCCTACGATCATCAATGCCGCGGCAATCAGAAACGCGGGCAGCACCCCCCTGGGCGCAGCGATCACGCCCCAGAGCACAGCGCCGATTGCCTGGCTGCCGAACAGCACCGTCAGGTACACGGACAGACCGCGGGCGCGCACCCATTCGGGAAGGAAGAGTTGTACCGAGGCGTTCATGGTCGAGAGCACGGCCATCCATGCAAAACCCGCAGGCAGCAACACGACGACCGCCACGACGATGTTGGGAACGACCACCGCCACCACCATCACGACCGCATAGACAAGGCTCGCGGCCACCAGCAGGCGGTTGAGAGTCAGCCTCTTCCGCAGCTGACCCAGGAGAAACGACCCCGCGACCGCGCCGACGCCGAGCGCGCCGAGGAGCAGACCGTATCCGCTGGCGTTCATGTGCAGGCGCTGCGTCGCCACCAGGGGCAGGAGTGCCCAGAGCGCGCTGCCGGGAACGAGGAACAGCGCGGTGCGAAGGAGCATCCGCCGGATGACTGGCGCATACCGCACGTATCGTCCGCCCGCTCGAAGGGCTGAGACGAAGCGTTCGGGGAGCTGGGTCGATGTCTGAGCGTCGGGATGCCAGGCCGCCACCACGATTGCGTAGGTCAGAAATGCCGCCGCGTTGATGGCGAAGACCGCGCCGACGCCGATCCGGGCGATCAGCAAGCCCGCGATGGCGGGTCCAATGGCGCGAGCGACGTTGACGCTGATCGAGCCGAGCGTCGACGCAGCGGCAATCTGGTTGCGCGGAACCAGGTTGGGGATCAGTGACTGATACGCGGGCAGGGAGATGACCGAGCCGGAGCCCAGCACAAACGTGAATGTCAGCAGCAGAGCCGGTGGCATCTGACCCGCAAACGTCAAAACCGTGAGGGCGACGGCGGTCACCGCCATGAAGGTCTGGACTGCCATGAGCAGCCGGCGCCGGTCGAACATGTCGGCGAGCACGCCGCCGACCACGCCGAAGATGACATCGGGGAGCATGTCCGCGGTCTGAACCAGCGCAACCAGGACCGACGCGTGGGGTTGGTCGACCAGCAGCCACTGCGCCCCCACCGTCTGCATCCACAGACCGATGTTGCTGACGAGGACCGCGAGCCATATCGCCCGAAACACGCCGATGCGCAGCGGCGACCAGGTCGAGGCGTGCGTCGCGGGGTCGGACGTCGTGGGAACGTCGCTCACGGAGCCGACACAGTAGCCCTCGGGGCGGGGGGCGACAAGCGGGCTCCGCTCCGAACTCGGGTGCAGCTCAATCATCATTGACCGATGGGAGACGCTGCCGGTGAGTGGCTGGCTCTGCCGTACGAGGAGTGGCGGGACACTCGGGACACCCTGCACATGTATGCCCAGGTGATCGGCAAGCTCCGGCTCGCGCTGAGCCCCTTCGAGCCAGGCTGGGCGAACGTCGCCCTGTACGTCACCCCACGGGGATTGACCACGTCACCGGTGCCGTTCGGGCTGCGCACCTTCGACGCCGAGCTGGATCTTCACGACCACGTCCTCGTACTCCGCACCAGCGACGGCCAGACCGAACGCCGTCCCCTCGGCGGGGCGGTGGCAGAGTTCTACCGCGACGTCATGGATGCGCTGCACCGTATGGGGATCGACGTCAGCATCTCCGTCAACCCGTCAGAGGTGCCGGATCCGATCCCCTTTCCTGAGGATCACACTCATGCCACCTACGACGCTGTGCACGCCGAGCGCTTTCATCGCGTGCTGTCGATGGTCGATCTGGTGTTGAAGGAGCATCGCGCGCGGTTCCGTGGCAGGACAACGCCGGTGCACTTCTTCTGGGGGACGTTCGACCTCGCCCTGACTCGATACTCGGGGCGGCTCGTCGAGCCGCTCCCCGGCGCCATTAGACATTTCGGCTCGGACGCCGAGATGATCTGTGCCGGTTGGTGGCCCGGCGATCACCGACTCGCGTCGCCCGCCTTTTTCTCCTACGCGTACCCGGCGCCCGAAGGCATTGACCAGGTCAGCGTCCTGCCCTCTGCCGCCGCGTGGGCCCCCACGGCGGGCGAGTTTCTCTTTCCCTACGACGCGGCGGTCTCGTCGTCGGATGCGTCGAGAGCAATACGCGAGTTCCTTGCGACGACGTACGAGGGTGCGGCGAAACGCATGGGCTGGAGCAGTGTGCTGACAGCGTTGATCGAACCAACGTCTCTTTCCAATGACCACGATCCAGGGAGATCCACATGATCGACGTCTGCCGGCACCTCGACCAGATCCACGATGTCATCCCATCCGGAGCCGGTTGCGTCGACTGCCTGGCCGCGGGACGCCATGACTGGGTGCACCTGCGTGTCTGCCAGGAGTGCGGACATGTCGGTTGCTGCGATAACTCACCGGGAAAGCACGCGACCAAACATTTCAAGACTGTTGGCCACCCGATCATCCGCTCGTACGAACCGGGTGAGGACTGGTTCTACTGCTACATCGACGACCTGATGTTCGAGCTCGAGGATGCGGCCCCGGCTCCGTCGCACCCGTAGGAGGCGACCGCACCGGTTACGGCGTCGGTGACGTGGTGCCGTCCATCGCGTGGTAGGCGGCACCAAGTGTGGTCGCGAGGGTCCGGTGCGCCGGTCCGACGCCGAAGAGCACCGACTGCGACGGGTCGACGCCAGAGGCCCGCGCGAATGCCAGGAGGAGCCCGGGCAATGGTGGCCGGCACCAGCACACGGGTGCCCCACCCGGGTGAGGGCAGAGCGCGCTGGTCACCGGGCCGTCCACAACGGCCGCAACCCGAGTGACGTCCTCGTCGAGCACGCCCGCGACCGTGTCCGGTCTCCAGTCGAAGATCAGGTGCGGAACGTCAGGAGCGGCAGACGCGATCGCGCCCTCCCACCCCGGATTTGACAAGGCCGCGGCGGCCAGGAACACGGCTTCCGGCTTATCGCTCGCCTTCGCGGGCGCTCGTGCCGACCGTTCGAAGAGAACGCGTCGCACTGAGACGAAGCCCTCGTCGAGCGACGGCGGTTCCAGTTCGCGGAAGGCGCGCATCTGTCGGGTGGGGCTGAGGAGCCCAGGCTCATCTCGTGCCTGTTCTCGCAACTGCTCAGGACTGGGAAGGGAGCCGAACCGGTCGAGCAGACGCTCGACCAGATTCACCTGCGCCTGGGCGAGTGGCGTGTCGATCCAGATACAGCGAACCGCCGCACCGTGCCGGGCAGCCACCCCGATCACATGGCTCCGCAGCGCGCGGCTGAGGTAAGTGTTGTCGAGAACGATTCGACGCACGCCCGACGCCAGCGACTCGCCGAGCACGTCACTGAGCTGACGGAGGGAACCACCGCGCTCGTCACGGTTCAGGCGAATGTAGCCTTGCGCAACGTACTCCTCGGCACGGTGGCTCTTCCCCGCGCCGGGGACACCCATGATCAGGACGACCTCCGCATCGTCGCCCGGTGATGTCGCTCGCGAAGGCTCGCGTTGCGGCCATCCCAGAGCGGTCGCGAGCACGACCCGGTCGGCCGGTGCGAGCTCGAGGCTCGCTGCTCGGGCCGCCGAGCGGGCGGTTTCCGGCCGGCGTGCTCCGGGAATCGGCACCACGAAAGGGGACAGGTCGAGAAGCCATGCAAGCGCGACCTCTTCCGGAGTGGCATCGCGAGCGCGTGCGATCCCCGCGAACTCCGGGCGGCGTGCGATTGCATGCGCGCGGCGCGGTCCGCCGAGAGGCGAGTGGGCGATCACCGCGATTCCGCGTTCTGCGCAGAATTCGATCAGCCCTCCGCGGACCGCTCGATCGTCGAGAACACTGAGCGCAACCTCGATGGCGCTGACGTCGACGATGTCGAGTGCGTCCTGGAGCTGGCGGCGGTTGACGTTAGAAAGGCCCACATGGGCGACGAGCCCTTCGTCGAGCAACCGCGCGAGCGCTCGCACCGAGGTCGGCCATGGTGTTCGCAGGTCAGGGGCGTGGATCAAATAGAGGTCGATGGGAAGGCCATCCAGGGCTGCGAGGCTGGACTCGCAATCGGCAAGGATCGCCTTGGCGCGACCGTCCGGGATCCACGCACTTGCGACCCGGGTCATGCCGCCTTTGGTGACGATCTTCGCGCGCCGGTCGGCGCCGCATGTGCGCAATGCGCTGGACAGGAGCCGTTCGTTCCGTCCATACGACGCATCGTCGCCGTATGCATGCGCGGTATCGAAGACGGTGATCCCAGCCGCAGCGGCGGCGGCGATGGTCTCGGACGCCAGGGCGTCGTCGCCTTCTGACACCGGCAGGCGCATGCAACCGAGGCCGATACGGAGTCCCAGGGTCTCGAGCCAGCGCTGACGGTTCAGGCTTCAGAGGGTACGGCACAGAGCGGTGCTGAGACGCGACGCTTTTGGTCCCAGCAGTACCCTCTCGCCGCTGTTAGGGTGCAACGCACTCGTGCAGCCGCAGGAGAGGCCAGAAGGGAGAAGCCGTGACGCATTGTCATCAGGTCCGGTCACTGACAGCGCTTCTGGGCTCCGTGGCGATCGCGGCCATGGCGGGCTCGCTTCCGGCTGCGGCGCATCAGGCCTCGAGAGCGTTCCCAGCGGGCGTCCAGCCCGATCATCTCGTCACCCTCGTCACCGGTCAGCGCGTGCTCGAAACGGTGAGCGCCAACGGCGCCACGGTCATCAGCGCCGCTCCGTCCGTGGCGTCGCCGCTGCTGTCTTTCGAAGTCAATTCGGCGTGGTATGCCGTTCCAGCTGTGGCGGTGCACAGTGTCGGCGCACAACTCGATCCGGCGCTGTTCGACCTCTCCGCATTGAGCAAGGCCGAGGCTGCGACTCCTGGTCAGGTTCCCGTGCAGGTGCAGTGGCAGGGCGCATCCGCGCCGGCGATGCCCTGGTTGCTTCATCCGACGACGATCACCGCGGGTGTGACCGACGGCGTGGTGACAACCGCATCCGGTCCAGCGCTGCAGGGTGCGCTTGCTGCCGGGACGCTCCCGACCATCAGCCGGATCAGCCTGCTGGGTGCCGTAACCGCGCCTTCCATGCCGTACGCGGGCTTCACGCTGCACACGCTGACGGTCAACGGCATCGATTTCAAAGGTGCGCCGGATACCGGTGACATCGCGATTCTCATCAACGCGGACGATGCGCTTCGGAATGCCGGAGTGGGCTTTGCGCAGTGGTATCGCGGGGTATTCAAGGTGAGCGTTCCGGACGGCCACTACTCGCTGCTGGGCGACTTCGTGCACTTTTCCAAAACCGGCGTCGTGGCAGGTGGAGGCCCGACGTCCGGCGGTCAAGAGCATATGGCGATCATGAACTTCACCGTGCACGGAAACACGACGGTGACCGTCGACGCGCGCTCCGCCACCGCCCGCGTCGCAGTCCTTACGCCCCTTCCCACCGATGTCGGGTCCGCCACCGCCACGTGGCAGCGCGACAGCCGGGTGAACGGTGGTACAGCCTTCGCAACCGGGTGGTCAATCGGTGGCGGCGCACCTCCCTTCAGCGTCTACGTCAGTCCGGGGCCTGCGCCGGCGGTGGGCACGCAGGGATGGGTGACATCCTTCCACCTCGATTCGCCCTCCACAAGTTCCACACCGTACTCGTATGACGTGACCTACGGTGGTGAGGGTGCCATCTCGAGCGTGCAGCGCCATCACGTCCGAGCATCGCAGCTGGCAAAGGTCGCAACGCGCTATTTCAGCGACATCGCGGGTAACCAGGAGATGGAGATACGTCCATCTTTCTTCCCGTGGCAGTTCTTCTCCACTGGAATCCCGGACATTTTCAGCGCCCCACTCAATCGAACCGAGTACGTTCTCGCAGCGCCCGACCTCCTTTGGACGCAATCGGTGGTCGCCGATGCGAACACGTTCGCGGGGATGACTCAGGATTCGCCTCGCGTCTTCGCCCCGGGAGAGACCACCAGTGCGGACTGGAACGGCGGGCCCATCGGCCCCGGGGTCCCAGTCGACACCGGGGCCGCCGCCAGCGTCCCGTTCATCCAGGGCTGCCCGGCCTGTGTCGAAGCAGGGATGCTCGAGCTGTCCGTGTTTCCGTTCGGGGACAATCCGCCGGGTCATTACGGTTTCCCCAACTTCCCGACGCCGGGTCTGACGGAAACTGACGCATACACGATCTGGCAGGACGGCGTCGCGATCAGCACGGGACAGGATCCGCTCGGCGTCGCAGTTCCGATCGCGTCCGGCCCCGCCCACTACCAGCTGCAGTACAGCGTCGCCATGACCGCACCCTGGCGAACCCTGTCCACGGCTGAGACGACGACGTGGAGCTTTTCCACCCCCGCGTCCACGAGCACGCAACCCCCCGCGGGATGGGTGTGCTTCAGTGGCACAAGTTTGGGTTGCAGCGTCGTGGCACTGATGCTCCCGAACTATCAGCTTCCCGAGGACGAGACCGGTCACGTTGCGTCAGGACCGGTGATGTTCCAGCTGGGGGTATCGCACATCCTCGGCGTCTCCATCGCCGCGACGTCGGCACAGGTCTCGGTCTCGTTCGACGGCGGCACGACCTGGGTTCCCGCCCACGTGAGTGCGAGCGGCGCCAACAGATTCGCGGTCAGCTACACGGATCCGACGACCGCCGGCACGGCTGCGATCCGTATCCATGTCACCGATGCCAAGGGCGGCGTTCTCGACCAGACGATCTTCAACGCGTACGCATTTCCATGAAGACGTTCGTCCAGATGAAAGGAACACCACAGTGAAGAGTCAGTGGATCGCGATCGGGTCGCTGCTGGTGGCTTCGGTCGCGGGGGGTACGATCAGTCAGGCGGCTGATCCCGGTGCGAGCTCTACTCAGGTGTGCGCAACTCCCGCGCCCGGCACGGCGCATTGTCTCGCCGATGTCGTGACCGGTCTTCCGATTGCGCGTTCTACGGGCACGATCATCGGATACAGCGCGTCCCAACTCGAATCGGCCTACAAGCTGCCAATCACCCGGGGGGCGGGACAGACCATTGCGCTCGTCGATGCTTACGACGATCCCACCGCCGAGTCGGACCTCGCGACCTACCGCAGCGCGAACGGGCTCGCGCCATGCACCACATCGAATGGCTGCTTCCGCAAGCTCAATGAGAGTGGCGCAGCCGGGCCGTATCCGATTGCCGATCCCGGGTGGGGCATCGAGATCTCGCTGGACCTTGACATGGTCTCAGCCGGCTGCCCTCGCTGTGACATCGTGCTCGTCGAGGGGTCGTCTCCCTCCGTACTGGATCTCGGAATCTCCGAAGACACTGCGGCAGGCCTCGGCGTGGCGGCAATCTCCAACAGCTACGGCTTGCCGGAGTTCAACGGGATGCAGCAGTACGAGAAGTACTACCGCCATCCAGGGACGGCGATCCTCGTCTCCACCGGTGACTTCGGGTTCGGCCCGGCGAACTTCCCGGCGGTCATGTCGAGCGTCATCGCTGTTGGTGGCACGTCACTCTTCCCCGCGAGCACCGCGCGAGGGTATTCGGAGATTGCGTGGAGCGGGGCGTCGAGCGGTTGCTCTGCCTACATCACCAAGCCCTCGTGGCAGCACGATACCCGCTGCTCGATGCGCATGGTCGCCGACGTTTCGGCCGACGCCGACCCCAACCCTGGCCTCGCCGTGTACGACACGAGCTTTCCGCCCGGATTCGATGGACTCAACCCCGGGTGGATCGCCGTCGGCGGGACGAGCGCGTCCTCGCCGTTTGTCGCTGGTGTCGTTGGCCTTGCGGGCAACGGGAAGACGATGGCCTCGTCATTTCCGTATCACCACGTCAGTGATTTCTTCGACGTTGTCGGTGGCTCCAACGGATTCTGCGGCGGCATTCACGACTACCTCTGCAACGCCGTCAAGGGCTATGACGGACCGACCGGCATCGGAAGCCCGAACGGGGCGGGAGGTCTCTAGCCGACCCGCCGGTAGCTCCGCACAGCCAACGGGACGAAGACGATCAGCACGCCCGCGAGCCACACGATGCTCTCCCAGAGCGCCGGGTTCAACGGAAACGCCGGGCCGCCCAGTGCCATCGAGCGCATCGCGTCGATGACGAGGGTTACCGGCTGATTCTTGGCGAACACCTGCAGCCAGCTGGGCATCGTGGCGATCGGCACGAACGCCGAGCTGACAAAGGTCAGCGGGAAGATCCAGATCAGACCGAAGGCCTGCACCGATTCCTCGTCCTTGATCGCGAGTCCCACGAATGCCGATACGGAGCACACGGCAATCCCGAACGCTTCTGCGAGGAGGATCATGCCGATCGCGCCGACGACTCCATTCTGAAAGCGGAAGCCGACGGCGTAGCCGACGCCGATGATCACCAGGATCACGATCAGCATCCGGATGGAGTCGGCGATGAGTCTGCCGGCAAGCACCGCGGAGCGAGCCATCGGCATGGCACGGAAGCGGTCGATGACTCCCTTGGTCGCTTCCTGAGCGAGAGCGATCGCGGTCGCGAAGGTTGCGAATGCAGCAGTCTGGGCGATGATGCCGGGCATCAGGTAGCTGACGTACCCGCCCGATCCCGGTGCCTGGATGGCGCCGCCGAACACGTACCGGAAGAGCAGCACAAAGATCACCGGCTGCACGACGGTGAAGACGATGTAGGCCGGGACGCGCAGCCACACCAGAAGATTTCGACGCGTCATCACCAGCGAGTCGCTGATCGCCCAGCGGGCCATCTGCGCTGCACCGGGCCGGACCCTGGTGTTCACCGGTTCTGCGATGGCGGTCATGACGGCACTCCTGCGGTTGGGGTCTTGTGCGCTTTGCTCCCGATCTCCGGCGGCGCTTCGGTTGCATGACCGGTGACCGCCAGGAACACGTCGTCGAGCGAAGGCCGGTGCAGGGCAAGGTTCTCGGTCACGACGCCTGAGGCATCCAGGCGCCGCACGGCTTCGACGAGAGCCGTCGATCCGCGATTCCCGACGGCCACCTTGACGCGCCTCGTCTCCGTCTCGACAGTCGGGGTGGAGTCCGACAGTCCGGCGACGGCTGTGACCGCGTCATCGAGCCGGCTGCGGTCAGGCACTGTGAATTCCAGGAGATCGCCTCCGACCTGATCTTTGAGCTGATTCGGCGTCCCCGAGGCGATGACCCGGCCGTGATCGACGACCACGATCGTGTTCGCAAGCTCATCGGCCTCGTCGAGGTACTGCGTCGTCAGCAACAGGGTCGTGCCGCGGCCGACCAGCTCCCGGATGATGTCCCACATTCCGAGCCGCCCATAGGGGTCGAGGCCGGTGGTCGGCTCGTCGAGAAAGAGCACGGACGGCTCGGCGACGAGGCTTGCCGCGAGGTCGAGCCGCCGCTGCATGCCGCCCGAGTACGTTTTTGCGGGGCGGTCGGCGGCGTCCGCAATATCGAATCGCTCGAGCAGCTCGGCGGCCCGTCCCCGGACGCTCGATCGCGGCATGTGGTTGAGGCGCCCCATGATCTCGAGGTTCTCACGCCCGGTGAGCTCGAGCTGAATGGCCGTCGACTGGCCGGCAAGGCCTATCCGGCGGCGGACGGCAGCGGCGTCCCGGACCACGTCGTAGCCCTCGATGATGACCCGGCCCGAATCCGGGCGCAGCAGCGTGGTCAGGACGCGAACCGCGGTGGTCTTACCGGCGCCGTTGGGTCCGAGCATGCCGAGCACGCTTCCGCGAGGAACCGCGAAATCGATCCCGCGCAGCGCATGCACCTCGCCGAAGGACTTGTGCAGCGCGGCGACCTCGATGGCGAAATCGGTGTTGGTGAGAGTCATGGACGCACGAGGATAGGGCAAGCGGGCCGAACGACCACCTGCGGCTTACGGCGTAGGGAGTTAGTCCAGCTTCGCGACCCGTTTGACGAGGGCAATGACATCGGGAGCGACGTCGACGGGGTCCGCCCCCGCGCCCGCAAATGCGTCGATGAAGGCGAACCCGGTGAGCACGTGGATTGCATGGACAACGTCGGCGTGATCGGCGCCGGGGTGGCCGCCCTCAGCAACGCGACCGAGCAGCACCCTGAGGCCCTCGAGCCGGCGCGTGTCTCGTTCTGAGCTCCCAAGCGCGCTTCGACCGAGCACCACCATCGCGTGGAGGCGTCTGAGGAGCAGGCGATGTGTGGAGTAGAAACCGCAGAAGATCTCCACGAACCGCTCCAGCGCGGCAATCGGGTCGGCCTGACTGAAGGCATCGGGCAGCTGGGTCAGGCCGCCCGACTCGGCGAGGTCATCGAAGATCGCTTCGACGAGCGCCTCGCGACCGCCAAAACGGTCGTAGACGGTGACGCGAGCAACACCGGCTTTGCGCGCCACAGCCTCGAGGGTGAAGGCGTCACTGCCGACCAGCACGCGTTCGGCGGCGACGATGATCCTGATGCGGGTTGCGTCCATGTCGGAGCGACGCTGCTTCAGCTCGTAGGGCCGGGGGCTCATGGTTGCATTTCAGCTTACACTCTGTATGCTGTAAAGCGTGACGCCGTACTCGAACCCGATCCACGGTGAGGAACGCTGATGACCCTGTATGCCTTCGCCCTGTTCGTCCACATCCTCGGCTCGTTGCTCCTGACCACGGCGTTCACCGCCGAGGGAATCGGCCTCTTCCAGCTCCGCCGCGCCATCACCGATTCGGCCGTCCGGCAGTGGGAAGGCATCCTGGGCCTCGCGCGGGTCTTCGGCCCCGCGTCAGTGGTCACGATCCTGGCCTCGGGGCTGTACATGATGATCTCGTCCTGGGGATGGGTTCCGTGGCTCGCGGTCGGGCTGCTTGCGTGGGTGCTGATCGCGGTGCTTGGGGCCGTCAACGGTATCCGCCTCAGCCTGACGATCCGGCAGCTGCCGACCGGCGCCGCGCCGGGGACGAGCCTTCAGAGCCGGGGTTTCGTCATCTCCTGGCTGACCCGGCTCTCGATCGCTGTTGGAATCGTGTTTCTCATGACCAACAAGCCGGATCTGCTCGCGGCACTGCTCTGCATCGTGGTCACCGCGGCCATCGGCGTCGCGGCCGCCGTGGCCCTGACCCGCGGTGGTCGCACGCGTTCGCCGGCCGTGTGACATTCTCAATGGGTGGCGTATCACGTCTCCGCTGACGAGTTCGAGCGCATCGCCGCCGAGGCGCTGGAGAGCATCCCGCCGGCGCTTCGCGCTCAGATGGATGCCGACAACCTGCTGATAACGATCCAGCAGGACGCGACCGAGGACGACCGCGGCGGAGGGATCGACCAGCGTGTGCTTGGTTATTTCCAGGGCAGCACCGAATCGACGTTCAGCGCGACTGGGTATCCCAAGAGGATCGTGCTGCTCCAGCATCACATCGAACGGTGGTCCAGGACGCGTGAGGAACTGGTCGACCAGGTGCACGACACCGTGCTGCACGAGGTTGCCCACTACTTCGGCATGAATCACAACGATATCGAGCAGACTCGACTGCACCACTGAGGAGCGGCGATGACCGGTGAACCAGATCCCAATCAGTACGACGATCGATCCGGCGCGATCACCAAACAGAGTCCGCTGTCGGTAGACGGCACGGTGGCGCGTCTCCTGGCACTCGTGACCTCGAAAGGGATGAGGGTCTTCGCGGTGATCGACCACAGCGGAGCCGCCGCCGGCGTCGGGCTGACCCTGCGGGATACCAAGGTCGTCGTCTTCGGCTCACCACTGGCGGGAACGCCGGTGATGCAAGCCTCTCCGCTCGCCGCTCTCGATCTGCCCCTCAAGGTCCTAGTCTGGGCGGACGGGAGCCAGACCAAGGTCAGCTACACCGCTCCGAGCGCCCTTATGGCCCGCTATGGGCTGACCCCGGAGTTGGCCGCGCGCCTCTCAGGTATCGACGCCCTGACCGACGGCATCGTGGCGGCTTAGGAGGAACCGCGCGGAGGTTGCGGCGCCGTTCCGGGATTGCTCGCAGGCACCGACCCGCCGGAACATCGTCGCCCACGCTCGTAGCCTGATGCTGTCGACGGCAGCCGATGCTGGCTCCGCGATCGTCACGAGGCAGGAAGTGAGACGAGGCAATGAGACAGTGCGCCCGTCATCACGGGACCGGCACTTCTGGCTGACCAGCGCAGCCGCCGTCCTGTTGACGCTCGGCGTGGTCGCCGCCATCGTCGGTCTGCATGAATGGTCGAGTCAGAGTGAGCGGGCCGCGCAGTCGATCGGCTCCCTTCGCACCGCAATCGCCGTCGAACAGGAGGGGATCCTCGACTCCCCTCGTTTGACCGCGACGCGTCAGGCTCAGGCGAATCAGGCCCTTGTGCTTGTTCAAGCCACTGAGACGTCGACCGCGACCCGGGGAGTGATCGCCGGGATGACCGCCATCTACCAGCTGGCAGTCTCCGACGAGGTATATGCCCTGCGTCGAGGCGACGTGCTCTCGGCGGACACCCTGAATGTCGCACTCGGCGATCCGGCCTTCACGGCGCTCGACGGCAAGCTCGCAACCGTCAGCGGGGCGGAGACATCGAGTGCGGCACGCGGTGTGACAATCGCTTTCGTCGCCTCGATCGGCATTGTCACCGGCTCGGGTGTCGTGACCGTGCTCTTTGGGGTGTTCGCGCGCCGCAGGCGCGCCGCGATTGCTGCACAAATAGCGTTGTCAGCGGCCCTGGTATCCGAGGCGCGCGTCACCTTGACACGCGAGGAGACATTCAGATCGCTGTTCGATGAGAATCCGCAGGCGATGATGGTGACCAGGCTGCCGGCACTCATCACCGAGGACGGCAACCTCACCTTCCTTGCGGTCAATAATGCCGCGATCGCGATGTATGGACACAGCCGTGCTGAGTTTCTCGCGCTCACGCTCGCGGAGATACGCCCCGCTGAGGATCGAGCGCTGCTGCGTAGCAACCTGCATGCCATGCGGGGAGGACGCACCCACTTCGACGGCATTCGCCACGCAACCAAGAATGGCGGCGTGCTCGACGTCGAGATTGACACACGCGAAACCATCTTCCAGGGCGAGTCGGCGATGGTCATTTGCTCGACCGATGTCACCGACCGTGCCCGCCTGCAGCGCGAGCTCGAGCACCAGGCATTTCACGATGCGCTCACCGGCCTGCCGAATCGTTCGCTTTTCGGAGATCGTCTTGAACATGCTCATCAGCGTCTCGCTCGCGGGACCGGCTGTTACGCGGTCCTGATGCTCGACCTCGACAACTTCAAGACGGTCAACGACGGCCTGGGTCACGCCGCCGGCGATGCACTCCTTCTCGAGGTGTCGCGCCGGTTGTCGACAGGAATCCGGGCCGGCGACACGGCTGCGCGTCTCGGTGGTGACGAATTTGCGATCCTCCTGGAGGATCTCGCCGATCCCGCTGCGGCTTCGCGCGCGGCAGAGGGCCTCCGCGAAATCCTCCGCACCCCCTTCGCCGTCGCCGGACGATTCCTGACCGTCAGCGCAACCATCGGCGTGGCCACGTCATCGGGTGGTGGAGCAGCCACCGATGTCGTCCGCAACGCGGATGCGGCTCTGTATGCCGGCAAGGCTGACGGCAAGGATCGTCACGCGGTCTATTCCGAGGACATGCATGTCACGGCCATCGAGCGGCTGACCCTGGAGCAGGATCTGCGGTCGGGTATCGGTCGCGGTGAGCTCGTGCTCATGTATCAACCGAAGGTGGATGCCCGAACCGGGCAAATGGCCGGCGTCGAGGCGCTCGTCCGGTGGAATCATCCCCTCCGTGGCGTGATCGCTCCCGATCAGTTCATCCCCATCGCGGAGCAGAGCGGGCTCATCAACGACCTCGACACCTGGGTGCTGTCGGCGGCGTGTCGACAGGCTCAAGCCTGGGCCACGTCCGCGGTCGGCGCCGTGCCGGTGGCGGTGAATGTCTCGGGACGGAACCTGGTGAGCTGCGGGCTCATCGATCGCGTTCTCGCCGCGCTCAAACAGACGGGTCTGGACCCGAGGCTTCTCGAGCTCGAAGTCACCGAAAGCGCCGCCGTTCCCCAGCAGGGCGAGGCGCGTGACCTGCTTCAGGGCATCCGCGACCTGGGTGTGCGCATCGCGATCGACGACTTCGGCACCGGGTATTCGGTGCTGAGCCGCCTCCAGGGTTTCCCCGTGGACACGCTCAAGATCGACCTGTCATTCGTTCGCTCGATCGTGTCGGAGCATGTCGGCGCACCGATCGTCGACGCGATGATCGCGATGGGGCTCAGCCTCGGCCTGAAGATCGTGGCCGAGGGGGTTGAAACCGAGGTTCAGCGCGCGTACCTGGTGAAGCGCCATTGCACCGAGCTTCAAGGCTATCTGATCAGCCGTCCGATCACCGGGGACGAAGTGGTGGCACGGTTCCGGCCGCCGGCGCTCGTCAGGGTCGCATAGTGGCTCAGGCCCCCGAAGCCTCCAGCGACCGGCGGAAACGGCGCTTCTTCGCAGCGTACATTGCTGCGTCCGCCCGTCCTGTGACCGTGGCGAGGGACTCGCCCTCACGCGCGGTGGCGGCGCCGAAGGAGAGCTGCAGCGCCGACACCTCGGTCGCCTGGATACGGCGGAGGGCGGCGCGGACGCGGGAGAGGTAGCGCCCAGCGCCGTGCTCGTCAGTTTCGGGCATGAGTATCAGAAACTCGTCACCCCCGACCCTGGCGATGCGATCCGATCCTCGAGCGTGCCTGCGAAGGAGGTTGGCGGCGGCTCGGATCAAACGGTCGCCGGCTTCGTGCCCGTAGCGGTCGTTCACGGACTTGAGATTGTCGAGGTCCGCGCTCACGATCGTGACCGACCGCGCGTATCGACCGCGCCGGGCTTCTTCCGCGACGACATGCTCGTCCCACGCTGCGCGGTTCTCCAGCCCGGTGAGAGGATCGATGCGCGCCTGACGCGCGTAACGGTCGCGGTCCGCAGAGAGCTCTTCGCGCGAGATCGCCTGCACGAGGAGCGATTCGGCCACCTCCGCGAGCGCGTAACCGATGCGCTGGCACAGGTTGGTGAAGCCGCGGGCGCGCGTGGCCGCGTGAGCGACCACGAGTACCCCAAAAGGCTTTGGATGGCCGATCGGAACGGCGAAGCGCGCGACCAGTCCCTGATCGCGCCCGAGGGCATCGCCGGCCGCTGCTTCCAGCTCCAGTTCCACGAACGCTCCCTGCTCCGCGCGTTCGAACAAGGTGATGAGCGTGCTTCTGATCGCCGCGGAATCGAGCTGCTGTGACCAGTTCCGGGTCACCACCTCGGCAACCAGGCTGCCGTTGGAGTGCAGCAGCACCGCACCCACCTCGCACGCGAGCGGCTCAGCAGCCTTGCCGGCGATGTGGCGCGCAGTCTCGACCACGAGCTCGGGTCGAAACTCGATGAGGTCGCGGATGGCATGCACCACCTCGAGCTCATCGGCGAGGAGCTTCGCCGGGGACACCTTCTGGACCTCTGCGACGAGGTGTGCCGCAGCGGGGACCAGGGTGGCATCGGGGTCGGGCGAGGGCTCGTCACCGCCGAAAACGACGAGGTGCTCACCGCCCACCGGAACCAGGACGGCGTGCTTCGCCCAGTACGGGCCGATGACTCGGACAGGCTCGCCTGCGCCGTCAACTCTCGCCGGGCGGCTGGAGCCGTGGACCCGTGTCGCGAGCGGCTCCTCCTCGAGCGCCAGATCAACGATGCCGGTCCATACGGCACCGCGTCCGCTCCCACCGACGAGACTGAGCCCGGCCGGCGAGATGTGAAAGATCAGCGTGTCTTCAGACATGCGCGGAGATTCATCCCTTCTTGCGTGCATGGTTCCTTCGGCTCCCCTGTGCGAGACGCGCTCGCGGGCCCGAGTCTCACATATTGGGACTGGCTACGTCGGGACCAAAGGCGACTGCTTCTGATGCCAAAGGCCCCTGGTGTGCCGGTCGGCAGCACGACTACGGTCATCAGTACACACCAACTCGCCCCGGAGGAACTGATGAAAGCCGCAGTCGTTCGTGATTTCCGTCAACCACTCGTCATCGAGCATCGTCCGGTTCCGACACCGAGCCACGGCGAGATCGTCGTCCGCATCGAGGCCTCGGGGCTCTGCCACACGGACATTCACGCAGCGCATGGCGACTGGCCCATAAAGCCGACCCTCCCGTTTGTTCCGGGCCACGAGGGCGTCGGCATCGTGACGCGCGTCGGAGCCGGGGTGACCCGCGTCAAGGAAGGTGATCGTGTCGCGCTTCCATGGCTCGGTTACGCGTGCGGCACCTGCGAGTTCTGCGTGTCCGGATGGGAGACGCTCTGTGCGCAGCAGGTCAACACCGGATACGGGATGGACGGCGCGTACAGCGAGTACGCCAAGGCGTTTGCAGCCTACGTCGGCATCGTTCCCGCGGGCCTCGATCCGTTCGACGCGGCCCCCCTGGCGTGCGCCGGCGTCACCACGTACAAAGCGGTGAAGGCCTCGGGCGCGCGGTCGTCAGACCTCGTCGCAGTGTTCGGCGTCGGGGGCCTGGGACACCTGGCAGTGCAGTACGCGAAGATCGCGGGTGCCACTGTCGTCGCTGTCGACCTCACCGAGGACAAGCTCGCCATGGCGAAGCAACTCGGCGCGGATTACACAGTGAACGCGGCACGGGAGGATCCGGTTCAGGCGATCCAGAAACTCGGAGGCGCTGACGCCGCGATCGCGCTGGCGGTGTCGCCGCGTGCATTCGAGCAGGCATTCGCATCGCTGCGGCGCAAGGGCACGCTGGTCTTCGTCGCGCTACCGGCCGACAACTCGGTCCGCATCCCGATCTTCGAGACGGTGCTCAACGGCATCACCGTCGTCGGTTCGATCGTCGGCACGCGCAAGGATCTCGATGAGGTGTACGAGCTGCACGCGCGCGGACGCACCCATGTGATCCGCGAGACGCGCTCGCTCGAGACTGTGAATCAATCCATTCAGGACGTCCTCGACGGCACCGTCACGGGACGGATCGTCTTCGACCTCAGGGACGCCGCTGCCGCGGAACCGCTCGAGCGTCAGCTCACTGCGGCTGGAGCGTAGCCGGGGCCTTGATTCCGGTGACTGCCAGGATCTCCGCCTCGCCGAGCGTGTCGTGCTCGAGCAACGCGTGGACAAGCGCATCGAGCTTGTCGCGATTGCTCGTGAGCAGCGCAACAGCCTGGCGGAGACACTCCTGGCAGATGCGCCGCACCTCCTCGTCGATGAGGGCAGCGGTCTCCTCGCTGTAGGGTCGCGACAGTGCCAGCGGCTGGCCCGGGCCGTCCTCATCCGCGAGGCTGAGCACGCCGACCTTCGGGCTCATGCCCCATTTCACGACCATCTGACGTGCGACCGCAGTCACCTGGCGCAGATCGCTCTCGGCTCCCGTGGTGACGACGCCGTAGACGAGCTCCTCGGCCGCGCGGCCGCCGAGCGCTCCTGTTATACGTCCTCGGAGGTAGTCCTCCCCATAGCTGAAGCGATCGTCGACAGGGCTCTGCACGGTGACGCCGAGCGACTGCCCGCGGGGGATGATCGACACGCGGCGGACCGGGTCGGCTCCGGGCTGGAGCAGCCCGAGCAATGCGTGGCCGGATTCGTGATACGCGATCTTCTCGCGGTCGAGCGCAGTCAACGAGAGCTTGCGCTCCGATCCCAGCTCAACCTTCTCAAGCGCGTCGGTGAAGTCAATTTGCGAGACGGTGGTCGCGTCCCGGCGGGCTGCGGCAAGTGCAGCCTCGTTGGCGAGGTTGCGCAGGTCCGCCCCAACCATCCCGGCGGTGAGCGAGGCGGTCAGCTCTAGGTTGACGTCCGGCCCGAGCGGAATGTGTCTCGTGTGGATGCGGAGTATCTCGAGGCGGCCCCGCCGATCCGGGAACGGCACGGTGACCCTGCGGTCGAAACGTCCAGGGCGCAGCAGCGCCGCGTCGAGCACGTCGGCGCGGTTGGTGGCGGCGAGGACGATCACCCCGGTATGCGGATCGAAACCATCCATCTCGGTCAGGATCTGGTTGAGGGTCTGCTCCTGCTCCTCGTTGCCACCAAGGCGAGCGCCGGTCGAACGCGAACGTCCGATCGCGTCGAGCTCGTCGATGAAGACGATCGCCGGTTGCGCAGCCCGCGCCTTCTGGAACAGGTCGCGCACGCGGGCGGCGCCGACTCCAACGATCGCTTCGATGAACTCCGATGCGGAGATCGAGAAGAACGGCACCCCTGCCTCACCGGCGACCGCCCGGGCCAGCAGTGTCTTGCCGGTTCCCGGCGCTCCGATCAGCAGGACGCCCTTCGGGATCGTGCCGCCGAGGCGCTGATATTTCTCCGGTTTCTTCAGAAAGTCAACGATCTCGACGAGTTCCGCCTTGACCTCGTCGATCCCCGCGACGTCGGCGAATGTGGTGTCGGGTCGCTCGGCGTTGTAGAGGCGTGCGCCGCTCTGCCCGAACCGTCCGAGAATGCCGCCGGCGCCGCCCCCGCCGAGCGCTGCGGCACTCCGGCGCATCAGGTAGATGAAGCCGAAAACGATCAGCAGCGTCGGCCCGAAAAAGAGGAGCAGCGTCTCCCAGAATGGCGTGGGAGGGTTGGGCGGCTCCGCGAGGATGCTGACCTTGTCCTTGAGCAGCGTTGCCACGAGATTGTCGCTGGCGAATGACGGACGCTGCGTCAGGAAATTCTTCGCGCTGGGTTGCCCTGAGCCTGCGCTGACAGCGGTTTTGGTGGTTCCTGTGATCGAGTCACCGGTCGCGGTGATATTGACCACGTTGCCGCCATTGACCTCGTCGAGGAAGAGGTTGTACGGAATGGTCACCGAGGCCGGCTGGCTGGCGGACTGGATGATGCTGCTGACAATGATGTTGATCAGGAGCAGGCCGACGATGAACACCCAGAAGCGTCGCCAGCGCATCGGGTTGTACCCGAGTGTGTTTGAGCCCTGAGGAGCTCCGGTCGTCGGCCCCCGACCCGGGCCGGGAGTTGCGGTCGCCATCGGTGAAGCTTAGTGGCCGCGCCTGGCCACGCCGGGCCGCGCGCCGATCAACAGACCGCTGCTAGCCCCGGCCTTCGGGGACGACGTGGACGGCAGCGTCCTCGGCGCCTTCGTCGTCGTCGTCCTCAACGGAGTCGGACGGGTCCGGCTCACCGGGCGCCAGCGTGATGTCGTCATCGCCCGCCTCAGGCGCTTGCAGCGCACCTGCCTCCGGCTCCTGCCAGAGGGCGGCTCGATCGGGCTCCTCTTCGCTCAGGCGCTCATCGAGCGTTTCACGACGGTATTCATCAACGTCGTGCAGACGTCCCGCCAGGGATTCGTCGCGCTGGGCTGGGTCGTCCTCGTCGCCGGTCACCTCTGCGGGATCCGGTTCTGCGCTCCCCAGGGGTGCGTCTGAGTCGGCGGGGACGTCGTTCCAGGGCAGGTCTTCGGGATGCTCGGTCATACCCTCATGATGGATGAAGGGTCCTGGTGGCCGCGACCCTTCATCCGCGATATGCCAGAGGAGGCAACCGATGACCAGCGCCGAGTTGCTTGCGGATGCTTTCGGCAGGATCCGCGAGGTCGTTCATCACGTGCTCGACGGCCTCAGCCGCGAGCAACTTGCGTTTCGCGTGGACAGCGAGGCCAACTCGATCGGATGGCTGATCTGGCATCTCACGCGCATCCAGGATGACCACGTCGCGGGCGCCGCCGGGACCGAGCAGGTCTGGACGTCGGCCGGTTGGGTGGATCGATTCAAGCTGCCGCTCGAACCTTCGGATCACGGGTACGGGCACACGTCGGACCAGGTTGAGTCCGTGGTGGTCGACGCCGAGCCACTTCGTCAGTACTACGACGCAGTTCATGCGGCGACCCTGGCGTATGTCGCCGGCCTCACCGACGCCGACCTCGACCGGGTCGTGGACGACCGCTGGGATCCGCCGGTAACCCTTGGCGTCCGGCTGGTGAGCGTGATCCACGACGACGTCACCCACACCGGGCAGGCCGCATTCGTTCGCGGAATCCTCGAGCGCAGGTAGGGGTCGGACGGGACCCCGGCTCCAGCTTCAACCCGGACTATTCAGCCTCCGCCGGAGTCCCGTCCGACCGCTCAACCGGCGATCGGGCGTCCGCTCGGCTGGTCTCCGTCGGTCGGTTGTTCGTACAGGCTTTCGATCTCCGCGGCGAAACGTTCGGCAACGACCTTGCGTCGCACCTTGAAGGTTGGGGTCAGCTCGACACCGACTGCGAATTCTCCCGGCAGCACCCGCCACCGCCTCACCTTCTCGACGTTGGCGAGGTGGCTGTTCACTGATTCCACGCGTCGCTGTATCTCGTCGAGCAGCGTGCGGTGGCTCATCAACTCGTCGAGTTTGGTCGGGAGGCGGTGACGGTGAGCGAAGTCCTGAAGTCCAGACGCGTCGAGCGCGAGCAGCGCGGCGATGTACGGTCGCCGGTCCCCGATCACAACAGGATTCGCGATCAACTCGCTGCGCAGCGCGTCCTCGATGTTCGAAGGGGACACGTTCTTCCCGCCTGCGGTGATGATCAGGTCCTTCTTGCGATCGGTGATTCGAAGATACCCGTCGCTGTCGAGCTCGCCGATGTCGCCGGTGTGCAACCAGCCGTCGATCAGCGCCTCCGCAGTTGCAGCCGCGTCCTTGTAATAGCCGGCAAAGACCACGTCGCCCCGCATCAGGATCTCGCCGTCATCCGCGATGCGCACCTCGATACCCGGAACCACCTGTCCGACCGTGCCGAGTCGCGCCTGACCACGCCGGTTGACGGCGGTCACGGTCATGTTCTCGCTCATCCCGTAGCCCTCGAGCACCTCGAGCCCGAGAGCATGGAAGAAGCGCAGCACCTGCACGGATATCGGGGCGGCCCCGGTGATGAGCGTGTGCGCCTGGTCGAGACCGGTCTCGGCGCGGATGCGGCTGAGCACCAGACGGTCTGCCACGCGATGGCGTACCCGCTGCGCGGCCGTCGGCGACTGGCGTCGCTGACGTTGATCGACACTCTGTTCTCCCACGGCGATCGCCCACCGCGCCAGCCGCCGCCGTGACGCGGGCATAGCATCGATCGCGGCGTTGATGGTTGACGCCATCTTCTCCCACACCCGCGGCACGCCGACGAAGCAGGTCGGGCGAAGGTCGCGCACCTCGTTCGGCATCTCGACGATGGAAGCGGCGAACCAGAGCGCGTTGCCAGCGCAGTACAGGCGGATCTCGCTGTTGAGGCGTTCGAGGATGTGCGCCAATGGCAGGTAGCTCAGAACACGGTCGTCCGCCGAGAGGTTGACGATCGGTCCCAGAGCGTTGATGGCCGCGATCAGGTTTCCATGTGTTGCCATCACCGCTTTTGGCGGTCCCGTTGCCCCACTCGTGTAGACCAGGGTGGCGATGTCGCTCGGTTGCACCGCATCGGTTCGCCGATCCAGGTCATCGGCTACCTGCGTCAGCGCATCCGCGCCTCGCTGCAGCGCCCGCGCCCACGGCACCACGAACGTCTCCTCGCCGTCAGGTGCGGCGCCTTCCATGAGAACGACGCATTTCAGGGCCGGCAGTCGGTCGCGCAGCTCGAGCACCATGGAGAGCAGCTCATGGTTCTCGACGACGGCAATCGGCGCGTCGGAGTGCGAGAGGACGTAGGCGGCCTCGGCTCCGCTCAAGGTCTGATAGAGCGGCGCGGTGCACGCACGCGCCAGCATCGTCGCGGTGCTGGCGACCAGGAATTCCGGTCTGTTGAATGACCAGATCGCGACGTGCTCCTGCTCTTTCAGCCCGGCGCTGATGAAGAACGCGGCCAGCGACCGAGCCTGCTCGGCGTAGGCACTCCATGCGATCGACGTCCAATGATCGCTGTCGCGATGGAACATCGCCGGGCTGTTCGCACGTGAGTTCGCCTGGCGACGGAACAGTTCGACCAGCGTGCGCTCCGGAACCGGCGTTGCATTCGTCATCATCGATTTCTCGCCTCAATCCGGCGATCGTCCCCGAGTATGCGGGGTCAGGCCACGGCGGCATCGGAGCAGACCGAGACCGCGTCGAGACACTCATCGATGATGGCGTGGACGAGGCGGTCGACACGCTGCTCACCGAGCCGCGGCGCATGACGGGAGAGTCGCTCGACGATCGCGTTCTCCCGGACGCGATCCCGCTCCGGCAGCAGAGCGGCAGACTTGTGCTGCTGCACCGCCTCCACCATCGCCACGCGGTATTCGAGCATGCGGAAGACCGCATCGTCGATCGTGTCGATCATCGCCCGGCATCCGGCAACCGACCCTGCGACAGCTGGGCGCGTCATCGCGCACAGCGACAGTGATGTCTGCACGATTCGGGTCAGCACCTGTGGCGTGATCGCCTGTGCGGCGTCGCATAACGACGCGGCCGGGTCGGGATGACACTCGATGAGGAGTGCGTCAGCGCCGGCCGCAAGTGCCGCGACGGCGAGTGACGGGACCCAACGCGCATTGCCGGCGGCATGGCTCGGGTCGACTGCGATCGGCAGATCAGTCATATCTCGCAGGACGGCGATCGCGCCGACATCGAGTGTGTTCCGGGTTGCGGTTTCGAAGGTTCGGATGCCGCGCTCGCAGAGGACGATCTGGCGGTTGCCCTCGGCGGCGATGTAGTCGGCGGCCGCGAGCCATTCGTCGTAGGTTGCCGACATCCCACGCTTAAGGATCACTGTCATGCCGCTCTGTCCGGCTGCGCGCAGCAACGGTGTGTTGTGCATCGAGCGCGCTCCGATGAGCAGCGCATCGACATGGGGGCGCAGCAACTCGATGTCCTCGGCGGCGAGCGGTTCGGCGATCACGGGCAAGCCGGTCACGCGTTTCGCCTCGTCGAGCAGAGGCAGCCCAGCAGTTGTTCCGAGGCCCTGGAACGATCCAGGGCGTGTCCGCGGTTTGAGGACGCACCCTCGCAGTACCGATGCGCCGGCCCGATGGGCGGCGACCGCATGTTCGACGTAGCCCGCCTCGACCGCGCACGGCCCCGCGATGACCGGCACGGTATCGCCGCCGACCTCGACGGCGCCGATGCTGACGCGGTGCGTGTCCTGGCGTCGGGTCGCGCTGATGAGCAGCGGCTCGATGGTCACTGTGTGGCACCTCCGTGTGGTGATGGGCCATCACACGGGATCCCGGGGCTGACCCATCTCTGATGAACCAGCCCTGGTAACGACTGCGCGTTGGTCTAGAAAACCCCCGGCAGCCTTACGGCTGGCGGGCCAAAGTATCGACGCGCAGTTGCGGCCATTGACGCAAACCCTAGCACACGCGCGGCGTCCTCGATCGGCAACTTGATCTGAAAGGCCCGAGCCTGTCAGGCTACGCACGTATCGGCGAACAGTTAGGCGAGCAGCCCCCGAATCGAGGTCTGTTCGACACGGCCATCGAACATGACGCCTGCGGGGTCGCGTTCGTCGCCCGGATCGCCGGAGGCCCTGTCCACTCGGTCGTCGAACAGGGCATTCAGGCGCTCGTCAACCTGGGGCACCGAGGCGCGTCGGGCGCCGAGCCGGACAGCGGCGACGGAGCCGGCATCCTCCTGCAGCTGCCAGATGCATTCCTCAGGGAAACAACTGGACTGCAGCTGCCCGCCCCCGGGTCATACGGCGTCGGTATGACAATGCTTCCGCAGGATCCGGATGAGCGCGAACAGTGCGAGGGCATAACCCTCCGGGCCTGCAGAGCCGAGGGACTGCGCCTGCTCGGCTGGCGCGACGTCCCAGTGGTTGCGGACTCGGTTGGCCGGTCGGCTCGCATGGCGCTGCCCGTGTTGCGCCAGCTCTTTGTCGCGGCCATCGGCCTCGACGGCGCGGCTCTCGAAGGGCGGCTGCTCGTCCTCAGGCGGATCATCGAGCGTGATGCGCTGGCGGTGGGCATCGGTCGTGATCGATTCCACTGGGCCAGCCTGTCGAGTCGCACCGTCGTCTACAAGGGAATGCTCACCGCGGCCCAGCTTGCGGGCTTCTACCCGGACCTTGTCGACGAGCGCATGACATCAATGCTGGCCCTTGTGCACGCGCGTTTCTCCACCAACGTCCTGCCCCGGTGGGATCTCGCCCAGCCCTTCCGCATGTCGGCTCACAACGGGGAGATCAACACGCTGCGCGGAAACGTGAACTGGATGCGCGCACGCCAGTCGAAGTTCCGCAGCCCGCACTTCGGGGACGACATTGCAAAGCTCATGCCGGTGCTGGACGAGTCGGGCTCCGACTCCTCGCAATTCGACAACGCGCTCGAGCTGCTCGCCATGTCAGGCCGGCCAATCGAGCACGCGGTGATGATGATGATCCCTGAGGCGTGGCACCAGAACCCGCTCATGGACCATGAGCGCCGCGCCTTCTATGAGTTTCACAGCTCGCTGCTCGAGCCTTGGGACGGCCCGGCAGCGATCGCCTTCACCGACGGGCGGGTCATCGGTGCGACGCTGGATCGCAACGGCCTGCGCCCCGCTCGATACCTCGTCACCGAGGACGGCCTCGTGGTCATGGCGTCCGAGGTGGGCGTTCTCGATCTCCCCGAGGACCGGATCGCCAGGAAGTGGCGGCTGGAGCCCGGGCGGCTCCTGCTCGTCGATACGGCGGCGGGGCGGCTTCTCGACGACGCATCCGTCAAGAGCACGCTCAGCACTGCGCAGCCGTACAGCGAGTGGATCCGCGCAGGCACAGTGCACCTCGACGAGCTCGATGCCCCCGACCACGTGCCGGCGCCGGACCCGGGCACCCTCCTGGTTCGTCAGCAGGCCTTCGGCTACAGCATCGAGGACGTCGAGGTCCTCCTCGAGCCGATGGGCGAGACTGGTGAGGAAGCGGTCGGTTCGATGGGCAACGACACGCCGCTCGCGGTGCTCAGCGATCGGCCGCTGCCGCTGTTCAACTACTTCAAGCAGCTCTTCGCCCAGGTGACCAACCCGCCAATCGACCCGATTCGCGAGCAGGCGGTGATGTCGCTGGTGACCACCCTCGGCGCGGGTGGGAATCTCCTCGAGCAGGGGCCCGCACAGGCGAAGCGTCTCGAGATGCCTCACCCGGTGCTCACCAACCACGACCTCGAGAAGCTCAGGCACGTCACCCAGCGCCAGTTCCCGGCGGAGACCATCTCCATGGTGTTCCACCGCGACGCCGGTGCGGCCGGCCTGGTCGCCGGCATCGAGCGCATCTGCCGCCTGGCGTCCAAGCACATCGAGGCCGGAGCCACCGTCCTGATCCTCAGCGACCGGCACATCGATGCCTCGCACGTTCCCATTCCCTCGCTCCTCGCCACCGCAGCGGTGCATCACCACCTGGTCCGCGAGCAGACGCGCACCGGCGTCGGCCTCGTCGTCGAGACCGGCGAAGCCCGCGAGGTGATGCACCTCGCACTGCTCATCGGCTACGGCGCCGAGGCCGTCAACCCCTATCTCGCCTTCGAGACGATCGCCGACATCGCCCGGCGCGAGCTGATGCCGCCGACCGTCGATGCCGCCCGTGCCGAGGACCTCTACCTCCAGGCACTGGTCAAGGGATTGCGCAAGACCATCGCGCGCATGGGCATCTCCACGATCCAGTCGTACTGCAGCGCGCAGATCTTCGAGTGTCTCGGCATCGACCGGACCGTCGTCGATCGCTACTTCCCGAACACACCGTCGCGGATCGGGGGCATCGGGATGGACGTGATCGCGTCCGAGGCGATCGCACGCCATCAGCGTGCCTTCCCGGATGTGCGCATCGTGCCCCCAACCCTGGAGGACCGAGGCGAGTACCGGTGGCGCCGCGAGGGGGAGCACCACCAGTGGAACCCGGAGGTCATCGGTGCGCTCCAGCACGCGGTCAAATCCAACGACGAGTCCGCGTTCCAGCACTACGTTGCGCTCGCCGACGACGAGTCGCGCCGGCTGAAGAACCTGCGCGGCCTGTTCCTGCTCCGCGAGGCGCGGGACCCGGTGCCGCTCGAGGAGGTCGAGCCGGCGCTCGATATCGTGCGCCGCTTCTCAACCGGCGGGATGTCGCATGGCTCGCTGAGCAAGGAGGTGCACGAGCTGCTCGCGATCGCCATGAACCGGATCGGTGCGCGGTCGAATACCGGCGAGGGAGGGGAGGACTCCGCGCGCTTCGAGCCCGACGCGAACGGCGATTGGCGCCGGAGCGCGATCAAGCAGGTCGCGTCGGCTCGCTTCGGCGTCACCGCGCACTACCTCGTCAACGCGGACGAGCTGCAGATCAAGATCGCCCAGGGGGCGAAGCCGGGCGAGGGCGGTCAGCTGCCTGGATCCAAGGTGGACGAGGCGATCGCCCGGCTGCGCCATTCGACGCCGGGTGTCGGGCTCATCTCGCCGCCTCCGCACCACGACATCTACTCGATCGAGGATCTCGCCCAGCTGATCTGGGATCTGCGCAGCGTGAATCCTTCAGCGCGGATCAGCGTGAAGCTCGTCGCCGAGGCGGGGGTCGGCACCGTGGCGGCGGGAGTCGCCAAGGCTCGCGCCGACCATATCGTCATCGCCGGCTACGAGGGCGGGACCGGCGCATCGCCACTCACCGCGATCAAACACGCGGGCGTGCCCTGGGAACTTGGACTTGCCGAGGCGCAGCAGGTGCTCACCAGACAGCGCCTGCGCAGCCGGGTCACGCTCCTGGCCGACGGCCAGATGAAGACAGGGCGCGACGTCGTGGTGGGTGCGCTCCTCGGCGCCGACGAATTCGCGTTCGCGACTGCGCCGCTGATCGCGGCGGGCTGCGTGATGATGCGCGTCTGCCATCTCAACACCTGCCCGGTTGGGATCGCCACGCAGGACCCGGTGCTGCGCTCCCGGTTCGCGGGCCGTCCCGAGCATGTCGTCGCCTTCATGCTCTTCCTCGCCGAGGACGTGCGCCGCTGGATGTCGCGTCTGGGCTTCCGTCGCTTCGAGGACATGATCGGCCGGGTCGACCTCATCGAGGCCAATCCAGCCGTGCATCACTGGAAGGCGCGCGGGCTCGACCTGGCTCCGCTGCTCATGGTGCCCGAGGTGGATGCACCTGAGGATCGCCGGCACAGCAGGCAGCAGACCGCCGACCTCGCCGAGATGCTCGACAACGAGTTGCTGGCCCGCTGCGGCGATTCGCTCGAGCGCGGCACGCCCGTCCGCATGCGGATCTCGGTCCGCAACGTGCATCGCTGCGTCGGAGCGATGCTCAGCGGGGAGATCGCCCGGCGATACGGTGCGGCCGGTCTTCCCGACGGCACCATCGACGTCGCGCTTGACGGCGCCGCGGGGCAGTCGTTCGGCGCCTGGCTGGCGGGTGGGGTGACGCTCACGCTTCACGGCGAAGCAAATGACTACGTCGGCAAGGGGCTGTCCGGCGGCCGGCTGGTGATCATGCCGCCGGCGGCGGCCACGCGGCGTGCCGAGGACAACATCATCATCGGCAACGTCGCGCTCTACGGCGCCACCTCCGGCGAGGCGTTCATCCGTGGTATGGCTGGTGAGCGCTTTGGCGTTCGCAATTCCGGTGCGATCGCGGTTGTCGAGGGCGTCGGCGACCATGGGTGCGAATACATGACCGGCGGCACCGTCGTCGTCCTCGGCGCCACGGGCCGGAACTTCGCCGCCGGCATGAGCGGCGGTGTCGCCTACGTGCTCGACGAGCAGCGAACATTCGCCGCGCGATGCAATCGGGCGTCGGTGTCGCTCGAGCAACTCGGCGTCGACGACCACGAGATCGTCCGCGCGCTCCTCGAGCGCCATGCGGAACTGACGGGGAGCGCGGTCGCCAAACGCGTGCTCCGCACCTGGACACAGGACCGTGAGCGCTTTGTCAAGGTGATGCCCGAGGAGTACCGGCGCGCGCTCCGCGCCCAGCTCGAGCTGGTGAGCTGATGGGCCCGCGAACAGGTTTCCTGGAGCACACGCGCCACACGGCCCACAAGCGGCCGGTGGCGGAGCGCATCGCCGACTACCGCGAGGTCTATGTGCCGCTCCCGGTCCAGGTGTTGCGCGAGCAGGGATCGCGATGCATGGACTGCGGGGTCGCGTTCTGTCACCACGGATGTCCGCTCGGCAATCTCATCCCCGAATGGAACGACCTCGTCTCTCGCGATGACTGGAGAGCCGCGGTAGAGCGCCTCCACGCCACCAACAACTTCCCCGAGTTCACCGGCCGCCTCTGCCCGGCTCCATGCGAACCGGCGTGCGTGCTGGCGATCAACGACGATCCGGTGGCGATCAAGCAGATCGAGCAGTCGATCATCGATCGCGCGTTTGACGAGGGCTGGATCCGTCCGGAGCCGCCGGCGCACCGCACCGGACGGCGCGTCGCCGTCGTCGGCTCTGGACCGGCGGGGCTCGCCGCGGCGCAGCAGCTCAACCGCGCCGGCCACCGTGTGACCGTCTTCGAGCGTTCGGATCGCATCGGTGGCCTGCTCCGGTACGGGATCCCCGATTTCAAGATGGAGAAATGGGTCATCGACCGGCGCATCGATCTCCTCGAGGCGGAGGGGATCACCTTCGAGACCGGCTATGACATCGGTGTCGACGTCAGCGCAGAGCAATTGCGTGAGCGATTCGACGCAGTCGTGCTGGCGGTCGGCGCCGACCGGCCGCGCGACATGGACGTACCCGGGCGCCGGCTGCGCGGGATCCATTTCGCGATGGACTACCTGGTGCAGCAGAACCGCCGGGTTGCCGGGGAGCGCGTCAACGCTCACCCTGAGATCACTGCGCGCGGGCGGAGGGTCCTCATCGTGGGAGGCGGCGATACCGGTGCGGACTGCCTCGGCAACGTGATCCGTGAGCAGTGCAGCGAAGTGCAGCAGCTCTACATCTACGCGCAGCCGCCCGACACCCGCGCAGAGGGGAACCCCTGGCCGCAGTGGCCGTTGATCCTCCGCACCTATCCCGCCCACGACGAGGGCGGCTCGCGGGAGTTCGGCCTCATGGTGACGCGTTTCGAGGGCGAGCACGGAGACCTGCGCAGCGTTCGTGCGGTTCGCGTCGAGGCCCGTCGCGAGGATGGGATCCGCACGTTCGTCCCCACCTTCGACGCGGAGGTGCAGCTCGATGCCGACCTCGTGCTCATTGCAATCGGCTACGAGGGCGCCACGCGATCCGCGCTGCTCGATGGGCTGTCGGTGACATTCGACGCCCGCGGGAATATCGGCGTCGACGAGGGGTTCACGTGCGCCACGCCGGGTGTCTTCGCGGCCGGGGACGCGGTTCGCGGTGCGTCGCTGATCGTCTGGGCGATCGCGGATGGGCGCGCTGCCGCACGCACCTGTGACGCGTACCTGACCGGGAGCGTTCGGCTCCCCTGAACGTGGTGCGCGCCATGGATGTCTCGTAATGACACCGGCGCGGGCGCGACAGCTCGCACTGGCGCTGCCGGAGGTCGTCGAGCAGGATCACCACGGGTTTCCGTCATTTCGCGTCGCCGGCAAGATTTTCGCCACGCAACCCGACGGGCAGCATCTCAACGTCATGCTCGATGAGCCTGCGATACGAGCAGCGTTGAGCATCGACCCCGACGGCTGCGAGGAGTTGTGGTGGGGCCGGCGGCTCCGCGGCGTGCGAGTGGACCTGGCCCGCGTCAGGCCCGCCCTGCTCTCGGATCTGCTCGCCGACGCGTGGCGGCGCAAGTGCCCACCGAAGCTGCTGGCGAGAGAACCCTCGGGTTAGGGCCGGTGGGGTCGCATCACCAGGAGTGCTAGGCGTGCCACGCCGTGTCCAAGTGTGATAGTCTCACTATACAAATCAGCTACAAGATCGCTAGCGGTATCCGCGCGGAGATACCAGCGAAGAGAAAGGAGGCACAACAATGGGTCTAGGAGTGGGCATCTTTCTGATAGCCGTGGGAGCCGTGCTGGCTTTCGCGATCCATGTGACCACCAATGGGGTCGACCTTCACACCATCGGGTACATCCTGATGGGGGTCGGTGCCCTGGGGATCGTTCTTTCGTTGATCTTCTGGTCGTCCTGGGGCGGTCCTGGCTCCATCAGGCGCAACGGAACCACCACGACCACGGTCGACGACCGTCCGCTCTAAGAGCGGACGCGTACGCCGATCGACCAAGCAGAGCACCATGAAGTTCGCGGCACAAGGAGGCGAGGCATGATCGTACTGGGCATCATCCTGCTCATCATCGGGTTGGTGGCAGCGATCCCAATCCTGGTGACCATCGGGGTCATTCTCATCGTCATCGGGGTCGTGCTCGAGCTGCTCGGAATAGCCGGGCATGCGGTGGGCGGCCGCCGCCACTACTACTGAGGCGTCGGGTCACCGACGAGACCAATTCCGAAAAAGACACGTCCCGTTCGCGGGACGTGTCTTTTCTTCGCAGGCGCAGTCAGCGGGACCGCCGTACACTGACCGGCACTCCATGCCTGAAGAACCGGCCGCGACCCACGGCAACCACCCGCAGGATGCGAGGGGATCGGGCGGAATCAGCGGCGTCCTCTCGTGGCCCGAAATTCGTCGTGGCACACCGCTTCGCGTCCTGATCGACCTGGTTCAATACGGCGTCGCGATCGTGTTGCTCGTCCTCGCGGCGGTCGTGCTGGTGCGGAGCTTCATCGATTTCTTCACGTCATCATCGGGCTACACACAGGCGCTGATCAGCGCTGTCGATGGCGTCCTGGTCGTGATCATCCTCGTCGACATCATGCGTACCGTGCTGACACACCTGGCAGGGTGGGGCTTTCCTTTTCGACCATTTCTCGTCATCGGCATCATCGCCGCGGTCCGGGACATCCTCGCGGTCTCGACGCGTCTGACCTTCTCGGCCGGTGCACAGCCGACAGGCACCCCAACGATCACTCAGTCGTTGTTCGAGCTGGGAACCAACGCCGGCGTGATCCTGGTGCTGGCGGTCGCGCTGTTTCTCACCCGAGGGCAGAACGTCGACGCCGAGGCCGACCCCAGGCAGTAACCCTCGGTTGACCGGAGTGGTCTCCTCGATGGACTCATCCATCGTCGAGTACTCCCGGTCCGTTAGCGAGGGTTGGGCCGGTCCAGATTCCAGTGACGTCCCACGACCGCGAGCCACAAGCCTTTCGGCGTCATTGTCAGGGCGAACCGGCTGATCATTCGCTGGCCACCCTCGTGGTCGCCGTACATGAGGTCGATGGTCACCGGTTGCCCCGCGGTCGCCGCGTCACGTGCCACCGAGAAGATCGACTCGCTCGGATCGCGGAACGCGCCCTGCCAGAAGCCGGCGTCGCCGGCAGGCACATAGATATCTCGTGTGAGCCGTCGAAACTCGCGGCTGTCGCGCGGCTCGCCCGTGGTAACTCGTTCGGGGTAGAAGTACCAGCCGTGGAGCACAGCGATCCCCGAGCCGGCGTTGCGCAGACCGATCACCAGGTAGATCGCCTCGGGACTGACCTCGAATGCAGCATGACCGCCTTCGATGGTCACCCAGTGCTGGTCGGCAAAGGACACCTTCTGGGGTGGATCCTGGAGTCGCGAAGGCATGAGCACGGGACGCAATCCGGCCAGGAGCGAGCGCTCGGCTGCCCGGGCCGCGCGGTTGGCGGAACGAACCGACGAGAACGTGGCGACCGCGAGGACGAGGGTTCCGCCCGCGGTCGCGAGCGCCGAGATGGTTACCCAGTCGACCATGAGGCGGGAGCTTACCGATCCCGCCTGTGCATGGTCATTTGTGGACGCGTGGTCAGGCCGGGTGCGAGACGAGGGCGCCAGGCTTGTGCCCCGGGGCCCGTGGACGCGACCACGTCGCGAGCTCCGAGACGCTCGCCGCACGAGCCGCACACCATCATCGCCTCGGTGACCGCTCCACACGATTTGTGCGTCACCAGCAGCGGTGGCCCGCTCGGCGCGGCATAGCGATCGCCCCACTGACGCATCGCGGTGAGCACGGGCCAGAGGTCGCGCCCCTTGTCGGTGAGACGGTAGTCGTGCC
The DNA here is from genome assembly GCA_003162415.1 of Candidatus Dormiibacterota bacterium. GTDB lineage: Bacteria > Chloroflexota > Dormibacteria > Aeolococcales > Aeolococcaceae > Palsa-851. Next base: position 283,855 of record PMOL01000005.1, read on the forward strand.
GCGGCGGATGCGCGGAGTACTGCACGCGCACCAGCACCCCCGCGCCCACGAGCGTGTTCAGCCGCTCGTGAAGGATGTTGCGGGAGATGCCGAGCCGGCGCTGGAAGTCGTCGAAGCGGGTCACGCCGAGAAACGCGTCCCGGACGACGAGCATGCTCCACCATTCCCCGACGACCTCGAGGCACTGCGCAACCGAGCAGTCCATCCCGGCAAAGCTCTTGCGATCCATTCTTCCTAGCATAGTGAGTTGCATAATAGAACGCAACCTCTACAGTCACCGCATGACCGAGGTGAGCGCTCCCGCGCCGAGCACTCCCGCCGCGACCCCGGTGAGCCGGCGGCGGGTCATCTTCGTGGTCACCGCGCTCGCTGCCTTCATGGCATCGCTGGATCTGTCGATCGTCAACGTGGCGTTTCCCGCGCTCGAACGCTCGTTTCCGAGCGACCCTCGCGCGACGCTCGCGTGGGTGATCACGAGTTACGGCATCGTCTTCGGGTCGCTGCTGGTGATCGCGGGCCGCACGGCGGACCGCCTGGGCAGCCGGCGGGTGTTCTTAGCCGGCCTCACCGTCTTCACCGCCGGCTCGGCTCTCTGCGGCCTGGCGCCTTCGGTGGCGCTGCTCGTGGCTGGCCGGGTGATCCAGGGGTGTGGCGCGGCCGCGCTCCTGCCGGCGTCGCTGAGCCTGCTGCTCGCCGCATTTCCCAGTGACCGCCGCTCACAGGTGGTCGCGCTGTGGGGTGGGGTCGGTGCGCTGGCGGTGGCCACCGGGCCGTCGTTCGGCGCGGCGCTGATCACCGTCGGAGGCTGGCGCTGGGCGTTCTTCGTGAATGTGCCGATCGGGGCGGTCGCGTGGATCGCGGGCCGTCGCGTCCTCGTGCAGTCACGTCCGGCCACGCCCGGAGCGGCGCCGGACTACCTCGGTGCGATGTTGATCGCGTTGACTCTCTCGGCGCTCGTCCTCGGCATCACCGAAGGGCCGACCTGGGGCTGGTCGACGGCGCCCGTGATCGCGTGCTTCGCCGGGGCCGTGGTCGTCGGCACACTTTTTCTCCTCCGGTCTGCACGGCATCCCGAACCGGTCCTCGATCTGACGCTCTTCAGGGCGCGCTCGTTCAGCGTGGCCAATGCCGCGACCTTTCTCTACGCGATGGGATTCTTCGCGATGCTGCTGGGCAACATCCTGTTCCTCACCAGCGTGTGGCACTACCCGATTCTCGAGGCGGGTCTCGCAGTGACGCCGGGTCCGCTCGTGGTCGCGCTGGTGTCGGGCCCCGCCGGCCGCATGGCGGCACGGGTGGGATTTCGCAGGGTGCTGCTTGCCGGTTTCACCGTGTTCCTGGCCGGGCTGGTATGGCTCGCGACTCGCGTCGGACTCCAACACGACTACCTGACGACGTGGTTGCCGGGGACGCTGATCATCGGGCTCGGCATCGGGCTCACCTTCCCCGTGCTCAGTGCCGCGGCGGTCTCGAGCCTGCATCCCAACCGGTTCGCCGTCGGCAGCGCGGTCAACCAGACTGCGCGGCAGATTGGCGGCGCGTTCGGCATCGCCTTGCTCGTGGTCATCCTGGGAACGCCGCACAGCCCAGCAGAAGCACTGGCGCATTTCCACAACCTGTGGTGGTATGCGGCCGCCGCCACTGCGCTCTCGGGGAGTGCGTGCACGCTGATCAGCCACAGGCCGCGAGTTGTGGTCGAAGCGGCGCCCGTCGCCGAGGCGGTCACCGAGGCCCGCGCCGCGGTCTAGGCGGCCAGCACCCGTCGCGCCTCACGCGCCATCTCAGCGTCCTCGCGCGCCGTGACCACGATCACGGCGGATCCCCGATCCGCGGGCGCGATGACCGCGTCCCCGTCGGCAGGCAGCAGCGACCCCGGAAGTCCGAGAAGGCTGAGCCGAGCGCAGACGCGCTCGCGAACCAACGCCGAGTGCTCGCCGATCCCCCCGGTGAAGACCAGTGCGTCGAGGCGGTCGAGTGACGTGGCAAGGCCGCCGATCACGCGGCTCAGCACGTGGACGTATACATCGAGTGCGAGGACGCAGGACTGGTTGCCGAGCGCCGCCTCGCGCTCGACGTCGCGGATGTCCGACATCTCGCAGAGCCCGAAGAGCCCGCTGCCGTGCTCGAGCAACCGCGTCATCGCGCCGACGGTGAGCCCGTGGTAATCCTGGAGCCAGAGCAGTGCGCCCGGGTCAATGGTGCCGCTTCGTGACGCCATCACCGCGCCCTCGAGTGGCGTGAATCCCATGCTCGTGTCGACACTTCGTCCATCGCGCACCGCGCAGGCCGAGACGCCAGAGCCGATATGTGCAATCACGACGTGGAGCTCATCGACCGGCCGTTGCACCAACTCCGCGCTGCGCCGGCTCGACCATGCATACGACAGGCCGTGGAAACCGTAGCGGCGCACTCCCCACGAGCGCCAGTGCGCCGGCACCGCGTAGGTGGTGGCGAACTCGGGGATGTCTGCGTGAAATGCCGTATCGACACAAACGACCTGGGGCCGGTCGATGCTCGCACGCGCAGCATCGAGCAATGCCAGCGCGGGGGGCACATGCAGCGGTGCGAGCGCGACGGCCGCGTCGAGCTGGCGACGCACCTGGTCGTTGACGAGTGCCGCGTGCCGTATTGCCGCACCACCGTGGACGAGCCGGTGGGCGACTGCGTCGACACGTCCCACCCGGGCGGCGAAGTCGCGCAACGCGCTGATGGGATCCGCACCGCCGTCAGTCTCCTGCGCGTCCTCGACATTGTCGTTGTCGTCGACCACGCTGAGCTTCAGGCTGCTCGAGCCCGCATTGACCGCGAGGATTCGCATCGATCAGCCCGGTGCGGTGGGCAGCGACCAGGGCTCGCTCATCCCGGCCACCGCCACTCGCGGATCTCGGGCATGTCCTCGAAGTGCTCGCGGACGTAGGCATGATGCCGCCGGAGCTGTGCCTCGCAGAACCGGTGCAGCTCCTCGGCGCCGGCGGGCGTGCGCCGCGCGCGACGGAGGGCCTCCATCACCAGGTGGTAGCGGCTCATCTCGTTCAGCACCACCATGTCGAAGGGTGTCGTGGTCGTGCCGTGCTCGTTGTATCCGCGAACATGGAATCGACCGGCGTTCGGACGTCCGTGCACGACCTGGTGAAACGCTCTCGCATATCCGTGAAACGCCATGACCACGTCGGTCTCATCGGTGAACAGCTCCGTGAAGGCCTCGGGACCGAGCGCGTGCGGGTGGAATGGCGCGGGGCTCACCGCCAGCAGGTCGACGACGTTGACCATGCGGAAGCGCAGGTCGGGAACGTGCTCGCGGAGGAGCGCGGCGGCGGCGAGTGTCTCCAGCGTGGGGATGTCACCGGCGCAGCCGAGCACGACGTCGGGGTCGCCGTCGTCAGCGCTCGACGCCCACGACCACACCGACGCACCGCGCGCGCAGTGCTCGATGGCCGCGTCCATCGAGAGGTACTGGAGCTCCGGTTGCTTGTCGATGACAATCAGATTCACATAGCTTCGACTCGTGAAACAGTGATTCGCCACCGAGAGGAGGCAGTTCGCGTCCGGTGGCAGATAGACGCGGACCACGTCGCCGCTCATGGCCATGACCGTATCGATGAGCCCCGGTCCCTGGTGGCTGAAACCGTTGTGATCGTTGCGCCAGCAGGTCGAGGTCAGCAGGATGTTCAGCGCGGCGACGGGCTCACGCCACAGGAGTCCACGAGCCGCCTCGAGCCACTTGGCGTGCTGCACAGTCATCGACGCCGAGACCATCGCGAAAGCCTCGTAGGTCGCGAAGAGGCCGTGCCGCCCGGTGAGCAGGTATCCCTCGAGCCACCCTTCACAGAGATGCTCCGACAGCACCTCCATCACCCGTCCCGAAGGGCTCACGTGGTCGTCGATGGGAATGGTTGCCTCCTCGAAGCATCGGTCCTCGATCTCGAAGACCGCTCCGAGCCGGTTGCTGTTGGTCTCGTCGGGGCAGAAGAGCCGAAAGTTGTCGGCGTTGTCGCGGTAGATGTCGCGGATCCACTCACCGAGCCGCCGCGTCGACTCCGCGACTGTGACCCCCGGGTCGACAGCCATCGCGTACTCGGTGAACTCCGGAAGCCGCAGCGGCCTGAGCAACTTCCCCCCGTTGGCGTACTCGGTCGCGCCCATGCGCTTGTCGCCGTGGGGCATGAGTGCGGTCACGGCTGCGACGGGTGTGCCCGCGCCGTCGAAGAGCTCCTCGGGTCGATAGCTGCGCATCCACTCCTCGAGCTGCGCAAGATGGTCCGGGTTGGTCCGCACGTTGTCGAGCGGCACCTGGTGAGCGCGGAAGGTCCCTTCCACGGGCAGCCCGTCGACGAACTTGGGACCCGTCCACCCCTTGGGTGTGCGCAGCACGATCGCCGGCCATACGGCACGTCCAACGCCGGCTGCGCCGCGGGCGGCAGCCTGGATCTCTCGGATCCGCTCGTAGCAGCTATCGAGGGTTTGCGCAAACTCCTCGTGCACGCCACGCGGGTCATCGCCGGCGACGATATGGACGTCGTAGCCATGAGCGCTCAGCAATGCGCGAACGTCCTGCTCGCGAGCGCGTCCGAGCACGGTGGGCCCGCTGATCTTGTAGCCGTTGAGCTGAAGGATCGGTAGCACCGCACCGTCGCGGCGCGGATTGAGAAAGCTCACGCCCTTCCACGACCCCTCCAACGGGCCGGTCTCCGCCTCTCCGTCGCCGACGACGCACGCCGCGATCAAGTCGGGGTTGTCAAAAACTGCGCCGAATGCGTGTACCAGCGCATAACCGAGCTCGCCGCCTTCGTGGATGGAGCCCGGGGTGGGGACGCTCACGTGGCTGGGGATGCCACCCGGGGTCGAGAACTGCCGGACCAGTCGAAGCAGACCGGGCTCGTCGAGCGAGACCGCCGGATAGATCTCGGAATATGTCCCTTCCAGGTACACGTTGGCGACGATCGCGGGGCCGCCATGGCCGGGACCGGCGACGTACAACACGTCGCAGTCGCGCTGCTGGATCAGACGATTGAGCTGGACGTAGATGAGGCTGAGCGCCGGCGACGTCCCCCAGTGCCCCAGCAGTCGCGGCTTGATGTGTTCCGCCCGCAACGGCTCCCGAAGCAGCGGATTCTGCTGGAGATAGATCTGCGCGACCGTCAGGTAGTTCGCCGCCCGCCAGGAGGTGACGAGCGCGTCCAGGTCGACGGTCTCGATCGACGGTGTCAGGGTGCTCATCACCTAGATCGTAGCCGCGGCCGCCGTCTGACCCGGTTGAGAGCTCGTCGGTCAGTCGGTGTCGCGAAACGTCAGGGAGTACCCGCGACCCGGCTTGTTGACGAGATCGCAGGGGATGGCAAGGCGGACCAGGATCTTCCTGAGGCGCAGCACGTAGTTCCGGACCTCCTCCGGGAAGAGCGCCGAGTCGGACCACGCCAGGCTGGTGATCTGCGACGCCGTGTAGTACCGATGGGGGTGATCCAGCAGGAACTGGAGGAGCTCGAACTCTCGAGTGGTCAGGACGGCCTCGTGGCCCTTGTGGCGGATGACGCGTCCGTCGGGATCCAGCCACAGGCCCTGCAGCTGCCACACGCGCTGATACCAGAGGTCGAGGCGGGCGTAGTAGCCGTCCATCTGCGCTTCGATGAAGCCGATGTCCTCGTCGGCTGCCGCCTGCGCCACGGGATGCAACTTGGGCAGTTCGCGTTTCACTCGATCGAGCAAGCCCAGCTTGAAACGGATCAGGTCGTCGTAGATGCTCATCCAGTGGCGCGCGTCTTCCCAGTGTTCGGTCTGGATGTCCTCACCCTCGAGCGGGCGGGCCTGCGGTGCGGCGCGGCCGGTATCCACGGCCGTGACTATACGAAAGCTGTTGCTGATCTTCTTACGCGTCGTGGTGTATCAGAACATCATGAACCAGAACGCGGCGCGTGAGCGCCCCGACATCATCGCTGCCATCAGAGGCGGGGACGACTCCCTGGGCATGGAAGGGGAGGCCGATCTCGCCACCGCAACGCTGGAACAGGCGTTGTTCTGGAAAAACATCTACACAGAGATACTCGCCATGGAGGAATCGGTTCTCGAGCGCATCCAGCAGCTGATGGCCGATCAGTCGCCCCAGGCGCGACAGGAGGTTGCTCTCACCAACGTGCCGGTCGTGGTCGCCCAGGCAGAACGGTTTCGATCGCGCCTGGGCTTCTGGGAGTCCGCGTGCCGGCGCATTGGTGCAAGGGGCGTTGGTTCGGGGATTGCGCCGGTACTGCCCTGAGCGCGGTATCGCGGAACGCCTTCTGTTACTGGAATTGTTGCGCTCTCGGGCGGAGACTGGGCTCACGTGGGACCGCAGGCTGAACGGATTTCAGTGTCGAGCGTCCACAAAGGAGCTGGGCACATGACCGATATGCGAACTCAGGATCAGTCCGTCACGAACTACGGACCGAACCGGACGGGCGTCAATACCACCACCGAAACGGTCGCCGATCCGTCCACGGGCACGAGCATGCGCTGGAGCTCGACCAGCGTGTGGTCGGGGAGATCTCCGGGCGTCGAGTTCGTCTGGCTCATCGCAGGAATCGTGGTCGCCTTTCTCGCGCTCGACTTCATCTTCCATGCAGCCGGAGCGAACGACGTCGGATTCGCCGCGTTCGTCTTCTCCGTCGGCAAGGCCCTGGCCTCGCCGTTCGCCGGCATCTTCAAGACGGCGACCGCCGCGCGCGGGAACCTGATCGTATGGGCCGACGTCCTGGCGATGGTGATCTACGTGCTTGCGGCAGCCGTGATCGTGAAGGTTGTCACTCTGATCTCGGCGCGCAGCGCGACGACAGCGAACTAGACGGCGAAAGCAGCGGAGGGCGGACAGCTAATGCTTGCACTGGTCTCGGTGACATTCGACCTCGGTTCGATCCTCGTGTGGGCACTCATCGGGTTGATCGCGGGCTTCCTGGCCAGCAAGGTGATGACCGGGCACGGCAAGGGCATCGTTGCCGACCTCGTGATCGGTGTCATCGGAGCTATTGGCGGCGGTTTCCTGGCCCGCTCAATCGGCGTGACCACCGCGGCCACGAGCCACTCGATCATCGTCGAGATCGTCATCGCGTTTGCGGGAGCCGTGATCCTGCTCGCCATCCTGCGACTCGCCGGCTTTGGGAAGCGCCGAAGCCTCTTCAGGTAAGGTCGGGTCGCTCCTGAGCGGCCCCGGAGCACGACACCGGCGCTGCTGACCGCGCGCTCGCGGCACCCGCTGTCGTGGAGGCCGGTGTGTCACATAGTGTCTGCACCAGCGATGCGCGACCAACGCGACAACGAGCGCGGCGAGAAGGGCGGACGGCGTCTGAACTCGCGAGCCGTGATCGGCCTCCTCTCGATCATCGCCGTCGCCGGGGCGGTCGGCATCGTCGTGTCCTTCGGGCAACGCCCGTCGGCGCCGGCGACGCACCCGTCACCCGCGCCGGTCGTGCGTCAGCCGATCACACCGAGCCCGGTCCCCATCGAGCCGCAGTCGGGTCTCGGCTTCAGCGTCGCCGACGACCTTGCGACCCACACCATCGTGCTCTTCGGCGGCGTCGGCAACTACCCGAACACCTGGCTCTGGGATGGCTCGAGATGGACGCTGGCGCAACCGCAGGCGAGTCCCGCGGGACGCTTCGGTGCCGCTGAAGCCTACGACCCGCAGACCAAGGCGGTGATGCTGTTCGGCGGCCGCCTCGAACCCGGCACGCCAGTCCACGACACCTGGGCGTGGAACGGGACCACCTGGGGGGCGCTCGACAGCGGGGCGGGCGGTCCGCCGCCCGGCGAGGGATCGGACATGGCCTGGGACCCCGCGACGAAGCAGATCGTCCTGCTGACCCGATCGGGGGTGATCTCGAGTCCCGCAGCGACGTGGATCTGGGCCGGAAACCATTGGATCAAGCCCGCGGACGGGTCGCTCCCGGCCGGCGCCGCTTACAGCCCGATGGGGTTCGACCCGCTGACCAGTTCGCTGCTGGCGGTCGGGTGCTGCGTGGGACCACCGCCCGCCACCGGTGCGGTCAACACAACCTGGCGGTGGAACGGCGCCACCTGGACACTGCTGCCGACCTCGAGCCACGCACCCAGCAACGGGTCCACCATGGCGCTGGATCCGGCGATCGGACGGCTCGTCCTCTGCGCGTGCGACGCGGCGGCCAAGGCCGATCTGACCGCATGGAGTGGCAGTGAATGGGATGCGCTTGCGGGCAGCCGGTTGCCGGTAGGGGGAGGCGTCGAGATCACCGACTACGACCGCAGCCGGTTGCTCCTCTTTGGAAGCGGGACGTCGCAGCCACTGACCGGGCAGGCGCCGGTCGAGCTCTGGCAATTGACCGGGTCGAGTTGGAGCCGGGTTGGCCCGGCGGCGTAGCTTTGGCGATTGCGTACGCTGGATGCATCATCGCCGCGACACCAGCCAACACTCGAGACGTCACCTTCCCATCGCGGGGCTCGACGTTTCACGGCTACCTGGCAATGCCGGAGGGTGCCGGACCCCACCCGGGCGTGGTCGTCATCCATGAAGCCTTTGGCCTCAACGCCCACATTCGCGATATCACGCGCCGTTTTGCGGGCGAAGGGTATGCCGCGCTCGCCGTCGACCTTTTCACCGACCACAGCCGCCCCGTCTGCATGGCCGGTCTGATGGGGTTGATGCTCACCGGTCGGGAGCCGTCGTCGATTGCCGACCTCTCCGCGACGATGGATCATCTCGTCGCGGAGCCCGGCGTCGACCCGGATCGGGTCGGTGCCATCGGGTTCTGCATGGGAGGTGGCTACGCGATCGCGTGGGGTCGACGCGACAAGCGACTCCGCGCCATCGCTCCCTTCTACGGCACCAATCCGCGGCCGCTCGAGGCGGTGCGCCGCATTTGTCCGGTCGTCGGCAGCTACCCGGGCAAGGACTTCACCGCGCGCTCCGGTCGAAAGCTTGACCGCCGGCTTGCGCAGCTGGGTGTGGCCCGCGACATCAAGGTGTACGCCGGGACACGCCACTCGTTCTTCAACGACACCGGCAGGTCATACGACGCCGGAGCAGCCGCGGACGCCTGGAGGCGCACCCTCGAGTTCTTTGCGGAGCACGTGCAGTCGCCGCGCCCAACCCGTTGACCGAACCGATCGACGTCCGCGAGCGTGCGGAGCTCTGCGACCTTCTGCTCGAGCTGGGTCCGGATGCGCCCACGCTGTGCGAGGGGTGGACCACGTCGGATCTCGCCGCGCACCTCGTTCTGCGCGAGCATTTCCATCGCTGGTCCGACGCCCAGCGCGCACCCGAGAAGGCTAAAGGGCTCCCCGCCATGGTCGCCCGCCTCCGCGCCGGAGCGCCGCTCATCCCGTGGCGCGTCCCGCGTGTTCGCGATTTCTTCAACGGGCTGGAGTACTTCATCCACCACGAGGACGTTCGCCGCGCCAACGGTCGCGAACCCCGCCCTCCGATCGCCGACCTCGAGGCGTTGTCGTGGCGGATGATCGGCCTCAGCGCGCGACGGCTGGCGCGAAGGATCCGCCCCTACGGGCTGGAGCTCGTGCGTCCGGACGGTCAGCGGCGAAGGTACGGCTCCGGCGACATGGTAACGATCAGCGGTCCGGCATCCGAGATGGTGCTCTACTTCAGTGGCAGGCGCACGGCAGCGCGCGTGACCCTCGAGGGCGCCCCCGCTGCGGTCGACACCGTCGAGCGAACCAAACTAGCCGTCTGAGCACCCGCCGGCACGTCGAGTGCACGCATGGGAGGATCCGTGACTGACTCGGTGACCCGGATGCTCGCCGGCGATGCCGCTTCACGTGCGCTCGGCATCGAGGTGCGTGACGTGAGCGAGGGAGCCGCCACCGCAACCATGACGATCCGACCGGACATGGTGAACGGGTACGGCATCACCCACGGGGCCTTCGTGTTCGCGGTTGCGGACACCGCATTCGCGTGCGCCTGCAACAGCCACGGCCCGCTGACCGTCGCTGCCGCCGTCGACATCACGTTCGTGGCGCCGTCACGCGCCGGCGATGTCCTCGAAGCTCGCGCGGTGGAACGCACCCGCTTCGGTCGCTCGGGAATCTACGACGTCACGGTGCGACGCGGCGATGACGTCATCGCGGAATTTCGCGGCACCAGCCGCACCATCGGGCAGGATCCAGCGTGACCACTCTTGGCGCAGCGCCGCCGCTCGAGCAACTCGACTCGGGAGAGCGCCTGAGCCGCGAAGAGCTGCTCGACCTCCAACTCGAGCGCCTTCGCTGGTCGCTGCACCATGCCTACACGAATGTGGCGCATTACCGGCGAGCCTTCGAGGTCGCGGGCGTGACGCCCGGCGAGTGCCGGACGCTTGCCGACCTCGCGCGATTTCCCTTCACCACCAAGCTCGATCTTCGCGACAACTACCCGTTCGGCATGTTCGCCGTGCCACGGCCGGACGTGCGTCGCATCCACGCCTCCAGCGGCACCACCGGCAGACCAACGGTTGTTGGCTACACGCAGGGTGACCTCGACACGTGGGCCGATCTCATGGCGCGTTCGATCCGCGCGGCGGGCGGGCGCCCGGGCGATATCGTGCACGTCGCCTATGGCTACGGGCTCTTCACCGGCGGCCTCGGTGCGCACTACGGAGCGGAGCGGCTCGGGTGCACGGTGATCCCGGTCTCGGGTGGGATGACACCACGCCAGGTGCAGTTGATCTGCGACTTCGAGCCCTCGATCATCATGGTGACGCCTTCGTACATGCTCGCCCTCATCGACGAGTTCGAACGTCAGGGCGTCGACCCGAGGACGAGCTCGCTGCGCATAGGCATCTTCGGCGCGGAGCCGTGGACCGAGGCGATGCGCGCCGAGATCGAAGCGCGCATGGACATGCATGCGGTGGACATCTACGGACTGTCGGAGGTCATGGGTCCCGGCGTGTCGCAGGAGTGCGTGGAGACCAAGGACGGCCTCCACATCTGGGAGGACCACTTCTATCCTGAGATCATTGACCCCGTCAGCGGCGAGGTGCTTCCCAATGGGGAGATTGGCGAGCTGGTCTTCACGTCATTGACCAAGCAGGCGCTGCCGGTCATTCGCTATCGAACCCGCGACCTCACCCGGCTGCTGCCCGGCACGGCCAGGCCGGCATTCCGGCGCATGGAGAAGGTGACCGGGCGCAGCGACGACATGATCATCCTGCGCGGTGTCAACGTCTTTCCGACGCAGCTCGAGGAGCTGGTGGTGCGCACCGCCGGTCTGTCGCCCCACTTCCAGCTGATCCTCGGACGCGAGGGGCGGCTCGACACCTTGAGCGTGCGGGTCGAGGCACGGTCCGACTGCCCGCCGGAGCGCCGCGACCCTGCCGCCGAGGCGCTCGCCCGCGAGATCAAGGACCGGGTCGGCGTCACGGTTGCCGTCGAGGTTGTCGACCCCGAGACCCTCGAGCGCTCGGTCGGCAAACTCCAGCGGGTGATCGACCGCCGGTCGTAGACTCCGCCAGCCCCCGAGTCCAGGGGTTCACGGGAGGCACATCGGGTGGATCGGTTTCTTCTGTATCGGACCTACGATGAGCTGGAGGTCGGGCAGACCCAGCGCACCCGGGGGCGGACCATCACCGAGACAGACATCGTCAGCTGGTGCGCGCTCACCGGAGACTGGTTCTACCCGCACATCGACAAGGTCGCGGCGGAGCGCTCCATGTTCGGTCAGCGCGTCGCGCCCGGGATCATGGTGTTCGCGCTCGGGACCGGGCTCGGCGTCCCCAGCGACGCGACCACCATCCTCGCCAACTACGGCACCGATCGTCTGCGCTACACGGCACCGACATGGATCAACGACACCATCTACCTCGACATCGAGGTGATCGAGAAGTCCGATCGGGACGCCACCTCCGGGCTGGTCTCGTATCGCTGGGATGTGCTCAATCAGAACGGCGTCACCGTGTGCGCAAGCCAGCTGAAGATCCTGACCGCCAAGGAGCGGGCGCCGTATGCCGGAATCTGACGACTTCCAAACGGTTCGCCTGACCATCGAGGCGGGCGTCGCCGAACTCGTGCTCAACCGGCCCGACAAGATGAATGCGATGAGCAAGGCGATGGTGCGGGAGCTCACCGCGAGCCTCGACGCTGCGGAGTCGGGCGGCGCCAGGGCGCTCCTGGTTCGTGGCGAGGGCCGTGCCTTCTGCAGCGGGCGTGACCTCTCCGAGGCCGACCCGCTGCACGAGGATGGCGAGGCGATCCTTCGCGACCTCGTCAACCCGCTGATGACCCGCATGGCCGCCCTCGCGATGCCGGCCATCGCTGCGGTGCATGGCGCCTGTCTCGGCACCGGGCTCGGCCTCGCCCTCGCCTGCGACGTGTTGTACGCGGCAGACGATGCCCGGATCGGCTCGCCCTTCGCGCGCATCGGCGCCGTCCTGGACAGCGGTGCGCATGCGGCCCTGGTTTCGCGCATCGGGCCGCACCGCACCCTCGAGCTCGTCTACACGGGCCGGCTGCTGTCCGGGCGGGAAGCAGCCGAATGGGGACTGGTGAATCGCAGCGTTGCCGGAACCGACCTCGTTCGCCGGACCCGCGAGATGGCCCGGGCGATCGCGCACGGACCCACCGCGGCATTCCTGGAGTCCAAGCGCATCGTGGGGCTGATCGCGGACACCTCCCCGTCGCGGGCAGACCTGCTCGCCGCCGAAGCCGCGGCCCAGGGTCGTGCGTCGCGCACCCACGATTACCAGGACGGCATCACGGCGTTCCAGGAGAAACGGAAGCCAACCTTCACGGGGCGGTAGCCGGCGGACATGACGGACCTCGCGAGCGCGTTTCCGAGCCTCATCTTCGAGCGACCCGAAGACGGGATCCTGGTGATCACCATGCAGGCCGAGGGTCGCCTCAACGCGGCCGACGCCGCCATGCACCGCGACCTCGCGGAGGTGTGGCGCGCCGTGGATTCCGATGCCGAGACCCGAGCGGTCATCATCCGCGGGGCGGACGGCACCTTCTCCTCGGGTGGGGACTTCGATCTCATCGAGGAGATGGCCGCGGATTTCGCGGTCCGCGCCCGGGTACTCCGTGAGGCACGGGACCTGGTCTACAACGTCATCAACTGCAGCAAGCCGGTCGTCTCCGCGATGGACGGCGTGGCGGTGGGTGCCGGGCTCGTGGTGGGCCTCCTCGCGGACATCTCGATCGCCGGGCGGTCCGCCCGGTTGATCGACGGCCACACCCGGATCGGCGTTGCCGCCGGCGACCACGCCGCGATCATCTGGCCGCTGCTCTGCGGCATCGCCAAGGCCAAATACCACCTGCTCCTCTGCGAGCCGGTCAGCGGCGAGGAGGCCGAGCGCATCGGCCTCGTGTCGCTGAGCGTCCCGGATGACCAGGTCCATGCCAGGGCGCTCGAAGTCGCGCGCCAGCTCGCGGCCGGCTCGCCGACCGCCATCAGCTGGACCAAGTACGCGCTCAACAACTGGCTGCGGGCCGCCGGGCCCATCTTCGACAGCTCACTCGCGCTCGAATTCCTCGGTTTCACCGGTCCTGACGTCGCCGAGGGGGTTGCCGCGAGACGGGCGAAGCGCGCGCCGAACTTCGGCGGCCAGGGTCCGCAGCGGTAGGATCGATCAACGTGAGTGTGGAGGTGTCGTCCGCCGCCAGCGGACCGTCCTCATTTCCAGGGCTGTCGAAGGCGGCCTGGCAGGACGTCGCCGCCGAGGGTGCGCTGGGCACCGCCAACCCACACGCCGTCGATCTGGGCGCCGACCAGCTCCGCTCCCTCTACCGCCTGATGGCGCTGAGCCGCCGCGTGGACCGCCAGGCGATCAACCTCACCCGCCAGGGAGCGCTCGGCGTCTTCGCTTCGAGCCACGGCCAGGAGGCGGCGCAGGTGGGCTCGGTCTTCGCGCTCGAGCCCGATGACTGGCTCTTCCCGACCTACCGCGAGACGGTGGGCACCTTCGCCCGCGGGGTCGATGTCGTCGAGCTCCTTGCGCTCTTCTCGGGAAGCTGGCATTGCGGCTTCGACCCGTACAAGTACCGGGTCGCTCCGCTGACCACGCCGCTCGCCACCCAGGCTCTCCATGCGGTCGGCCTCGCGATGGCCGCGAAGATCAAGCACGATCCGATCGTCGCGCTGACCTTCTTCGGCGACGGCGCGGCGAGTGAAGGTGATGCGCACGAGGCCCTCAACATGGCCGGGGTGTACGACGCACCGGTGGTGTTCGTCGTGCAGAACAACGGCTACGCGATCAGCGTTCCCTATCGCCTCCAGACCAGGGCGTCGTCGATCGCGCTGCGCGCCGCGGGGGTCGGGATCCCCGGCATCCGCGTCGACGGCAACGACGTCATCTCCGTCTACGGTGCGGTGAGGACGGCGGTGGACCGGGCGCGCCGCGGGGACGGCCCGACGCTCGTCGAAGCCGTCACCTACCGCCTCGAGGCGCACACCACGGCCGACGACACCAGCCGTTATCGCAGCGACGGCGAGGCCTCCGAATGGCGGGCACGCGATCCCGTCGAGCGGTTCCTGGGGATGCTTCGTGAGGGTGGTGTGGTCGACGACGCGTTCCTGGCCGAGGTTGAGGCCGAAGGCGAGGCGACCGCTGCGCGCATGCGTGATTTTCTCTTCGACGCTCCGGCGGGCGACCCGCGCGAGATGTTCGACCACGTGTATGCCTCGCGCACGCCGCAGTTGGAGACGGAGCGCGCGCTTCTCGACCAGGAATTGCGGGCGGCCGAGGAGCGCTGATGGAGCTGACCATGGCGGGGGCGCTCAATGCGGCGCTGCGCGACTCGATGCGCGACGACGACAGCGTGGTCGTCTACGGCGAGGATGTCGGCCGGCTCGGAGGAGTGTTCCGCATCACCGACGGACTGCAGGCGGAGATGGGCGCGGACCGTTGTTTCGACACCCCGGTCGCTGAGGCGGGCATCGCCGGCACCGCGATCGGCATGGCGCTCTATGGGCTGCGTCCGGTCGTCGAGATGCAGTTCGACGGCTTCTCCTACCCGGCGCTCAACCAGGTGATCAGCCACGTAGCGAAATACCGCAATCGGACCCGCGGCCGGGTCGGCCTGCCAATGGTGATCCGCATCCCGTACGGCGGCGGAATCGGCGCAGTCGAACATCACTCGGAGAGCCCTGAGGCGTACTACGCGCACACGGCGGGGCTCACCGTCGTGTCGCCCGGGACGCCCGCCGACGCATATGCGCTCCTCCGTGCCTCGATCGCGTTCGACGACCCGGTGATCTTCCTGGAACCGAAGCGACGCTACTGGCTCAAGGAGGATCTCGAGCTGCCGGTGACCGCTCCACCGATCGGGGAGGCGATCGTGCGCCGTAAGGGAACCACCGCGACGGTCATCGCCTACGGACCGATGGTCACCACCGCGCTGGAGGCCTCCACACGCGCCGCCGAGGAGAGCGGCTGGGACCTCGAGGTCGTCGACGTCCGCACGCTCTCCCCGGTCGACATGGACACGCTGGTAGCGAGTGCAAGCAAGACGGGACGGGCGCTCGTGGTGCACGAGGCGGCGCGCTTTGTCGGCTACGGCGCGGAGATCGCCGCCGAGTTGAGCGAGCGCGCCTTCGGTTACCTGGCGGCCCCGGTGCTCCGCGTCACGGGCTTCGACGTCCCCTATCCGTCGGCAAAGATCGAGCGTCACTTCCTCCCCGACGCGGACCGCATCCTCGACGCCGTGGCGCGACTGCTCGAGTACTGATCGATGCTCACGGTTCGCGACTTCCTCATGCCCGACCTTGGCGAAGGGTTGACCGAGGGAGAGATCAATCGCTGGCTGGTGGCCGAAGGTGACGTCGTCGTCGTCGACCAGCCGGTCGCGGAGATCACGACCGAGAAGGCCGTCGTCGAGGTGCCAACTCCCTTCGCGGGGCGCGTGGCCACCCTGCACGGCGCCGAGGGCGAGACCATCACGGTCGGCAAGCCGCTGATCAGCATCGAGGTCGCCGCGGCCGCGAATGCCGAAGGAGCATCGGGCAACGTCCTCGTCGGCTACGGCACCAGCGAGGTGGCACCGCGATCACGGCGGAGTGCGCCACCGGAGCGACCCGGTGGTCCCGCCAGCGTCGTGACCGCCGCGATGCCCCCGGCTTCTCCGCTGGTCAGGCGACGGGCGATCGAGCTCGGCATCGACCTGAGCACGATCACAGGCAGCGGACCGGGCGGCATGGTGAGCCAAGCGGACCTCGAGCGGGCGGCGAGGCAAGACGGCGCCGCGCCGGCAATCGAAGGCTCAGCGACAGTTTCGGTGGGCGACCGCGTGGCCCTCACCGGCGTCGACCGGATTGCCGCGGAACGGCTCGCCAGGTCACATCGCGAAGCGCCGACCGCAACCGCATTCGTTCGCGCCGACGCAACCCGGCTCATGGAATTGCGCGCGGAACTCGCGCCCGGCGCGACGGATGCCTCGGTCACACCCTTCGCCTACATCCTGCGGCTCAGCGTGATCGCGCTCCGAAAATTTCCGAGGCTCAATGCGCATTTCGACACTCGGGCGAACGAGGTGGTGCACTTCAGGCCGATCCATCTCGGGGTCGCCGTGCAAACCGATCGCGGCCTCGTCGTTGTGGTGATTCGCGACGCCCAGAGCAAGTCGTTGCCAGGGATCGCCGATGACCTCCAGCGGCTTGCGACCGCAGCTCGCGACGGATCCATCGACGCGACCGATCTCCGCGGAAGCACCTTCACGGTCTCCAACTTTGGTGCCTTCGGTGTCGACGGGGGCACGGCGATCATCAATCCCCCCGAGGCAGCGATCCTCGGCGTCGGACGGATCGCGACGCGCCCCTGGGTCGTGGACGATTACGTGGTGCCGCGCTCGGTGGTTGAGCTCTCACTCGTCTTCGATCACCGCGTTGCTGATGGAGGCGTCGCCGGCGGCTTCATCAAGCATCTCGCGGACCTTGTCGAAGCACCCGACCAGGCAACTGCGGATGACTGAGATCCCAACCAAGTCACCGGTCGCAAAGTCCGAGCTTCGCCGTGCACAGTCGGACACGTGGGTGTACTTCGAGGGCGAGCTGTGCAGGTACGGCGATGCACATCTCGGCCTGCTCACCCACGCGCTCCATTACGGGACCGGCTGCTTCGAGGGCATCCGGGCGTACTGGAGTGAGCGCCAGCATCGGATCAACGTCTTCCGGATGCCCGATCACTTCGCGCGCATGTCCGGCAACGCTCGCATGCTCCACATGGAGCTGCCGCACGGCGTTGACGAGCTGTGCGACATCACCGTCGAGGTGATGCGCCGCAACGACTTTCGCACCGATGTCTACATCCGCCCGCTCGTCTTCAAGGCGACCGAGGAGATCGGTATTCGCTTCCACAACCTGCGAGACGGCTTCATGATCGTCCCGGTGCCGTTCGGAGCGTACGTCGACACCACGGGGGGCATTCGCTGCCAGGTGTCGAGCTGGCGGCGGATCGACGACAACGTCGCGCCGGCGCGCTCGAAGGCGACCGGCATCTACATCAACAGCGCACTCGCCAAGACCGAGGCATTCCTCAACGGTTTCGACGAGGCAATCCTCATGACCCAGGACGGACACGTCTGCGAGGGCAGCGCGGAGAATCTCTTCATCCTCCGCCGCGGTCAGCTGATCACGCCGCCTGCATCGGAGAACATCGTCGAGGGCATCACCCGTTCGGTGCTCATGCAATTTGCGACGGACGAGCTCGGTGTCGAGGTCGTCGAGCGCACCATCGATCGCAGTGAGCTCTATGTCGCCGACGAGGTGCTGCTCTGCGGTACCGGCGCGGAGGTCTCAGCGGTGATCGAGATCGACCAGCGCACCATCGGTTCCGGGTCGCCGGGTCCCCTGACCCGCAAGCTGCAGGACCTCTATTTTGCTGCCTGCAAAGGCGAGGACGACCGCTACGCGAGCTGGCTGACCCCGATCACCTGACCGAGGTCGCCGCCACCCACCCGATCACTGATCGAAGTCGAGGACGACCGTCGGCGTGGTGGGATGCGACTGGCAGGCGAGCACGAAGCCGGCATCGATCTCGCGCTGTTCCAGCGCGAAGTGCTGGTCCATCTCGACGCTGCCACTGACCAGACGCGCCCGGCAGGTGCCGCAGACACCACCCTTGCACGCGTATGGCGCGTCCGAGCGCACGCGCAATGCGGCGTCAAGAATGCGCTCGCCATCCGGGTCGACGCTGAACGTCGAGCTGCGTCCGTCGAGGACGATGGTCACCTCCGCAGCACCTGCTGACGGTGTGGCCGGAGTCAGCTGCTCGTCGGTGCGCGGGCGCTGCGCGTCCTTGGCGTGGAAGAGCTCGGCGTGCACGTGTTCGGCATCCACGCCGCGCTCGAGCAGCACCTCTTTCGCGGATTCGATCATCTCCCGCGGCCCGCAGAGGAACCATTGGTCGACGGTGTCGGGACGAACCAGCTGGTCGAGGAACCGGTTCACCCGCTCAGCGTCGATGTGCCCGTGGAAGAGCTCGACCTCCTGCTCCTCGCGGGAGAGCACGTGGTACAGGGCGAACCGCTCGGGGAACTGGTTCTTGAGGTCCTCGAGCTCCTCGAGAAACATGATGTCCTTGACCGTCCGGTTGCCATAGATCAGCGTGACCGAGCTCTGCGGTTCGACGGCGAGGATGGTGCTGAGATTGGACAGGATGGGCGCGATCCCGCTTCCTGCGGCGATCATGGCGTACGAGATCGCATTTCCCGGATCCAGCGGCGTGTTGAAGTGGCCGATCGGGGTGACGACTTCGACGACGTCGCCGGCGCGCAACTGCTCCAGCGCGAATGCCGAGAAGACCCCTCCCGGCAGGCGTTTCACCGCGACGCGGAGCCGGCCCGAGCCGGCGGCACTGCAGATGGAGTAGCTGCGCCGGGTGTCGTCGCCGGCCGCCTCGCACCGGAGCGAGACATGCTGCCCGTGGGTGAACGAGAACTCGCTTTCCAGCTCGGGTGGAATCTCGAACTCGATGACCACCGCGTCATCGGTGACCGGCTCCACGGCCTTCACGGCAAGAGGGTGGATGGTCGCGCGACGATGTCCCGCGGACACCTCCGCAACCGGCGTGGCGGTCAAACGCTCAGTGCTCCTTGAAGTGCGGGAAGGTCTCGCCGCAGGCGTCGCACTGACGCACCGCCTGACACTGTGTCGACCCGAAGTGTGCGAGCTCGTGCGTCCTCGACGAGTCGCATCGCGGACACTGCACCGCGATGGTCAGCAGGGTGAGGTCGAACCCATGTTGACGTGGAGGCGCGATCCCGTACTCACGGAGCTTGACGCGGCCCGCCTCTGACATCCACTCGGTCGTCCACGCCGGGGACAGCACGATGCGTACGGTGACGTCGGTGTACCCCTGGTCGCGCACGCATCGCTCGACGTCCTCGCGGATGGTGTCGAGCGCCGGGCATCCCGAGTACGTCGGCGTGATGTCGACGTCGACGTGACCGGAAGCGTCGACGCGGACATCGCGCAGAATGCCGAGATCTGCGATGGTCAGGGCAGGCATCTCCGGATCGGGGATCGCGCCGGCGATGTTGCGGATCTCGTCGACGGCGGTCACCAGGTCACCCCGGGGAGCGAGCGATGGAGGTGTTGCATCTCAGCCAGCATGTACCCGAACGACTCGGTATGCAGTCCCTGCCGTCCTCCCGACGGCGTCCATGTGCTTTCAGGCACCACCAAGGTCGCGTCATCGAGGACGCGGCGGACATACGCCTGCCACTCCGGCCGGAGTGCTGCCGGATCGGGGCCGACCCCCAGGGCGTCGGCCTCGCGGGCAACGGCGTCGCTCTCGAACAGCTCGGCGGTGAACGGCCAGAGCGCTGCGAGCGCGCTCTCCATTCGGCGATGGCTCTCGTCGTTGCCATCGCCGAGGCGAAGCGTCCAGTCGGTTGCGTGGTCGCGGTGATATGAGGTTTCCTTCACCGCCTTGGCGGCGACGGCGGATACTTGCGCGTCCGTCGAGGTCGTGAGCGCCTGCCATTGGGCGAGCTGGAATGTCGAGCACAGCAACTGGCGGGCGATGGTGGTGGCGAAGTCGCCGTTCTCCTGCTCGACGAGCAGGCAGTTGACGAACTCGCGCTCGCCCCGCATGAACGCGTAGTCATCCTCCGACCGGCCGGTGCCGTCGAGCTCGGCGGTTCGTGCGTACAACCCGCGCGCCTGACCCAGGAGGTCGAGGGCGACGTTGGTCAAGGCAATGTCGTCCTCGAGCGTCGGAGCCCGTGACGACCACTGCGCGAGCCGGTGCGACAGCACCAGGCAATCGTCCGCAAGGCGCAGCGTGTAAACGGCCGCCGCGCCGGCGACCACGAGGGTCACAGCTGCTGCACTTCCTTGGGTATCGAGTAGAAGGTGGGATGGCGGTAGGGCTTGTCCGCCGCCGGGTCGAAGAAGGAATCCTTCTCGTCAGGTGACGACGCGGTGATCACCGCCGAGGGGACGACCCAGATGCTCACTCCCTCCATGCGCCGCGTGTACACGTCACGCGCATTGCGCAGGGCCATCTCGGCGTCGGGGGCGTGCAGGCTGCCCACGTGGTTGTGCGAGAGGCCGCGCTTGCTCCGGATGAAGACTTCCCAGAGCGGCGCTGGAGTTTCCTCGCTCATGCCGCGGCGCTGGTCGCCGGGTGCTTGGCTGCATAGGCGGCCGCCGCCGCGCGTACCCAGGCACCCTCGTCGTGAGCTGCGAGATGATGCGCGGCTCGCTGCCGGTTGCAGGGGCCGTCCCCGCTGACGACGCGGCGCAGCTCCTCGAAGTCGGGCTCTCCGAAGTCGTAGTGTCCGCGATCCTCGTTCCAGCGCAGCTCCGGGTCGGGTGGTGTGAGTCCGAGCACGACCGCCTGCGGCGCGACCATGTCGACGAAGCGCTGGCGCAACTCATCGTTCGAGAAGCGCTTGATGCCCCATGCCATCGACTGCGCGCTGTGCGTCGACTCGGTGTCGGGAGGGCCGAGCATCTCGACCGAGGGCCACCACCAGCGGTTGACCGCGTCCTGGGCCATCTCGTGCTGCTCGGGGGTGCCGTGCGACAACGCATAGAGCGATTCGAACCCTTGCCGCTGGTGGAAAGACTCCTCCTTGCACACGCGCACCATCGCCCGTGCGTATGGCCCGAAGGAGCAGCGGCACAGGGGGATCTGGTTGGTGATCGCGGCGCCGTCGACGAGCCATCCGATGGCCCCGACGTCAGCCCAGGTGAGCGTCGGGTAGTTGAAGATGCTCGAGTACTTCTGGCGTCCCTGGTGAAGCAGGTCGATCAGCTCGGCACGATCGACCCCGAGCGTCTCAGCCGCGCAGTACAGGTACAGGCCGTGACCAGCCTCGTCCTGCACCTTGGCCATGAGGATCGCCTTGCGCCGCAGTGAGGGAGCCCGGGTGATCCAGTTGCCCTCCGGCTGCATGCCGATGATCTCCGAGTGCGCGTGCTGCGCGATCTGGCGGATGAGTGACCTGCGGTAGCCGTCGGGCATCCAGTCGCGCGGCTCGATGCGCTGGTCCGAGTCGATCAGGGCCTGGAATTCAGCCTCGTGAGGGTCTGAGATCACCTCCGCGGCGGCCTCGCCGGCGGAAGGATCGCCGTGTATTGCCCCATGCTCAGTCTGGCTGCTTGATCTCATGCACCTACAATAGAACCACATGGTCCAGGGAGCCGAGATTGCCGTACCCGTGCTCGAAGGCACCGATCACGTCGAGTTGTGGGTCGGCAACGCGCGCCAGGCCGCGTACCACTACCGGAAGGCCTTCGGGTTCGACGTCATCGCCTACGCCGGCCCCGAAACCGGGGTGCGTGACCGGGCCAGCTACGTCCTCCAGCAGGGCAAGGTGCGCCTCGTGCTCACCGCGCCTTTGCAGCCCGAAGGCGACATCGCCGACCACATCCGCCTCCACGGCGACGGCGTCCGGACGATCGCGCTCCGGGTCGAGGACGCCGCGGCGGCCTATGAGGCGGCGACCGCTCGTGGGGCGCGCAGCGTTGCCGAGCCAAGTCGCGCCGAGGACGAGCACGGCGTCGTGACCTCCGCGTCGATCGCCACCTTCGGCGACACCGTCCACACCTTTGTCGAGCGCAATGAGTACTCGGGGGTCTTCTGGCCGGGATATCGAGCTGACAATCGGAGTGGCGGCGGGGTCGGGCTGCGCTTCATCGACCACACCGTCGGCAACGTCGACACCGGCAAGATGGACGACTGGATCTCGTTCTACTCCGAGGTGTTCGGATTCACCGTCTTCCAGGAGTTCGACGAGAAGGACATCGCGACCCAATACAGCGCCTTGCGCTCGAAGGTCGCTCGTGACCCGCGGACCCAGATCACCATGCCGATCAATGAGCCCCACGTCGGGCTCAAGAAGTCGCAGATCCAGGAATACCTCGACTACTACCGAGGGAGCGGCATCCAGCACATCGCCATCCACACCGATGACATCGTGGGCACGGTGCAGGAGATGCGCGACCGCGGCGTCGAGTTCCTCACCGCACCGGGGGCGTATTACGACGCGCTCGGTGATCGCGCCGCGGGCATCGATGAGGACCTCGACCGCCTTCGTTCGCTGAACATCCTCATCGACCGCGATGACGACGGCTATCTGCTGCAGATCTTCACGCGCCCGGTTGGCGATCGGCCGACGCTCTTTTTCGAGGTCATCCAGCGCAAGGGGTGCAAGGGCTTCGGGAAGGGGAACTTCAAAGCCCTGTTCGAGTCGATCGAGCGCGAGCAGGCCGCCCGAGGCAACCTCTAAGCGCCGAGCTGGCCGCGAGCAGGGTGCCGTACCCCGGGGCCGAGGTTCACAGCATCAAACGCGCCGAACGAACCATAAAGTGTGCGATGATGTTCCTGCCTGCAAGTCGGCACGGCGGAAGGGGGACGGGACGGAATGGACCAACAGGAAGACGCGTGGACGCGCGTCATTGGTTTGATGCGTGATCTCGAGATGCTGCTGCTGGTCATCAAGGAGGCAGCCGTGCCTGTCCTGACTGCCGGGGAGCCTGACCAGGCATGGCGGACGCGACGCTTCCTGCGCCTCGCGGACCGGATGCTGGAGGACATGCACGGCCTCCAGTTCGCGTCGGACGATACGAACCCGAACTGACTCAGGCGGGGATCAGACCGGCGGCCACTGCTCGGGCGCCGCCGGGGTGCGTGGCTTGCCGGCCCAGTCGTCTCGCGGCGGCGAGAACGTCTCCACGATCGTGCATCCTGCCTTGCCCGCGCGCTCGACGTTGTGGGGAACGCCGGGCGGTATGACCCACATGTCGCCGGGCTTGCGCAGGCGGGTCTCACCGCCGATTGTGAAGGTGAACTCACCGCGGATGACGACTCCGACCTGCTCGTTGGGATGGCGGTGCTCTGGCATGGCGATGCCGGGATCGAGTTCGAAGATGCCCAGCGTGATGCGCTCGCCACTCACCGGCCGGACGCGCAGACCCTCCATGAGCGCGAGGGGCGCGATGTCAGTGACGGTCGCGAACTCGTGGGCGTTGTTCTCGGATTCCGGCATGGCGGTCGCAACCATACTCAAATCAGTGGTCCGGGCCTTCGACGTTAATCACTGACTGTCCCTGCCCGGAGCGGGTGACGATGAGCGTCGCCACGATGTCTGTGGTATTGCTCTCGCGGTGTACGGCGTGGGGCGGGACGTACACGAAGTCGCCCGGCTGCGCATCGAACACGTCCTGGCCGTGCGCACCGGATTCCATGCGCAGCGCCCCCGTGGCCACGTAGATCACCGACTCGTGCTCGCCATGGTGATGCCAACCGGAGAATGCCCCCGGCTCGGTGTGCACCATGCCGGCCCAGACGCGATCGGTCGCGACCGCCTGACTGCGGAGCATTCCCGGGGTCGAGGGTCCGTCGGAGAGTTCGCCGGCTCGGATCCTGCGGATGCGCTCAGCGATGGGGAAATCCCGGTCCATGAACCCTCGTCATTCGTGCTCCGACGGCGCGTAGCCGAGGGTCTTGTCGACCACGTTGAGGAGCGGCTCACCGAGCAGGAATCGCTCGAGATTCCGCCGGAACAGGCCGGCGATGTCACGCTGCCAGCCGGCGTGATCGCCGGACATGTGCGGCGAGATGAGCAGGTTGGGGACGTCCCAGAGCGGCGAGTCCGCCGGGAGTGGCTCCGGTCGCATCACGTCGAGGGCCGCGCCGGCGAGCCGGCCCGCGCGAAGCGCATCGCACAGCGCGTCCTGGTCAAGGGTCGATCCCCGACCCAGGTTGACGAGACGGGCCGTTGGCTTGAGCGCAGCGACAGCTGCCTCGTCGACCATTCCCTCGGTCTGCGGCGTGCTGGGGAGGAGCATGACAACGTAATCCGTGCCGGCGAACAGCGTCTTCAGCTCATCGGGCGATGCGATGTCGCCAAAGTCGGGATCGCCACCTCTCGCGGTCCGGCCGATGCCACGAACCGACATGCCGAGTGCCTTCGCGAGCTGCGCGGTCCGTCGCGCGATCGGCCCGACGCCCACCATCACAGCGGACTTGCCGGACAGTGTCTCGGTCTCTCGCTGAACCCAGCGATGCTCGGCCTGGTACCGGAACGTGGTGAGCAGGTCCTTGCTCAGAGCGAGCATCAGGGCGATCGTGTACTCGGCGAGGGCTTGATCGAAGACGTATCGCGAGTTGGTCAGCACCACGTCGCTCGACGCGAGCTCGGGGAAGAGCACCCGCTCGACCCCCGCGCTCCCGGCGTGAACCCAGCGCAACCGCCGGAAGCGACTCCAGTTCTCGCGCAGGACGCCACTGCGCGGGTTCCAGATCAGGAGCGCATCGACATCGAAGGTCTCAGGCGGCGGTTCGGATGGCGGGTCGATGAAGACGTAGGCGACGTCCGGCAGCGGTGCGAGGACGTCGCGACTGGGGGTGTCGCCCTCGACGACACCGACGAGGATAGTCATGGCGTCGTCAGCTCCGGCAGCCCGGCGGAGCCCATCTGAATGCCGAAGTCCCGCACTCGTGGCACCGTCATACTGTGCCAGGTTGACCGACCACGACGGGCCGGCAGGTGGTGGAGTCCAGGAGCAATATGACGGTTCAGGTCGCGCAAAGCCGGATGACCAGCGAAGAGATCGCACGGCTGTCGAAGCAGCACACCTTCTTCTCGTGGTCCGTCCAGGGCGCCGTCGATCCCATCGCGATCGATCACGCCGAGGGTGTGTGGCTGTATACGCCGGAAGGGAAACGCATCCTCGATTTCAACAGCCAGCTGATGTCGGTGAACATCGGCCACGGTGACCAGCGCGTCGTCAACGCGATCGTCGAGCAGGCGACCAGGTTGCAGTTCGTCCAGCCCGCCTTCGTCACCGAGATACGGGCGCGTCTCGGGGAGAAGCTGACCGGGCTACTCCCCGGCGATCTCGACAAGGTCTTCTTTACGCTGGGCGGCGCCGAGGCCGTCGAGAACGCGATCAAGATCGCTCGCCAGTACACCGGCCGCGACAAGATCCTGGCGCGGTACCGCGCGTATCACGGGGCGACCATGGGTGCCATGACGCTGACCGGCGATCCTCGGCGCTGGGCCACCGAACCCGGGCTTGTCGGTGTCGTCCGCTATCCCGACACGCATCGCTGGGGCGAGCGCGAGCCGCGGCCGGCGGAGGAGAGCCTCCGCGGTCTCGAGGACGTGATCATGTACGAAGGACCGCACACGATCGCCGCCATATTTCTCGAGACGATCGTGGGGACGAACGGCATCCTCATCCCGCCCGATGGCTACATCCAGGGGGTTCGCGAACTCTGCGATCGCCACGGGATCCTGATGGTCGCGGACGAGGTGATGGCGGGTTTCGGGCGCACCGGAAAGTGGTTCGCGATCGAGCACTGGAATACCGTTCCCGACCTGATGACCATGGCCAAGGGCCTGACCTCCTCGTACCTGCCCCTGGGTGCGGTCGCCATCCGCCGGCACATCGCCGACAAGTTCGATTCGATGATGTTCGCCGGTGGCCTCACCTACTCCAGCCACCCCGTGTCACTCGCTGCGTCGCTGGCCACGCTGAACGTCTACGAGGAGGATCACCTCATCGAACGCTCCGCCGCGATGGACTCGGTGATGCGCGCGCACCATGAACGTCTGGCCGCAAAGCATCCGAGTGTCGGCACGCATCGCAACCTCGGGCTCTTCGGCATCCTCGACCTGG
The DNA here is from genome assembly GCA_003162415.1 of Candidatus Dormiibacterota bacterium. Classification (GTDB taxonomy): domain Bacteria; phylum Chloroflexota; class Dormibacteria; order Aeolococcales; family Aeolococcaceae; genus Palsa-851. The sequence continues at coordinate 309,911 of PMOL01000005.1, forward strand.
TCAGACGGCAGGAGCCGTACACCCCGATGACCGGCTTCAACGCGAGCAGCGATGAGATGGCCGCCATCGGCAGATATCTTCGCGAGCACGGGGTGTACACGATGGTCTCCAACAATTCCATCCATACCAACCCGCCGCTGTGCATCAGCGAGGACGAGCTCTCCCAGGGATTCGAGGTCATCGACGGTGCGCTGTCGATCGCCGACCGGGCCGTGCAGGGCTAGACCCGAACACCGCGTGTGACCACCGAGGACGCCGAGCGCGCGCGGCTGCGCGACGACCCGGCCGGATGGCGGCGCTGGGGGCCCTACGTCAGCGAGCGTGCCTGGGGTACGGTGCGCGAGGACTACAGCGCGAATGGCGACGCCTGGAACTACGTGACGCATGACCAGGCGCGGTCGCGCGCCTTCCGCTGGAGCGAGGAGGGTCTGGGTGGGATCTGTGACGACCACCAACTGCTGTGTCTTGCGTTCGCGTTCTGGAACGGGGTGGACCCGATCCTCAAGGAGCGGATCTTCGGCCTGACTGGTCCTCAGGGGAACCACGGCGAAGATGCCAAGGAATACTGGTGGTACGTCGACTCGACGCCGACGCACTCGTGGATGCGGTGGCGGTACCTGTATCCACAGGTGGCGTTTCCCTACGACGACCTGATCGCCGAGAACGCACGCCGCGGCCAGCTCGATCCCGAATACGAGCTTGCCGACACCGGGGCGCTCGACAACGGCTTCTGGGACATCACCGTCGACTACGCCAAGGAGACACCTGAGGACCTGGTGCTCGAGCTGCGCGCGCGAAACGCCGGTCCTTCCCCGCAGACGCTCCACGTGCTTCCGACGCTGTGGTTTCGCAACACCTGGGGGTGGGGCCTCACCGACACCAAGCCCGCAATGCACGTCGAGAGCAAGCGGATCGTCGCCGACCACACGGTCGTCGGCCGGATGTTCCTCATCGGCGACGGCGACTACACGCCGCTCGTCTGTGACAACGAGTCCAACGCCGAGCGGCTCTGGGGATCCAGGTCGTCGAGTGGCTTCCCGAAGGACGGCATCAACGATCACGTCATCCAGGGCGCAGCAACCGTCAATCCAACCCAGGCGGGAACGAAGGCCGCACTCCACTACGTGCTCGCGGTTGACGCGGGCATGAGCGCGGTGATCAGGCTCCGGTTCGGTCGCCGCGAGGTCGAGGCCGCCGACGGCGCGAACGCGGTTCTTCGGCTTCGCCAGAGCGAAGCCGATTCCTTCTACGCGAGCGTGATGCCCAGCCGTTTGACGAACGACCAGCGTCTGGTCGCCCGTCAGGCACTGAGCGGCATGCTCTGGGGCAAGCAGTTCTATCACTACAACGTGACCCGTTGGCTCGACGGCGACCCGGCACTCCCCGCACCGCCGCCGGAGCGTCTCGCCGGCCGCAATGCGGGCTGGCGGCATCTCGACACCGCCGACGTGCTCTCCATGCCCGACAAGTGGGAGTACCCCTGGTTCGCCGCGTGGGACCTCGGCTTTCAGTGCGTCGCGCTCGCGCACGTGGACCCCGAGTTCGCCAAGCAGCAACTCATCCTGCTGTGCCGCGAGTGGTACATGCATGCCAACGGTCAGCTACCCGCCTACGAGTGGTCGTTCGACGACGTCAACCCACCGGTGCACGCGTGGGCGGCGCTGCGTGTCTTCGAGATCGACGGGGCGACCGACTTCCAGTTCCTCGCTCGTGTCTTCCACAAGCTGCTCATCAACTTCACCTGGTGGGTGAATCGCGAGGACGCCGAGGGCAACAACATCTTCGAGGGCGGGTTCCTCGGCCTCGACAACATCGGTCCGTTCAACCGGTCCGTGGTGCTCCCGGCAGGCGGCCACCTGGAGCAATCGGACGGCACCGCGTGGATGGCGATGTACTCGCTCAACCTCCTCGAGATGGCGCTGGTGCTCGCCACCTTCGACCGCACCTACGAGGATGTCGCCACCAAGTTCTTCGAGCACTTCGCGGCGATCGCGACCGCCATGAACGAGCAGGGACTCTGGGATGACGATGCGGGCTTCTACTACGACAGCTGGCATCTCGCCGACGGCACGCGGGTGCCGATCCAGGCACGTTCGATCGTCGGGCTGATCCCACTCTGCGCGGCAACCACCCTGGGCGACGCCACCTTGCGCCGGCTTCCCGACTTCGCAGAGCGCCTGCGCATGTTCATCAAGCTCAAGCCGCGCTACGCCGCCGCCGTGTCGCTCGAGGTCGTGAATGCGGAGCGCGAGAGCCGCCTGCTCGCGATCGTCGACCCCGACCGGCTCCGCCGCATCCTCGACTACGTCCTCGACGAGTCCGAATTCCTCAGCGATCACGGCCTGCGCGCGCTGTCCCGGTTTCACGCCGACCACCCGCTCGATATCGACCTCGGTGGCGCGGTCGCGCGGCTCGACTACGAGCCCGCGGAGTCGACGTCGCGCCTGTATGGGGGCAATTCGAACTGGCGCGGGCCGGTCTGGTTTCCGGTCAACCACCTGATCATCGGGGCACTTCGGGTCTACCACCGGTTTCTCGGTGACACGTGGACCGTCGAGTATCCGCGGGGGTCCGGAAAGCAGGCGCACCTCGGCGCGATCGCAGACGACATCGCGGCGCGGCTTGCCTCGATCTTCCTGCAAGCAGCCGACGGGCGGCGTCCAGTGGTGGCGGGTATCAGGCTGTACGCACGGCCGGATCTCGCCGACGCCATCCCGTTTCACGAGTACTTTCACGCCGAGACCGGGCAGGGACTCGGCGCGTCCCACCAGACCGGCTGGACCGGCCTCGTGGCGGACCTGCTTCTGCGCAGCACAGCCGCACGCGACCGCTATGACATCGCTGCGCTCTCGGAGCGTCCGGCTACACTCGGCTGACCAATGGAGGCGCAGCACCGGGTTCACGGCACCATCGCAGCCGCTCTGACACCGCTCACCGGTGTCGACGGCACGATCGACAGCGACGGCATCGACGCCGTGGTGGATTTCTACGCGCGGTCAGGCCTCGATGGCATCCTCGCACTGGGGACGACCGGCGAAGGAATTCTCTTCAACGTAGACGAGCGCCGGCTGGCGGCCGACGAGTACGTGACCTCAGCGCATCATCGACTGGCGGTGATCGTGCACTGCGGTGCGCAGACCACGCACGACACCGTCGTGCTCGCCGAGCATGCCGCGGGCCATGGGGCTGCGGGCGTCGCGGTGATCCCACCACCGTATTTCGCGCTCGACGCAGATGCGATCTGGCGTCACCTCGATGCGGCAGCCAACGCGTGCGCGCCGCTGCCGTTCTACATCTACGAGTTCGCGGCGCGGAGCGGCTACGCGGTGCCCATCGACGTGGTGGAACGATTGCGCTCCACCGCGCCAAACTTCGCGGGTCTCAAGGTCTCGGACTCGCCGTTCGAAAGCGTCCAGCCATATCTCCTGCCCGGACTCGACGTGTTCGTCGGCGCAGAGGGCTTGATCGCGCAGGGAATGGCCTCCGGGGCGGCCGGAGCAGTGTCCGGGCTCGCGGCGGCCTTCCCCGAATTGACCATCGATGCGGTCGTGTCGCGCACCGCGGAGGCGAGCGCGCGTGCGGCGCGGGTGCGCGCGCTGATCGAACCGTTTCCCTTCCAGTCCGCCTTGAAATTCATCCTGCAACGACGCGGCGTTGCGATCGAGGACGCGGTCAGACCACCGCTTCGCACCCTCGACGACGTGCAGCGAGACGCGTTGCGGACGCTGCTCGACGATCCTTCGGGAGAGATCGCCGCCCTGCTGACTCCTTAGAGCACCGCAGTCTCGACTGCACCTCCCGATTCTGTGAATCGGTTCAGTCGCAGGGGATGCAGGTCGAAGGTCGTGCAGCGTCCCGCAGTCACCAGGTCGGTCACCGCCTGCCCGGCTGCGATCGAGTGCATGATGCCGTGTCCACCGAAGCCGGCGCACTGGATGAACCAGGGCATGTGAGGGGCGGCGCCCACGATGGCGTGATGGTCCGGTGTCTCCGGGTAGAGCCCGGCCCAGCACTTGCGCGGGCTGATCGGCACATCCTCGAGGAATGGAAATCGGTTGCCGATGCGCACGGCGATCGCATCGAGGAACGCCGGATCGAACGCGGTGTCCATGCTCGGTGGATCATCGGGATCCGAGAACCCGATCAGGAATCCAGCACCTTCCCTGCGAATCAGCACTCCGGTGTCGGTGTCCACGCACATCGGGATGGCCGCGGGAAACCCGGAGATGGATTCGGTGCAGGCGAGATTGCGTCTGCGTGACGTGACCGGGAGGTCGATACCGGCCTTCGCGGCCACATTCCGAGCGAATGGACCTGCCGCATTCACCACGAAGTCCGCATGCATGTCCCCGGCGGTGGTGCGCACCGTCGCGCCGTCGCCCTCGCCGGCCAGGTCGAGCACCTCGGTGTCGAAGAGGAAGCCGGCGTCAAGCCGCCGAGCTTCGTGCCACAGCGCGGTCACGACACCATGCGGATCGATGATGCCGTCTCCCGCCGAGAAGGCCGCCGCGGCGAGCCCATCGACGTTGACGAATGGCGCCAGTTCGATGACCTCTGCCGCGGACAACCATTGCACGTCGACACCGAGCGAGCGCTGGAGCTCCCATGCGCGTCGCAACGCGATCTCGCCCGCATCGGTGCCGGTCAGAAAGAGATAGCCAACACCACGAAAGCCCACCTGGCCACCGGTCTGCTCGTGCAATTCGCGGAGCTTCTCGATGGTGAACTGCGAGAAGGCGATGTTCACCGGCGTTGTGAACTGCGCTCTCACGCCGCCGTTGGCTCTGCTCGTCGAGCCCATACCTGCTGATGCATGGCGGTCGATGACCACGACGCGGTCGACGCCGCCCCGGCGCAGCTGCAGCGCGACCGCGAGCCCGACCGCGCCGGCTCCCACCACCACCACCCGGGCGCGACCGCCATGCGCTCTCGTGGACGCCGAGTCGCTCGCGGGCCGGCGGCTCATCCTCTACGGAGTCGGTGCGCCGGATTGCAACTGCGCGAGGGGCAACCCGCGGATGGACGCGTCGATCAACTCCACCGGGTGAAAGGCCGGGAGCGGATGTCGGGAACGGCGCAGCGCCGCGCTGATCTGGAGCAGGCAGCCGCCGTTCCCCGCGGTCACGAGGTCCGCTCCGCTGGCGGCGATGTTGCCTGCCTTGCGCGTCCCCAGGTCATCGGCGGTCTGCGGGGCGACGAGGTTGTAGACACCCGCGCTGCCGCAGCACACGTCGGCCTCCCTGAGATCCACGAGCTCGAGTCCCGGGATCCGACCGAGGACGGCGCGAGGCTGCGCGCGAACTCCCTGGGCGTGGGCGAGGTGACACGCGTCGTGATATGCGACCCGCGCCGGTAGCGGGTGCAGTCGCGCGGGACGCTGTACCTCGAGGTCGGCGAGGACCTCCATCACGTCGCGAACCCTTGCCGAAAAGCTCGCGGCGCGTGCAGCCCAGAACGGATCGTCGGCGAGCAGCGCGCCGTACTCCTTCATCGCCGAACCACACCCGGCGCTGTTCACCACGATGTGGTCGATATCGAGGTTCTCCATCTGGGCGATGAGCTCGCGCATACGCTGCATCGCCGGTTGCTCCCGACCGGAATGGAGCTCCAGCGCTCCGCAGCAGCTCTGCAGCGGAGGGACCAGCACCTCGCATCCGTGGGCAGCGAGGACCCGAGCCGTGGCTCGATTGACGTGCGAGAAAAACGCGTCCTGCACGCACCCGGTGAGCAGTGCGACGCGCAGCACCCGCCGCCCCCTGGGGCGGAGGTGGCGCGGCGTCGGCGCCGCCAGGTCGGCTCGGCGGATCGACGGCGCCATGTCGTCGAGCCGCAGCAGCGTCTGGGGCACGAAGCGTCGCACCGGCCGCACTTGCAACACCTTGCGGAGTCCGAGCGCCTGGGTGAGCGCAACCGCGGACGCGACCGTGCGCATCCGTCGCGGGTGGGGAAGGACGGAGAAGAGTGCAGCGCGGGAGGCGCGGACGCGCCAGGTGCGAGCAAAGCGGCGTTCGATCTGCGGACGAACCTGCTCGACGAGGCGGTTGTACTGCACGCCCGAGGGACAAGCATCGACGCATGCCATGCAGCCAAGGCATGCATCCCAGTGGCGAACCACCTCCTCATCCATGCCCACCTCGCCGCGCGCCGCGAGGTCCATGAGCAGGATGCGTCCGCGAGGAGAGTCCATCTCCTCACCCCAGAGCAGGTAGGTCGGACAGGCGGGAAGGCAGAAACCGCAATGCACGCAGTCGGCGATCAGCGCCGGATCGGGCGGGTGGTGATCGTCGAATGCGACGGTCTCGGCACCCGCGCGCGCGTGGCCGGGCACTCGGGGCGGACCCGTGGTCACAGCGGCCACGTCAGATGCCACCGACCTGGCGCCCGGGGCTCAACGTCCGGGCGGGATCGAGCTGACGCTTCACCGACCGCATCAGGTCGACGGCCACGTCGTCGTCCGCGTCCCCGGACACGAACACATCGCCCCGCCGGATCGCCAGCCGCCCACCGGCGGTGCGGACGGCCGTGCGGACGGTCTCGAGCGCCTCGGGCGCGAAGCGCATCTCCCCGGTGCCGAGCAGGGGACGCCACGCGACCGCATCGCACGTAGCAGACATGGATGACAGAAACTCACCGGCCCGCGCCGGTAGCGTGGCGACAGCGGCGACCGCACCGGCGCCTGTCCACGGCGAGCCCGCGCGCGACGCAGTCAATGCGGCCCCATCGTCCGGAGTAAGGTTGCGTCCCCCGATGTCGCGGGTAACGCGCTCTGCCTGCACCGCAGCGCCCTGCTCGGAGCTGTCGAAGCGCACCACGACGACCCCCTCGGGCCAGTGGAGGTCGACCACGCTCGGCGTCACCTGGAGCCGCCCGACTCGCGCGGCAAACTCGCAGAGCTCGAGCACCGACCGCGACTCGAAGGCGACGGTACTCGACGCCGCCGGCAGCGGATGGAGGCGGAAGGCCACCTCGGTCACGATCGCGAGGGTCCCGAGCGAACCGATCAGCAGCTTGGCGACATCGAACCCCGCGACGTTCTTGACGACCTTGCCGCCGCTTCGCCCCACGGTGCCGTCGGAGAGGACGAAGCTCGCCCCGATGACGAGATCGCGAGGAGTGCCGAATCGAGTGCGCAGCGGACCGCTTGCGGCGGTTGCGAGCATGCCGCCGATGGTGGCAGCGTCTCCCTGGGGTGGGTCAAGCATGAGGCGCTGCCGGAAACCGGGAGCCGAGGCGAGGGTCTTCTGAAGGTGACTGAGCGTGGTCCCCGCCCGTACCACACAGACCAGGTCCGCCGGCTCGTGATCGACGATGCCTTCGATCCGGGAAGTCGAGAGCACGACATCGCACCGTTCCGGCGGCGAACCCCAGTCGATCTTGGTGCCGCCTCCTCGAGCGACGACTGCCAGGCCGCGCGCCGTGGCTGCGGAGAGCACCGAGGCGACCTCGTCCTCGTCCGCCGGTGACACCACCAAGCTCGGAACCACGCCGCCGACGGCATCCGAGGCATCCGCGGCCCTGACGTGAGCCGCGCCGACCAGCTCGGCGAAGAGGACGAGCTCCGGCGCCACCGACGCCATCACAGCCGCTCCGCCAGGCCCGACATCTCGATCGCGTGGGGTCGGTACATCCCGGGGACCTCGCCACAGAGCCTCGGGGTGGGCAGCGCCTTGCCCGGATTGCAGAGGTCGCGCGCATCGAAGGCGTCGCGAACCCTCCCCATCACCGAGATCGAGCCGGGGCTGAACATCTTCGGCATATAGCAGGCCTTGTCCGAGCCGACCCCATGCTCACCGGTGATCGAGCCGCCGGCGGTGATGCAGGCGTCGAGGATCAATCCGGCGAGCTGGAGCGCCCGCTCCCCCGCGCCCGGCTCACTGTTGTCGTACAGAACCAGGGGGTGGAGGTTGCCGTCGCCGGCGTGGAAGACGTTGGCGACGCGCAGCCCGTAGGTTGCCGAGAGCGCGCCGATCTGCTCGAGAACGTCGCGCAGCCGTGTGCGCGGAATGACCCCGTCCTGGACGTAATAGTTCGGGCTGATCCGTCCCATCGATGCGAAGGCGGCTTTGCGTGCTTTCCAGATGAGGGCGCGTTCGGCTTCGCTCGCCGCAACGCGGGTCTCGGTCGCTCCGCTCGCAGCGCAGATGTCGAGGACATCGCGGAGGAATGCGGCGGACTCGACGGCGGGACCGTCGAGCTCGACGATCAGGGCGGCGCCGCAGTCCGGGTAGCCGGCATGCACGATCTCCTCGCAGGCCTGGATCGCCAGGCGGTCCATCATCTCGATGGCGGCGGGGGTGATACCTGCGGCGATGATCCGCGACACCGCCTCGCCGGCGTCACCCATCGTCGCGAACGCCGCGAGGACCGTCTCGGTGGATTCGGGGACGCGGACGATGCGGAGCACGACCTCGGTCACGATGCCGAGGGTCCCCTCGCTGCCGATCACCATGCCGAGCAGGTCGTAGCCCGCGGCGTCGCGCACCGCCCCGCCGAGCCGCGCGATCCGTCCGTCGGCGGTGACGAACGTCGCCCCGAGGACATGGTGCGTGGTGAAGCCATATTTCAGGCAGTGGGCGCCGCCGGAGTTCTCGGCGACGTTCCCACCGATCGTGCACACCTGCTGCGACGAGGGATCGGGTGCGTAGAAGTAACCAAGTGGCCGCACGGCTTTGCTGACCTCGAGGTTGGTGACACCGGGCTGCACTGTGACCTGGTGGTTGTCGAGGTCGATGTCGAGGATCGCTCGCATCCGGCTGAGGCCGATCACCACGCCGTCGGCAACCGGGAGGGCTCCACCGGAGAGACCAGTTCCGGCGCCGCGCGCGACAAACGGCACCTGTGCCTCAGCGCATGCGCGGACGATCTCGGCCACCTCCGCGGTGGTGAGCGGCAGGACGACCGCGGCCGGCGAGACGCGCCGCCCGGTGAGGCCGTCGCATGCATAGGTCTGCAGTGCCGGCGTCGCGGTGATCATCCCGTCGTCGCCGACAATGGCGCGCAGCGTTTCGAGAAAGGCGCGATCAAGCATGGGCGCCCAGCACCGCCGCCGCGGCATCGATCGTACGTGCTGCCTCGGCTTCGGTGACCGTGCCCATGTGGCCGATGCGCACGCCCCGTCCCGCCCAGGGACCGAGACACCCCGCGATCAGCACGCCACGTTCCGACATCCCGGCACGCAGCCTGGCGTCGTCCGCGCCGTCCGGGAGCGCCAGCACGCTCAATGTCGGCGCCAGAGACGCGGGCTCGGTGAGTGGCTCGAACCCGAGCTCGCTCATGCCATCGCGAATCATCGCCGCCACCCGGCGGTGCCGCTCGTATCGCTCCGGCAGCCCCTCGGCGAAGATGGCGTCGAGCGAAGCCTCCAGGGCACGAAGCAGCGACACCGAGTGCGTCGAGAAGTATTTGCGCGGGTCGTCGACGGAGGCATCCCAGCGGCGCAGGTCGGCGTAGTACGCACGGATGTCCCCCAGCGCCTCGCGGCGGCTGCGGGCGCGCTCCGACACCGCGAGCAGCGCCAGACCCGGGGGCACGCTGAGTGCCTTCTGAGCACCGGTGAGCAGGACGTCGACATCCCAGTCGTCCATCGCCTCCTCGATCCCGCCGGTTGCGCAGACGCCGTCGAGCACGATGACCGCGTCGTTCGCGGCGGCTCGAACCGTTGCCGCGGTCGCGGCGCAGTCCGCAAGCACACCGCTGCTCGTGTCCACATGCGTGAAGCACACCAGCGCCGGCGGGTCGCCATTCCGAAGCAGGCCACTCAGCGCGTCCTGGTCGGCACGCCGTCCCCAGTCGACCTGGAGCACGTCCGGCCGCATCCCAAGGGCGCCGGCTATCTCGGTGAAGCGGTCACCAAAGTAGCCGTGGCTCACCACCACGACACGATCGCCGGGGGCCGCGTGGTTGACGAGCGCTGCCTCCATCGCGAGGGTTCCCGCTCCGGCGAAGCAGTGGACGCGCGCGCCGGCGGATCCGACCAGGCGGCGGATTCCCTCCTGGATGCGGATCATGGTTGCGGCGTTCTCGGGTCCGGTATGGCTCCGCACCGGCTCGGCGAGAGTCGCGAGCACGCCGGGGGCCACCGGCGTGGGTCCGGGGATCATGAGCAGCGGCGTCGTTGTCATGAGCCGCCTCATGCTGCCACAAGGCGGGCGCCGCGGTCCGAGCTCGCCGTCGTGCGACTTCGACGCCGTTGCCCCCAGGTGGGCTACGTGGAGGCTGCCGTCAGGGTGTTCGCGGGGTGCTAGATGGAATCGCGACGGAACGCGGCAATGACGACGGGGGCGTCCTCGCGTACCGACACATCGGTGCCATCACCGAAGAAGACACGCGTCGAGCCGACAGAGTCCTGGCGGACCTGGGTCACAGCGTCGACGTTGATGTATGTCGATGCTTCGTCGGCGCTCAAGTGGAGCACGACCCATTTCGCCACACTCCGCAGTCTAGCAACGCACATCCGCACACCCAGACACGCGGATGACACGAAATCGACGTCCTCCGACAGGTCAAGAGGGACGGGCGGGTCACGGTTGTCACAGTGTTGAACGCACGTCGATTCTCACCCCCGGTAAGTACGCTGACGAACAGACGGAACTCCGGAGCGACCCCAGATTGGGCTCTGATGAAGACGGTTTGACCGATGACAGGAGACTCTGACCGTGACCATCCGTAGCGCACGGTTGCAGACTCGACGGATCTAGGCCTCACCTTGTCATCTCGCCGGGTCTTCATGACGGTGACGGCGACCGTCGCTGGGCTGATCGTCGTCTTCGTCAGCGCGTCGCTGCTCGGCGTCGGCGGCAACGCTTTCGAGGACGGCGTTCACAACGTTGCCGAGGTCGTCGCCGGGTTGTTCGCGGGTGGCGTCGCGCTGCTGACCGCCATGCAATCGCGCGGCAGGCGACGAGTGTCGTGGTTGTGCTGGGGTGCGTTTGGGCTGCTGCAAGCCGTGTGCGACTGGAACGCGCTTGCCGCGCACCACGCAGCGATACCCTCGGTATCGAACCTCGCGTTCATCGCGCAACTCCCGATCGGTCTGTCCGCGGCACTGCTCTTCATGCGCGTGATGTCGTCAAGGCTCGCGGTGACAGTCGCATTCTGCGACGGCCTGCTGATGGGTGGTGCCCTGCTCATCGCTGTCCTCGCCACCGGGTACGTCAGCGTTTTCGGCAGCTCCAACTCGATCCTCGTCAACATCGTGAGTCTCGCCCAGCCGGTGGGCGATGTCGTGGTGCTCACGCTAGTCGCCACCGTTGTGGCTCGCGTGGGAATCAAGGCTCGACCCGTCGGTATCCTCATCTGCGCCGCGATCCTGGGCATTGGTATCGCAGATCTCCAGCTGACTCGCGAGGTCAGCCTCGGCATCACCGTCCCCGGCTCCGTGTTCGCCAACGGCTGGGTCGCCGGTCTGCTCTGCCTTGGCGTCGCAGCGCTCTACGCGCTGTGCTTTCGCCGCCAGCCCGAACCGATGGTTGTCAAGGCGACAACCACGAGGACCGGGCTCTGGGTACCGATACTGCCGGTGGCGGTGACCTGCGTCCTTGCCGTGGCACTGCGCTCGAACCAGGGCCCTCTGACGGCCCTGTTGCTGTGGGTGATGCTCGCGCTCGTCGGTCTGACGCTGACCCGCATGTACATCGCGCTGTTCATGAACCGCGGGCTCGGCGCGGCGCTCATTCACCAGGCAGCGCACGACGCTCTCACCGGGCTACCCAACCGTACGCTGCTCGGGCGGTGCATCGAGCGCGAGCTTGCCACCCTCGATGCCGATGCGCGGGCGGTGACGCTGATGATGCTGGACCTCGACAGCTTCAAGGAGGTCAATGATACCTTCGGCCACAGCACCGGTGACCTGGTGCTGGTCCAGGTCGCCCAGCGAATTGCCGGCAGCGTTCGAGACAATGATGCCGTCGCCCGCCTCGGTGGCGATGAGTTCGCGGTGCTGCTCTCGCACGCTCCGGGTGATCGTGTCGCCGTGCTGGCTCGACGAGTGCTGGCCGCTCTGGAACTCCCACTGACCGTGCGCGGCACCACAGTCGTGGTCGGAGCGAGCATCGGTATCGCAACCGCTGGGCACGGCGACTCCGCCGATGAGCTGTTGCGCAACGCAGACCTGGCCATGTACACCGCCAAAGCCGCCGGCGGCAGCGGTTTTGCCCTCTACGAGCCGTACATGCATAGGGCGGTCGCCGAACGGGTGCGGGTCGAGAACGGTCTGCGGACAGCGTGGCTCACCGGCGATCTCCTTGTGCACTACCAGCCGATCGTCGACCTCACCGACGGCAGGATGGTCTCGATAGAGGCACTCGCGCGCTGGAAACATCCCGACGGCGATGTGATCCCGCCCGACGTGTTCATCCCGATCGCGGAGAGCACCGGGCTGATCATCCCGATCGGCGCGCGCATCCTCAACCAGGCCTGCCAGCAGCTGGCCATCTGGCAAAGGGAATATGGGGCAGCGGCGGACGTCACGATGAGTGTCAACGTGTCGCCGCGTCAGCTCTATTCGGACGACCTTGTCGAAATCGTCGAGGAGGCGCTGCGGAGCGCCGGCATCGAACCGAGGTATCTCATCCTCGAGGTTACCGAGACTGCGGTCATGGACGACATGGACAGCGCGATCCGCATCCTCGGCCGGCTCAAGGCACTCGGAGTCGGGATGGCCATCGACGACTTCGGTGTCGGCGCCTCGTCGCTGGCCAGGCTGCGCCGTCTCCCCGTCGCCATCGTGAAGATCGACAAGTCACTGGTCGACCACGTCCCCGATGGACATGTCGCGAGCGGTCTGCTCGACGCCGTGGTCGGCATGGTTCGAGCCCTGCAACTGAGGACCATCATCGAAGGCGTGGAGCGCGCAGACCAGGCGAAGCATCTGCGCGACGCCGGCTACGACCTCGCGCAGGGATTCCATTACGCGAGGCCCATGGACGCCGTGAGCCTCGGACGCGCACTCGCCGCGGCTCGCGCGGAGGATGGGGGTCGCGTCGTGTTCCCGTTGATTGCGACCAGCCTCGCGGTCGCGCAACGGGAGTCGACCGGGCGCGTGCTGGTGGTCGACGACGATGCGGCTGTGGGCGTCACGGCGTGCCGGATCCTCGAGCGGCATGGCCTGCGGACCGTGCTCGTACCGAGCATTCGAGAAGCCATGGCGGAGCTCGCGCATCGCACCGAGGTGATGGTGGTGGACATCGGCATGCCCGACGGCGATGGCTGGGACCTGATCAGCGATGTGCGCGTGAGCACCATGCACGCGCGCATCCCCGTGGTGGTGATGACCGGGTTGCTGGACAGCGCCGAGGTGCTCAACCGCGCGTACGACCTCGAGTGCGAGTACCTGGGCAAACCCTTCGCGCCAGAGGCGTTGATCGCGAAGATCGAATCGGCCCGGCGGATTGTGGGACGCCCCTCCGACGGGCGATCGCAGGATTCCGAGCGGGGGACGCCCGTGAGTGCGGTTGCGAGTTGAGAGCTCATCGGATGTGCAGGCTGTCACACGGCTGACCTGACATCCGAGGGCGACGTGCCAAGATTGCCGTCGTGTCTCGCCCGCTTCGGTTCGGCTACAAGGTTTCGGCTGAGCAGTTCAGCCCGTCCGACCTCCTCGACTTCACCGTTGCGGCGGAGCAGTTCGGCTTTGACACCGCCGCGATCAGCGATCACTTTCAACCCTGGCGGCACACCGGCGGGCACGCGCCGTTCTCGCTGGCGTGGCTGGGCGCGGCAGGCCAGGCGACCAGCCGCATCGCTCTCGGCACCAGTGTGCTCACGCCGACATTCCGCTACCATCCGGCGATCGTCGCCCAGGCGATGGGCACGCTCGGCTCGCTGTTTCCCGGTCGCATCTGGCTCGGCGTCGGAACCGGAGAGTCGATGAACGAGGCGCCGCTCGACATCGAGTGGCCTGACACCAAGGAACGGTTCGCCCGGCTCAAGGAGGCCGTCACGGTCATCCAGACGCTGCTGAGGGATGACAGGGTCACGTACGACGGCACGTATTACCGGACGCGCAACGCCACCATCTACGACCGCCCGTCGACGCCGGTCCCCATCTACATCGCGGCCGCCGGCGCTTCAGCCGCACGGCTTGCCGGTCGCGTCGCCGATGGGCTCATCTGCACCAGCGGCAAGGGTATGGAACTGTACTCGGAGACGCTTCTTCCAGCGGTCACGGAGGGCGCGCGCGCGGCGGGACGGGACCGGACGGAGCTCGAGCTGACGATCGAGATGAAGGTCTCGTTCGACAGCGATCTCGAACGGGCGCGCGATGACACACGCCATTGGGCGGCACTCGCACTGTCTCCCGACGAAAAGACCGGCGTGGAGGATGCGTTGGAGATGGAGCGTCTGGCCGATGCCCTCCCCATTGAAAGGGCTGCAAGCCGCTGGATCGTGTCCTCGGATCCCGACGAGCACGTCGAGCGAATCCGACCCTATATCGACCTCGGATTCACCCATCTCATCTTCCATGCCCCCGGCCCGGATCAGCGCCGGTTCCTCGAGCAGTACGCGCGCGAGGTGCTGCCGAGACTCCGCGCCCTTGTGCCTCAGACCACCGAGGTCTGATCGCCTCAGCCCTGTGTCGTCGGGCCGCTCCGGTCAACGGTCACGCGCAGGAGCACGCGGTGCTCGCGTGTCATCGCTTCGCGGTAGTCCGCCCAGTCGGGATGCTCTCCGCTGACGCGGCGGTAGTAGTCCACGAGGGGTTCCATCGCCTCGGGAAGGCTGACGATCTCGACGTTGCCCTCTACCGTGTGCCACTCGCCGTAGAAGCGATCGTTGAGAGCGCAGAATGCGGCGCGCGGATTGCGCCGGAGATTGAGGGTTTTCATCGCGCCTTCGCGTGTGCTGATCACGACGCGGGACTCAGCGTCGACCGCTGCGACGACCGGCGAAAGCTGCGCCTGAGTATCACGGCGGTAGGTCGCCAGTACGCCTCGCGGGTTTGCGCGAATGAACTCGAGCGCAACCTCATGAGCCATGGGTCAACTCTAGGGCGTGGAGCAGTGAGGTCGCCAGACGAACCTCTCCCGCGGCGCCCTCCATGACCGTGTCATCGACCAGGGCATGTACTCCCAGGGCTCGGATGGGCTCGAGCATTGCCGCATCCTCACGGTCGATCACAATGGTGGCCGCGATTCCCGCATAGCGACGGGCGACCCCGAGCGCTGTCGCCTCCTCGCCCATATCCCGCAGCATGTTCACGGTCGGTCCCTTCAACGACCGCCCTCCGACCACCGGCGAAACCACTGTCACACGCTCGCGGTCGAGCTCGCCACCGAGCACGGCAAGGATTGGGTCGACGCTCAAGAGCGGGTTCGATGGCCCGATGACCACCGCATCGGCACCTCGCACGGCGGCGACAGCCTCGGGCGCCGGGCGGGCGGATTCAATCCCGGCGAGGCGCATGCCGCGAACTGCCGGTGTGCATCGCTGCCCCACGAACCACTCCTGCATGCTCAGCTCGCCGGAATCCGTGGTGATCCGGGTGCGCACCGGGTCGTCGCTCATGGGGATCACGCTCACGCTGATCCCGAACCCCTGAGCCAGGTGGGCGACCGCCTCGGTCAGGCGCATGCCCCCGCGCAGCAGCGACGCCCGGAGCAGATGCACGCCGAGATCCCGGTCGCCGAGCTGGAACCACGTCTGCTCTCCGAGAAGCCCCAGCATCGCCTGCGCGTGAAATGTGTCGTCTCGGACGCCGAATCCGGTCACGTCGTTGAACACCCCGGCGAGCCGGTACAGGATCGCATCGACGTCGGGGCTGACCAGCAGACCCCAGAACTCCTCGTCGTCGCCGGTGTTGGCGACGATCGAGAGGTCGTCGGGCGGCATGATGGCCGCGAGCCCGGTCGCAAGCCGAGCGCCCCCGGTCCCACCCGACAGCAGCGCCACCTTCACCGGAAGAGGTCCAGCTCCGAGGGTCGCACCAGCTCCTGACCGGTGCCGGCGGCCACCTCGGGGAGGTCCAGCCCTCGCGCGATGACCACCGGAACCCGTCTGGTCTTGCCCATCAACAGCTCGGCGGCAGCTGCGAGCTCGTCCGCGATCGCGACGACCGTTGCCTGCAGGGGCATCCCGAAGTCGTCGGGGCGTCCCCGGTAGTCGAGCACGGCCGGAATGCCCGCGACACCGAGAGCCACGTTGACGAGACCCATTCGCCATGCGCGCCCGAAGGTGTCGCTTACCACCACCCCGACCTGCGCGCCCGTCAGGGATTCGATCCGCTCCCGAAGCGCGCGGGCGCTGGCGTCGCAGTCGATCGGGAGCAGGCATACGTCATCGGCGCCGTCCACATTGGACCGGTCGACCCCTGCGTTGGCGCAGACGAAGCCCTGATGGGTCTCGACGATCAGGACCCGGTCGTCGCGCACGATCCGAGTGGTCTCGTCGAGGACCACCTGGACCATGCGCGGATCCGCATCGAGCTTCTCCGCCAGTGTGGTCGCCTGCGCTGAGGGCATCACCTCCGAGAGGGTGCGAATCCGCCCCTCCGCCTTGGAGACCACCTTCTGAGCGACCACCACGACGTCGCCACGCTGAAGGGATCCCGAGCGCTCGACGATGAGCGCTGCCAGGTCGTCGCCCGGGTGGATCTCAGGGAGGCCCTCGACGCCGCGAAGCTCGAGGTTCACCCCGTCGGCTCGAGCCGGCGCCAGGCCGAGAGGTCCGAAGGCTCGTCGAGATCCAGGGCGAGGCTCGGATCCTCGTGGAGGATGAACCGCCGGCCGCGCAGCCGGGCCTCCTCCTCGAACTTCGGCAGCGAGGCGTCGCCGAAGTGGAGGGAGAAGTCACCGGGCGGCCTGAGATAGAGCGCGTTGGTCCCCTGGCGGCCGTCCGCGGCGGCGGCCACGACCAGGCTTCCCGGGATTTCGGCGTGGGCCAGCATCCGGTCGAGGGCGGCTTCGTCGACGAGCGGAAGATCGGAGCTCAGCAGCAGGGCCGCCGCCGCTCCGCGCTCCACGACCTCGATGAGCCCGCGTATCGCCGCTGCGTTCTGACCACTCGGGGCGGCTTCCACCACCAGGGCCGCACCGCGCAGCCGGGCAAGGTCGGCGGCTTCGATCGAGCCGCATACCGCGAGCGTCGGCGCCAGCGCCAGCGCAGCGTCCAGGGCGCGCGCCGCGGTCATCTCGGCCAGCCGGCGTCGCGGCTGGGGTTCGAGGACCGAGGCGAGCCTGGTCTTCGCGGTGGTGAAATCCTTGATCAGCACCACGATCCAGAACGATGGCGGCATGGTGTGCCTACCTTCCGCCTTCGGCCGCCAGGGTCACGTCGGTACGGCGTGGTGTCTCGACGACATCGCGGTGCTTGAGCACGTTGAGCGTCGTCACCACGGCGATCAGGACCAGGGCTCCGACGATCTCGATTCCATAGAGGGGCAGACCGAGGCCCACCGGGGCGGGCAGCGAGAAGACCAGGAAGAGCGTGCACGGATACGCCAGTTCGGCGACGGAGGCCATCGACGCCGGGGTGCTCGCCAGCGCCCGGTAATACAGGAGCATCGCCAGCAGACCCGGGATGAGTGCGATCCCGATGAAACTGGGAATCTGGTGCACCGCAAACGTCCCGAGGTGCCCTCCGCCGACACCGGTGAGCATGAGGATGAGCAGCACCGGCAGCGCGAGCGTGAAGCGCATCGCCGCGGTGGTGACGAACGAGACGTTGGAGAGGCTGTAGCGTCCGAAGACGGTGCCCGACGCCCACAGCACAACGGCGCCGAGAATCAGCAGCGCTGCAAGGAATTGACCGTGCTGCACCGACGAGAACGGCGCCAGCGGATTCTGCGGAAACACGATCAGGTAGACACCCACGATGGCGCATGCGGCGAGGGGCCAGAAGTAGGGCTTGCGGCGCTCCTTGAGGAAGATGCGGGCCATCGCGATACCGAACACGGGCTGAAGCATGTAGAGCAGGTAGACCTCATTCTCGACATTGAAATCCGGCGCGGCATGCGCCGGAAACGCGTAGCTGAGCGCCTGCGTGAAGAGCACGGTCGCGAACGCCTGCGCACCCACGGCGATGATGCCCATGGCAATCCACTGACGGAGCGGGAGATGGCGCAGTTCCCGGCGCACGCGTCCCGCCACGGGTAGAAAGCACAGCGCGATCAGCAACGACTCGACGAAAACGATCTGGCTCGCGGTCAGCTCCTTGGTGAGCGCGGGCCGAAAATAGGGGTCGGTCGCCCACATCGCAGCGGCGATGGCCACCGCGATCGCTCCCAGCCGTCCGATCAGCGCTCCAGCTCTCGTCGCCATGCTCAACCCGCCCTGGTCACGCGGGGTCGCGCGGACAACGAATCTTCGGAGAGCACCGGTAAATTACACTCGAAAGCCCGCCGCTCGGCGTCGGGTGGCAATCGCACCTGCGGAGATTCAGGGATGCTGTACGGCAAAGAGCACGTCGATCGATACGTTGCGACAGACGGTGAGGAGGGCTACGTCTGGCGCAACGACGCCCCGATCCTCATCCTCACAACCACGGGGCGCAAGTCGGGCGAGGAGCGCACCAACGCGCTCATTTTCGGCCGGTACGGTGACGACTATCTGGTCGTCGGTTCCAGGGGCGGGGCTCCAGCGCCGCCTTCGTGGTACCTGAATCTCGTGGCCGACCCCGAGGTGCACGTGCAGGTCAAGGGCGATCGCTTTGCCGCCCATGCACGTACCGCCACCGCCGAGGAGAAGTCGAAGCTGTGGAAGACGATGACAGCGATCTGGCCGGACTACGACGGCTATCAGCAGCGCACCGAACGTGAGATTCCGGTCGTCGTCCTGACGCGCGACTGACCCACCGAAAAGGAGAGCAGTGTGACCACGACCGTCACCAGCGTCGCCGAGTTGACAGCATTGACCGGCACGCACCTCGGCTACAGCTCATGGCGTGAGGTGACGCAGGAACAGATCAACACCTTCGCGGATGCCACCGATGACCACCAGTGGATTCACGTCGATGCCGAGCGCGCGGCGGCGGGCCCATTTGGTACCACGATCGCTCACGGCTTCCTGACGCTGTCGTTGCTCGTGCCGATGTGGAGCGAGATCCTGCACTTCGAAGGCGTCCGCCTCGGCATCAACTACGGGTTGAACAGGGTGCGATTTCCTTCCCCGGTACCGGTTGGCTCGAGGCTTCGCACCGGTGCGACGCTCGTCACGGTGGAGACGGTCACCGACGGCAGCCTCCAGATCGTGGTCGACTTCGTCATCGAGCGCGAAGGCGGTGACAAGCCGTGCTGCGTCGCCCAGGGGCTGTACCGCTTCTACGTCTGACGTGCACCCCCGGCGCGGCGTCAGCGCGCGGAACGCAGGTCGGGGAAGGTCGGATCAGGAACCCTTCGAGCGCAGCGCTCGGGCCGCGTCCATGAGGCGCTCCGCACGAGCCGGGTCCACCCGGCTCCACGTGTCGCCGTCGACCTTCAGGCTCGTGCCCACGATGACGCCGTCGGCGATGGCGAGGATGTCGCCGAGGCGCTCGGCGCTGACGCCGGTGTTGGCGAAGACCGGTGTGTCGGGCACCGCGTCCTTGGCGGTCTTCAGGTCACTCATCGAGAAGGGGACACCCGCGGCGGGACCGGAGATGAGGACGGCGTCGACCCCGAGAAACGCTGCGCTCCGGGCGCGATCCGCGATGCTGCGGCTCCCGAGTGCGCTGCTGAACTCCGGCGCGATGTTGTCGAACAACGCGACGTCATCGGCGCCGATCGCAGTCCGATAGCCGGCGAGATCGCCGATCGACGGTGCGATCAAGCCGAGGTCGCTCTCGTACACGCCGGTGAGCACCTCACGGACAAAGGTCGCGCCGGTGGCTCGCGCGACCGCGATGCTCGCCTTCGCATCCCAGAGGATGTTGACGCCGAAGGGAACGCGCAGCGACGCGCGAAGCTCGCCGATCACCGCGGCCATCGCCGCCGGAATCTCCGGCCCGACCACGAGCTGATAGGGGATGTCGTTCTCATTGCAGAAGAGCACACCGTCGACGCCGGCACCCTGCAGCGTTTCGAGATCTCGGCCGACCACGTCGACGAGGTGGCTCCTGCCGAGCTCACGATTGTGGCGGGGCCGGCCGGGCAGGCCGGGGAAATGCAACATCGCGATCACCGGCTTCGGCGTCCCGAATCGCTGCGTGAGCGACAGGTTCATCCCATCTCCTCAGTGCACCGCGGCGCGGTGCTGATCAATGAATTCAATGACGGCTCGATTCCACGGGTCGGGATTCTCCACGAAGGCCGCGTGTCCTCCCGGGACGATCGCCCACGTTCCACGCGGCAGTTCTTCGAAGAGCCGGTGGGAGAGCGACAACCGGATGATGATGTCGTCGTCGGCTGCGATCACCAGCGCGGGCGTGTGCAGCGATCCGAGTCGCTCCGTGCAATCGTGGGTGAGCAGCGCGGCGATCTGCGCCGCAAACGCCGGCGCGGGCTGGGGACTCCGCTCCATCTCCGCAAGGATGCCGGCGAGCTGGTCGGGGCACGCAGCGTAGAACGCCGGGCTGAAAACCCACGGCGCCTGCTGACGCATCATCAACGGCATCCCACCCGCTTCGGCGACCCGCCCCCACGCATCGAAAGCGGCGCGTGTATATGCGTCGGGCTTCGCGTAGGTGTTCGCGAGCACCACCGAGCGCAGGTCCGCGGGGTATGACAGCGCATATTCCTGCGCGATCAAGCCACCCATCGAGACACCGACGAGGTGGAAGCCGGTGAGGCCGAGGGCGTCGGCCAGGGCTTTGGTATCCGCTGCCATGTCGCGGCTCGAGTACGGTCCCGGGGGAAGCGACGTGCGTCCCACCCCGCGGTTGTCAAAGGTGACCACGCGCAGCCCGGCTTCGACCAACGGGCCGACCTGCATCGCCCAGCCCTCGAGATCGTCGCCCACGCCGTTGACGAGCAGCACGGTCTCGGCGCCCTCGCCGGTGATGCGGTAGTGGATGTCCAGGCCGTTGGCAGGCACGATCGGCATCGCGCTAACTCCCGAGACCGCGCGCATCGATCGCGTTCCGCCACAGGTCGACCGAGGAGCGCAGATCGGTGATGACCTGATCGTCGGGATCCTCGAAACCGGGAATGATCTCGAAGATCAGGTCCACCGTCCCGGCGCCGGCGGCTTCCAGTGTCTCGAGGACTCTTGCCGGCTCGATGATGCCGGTGGCATTGTGCTCGTGGGTGAAAGCCCAGTGGTGATCGCCGAGGCCGTCGGTTTGCTGCAACTGCACCTCGGCGAGGCGGCCGCCAAAGCGCAGGAGCCATGCGTACGGGTCGCGCTCGGCGCCGGCGGTCCCGGGCACGCAGTGATGCCCCACGTCGAGGCAGAGCCGCCAGGGGACATGCTCGGCGTCGCCGTCGGTGAGCAGCGCATCCACCTGCGCCATCGTCGACGGATCGCGAACCGACACCATGTTCTCGATGAGCAGGTACTCGAGGCCCGCGGCACCGGCGTGGGCGGCGATGGTCTCGAGATCGCGCTTCAGGCCATCCCAGCGCTCGGCACGCCGCTCCGGAATCCGCCAGTCAGGCACGCTCATCGCGCCGACATGGCCTCCCGTCGCCCGGGCGCCGAGCGCCGCGGTCACATCGATGATGGTGCGAAACCACTGCACTGCAGCCGTGCGCCGCGCTTCATCCGGGTGCATCAGCAGGTCGAGCGTGTAGGCGGCGAGACCGGTGAAGGTGGCATGCGCCTGGAGCCCATAGGCGTCGAGCGCGGACCGCTGCCGTTCCACGGCATCGCGGCTGCCTCCGAAGGTCTCGATGCCTTCGACCAGGTCGAGGGACAGCTCGACGAGGTCGAGCCCGAGGTCGTTCCGGACCACCGACGCCCAGTCGGCGGGGCGCGGCCAGCGTTTCAGCGCGAAACAGGTGTTGATGCCGAGGTTGACCTTCACCCACCCGCTCCCGCATCGCGTTGCGAGGAGCCTGCACCATCGTGGAGCGTGGCCGACGCGACCACGGTCCTGTAGCGCTCGTACACCGCCGAGTATCTGTCGTGATTGGCGGGATCCGGTTGGATCG
Organism: Candidatus Dormiibacterota bacterium; assembly: GCA_003162415.1. Taxonomy (GTDB): domain Bacteria; phylum Chloroflexota; class Dormibacteria; order Aeolococcales; family Aeolococcaceae; genus Palsa-851. The sequence goes on from PMOL01000005.1 coordinate 331,911, forward strand.
CCACATCGGGGCGGCAGGCGGTCGCGACCGCCGACCCGGGATCCGGGTAGATGCCGACGCCGAGCCCGGCGAGCATCGCCACCCCTGAGGTCGTGGCGTCGCCGGGAATGCGAGACACGGGGATGCCGAGCACGTCCGCCTTGATGCGATTCCACGTTCGCAGCGATGCCGCGCGGCCGGAGACGCGCATCTCCGTGGCGGGCGTGCTTGCGTTCCCAAGATCCTCGACGTGCGCGCGAATTGCGAAGGCCACGCCCTCGAGCGCCGCTCTCGCGAGGGCGCGCCGGTCATGGCGCACCGAGAGGCCGATGAGCGCGCCCCGGAGGGTCGGATCGTCGCGCTCGCCGTCGCCGAGAACCGGTACGAAGAGCAGGCCGTCCGAGCCGGGGGGCACCTCGCTCGCCTCACGGTCGAGCTGTGCAAAGTCGGCCGCGCGCAGATGGCCGGAGCGGCCTCCGTAGGTGAGGGACGCGAGCCAGTCGACCGCCTCACCTGCCGTGTTGATCCCCACCTCGGTGACGTAGCCTTCGGGCCCGATCGCGCTCGGATAGTGGGTGATCGCCGGGTCGCTGGTGGGCTCGCTCACCACCGTGTTGAGACAGGTCGAGCTGCCCGCCATCTCGCTCACCGGTCCGGGCGACGTGACCCCGGCACCGAATGCGCACGCGATGCTGTCGCCGGCGCCGGCAACCACCGGGATCGTCTCGGTCAGCCCGAAGCGTCGGACCAGTGACGGCCGCAGCTCACCGACGATGCTCCATGAGGGATTGGGGACCGGTAGCTGGTCCATGTCGAGCCCCACCGCCTCGACCAGCTCGGGTGCCCAGCGGCGCCCCCTGAGATCCAGGAGCGCGCTCGCCGCGGCCATGCTCCAGTCGGTGACCGCCTCACCGGTCAGGGTGAGCGCAAGGAGTTCGGTGGGCTGCAGAAACAGCCGCGTTGCGGCGAAGATCTCCGGCTCGTGGGCGCGAATCCAGAGGATCTTCGCGGCGACGTGGAAGGCTGCCGGCACGTGGCCGGTCAGCGCGTGCAGTCGCTCGACGCCGAAGGTCTCCCTAAGCGACGCGGCCTCGGCGACGGCACGGTTGTCCCGGTAGATGAGCCCGAGGCGCAGCGGCTCGCCACGGCGATCGATCGGAACCACCGATGGGCACTGCCCGGTCAGCCCGATGGCGCGGATGCTGTGGCGGTTCCCCAATTGCTTGACCAGTGCGCCGAGGGCGGACAGTGACGATGACCGCCACCGGCTCGCGTCCTGTTCCGCCCATCCGTCGCGCGGCATGTACGTGGGATATGGGCGGCGAACCTCGAGGAGCATCTCGCCGTCCGCGTCGTACGCGGTGGCGCGTGCGCCCGATGTGCCCACGTCAACAGACACGAGTGTTTCGGGACGGGTCGCGGCCACGCCGATCTACCCGCGAACCAGCTGCTGTGCCTTGACCTTATCGCCGTCGAGGGTGATGAGCGCGCCGTTGAGCGCGCCGGTCGAGTAGTCGCTGCCCGGGTTGATCACGACCGTACGGCCGATGCGGCGGATGCCCGACGACTCGTGAATGTGTCCGTGCAATCCGAGCAGCGGCTGGTAGGTCTGCTCGGCGTCGCGCACGGCAGTGCTGCCGACCGCAACCATGCGCACCTGGCCGAGGGTTGCCTGCACCTGGAGATTCGCATCCAGGAGCGGGGCCTCGTCGAGCTGGGTGCCGAACGGGGGGGCATGGAGGTTGAACACCGCGCGCTCCGGATGCTCCAGAGCAGGAACCATCGCGTCGATCGAGGCGCGCAGGTGGTCCTCGTCCTGCTCGCGATAGGTGTGCCACGGGGTCACGTTCGAGTACCCGCAACTGATCATCTCGTGCTCATCGTCGAGCCAGACGACCTTGCCCTCGTCGTGAGTGCCCCACGGTGCGCTGTCGAGCAACGCGCTCAACTCCTCGGGGTCGTCGTTGCCGAGCATGAAATACAGAGGAATGCCGAGTGGCCGCAGGCGCGCGTCGGCAAGCTCGAGCCACTCGGTGAGCCGCTCGCGCATGAGGCGCAGGAACAGCTCGTCGAGGCCGCCGTTCGCATCCATCGCCTCGAGCTCGCCCGAGTCGGCGCGGTACGGGTAGTAGCCGTGGTCGGCGATCAGCTTCTCGAGCGCGGTCAGCTCGGGGCCCTCGACGACGTCGTAGTCGGTGCCGACGAAGCGGCATTGCCAGCGCCCGCCGGGCGCGCGGACGATCGACTGGATCGCCTTCCCGGCCACGTCACCGCCGAGGATCAGGGCCTTGGCCTCGTAGATCTTCGCGGCGTTGATGAACTTGCGAAAGCACACGCTCGATCCGTGCAGGTCGCTGACGAAATAGATCCTGGTCTTCGCCATGTCAGGCGGGAACCGCCTCACGCGCGCGGTGCACGACGTTCATGAACCGTATGGCGCGCTCGCGGTCGACGGGGTTCCAGGTGATGCCATCCTGTTTCAGGCTGGTGCCGACAAAGACGCCGTCGGCGATGGAGAGGATCTTGTCCACGGTCTCCTCGCGCACGCCGGTGTTGGCGAGCACCGGCATGCCGGGAACGGCCTCCTTGGCCTCGGAGAGCTCGGCGACGTGGGTCGCTGTTCCCGTGATCTGTCCGCTGATGAGGATGGCGTCGACGCCGAGGTACTGCGCGCTCCTCGCCCGCATGGCGATCGAGCGATTCCCCAGGCTGCTCGCGAATTCCGGCGTGATGTTGCTGAACAGCGCAACGGAGCCGGCGCCGATCTGCTCGCGATAGGCGGCGATCGCCCCGAAGTCGGGTTGCATCAGCCCGAGGTCACTTTCGAACACTCCGGTGAATACCTCGCGGACGAATGAGGCGCCGGTTGCGCGTGCGACCGCGAGGCTCGTGACCGGGTCCCACACGAGGTCGATGCCGAACGGACGGGTGATGAGGTCACGCACCTGACCGATGACCGCCGCCATGCCTGCGGCAATCTCGGGGCCGACGTGCATCTGATACGGCAGGTCGGCCTCATTGCAGAACAGGAAGCCGTCGACTCCTGCCGCCTGGAGCGACTCGAGATCACGCTCAACGGTTTCCACGAGATGGCGCATGCCGGCTGCGCGATCGTGGCGGGGGCGACCCGGCATCGCCGGAAGGTGCAGCATCGCGATGATCGGTTTGTTCACGCCGAACAATCGACGGAGCAGAGTCATGCCGGCCTGCGCACGTCGGTGAGGCGCGCGCGGCCATTCTCAGCCGGGCGGAGCAGCGAGCTGTCCGTTCCTGCGATGACCACCTCGATCCCGGCCTGCTCGATTCGCTCGATCTCCTCGGCGTCGGCACTGATGTCGGTCACGATGGTCGATACCTGCTCGATCGGGATCACGGTGCTCATTGCCACCGCACCGAATTTCGAGCCGTCGGCGATGACCAGGATCCGTTCGGTGCGCTCGAGACCGCCGCGGATGACGTCGGCGTCGCGATCGTCCAGCTCGGTGATCCCGCGGCGTGCGGAGAGGCCGGCGGCGCCGATCACCGCGGTGTCGGTGTTGTAGCGGCGAACCGCTTCCACGGCCGATGCGCCGACGCAGGTCAGCTCGTCCTGTCGAACCTGGCCGCCCGCGATGATCACGCGCACATTGCGGGTCCCGAGCAGGCTCGCCACCGCGAGCGAGGGTGTGATCACCATCAGGTCTTCGCGCACCGGGAGGTATCGAGCGAAATTCTCGACGGTGGTTCCGATCCCAAGGAACATCGCACGAACGCCCACCGTCAGCTCCGCCGCACGCTTGGCGATGATTCGCTTCTCTTTCGCGTGGTGAAGCGTGCGTGCGAGAGCGCCGACCTCGAACGTCCGGACGAGGTGTGTCGTGGCGCCGCCGTAGGTTCGCCGCACGAAACCGTCGCGCTCGAGCCGGCGCAGGTCGCGGCGTATGGTCATCTCGGAAACCTGGAAGTCGCGAGCCAGCGTGCTGACCTCGATGGCCTGGTCCTCCGCAACCCGCTCAAGCACCTTCAGGCGCCGTTCGACCGCTAACACCCCGCGCGTCTCCTCCTGTGGAACCAGTGTCCTGGGTTTGTCGGGTTTTGACCGGAAGGTGTCCCTCCGTGTCCAGAACCCTTGACACTGGTGTTCGATTGTGTTCAAACTCTGCCTGTTTTCGACGCGAGTGTCAAGTTGGTGGCGGTGGGCCACCGGAGGGTCGCCATGGCAAACGCCAGCAGGCTGTTCGTTCGCAACAGCACGGGTCTGGTGCGCTCTGCGTCGGCTGTCGATGCCACGATCTTCAACGCGGTCATCTCGGCCCCGGTCGGGTCGACGATCGCGTACTCGATCTTCTTTGCGCTGGTCGCATTCCCCGGGGCCGACGTCGTCGGGGTGCTGATCCTGGTCGCGATCATCAACATTCCGGTCCTGATCATGTTCGCGCTCCTCGGAGCCAGCATGCCCCGAGTGGGGGGCGACTACGTCTGGGTCAGTCGCGTGCTCTCACCGCCGCTTGCGCTCGTATCGAACCTCTGCATGATCATGGGCGGCCTTCTCGGAGCCGCGTTCTTCGCGAAGTTCTTCTCGGTGCTCGCGCTCGGACCCGTGCTCGCCGCGCTCGGAGAGATCTTCAACAACAGCCACTTCGTCGACTGGGGGAACGCGTTCCAGTCGGATCAATGGTGGATCCTTGGGGCATCGCTCTTCATGGTCGTTCTTCAAACCGTGATTCTCATCAGCGGCACCAAGGCGACGTTCCGCTGGCAGAACTACTCGTTCATCATCGCGATGGCCGGCACCCTGGTCGCGTTCATCGTGCTGCTCATCGGGAGCCAGGGTGACTTCTTCTCGCACTTCGACGCGCTCAACAAGAGCTTTGGTGGAGGCAACGTGGCGGCGGTCATCAAAGGAGCTCCCGGGGCGGCGGCCGCAGCACCGAACTTCTGGAACTTCAGTGCGACCCTGCCGACCCTCTTCTCGATCCAGGGTTTCATGATGTGGAACTTCTGGTCCGTGTACATGTCCGGCGAGTTGAAGAGCGCCTCTAATCGCCGACGTCAGCTATCGGTCATGTTCGGGGCACTCAGTTGGGACACCGTCCTGCTGGTCATCGGCGTGCTGCTGCTCTTCCGCGTGGCGGGATACAACCTCGTTTACGCGCTCAACGCCGCGAGCTCGGCCTACAAGATCACTGCTGGGCCGCCGTTCTATCCCTTCCTCGCAGCGCTCGTGTTCAACACCCCGATCCTGACCATCATCATTATGGGTTCCTTTCTGTTTTGGTCATTGCCGTCGATGATCGCGAACACCTTCATGCCGATCAGGTCCTTCTTCGCATGGTCGTTCGACCGGCTCATGCCGGAGAGCCTGGCGAACGTCAACGAGCGGACCCACTCGCCGGTCAACGCGATCCTCGTGACCAACGTGATCATTGCCGCGCTGGTGATATGGAGTGTTGTAGGAAACCAGTTCCAGCTCGTCCTCGGACTGATCGTTCTTGCCGGGGCACTGGCGGTGATCATTGTCGGCCTAGCGGCTATTGCCCTGCCGAAACGACGGCCGGACCTGTACCAGGCGTCGCCGGCGAACGTCAAATTCCTCGGAATACCGGCGCTCTACATCGTCGGCACGCTGTCGATCCTGGAATTCATCGGCATCATCGCCATCTCCTTCATCAACCCGCTGTCGGTCATGAACGGTAACCGCGCTGACTTCTGGTGGATTCCAGCCTGGCTCGCCGCACTGATCGTGGGAGGCGCACTCCTCTATTACGTGCCGCGCTTCATCCGCGCCCAGCAGGGCGTCAACATCGGGTTCGTCTACAAAGAACTCCCGCCGGAGTGAGCGATTCTGCCCCTTGGTTGGAAGGGCGGTCGGTGATCCCACCGGCCGCCCTTACTATGTCCTGATGCTCACCGGACCCCGCTGATGGCGGAGCACGACACTCTCATCCTCTCCGACATACGCGAGGAGGCCAAGCGGCTCGCCGAGGCGGCGGTGGCGCTCGAGCTTTCGGCGCGGCTCATCGGTGGGCTCGCCATCTGGCTGCGCTGCCCGAGCGTCCGCGAGGGGCCGTTCGCGCGGTCGTATGACGACATGGACTTCGCGATCAGCGCGGCGGCCGGCACCAAGTTCAAGGTGCTGCTCATGACCCAGGGTTACCTTCCGGATCAGTTCTTCAACGGTCTGCACGGCGCGACGCGCCTCTATTACGGAGAGCCTGCGGGACGATGGTCAATCGACGTGGTCATCGACGAGTTGGTGATGTCGCACAAGCTCGATCTGCGTGGCCGCCTTGACGGGCCAGCGCCGACGATCCCACTCGCGGACCTGCTGCTCACCAAGCTCCAGGTGTGGGAGATCAATCGCAAGGATCTCGGGGACACCGTCTGTCTGCTCGCGGACCATGCTCTGAGCGAGGACGATGATGATGCCGATGCCATCAGCCTCCGTCGAGTGCGCTCGGTGCTGGGCAGGGACTGGGGCTTCCACCACACGGTCGAACGCAACCTGCAGAAGGTCCGGGAGTTATGGTCACGCGAACCCCTCCCGGCTGCGACCAACGATGTCGCCGCTCAGGTCGAATCGCTGCAGCGAGCGATCGACGATGCGCCCAAGTCGCGGGCGTGGCGGCTGCGCAGCCGCGTCGGTGAGCGCATTCGCTGGTACGAGACGCCCGAGGAAGTCAAACACTGACGGTGGCGCTCCGGCACTAGACTCTCCGGCGTGCCCCACACCAACGCGCCATTCGTCATCGATGCCCAGGAACCGCATAGCCTCGATTTCCCCGCAGTCACCGGTGTCAATCACGGCGCCCTCAAACTCTCGAAGACCTTCACCGGCGCGATCGAGGCAAGCAGCACGGTGGAGATGCTGTACACGAGGACTCCGGGAGAGGACGGGTCGTTCGCGGGCGCGGGATACGTTGCGATGGAGCTCATCATCGGAGCAGTGGACGGCCGGTCCGGCAGCTTCGTGCTCCTGCACATCTCGACTGTCGTCGGGAACGAACCGCCGCTGAGCAGGTATCTCATCTCACCCGGCTCGGGCACCGGTGAGCTGGCGGGGATCTCCGGCGTCGCGCTGATCACGATCGGCGACGACGGGTCGCACACCCTGCACCTCGACTACGAGTTGGCATAAACGGGTGGCGCCATCGAACTGAGCGGAAGGGTCACCGTCGTCACCGGTGGGGCCAGTGGCATCGGCGCCGCGTCCTGCCGGGCGCTTGCGGCCGCCGGCGCTCAGATCGCGGTCGTCGATCAGGACCGGCAAGGGTGCGAGGCCGTCGCAGCCGAGGTCGACGGGATCGCCGTGCTCGCCGACGTCAGCGACGAGTCGTCGGTCAATGCCATGGTCGCCGAGGTCACGTCCCGTCTCGGTCCCATCGACATCTGCTTCAGCAACGCCGGCGTGGCGACCGGCGGCGACATCCTGACCACCGAGCCCGAGGTCTGGAATGCCCAGTGGGCGGTGAACGTCATGGCCCATGTCTACGCGGTGCGGGCGGTGCTCCCCGGAATGCTCGAACGAGGGACCGGCTACCTCGTGCACACCGCGTCGGTCGCCGGCATCCTCACCAGCCACGGCAACGTCACCTACGCAACCACCAAGCACGCGGTCGTCGGTCTCGCCGAGTGGCTGTCGATCACGTACCACCATCGCGGCATTCGGGTTTCGTTGATCGCGCCGCTCGGTGTGAGAACGCCCATGCTGGAGCGTGCCGATCCCCGTTTCGCCGCAGCAGTGGCCGGTCCGATCAAGGAGCCCGAGGATGTCGCCCTCTCGGTTGTGGAGGCGATCCGCGACGAGCGCTTCCTGGTGCTCTCCGATCCGATCGCGCAAACGTGGATACAGCGCAAGACGGACGATCCCGAGCGCTGGCTGCGCGGCATGCGCAGAGTGCAGCAGCAACTGGAAGAGGGAGCAGTTCCCCCAAACTAAGCGGCCGGCGTGGGCCGCAGCGCGATGTCGATGTCGACCGTGTACCAGCGTCCGCTGATGCCAGCAGGCTCTGCTGCATCGTCCGGATCGTGCACCGCAAACGCACGCACCAGCGACTGCTTGACGCCGAAGACGACGTCGGATTCGAGGTACCGGCTCTCCGAATCGAACACGTGGGTCGTGACCGGCACGTGCCCGTCCGCCGACACCATGAAGTGGATGTGGGCCGGCCGCCACGGATGCCGTCCCGTTGCCTGCAGCATCCTGCCGACCGGACCGTCATCCGGAATCGGGTAATCCACCGGTCGCACGGTTCGAAAAGCGAAGGCGCCGTCGCCGTCGGTCCGAAACCGGCCGCGCAAGTTCTCCGGTGACTGGGTGTGGTCCTGCACGGCGTACAGTCGATTGGTCGCGTTCTGCCACACGTCGACCGTCGCGCCGGGCAGAGGGCCGCCCGATGTGTCCCGGACGTGACCGGTGACGAGCAGGGGTTGATCGCCGAGATCGTCGGTGATCGCATCGCCGTTGGACCGCCACGGTGAACCCTCGACGTAGAACGGGCCCAGCACCGTCGACTCCGTTGCGGCGGTCCCGGCGCCATGGTTGATGAGGTCGACGAGCATCGACAGCCCGAGGGTGTCCGAGAGCAGGATGAACTCCTGACGCTGATCGGTTGTGACGTGTCCCACATCGGTCAGGAAGCGGATGCCCGCCATCCATTCCGCATCGGTGAGCGACTCCTCGATGGCGAACTCGTGCAGATGGCGGATGAGCCCGGCGACCAGCGCACGCAGCCGCGGGTCGGAGCAGTTCTCGAGCCGGGCGATCACGTGCCTGGTGAAGTCACGTGCGGCTGTGTCGGTTGGTGTCAGGTTGTCGCCCATTCGTACCCCACGTAATTCTCCGCGAGGCTCGTCGAAGCCGCGCGCGAGTCGACGGTATATGCGAGCTGCGCACGCTGCAACTGCGCCTGGTAGGCATCATGGTCCGGGAAGCGATGCAGCATCGAGGTCATCCACCACGAGAAGTGCTGCGCTCTCCAGACCCGGCGCAGGCAGTTGGCCGAGTACTCGTCGAGCAACCGCGTGTCGCCGGCGGCGTAGAAGGCGGCGACCGCCTCGGCAAGCACGCTCACGTCGCGGAGCGCCAGGTTCATGCCCTTGGCCCCGGTCGGGGGCACGATGTGCGCCGCATCGCCGCTCAGGAACAACCGCCCGAACTGCATGGGTTCAACCACAAAGCTGCGCATCGCCGAGATGCCCTTCTCGGTCACCGGCCCCTCAGCGAGCGACCAACCCGCGGCTGCAAGCCTGGCCTGCAGCTCTTCCCAGATGCGGGCGTCCGGCCAGTCTCCGATGCGCTCGTCCGCGGGAACCTGCAGGTAGAGCCGGCCCACCGTGGGGGATCGCATGCTGAGCAGCGCGAACCCGCGCTCGTGGTAGCAGTAGATCAGCTCCTCGCTCGAGGGCGCGATGCCCGCAAGGATTCCAAGCCACGCAAACGGGTAGTCGCGCTCGTAGGTCGTCAGCACGCCGGCCGGGATGCTGTCTCGTGACACGCCGTGGAACCCGTCGCACCCGGCGACGATGTCGCAGTCGATCGACATGCTCGCGCCATCGAGGAGGAAGCTCACCGACGGCTGATCGGATCGGATGTCATGGAGCTCCACGTCGCTCACCTCGAAGAGGATCGGATGACCCGCTGAGAGGCGGAGCGCGATCAGGTCTTTGACGATCTCCTGCTGACCGTACACGGTGATACCGCGTCCGCCGGTGAGCTCACCGAAATCGATGCGGTGATCGCTGCCGCCGAAGCGCAGCTGAATGCCGTGATGCACGAGGCCTTCGCTCCGCATCCGTGCACCGGCACCGGTGGCGTCGAGCAGGTCTGCACTTCCCTGCTCGAGCACGCCCGCCCGCACCCGGTGCTCCACGTACGTACGGGTGCGCGACTCGATGACGACCGACTCGATACCGTCGAGGCTGAGCAGATGGGCGAGCATCAACCCCGCGGGACCCGCTCCGACGATCGCCACCTGCGTGCGCACGAGACTGGCTGGCACCCCGCACTTCTGGCTTGGCGAAGTTCGCATAGCGAACTCACGTTCCTTGGATGAACGTATCATATGGTTCCGACGGGTGGACAAGCCCTATGCGAGTGCCAGCGGATCACCGAAAAAGCTATGGTCGCCGACACGAGTGTGCGCTACGCGAACATGTTGATCTGTGAGCATGGCTGAGATCGTCTCGCTGTCCGATGGGATCGCCGCGGTCGTGCACGATGGCGACACGCTGGTGATGGAGGGCTTCACGCATCTCATCCCGTTCGCGGCCGGGCACGAGATCATCCGCCAGCGACGCCACGATCTCACCTTGGTGCGAATGACCCCCGACCTCATCTACGACCAGCTGATCGGCATGGGATGCGCCACCAAGTTGATCTTCTCGTGGGGGGGCAACCCGGGCGTCGGCTCCCTCCACCGGTTCCGCGACGCGGTCGAGAACTCATGGCCGCTTCCCCTGGATCTCGAAGAGCACAGTCACGCGGGCATGGCCAACCGGTATCTCGCCGGGGCGAGCGGCCTCCCGTTCGCGGTGCTGCGCGGCTACGTCGGCACCGACCTTCCCGCGCAGACCGACACCATCCGTCCGATCACCTGCCCCTTCACCGGCGAGGTGCTGACCGCGGTCCCAGCGCTGTCACCCGACGTGACCATCATCCACGCGCAGCGCGCAGACCGGAAGGGCAATGTCCAGATGTGGGGCATTCTCGGCGTGCAGAAGGAAGCCGTGCTTGCTGCGAAACGGTCGCTGATCACCGTCGAGGAGATCGTGGACAGCCTCGATCCCAAGCCACAGGAGGTCGTGCTCCCATCGTTCGCCACCACCTACATCGCGGTGGCACCGGGCGGCGCGCATCCCTCCTACGCGCAGGGATATTCCTTGCGGGACAACGCCTTTTACACGGAGTGGGACGCGATCAGCAAGGACCGCGAGACCTTCCTCCGCTGGATGGACGAGAACGTGATTCGCCGGGTGCCCGCGGCGTGACCGCCGCCTACACATCCGACGAGATGATGACCGTCGCCGCCGCACGGCAGCTGCACAACGGCACCGTCTGCTTTGTCGGCATCGGCCTGCCGAGCACCGCGGCGAACCTCGCCCGCGCCACCAGCGCGCCCGACGTTGTGCTCATCTACGAATCGGGAACGCTCGGCGCCAAGCCGGATCGCCTGCCGCTGTCGATCGGCGACGGCATCCTCGCGGAGACCGCGGATGCGGTGGTGAGCGTGCCGGAGGTCTTCAACTACTGGTTGCAACCTGGCCGGATCGACGTCGGCTTCCTCAGCGCCGCCCAGATCGACCGCTACGCCAATATCAACACCACAGTGATCGGCGCCGACTATCGCCACCCCAAGGTGCGGCTTCCAGGCGCGGGGGGTGCCCCCGAGATTGCTGCGTCGTGCCGCGAGGTCGTGGTGGTGCTGCGCCAGACCCTGCGGACGTTTGTGGACCGCGTCGACTTCATCACCTCGGTCGGCTTCGGTCAGGGACCTGGCGATCGCCAGCGGCTCGGTCTCAGCGGCTCGGGGCCGCGGGTGGTCATCACCGACTTGGGCATCCTGACCCCGGACCCGGAGACCTGCGAGCTCACGCTCGTGCGCGTGCACAATGGATCGACCGCCGAGGATGCGCGCGCCGCCTCCGGCTGGCCACTCGCGGTGTCGCCCGAGCTCTCGACCACCGCCCCGCCGACCGAGGAAGAGCTCACCGTGCTGCGCCGTCTCGAGGCGACCAAGGGCGCGTGAGCGAGGACGTCTTCATCCTGGACGCGGTGCGCACGCCCATCGGCCGGCACGGGGGAGCGCTTGCGGGTGTGCGCCCGGATGACCTTGCAGCCGGGGTGATAGCGGGGCTCGTCACGCGCAGTCCGTCCCTCGACTCCGCAGCGATCGGCGACGTGGTCTTTGGCGACGGCAACGCCGCGGGCGAGGACAACCGCAACGTCGCGCGCATGGCCCTGCTGCTCGCCGGCGTGCCGCCGAGCGTCCCGGGCACCACCGTGAACCGGCTCTGCGGGTCGGGGCTCGAGGCGGTGATCACCGCGAGCCGCGCGATCGCCGTCGGCGACCATTCGATCTGCATCGCCGGCGGGGTGGAATCGATGAGCCGCGCCCCCTGGGTGCTGCTCAAGCCGGAGCGCGGGCACGCGCGCACCAACGAGACGCTCTGGTCGACGACACTCGGCTGGCGCATGGTCAATCCGCGCATGCCAGCGGACTGGACGATCTCGCTCGGCGAAGGCGCGGAGCTGCTCGCCTCGAAGTACTCCATCAGCCGCGAGGAGCAGGACGCGTTCGCGTTGCGCAGTCATCGCCAGGCAGCCGCGGCGTGGGAGTCGGGGCGATACGCCGGTGAGGTTCTCCCCGTGGACGGCATCGACCTCGGCCGGGACGAGTGCATTCGCCCCGATGCTTCGATCGACGCCCTGGCCAGGCTGCGCCCCGCGTTCCGGCCCGACGGCACGGTGACCGCCGGGAACGCCTCGCCGTTGAACGACGGCGCCGCGGCGGTGCTGCTCGCCGACGCCGAGGGCGCGCGCCGAGCCGGTCGCGAGCCGCTGGCTCGCATCGTCGCGCGTGGCGTCAGCGCGGTCGAGCCGCCCCTCTACGGCATCGGACCGGTCGCCGCCGCCAACGCTGCGCTCGCTCGCGCGGGCATCGGGTGGAAGGACCTCGCGGTTGTCGAGCTGAACGAGGCATTCGCGGCGCAGTCGCTGGCCTGCCTGCGCGAGTGGCCGGAGCTCGACGCTGAGAAGGTGAATCCGAACGGCGGCGCGATCGCGATCGGTCATCCGATCGGGTGCTCCGGGGCCCGGATCCTCGGTTCACTCGCACACGAATTGCACCGGCGGGGTGGCGGCTACGGCCTCGCGGCGATCTGCATCGGCGTTGGCCAGGGTCTCGCCGTGGTGCTGGAGGCCTGATGGAAGCGCCGTCACGCTCCGTGCATCCGCCCAACGACTTCCCGGGATATCGATCAACCGCGCTGCGCGCACCGAAACAGCCGCTGCGAGTGCTCCCGGGACGGCTCGGCGAGCTCACCGCACCGCTCCTTGCCGGCGAGACGATCGGTCTCCTCGACCACGATTTGACGCGCCAGCACGACGGCGACCCGCTCGGTGAACGGATCAGCATCAGCGGGCGCGTGCTCGATGATGACGGGAACCCGGTTGCCGGCGCGCTTATCGAGCTCTGGCAGGCCAATGCGGCCGGGCGCTACGCGCACCTGTCGGATCAGCACCCGGCCCCGCTCGACCCGAACTTCAGCGGTGCAGGCCGTTGCCTCACCGATGTTGAGGGTGGCTATCGCTTCGTCACCGTCAAGCCGGGGGCGTATCCCTGGCGCAACCATCCCAACGCGTGGCGGCCGGCGCACGTGCATTTCTCGGTGTTCACCCCCGCCATCGCTCAGCGCCTGGTCACCCAGATGTACTTCCCCGGCGACCCCCTCTTCGATCAGGACCCGATCTTCAACTCGGTACCGGACGCGGACTCTCGCCGGCGACTCGTGGCGCGCTGGTCGCTCGAGCTCACCGAACCCGAGTGGTCGCTCGGCTATGCCTGGGACATCGTGGTCGCGGGGCGCGACGCCACCCCGCTCGACGATGATCCGAGCGAATGACACTGCCGCTGACGCCCTCGCAGACCGTCGGACCGTTCTTCCGGATCGGGCTCTCCACCACCATCGGGTCGCACGTCATCGGTGAGGGAATGCCCGGTGCGATACGCATCTCCGGGCAGGTGCTCGACGGCGCCGGTGAGCCGGTCCCGGACGCGCTGATCGAGACCTGGCAACCGGAGGGCGCCGGACGGTGCGCGACCGACGAGGAGGGGCATTTCGCGATCGTCACCAGCAAGCCGCAGGATGGCGCGGCGAACGGCGCGCCGCACCTCGACGTCTCGGTCTTCGCGCGCGGCCTGCTCACACGCCTCGTGACGCGCATGTTCTTCCCCGACGAGAGCGCCGCAAATGACGCGGACCCGGTGCTCCGAACCCTCTCTCCGACCGAGCGGGCGACGCTTGTCGCAGTGAGAGAGGAGGGTGGTCTTCGGTTCGACATCCACCTTCAGGGCGCCGGTGAGACAGTCTTCTTCGATCGCTGAGAGCCTGGTCGGTCCGCTCTTCGGCAGTCCGGCGGTGGATGCGGCGCTGAGTGATGCGGCGTGGCTCCAGGCGATGCTCGATTTCGAGGCGGCGCTTGCGGAGTCGGAGGCTGATGCCGGGCTGGTTCCCGCGCCCCTGGCAGCCGAGATCGCCGCCGCGTGTCATGCCGACGCTTTCGACATCGCGGAGGTCGGGCAGCGTTCGGTCACGGCAGGTAACCCTGCCGCACCTCTGGTTCGGGCGTTGATGGACGTCCTCTCCTCGGAAGCGCGCGAATACGTGCATCTCGGCGCCACCAGCCAGGACGTCATCGACACGGCGTTCTCATTGATGGCACAGCGGGCGCTGGATGTGATCCTCGAGGACATGTCATCGGTGGCGTCTGAATGCGCCGCCCTTGCCGGAACGCACGGTCACACGCTCATGACCGCGCGTACGCTCCTGCAGCCGGCCACCCCGACGACCTTCGGCTACAAGGCCGCAGGCTGGTTGGTGAGCGTGGACGAAGCACGGGTGCTGCTGGGGCGCGTGCGCTTCGAACGACTCGCGGTGCAATTCGGTGGCGCGGCGGGAACGCTGGCAGCCCTCGGGGGCACCGGTGTCGAGGTCGCACGCCGCCTCGCCGCACGTCTCGGGCTCGCCGAGCCCGTGCTCCCGTGGCACACGGATCGAACCCGGGTTGCCGAGCTCGCCGCGGCGCTCGGCACTGCTGTGGGCGTCGCCGGGAAGATCGCTCGCGACGTCGCGCTCCTCGCCCAGGCTGAGGTAGCCGAGGCCGCCGAAGCGGAGCCGGGGACGTCGTCGACGTTGCCCCATAAGCGAAACCCGGTTCGCGCCGTGTTGATCCTCGCCGCCGCGGCGCGCGCGCCCGGACTGGTTGGAACGGTATTCACCTCGATGGTACAGGAGCACGAGCGCGCCGCCGGAGCGTGGCATGCGGAGTGGGAGCCCATCCGCGATCTGCTGCGCATCGCCGGCGGCGCGAGCCATCACGCGGCGATGTTGCTGGGCTCGCTGCAGGTGGACCCTGCACGCATGGCGGAGAACCTCGCCGCGGATGGCGGATTGGTGATGGCCGAGAACCTCGCGCTCCAGATCTCGCACCGCACCGGGCGCTCCACTGCGCGCGACGTCGTCCGCCGCTGCAGCGAGGAGGCGATGAAGCGCCGCGTTGCGTTTGCGGACGTCGTCCGCGGCGATCCCGAGGTGCGCCGCCACCTCTCCGACGACGAGATCGCGGCAGCGCTCGATCCCACCGGGTATCTCGGGTCGATCGAGGAGCTCATCAAGCGTGCCCAGGATGGGCATCGCGGAGCCGGCGCGAGCTCATGAGCGTCGAGGTCGCGTACTCGTGGGTCGGCGATCGTGACAAACCGGCGCTGGTCATGAGCAGCGCGCTCGGAACGTCGCGAGCGATGTGGGACGCGCAACACCCGCTCGGCGACCGGTACTCGCTGCTCCTGTACGACCATCGCGGCCTCGGTGAATCGCCTGCGCCACCGAGTCCGTATACGGTTGCCGAGCTCGGCGCCGATGTGATCGCGCTCCTCGACCGACTCGGCCTCTCCACGGTGGCGTTCTGCGGCGTGTCGCTCGGCGGTATGGTCGGGCTCTGGCTCGCCGCGCATCACCCGTCTCGCATCAGCGCGCTCGTCGCGATGGCCGCACTGTCGCGGCTGCAACCGGCGGACCGGTATCTCGAGCGCGCTGCGGCGGTCCGGGCCGATGGCATCGCACCGATCGCTTCCGGGGTCGTTGCTCGGTGGTTCACGCCGCGATTCGCACAGGAGCACCCGGCAGCGCTCAAGCGACTCACGGACGCTCTTGTGGATATGAACGCCGAAGGGTATGCGAGCTGCTGCGAGGCGGTGGCGTCATGTGACCTGCGCACCGACATCCGCAGGATCAATGCGCGGACCCTGATCATCGCCGGTGCCGAGGATCCGTTCGTGCCGGCATCGAGCGCGGTGATGTTCGGCGCATCCTTCCACGACGCGAGCGTTGCGGTGATTGACGGTGCCGCGCACCTCGTGAATCTCGAGCAGCCGGACATCGTCAATCGACTGGTGCTCGACCACCTCAGTGAAGCCGATGGAGGAGTGGCGTGAGCGACGACATCCGAGAGCAGGGAATGACCACCCGGCGCGAGGTCCTCGGCGACGAGCACGTGGATCGCGCGATGGCCGGTGCCGACGCGTTCACCGCCGATTTCCAGGAGTACATCACGCGCTCCGCATGGGGTGCGGTCTGGTCCCGTCCGGGACTCGACCGGCGCACACGAAGTTGCATCACGGTGGCCATGCTCGCCGCGCAGGGCATGGATGACGAGCTTGCGCTGCACCTTCGCGCCGCGCGGCGCAACGGCGTCAGCGTCGAGGAGATCAAGGAGGTCCTCCTCCAGGTCGCGGTGTACGCAGGCGTCCCTCGCGCGAACCGCGCCTTCACGATTGCCCGAGAGGTTCTGACCGGGATGGTTCCACCCACGGAATCGATGTGACCGACGTCGATCGACCCGCGGTTGCGCGAGTTGATCGCGGTATCGGCACGGACTTCGTGCAGTCCCTGGAGCGTGGCCTCGCGGTCATTCGCGCATTTGACGCCGAACATCCCGAGCTGACCCTGAGCGAGGTCGCGCGCGCTGCCGGCCTGACCCGCGCATCGGCGCGGCGTTTCCTCCGCACCCTGTCCGAGCTTGGTTACGTGCGCAGCAATGGACGCCTCTTCGCGCTGCGGCCCCGCGTGCTCGAGCTCGGGTACGCGTACCTCTCGAGCCTCAGCCTGCACGAGGTCGCACAGCCCCATCTCGAGCGGCTGGTGGGAATCCTTCGAGAGTCATCGTCGGTCTCGGTGCTCGACGCCGATGACGTCGTCTACGTCGCGCGTGTCCCGACCCGCCGGATCATGACCATCACCATCAGCGTCGGCACCCGGTTCCCCGCCTACGCGACCTCGATGGGCCGAGTGCTGCTGGCCGGGCAGAGCGACGAGTGGCTCGACGGCTACTTCGCGACAGTCGAGCTGCGCCGGCTCACGGCGCGCACCGTCACCGATGTTCCGTCGCTGCGCGCGGAGCTGCTCCTGGTTCGCGAGCAGGGCTGGGCATTCGTCGACGAGGAGCTCGAGGAAGGCCTCCGCGCGATCGCCGCGCCGATCAACGATTCCTCTGGACGCGTGATTGCAGCCGTCAACGTCTCGTCGCCGGTGAGCCGCGGGAGCCCCGACCTGGTCCGAGGCGAGTTCCTGCCCCACCTGCTCGCCGCCGCGCGCGGGATCGAAGAGGATCTGAGCCACAGCACAACGGGGTCGCGCTGACCATGCCGGTCACACACGCCGGCGACATCGACATGTATTACGAGCTGCATGGATCGGGCGATCCACTGGTCTTGATCGGCGGTCTCGCCAGCGACATCTCACAGTGGGGGTGGCTCACCGACTTCTGCGCGCAGACCCACCAGGTGCTTGCGTTCGACAACCGCGGTGCCGGGCGCACCGACAGACCGGACGCGCCGTACACGATCCCGATGATGTCCAACGACACCGACGCGCTCATGGATGCCGTCGGCATGAGCCAGGCGACGGTGGTCGGGATTTCCATGGGCGGCCGCATCGCGCTGGACCTGGCGCTCGAGCACCCCGGCCGTGTCGCGCGGCTCGTGCTGGTGAGCACCATGGCGTCGGCGAGGCTCGACGGCTCCATGTCGCGCATGGAGATGCTCAGCGTGCTCAGCAGCCTGGTGTACCGCGGGAAGTACCCACAGCCGCGGTACGCCTTTTCACGGCAGCGAGAGGCATCGCGTTCCTATGGCTGCATCGACCGCCTTGGCGAGATCCATGTTCCAACCACCATCCTGCACGGGCGCAAGGACAAGGTTGCCCCACTTCGTGAGGCGGAAGCGATGCGGCGGGGCATCGCCGGGTCGCAGCTCGTGACCTTCAGGGGCGGTCACCTCTTCTTCCTGGTGCGCGAGCGCAAATGGTTCTTCGACAGCCTCGCCACCGCGATGACCGCTCGCTCACGGGTTGCCGGGTCATGAGCCAGACCTGGGTTGCGCTGGTACGAGGGATCAACGTCGGCCGTGCCAAACGAATCGCGATGCTGGATCTTCGCAACCTGCTGGAATCACTCGGGTACTCGGACGTTCGCACCCACGGGCAGAGCGGCAATGCGGTCTTCTTGTCGGGACAGGGCAACGCCGCAGCGATCGAGGAGGAGATCTCGAAGCGCATCCGCAGCGACTTCCGCATGGACACCTCCGTGCTTGTCCGCACCGCAACCGAGTTCGTGACGGCCGTCGACGCCAATCCCTTCATGGCGCGCGGCGTTGCGCCAAACGAGCTGCATGTCGCGTTCCTGAGCGCCGAGCCGGCCGCCGCGAAGAAGGCGGGACTTGATCGAGCGGCCTTCGCGCCAGACGAGTTCGCATTCGGCAAGCGGGTGATATACGTGCGCCTTCCCAACGGGATCACGGGCTCGACGCTGCCCGACTGGGAGCGCGCGCTCGGGGTGCGCGTGACTCAGCGAAACTGGAACACGTCGACCAAGCTTCGCGACCTGCTCAGCTCGGCCGCCATCGGCTGTGGCGTGTCCGCGCCGCACCCTCGCGGATGAGCTCCAGCCGGGGCTTCGGGCCGTCGCTCCGACCTCCCTGTGGCTTGCGACTGCCGGCCTTGTATGGATCCGGCCACTCCGCGCCCGGGCCGAAATAGCCCTGGTCGGCCGCCGCGTGGAGTGTCCACTGCGGATCGTACAGATGGGCGCGTGCAAGTGCGCAGAGGTCGGCTCGGCCGGCGAGGATCAATGAGTTGACGTCGTCATACGACGAGATGACCCCGACCGCGATGGTTGCGATGCCCACCTCGTTGCGAATGCGGTCCGCGTAGGGCGTCTGGTACGACCGCCCGAAGGCCGGTCGCTCGTCCTTGGTGACCTGACCGGTCGAGACGTCGATGGCATCGGCTCCGTGCGCCGCAAAGGCGCGAGCGATCTCCACGGCGTCGTCGGCGTCGATGCCACCGGGCGACCAGTCGGTCGCGGAGATGCGCACGGTCATCGGCTTGTGCGCCGGCCACGCGGCGCGCATCGCATCGAAGACCTCGAGCGGATAGCGGAGCCGGTGCTCCAGGGATCCGCCGTACTCATCGGTTCGCTGGTTCGAGATCGGCGAGATAAAGCTGGAGAGGAGGTATCCATGCGCGCAGTGCAGCTCGAGGAGATCGAATCCGGCACGCTCGCCGGCCGCGGCCGCGTGGACGAACTGGTCGCGGAGAGCGACCATCTCATCGGTGGTCAGCTCATGGGGCACCTGATTGGCGGGTGAATAAGGAACAGGCGAGGGCGCGATGACCTCCCAGTTGGCTTCCGGGAGCGGTTCGTCCATGCCCTCCCACATCAGCCGCGTCGACCCCTTGCGTCCCGAGTGTCCGAGTTGCAGTCCGATGCGCGCGCTGGTCCGCTCGTGCACGAAGTCGACGATGCGCCGCCACCCGGGCTCGTGTTCGGGTGCGTACATTCCCGCGCACCCCAGCGTGATCCTGCCCGCAGCTGAGACGCACACCATCTCGGTCATCACCAGAGCCGCGCCTCCGAGCGCCTTGCTTCCAGTGTTCACCAGGTGGAAGTCGTTGGGCATGCCGTCGACCGCTGAGTACATGTCCATCGCTGAGACGATGACCCGATTCTTCAGCTCGAGGTCGCGCAACCTGAAGGGCTGGAACATCGGTGGTGTCGCCGCCCCATCGAGTCGCGGTTGCTGCGCCTCTCCCTGAGCCGCGAACCAGGCGTCGACCTCGCGCACGAACTCCGGGTCGCGCAGTCGGAGGTTGTCGTAGGTGACCCGGCGGCTCCGCGTCAGAATGTTGAACGCGAACTGCATCGGATCCTGGTGGACGTACTGTCCGAGATTCTCGAACCATTCGAGGCTCGCCTGCGCAGCCCGCTGGGTCGACACGACCACCGGCTTGCGCTCCGCCTCGTATGCCTCGAGCGCCTGCGAGACGCTCTCGTTCTCATGCAGGCATGCAGAGAGTGCGAGCGCGTCCTCCATGGCGAGCTTGGTGCCTGACCCGATCGAGAAGTGCGCGGTGTGCGCGGCATCACCGAGGATCACGACGTTGCCGTGATGCCAGCACTCGTTGCGCACCGTGGTGAAACTGATCCACCTCGAGTTGTTCGCATGCACCGCGTGGCCGTCGAGGATGGGCGCGAACAGCCGCCGTATCTCCGCGATGCCGGCGATATCGCTCTCACCCGGATCGAACCCGCGGGCGGCGAGCGGTTCGAATCCGGCGCGGCGCCAGACCGCTTCGTTCATCTCGACGATGAACGTGCTCCCGGTCGCGTCGTACGGGTACCCGTGAATCTGCATGACTCCGTGCGGCGTCTCGACGATGTAGAACTTGAAGGCATCGAAGACGAGGTCGGTCGCGAGCCACATGAACTTGCAGCGGCGCACGTCGAGAGTCGGTCGAAATGTCCCTGCATACCGGCTCCGTATCGTCGAGTTCACGCCGTCCGCGCCAACCACCAGGTCGTGCGTCGCGGCAAGCTCGCCGGCGGGCGGTGCTTCGGAGTTGAAGAGCAGCGCGACCCCAAGCTCGCGACAGCGTGCGTGGAGGATCTGGAGCAGCCGTTTGCGGCTCATCGCAGCGAATCCATGTCCTCCCGACGTGATCACCCGTTCCCGGTAGTGGATGTCGATGTCGTCCCATCTCGCGAATTCACGACACATCGCCTCGTGGATCGCCGGGTCGGCGTGCTCGATACCACCGAGCGTCTCATCGGAGAAGACCACGCCGAACCCGAAGGTATCGTCGTCGGCGTTGCGCTCCCACACGGTGACCTGGTGGGTCGGGTCGAGCTGTTTGGTGAGCGCCGCGAAGTAGAGTCCGCCCGGCCCGCCCCCGACAACCGCAATTCGCATGTGAGTCTGGGCGCAACTGTAAAGTGTGGAACCTCGTGAATGTGGCGTCCTCAGCGTGCCTGCGTCGATCTATTTCGCCGATCTGACCTCACCGCGCGCGCGAGCGCTGCTGGACAGCGGGCCGGTGCCGGTGCTGCTCCTGCCCGTCGGCGCGGTGGAACCGCACGGCCCGCACGCACCGCTCGGCACCGACTCGATCATCTCGGCCGCGATCTGCGAGCGCGCGGCGATGGCGCTCTCCGACGACCGAGCGGTGCGTGCGCTGGTGCTCCCTGAGATCGCATTCGGCGTGACCCGCTACTCGGCCGCGTTCACCGGAGCGGTGACGATCAGCGAGGGCACGCTGCACGCGATGGTCGTCGAGGTCTGCGCATCCCTGCGCGCCCAGGGCTTCCGCCACCTGGTGATCGTCAACAGCCACTTCGAACCGGCCCAGGTGGCCACGCTGCGGCGGGCTGCCGGGGATGCGAAGGTTGGCTTCCTGGATCTCACCCGACGTGCTGTCGCCGATCAGCTGACCCCGGAGTTCAAGAGCGGCGCTGCCCACGCCGGCCGCTACGAGACGTCCCTCGTGCTCGCCCGGCGCCCTGAGCTCGTCGAGGCCGAGACGATGCGCCGGCTGCCCGCCTATGCGCTCGACATGCCGGCGGCCATGGCGGCAGGTCAGACCGACTTCCTCGCCATGGGCATGGACCGCGCCTACTGCGGCGCGCCCGCCGAGGCAACCGCGGCCGAGGGTGACGAGACGCTCGGGACGCTGAGCCGCCTCCTGGTCGAGCTGATCAGAGCTCAAGTCGAGGCAGAGCCGCCGACGTGAGCGCTGCCGGCACGGAGCCCGGCGTGAACCTGGCCACCGCATTCCTGGACCGCAACGTCGCCGAGGGGCGGGGACGGCGAACGGCGCTCACTGGACCGGCAGGTAGCTGTACCTACGCCGAGCTCTCCGCCCTCACCAACCGCGTGGGCAACGCGCTCCTCGAACTCGGCGTCCAGGCTCACGAGCGCGTGCTCCTAGCCCTGGCTGACTCGGCGGAGTTTGTCGCCACGTGGTATGCGGTGCAGAAGATCGGAGCCGTGACCGCCGAGGTGTACACGTTCCTGCAGCCCAAGGACTACACCTATTACCTCGACTACACGGCCGCGACAGTGGTGGTGGTCGACGCGGGCACCCTCGACCGGATGCGGGAAGCCTTGGCTGCGAGCCGCGGGCGCGCGCGGTTGCTGGTCGTCGCCGCCCCCGAGAGCGACCTCCGCGATGGCGAGGTGTCCTTCGACGCGCTGGTCTCGCGCCAGACTGCCGATCTCGACGCCGCCCCGATCGCCCAGGGCGACATCGCGATCTGGAAGTTCACCACCGGGAGCACCGGCAAGCCGAAGGCGTGCGTCCACACCGCGCACAGCCCGGTTTTCAGCCACCAGGCGTACGCGCGCGGGGTGCTCGACATCCGGCCCGAGGACGTGGTCCTCCCGGTGCCGAAGCTGTTCTTCGGCTACGCGCGCGACCTCGCGGCGCTCTTTCCCTTTGGTGTCGGCGCCACCGGGGTGATCTTCGCTGAGAGGACCACGCCCGAGCTCATCTTCGAGCTGATCGCGCGACACCGTCCGACGATCCTGGTCAATGTGCCCACGATGATGCAGGCGATGCTCGATCACCCCGACGCCGCGGCCCAGGACCTGAGCTGCCTGCGCCTGTGCACCTCCGCCGGCGAGGCCCTGCCCGAGCCCCTCCACCGCCGCTGGAACGAAGCCTTCGGCATCGAGGTGCTCGACGGTATCGGATCGTCCGAGGCGTATCACATCTACATCTCCAACCGGCCCGGCCGCGTCCGCCCGGGGAGCATCGGTGAGGTCGTCCCCGGCTACCAGGGCGAGGTTGTCGATGACGCCGGGCGCCCGCTTCCGGATGGGCAGATCGGCAGGCTCAGGGTCCGAGGGGAGAGCGCGGCTCTGATGTACTGGCAGGATGCCGCGGCGTCCGCGGACACCTATGCGGACGGGCTGGTCATGAGCGGAGACCTCGTGGAGCGCGACGTCGCGGGGTACTTCACGTATCGCGGCAGAGCAGACGACCTGCTCAAGGTTGGTGGTATCTGGGTCGCGCCCGCCGAGATCGAGCGCTGCATCGCCGGCCACCCGGATGTCGTCGAATGCGCGGTCGTCGCGGCAGAACGCGACGGGCTCACGTTCGGCCACGCGTGGGTGGTGCTCAAGCCGGCCTCGGCGGCGAGCCCGGAAGCGTTGCAGGGATTTGTCCGCGAGCGCCTCGCGCCCCACAAGGTTCCGCGGGAGGTGCACCTCGTCGCTGCCCTGCCTCGGACCGGCTCGGGCAAGATCGATCGAAGCGCGCTGCGCGGGCTCGCTCTCACCGGCGACGGAGGAGGCAGACGGGCGTGACACGATTCCGGGCATCTGCCGGGTTCACCGAAAGCTGGCAGCATTTCGATTTCAGCGTCGATGAGGGCGTCGCCACGATCACGCTGGCACGCCCGGAGAAGCTCGGGGCGCTCACATTCGAGGTCTATGCGGATCTTCGCGACCTGCTCGCCGAGCTGCCCCACCGCGGCGATGCCCGCGTCGTCGTGATCACGGGCACCGGCCGGGGATTCTGCTCGGGAGGCGACGTCGTCGAGATCATCGGCGCGCTGCAGTCGATGGGCTCCGGGGATTTGCTCGAGTTCACACGCATGACCGGCTCGGTGGTCCGAGCGCTGCGCGAGTGCCCGCTGCCGGTGATCGCCGCCGTCAACGGCATCGCGGCCGGTGCCGGCGCGGTGATCGCCCTGGCCGCGGACATTCGCCTCCTCGCTCGCTCCGCACGCTTCGCATTCCTGTTCACCAAGGTCGGGCTGGCGGGCGCGGACATGGGCTCCGCATACCTCCTGCCTCGGGTCATCGGCTTTGGGCGGGCCAGCGAGCTGCTGCTGCTCGGCGACACGGTCGAAGCCGACCGTGCCCTCGAGATCGGCCTCGCGACTGCAGTGGTGGACGACGAGGCGCTTGCGGAAACTGCCCTGACCATAGCTCGACGCCTGTCTGACGGGCCGGCCCTCGCCTACTCGGCGACCAAGGTGCTGCTCACCCGCGAGCTCGACATGGGGTTACCCGGATCGCTCGAGCTCGACGCCATGACCCAGGCGCTGCTCATGGGCAGCCACGATCACGCCGAATATCACCGCGCCTGGACCGAGGGGCGCGCGCCCAGATGGGAGGGCCGATGAGCACCGAACACGAGATTGTCACCGCTGCAGATCTCCCCGCGCCGGTCGGCTACGCCCACGCCGTCGTTGCCGCGGCGGGCCGGACCGTGTACCTCGGCGGTCAGACAGCCCAGGGGCCGGACGGGGCGATTTTCGGCGCGTCCATCGTCGATCAGTTCGACCTCGCCGCTCGCAACCTCGTGGCCGCGCTCCACGCCGCCGGGGGGCAGCCCGACGATCTCGTCTCGCTCCAGATCTTCGTGACCGACCTCGCGGCCTATCGCGCAGCCATGAGCGAGCTCGGGAGCGTCTGGCGGACCCATTTCGGGCGCCGCTACCCCGCCATGGCGGTGCTCGGAGTCGCCGAGCTCTTCGACCCGAAGGCCCTGGTCGAGCTGGCCGGCATCGCCGTCATCACATGAGCGCCGCCTACGCGCATCTGACCGCGGCGCATCGCGAGCTGCTGGCCCGGAGCGAGGCCCTGGCGCGAGACGTCCTGGAGCCGATCGCGCACGGCGGCGAGCCGGGCAGGGTCAACCGCGAGCTGGTTGCCGCCCTTTCCGTGCACGGGCTCGTTCCCGAGGTGCTGGAGCGTGGTCGCGAGGTCCCGGCGCTCAACCTCTGCCTGGTGCGTGAGGGTCTCGCGCGGTATTCGACGGCCGCGGAGACTGCCTTCGCCCTCCAGGGACTGGGTGCCCATCCGATCCTGGCGGCCGGCCGGAGCGAGGTCGTCGATACCTGGATCCCGCGGGTCGCCTCGGGTGAGGCGGTCGCTGCTTTCGCGCTCACCGAGCCGGATGCGGGATCCGACGTTGCGGCATTGGCGCTCGCCGCCGAGCCCGACGGTGGCGGGTTCCGACTCACCGGCGAGAAGGTGTTCATCTCCAACGCGCCGGATGCCGACATCTACACGGTCTTCGCGCGGACCACCACTGGTGCGGGCGCCCGCGGCATCACCGCCTTCGCCGTGCCACGAGAGAGCGTCGGGCTGTCCGGCGAGCCGATCCCGTTCGTCGCCGACCACCCGATCGGCCGGCTGCAATTCGACGGCGTCGCGGTGCCTGCGGAGAACGTCCTTGGCGAGATCGATCACGGTTTCGGCGTTGCGATGCGGACCCTCGACCTCTTCCGTCCCAGCGTCGGCGCCTGCGCGGTCGGCATGGCTCAGGCGGCACTCGACGCCGCGGTCGCTCACGCCGCGGAACGTCAGGCCTTCGGCCACCCGCTGTCGGCGCTCCAGGGGGTGAGCCATCAGCTTGCCGACGTCGCGACCCGGGTCCAGGCTTCGCGCCTCCTGGTCCACTCGGCCGCCGCGGCGCACGACGCGGGGATCACGCCGAACACCGAGGCCGCGGCGATGGCGAAGCTCTTCGCGACCGAGACGGCGATGATAGCGATCGACGTGGCGATCCAGGTGCACGGCGCCAGGGCTCTCGAGCGCGGACACCTCCTGGAGCAGCTCTACCGCGACGTCCGCGGCACGCGGATCTACGAGGGCGCTTCCGAGGTGCAGCGCGAGATCATCGCTCGCCAGCTGTTCCGTCGGGCCGGTCGCGGATCATGAGGATCGATTCCACCCGCTGACCGGCGCGGCTGTCGGTGTCGAGGAAGGGTTCGCCGGCGACCCGCATCCCTGCGTGCCGGTAGGCGGCGTGAGATCGGGCGTTGGTGGCTTCGGTGATGAGCGCCACGACGGTCGCCGACTCCTCGGCGAAGAGGTGGTCGGAGAGGAGCCTGACCGCCCGCGACCCGATCCCCCTTCCTGCGAGCCGGCTGTCGCCGATGAAGATGTCGAGCCCCCACGCTCCTTCCGGCAGGCTCAGTCCGATCTCGGCCAGGTAGGCCTGCTCGGCGGCCCAGGGATAGAACTGGATGAAACCGACCGGTTCAGCGGCGAGCTCGATGATGCACGACGTCGTCTGATCGTCCCCGCCACCGCGCAGACCGAGCTCCTCGATCACGCGGGCCATCGTTACGGGCGGTTCGTCCGGATCCCACCACTCCCTCACGTGGGGGCTGTTCCGCCAGTCGACGAGGCGGGCGTAGTCGTCGTCCTGATCTCGCACCCGCCGGATGGCCAGGTCGCCCTCGGCCGCGATGACGTCCTTCATCCAAGCAAGTATCGAGTCACTCGCGAAGCCGGTGCCGGCCGGGATCGCTGACTACGATGCCGGCGATGCGTGTACTTGTCGTCGAGGATGAACCGGAGGTTGCAGGCAGCCTTGCTCGCGGGCTGGCTGAGGCCGGCATCTCGGTCGACGTCGCCCTGAGCGGTGAGGAGGCGATCGAGACCCTCCGCTCCGGCCTGGCCTATGACGTCGCCGTCCTCGACGTCATGCTCGGTGGCGACGTCGACGGCATCGGCCTCTGCCGCCACCTGCGGCTCCAGGGGGCCCCGACGGCGATTCTCATGCTCACCGCCCGAGACGACGTCAAGGACCGCCTCGCCGGTTTTGACGCCGGTGCCGACGACTACCTTGCCAAGCCCTTTCACTTTGAAGAGGTCCTCGCTCGCGTGCGAGCCCTGAGCCGCCGCCGCATCACGCCTCAGCTCGAGGTCCTCCAGGCGGGCAACCTCTCCATGGACAGCGGCGCCCGCCAG
The DNA here is from genome assembly GCA_003162415.1 of Candidatus Dormiibacterota bacterium. Taxonomy (GTDB): domain Bacteria; phylum Chloroflexota; class Dormibacteria; order Aeolococcales; family Aeolococcaceae; genus Palsa-851. The sequence goes on from PMOL01000005.1 coordinate 358,694, forward strand.
GTGACGGTCGGGGGCGACGTGGTGCCCACCACCCGCCGCGAGTACGAGATCCTCGAGCTCTTCCTCCGCCACCCCGCTCAGGTGCTGAGCAAGGAACAGATCCACGACGCGGTATGGGGCGATGCGCAGACCGTCGAATCCGGTCTGGTGGAGGTGTATGCCGGCAAGGTGCGGCGCAAGCTGCAGGCGGCCAGCGCGTCGGTGCTCATCGAGACCTGCCGCGGAATCGGCTACCGCCTCATCAGCGGCGACGCCGCCACGCTGTCATGAGCTCCGCGATCAAGCGGCGAGACGCGTTCAGTCCTCGCCAACCCGCTCCGCTGTTCGGTCGCCTGATCCTGTTCCTCGGCTGCGTGGCGATGCTCGCAGTCGTCCTGGTCATCGAGATCGCAGTCCCGAACAACCCGACCCTCGGCGGGATGCTGTTGCTGGCGGTGCTCTTCGCCACCTGGCTGCTGCCGACCCCGTACGCGGCGGTGATCACCACCGCCGCAGTGCTGATCACCCTGATCAGCGCCCTCACCGGCGCGATTGACCCACTGACCGCCAAATTCCAGTTCGTTGCCGTAGTGGTCACCGCGTGCCTGAGCGAGCTGACGGTGCGCTCGTTGATGGCTCGCGACCGGGCTCAGATGGCAACCGCAGACCAGCTGCGCAGATTCACTGCGGATGCCGCACATGAGCTGCGCAACCCGCTGTCGGCACTCCAGAGCGATCTCGAGATCACCCTGCTGCAGCCCCGCACCCCCGACGAGCTCACCGCAACGGTGAAGCTCGCGCTCAAGAACACGCAACGCCTCGTGAAGATCTCCGAATCCCTCCTGACACTGTCGCGCGGCGACGCCGGTGGGCTCATCACCTCGATCTCGCGGATCGACATCACTGATGTGCTGGAGGAGGCGTTCGCTCGATGGGAAGGGCACGCGATCACGCTCGGCGTGGTGCTGACCGAACAGCTGGACTGCGAGGGGGTCATCGAGGGTGATGCTCTCTTGCTCGGCCGCCTTTTTGACAACCTGCTCGAAAACGCGATCAGCTACACGCCCAGAGGCGGGAGCGGCACTGTCGCACTCACGCCGTTTCCACCGGCGACGTGTGTCGTTTCCGTCACCGACAGCGGGCCCGGAATCCCAGCGCGGCTGCGTCCGCTGATCTTCGAGCGGTTCTCGCGCGGTGACGCCTCGCGGTCCAGGAAGACCGGCGGTGCCGGCCTCGGGCTCGCGATCTGTGCCGCCATCGTTTCTGCCCACAAAGGCACCATCACACTCGATGACGAATACGTTGGTGGAACGCGAATCGTTGTGCGACTTCCTGTTACCAGGCTTTCCGGAAGAGTTTGAGATCAGAGCCCATTCTGAATTTGTCGCCTCGCGAGTCGGGGGAGTGTCTTTATCGGAGATATCAAAAATGGGCAACAGGGTTCTGGAGGTCGGGGAACGCATCCGTGAGCTGGTAGAAAAGCTCCGGGATAATGAGGAAGGTCAGGGCATGGTCGAATATGCGCTGATTCTCGCCCTCATCTCGATCGTCGTCATCGTCATCCTCAGCACGCTGGGCAAGACCGTGAACAACGTCTTCTCCAACGTGAGCCACGGCCTGTCCAGCTAAGTCCCCCGCGGGCTGCCGGTACCTCGTACGAGGACTGGCAGCCCGCCTCATGTCAGGCGGCCTGCGCAGCTCCGGCGACCGGTTGCGGTCGAGCCCGTGGCAACAGCATCGAGAGTATTCCGGTGAGCGCCCAGAACCCGACGTTGAAGAACAGGATGCGCTCGACCGACGACACAAAGTCGCGTCCGAGCGCGGTCTGAGCAGCGCTGGCGAAGGCGGCCTGGACCGGTGCCGATCCTGATGTCCTGCAGTTGGCTGGAGGCGGTGCTGTTGGATCGCTCGAGGATGCCTGCTCGTTGAAGCAGGTGGTGAACGTCGAGATCGCCGCCTGCGCCGCCGGTGCCGGCAGGTTTGCCGCGGCAAGCTGAGACTGGAGCTGCGGGGTCACCGTCGTGATCGCGTCCGGCGCGCGGCTCGAGAGAAGACCGAAGAACACCACGCCGACAACGGCGACACCGATGGCGCCACCGAGTTGCTGGAACGTGGTGAGCACGCCCGATGCCGATCCCGCGTCCCTCCCGGGGACGCCGGCCAGAATGATGTTGAGCAAGGGCGCGATCACCGTGCCGAGCCCGAGCCCGCTCACCACGAATGCGGGGATCAACTCCCACCCGGTGAGGTTCGTGCCTTCGAGATGCAGCGTGCCGATCACCCCGAACATGCCGATCACGAGCAGCGCGGACCCGATTGCGATCGTGTACTTGCCCAGGCGCGGGGCGACGCGCGTGGACATGGCCGACGCGACCGCGGAGGCGAGGCTCCATGGGATCGTCGTCAAGCCCGCATTGAGCGCGCTGAATCCGAGGCCGACCTGGACCATCAGGCTGAAGGTGAAGAAGAATGCGGGAATCCCCGCAATGAAGACCGCTGAGATCGCAACCCCGACGCTGAAGGACCTGATCCGGAATAGCGAGAGTTGTACTAGCGGGAACTTCGTTTCGGGCAGCGAGCGTTCGTACAGGACGAAGAGCACCAGCATCACGGGGCTGATCGCCATGCAGATGAACGTCCAGGCGGGCCAGCCGGCAACCTGCCCCTCGACGAGCGGGTAGACGAGCAGCAGAATGCCCGCCGTCGCGAGGAGCACCCCAACCACGTCGAGACCTTTGGCATTCGGGGCTCGCGACTCGGTGATCAGCCGGGTCGCGGCGATCAGCGCGGCGATGCCGATCGGCAGGTTCACCAGGAAGATCCACCGCCACGACTGGCCGGTGATGTCGTTGCGGATGATCAGTCCACCGGCGAGCGGCCCGGTGATCGTGGCGATCCCGATGACCGCGCCGACGAAGCCGAACACGCGGGCGCGTTCCTGTGGCGGAAAGGTCACCTGGATCACCGAGAGGACCTGCGGGTACATCATCGCCGCCATGGCTCCTTGGAGCACCCGGGAGAGATCGAGCATGATCGCGCTCTGGGCGAGCCCGCAGAGGGCCGACGCAAGCACGAACCCTGACATCCCGATGATGAAAAGCCGCTTTCTGCCAAAGATGTCACCAAGTCGGCCGCCGGTGATCAGCAGGACCGCGTAGGCGAGACCGTAGCCGGCGATCACGAACTGGATGTCGGCGTTGTTCGCCCCGAGGTTCGAGCGTATCGAAGGGATGGCGACGTTCACGATGGAGACGTCGAGCAGCACCATGAAGAACGCGGTCATCACGCTCGCCAGCGCGAGCCAGCGACGCGGATCGAGCTCGCTCGCCGGGGGAGTCGGAGCGGCCGGCTTGTCCCCAGCGCCGGGCGGGGCAGCAGCCTCAGTGGTCTCGGTCATCAGGCATGCCTCCCACGATCGCGCATCAGGTTCCTACCACACGCCGGCGGGTGCGGGGGTCCATCTTGCCAGAGTCCCGTTCGACGCGGGTCGGCGCTTCGCAGCCAGGTCATCTGCCCGCCAGCGGCCCATTGAGCGCGGTGTGCACGATTCCCACCGCGAGCACCGCAAACATGGTGGCGACGTGGTTGCGCCGGATGCGCCGCCGGGAGTCGCGTTTCGCGCCGGAGAGACCGCTGCCCGCGAACGCGGTCAGGACGAGCAGGCCGACCGCCGCGGCCCCGGCCCAGATGCCGATCTCCTCGACCGCGGGAAGCGTGGTCCGGGTCACCGACGACAGGCAATGTGCGATCCCGGCCACCGTGGCGACCGCGCCGAGCCAGTTGTGAGCACGGAACCATCCCATCGAGAAGCTCCGTCCCGTGGAGAGCCGCCAGCGGTTCACCAGCGACGACACGATGGCCACGCCGAACAGTGCCGCCGCGATCCAACCGGTGAGCGTGTCGAGCTGGCTCACCGCAACCGGCGCGCGCCGCGACCCCTCCCCAGGGCTCTATTCTCGTCCGTCATGGAGATGCAGTATCGGCACCTTGGCCGCTCGGGGCTTCAGGTCAGCGTTCTCTCGTTTGGATCGTGGGTCAGCTTCGGCCCTCAGCTCGCCGGCAGCAGCGCTCGTGACTGCCTGGCGGCTGCGCACGACGCCGGAGTCAACTTCTTCGACAACGCCGAGGTGTATGCCGGCGGCCGATCGGAGACGATCATGGGCGAGGCGATTGCGGAGCTCGGCTGGCCCCGGCAGAGCTATGTCATCTCGAGCAAGTTCTTCTGGGGGATCGAGGAATCGGTCAACATGCGCAACACGCTCAATTGCAAGTACCTGCTCCACGCCGTGGACGGGTCGTTGCGCCGTCTCGGGCTCGACTTCCTCGACCTCATCTTCTGTCACCGTCCCGATCCCGATACGCCGATCGAGGAGACCGTGCGAGCGATGCACGACATCATCAGCTCCGGTCGCGCCCTCTACTGGGGCACGTCCGAGTGGAGTGCGACGGCGATCCTCGAGGCATGGGAGATCGCCGATCGCCACCACCTGCACAAGCCGGTGATGGAGCAGCCGCAGTACAACCTCTTCGAGCGCGACAAGGTCGAGCGAGAGTTCGCCCCGCTCTACGACAGGATCGGCCTCGGCCTGACGACCTGGAGCCCGCTCGCCTCGGGCCTGCTCACCGGCAAGTACAGCGAGGGCGTCCCGTCCGACAGCCGCGCAGCGCTTCCCGGTTACGGTTGGCTCAAGGAGGACGTGACCAACACGGACGCCAACCGGCGGGTTCGCGAGCTCGGTGTGATCGCGCGCGAGCTCGGGACCAGCCTCGCGCAGCTCTCGCTCGCCTGGTGCGCATCCAACCCGCACGTCTCGACGGTGATCACCGGTGCGAGTCGAGTCGAGCAGGTCCGAGAGAATCTCGGGGCGCTCGACGTGCTCGACAAGCTCACCCCGGACATCCTCGCGCGCATCGACGCGATCTTCTGACCTAAGCGCTCTCGAGTACGCGCAGCCGCCCACGCTGATCGGCGGGCTCGGGCTGGACCCAGCGTCCCCCGGCAACCCGGATGGCGTGCGATGCAAGCAGCATCTTCTGGATCTCCTCCGCGGGCACCGGTCGCGAGAAGTAGAAGCCCTGGGCGAAGCGGCAACCGAGACTCTGGAGCCGCTCGGCCTGGTCGGCGTTCTCGACGCCCTCGGCGACAAGTCCGAGCCCGAGGGTCTTGCCCATCCGGATGATCGCCTGGGCGAATGCCGTCCGGCGCGGATCCTCGGCGACGTGGTCGACGAACAGCTTGTCGATCTTGAGGATGTCCAGAGGCAGGTCCTGGAGCGATGCCAGTGACGAGTAGCCGGTGCCGAAGTCGTCCATCGAGATGCGAACTCCGAGCGTCTTGAGCTCGTGCAGACGTGCCCGCGCGCTCGCGGGGTCGTCGACCATGAAGCTCTCGGTGATCTCGAGCGTGAGATGCGAGGGGAGGAGCCCGGTCTTGACGAGGATGCGGCTCACATCCTTGACGAAGTCCGGGTGACGCAACTGGCGGGGCGAGACGTTGACGCTCATGGTCACCGTCGGCTCGTCGTCGAGGCCGACGTGCCACGCCTGCCATTGCCTGCACGCCACTTCGAGGACGTGGAGGCCGAGCTCGCGGATGATGCCCGTCTCCTCGGCGATGCCGATGAATTCCGCCGGCCCGACCATGCCCCAGCGCGGATGCTTCCAGCGCACCAGTGCTTCGACGCCGACCGGCGTGCTGGAGGCCATGTCCACGATCGGCTGGTAGAGGACTACCAGCTCGCGGTCGTCGATGGCTCGCTCGAGGTCGGTGCGCACCTCGAGGCGGCGCGACACCACATCCTGCATCCCGGGCTCGAAGATCTCCGACGTGTCCTTGCCCTTGAGCTTTGCCCGGTACATCGCGACGTCGGCGCGCCCGACGAGCTCCTCGGCGGAGATGTCTCTGGATGCCGTGACCGCGACGCCGATCGACGCACTGATGGTGACCTCGCGCCCGGCGATCTTGAATCGAGACTTGAACACCGACTCGACTCGCTCGACGACACGGAGCGTGTCCTCGCGATCGGCGGTTTCCTCGACCAGGATGGCGAACTCGTCGCCACCGAATCGCGCCGGCGTGTCCGATGCACGCAGCACTGTCTTCAGGCTGTCGGCAACGCGGGCGAGCAGCTCGTCGCCGGCCACGTGTCCGAGGCTGTCGTTGATCTCTTTGAAGTTGTCGAGGTCGAGGAACAGCACCGCTAACGACTCAGCGTGGCGCTCGCGGCGCGTGAGCGCATGCTCGAGGCGGTCCATGAACAACGCGCGGTTGGAGAGACCGGTGAGGGTGTCGTAGAACGCCTGCCGGTGGAGGCGGTCGCCGAGGCTGGTGTTCTGCACCGCAACGGTGATCTGCGCGGCGTAGGCGTCGAAGTCGCGGAGGTCGTCGCTGTCGAAGCTGCCCAGGTCGCTCAGCCGGTTGGCGACGACCAATGTCCCGAGCAGCGTGCCCTCACCCTGGAGAAGCGTCGCCATGGCGTCTCGAAAGCCTTGCTCAGCCAGCCATTGGCGCAGCTCGGGGTTCGACGTCGATGGAGTGATGATCACGCCTCGCTGGACGACCTCGAAACCTGCATCAACGTATGACGACGTGGTCTCATCGAGGAGCGGAAGGAGTCGCTCGAGCTGCTCGGCGCTCAGCGCCATGTCGACGGCGTCGCGCACGCCGCGCCGGGTGCTGATCGTTCGCGACGAGCCGGTTCCGGTCGCGATCGGCAGCAATGAAACCATCGCGGTGTCGACTCGGAAAACCTTGCAGTAGTGGTCGAGCAACTCTGGAATCGCCGCGCCGCCGGAGCTCGCGCGCTGGAGCATGCCGCTCGAGGTGTACAGGTTCTTGAGCCGCTGGTTCTTCTGATATTCGCGCGTATAGAGCACGTACGCGGCGACGATCGCGGAAAGCGGTGTCAGCAGGAGGAGCAGTATCGGCGGGTTGCTCCTGCCGAGAGTGACGATCACCAGTCCGAGGCTGCAGTTCGCGAAACCGCCGATGAGCACGATGACGATCGGCTGGAGCCATTGGTGGCGTGACTGCCGGCCTTCCGCCAGGGATATGGCGATCGCGGTGAGTGCGAATCCGAGCAGCGATGCGATCGACATGAAGAGCAGCACCCACAGCCATACGACCCAGCTGGTCGCGTTCGTGCCGGAGATGTGATTCACGAGGAGTAACAGCGTCTCGGTCTCGATCGCAAAGCTGGCGAGATTGAAGACGAGCCGTATCGGCTCCTGCCGGCGCAGCAGGCCGAGTCCAATGGCTGCGCCGAGGACGCGCGCGAGCACCAGCTCTCCAGGGTCTCCGGCGAGCGCGAAGACACCGATGACCAGCGGGATCTCGCTCAGCGAGTACGACTGAGCCTCCTGGCGGAAGTGGATGAAGACGCGCCACCACTCGGCGACGGCGAATCCGACCACCAGCAACGCGATCGAGAGGATCGCCACCCCGCCGGGCCGGCGCAACGGTGCGACGCCGGCCACGTAGAGGACCGCCGCCGCGACGGACATGCAGATGTTGAGGACCCAGATGGGCGCGACGCTGCCGGTGCTCGCCGTGGGCCGGCTCTCCGGGGCGGCCCTGGCATCACCCGCACGCTGCTTGACGGTCACCAAACGTCGTGGCACGTCACACAATCCTGTGCATCGCGATCTCCCGCGCGAGCCTGGCGCCGGCTCGAGGCGGGCCCCCCTCAGGGGCTTCCTGAGTTATAGCGTCGACGCTTCAAACGCGTCATCACGCCCAGGAATCGCTGATGTTACGGGCGATGGGATATCCCGTTGTTGGGATACCGCCGGGCGGCGCGGCCCTGGAACGCTCCAGGTCGCGCCGCCGCAGTGGTCAGTCGGGAAAGGGGGCTTGGCCGAGCGTGACCGTGGCACTGTGGCTCGCGGCCGACGAGTCCATCCAGGTGAGGGTCACGGTCTGCCCGATCTGGAATCCCTCCATCGCGGTATGGAGATCGGACGTGTTCGTGATCGTGCTCCCGCCGATGCTGGTGATACGTCCGCAGACGGTCACCCCGGCGCCTGCCGCAGGGTTGGCATTGACGCCGGTGACCCAGGCTCCTGTCGTGGCCTGTGAGGTCATGCAGTTAGGCGCCTGGCCGTTGACACCTGGCTGGGTTGGTGAGACCGCCACACCGAGCAGGGCCGCGTTCCCGATGTGGATGTTCGTACCGCTGCCGGCCCGGATCTCGGAGATGATCGACCTCGCCTTGTTGATCGGGATCGCGAACCCGGTGGTCGACGCGGTCTCCTGGCCGGGATTTCCCGAGGTCTGACCCGCGGTAGTCATCCCGATGACCTGGCCGGCGGAGTTCAGCTCCGGACCGCCCGAGTCACCCGGTTGAATCGCGGCGCTGACCTGGAGCATGCCGGTCAGAGTCTCGTTGTCGCCGCTGTCGTCGCTCGCGGTGATCTGGGCGCCGAGCCCCGCGACGGTGCCACCGACCTCTGCCGGGGTGCCGCCCTTGCCAAGCGCGTTGCCGAGCACGGTAATCGCGTCACCGACCGAGAGCTTCGACGAGTCACCGATGGGGATGGTCGGCAGGTTGGAGGCGTTCTCGAGCTGGACGAGCGCGATGTCGTCCTTGGCGTCATAGCCGATGACCTTCACCTTGTACGTGGTGCCGGCACCGTCGATCTGGGCCGTGATGTTCACGTTGTCATCGATGACGTGGTTGTTGGTGAGCACCAGGCCATTCGAGGTGATGATCATCCCGGTGCCCGCGACCTGGCCGCTGCCGGCCGCCGTGTCGGCGTTGATATCCACCACCGCCGAGTCAATGCTCGCGATGGTGGCTGCGGAGAGCGCACCGCCGGTCGAGGGAACGCCGTTGCTGGTGCTCGGGGTGTTGCCCGCGCTGTTCGAGGCTCCCGAAGGCGACGATCCACTGGGCGTGTGGGAGGTGATCGACGCCGTGGTCAGCGCCCACGCTGTGCCGCCGCCGGCCCCCACGCAGACGATCGCGAATGCCGCGAGCGCGGTGCGACGAAAGCCGGAGCCGCCGCGCCGATTTTGCGGGGTTGGAGGCCAGCTCGGAGGGCCCCATTGCGTATCGGATGACCACGGACCATAGGAGGCGCCCGCCGGCTCGCTGGGGGGCGGTGGTGGGTTGTACGGGGGGTATTCCTGCATCTCGTTGGTCATCATCATGCTCCGAGGTTTTCAGTTGGGTGACAGTTCGAGCATGGGGCCCGTAGCTCAGCGTGGCCTGAGCCATGTCTGTGACATTGCTGAGACCCATGATGGGCCTCGTGTCGCTCACAAGGGTCCCGAGGTCAGCTCCTCGACCTCATCTTCGACGCCCGCATGGGGCACCGGCGCGAACACGTAATAGACGGCCGTGACGCCGGCGAGTGCCAGCGCCAGCGGTGCGCTGATGAACGCGACGGCGAAGACGGCTGCGTAGACGAGCGTTCCGATCGATCCGCGCAGCCGCGCGTTGCGGCGCTGATCGACGGGCACCGCGACCAGCATGCGCCCCTCGCCGAGGGACCACTCGAACATCGCGGTGAAGCTCACCGCCATGCCCTCGAGCACCACCGCGTAGACCGCCATCGCGATGTGCGAATCCTCGCTGCCACTGGTCAGGTAGGTGGCCATGGTCGCAGTCGCGAAGGGGATGAGCACCACGAACAGCAGCAACGAGAGGTTGAGAAAGAGGAGCGTGCGGTCGACCACGACGATGAGGTTGACCCTCGCGTGATGGTTCACCCAGATGATCCCGACGGTGAAGAAGCTCACCACGTACGCGGCAAACTGCGGCCAGTGGTCGCCAAGCTGGGTGAGCAGCTCTCCGCGGCGCGGTTGGGGGACGGTGAGGTCGAGCGCCAGGAGCGTGATGGCCACGGCGATGACGCCGTCGCTGAAGGCTTCCAGACGCGCCTTGCTCATCTCCGCCGAGAGCGTACATGCACCACGTGGTCGCGAGGCGCGACCTCGGGGTACCATCTGACGGCCGCAGCGCGCGCCGCCGCAGCCCGCCCTTGAACTCGCGTCCTCCTCCACGTCTCACCTGAGGTTCGAGGTTGTCTCGTTCGTACGATCTTTCAGGCCGCCGCCCCGTTCGCCGCCGCCGCGCGTCCCTGAAGACCGGCCGTCAGCGGGTCACCAGGGGATCGTTCGTCGCGGCGGGCTTCCTTGTCTCGATCGTCACCGGCGTGCTCCTGTACTTCCTTCCCGCCATTCAGGTCGCGCTCCGCGACACCGGCCAGGTCAACACCTCGCTGGGTGGAACGGCCCAGCTCAAGCCGGTCTCGGCGAGCGAGAACCTCTCGTCGACGTCGCCATTCACGCTGTTGCTCCTGGGATCCGACAGCGATTCCAAGTTCAACGGCGACTTCCTGACCCAGTCGATGATCCTCACCCGGGTCGACCCGGCGACCAGGCACGTGACCATGCTCTCGATCCCGCGCGACCTCTGGGTTCGCCTCTGCACGGGGGGCAACGGCAAGATCGACCAGGCGTTCCTGCATGGCGGTGCCCAGTGCGCGATCCAGACGGTGGAGCGCGACCTCAAGGTCCACATCGACTACTACGCGTGGATCGGGCTCCAGGGGCTCGTGTCGGTCCTCAACGGGCTGGGCGGGGTCAACGTCATCGCCAACAACCCAGTGATGGACGACTACTACCCCGCGGATCTCTCCGGCGGCAACCCGTACGACTACCAGCGGATCCTGGTGCTCCCGGGTGCGCAGCACATGAGCGGCACGCTCGCACTCGAGTACGTGCGCGCGCGTCACGACGACGCCTACGGTGACTTCGCGCGCTCGCAGCGGCAGCAGCAGATCCTGATCGCGCTGCGTGCCAAGACGAAGCACGTGTCCATCGCTGACATTCCGAGTCTCGCGACGTCGCTGGGCTCGAATTTCCAGACTGACATGAGCATCGGTCAGGTGAGCGGACTGCTGCCGGTCGCCGGATCGGTGCCGCTGGGCTCGATCACCCAGGTGGTCCTGCTGCCTCCGTACACGAGCACCGCGTACGTCGGCGGCCAGGACACGCTGATGCCCAACTGGTCACTGATCCGGCCTGAGGTCGCCAAATATTTCCCGGTGGCGGCGTGAGATGAGGCGAACGGCGATCCTCATCTGCCTGATGCTGGCCAGCGGCCTGGTCGCCAACCGAACCCTCGCGGTCTTGCAGACGCACGCCACCACCGCGTCACTCATCACCACGACGAGCCCGCAGGTGCGCCTCCAGGGCACCATCTATGTGAGTCAGCAGGGCTCCATCTACGCGATCTCGAGTTCGACGGTCCGCCGTCTGCCGCTCCCGCAGGGAGGCGATTGGACGCAGCCGCGCGTCCTGCCGGACGGTTCGCTGCTCGTCATCCGCAGGTCCGACGCGTACTCGGACCTCTACCACGTGAGTGCTTCGGGTCACGTCATCAGCCAGCTGACCTCCGACGGCCAGGCGAGCAGCAACAGGACGCTCCAGCTGGACCACTGGATCCTCTGGCCGGCGATCGGACCCGACGGGACCAGCGTGTACTTCGCGACCGATTCGCCGAAACCGGCACCCCGTCAGAGCTACGAGGTGGATTTCTCGCTGTGGTCGGCGCCGCTCGGCAGCGCGTTCAACATCGGCGACAACGGGGTCAGTGGCGCAACCCGGTGGTCGGTGCCCGATCTCTTCACGGGCGGTGACATCCAGCCGGTGCCGCTGCCGGACGGCAGTGTCCTCTATTCGAGCTATGCGAACACGGGCAAGGGAACCGTCGTGACCGTGCTCGGTATGCAGACCACGCCGAACAGCCCCATGCGATCGCTGACCACGCCGCACCAGGACTGCGGCGCACCCGCTGTCGCGGCGGACGGTGTCACCGTCGCGATGGTGTGCACCAACTCGGGACAGACCGCGGATCTGGAGGTTGCGACGCTGGCGGGCAGCGCACTCGGCCCGTTGCGAGTGGTTGCCGCGAACTGCCTATGCAACTCGCCGTCGTGGTCGTCGAGCGGCGACAGCCTTCTCTATATGAATGCGTCCGACCCGGATGGGAACTTCGGCCTCTGGTACATCGCCAACGCGGGTGGTGTGCACCCCGCCGCTCCCCGCCGGTTCACCGATTCCAGTGTCGACCTCGACGCGACGTCGGCAGCCGCGTGGTCGAGCCGTTAGTCGATCAGGCGGCAGGCTGGGTCAGGTCGTACACGGTTGCGCCGTCGACGGTGGTGGCGGTGAAGTTCTGCTCGACCCACTGCGCGATCTGGCTGGAGGTGGCGTTGATGCTCCCGCCGAGTGTTCGGCCGGATCCGATGAAGTAGTGGATGCGGCCCTGAGCGACGTACTGTTCGAACTGCGCGAGGCTCGGTGCGGGATCGGTGCCGTTGAAGCCCCCGATCGCCATGATCGGATCGTTCGTCGCCAGCTGGTACCCGGCCGCCGAGTTAGCGTCGATTGTGGCTGCAACCCAGCTGTACTGACCGGCGTTGGTCTGCAGCAGCTTGACCAGGGCCGCGCCGGGGCTGCTCGCGTTCAGGAACCCGCCGCCGCCGCCGAATCCACCACCCCCGGCCCCGCGCGGGAAGCCGCCTCTGCCGGTGAAGCCGCCCGGGTTTCCGAAGCCGCCTCCGGGGAGGAATCCGCCGCCGCCGAAACCACCGGGGAAGCCGCGCTGGGCACCGCGGCCGGCGAACCCGCCGGGCACGCCGCCCGGGCCACCGCCCGTGGTCACCGCGGTGACCGTCGGCCCGGCTGACGGGATGGCGCCGGAGTGCGCCGTCAGAACGGTGTCGATCGTGTATGCGGCCGGTCCTGCGAACGCCGCTGCCATGCCGACGGCGAGCACCCCTGCCACGACACGTCGATGCAGCAACGGGATGCCCGCGATCGCAATCGCCGCGCCGACGCCGAGGATGGCGACGGCTGGGGCGAGCCCGGGAGCGAAGTCAGGGCTGCGCTCCAGCAGCACGACCGACCAGATGCTCGTCACCGCAACGGTTCCGGCGAGCACGAGGCGTGCCCACGTCCGCGACCGCTCGCGCCACAGCAGCACGCTGCCGATGCCGACCAGCGCGCCGATCGATGGCGCGAGCGCGACCGTGTAATACGGATGGATGATCCCGGCGGCGAGACTGAAGACCAGTGCGGTGACCACAAGCGAGCCACCCCAGAGGATAAAGGCGGCGCGCGTCCGGTCGGTACGGCCGCGCCGCAGCGTGAACACGAGACCGGCAACAAGCAGGATCAGCGCGGCCGGCATGAGCCACGAGACCTGGCCGCCGAAGCTGGCGTTGAACAGGCGGGTCAGGCCCGTCGGACCCCACGTCGATCCGGTGATCCCGGCGCCGCCGACGCTCCCCGTCTCGTTGCCGGTGAGCCTGCCGAATCCGTTGTAGCCAAAGATCAGATTGAGGATGCTGTTGTTCTGCGATCCGCCGATGTAAGGGCGATCCGCGGCGGGCGTGAGCTGCACGATCGCAACCCACCAGCCCGATGCGACGACCATCGCTCCCGCGGCGATCGCAAGCTGAGCGATGCGGCGCCGGAGCGACACCGGCGCGGCCACGAGGTAGACGAGGCCGAACGCCGGCACGACGAGGAACGCCTGGAGCATCTTGGTCAGGAACGCGAATCCGACCAGGGTTGCGGCGAGCACGAGCCACTTGGTCTTGCCCGCCTCGACGGCGCGAACCGTCGCGTATGTGGCGATCGTGAGCAGGAGCACGAGCAGGGCATCGGGGTTGTCGAAGCGGAACATCAGCGCCGCGACGGGCGTGAGAGCAACCGTCGCGCCGGCGATCAACGCCGCGGCGGGTGAGAACCATCTGCGGACGGTTAGATAGGTGAAACCCACCGTGGCCACACCCTCGAGTGCCTGGGGCACGAGGATGCTCCACGCATTGACGCCGAACAGGCGAGCCGAGAGGTCCATCACCCACAGCGCGGCAGGAGATTTGTCAACTGTGATGAAGTTCGAAGCGTCGAACGATCCAAAGAAGAACGCCTTCCAGCTCGTCGACCCGGCCTGGACCGCCGCTGAATAGAAGGCGTTCGCCCACCCCGACGCGCCGAGGTCCCAGAGATAGAGGAGTGCGGCGATACTGAGCAGCGCGAGCAGCGAGGGCCGTACCCATGCCGCGTCCTCCTTACGGCCGCGCACCAGCAGCCTGGCCCAGCGAATCGGCACCGCAGCGCTCTTCCCCGCGCCGCTGACGCGTGGCGGCGCGGGGAGAGCTGCCGGGGGAGGCGGAGGGGGATCGTCGAAGAACGGGCGGGATGTCATGCCACTGACTGTGCCGCCCGCGGCTCACGGCGAACTGAGCGGATGCTCAGAGTTCGCTGTGAGCGTTGCGGCTACGGCAGAAGGTGGTCCGGGCTACCGCTGAATCCGACTTCAACGCTGAACTCAACCAGCCCCTGGCCCGAAGACCGGTGCCTGCGCAGTCGCGTCGTACGCTTAGAAATGGTCGGATCCTCCAGAGTGGCGGTGCCTCGTGACACCGACCTGTCCACCCCGAATGCCAGTATTGACGCGATCTCGGTCGGCACCCGATTGCAATGTGTGAAGAGTTGGTTGCAAACCGTGACGGAACGCCGATAACGGCCAGGCGTCGAACGAGGCGGCTGGTCGGTCACCCAACCAGAGGGAGGCCGGACCTCGAATCGTTCGAACCTCGGACGAATTCCCAAAAGTGCTTGCCTAAGCTCACGCAGTAGTGCAATTAATGCGCGGCAATCAATCCGTCAGGCGGCGTCCAGGAGGTCGCGATGAGCGAGCGAGCCAAGACCATCGACACTTTGCTCGACGAGCGACGCACGTTCGCGCCGAGCCCAGAATTCCTCGCCAGGGCCCGGGTCACCGACCAGAGCCTCTTCGAAGCGGCAGACGCTGACCCCGAAGCTTTCTGGGCGGAGCAGGCCAAGAAGTACGTCAGCTGGTACAAGCCCTTCAACACTGTGCTCGAATGGGAGGTCCCATTCGCCAAATGGTTCGTCGGCGGCGAGTTGAACGTCTCGTACAACTGCTTGGATCGCCACGTCGAGGCGGGCAGGGGCGAGAAGGTCGCCTACCACTTCGAGGGTGAGAACGGCGACACCCGGGCGATCACC
Source organism: Candidatus Dormiibacterota bacterium (assembly GCA_003162415.1). Classification (GTDB taxonomy): domain Bacteria; phylum Chloroflexota; class Dormibacteria; order Aeolococcales; family Aeolococcaceae; genus Palsa-851. The sequence continues at coordinate 373,725 of PMOL01000005.1, forward strand.
TATGCGGAGCTGCTCGCGAGCGTCTGCCGGCTCGCCAATGCGCTCCGCAGGCTCGGCATCAAGCGCGGTGACCGGGTAGGGATCTACATGCCGATGATCCCGGAGCTGCCGATGGCGATGCTGGCGTGCGCGCGGATCGGGGCGGCCCACTCGGTGGTCTTCGGCGGGTTCAGCGCCGAGGCCGTCCGTGACCGCATGAACGACGCTGCCGCGGTCGCGATCATCACCGCCGACGAGGGCCGGCGCCGCGGTGGGCTCGTACCCCTCAAGCGCAGCGTCGATGAGGCCTGCGAAGGCTCGCCCACGGTGAAGAGCGTCGTGGTCGTCCGCCGTACCGGCAACGAGGTGCCGATGACCGAGGGCCGTGACCATTGGTATCACGACCTCGTCGAGGGCGAGTCCGCCACCTGCGAGCCCGAGCACATGGAGTCGGAGGACCTCCTTTTCACGCTCTACACCTCGGGCACCACCGCAAAGCCCAAGGGCATCAAGCACACGACCGCGGGCTACCTCCTCTACGCGATGTTCACCCACGACCTGGTGTTCGACATCCAGCCGGACACCGTGTTCTGGTGCGCCGCCGATGTCGGCTGGGTCACGGGGCACTCGTACATCGTCTACGGACCGCTCGGCAACGGCGTGACCTCGGTGATGTACGAGGGCACACCCGACTACCCAGCCAAGGACCGCTGGTGGTCGATCATCGAGAAGTACGGGGTCACCGTCCTGTACTGCGCGCCGACCGCGATCCGCACCTTTATGAAGTGGGGACCCGAGCTTCCTCAGGCGCACGACCTCACGAGCCTCCGCCTTCTCGGCACCGTGGGCGAGCCGATCAACCCCGAGGCCTGGATGTGGTACCGCGAGCACATCGGTGGCGACCGCGTTCCCGTGGTGGACACCTGGTGGCAGACGGAGACCGGCGGGATCATGATCGCGCCCCTCGCCGGGGTGACGACGCTCAAGCCGGGCTCGGCGACGAAGCCGCTCCCGGGCATCGGGGCGGCGGTGGTCGACGAGGCGGGCACCCAGGTGGCGCTCGGTGGCGGGGGCTACGTCACGCTGACCACGCCCTGGCCGGGGATGCTGCGTGGCATTTGGGGCGACGACGAGCGCTACAAGGAGACGTACTGGAACCGCTTCGGCACCCAGTACTTCGCCGGCGACGGCGCTCGCATCGACGAGGACGGCTATTTCTGGTTCATGGGCCGGGTCGATGACGTCATGAATGTGGCCGGACATCGCATCTCGACCGCGGAGGTGGAGTCGGCACTCGTCGACCACCCGGCGGTGGCCGAGGCCGCGGTGGTGGCCAAGAGCGACCCCGAGACCGGGCAGGCGATCTCGGCGTTCGTCACCCTTCGAGCCGGCTACGAAGAGTCGACAGAGCTCATCGTCGAGCTGCGCAACCACGTGGGCAAGCTCATCGGCGCGATCGCGAAGCCGAAGTGGATCGCGTTTACGCCAGATCTGCCGAAAACTCGCAGCGGGAAGATCATGCGCCGCCTGCTCCGCGACATCGCCGAGAACCGCAAGCTCGGCGACACCACGACGCTCGCAGACTCGAGCATCGTCGCGGATCTCCAGCGCCGCGCCACGGAGGAGGAGAGCAAGGAACAGTAGATCCGTCGCCGTGGGGGACAGTTCGATTACGAACACGCGCCGGGGTGCGATCTACCCCGGACTCACTGGAGGGCTACAAACCTATGGCAACCGCAGCTTCACCCTTCTCCTCAGGGATTGCGGAGACGGTAGCACCGGTCGCAAACCCAGCTCCTCTCGGGCTGATCGGATTCGGCATGACGACGCTCTTGCTCGGGGCCATCAACGCGGGCTTCATCACCGCGGCTCCGGGACCGACTGCCGGCTCGGCGGTTGTTGTCCTGGCAATGGCCATCGCTTTCGGTGGAGTCGGACAGATCCTGGCCGGCATGTGGGAGTTCAAGGTCGGTAACACATTCGGGGCAACCGCATTCACGAGTTACGGGTTGTTCTGGATCAGCTTCGTGCTCATCAACACAACCTTCGCGCCGGGTCTTCCCAAGGACCCGACTCCCATCCTCGGCCTGTATGCACTTGCATGGGGCATCTTCACGGCCTACATGTTCGTCGCCTCGCTGGGTGGGGCTTCGCGTGGGGTGTCGCTGGTGTTCTTCCTTCTCGCTCTCACGTTCATCACGCTGGCGATTGCCTTCTGGGGCAAGAGCCTGCCGAGCGCGGGCTGGAACCAGATCTCCGGCATCCTTGCCCTGCTCACAGCGGTCGCGGCGATCTACTGCTCGTTCGCGTTTGTGACCAACGCCAACTTCAAGCGAACCGTACTGCCCGTCTGAGGGCACAACCGGTGAGTGCGGGGTGCGGTCCATCGGGGCCGCGCCTCCGCTCCCGGGCACAGCTGACTACCGGTACCGGTCCGGGCTCGCGGCTTCCTCGAGGGCGGCCAGGTCGGCATCGAGCGGCATATAGCGCTCGTCGCGCCTCGATCGAAGCCGAGCAAAGCCGAAGCCCGAGCAAAGCTCCTGTTCCCGCCAGGTCCGATCTCAGAACTTGCGGCATAGCAGAGCGTTTGTTACAATAACGCCGTTCGATTGGAACGACGTGTTCGAAGCGTTCGTGACATGGGTGTAGTGGGCGGGGCAGGGTCAGTAGGGGGCGCTGGGAGGCGCCGCGTCAGGAGGGTTATCCATGCGGCAACACGGCTGGGCGAGAAAAGCTCGCACCTTGGCCATCGGCGGCGGCGCCGTACTCGGGGTGGCGGTCGCAGGCTTTGCCACCACGATGTCCGCGTCGGCGCATTACATCATCGGGACGACGCCACAGCCGTCCGTGGGGGTGGTGGATAAGACCGCCCTTGCCGACCAGGCGGTCGTCTATGCGGACAGCTCACGCCATGTGACCTTCTTCCTTTGGGCGCCCGGGACCTGCGGCGTTCAGGGCGCGAGCCCGGTCTTCACCGACAGCGAACCGGTCACAACGGCGTCGCTGACCGACAGCACGGTTACCTCGGGCACCTATGTGGCCCAGGCGACCGGGACCTTCGAGTGGACCGCGGAGATCGTGATCACCAGCGGCGGTGCGATCGAGTCGGGCCCGACCGTGTGCGGCGATGAGCCGGTCACGGTCAACAAGACGCCGACGAGCATCGACACGACGCCGTCGAATGCCAGGGGTGCGCCCGTGGGCACCGCCCTCACCGACTCGGCGACCGTCACTGGATTCAACCCAACCGGAAACGTGCGCTTCTACCTTTTCGGGCCGGACAACACGACCTGCAACTTCGAGCAGACCTCGGCGAGCGAGCCGAACGGCTGGATCTTCATGGCGGGCCCGATCGCGCTCGTCAACGGCAGGGCTAGCGTTCCTGAGCCCGGTTTCACCACGACGGCGACCGGCGTCTACCAATGGGTCGCGGACTACGGCGGTGACAGCAACAACACCGAGGCTCGGAGTGCTTGCGGCAAGGAAGCCGTCACCATCGGCAAGATGCCGACGAGCATCAAGACGCTCCCGTCGAACGCCGGCGGTGCACCTGTTGGCACGGCGCTCACGGATTCGGCAACGGTCATCGGCGACAACCCGACCGGCAACATCCGTTTCTACCTCTTCGGCCCGGGCAACTCGACCTGCAACTTCAACCAGACTTCCGCCGGTGCTCCGCACGGCTGGATCTTCATGGCTGGGCCGATCGCGCTCGTGAACGGCAAGGCCAGCGTTCCTGCGCCCGGCTACACCACCACCGAAATTGGCGAGTACAAGTGGGTTGCCGACTACGGCGGTGACAGCAACAACACCGAAGCACGCAGTGGCTGCGACAAGGAAGTCGTCACCATCGGCAAGCACTCGGATGGGCTCACCTCGACTCCGTCGGCCGGGGGAGTCACCGGTACCGTGATCTTCGACACCGTGAAGGTCTCGAACGGCATGGACCCCGGTGGCACGGTGACGTTCTCGCTGTACAGCCCGACTGACACCACATGCGGCGCTACCGCTATCTTTACCAGCACTGTTGCGCTCGGGGCGAACGGAACCGCAAGATCCGCGAGCTTCAGCGGAACGAAGACCGCGGGCACATACAACTGGATCGCGATCTACAACGGAGACGCGAACAACGTCAGCTCCAACGACAAGTGCGGCGATGAGCCGGTGCGCATCACCGCGGTGACCAGTGGCGTGCAGGGCATCACGACCCCGGGCACCGGCGTCGGGTTCCCAGCCGCTCCCGCAATGGGCCTCCTGCTCGGTGGCCTCGGCCTGACCTCCGTCGCAGCGGCGGAGATCCGGAGGGTGCGCCGCCAGAGCTAAAGCGTCATCACAGGAAGGGAAGCCGACGGCGCACGAGCCACCCCGGCTGACTCAGGGGGACTTCGCTGCAGTGGTTGCGGCGAGGTCCCTCGCCATTTAATCAGCCATGCCAGCCGGTGACGCGGGATGCGGTTCCGGGCGCGCCTTATGGTCGACGACTCCGCGTCCAGGGCGCCTGAAGATCGAGCGGGTCAGGCGGTCTGAGGTCCCCAATCGCCGAGATCGAACGCCTCGAGGACCGACTGTGCCTCCGCGGTTTGAGCGGGGGTAAGCCGGCGCGTGAACTGGGTTGCCTGCTGCTCACGCCGGCTGCCCGAAGTCGTCGCGGTGACGGCGTTCGGGTGGACCTTCACCGTGCCGTGATGCACCGTGAACTTGGGGTCTTCCGACTCGGTGAGGTATTGCTCCATGGCCGCCGACCACTGCAGTCCTATGCGCGCGGTCAGTGCTTGAAAGCTCGTCATCGGGTCGAGACACAACTCATCGTGCGACGCAACGATCCAGGAGGGATGGCGGTCGGCTGCGTCTTTGAGCGCGCGCGTCAGCAGTCCAACGTTCCAGGCGGCGATCCTCACCGGTGACGATGTGCCGTTTGGCGACTCGAGACCGAGCGAGCTCAGATATCGCTCTCGAACGACGGGATGGTTGCCGATGGCATGCTCGCTCCACATGCCGAGCACCAGCCAGCTGGAGACGATGTTGAGCGGGTTGCGACGGAGGATGATCACCGTCGGCGAGTACCGCTCCGCGATCCAGTCCAGCGAGAAGATCGAGTTGACCGACTTCACGACCACGTGGCGTGGGCGACGGCGCGTGAAACGCGTGCCCTCAGCCAGGCCGGCAACGAGGTAGTCACGCATCACCGGCGGCACATGCACCAACCGGCGCCCCGCAGCACGGGCTGACTCGACCTTGTCCCACGGCCACCCGCCGGCGAACGCGAGGTCCCAGATCAGCCGGTACCAGTAACTTGAGTCGCCTGCCTCGAGGACCGGGTATTCGCCGAGTCGCGTTGCGGCGACGGCCCCCAGCACGTCCGAGTTGTGCCCGTCCGGCTCGTACACGATGCGGGTACCCATGGCGTGTCCCAAAACATTCGCGGCCCACGTGCTTCCGCAGCGTGCCGCCCCGGCAACCAATACCTTCATGGGCTGGTCGGGTTCGGAGCGACCGTCGCCACCGGCAGCGCAGCAGGTTGAGCAGGCTGCTTCGTCACCTGCTTCGCGCGGTGCGGCTTGGCTGCCCTCGCGTCGCAGGCCTGGTGATTCTTGGTGACGACGCATGGCTTCGGCAGCACGAGCGGCGCTTGGTTGAGCGGCGCTGCCGTGTACTGAGCGGACGCGGCGTTGGAGGGAGCGGCGGCACTGCCGGCCGCCACGATCACCCCAGCCAGGGCCGCCACGATGAGCACACCCGAGCCGGCCGCAGCCGTCACGGGCGAGCGCGAGAAGTCGAACCACTTGATCATGGATGCGACGCTCATTGTCGCCTCACGGCCTCGACGGGCTGCAGCAGCGACGCTCGAACCGCGGGATAGAGCCCTGCGCCCACGCCGATCACCAACGCTACCGCTGCAGCGATGAGTATGGCGAAGCCGGTGATGACCGGCGCCGGCAGGTCCGTCAGGACGTCGCCCATGAATGTCGCACCGCCGTACCCCAGCGCGATACCCGCGATGGCGCCGAGCACCGCGAGCAGGAGGGCTTCGATGAGGAACTGGCCGAGGATGTCCTCCCGACTGGCGCCCACGGCGCGGCGCACCCCGATCTCATATGCGCGCTCACCGACGGTCGCGAGCATGAGGCTCATGATGCCAATCCCGCCGGTGAGCAGCGCGATGACTGCCACCGCACCGAGCATCCACTGCATGACAGTGCCCACTCGCTCGGCGCTGGCCACGAGGTCCTGCTGAGTTTGCACGGTGAAGTCTGCGAGCGCAGGGTCAGTGATTTGGTGCTGTCGGAGCAGGGTGTTGGTGACCTCTGCGGCCACATTCGAGGTCGTGCTCGGGCTCGTTGCCTGCACAAGGATCTGCTGGATCTGGGACAAGTTGCCAGGAAGAACCTCATCCCAGAGGGTCGTGATCGGCATGACCACGAGATCGTCCTGATTCAACGTGCCGGAGTACCCGCGTGGCGCGTACTCGCCGATGACCTTGAACTGCTGCGTGTTGATGAGAACGGTCTGGCCGATCGGATTGACAGTTGGAAAGACCTCTCTGGCCACGGTCTGGCCGAGGATGACGACGGGCTGCGCGGCATTGATCGCAGCCGGACCGAACTGCAGCCCCTGGCTCAGCGTGTAACCGCGTGCGGCCCCGAACCCCGGCGTGCTGCCCAAGACATCGGTCTGCCATACATGTGACCCCGCGACGACGTTCTCGTTGACGCCCGCGCTCGGGACGGCCTGAACCGCATCGGGAACATTGGCCGGGTTACTGAGCGCGTCAGCGTCACTGCGGGTCAGGCTCGACGTGCCGCCAATGCCTCGCTGGATACCTGATGAGGAGGGACCCGACGGAGTAACGACCACAAGATTTGCGCCGAGACCTTCGACCGACGCCTTCGCGGTGCTGCTCACTGCATGCGCTACGGAGACGAGCATGATTACCGACGCGACGCCTGCCACGATGCCGAGGACATTGAGCGTAGCGCGCACCCAATGACGCGTCAGGCCGCGGAATGCGACCAGCATTGCGTCCCGGAGCTTCATCGCAGCGGCGTCCAGTCCGGAGCGGGCATCACCGCTGCCGCGGCAGCGCGATCGTCAGGCCGCACTGCTGCGCCGATCTCGTTGATGGTTCCGCTTTCGATGCGCACCACCCGTTGGGCGACGGCGGCAACCGACATGTTATGGGTGACCAGCACGATTGTCCGTGCCTGGTCATGCAGCTCGCCGAGGAGTTCCATCACCTGCTCTGCGCTGTCGGGATCGATGCTGCCGGTCGGCTCGTCCGCCAGGATCAGCGCAGGGTCGTTCACGAGCGCTCGCGCAATCGCAACGCGCTGCTGCTCACCTCCCGACAGCAGGCTCGCCGGGTGGTCGGCGCGATGGTCCATGCCGACGCGCTCGAGGACCTTGGTCGTGAGGGCGCGGCGCTCTCGAGTCACTCCCGCATACACCAGCGGCAGCTCGATGTTCTCGTACACCGTCAACTCGGGAACCAGGTTGAACATCTGGAACACGAATCCAATCGAGCGATTGCGGATGCGAGAAAGCTTGGTGTCGTTCAGCGTGCTCGTGTCCTCGCCCAGGAACAGGAGGCGCCCTGAGGTTGGTTGATCGAGGCAGCCGATCAGATTGAGCAGTGTCGACTTCCCAGATCCGGATGGCCCTACGATCGCCATGAATTCACCGCGCTGGATCACCAGGTTCACGTCGCGCAGCGCCGTGACCGGGGCCGAAGCGCTGCCGTATGTCCTGCCGACCGATGCGAGCTCAATCATGAATGCGACGCCACCAGACTCAACGTATCTGCGCGATCACGTCGGAGAGGGCGAGGCTGCCGGCAGCTGAGTCCCCCCGGTCGGCGACAGCAGGACCTGCTCGCCCACTTGGAGGCCGGATTTGATCTCAGTCAGCGTGCTGCCAATCAATCCGATCTGGACTGTCGTTGCGTATGCCTGTCCGCTGGACCAGACGTCGACCTGGGTCTGGTTGTTGGGACCCGTGAACAGCGCAATCGAAGGCACTGCGAGCACGCTGTTCGCAGTGGCAACCGTCACACTGACCGATCCCGTCTGACCGTTTCGCAGCCTGGGGTCAGTCGTACTGAGTTGAATCTCGGCATAGTATTCGGAAACGCCGCCGACTTGTGTGGCGCTCGTCTCGATCGAGGCGACCTTCGCGGGAAACGCCGACCCGGGTAACGCGTCGACGCTGACGATCGCCGCCTGGCCCGACGTCAGCAGCACATCTTCGTTTTGGCTGAACGGGGCCCAGAAATCGAACTGTGCACTGTTGCCGATGACGATGAACCCGTTGGCGATCGCCGAGCCACCGTTACTCACCGGGTTGGTGAAGCCGGAGTTTCCGGCGCTCACCGTATCGCCGACGATACCGTTGACCGCCAGGACGGTCCCTGTCTCGGGCGCCAACAGCTTCGTCTCGGCCTCATGCTGACGTGCGGTTGTCAGACTGACCTCAGCGTTGGCCAGCTGTGCTCTCGCCTGGGCTACCTGCGCGGCGGAACCGGTGGCTTGAGCCTGGAGGATCGCCGCATCGGCCGCGCTCACCGCGAATTCGGCAGCGCTCAACTCCTCCTGCTGCGTGCTGTCGTTGAGCGAGGCAAGGAGCTGATTTGCATTGACCTTCTCACCGATGGATACGTTCACCGCCTGCACCTGTCCGGAGATCGTGAAGTTGACGTTCTCCAGGTTCCCGGGCTGGAGCACACCAGTAGCGGACGCGAGCTGATTGAAGGTCCGTGGTTCGACCGTCGCAAGTTGCGGGTTCACCTTCGCCTTGGTGAGGTGAGAGAGGAGGGCGGGTCCGAACGCGACGATTGCGAGGACCACCACCACTCCGGCGGCAATCAGGAGTCTACGAAGCAGCGTTTGCCTTCTCATGTCGATCTGTCCTTCCCTCGCCGCGACCGGCTCATCCGACTTCAACGCAACTCGTTGCCACTCTCGAGCGGCCGTTCACAACCCAAAACCAAGTACTCCGAGATCGCTCCTGAAGCCTAACGATCATACACCATGCGTTCCGACGCCACTCCCTGGAGCGACCGGATTTGAATCTGTCTCGATGGGATCAGCACGGGTCGCCAGGAAGGCTAAGACCCTCGTCGCAATGGATCGTTTGCAGATGAGGAGATCTGGCATGTATGGATTGGCCTGGTTATAGAGAAGCACCGATCCGTCGATGCGAGAGCAATGCAATCCCGCGGCCATTGCGACAGCCACGGGCGCGGCCGAATCCCACTCGTATTGACCGCCCGCGTGGAGGTAGATGTCGGCATCACCCGACACCACGGTCATTGCCTTGGCTCCTGCCGACCCCATGTAGACCAGCTCCGCGCCGAGGGCGGACGCAAGCTCCGTGACGATCAGAGGCGCTCGCGTCCGGCTCGCCACCATCCGAAGCGGTTGCGTGTCCGCGGGTGGGTCCGGGAATGAGCCGGCTGTGGTGAAGACGCGCCCTTGTGCCGGGAGCGCCACCGAACCGACAACCGGTTCTCCATCGACGCACAGGGCGACGTGGACGGCCCAGTCATCGCGTGGCGGTTCCCCGAATTCCCGGGTACCGTCAAGGGGGTCGATCACCCAGACCCGCTGGTGTCTCAGGCGCACCTGATCGTCCTTTCCCTCCTCCGACAGGATCGCGTCATCGGGGCGCAGCTCGGCGAGGCGACCCATGATCATCCGGTGGGAGCGGGCATCGCCCTCGTCGCGAAGCCATCGTTCGTCGGCGGAATCGGGCACCGAGTCTCGTAGCTCGATGAGGAGCTGTCCGGCCTCCGTTGCGATCTGCCGCGACACCTCATGATCACTCCAGGTCGATTCCATGGGTGCCGCCTCGTCTTGATCTGTCTTCACTCGTCTCCTAGAGGGGTCGCGGTTGAGTTCTTAGGCCCGCCTAGCATATGATCACGCTCCATACGCCCCGAAGGTTTCAACGCGTGGCGGAAAAGGCACTGGAGGAGATCACATGGGCGTCCGGGCGGGAGGTCTGCTGCGTCGAGCCGGCGCACTCTTGATTCTGACTGCGGGCGTTTTCCTCTTCACCATCGGCATGTTGCCGGTACAAGCCGCGGCCCGGCACGCCAAGTCGGCACCGACGGCGCCTTCGTGTGGTCATCAAGCCAACCTCAACGATCCGACCAACTCGACCAACAAGGTGCTGGAGAGCTACTGGTTCGCGATTGAGCATGCGGGCCAGACGACAACGGTATGCACGCTATTCGGCAACGTTTCTGCGGGGGACGTCGTCACAGGGCACTTCACCCTGATGCCTTCAACGCCGGCGCCCGGGGCCGCGGGACCCGAGATCACCCTGGTCAGCAACACCGCGTCGAGCAGCAGCACACAGCAGGCCCTGTTCGACTGCGCGAGCTACAGCGCAGGAGCCGATCCCACTACAGCTGGCGACCCCTGCCTCGCGGCGACGACGCAGGTGCTCACGGTGCATGTGCCCGATTGCGCGTTCCAGGTTGATCTCATCTACGGCGAACCGCTGACCGCGATGACCATCGGCCAGTACCGTTCGGAGCATCGCTGGGTGGATGGACAGGTCGGTGACCGGTCGTCAGCGTGCACCTCTCCGACTCCCACACCTACTCCGACACCAACGCCGAGTCCCACCGGGTCGGTATCTCCCGCGACCAGCTCGCCAACTCCGGCGACCAGCTCGCCAACTCCGGTCGGTGGCGTCCAGGGCATCACGACTCCAGGGACGGGGTCCGGCGGGATCATGCTTCCGCTGATCGGCCTGGGGCTCGTCGGTCTCGGTATCGCAGCGATCGTGCGGAGCTCGCGTCGCTGGCCTTCGCCACCGACCCCGTAGCCCGTTTTCTCGCGTTGCACCCGAGCCTCGGGCTGAGGCGGCGCGCTCCGCGATGAGCGATCCTGGAGCAGGCCGCGTCCTCGTCGTAAGCTCGCCGCGGTCCGGCAGCACCTGGACCCTGCGCGCGCTCTCGTGCGCCGAGGGAACGTCGTTCGTTCGTGAGCCGGACAACGTCGATACAGCCGCTTCGGTGCAGACGGGAGTGACGCGACTCGGGTTCGGCCCCTACCCGGTTCTCGAGGCCGGCGACGCTGCCCCCCAGTATGCGGCGCTGTGGGATCTCGCATTCCAGGGACGACGAGCCCTGGCATTGCGGCGCGGCTGGGGGCGGCGAGTGACGCGCGCCGTCTTTCGACTCCCGCGCCCGGTGCGCGATCCGCTGCTCAAAGTTGCCGCCCGCGGGCTCGGTGCGGTGGCCCCGCGCCGATCCCACGTCGTGGTGTCGTCGGTCATGGCCCACTTCTCGGTAGAGTGGATTTACGAGCGGTTTCACCCGAGTATCGTCGTGCTTCAGCGCGATCCTCTTAACATCGCGTCGAGCTGGCTACGTCTCAACGTCGACGCTTTCGACGTGCACAGCCGCCCGGCGATTGTGGAACGCCACCTGCGCCCGCTCGGCGTCGAGCCTCCGCCGCATGGCGCCTCGAACGTGACGCTGGTCGGATGGTGGATCGGCGCGCTCGCGACCCAATTGGGGTCGCTGGTCGACCGGCATCCTGATTGGATTCTTGCCACTCACGAGGATCTCTGCGAAGCCGCGGAGACGCGCTTCGGTGATCTCTATGACCGCCTTGGGCTGATCTGGACGCCGGAAACCGAAACGTATCTCCGTGAAGGCGGCTACATCGAGCCGCTCTTTCGAGGAGGAGAGAACACCTTCACCGCGTCCGCCGTGGGCATCGACGAGGCGAGCCGTGTGCGGCGCGAGCAGGTAGACGCCTGGCGCACGCGGCTCACTCCGGACCAGCAGTCGGAGCTGCGCACGATTCTCGCGACATTCCCCAATCGCGGGTGGGTCAGGCCTCGCGAAGCCTCATCTGCCCGACCATCCTGAACCAAGGCGGCGGCACCGCTGAGTCCCGCGCGGCGGTCAGCTCGACGATGCGGTGCGGAGCTGCGTCGTCGTCGACGGCACGTCGGCTGAGCCGGCGTATCCGGGCCCCGGCCCAATCGAGATGTTGCCGCCGTCGACGACGACCTCGGTGATCGATCCTCTTCCGAGCGGCACGCGCCAGTTCTCGCCGGCGAGGTTGAGGATCGACGACATCACAAGCCGGATCATGACCGCGTGCGAGATCGCAACGATGCTCTCCCCCGCATGTCGTCCCCCCATCAACCGGATGGCTTCGAGCATCCGATCCTGCGCCTGGTTGAGCCGCTCCCCGTTGGGACAGACGGCGTCGAGCGGCGACTTCCGATACAGGTTGAAGGCGATCGGGTCGTACATCGCCGCCTCGTCCGATGTCATGCCTTCCCACACGCCGTAATCGAGATTGATGAGACCGTGCAGCATGCGAATGTCAGGGACGCCAGCCGCGTCCGCAATTATTTGCGCCGTGGCGATGGTGCGCCGAAGCGGACCTGTGTAAACGGCGGTGATGCCGCGAGGTCCGAGGAACCGAGCAGCATCCACGGCGTCCTGATACCCCTGCGCGTCAAGAGGAATGTCCCGCCGGCCCCGATACCGGTTTTCGACGTTCATTGTCGTCGTGCCGTGGCGCACGAGGTACAAGAGGCACGGTGCCGAGTCCGTGTGTACGCGCGGCAACGCAACGCGATCGCCGACGGGTGAAGGCTGTTCGTCAACCATTGCTGGTCCTCGGGTTGCCGTTAGCGCGCGGACCCCGGACGGAATGTGGAGCAAACCCCGCGGCAGCGTACACGCCACCGCGCAGCATGTTGAGATGCCTCACCTTGAACCCCCTAGCCTGTAGCAGCCCACCCTCTTCGAGGCCCTGAGCATAGCGTGCCGAAGGCGCCGTGGCAAGCTCAAACCTCGACGGGTGGCACCCCCCAGGCGCCCAGGGGGAGGTCTTCAAGCACCGCGCGCGCCTCGGCGACCTGCGCGGGCGCGAGGCGGCGTTGATACTGCGTCGCCTGCTGCATCCGCCGGCTCGTGCCGTCCGCCGCGGCCGTCTGCTGATTTGGGTGTGATCGTGGATTGGCACCGGTGACGACGAACGCCGGGTCATCGGCGGCCTCGAGGTATGCCTTGACTCGCGGCGTCCACGGTAACCCGAGTTGAGCGAACAGCGAGGTGAACCCTTCGTACGGATCATTTGACAGATCGTCGTGCGAGATCACGATCCATTCCGGGTGTCGCTCCGCACTCTCTCTGAGCGCGACGGTGAGCACGCCCACCGTCCAGGCGACCTGGCCGACTCGCGACAGGCCCCTTGCAGGCTGCCCGAGCCCGAGCGGTGAGAGCCAGAGACGCCGGACTGCCGGGTTGTCAAGTGGGTCTGGCTCGATATTGAGTGCCATCCAGCTGGAGACGATGTTAAGGGGATTGCGCCGCTGGATCACCACCCGCGGGGCGTACCGCTGGGCGATCCATTCCAGGGAGAACCCGCAGTTCGCTGACTTGACGATGACGTGAGGCTGACGCTGTGGCACCGTCAGCGCGATGGTTTGCGCCAGCACCGCGACCCCGTGATCGCGAAATGCGGCAGGCGATTTGGAGAGTCCACGGCCGAGCCTCCGGGCCGAAGGAGACCGGCTCCATGGCCAGCCTCCGGCGAACGCGAGATCCCACACCATCGAGTACCACGAGGATGCCTCGCCCTCGTCGAGTGCGGGGTACTCGCCGAGCCTGTTCCGGACGACGGTGCCCAGAATGTCCGTGTACGGGCTGTCCGGCTCGAATACGTTGTGAATCCCCGGCGACTGGCCAAGCACATTGGCCACCCAGGTCGAACCGCACCGGTGCGTGCCGGCGATCAGGATCCGCATACTGGATCGCATGCTAGTCGAGAGGGATTGCCGGGCGGTTCCTTCTCAGTGACCTCTCATTCCATCGTGGTGACGAACTTGACAGCATGGAGGTCGGGGAGCGCGCTGCGGGCTGACGCGGCGTAGACCCGCGTCGAGAGTCCAGTCAGCGCATTCTGGGAAGGATCATGGCCAGTTTTGACGCGGCGCTGAGAAGGCCACACCGTCGCGCGACACTCGGCATCGCCGTCGTCGCCGCGCTCAGCTCGTCGCTCGCGGTGGCGTGTGGGTCCCCTCCGCCCGCCACATCGAGACCGTCAGCGAATCCCACCGCGTCAAGTGGTGGCATGTACAGCGTCACGTCGTACGGCGCACGCGGAGATGGTCAGAGCGACAACACCACGGCATTTGGGGACGCCATCCAGGCTGCCGAAGCGGCCGGAGGCGGCGTCGTGTATGTACCTGCGGGCAAATACCTGTTCAACGCGTCCAAGACCGGTACGGGCGGATCCATCGTGATCGACGGGACGGCACCGATCACGTTGGAGGGCGCAGGCCGTGACCAGACCCGTCTCATCGAAGGCAAGGCGAATAAGGGGCTCCTCGGGGTGCACATCGACCACAGCATCGTTGAGGACCTGACGCTTGACACCCAGACGTTCAGCGGCGGTGCTGCGCTCTTCGTCCAGGCAAACGATACGAGTCTCCTGAACACGACCATCCTCGGCGGTCCAAACCATTTCGCGATCTACTACGCTGGCCCGAAGGGCGCGAAACCCCTGGCGCCGAGCTACAACACGGGCAACGTCGTCAACAATCTCATTCTCAATGAGCTGGACTGCAACGACGGATTCTCGTGGAGCTTCCAGCAGAACAGCTCGATCACCAACGTCGCCCACACCGGCTCGCGACTTGCGCTCTATGTCGACCAGTCGACGACTGTGACCGATTACCGGTACACACCGGGCGCGCAGCAGTGTGGCGCCCGCAACGGCTTCTGGCTGACGCCACCCGCTGACAACATCACGATCACCAACTTCACCAGCAGCGGCGAAGGCGGCAAGGTGGGCATCATCGGCGCGAAAGGCGTTGGCAAGGTGGCGAAGAATGTGACCGTTCGTGGCCTGACCATGACCGCCAGTAGCGGTTACACGCTCACCATCGGCGACGTGAGCAATCTCTTGCTCACCGACTCCAACCTCGGTCACAACAACATCGTGATCGATGCACAGGCGATCGCTGAAGGGACGGTATCCCACTGCACCTATGGTCAGATGGTCCGGAGCGGGGCGCCCTCGGCGCAGGTACACCTGGCGGTCGTGAGCTAGTCGACGCCGCTTGGGGAGGTTCGCTCCGTTCGGTGCCCTTGACGGCCTATGGGTGCGGGCCACATACTTACGACTTCGCTGTGTGCCTCAGGTGAAGGAGGGGCCGCAGCTATGGGGGTCGCGGACGGAGAGACACCGTACCGGGGAGACGCGCGTGCCGGGAAAGGGGACAAGGCGATGAGGGGATCAGCCAACGCGGAGGATGATGCACGCGCCTTCGATGAGGCGCCGGCGCTCAGCTTGATAGTCGCGGTTGACGCTGTGCACGAAGGCACGGCTCGATCGCTTTGCGACATGCTGAAGGTGATCGGCAACTCCTCGTGCGAAGTTATCGTGGCTTCCCGAGAGGCATGGCCTTCGGCGCCGGAAGGCGTCAAGGTGGTGTCCTACAATGCCGCCTCGCGCGGCGATCGTTTCGACCGAGCGGCGGCCGAGGCACGAGGCGGGATCCTGGCGTTTGTGGACGATCGGGTCCGGTTGCCGGAGGGCTGGCTGGAACGGGTGATCCAATACTTCGAAAATCCCGAGGTTTCAGTCGCCGGGGGACCGGTGCTGCCGAGGAGCCACTGGCGAGCCGAACGAGTCAGCGCGCTGATCTTGAACAGTCATCTCGGGACCACTCCGTCGGGCCACGTGTCACGTGCGGAACGCCCTCGTAAAGTTTCCGAGCTCACCGGTTCAAACCTGCTGATCCGCGAGGACGTCTTCCGCGACGTGGGCGGGTTCCAGTCGCCGAGCATCGGCGGGGAGGCGGTTCGGCTCTGCTACAAGGTTCGCTCCATTCTCGGGTGCGACATCCACTACGAACCCACGCTGGCAGTGGCCGCCACGACTCGACGCTTCCCCACGGCGTTCCTCGCTGACACCGCGGCGTATGGTCGTGCGAGAGGCGACATGGCACGGCGATTCCGCGAGGTTGCGCCGTTCTACCCATACGCGTTGCCCACTCTTGTGACCCTTGTCGTGATTCTCGAGCTCGCGTTGCTCATTCCCTTCCCGCACCATCCAATCAAGGCTGCGGCAATCGGTGGAGGGTTACTCTTCGTCCTCTACTGCGTGCAGGCAGTGGGGGTGCTCTTTGCGCGGGGACCCGCACGCCCGGGCGACCGGATCCTGGCCACTCTCGGTTTGCCGCTAGTGTCGTTGACGTACGGGATCGCATTCGTTCGCGGGTTCTTCGGACCCAGCATGGGAGAAATCTCACCGCTCCGTGGACGCGAACGGCCATTACGGGTGCTGATCATCAATTGGCGCGACATCAGCCACCCGTGGTCGGGTGGTGCTGAGATCTACATGCATGAGATCGGCCGCCGGTTTGCCGAGAACGGGGTTGACGTCGGGTGGCTCTGCCAGCGGCACAAGGGCAGCAGCAGGAACGAGTTGCTCGACGGCATCCGGGTCCATCGGGTAGGAGGCCGCTTCACCCTGTATCCAAGCGTTGCGATCTCGTATCTGTTCAGGCTCCGTGGCCGGTACGACGTCATCGTCGACTGCGAGAACGGGATCCCGTTCTTCACGCCGCTCTTCGCGCGGGTCCCGAAGGTCCTTCTCGTCCATCACGTCCATCGCGAGATCTTCCGGCGTGAGACGCATCCTCCCCTGCGCTGGCTTGGGTACTTTCTCGAGGGGAAACTGATGCCGCGGGTCTACCGGAACACACGGGTGGTTGCGGTCTCCGCGAGCACACGGGACGATCTGGTCGGATTGGGCTTCAAAGCAGACCAGATTCACATCGTCCACAACGGCGTCGTCGAAGTCACTCCGCTCGACCGCAAGGCGGCGGCCGAGCCGAGAATCCTCTGCGCAGGGCGCCTAACGTCGCAGAAGGGCGTCGACGTGATCATTCGCGCCATGCCGATCGTGCTTCGGTCCTTCCCGAACGCCAAACTCGACATCGTTGGGCAGGGCCCCGATCGAACGCGGCTCGAGCGGCTCGCGTGGTCTCTCAAGCTGGCAACCCACGTGCGCTTCCATGGCTATCTGCCGGGCGCAGCCCGAGACCAGCTTGCCGCGCAAGCGTGGGTGGCGGTATGCCCATCCGCGTTCGAGGGCTGGGGCGTTTCCGCTGTGGAGGCGGGTGCTCGTGGGCTCCCGGTCGTCGCATCGAACGTCAACGGTCTGCGTGATTCGGTCCGGGACGGCATCACGGGTCTTCTGGTCCCGCACGGTGAGCCGGTCGCCCTGGCGGAGGCACTCGTGGGACTGCTGGGAGATCCAGAGCGCCGGGCGGCGATGAGCGTTGCCGGGATCGAGTGGGCGGCGGCACATTCCTGGGAGCGGAGCACCAACGAGCTTCGGCTCGTGCTGGCGGGCGCGATCGACGCCGGCCGACAGGCCGATAGCGCGGTCAACGCCGCGACCGCCGTGACCGAGACCGAAACGGTGGAGGATGTCCAGATCTCGAATGTCGGTTGACCGACAGGGGACGGTCTCGGTCATCGTGACCACGCGCAACTCAGGCCAGACGCTGGGACCCTGCCTCCGGAGCATTCGCGCTCAGACACATGCAGCCACCGAGCTCGTGGTCGTCGACAACCACTCGAGCGACGACACCCTGGAGATCGCCAACCGCTATTCCGATACGGTGGCGACCATCGGGCCGGAGCGGAGTGCTCAGCGAAACCACGGGGCGTCGCTGGCCTCGGGTGACCTGTTGCTCTTCATCGACGCCGACATGGTCCTTGATCCTCAGGTGGTATCCGAGGGTTCGCGCCTGCTCGCTGACGGTGTTCCGGCGGTCGTCATCCCAGAGGAGACGGTGGGAGAGGGGTTTTGGACAGCCTGCCGCGCCCTGGAGCGCGGGTGCTACAAGGGAGATGACACCATTGAGGCTGCCCGCTTCTACACTCGCGCCGCGTTCGCCGATGCCGGGGGGTTCGACGCACAGCTGAACGGGGGCGAGGACTGGGATCTGTCACGAAGAGTTGCACGCGGCCGCCGACTTCCCCGAACTCGGGCGATCATTCACCACGATGAGGGTCGCACCCGTCTCCGGACCGTCTACAGGAAGCGGCAGTACTATGCGCCAGGGTACCTCGCGTTCGCCCGGAAGCACGGACGTGGTGCAATGGCACAAGGAAACCCGATTTTTCGCGCTGCGTATGTCCGCAACTGGCGGACGTTGGGTCGCCACCCGTTGCTCACGGCGGGCATGTTCACACTCAAGGCCGTCGAACTCGCGGCGGTCATCGACGTTGCCGTTGACACGAGACTTCGCGGTCACGTCCGCGACCGCAGCAGTGAGGTCTACGCAGTAGCAGATGCCAGAGAACGATCCCGAATCGCCGCGACACCCGGCGACGCGAGTCGCCGTCCATGACCATCCCCGGCGCGCGCTCAGGCCGCTGCTCGTAACGTTCGGCTCGATCATCGAGCCGGACGGTGGCCTCCAGGTTCGTTCACGGATTCTCGCCGAGAGCCTGGCTAGTCTGGGGATGCCGCCGACGATCCTCAGCACTCGCGAGGCTCAGCCCCTAAATCCGCCGCCCCCGTGGGCGCGAGCAATCCACGTGCCCAACCGAAAGCCGTGGCGAGGTTTCTCGATGGAGTGGGCGCGCATGATCCGTGAACACGCGCGCGATGCCGATGCCGTCATCGTCGCCAACGCGATGTTCATGCCGGCGTTCGAGGTCTCGGGGGCTCGCGTGCCGATGATCTGGGATACCAACGAGTGTCAGACGCTTCATTACGAGCGGCTCAAACGGACTGCGTCGAATCGGACCAAGCAGGTCATCTGGTGGGGGCTGGAACGCTGGGCCGCCAGGCGCTGTCGCGTGGCGGTCGCCATCGGTCAAGCCGAGGCTGCGGAGTGGCGACGCATCCACGTACCACTACGAGGCAAGCTGATGACCGTCGACCACGCGGCGTTCGTGCCTGAACGGATGATCGAAGCGGGCGACGGTGATCTTGCCGAGCGGGTCGGCGGCCTGCTGCATCGCCCGATCCTGCTGTTCGTCGGCACGATCGCCGCCAAGCACAACGCGGTAGCGGCCCGATGGCTGATCGATGTCCTCGCCCCGACGCTCCCGGAGACGACGACGATAGTCATCTGCGGTCCGGGCAGCGATGGGCTTATCGGTGGTGGCAAGGCGGGCGCTCGAGTTGTGCTCCTCGGCGCCGTGGATGACGTCGACTCCATCATCGCCACCGCGGACCTGTGCCTGGCCCCGCTGGCCACGGGCGCGGGAGTAAAGACGAAGGTGCTCCACTATCTCGCCCACGGCAAGAGAATCGCCGGGACGCCCATCGCCTTCGAGGGCCTGAGCGGCGCGCCCGGTCTGCTCGAGGCGCCGCTTGACGCCCTGCCCAGCCTGGTCGCCCGTATCATGGCGGCGCCCGAGGGTGCTGACGCAGCCCGCTCCCGAGTGGCTGCACAGCATGCGTGGCTGGACGAACATCACGGGCGGCCGCTGATCATCGACCAGTGGAGGAACGTCCTGGCGTGCGTGAACGAGAACTGAAGGCGCCGTCCGGCGCCGCGAGGTCCAACCCGGTTGTGCTCGTCGGCGTTGCCCGCTCGGGTACCTCGTGGCTCGGTCATGCCCTCGGCAGGGCTCGAGGTGTCCGGTTCTACTACGAGCCGGACAACGTCGATGCCGACCCCTCGAATGACGCGGCAGCCGGCCAGCGCGGTTTCGGCCCCTACCCGGTGATCGACAGCGACAGCGGTGCCGGGCAATTCGGTCCCCTCTGGGATCTGGTGTTCTCAGGGCGCCTGCCATTCGCGCTTCGCGAGCGACGACGACTTCGCCCGGCGGCGAAGGTCCTCCTGCGACTGCCGCGATCGATTCGCGATCCGCTGGTCCGAAGCGCCGCGTCGATCTCGGCGCGCAGACCGGGCCGAGCCCAGAGCGTCGTGGTCAAGACGATCTACGCAACGTTCAGCCTGGAGTGGCTGGTCGCCCGGTATCGGCCACAGGTCATCGCCATGCAGCGGAACCCACTCAACGTAGTCTCGAGCTGGCGCGAGCTCCACATCCCGCTGTTCGATCTCACCACACGCCCGATCATCCACACCCGGTTCATCGAGCCGCTCGGCATCGAACCGCCCGGCGCCGGCGCGCCTGAGGTCGCTCAGATCGCATGGCACGTGGGTCTGCTCACGCACGTGATCGCCCAGGCGCTCGACCGGCACCCGGAGTGGATCTTCGTGACCCACGAGGACCTCTGCGACGACCCATCGACCACGATCCGTCGGGTGTCCGAACAGGTGGGTCTGGAATGGACCGACGACATCGACCGCTTCCTCAACGACAACAACCGCCACGGCGAGGGTCTCGCGCCGGTGCGAATCGCAACGGAAGAACCCACCAAATGGCGTCAGCGCCTCACCGATGCTGAGGTCGAGCAGATTCAAAGGGTCCTCGAGAGATTCCCGACACGAGGCTGGGTTCGCCCTCCCGTTACCGCGTCGTGACAGTCGGTCCCTTCCCACTCGTGGCTGTTGATTGGGGCGTCTGACGACTTTCTAGTAGACTTGAGGGGGAAGAGGGGCGAATGCCGAAAGTAGTCTTGGCAGGATTGGAGGTCGCGTGTCGGTCAGCGGTATCGAGACGTCTGCGCACGTTGCGGACGAGAACGGCAGGTGAGTGACTCCGAGGACGCTACAGGCACGCACGTGAATTCGCACGAGGGCGCGAAGCGCGAACGCCGGCAGTTCATCACGCAGAACGCCGTGGCTGCTGCCGGAACCTGGGGTGCGGGCGTGCTGGGGTTGCTGCTACAGGCGCTGGTCAGCCATCACTTCAATCCGCGTCTTTACGGCGAGGTGTTCGCCGTCTTCAGCTTTTTCACCGTCCTGACCCAGCCGGCGGCAGGTTTCAGCCGGATGGTCGCATGGACGACCAGCCGCGAACTTGCCACCAAACAGGGCACGGATGTGGAGAGCAGCGCTCTGTTGCGCATGACGATCCGCCGGCTGACGTTGATCGGCACCGCACTCGGGCTTGTGTTCATCATCGGAGGTGGACTGCTCGCGAGCTACCTGGCCGTGCCCCTCTCCTACATCATCGTGGGCGCGGTCGGAGTGCCGTTCATGTTCGCCACCTCGCCAATGCTCGCCTCCCTCCAGGGCGAACAACGCTGGATACCCTGGAGCGCACTGAGCATTGGGATCGCCCTGAGCCGCGTCGTGTTCGTCATCATCTTCGCGTTCTGGCTCGGCCCGCAGGGGGTCATGCTCGGCATCAGCGTCGCCGCGGCGGTGCTCTATTTCATTGCCCTTGCAATGGTCTGGCCGCGGATGCGTCGCGGGCGCGGGGTCACCGGCTGGAAGCCGCTGTGGCGTTTCCTGCTCGTGTCGGTCACGTCCACCATCACGGTATCGGTCCTGCTCGGCAGCGACGTCGTCCTCGTGCAGCACTTCTACCCGGGTAAACCGGCGGGTCAATTCAGCGCGGTCACGGTCACGGCGCGCGCACTCTTTTTCGCGATGGGAAGCGTGACGAGCGTGCTCTTCCCCAAGGTCGCAGCGCGTCATGCCCGGCAGCGCGGGACGAAGTCCGTGGTGTTCACCTCCGTCGGTATCGCGCTGGTCGGAGGGCTGCTCGGATTGCTCGTGTTCTCCCTGCTCAGCACGAGCATCCTTCGTGACTTCTCGGGGAAGTCGTATGACGGAGGGGCCGGCTACATCGGTTGGTACGCGCTGGGCATGCCGCTGCTCGCCGCGGTTGTGATGCTCAGCAACACGCAGCAGTCGCTTGCCGACCTCAACCTCCTCTGGGTGCTGATCCCCGGGACGCTGATCAAGCCGTTGCTCATCTACCTGTTCCACAGCTCACTGTTCGTGGTCTCGCTGATGAGCGACATCTCAATCGCAGCGGTCCTCGTCGCACTCGCGGTGCAATACCTCCTGACAGAGCGGCGGCAACGACTGCTCGCGGCCGCTGCAGACGGACCGACGATCGACGATCCTGGCAGCGGTCAGGGGTTGATGGCGAATGCACCGGCCTAGGTACCGCTCATGAGCCGAGTGTTGACAGCTCGAGACAGCCGCGCAGTCGCGTGGTTGACCGAGAAGGGACGTTGGATCTCGGACCGTCCATGGGCGATGGTGGTGGTACTCGCGCTTGTGGGCCTCGGCATCAGACATGCGTGGCTGTCGACCAATCCGCTCTCTGCCGGAGACTGGCACTGGCCCGACAATCCAGTGCTCGCCAATTACAGCCCGTGGCCCTCGGTATGGGACAGCTCGCTCGGCCTGGGAGGCGAGAACCGCTTCTCGGCCGCCTTCCGATTCCCGATCTATGCGATCGCGGGACTCTTTGCCGTTCTCGGAGCCGGCTGGACCGTCACTGAAAAGCTGCTCTATTTCGTCCCGTTCGCAGTGTTGCTTCCCGTTGGAGGCTGGTTGCTGGCGCGCGAGATCATGGGCCGTACCAAGTGGGCGCTGCTGACTCCCGTCCTGCTCCTCGGCTCGACGTACTTCATGCTCGAATCGGACGGTGAGGTGCCGCTGGCGCTCGGCGAGATCGTCTCCTTCTTCGTCCTGATCGCGTTCCTCAAGACCGTGCGACGGTTCTCATTTCGCTGGGCGCTGTTCACCGGTCTGCTGCTTTCGGTCGTCGCACTCTACGACGTTCGTCCTGCCTATCTCTGCGTCCTGCTCATGGCGATGTACTTCGTCATTGTCTCGGTGGCCGAGCGAAACTGGCAGAGCTTTCTGCGCCGCACGGCGCTGGGCGCCGTCGCCGGCGCGGTGTTCCTCGGGCTCCAGGCGTTCTGGCTTGTCCCGCTTCTGACCTACCACGGCGGCGTCGGCCTGCCGATTCCTCAGGCACCGAACTTCAACGTCCTCACGCTCGGACACGGCATCACGGGTGTCGATGCCTTCTGGACCGGCAGCACCCCGGCGCAGCTTGTCCAGGCGCCACTGAATCCCGCCTATATGATCCTGCCGCTCCTTGCACTGACGCCGGTCCTTGCTCGCCGAATGCGTCCCGAAGTGCTCTGGCTCGTGGTCGCGGCGCTGCTCTTCGCATTCTTTGCCAAGACTGACAACGCCCCGCTCGGGGGCGTCTACGACTGGATGTACATCCACGTCCCGGGATGGAAGCTGTTCCGCGAAGGATCGAAGTTCCTGTACATCGTCATGCTGGCCTACGCGATCCTCATTCCCATTGCGCTGGCGGGCGCCTTCGAGTGGGTCGGAGCGCATCTTCCGGCGCTGCGGGCGCGCATGCTTCGAGCCGGCGCTGCACTTGCCCTGGTAGGTGTCGTTGCGTTGAGCGGGTGGTCGGTGGTGGTTCTGCAGAGCGGTGCACTGGGATCGACGACGCAACCAACGCCGGAGCCCGCGGCCTACGTGGCATTCTCCAGGATTCTCGCTGCCGACACGCGTCCCGGACCGGTGCTCTGGTTCGGTCAACCGCTGGTTGGCAACAGCATCCACAACCACCACTTCCTCATCGCATCTCCGACACATCCGGCGGTGAATCTCACCGGCAAGTTCGGGGGAAGCCGGACCAACCAGCGGGATCCGTTCCAGCTGTACTGCCCTGACAACGTCATCGCGTACTGCTACGTGGACCCACACCTCTTCCCCTACCTCGTGCAGATGGCGGGGGCCGGGTACGTCGTGGTTCCCGGTGGGCAGGGGGAGGGTTCGCTCCCGGCAGGGGTCACGCGCGCCTGGCTGCAGGAGCAGATGAGCCAGATGTTCGGGTCGCCGACGATCCTGGGTAGCGGGTCGACATCGATCTGGGTCTGGCGGATGAGCTCACCGGAACCCGCCGTCACGACCGCACCTGCCGTCGCGGAGGTCGACTCAGGGACGTGGGCCACCCCTGAGATCCTTCCGGCGCTCGAAGCGCTCAACATCCCCGTGGCCTATCGCGAGAGCTTCGACAACAACCAGTACCCGGTCGCTCCGGCGAACCTTCCCGACAAGGTGTCGGTACTGCCCTACGTCAACAACACGTGCCTATCCGACTTCGCAGGCACTGCGGCGGTGATGGCGCAGACGACGGCACCGTCGATAGCGCTCACCATCAACGGCGGACAGCTGTCCTTGCCACTGCTGACAGCCCAGGGCCTTCCCAGGGCTAATGGCTGGAACCTGTACGGCCCATTCCAGGCGACCAGCGGCAACAAGATTGCCATCGCAACGGCCGCGACGGCGACTGCGGTGACCCTCGGACCGTGCTTGAGCTGGTCATCCCTGACAGCCACCGCGCTCGGTGTTCGCACCACCGCGGTCAGTGATATCACGCTCACCTCGTCCGACGAGCAGATCACGGCGTCGACCGACTCCGTCAACGGGAAGTGGGTCGAACTCCGCCGTTATTACGACCCTGGGTGGCGGCTCGACACACACAAGCCCGTCAGTCTCGGCGATGGCTTGTTCAACCTCTACCACCTCGACAGCACGCAGAGTTCCTCTCCCACGCTCTCGTTCACGTACTCGACACTTCCATATGAACGAATCGGAGAGGGCATCGCACTCGTCGTGCTCGTCGCAACGATCTGGCTCGCGGTTCGCGTGCCCCGCCGCTTCCGTGACGTCGCCACTGCAACATCAGCCCCAATAGGTCAGGCGACCTTTCCGCCGTCCCGCCTCGCCACGTGGATCGGCAGCATCGGCCTGGCGATGCTGGCGGTGACGGCGGTGGCCATGGCGCTCGAGTGGTTCGGTGTCCCGTCCATCTTCGCGGTCGTCGCGGTGGCACCCGATCCGTACTCGGTGGACATTGGCTACGGCGGCGTGGCCATCGCCCTGCTGCTTATCTCCGTCGCGGTGCGCTTCGTCGCCGGCTTCGGAGCCCGGAGCGAGCCGACTGACGAGCAGCGCGCAGAGCCGCATGCGCCGGAGCCGGCGGTCCCACAGACACCCACGCGGGTGGGCGCGGGTGTTGCATCGGTTGCAGTTGCGGGCGCGCTGATACTGGCGTCATGCGGTCAGTCCGCGGGCGATTTCCAGAATTTGATCACGCAAGCACAACAGGCCGGCGCTGTTGCACCGAGCACAAGCGTTCTGGGATCATCCATCGACGACGCGCGACTGCAACGCGCGGCCCGGCAACCCGACCTGTGCATCGCCGATTACACGCAGGCCCTCCAGGAATTCCCCTCGTACTACGCGGCGTACGTGGGTCGCGGCGATTGTTACCTGAACGGCGGACAGAATGGCGGGGCGGCGGTGCACGACTACTCAGAGGCGATCGCGCTGTCGCCACGGAGTCCCGACCTCTATCTTCGCCGCGCGGTCGCATATCGCGTCATCGGTAACGTCGCCGCAGCGACGGCCGATTACATGCACGCTGCGTTGATTCCTTCAGCGACCGCCAACCAGCAGCTCACCGCCATCGACGGGCTCGTTGCGATCTCCGATTTCGCTGACGCCCAGACCGTCTATCAACGCGCGCAGTTGCTCGACCCGGGGACCTCGCTGCTCTACGTCGCGGGTGGTGACCTCGCCACCGCCACCGGCAACCTGACGCTCGCGGACCAGGACTACGAGCTAGCCCTGGCCGATGCGCTCACCAAGGCGGATAACACGCAGGTGCTCGCTCACGAGTGCCAGGGAGAAGTGCTCCGGCATGAATACGCGCTGGCGCTCGCGGATTGCACGAGCGCGGCGACGAACTCCAGCTCGGGATCGGGGGCCTACGACGACCTTGCGGAAGCCAACCTCGCCCTCGGCAACCCGGGAGCCGCTCTCACCGGCATCGATTCCGCGATCGCCAACTTCATCGGCAATGCGAACGCCTACACCCAGACGGCGGGAGTCGACGGGTTCGGCTTGTCGAACCTGCTCGCAGCGAAGGGGTGGATTCAGATCCAGCTCGGTCAGACTCAGGCAGCCGTCGAAACCTTCAACCAGGCGTTGGGCGCGCTTCCGGGCCCTGCGCCTGACACGCGTGCGCGCATCAAGGCGTACATCGAGACAGCAAAGAAAGATGAATGAGATCGCACCAGGAGACCCGTTGCCCATGAACGAACTCGCTCCGAAATCAATCGTTCCCGGACGCCCGGACCGCGTCCTCCTCCTCGGCGTCGCTCGTTCGGGAACCCGCTGGCTGGCGACCGCGCTCGGCCACGCCGACGCGACGCGCGTCGTCAAGGAGCCGGACAACGTCGATGCCGACCCGACCGGGACCGGCGTGAGCCGCTTTGGGTTTGGCCCGTACCCGATGATCGGGCTCGACGAGGAGGCCCCGCAGTTCCGCGCGCTCTGGGACCTCTCCTTCAGCGATCGTGTGCCCAACAAGCCGGGTTTGCGACGGAGTGCCGCCCGTGCCGCACTGCGTCTGCCCCGCGGCATCCGCGACCCGCTTCTGCGGCGCACTGCTCAGGCGATGTCGGCGCTTCCGGGACGCTCACCGCACGTGCTCGTCAAATCGATTTACGCGCACTTCTACGTCGAATGGCTGATAGAGCGCTACGAGCCACGCGTGGTGGTGATCCAGCGCAACCCGCTCAACACCATCTCCTCGTGGATCGAGCTCGGGGTTCACGGGTTCGACCTGTTCGACCGGCCCGCGATCCGCGAGCGCTATCTCGAACCGCTGGGCATCAGTGCGCCAGACGCGAACGCGAGCGTCACCGAGAGAACCGCGGCGTGGGTCGGTCTGCTGACCACGGTGCTCGGCGGCCACGTGGAACGACACCCCGAGTGGTTGCTGGTCACCCACGAGGAACTCTGCGTCGACCCGCTGGTGCGGATCCGTGAGGTGTGCGACCAGGTCGGCTTGACGTGGAGCGAGGGTATTGAACGGTTTCTCACCGAATCCAACCGCCCAGGCGAAGGGTTCAGCCACATACGGGTCACCCGCGAGCAACCGAACCGGTGGCGCAAGCGCCTCAGCGAACAGCAGCTCGAAGAGATCGAAGGGGTGCTTGCTCAGTATCCGTCGCGGGGATGGATTCGTGCGCCAGAGCGCCAACCGGAGATGGCAGGCGACGCGCGCTGACGGTCAGTAGGCCTCGGGTCCCCAGCCGCCCAGCGGGAACTCGGCAAGCACGGCCCGCGCCTCTGCGATTTGCGCGGGCGTGAGCCTGCGCGCGAACTGCGTGGTCGCCTCGCTCCTCCGGCTGCTGCCGGTTGTCGACGTTGCCGCGTTGGGATGCACTCGCTGGCTGCCGCCGAACACCGTGAAGCTGGGGTCGTCCGACTTGGTCACGTACTCCTCCATCGCGCTGGTCCAGCCAAGCCCGAGCTCTCGGGTGAGAGCCTTGAACTTCGGCAACGGGTCGAGGCAGAGGGCGTCGTGGGAGGCGACGATCCATTCGGGGTGGCGGTCCGCCGCCTGCTTGAGCCCGGTGGTGAGCAGTCCGACATTCCAGGCAACCCGGGTCACCTCGGATGCCTCGTCACCTGGCGTGGTCATCCCGAGCGGGGCGACCACCAACCGATTGACAGCGGAGAGATCACCAATGTTGCGCTTGGCATAGAGACCGAGCACTGCGCAACTGGAGATGGTGTTGAGTGGATTGCGCCGCATGATCACCATCTTTGGCGCGTAACGCTGCGCGATCCAATCCAGCGAGAAGGTCGAGTTCACCGACTTGACAATCACATTGCGTGGACGCTTGCGGAGCTGGCTCGTGCCCATCGCGAGGCTCGCAACCAGGCCGTCCCGAACCCCCTTGGGCATGCGGGATACGCGCCGGCCGGCCGCGCGCACGCTCTCGGCGCGCGCCATCGGCCAGCCGCCGACAAAGGCGAGGTCCCAGAGCTGCCGGTACCAAAAGCTGCGCTGGTCCGGCGGCAGCGCGGGATGCGAGCCCAGCCGCGCCGCAACCATGGCGCCGAGCACGTCCGAAGCGGGGCCGTCCGGCTCGAACACCGCCTGGGCACCTTCGGCACGTCCGAGAACGTTCGCGGCCCATGTGCTTCCACACCGGGCGGTCCCGGTGAGTAGAACCCTCATCGGCTGCCGCTGCCTACTTGAATGTGGCGACCACAGCAGCCCAGACCTGCGAGTTCGAGAGCGTCCCCGAGAACGAGAACGCGCCCGTCGACGAGACGGCCTCGTGGCCGCCCTGCTCCGAGTTCTGGTGGTTCGACGCCGAGTTACGCAGCAGTGCGTCGGCGGCGAATCCCGAGGTGATCCCGCTGATGCTCGCGGTTGTGGTCACGAAGCCGATATCTCCGATGACGACCTCGTTGGCGCTGGTTGTCGCCCCGGTCGTCCCGCTATTCGGCGCCGTGGTCGTGCCCGATGCGGACTTCGCCTGATCGAGCGCTGAAGCTCCGCTGATCTCATAGAAACGTACCACCGGATTGACGCTCGTGGAGTAGGTGACCGTCACCGAGGTCACGCCGGCTGCCGCGCCGGGTGCATACCAGACGGCTGCGCCGATTCGGGTCGTCGGATTGACACTCGTTGCCTGCGTCCAGACATCGTTCATGTTGTCAGTCACCCCGGTGACGGTGCCCGAAGCGTGGCCGCTGCCTGCGTCGAACTCCGTCGAGACAGCGAGCAGATCTCCCGCCGACGTGGCGCCCGTCGTCGACAGGGTGAAGGACGTGCCCACGGCCTGCGCTCCCATCGCCACGTCCTGAACAACTGCCGGAGGTGCTCCCGACGGCGCCAGGGCGACGTTCTCGGTTGTGGTGTTGCCAGAGGTAACGAGCACGCCGTTCAGCGTTTGTGTCCCATACCCGGTATCCGAGAAGGTCATCGAATATGATCCGACCGCAACGTTGTCGAACGCGTAGTCGCCGATTCCGTCAGTGGTTGCATTGGTGCCGCTGCATGTGCACGTCACTGTGGCGCCGGGCAGCGGCGGGTTGCCCGCCTGCGTACTGGTCACTTGGCCCTGGATCGTGCCTTTGCCACCGCCACCTCCGCAGGACCCGTCCGCAAACGCCGGGGTGATGTCGTCGGTCGAGGTCCAGCCGGGTCCGCCCGAGTTGTTGAGGTAGTCCACTCCGTAGGCCGTTTCGATGCCATGGAGGATCCCGAACTCATCCCCGAACCCCGCGAACGACCCGCACGAGTTCTGACTGATCACGAGCGTGACGATGTGGCCGCCGCACGAGGTGCCGCCCCACGGCGGGCATGCGACGTCAGCAATTGCGCTTTCGTCCCAGGTGATGATGACGATCCCATTGCCTTGCGTGTACCACTTCGACGAGAGCACCGTGGGCAGGTTGTTTGCCAGCCACGTGTCGCCCTGCGCGACGAGGTTGTTGAGGGGCGCGCAGCGGCTGTGCATATCGTCACAGGCGCTCGGCGTGATCCAGACGAAGTCGGGAGGGCTGCTGCTGTTGAGATCAGCAGAGAAGCTCGACTGGATATAAGGGACGACGTTGGCATTGCACTCGGTGGTTTTGCCAATGATCTGCTCGAAGTAGATGAACGGGTTGTGGTCCTGCTCGTATCCGTTGGTGCCGGCTCCGTGACCCGTATAGCAAGTCTGCCCGGATGCCAGACCGTCCATGTATGCCTTCCACGTCGTTCCGACGCCGTCGAGCTCGTTGACCAGTGTCGGATCTGGGTAGGGCCGGTTGACCCCGCTGTGATCGCAGCCTGAGATGGCGTCCATGTAGTCGTGAGGGCTGTCGTGCTGAATCGAGTACCAGTTGGTCAGCGATGTGTACTTGTCAGCGCCAATCAGTGTGTTGTTGATGTAAGGAGCTTTCGGGTTGCCGATGACGTACGGAGTCGCATCGGTCGCGCTGTAGGCGGTGTTCTCCATCATGATCTCCATGATGTGAGGTGGCGTCGCCGGCGGCGGGTTGGGATCATGAGTCACCAGGTATCCCGGGGGGCACGTTGCCGGGCCAGTCGTGGCAGAGGCGCCACTGATCGATGACGTCCCGTTCATCGCAGCCAAGGTGGAGGCGGTTGTGGCCGGATGGGCGGAAGGGGTCGCTGCCCCAGTGTTCGCAGCGCCCGCCTGCGTCGTCAGGGCGCTGAGGGCGACGAATACGCCACCCGCCAAACCAATCGAACGGCGAATGACGCGCCGACCTGTACCAAAACTCATAAGCACAACCTTCCCCGGACCGCCCCGTTACTCATACGCATCATACAGGCTCATAGGGCGCCTCGGCCGCGACGAAAAACCGCGGTCCAGTCAGCGGGCAGCCCAGAGAACCTCGTCGTGCATTAGTGGCGGTGAGCGCAGCCACGTGGCCGTCACATGATTCGAACAGTCGTTCGTCGCATGGCGTACCAGCGTCGTGTCGTCCGATCTCGAAGCCGTGTCATTTCCCCTGGGTTGTTGTGATTGTGTGTCCGGTCAAATCGCCGACCTGTCACATTCCGGTTGCTCATCGTCCGATCGGCAAGCGCGAATCGATGGCACGGTCGAGCCATGAAGATTCCCATCGCTCGCTTGGCCGTCGTTGCCGCCGTAGGAACCGTTGCTCTCATGGCGCAGGCCGGATTGGCACCCGCATCGGCCGCCGTCCCGACTCCGACGGCCCTCCTCACGAGTCACCCCAGCAATCACTCCAGCACGCACCCCAGCCTAGCTCACACCTCGGCGCTCGCCTCGAAGGCGACACCAGCACTTCGCGGTACGGTCGGCCACGGCCGCGCACCTGCCGGCAGCGTGCACGCTGCGGTGACCGCATCTGGAGCCCAATGCGATGGCATCACCAATAACACGCCGCTGATTCAAGCGGCGGTGGACACGGCCGGCAAGCACCCGGGTGGAGTCGTCAGCCTCCCAGCTGGTGTCTGTGTCCTCCAGGGCAACATCCACCTCAACACCGTCTACGGCGTGACCGTCGAGGGAGCCGGGGCGACCGCGACGTTCCTGGTCCAACACGCGGATCAGAATATCTTCCAGATCACCTCGGACGGTAACACCGTCGAAAATCTGAACCTCAATACGTACTCCTTCAACCCCGGCCTCATCCCGATCCGAAAGAGCCCTGTCCCCGCGGTCCTTTTCAGCAACGCTGACAACACGACTGTGATGAATGTCACTGCCGAGACCGGCTCGGGCTTCGGGATGCGGCTGACCGGGCCGAACCCCTGCTACTACTTTCCGATCACTGGGAGTGTGGTGTCGAACGTGGTCATGGTCAACCATGGCACCGGCGGCTTTGCAGCGGTGGACATCGACTGCCAGAACGGCGCGCGGCTGTCGAACATCACAATCCATGGCGGCATCCTGGCGCTGTACAACGACACCAACACGATCCTGAATACTGAGACCTACTACGGCATCAACCGCTGCCAGCCGGCCTGGTTTGTGACCGGCCCGGCCAGCAACATCCTCATCGAGAACGTGCTCACCTACGCCGGCGCGGGCACGATCCACGGATCGACCCGCGGCGCCGCCACCGGGATCACCGTCACCAACCAGAGGTTCGGCTCGACGCTGCACTGCTAGAGCCCGGCAACGTCGATTAGGACACTCGAGCTCCTACCGCTGAGGAATCTCCCTCGGCGGTAGGAGCTTCGTCGTTCTGGGGACCGTCGACACCGGACGACTGCGACTGCCGAGTTCAATTCCCCGCTAGCAAACCCCTGGCCCCGCAGCGCATTATTTGCGGAGTTCGCTTCGGGAAGGCTCGGGGCTAGAAAGGGGATTTGCGGACGTGCTCCAGTTGCCATCTGGGCAATGGAGCTGTCCGGTAAGTGGGGCCAGTGGGGAGACAGGGGAACTTGAGGGGGAATCAGAGGCAACCAGGGCGCGTGTCGCGTTCTCGGCGAGCGATTGCGGTGGCGTCGGCTTGGCTCGTCGCCATGGCCTTCTTCGTCGTGGTGCCGCAGACGCCGGTAGCGGCTTCCGGCCAGGCGAGCCCGACGATCAGCACGGCGTTGAATCTGAGTTCGATCGCGGCTGGAGGCACGGACTTCGATACCGCATCGCTGAGCGGGTTCGCGGCGGGCGGGAGCGGGTCGACGGTGATCTACACGGTGTACAGCGACAACGCCTGCTCGCTCAACGCCCGGACCGCGGGCAGCGTCGCGGTCGATGAGAGCACTGGGGCGGTGCCGAACTCGAGCACGCTGAGCTTCCCGACGGTGGGCACCTTCTACTGGCAGGCGTCGTTCTCCGGGGACGCCAACAACGCAGCGTCGACGAGCAGCTGCAGCAGCGAGCCCCTGACCGTGGGCCAGGCGAGCCCGACGATCA
>PMOL01000015.1 GCA_003162415.1 Candidatus Dormiibacterota bacterium
GGCACACTCCGTTCGAGGCTCGTGACCGTAAGCGCCACGTGAGTAATCGCAGGGAACTCTGGCATGTCTTTTCGGCACCTCGTGAAGGCAGCGAATGCCTCGTTTTTTGGCTGGCAACTCTCTGGGAGTAGAAGCTATCTGGCAGCACAAGGCCCCGTCGGTATAGAGCCGACGCATCGCCAACCTCCCCCTTTTGACCTGCCGTCACGGACAGATCCCCGCTCCGGACGGTAGCAGTTCAGCTCAGTGCTTTGCGCAGCCGTCCCTGCCACCTATGTGCCGGTCGGGGGCACCTTTCTCGGGTGACATTAACGACCCCTGCCACGGGCGACAGTACATGCACCTGAGCAATGGACACCTCTGCGTCGCTGCCTACATTATCCAGGAGTGACAAATGACGACTGCCCGAGTGACCCGCCCCGCGTCACGCTGGAGGTCGTCGCCTGACATTTGCAGTCGCCACCATCGAGCCCTATTGACCCGCGAGGCTCGTACATGGAGACTCGGCAGTTGCCGACCACCATGGAGGACCCGTTTGATGCCAGACGAGCTGAGAAATGTCGCAACCGACTTCTTCGCGGCGCTTGATGCCTTGGATGCTGATCGGATGAGGCAGATGTTGATGGAGGACGTCCAGAGTGTCGACGAGGGCTCGCGACGCTGGCTGCGCGGCAGAGGCGACGTAGACAATTACCTCCGCGAGCTGATGCCCGCGGTGAGTGATGTGGAAACGCAACTTCGAGATGCGGAGGAGCGCATTTGGGGGGACACAGGGCTACTGACCTGTTGGATCGATCAGGACTACACGATGCACGGCACCCCGCAGCACATCTCGGCTCCGACCACGATGATTCTCCGCCGCGACAGCGGCGCCTGGAAGCTGGTGCTGTGGCATTCGATCCCTCTTCCCGAGCAGGCCTAGCCATACCGTTAATCCGGAAGGACGGATAGCTCGACTCGACCCAAAGTGAGCGGGCGAGTGTCAACGGGCGTTGAACTGGGATACGAACGGCGGAGCGGCACAGCTCTGGCCAACCTCGTCCATCGTTAGTACAACCCCTGGAGAACCACCGAGTGGGATGAGCCTCGGCCAGCTCGTACCACGGCTCATCCACTCGTCCTGATGCTGCGTAATCTCGATTTCGGACACCGGTGCAGCATCTGTTGGCCGGCCTTCCTCAATCGACAAACGACAATCGACGCCTGGTGTCCCGATATCTTTCAGACACCGCCCTATGGGGTGCGGCTCCTCATAGGCCTGGTCTGAGGTGATCTGAGGCAGGTTGCCAGCAAGACCGGCGACGATGCCCAGATTCGTGCCGCTGTGCACGCCGGCGAGGTGGGTTCTGTCTACCCCGACGTGACGGAGACAAAATCGACGGCTGGATGGCATTGACGTGGTGGGTAAGCGGCGCCCATAGTCGCAGCGCGATGCAAATCAGACCCGGTGGACTGCTCGCCGGACTGACCGCCGTGCTGCTGGTGTCATGCGGCAGTGGCGTCGCGAGCCCTTCGTCGGCGCCGTCACCGGAGCACGCGATCACCGGCTTCGAGCCATCGGACGCTGCTATCCGGACCAGCTTCGCCAATCTCGACAGTGCGGCTCGCGACCATCCTGACGCCCTCCGCCAGGCAGCCGTGCGCCACCTCCATGACTCCAATCCCCAGGTGCACTACGCGGCCGTCTACAGCCTCGCGCTCACGGTCACCAGTAGCCAGGGAAGCAACGAGATGATCGCGCTGCTCACCTCGGCTAGCCTCAACGACCGCCTGCTCGCCGCCGCCGCACTGACTGGCATCGGCGACAAGCGGGGACTGCCCGTCCTGATCGCTGCGCTCGACCAGGGCGATGAGCTCTCCTATTGGGACCCTCCAACGGCAGCCTTCGAGTTCGCCCGCACCGAGTTGCTGTACTTCACGGCTCAGGCCTTCGGGTTGACTGCGTCGACCGATCTCGCCAGCGCCACCGCCGCCCAGTCCAGCTGGGAGAGGTGGTGGCAGACCAACCAGGCGTCGATCCTTTTCGACCCAAGCACCGGGAAATATTCCCCATGAAGCGCCGGATCGCTCTGCTGCTTGTCGGCGGCATGGTGGCGGCCGGAGCCATCCTGTCACCGCCGGTGGAACACCTCGCCCAAGCGGGGAGCGGCGGCGGAACGTCGGCTTCAGTCAGTGGCACCACCCTCACCATTACGGTCAACTTTGACCTCTGCTGTACAACCAATGCCGCGGAGCGGACGATCTACGGACCGCTCATTCAGGATGAGGTTCGGGCGGCCGAGAATCTCTGGAATCAGGCGCTCGCCAAACTACTGGCGAAGGGGTGCTTCCGAATTGCCGTGGTCTTCTCAGAGCATCTCCTGGACAAGCCCAACTGGGAGGGCGGCTACCACGAGATCAGCATCGATTTCATCCATCCCGGGCGCCCCTACAGCAATGACCTCACGCCCGGAATCACCCACAACGACGACACCGCGTGGGTGTACAACAACACCACCACCGGCAGCTTCTATGAATCCAGCATGGATATCGGCACATGGGCGCACGAGATCGGCCACCTGATGGGGCTGGGGGACGACTACGGAATCGACCACGCCCTTGGCGGCCACGGCGGGAGCCTGCCGCTTCCTGGTCGTGGCGGGACCATGATGGAAAACCACGGCGTCATCGACCAGAACCTCGCCGATCGCCTCGCCGACATTGCGACGAAGGCAGGAGTGAAATTGCCGTCCTGCTGGAAGGGCACCATCACCAGCACCAGCGATCGCCACTATTTCGATGGCGGTGCCAACTACATGTGTTCGGACGCATGGACGGGTACGTTGTCGTTCATTGTCGTCGGGCAGGGCACAGTGGCCGGATCGGGCGCGCTCAACCTCCAAGGGACTGCGGTGTGCCAGGCACCCGGCGCTGCCGGCGGGACGCACGGGTTACCGCCAGAGGTCCAGACGCTCAACTTCTCCGTTGGCGGAGAGAGGAC
This sequence comes from Candidatus Dormiibacterota bacterium, assembly GCA_003162415.1. GTDB lineage: Bacteria > Chloroflexota > Dormibacteria > Aeolococcales > Aeolococcaceae > Palsa-851. Next base: position 2,981 of record PMOL01000015.1, read on the forward strand.
GACGACAGGCTTCGACCTGCAGTTCAACATCACCAGTATCTTTCCGCCGCAACCGGGTTCCATTGATGTCGCTGGTATCGAGTCGCTGCTCTCGACCAGCGCATGTCCACATCTGCCCGGACCGAAGCTGTCGATCCCGTTCGACCATCCCAACCACGCCACCGGGTCGCCGGTGCTGAACATCAAACTCGTGCAGGGTTGTCCGAAGAGTCCCACGGAATTGCAAATTGACCTCTTCTCGAGCACGTCCACAATTGTTCTCAACGGCCCGTAAGCGGCGGGGCCGATGTGCTCCTGATCGAAGACTGCAAGCGGCCAGGCGTGCGTTCTTCCGTGGGTTATCTAGAAGAGCGCCTGCTGGAGCGGACTGTCGCGGGGCCCCAGCGCCCGGATAACCTTCGCCCACTCTTCTCACGTTTGCGCATTGACGAGCATCACACCGAGCATTGGGCGCATGGCGGACGCACAGAGCTCAACAACCTGGTCTCCCTGTGCCGGCCGCACCACCGCCGCGTGCACGAGCAGGGCTGGCGTATCCACATCGCTGATGGAATTGCGGTGGTCGAGCCGCCACCCTGACGAAAGTCAAGTACGCGGTCTGGCGAAAGCGCACGAGCGTCGTCGGCAACAGTCTGTCACCGTCCCGGTCCGCGAGAGCGAATTTCCTGGCCCAAGCAAGTGCGAAGCTGCCGTCGTTGTGACCACCTCCCTTGTCCTCGTGCACAGCCCTCTTGTGGGGCCGGATAGCTGGGAAGCCGTGGCCGCGAGCCTCAGCCGACGCGGCGAGAGGGTGGCCCTGGCAGACCTGACCAACGCCCTGGGGAGTGGCCCTCCCTACTGGCCCCACGAAGTCGAGGCGATCGCCGCCGCGATCACGTGCCCAGCCATCCTCGTCGTCCACAGCCGTGCCGGCCCTCTTCTTCCGGTTGCGGCACGGGCGACCCGCCGAGTGGAGGGCTGCGTGTTCGTCGACGCCAGGCTCCCCGAGCCCGGCGCGAGCTGGTTTGCGACGGCTCCTTCTGAGTTGGCCGAGCGGTTGAGGAGGATGGGCCGAGACGGATGGCTCCCCCCGTGGTCGGACTGGTGGGGTCCGAACGAGCTGGCCCGCCTTCTACCCGATGCAGCGGTCAGAGCTCGTTTCGTCAGGGGTTGCCCGCGGCTGCCTCTTGCGCTCTTCGAAGAGGTCCTTCCCGAGGTGCCCGGATGGCCGGATGCGCCGTGCGCCTATCTCCGGCTCAGCGAGGAGTATCGGGAGCCGTGTGACGAGGCACGACGCCTTGGCTGGCCGGTGATCGAGCTGGACAGCCATCACCTCGGTCTGATCACCGACCCGGAGACCGTCACCGACGCCATTCTTGAACTGGTGGGTCAGCTCCTGCCGAGGGGATGATGTGATGGTCCGCCTCTCAAGCGTTTGGCACCGCGACCCATGTGGCCACAGATCCCTCAAGTGACATTTGCGGATACTGGCTTAGGCCGGTAGTGCTCGCTCGAACCAGGTGCGAACTGCCCTTTAGTCCGCGCCCCGCACGAGCGGTGACTATCGCGGGAGCGCGACCGTCTCCAAGATGAACACGAAGTAGACGGCGGTCGCGGCGATGACGAGGATGTGGAACACCTCGTGGTAGCCGAAGACTCGTGGCCACAACTGCGGGCGTTTCAACGCATACACGATCGCGCCGGCGCAGTACAGCGCGCCACCGGTCGCGAGCACGACGAGCCCGCTGGTGTGGATGCGGTCGGCGAGCGCGGGCAGGAAGAACACGACCGTCCATCCGACGCCGAGGTACAGCACCACGGTCACCCACCTCGGCAGCGGAACCCCGGTGGTCGCGACGATGACGCCGCTGCCGGCCAGCACCCAGATGACGACCAGCAACACGATCGACGGCCACCCCTGGAGGACGTTGACGACCACCGGTGTGTACGTGCCGGCGATGGCGAGAAAGATGGTCGCGTGGTCGAGGCGGCCCCAGACCCGGCGGGTCCGCGGTGACCACGGTCCGCGGTGATAGCTGGCGCTGACCGAGAAGAGGAGCACGAGGCAGACCCCATAGACAGCAAGGGAGATCTGCCGCGCCAGGTTTCCACCCCCGAGTATCACCAGCACGATGGCTCCCGCGATGGCGACCGGCACCGTGGCGAGATGGGTCCACCCACGCAACGTGGGGCGACGTGGTGCTCCTGTTGGGGCGAGCGTTGTCTCAGGCAGCTGGAGCAATCTCCTCGCGCACGCGTTCACGAGGACGGAGCCAGCGCGGCGCCCACCAGTTGGCATCGCCGAGGAGGCGCATCACCGCGGGCACCACGAGTGCGCGAACCAGCGTTGCATCGGCGATCACCGCGACCGCCATTCCGACGCCGATCGATTTGATCGTTACCACACTGGCGAGTGCGAAGGCGAGAAAGACGCAGGCCATGATCGCCGCGGCGCCAGTGACGAGCCGGCCGCTCCGTTCGAGGCCGTCGGCGACCGCGATGCGATTGTCGCCGGTGCGAACCCACGCCTCCTGCATGCGCGTGAGCAGGAACACCTCGTAGTCCATCGACAGTCCGAAGACGACGCAGAAAAGCAGGACCGGGATGGTGGGATCGAGCGGGCCGGCGGTGAACCCGAGGATGTTCGAGAGATGGCCTTGGTCGAAAACCCACACCAGCGCCCCGAAGGCCGCGCTCAGCGAGAGCGCGTTCATGAGCACGGCCTTGAAGGGGAGAACAACCGAGCGAAGCAGGACGGTGAGTACGATCAACGTGGTGATCAGCACGAACCCGATGGCGAGCGGTGTGTGGCTGATCATGTAGTTGACGAGGTCGATGTCGAAGGCGGTGTCGCCCGTGACCTGCACCGTGGCGCCGGGCACCGTGTCAATCGCGCGGATGTCACGCACCAGCGTGTGGGCCTGGTCGCTGGTGACGAAGTACGGGTTGGCGACGTCGAGGACGGCGATGCTCGAACCGGTGAGGGTGGTGAGCACGGTCTGCACGCTCGGCGGCAGCGCACTCCGCGGCTGCGAGTACAGGGCCTGGTACGACGTGAGCGCTGCGCTCGGCTCAACGGTGACAAAGCTGCGCACCCCGGTGACGCCTTTCAGCGTCGAAAGGCGCTGGGCGAGCTGGTATGCGGCCGCGATGTTGGTCGGACTCGTCGGTGCGCCATCGTGGAAATCGACGACCACCGCGATGGTGTTCTGGCCCACCTGCGGGAACTGCGCCTGCAGTAGGTCCGCCCCCTGTCGCGCCTCGGCGGAGGTGGGTAGCTGGTTGACGTCGCTGTTGGCAAGCTGCAGGTCGAGGAACGGCGATCCCGCTATCAGCAGGATCGCGATGGTCGGAATCAACACCGTCCACGGCCGGCGCATCACCCACGTGGCGAGGCGATGCCACAGTCCCTCGCCGAACGGCTTGGGCTGCAGGATGGGGATCCTCATGCTGTTGATGCGCGGTCCGAGGAGTGCCAGCATCGCGGGCAGCAACGTGACCGCGTAGAGCACGGAGACGGCGACGACGATCGCGCCCGCGACACCCATCGAGACCAGTGCGGTTCCGGTGTAGAAGAGCAGCCCGGAGAGGCCGATCGCCACCGTGAGGCCACTGAACATGATCGCCCGGCCCGCGGTGGCCATGGTGGTGCCGAGCGCATGCTCAACGCTGTGCCCTGTGGCCAGCTCCTCGCGGAAGCGCGTCACGATGAACAGCGAATAGTCGATGGCGATGCCGAGCCCGACCAGGGTCACGACGTTGACCGCGTAGGTCGACACGTCGATGACGTGCGCGAGAGCGAGTGCCGCACCCACGCCGCCGAGCACGGCGAAGACGCCGACGCCGAGACAGAGCAGGGCGGCGACGCCGGTGGCGAACACGATGACGAGCAGGATGAGCGCGAGCGGCAGCGACACAACCTCGGACCGGCGCAGGTCGCTCGCGAGATACGTGTCGAAATCGTACGCGAGTGGCACGTCGCCCGTGGAGGTGATGCTGAGGGCGCCGGAATGCGCCTCGCCCCGAATCTCGCCGTACTGGGCCCGGGCCTGCGAGAAGTCGATCTTCAGCCCAACCTGCACCAGCACGCTGTGCTTGTCCGTCGACACCATGAGCGGAACCTGCACCGGTGCGACGGAAAACGGGGTCGCCAGCGCACTCACACGCGAGTCGCTGCGCAAGGGGGCCACCGCCGAATTGACCGCTGACTCGAACACCGGTTGACCGAAGGTCGCTTGCGCGCTCGTGAGTATCAACGTGAACGACGAACCGGTCGTCGACGGGAGCTGCGCACTCTCGAGGTTTGCTGCGCGCACCGACTCCACGTCGTAATTCGTCGCATTGATCGGCTGGCCGCCGGCGAGCAGCCCAACGATCGAGAGCACGAAGCAGGCAAGTGACGCGGCGAGCACCGCTTTGCGGCGTCGGTAGACAAAATGCCCCCAGCGCCTCACCGTGATACTCCTTCGATCACCGCAATCGAGTATATCGACCCGCGGTTTCACCACCGCTTAGACTCCCGAGGACCGCGATGACAACGCACGTCCCACCCCCGGTCGGGGAGATCAGCGCGATCTCGCACTTTGCGGCGGTTGCCGGTGAGCCTCAGCCGGGCCGCCAGCTCGATCTCATCCGCGAGGCCGCACCCGGCTTTCGAGCCTGGTTCCGGGGGACGGGGATGCCGGACTGGGTCGGCACCTTCGACCTGGTCACCCTGCCATATCCGACTCGGTTCGGTCTCTTTCGAGCGGCGATCAGCCCGGCACCCTATCTGTCGCTGACGCATCGTCTCGTGGTGGTGCGCTGGCGCGAGCCCGATGGCAGGCGCAGGGTGCTGCTTTTCGAGCCGACCGACGTGGAGCTCGCCCGGCGCACCCCGTATTTCGCGAGGCTGAGCGAGTCGACACCTGCCGCATTCGAGCGTGCGTTCGCGCGACCGCTTGGCGACGTGATGGGTCATCTGCGCAGCGTCGGCATCGATGCCAAAGACGTCGACTGGATCACGTTCGACCATCTGCACACTCAGGACGTGCGTCGATGGGTCGGCACCACGGAACCCGTCAACGACATCTCGCCGGCGGCGCCGATCGCACCCGCGCTGCCGAATGCACGCCTGATCGTGCAACGGGCAGAGCTGGTGTCACTCGAGTCGCTGCATCCGTTGCAGGTGCCGTGGTACCAGGCATCCACGTTCACCGCGCTGCGGCCTGCTGCCCTGTTTCCGATCGACGGCGACGTGTTGATCGGCCCGGGCGTGGCGCTGCTCTCGACACCCGGGCATACCATCGGCAATCACACCCTGGTGGTCAACACCGAAAGCGGCATCTGGGCAAGCAGCGAGAACGTGATCGCCGCCGAGTGTCTGACTCCTGAGCACAGCCGTATTCCCGGCGTGCGCCGTTACACGCGCACCTGGGAGCAGGAGGTCGTGCTCAATGCCAACACGCTCGAGGACACCGCGCGTCAATACAACTCGTGCGTGCTGGAGAAATCGATCGTCGACGTCGCCCGTGCCGACTCGCGCTTTCTGCAGTTCATGCCGTCGTCGGAGTTGACCGGCACCGTGTTCAGCCCGGGAACCTCGCCGACCTTCACGCACTCGGGAATCTTCCACGGCACGCTGACTCCGACCGGCGCGACTCCGCGCTGACCCATCGACCGATAGGATGCGTCGCGTGACGACGAACCTGGCACGTTGTGCCTGGACGCTCTACGAGCCGATCCACGCGATCGTCTATTTCGCGCCCGAGGCCGGCGAGCAGTACAAGGCCGCTGGGCTGCGTGGCGGCTGGATGGGATATTTCGCGTCGCGATCGGCGCCCATGGGAGCGGTGAGTGCCGGCCTGGTCACCGCCGTCTTCCACAACTTTCAGCCGGCGATGGTTGCGAGGGCGATTCCCGATGCGTGGTATTTCTCGACCCCGGAGCGTGCCCTGACGGCGAGGACAGCCGTCGCCGATTCCGCGATACGCCGCCTCTGGGGCGATGCAGTCGCTTCTGCCGAGGTGGCCGGCGCCGCGACCGCCGCGATGGACCTGGCTCGCCGCCTCCGCGGCGAAGGCCGGCCCCTCTACACCGCCACGGCGACCCTCGAGGAGCCCGTCGCGCCGCATCTCAAGCTCTGGCATGCCTGCACGCTCTTTCGCGAGCATCGGTTCGACGGGCACGTGGCGGCACTCACCGTCCATGGTCTGGACGGGCTGGAATCCCTTATCACCGCCCTCGCGGCAGGTTCTGGGATCGACCCGCCCACCATCCGCCGGTTCCGCGGCTGGACCGAGGAGGAGTGGGACGAAGGCGTCGAGCGACTCCGCGACCGCGGCATCCTCGACGCGGCCGGTGCGCTCACCGCGCCGGGGCGGTCGCTGCGCGCCGCGGTCGAGGAGATGACCGACACGCTCGCCGCCGGCGTCTGGGAGGCGCTGGAAGCCCCGAAACGTGAGCGCCTCTTCGAGCAATTGCACGGGCTTGCGACGCTCCTCGAGCACCCCGAGGGCATCCGGTACCCCAACCCGATCGGGGTGAGCCGTCCGGCCTAGCTCCGACTGATGACCGCGCCGGCGTTGCGTTCGCGCTCGACGACCGCAGCCAGGGCACGGATGAAGGCCGGCTGCGTGTTCGGGAGCGCAATTCGACGCAGGGTGATCCCGGCTTCGGCCGCCTCCTCACCGGCTGCGATGTCGATGTCGTAGAGGATCTCCAGGTGATCCGCGAGGAACTGCAGGGGGACGACAAGAATCTCGGTGATCCCCCGCGAGCGGAAGCCCGGGAAGAGGTCCTTGACGTCCGGGGTCAGCCATTCCTCGGGAGTGTGCCCGGCGCTCTGGTACGCGAAGCTCCAGCGGTCGTCATCGAGACGAAGTTGGGACGCGATGGCCGCAGCCGTGTCGTGCAGCTGGGTGATGTACCCGGGATCGCGGTCGACGACCGGGCGCGGGAGGCTGTGAGCTGTGAAGACGATCGGAATTCCTGTGCGAACCTGCGACTCGAGGCTCGCGAGCGCCTCCTCGACGCGCTCGGCGAGAGCGTCGATCCAGTCCGGCATCATGTGCCAGGCACCCGCGATCCGCACGTCGACCTCCGGGTGGTCTTCGCGCCACGCTGCGACGGTGCGTTCGTAGCCCGCGAGGATGATGGGCGAGTACTGCGGTGCCAGCGCGACCACGATGATGCGGCGTGTTCCCTCCGCGGCAAGCGCATCCAGCGCGCCGGTCAATGACGGTTGTGAGTGCAGCATCCCTGCGACCACGCGCGCTCCGTCCCCAGGGGTCTCGGAGTCGAGCAAGGACTGCAGCGCCGCGCACTGCGCCTGAGTGATGTCGATAAGCGGGGATCGGCCGATCAGGTCGTAGCGGCGCCGGAACTCGTCGATCAGGTCCTCCGGGACCTCGCGGCCTCCGCGCACCGATGCGAGATACGCAGGGACGTCCTCGGCGGTCACGGCAGAGCCGAAGGTGGCGAGGACGACGCCGAGCTGAGCCATGCCGCCAAGAGTAGAGGCTGGCCGCGGCGCCTCGCGATCAGGCGCGGGCGGTCTCCGCGTGGACCAGCTCGGCGAGGCGCCGGAGGTGGTCGCTCGACGTGTCGGGAAGGACTCCGTGGCCGAGGTTGAAGATGTGCCCTGGCCGGCCACCCGCCTGGGCAAGGACCTGGCGTGCCTCACGCGCGACCACGTCAAAGGGCGCGAGCATCACCCCGGGGTCGAGGTTGCCCTGGATGCCGCGGTCGCCGATCCGCCGCCACGCCTCGTCGAGCGGCAGCCGCCAGTCGACGCTGATGACATCGGAGCCGCACCGTGCCATCGACTCGAGGAGATGCGAGGTGGTGGTCCCGAAGTGGATGGTTGGCACGCCGGTCTCCGACAGCGCCTCGAGAATGCGCCGGCTGTAGGGCATCACCATCGCCTCATAGGCGGCGACCGACAGCGCCCCTGCCCACGAATCGAACAGCTGGATCATCTGCGCCCCGGCCTCGACCTGAGCCTGCAGATAGCTGATGGTCACCTCGGTGAGGGTCTCCATGAGGCGGCGCCAGAGGTCCGGCTCACCGTGCAGCATCGTCTTGGTGAGCGAGAACTCCTTGGTCGGCTTGCCTTCGATCATGTAGGACGCGACCGTGAACGGGCCGCCCGCGAAACCGACCACGGCCGTGGTGCCGTCGAGCTCGTGGCGCACCAGCTTGATGGCCTCGAATAGCTCGGGATTGGCCTCGCGGGGATCGACGATCCGGAGTGCGTCGACGTCGGAGGCGTTGCGCACCGGCTCGTGAATGATCGGTCCGATGCCGGGGTCGATCGAGAACGGGACTCCCATGCCGATCAGCGGCAGCATGATGTCGGCGTACATGACTGCGGCGTCGACGCCGAACTCCTCAACCGGCATGAGGGTCACCCTGGCGCAGAGCTCCGGGGTTCGCGTGATGGTGAGGATGTCGTACCTCTCACGCAGCGCCCGGTAGCCGGCGAGGCATCGCCCAGCCTGGCGCATGAACCAGATGGGGGTGCGGTCGGCGGGCTCGCGGCGGGCGGTGGCGAGCATGCCCTCGGCGCCGGTCATCGGGCCGGCCTGGATGGTTGCCATGACTATCGAGGGTACCGAAGCAACAAGCCGGCACGGATGCTGCACAGCGGGCTGGATGACAAGTACGATCTCGACGACCTGGGTCTCCGAGGGATTGACGCCTTGGTCAGCGCCAGAACGTGCAGAGGAGAGTGGATCCCATGAACTCGACCATGCAGGACGCGCCGCTGAGCATCACGGAGCTCTTCCGCCACGGTGCGCAGGTGTTTCCGGACAGCGAGGTCATCACGTTCGAGGGCGAGCGGGCGCGCCACACCAGCTACGCGAAGGTGGCGGAGCGGGTCAACCGCCTCGCGGGGGCGCTCCGCACTCTCGGGATCGTCCCGGGTGATCGCGTCGGCACCCTGTGCTGGAACCACCAGGAGCACATCGAGGCGTACTTCGCCATCCCGTCGATGGGAGCGGTCCTGCATACGCTCAACCTACGGCTGCCACCGCCCCAACTGGCTCAGATCATCAACCACGCTGAGGATCGTGTGGTCATCGTCGATGACTCGCTCGCGCCGCTGCTCGCGTCGGTGATCGACCAGTGCCCGAGCGTCGAGAAGGTGATCGTGGTCGGCTCGGGAGAGGTCTCCGGTCTTGGGGAGCCGCTTGCATACGAGACCTTGCTCGTCGCGGAGTCGCCGACCTTCGACTGGCCGGAGATCGACGAACGCAGCGCCGCGTCCATGTGCTACACGACTGGGACGACCGGCGATCCCAAGGGCGTTGCGTACAGCCACCGCTCGGTGTACCTGCACTCGTTCGCCGTGTGGGCAACGTTCCATCTCGACGACCGGGGCCGCCTGCTGATCATCGTGCCCATGTTCCACGTCAACGCGTGGGGGACACCGTATGCGGGCTGGTTGGTGGGCAGCGACCTGCTGCTCCCCGGGCGATTCCTGCAGCCGCAAGGTCTGTGCGATTTCATCAGGCAGGAGCGGCCGACGTTCACCGGTGGGGTGCCGACCATCCTCACCGCGCTGCTCAACCATGTGCAGGCAAACGGCGGCGACGTGTCGAGCATCAAGACCGCGGTGTGCGGCGGGTCGGCGGTCCCTGCGACCTTGATCACCGCATATCGAGAGGTGCTCGGCATCGAGCTGTGGCAGGCGTGGGGAATGACCGAGACGAGCCCGATCGCCGCGATCGCATTCCCGCCCAAGGGCACAGCACCGGAGGACGAGATGATCTACCGCTCCAAGACCGGTCGGGTCGTCCCGGGTGTCGAACTGCGGCTCATCGATGACAGCGGTGCGGAGATTCCGCACGACGGCGAGGCCGTCGGCGAGATCGAGGTGCGCGGACCGTGGATCACGGCGTCCTACTACAACGCTGAGGCGCCGGAGAAATTCCACGACGGATGGCTGCGCACCGGGGACGTCGGCAACATCGACGCGCGCAACTATGTGCAGATCACCGATCGTTCCAAAGATGTCATCAAGTCGGGCGGCGAGTGGATCTCATCGGTCGAGCTCGAGACCCTGCTGGTCGGCCATCCCGCGGTCGCGGAGGCTGCCGTGGTCGGAGTCCAGGACGACCGGTGGGCGGAGCGGCCGCTCGCACTGGTGGTGCTGAAGCCGGGAGCATCGGCGACGCCCGATGAGCTGCGCGACTTCCTGGCTCCGAAGGTCGCTCGTTGGTGGCTGCCCGAACGCTGGACGTTCGTCGACGAGTTGCCGAAAACCAGCGTGGGCAAGCTCGACAAGAAGTTGATCCGCGCCGACTACGGGCGCGAGAAGTTTTCGGTGATCGAGCTCGAGGCGGCCAAGCGGTAGCTCGCGCGGCCAGCTAGTGCAGGATCGCTCCTGTCTCGACGACCTGGAAAGCACTGCCCGGGACGGACTTCAGCTCGTTGAGGTTGTTGTCGTCCCAGCGTGGATCGGTCGAGCCGCTGATGTACCAGCTGCTCCCGTTGTCGGCGACGATCATCCCGTAGGTCTTGAGCGCCTTGAGGATCACCAGCGCCTCACCGGTGAACCCCGCGAGGCTGAATGACGCATTGAGCCGCAGGCGGAGTCCCATCGGCGGCAGGTCCGGGTTGCTGCTGCTGCTCGCGTAATGCGTTGCAGGGTGGATGAAACCGTTCTGCGTCGCATCGACCGTGAAGCGCAGTGCATGGTTGATGGCGCCCGAGGCGACCTCGCTGTACAGGGCGAGGCCCGGGAGGATCGGCAACCCTGCGGCGTCCGCGGAGGTCCATCCGTCGGGGCGAAGTGCGTTGCTTTTCAGGTTGAAGACCGCACCCGATGCACAGACCCAGCCGGCGCCGGCCTGCTGCGCGTCGTACATCTCGTAGAGCTTGCAGTTGCCCGAGTCCAGGACGAGCACATGGTGATCGCTGCCGGACTCGACGGGTGCGTTCAGGGGCACCGGATACGGGCCGGGACTGCTCTCGCTGCCATACGCGTTGAAGGTGATCGGCACGAGCTTCTGCGACGCGGGCACGACGGTGTACGGAATGCCATATGTGGGGTTCGAGCCGAAGTCGGGATGCAGGAATTGTTTGGTCGCATCGATCGCGGCGATGTAGTTCGCGGACATCGGATTGACCGGGGCGTTCGCGATGTTCTGGTTCCACGTGTTGTTGCTCGGGAAGGCCTGGCATCCGCCGAGGATGGTCCGGGGTCCCGACGGCGCCGGCGGTCTTGTTGCCACTGGGTGAGTCACCGGCTTTGCGGTTGGCTTCGCAGTCGGCCTCGCGGTGGCCGGGGGGGTTGCGCTGGCGATCGGCGACGCCGACGGCGTGGAGGCGCCCGGGAGACTGGGCGTGGCGCCGAGGGTAACCCCGCCGGCCGGAGTCACGACGGCCTGTGCCGATGGGCCGCTGCAGGCGGTCATGACAACCAGCGAGCACACCAGAGCCACGCCCAGCCGCGGGCTCGTCGCCTCTGCTCGTAGCCGGATCACGGCCGTAGCATGCCCCGCCCCACTGCGTCACTCGTGACGAGCTGGTCACGACCGAGGATCTCGAACGTGAGCGGGTCGATGTAAACCGTTTACCCCTACTGAGCCTCTAAACCCTGTACAGATGTCAACCATGGGGCTCATCAAGACTCCGCCCCCCGGGAAGGATGACGTCGAGGAAGCCGTGGCTCGTTATGGAGCTGAGATGTACGGACTGGCAGTGGCAATCACAGGGAACGTGCATGACGCCGAAGACGCATACCAGTCCGCCTGGTCGAATGCACTTGGGCATTGGGAGCAGCTCCGGGACATCAGCAAGCGACGGTCCTGGTTGGCGTCGACGGTCGCCCGTTCCGCGATGCAAGTCCGCCGGCGCCGGGCATTCTCGGACCGCTGGCATGTAACGCTCTCAGAGGCGCCGGACCTTTCCACCGTCATGCGATGGGATCCGGGGCTCGGCAGCGCCATCGCACACCTGAGCGCCCGGCAACGAGCCGTTATCACACTCCACTTCGGGCACGGCTTCACGCTCGATGAGGTCGCTGCAATCCTGGAGTGCTGCGGGGGGACGGTGCGGAGTCACCTTGCCCGCGCACTTGCCACCCTGAGGGTGCGATTGGGTGACGAACGTGCCTGAGGTCGACGAGGACCGCCTCCGGCGTGGGTTGCGTGCGCTCACGACCATGGACCCGCCGGCCCTCGACAACGCGCGGGTGGCAGGGACCGGGTGGGTTGGGTCATTCGTGGTGGGCATCGCCACGGTGGTGCTCCTCGCCGGAGTGCTGACGACGACCCTGGTCTTGCGAAACAGGGACACGGGCGGTGCCGCACCGCCTGCCACGGCCTCTTCGCCGAAAACCCCGGCCCCGTCATTCAGTCCGCAACCCACGCCCTCAGTCATGCCCACCCCCACGCCGTCACCCATGCCCACGGCCACGCCCTCACCGACACCGCTGGCAACGTCGGCGGTCGCGTACCTTCCCCCCATCGGACCACAATGTCTCGCTTCTCAGCTCGAGGTCCGAGTGGGCGATGGTTTCAGCAACCTCAGCAACGCCGCGCTGTACCTGATCTTCACCGACCGCGGGCCGGCGCGATGCACGCTGCGCGGCACACCGATCGTCCAACTGCTCGACAGCCGCGGACGAACGCTGACATCCCCGCCACTCCAGGACACGCCCTCCGGATACATCCCTGCGCTGCCCAACAATGGGGTGGGTCTGCTTCCACTCCAGAGCGAAGGCGTTGCGCCCGGACCGTCACCCGAAGGCGGCATCCGCGGGCAGGCGTCGCTTCCGCTGCAGTTCTACGCGGACGGATGCAACGCCGCGATCGCCGCGATTCGCATTCGCGTCGGCGGTGGCACATTCACCATTCCATTGACCTTTTCTGGGAGCGCACCGGGCTGCCAGACAACCACGATATTCGTGAACCCGTTTCAGCCCGCCGAGTACGCGCGGTAGCGTGGCCGCGAAAACGCGAGCGCTGCAGCGGCTTACGTGGTGGCCTCGATCAGCGTTCCGCCCACAGCCCAGCAAACACCCGAACGCAAACACGTGACGCCGCCGAGGAAACCTCCGTCACTGGAGGACGTGCCATTCGCCACTGTCCATGTCCCTCGCGAGTAGCGCTCGATGAGCGGTTGAGTCAGTGACGTGTTGTTCTCACCCGCGCCCAGGCCCTGAACGAGCGCGACCGCCATCCCCGGGAGGTCGCCGACGGCCCGGCATTCGCTCGAGCTCGAGCACGCGATCCCCCTCGAGTTCTCCGCCTCCCACAACATTGATGCGCGGACTTGCGGTCACCAGCCAATGCCCCTGGGAATAGGTTTCGACCAGAGGCTGCACGGTGTCGCCGCTGCCGGTCGAGCCGACAGCTCAACGCGTGGCCACGCCGACGCAGGTCACCGCGTTGAGATTGCCGCCGAGATCGTTGTGCGGTCGCGGCCCTTGCACAACCGTCCAGGTCGTGCCGTTGAAATGCTCGATCAGCGGCTCCGGGCCGTCCAAGCTTGGTCCGACCGCCCAGCGGTCGTTGGCGTCGCTGCAGGCCACGGCATTCAACTGTCCTCCCGAACCGCCGATGTAAGGACCAGTGACCCTCCTCCACGACGCGCGCGAGTACTGAGCGATCAGCGGTTGGGTTGGTAGCCCGGCTTCGGCGATTGCCTCACCAACAGCCCAGCAGTCGTTCGTGCCGACGCACGAGATTGCGCTGAGCGTGTCGGAGTAGTCATCACCGGCGCTGCCGAGCAACTCGGGATGCACGACCGTCCACGAGCCACCGGCGTCGCGCTCGATCAGCGCCTGGCTCGCGACGGCAGTTGGGGCGCTGCCGACGCCCCAGCACTGATCTGAAGCGGGGCACGCGACCCCGTTGAGCGTTCCATCGCTCGGGACATGGGCGTCAACGTCCGTCCAACTGGACCCGCTCGAGTCGTGTTCGACTGCCGTACCGACGGCCCAGCAATCACTCGAGTTCATACAGGTGACGGCCGAGAGGCCGGGACCATCCGAGTCCTCGACGACGGTCCATGCGCTGGCGGTGAGGCGGCTCGTCAGGATGCCGGCGCCGGCGGTGATCACCGCAACCCCGGCGACCATCCCGATCAAGGCTACCGAAAGCCTACGACGGCTCACTGCCGATGCCAGGTTCATCGCCTTCTGCTCGATTACCCGACGGCATCGGGCTCGCGAGGGCTGTCCTCCGACCACCTGAACGGCCCGTCCCTATTCTGATGGCATCCCGGCTCCGGCTCCACGGAATGTGGACCCATAGGCGGCGTGATCGGCTGGTCTACCATGACGGCGGCACGGAGTCTTCCTGGCCAGGGATGATCGGGATCGCCTGGGCTCAGGGCCGAGGAACGGCTCCATGCCATTCGGATTCTCGCGGGAGTAACTCAACGGTAGAGTGCAACCTTCCCAAGGTTGAAGTTGCGGGTTCGAGCCCCGTCTCCCGCTGAGCGCCTCTATCAGGGCCGATTTGAATACAAAATAACGGCTTTCGGCTTGCGTGTGGCCAGTGTCGATTACGGCGGAATTAGCCTGAAAGTTGAATTGACACCGTTCTCTCAATCAATTTGTCAGCGAATTGATTGAGGTGCTACGCTGAGCGCGTGAAGTCGGCTCGGGCATGGGACTCGCCGATTCGGCGGCGGGGGGACGAGGCAACCCCGTTGGTGCTGCCGTCCATCGGCGGGAAGCCCACGTTTGAGCGCGCGGTCGAAGAGTGGCTCGACGAGCACATCTCGACCAAGACCGGCCGACCGTATAGCGCCACCACCAAGAACGTCGCCCGCTACAACCTCACCGGCGGCCGGCTCACAGCGTGGCGCGAGGCCCGGGGCATTCGCACCGCCGAGGACTGGACGGCCACCGTCGCCGCCGACTATCTCACCTGGTACCAAAGGGACATCGGCGCTGACTCCGACACTGTCAAGAAGGTACGCACCCAGCTGCGGCAATTCGCGGGCTTCTGTGCGCGCCAGTTCGGCAACCGGGAGGCAACGGGGCCGGCGCTCGACAACCTCAGGATCTCGAGTGCGCACGACCAGGAGTCGGTGAAGGAGCCTGCCCTGACCCAGGCCGAGGCCACTCGGCTCCTGCAGAAGGCATCCACACAGCGGGACCGCCTGATCGTTGCGATGCTGCTCTACACCGGGATGCGACCAAGCGAACTGGTCGCGCTTGAGGAGAGCCACATCAGGCTCGACCGCACGCCTCCGATCGTCGAGATTCGTGGGACGGCGCACAACAAGCACCAGACGAAAACACAGGCCGGGTATCGAGATATACCGCTGACCATCGGCCAGAGTGTGCTCCCTCGCCTGCTTCGCGAGCATTTGACCAGTCCTTCGCGCCCGAGGTCGAGCTACCAGCTCTTCCTGTCTGGTCGCCGTGACCATCTCGGGAGCGCCGTGCCGCTCACCATGGTGGGTGTCAGCCTGATGTTGCAGACGCTCGGCAGGACGACGGGCATCCACTGCAATCCGTATCGATTCCGGCATACGTTCTGCACCTGGTGTGCAGACGCTGGGATGCACATGCTGCACCTGCAACAGCTGTTGGGGCACGCGAACAGTGAGATGGTCGCCTACTACTACCGCGGCCGGACGAGTGAGGCCGTACTCGCGGCTGCCGCACGGATCCGGTTCTAGCGCCCCGACCCCTCGCGATCGAGGACGACCAGCATTGGAGCGCGCTTCTCCAGGGCCTCGAAGATTCGGATCGTCGTGCCATCTCTGACCGGTTTGCCGTGCATCGCGTTGTAGACGGAGCAGATGTTGAGCCGCGCCTGGCCGGCAAAATCCCTCACCGTCCAGCCGCGGGCCACGATCGCGCGACGAAGGAGGGCACCGTGAAACGTCCCCGTCGCGGCGTCCCAGAGCCCAGGGGGTGCGATTGGCGAAGGCTTCTGGGGGTTCGATATGCCAGTGGCGCGGCGGTCGCCGGCAGTGGCTGGAAGTGGAGCGCTGATGGGGAATGACTCTATCCGGTGATCGCTTACGCGACGCTTACACTTTGGTTTCGGAGGCATCGACGTGATGCCGTCAGAGAGAGGCAGTACGTGGCCACGTCGGAGATCGTGGCCGCGGGATGACGTGGCGCGATGCGTTGCGGCGCTTGCGAAAGGACGTCACGGTAGCGGCGCGTGCTCATACTTCCGCGTCGTGGTCACGTCAACGGTGATCGGGTCGAGGGGTGGGGCGTCACGATGCGTACTCAGGCATCGCTGAGCAATATGGCGAGCGGATTCTGCGTTGACTCGATGCAACGCCTCGCTCCATCGGATCGCCGAGCCGGGGTCCGTGGCCAGGTCAGTGCGGAGGGCAACGTGCCAGCGACGGAGCGACTGCATCTCGAACACCAGCCCTTCATGGCGATGCCAACAGCTCGGCCAACGCTCGGAGAGGTCGAACGCCATCGCCACCCAGTTCACCCAGGCTGCCAGTGACGCCAGTTCGACGCTCGCGTGGTCGCCTGACAATGGCGGAAGGATGGCGTCCGCGGAGATGGACGCGCCTGACAGCTCCACTGCGTTGAGCAGACGGTCTCGCATTGCGGCCTCGGAGGGGGTTAGAAGACGGTCGCGTTCGCCCGCCATCAGGCTGTCGAGCAGCCATCGGCGGGCATCCTCAAGGAGGATGTCGATCCCCTCAAGGCGAAGCTCAATCGCCGCCAACCGTCGCTCCGCCTCGTCGGCTCGCGCTGTCATGGGGTGAGGTCTCCTGGGGCGAGCGACGCCTCGTACTCCAGCTGGGCTGCTTCGAGCATGGCGTCGACGGCCGGCGTGATGACGCCACCAATGGTTCTGGTCTCGACCATCCTGAGCACGTCGGGCGTCGTGGCCTGGCCGACATCGTCCACTGCGCGCCGGATCAACGCGTGCGCTGCTTGCTCGGAGACGCCCATGTCACGCAGCCACCCCTCGAGGCGACGACTCTCTCGCTCAACGAACTGGTGGTCGATCTCCAATGTCGCATCCACCCACGTCGCATCCTGAGAAAACTCAGATACGCCGAGCATCTCGAGCAGGGCTCGTTGCGCGTCGGTCGCGGGCGCGTCGAGGTTGGCGGGGCCGGCTGTACGGTCACGGTCTGCCTGCTCATATCGATCGGGATAGTCGAGCGCCGACTCCTTCTCCTCGCTCCGGCTCCAGGAGTGCACGGTTCGTTCCTCCGCGGTTGGCGCGGGCTCCTTCCAGTGCATGATCCCGAGCGGGTCTCGCTCAAGTGGCGTCGCCACCTCATAGTGGTGCGTCGCGAGGGTGGCCCTCGACATCGCGGTGTACGTCCACTCGCGACTGGCGCCGTCCGAACCCACCACCATCGCGATGTCCGCGGTCATGCCCTGGGCCTTGTGAACGGTGAGGGCGTAGCCGCGGTCGAGAGCGTCGTACTGCTTGGTATCGATGGTCACCTGGCGGTGGTCCGGACGCTCGAGGGTGAGCGTGTCTCGTTCAGGATCGACGCTGGTGACGACGCCACGGGTGCCGTTGCGTACCCCGGCGTGACGATCGTTGGTCAGGCAAACGACCCGGTCGCCGGCCTGATAGTCCTTATCTCTCACGCTCAGCGCCGGTCCTTGAACGCGCCCGTCCTCCACGGCCCTGGCACGGGCGAGCTCGTTGAGAGTCTCCACCTCGTCCCGGCGGCGGGCGAGCATGATCGCGTCGAGGCCGCTGGCGCTCAGAGCGCTGTGATGCGCGACCACCTCCGCCCGACGCTCCGGTGCCGACGCTGCAATGTGGACCCGGTCGTGTCGCATGTACTCGCGGTACGCCGCGCGCGCTTCGGCGTCGCGGAGGAGTGCGAGTGTTGCCCGTTCCCAGGGGTCGACCTGGCGGATGTTCTCGGTGAGCTCGACCTTGCCGATGCGCTCGCCAAGGGTGCGCAATGGCGCCCCGGCCTCAATCGGCTGCAGCTGTTTGGGGTCGCCGACCAGCACCAGCTTGGCGTCGTCCCGCGCCGAGAGCGAGACCAGCTCGGCGAGCTGGCGGTCGCCGAGCATCCCGGCCTCGTCCACGACCAGCACACCCCCAAAGGGGAGGTGGTCCATCTGCAGTTCGTTGAGCATCCCCGCCACCGTCCACGACGGGATGGCCGATCCCTCCTCGAGCCCCTGGGCCGCCTTGCCGGCCAGCGCACAGCCGACCACCTGAATGCCGCTCGCCTGTAGGGCTTCGCGGCATGCCTCGAGGGCATACGTCTTGCCAACTCCAGCCGCGCCCTCGATGACCACGACGCCGGCGGACGTGCGGCAGACCGTATCGACCATCGTCCGCTGATCGTGGGTCAGCGTCGGCCGCGTTGCAACGGCCGCCGCAACGTGCGCATCGCGCGCGACACCGACATCGGCGTGTGCCCGCTCCTGGGCGGTGCTGAGCATCCGCTCCTCGAGGATGAGCATCTCCGGCGTGGTGTAGCGGAGATCGCGGCCGGACTCGATCCAACGCGTGATCGTGTCGCCCTCCACCTCGCCATCGTTCGCGGTGGGGAGCAGCGCCACCACCGCGTCACGGTCGGCCAGGATGGCGTCGGCCGTCGCCTCGATGCGACTCCGGCTCATGCCCAGGGCTGCGTGCGCGGCGATTCCGCGGATCAGGTCGCGGCGGGTGAAGGTTGCCGATTGGGCGGTGAGGCCGTGGACACCGAGGATCTCGATGGGATCGCGCACGTCGAGCTGGCGCGGCAGCAGAGCATCGGGTTCGCGGTGCATCAGGTCGCCCACGGTCGCGCTGTCGAGTCCGACGCCACCCGCCCGCTCACGCCATCGGGCGAAGAGATCCTCGGTGGCAGCGAACTCGTGCTTGCTCTCCCGGGTGTCGAGCGTGGCCACCTCCCGGCCGCTGGCCGACTCGATGGCCATCGCCCTCGCCGCTGCGTCGATCTGCTGCGATCGCCGCGAGAACTCGCGGCGCTGCGCTTGCGTGATGCCAACGATGGCGAAGTACCCCTTGCCGTCGACCACGGTCGAGATCCCCAGTTCTCGCACGAGGCGGTCGCGCCACTCCGATTGCGCAATCGCGCCGGCAGCGGCCGCGTGACGGTACACAGGCTCGCTGTACAGCTGCCCCCAGGTGCCATCGGCCCGCTGCGCCCAGTTGGGCACCGTCAGGTGAGTGTGCAATTGAGGGTCGACCGTGACAATGCCGGTGGCCGGATCGGTCACGGGGCGCGCGGTGCGGTGCACGAACTCGGCCATGACCAGGTGCGCGCGCACCGGTTCCGCGCGCTTGCTCTCGGCGTTGAACTGGCGGGCCCAGCCGGCGTGCGCCTGGAGGTACTCGGCGGCGGCGCGCACGCCCTCGTCGTGGATGCGCAGGATGGTCGCGCGAGTGTGGTCGTCGCCGAGCGCGTAGAGGATGCTCACGTCCTTGGGTGCCGACACGGCGACGTCGAACGCGACCACGTGCTGGCGCGACCAGTGGCGTCCCAGATCCTCCGCGGTGGACGGGTGCTTGCCGCTCAGGACCGCGGCGAAGTCGGTGTCGGTGACCTCGCCGCGCAATCCAAGCGCCGCCGCCCCGAGCCCCCGCCACCGGCCCGGCGACTCGCCACGGGCCCTGTAGTACTCGAGCTGCTGATCGGCCACGGCCTCGCGCAGGTAGCGAACCGCCTGCTCGACGCTGGTGAGTTTGCCGATGGAGATCACGCCTTCGAGCGTACTGGTAAAGCGCTCACAGATCGCTTACACTTTGGGTCGAAAACAGGGTCAAAACCGCAGGTGAAAGTGTGTGTGAGATATAGGCGTGGGGCAGTGCTGCAGGGATGCGGAGGGCGGAGCTGATGGGGTGTCGGGTGCGGTGAAGCTGAGGAGTTGAGGTGGTGATGGCGGTGGAGATGGTGATGCCGGCGACGGTGCAGGGAGTGGCGGGGCTGGAGCGGGACTGGGAGGGCCCGGGTCCCCGCTTCGTCCAGATCGTCGCGCGCTTCCACAACCGC
>PMOL01000008.1 GCA_003162415.1 Candidatus Dormiibacterota bacterium
TCGTCACTCACCCCTGCTCCGGGGTCGTGATTCATCTCAGTCGCCTCAGATCAATGAGTCGTCGATGGCATTAACGTGATCGCCGCGGCCCGAACCAGCGGCCGCTCATGGCCGTGGCGTGTTCCGGACCGCCCCCCAATCTCCTGGTGATGCCGACCGCCCGGGATGAGGGCAAGCCGGGCCGCCCCGAAGGGCGACCCGGCCGCTCCACTGAGAAGGCGTCCGCGATGGACGCATCCTCAGACGATTACGAGATGTTGTTCGCGGTGCAGAGCGCCGCACCAGCGATGGTGCAGATGGCCGACGCGGGGTCGAAACCGTCCTTGACCACGGTCTGCTCCATGTTCGCCGCGTTGACCCACGTTGCGGTCAGGAGCGACGCCGGCTCGGAGATGCTGGTGTTGGCCGGGTCGACGGTCGTTCCGTTGAGGAGCGCCTGGGGCACGGTGTTGCCGGAGAGGAGGATGTCAGCCACGGCGACGGCATCCTGGGCCTCCTTGTAGACCGGCTTGTACACGGAACCGCACTGGTAGCCCTCGAGGATCCATGCCATCCCTTGGGCGGTCGCGTCCTGCCCGGTGGTCGGGATCTTCTTGGCGGGCACGCCATCGCTCTTGAGGTCGGTGATCACCGCGTTGGCGAGGCCGTCGTTGGCCTCGATGGTCGCGTTGATCGATGGATGGCCGGTGAACTCCTGCTGGAAGATCGTCCCGCCTTCGGTGTTGGACCACCCGGGCGAGAAGTTCTCACCGACGAGCGACATTCCCTGGCTGTTGGTCGCGCCCGCAGTGACCGTTTTCGCCGACTGGCTCCACACGATCTTGTTGTAGCCGCTCGCGAAGGAGATGGCGTTCGGGTCGGTGTCCTCACCGCCGTTGAGCACGAAGACCTGGGGCTTCGAGACGTTCCACGACTGGACGCAGGTCAGGAAGCCGTTGCCGATCAGCTCGCCGACAGCCTCGTTGTTGAAGCTGACGTAGTAGGTCTTTCCCTGCGGGGGGAAGGTGGCCCGGTCGTAGCTGATCAAGGTCACGCCCTTGGACTGGGCGAGCTGGGCGATGGCCAGGCCGGTCGGACCATCGAGCGGGCACATGATCAAGACCTTGGCGCCGAGGTTGATGTCCGCGTTGGCATCGTCCAGCTCGGTCGCGTCGCTGCCCTGGGCATTGTCGATCCGGAACTGGTTCTGGTTGAACCCCGCGTCCGCGAGTGAAGCGGTCAGGTACGGCTGATCGAAGTCAACCCAGCGAACCGAGGAGGTCGTGTCGGGGAGGATCACGCCGATGAGCAGCGTGTTGGCGCCCTTGGTGGCGTACGCCGTCAGCGGCTTGAGCGAGCTCATCGTCCCGGCGATGTCGGTGCTGAAGGCACTGACGTTGATGGTCGATGGGACACCGGGATTCGTGGCGGACGAACTCCCCGCCGGCGTCGAGGTGCTTCCGCAGGCAGCAGCCACGAGGGCGGCCGCGCCGACCAGGCTCAGCTTGCTCGCCTTCGAGAATTTTTGGGACCCCCGGCCCCTGACAGCATCTTGCAATCGCATCAGAGCTTTGTCCTCCAACCGGAAACCCACTGTCTGCGACGCCATCCGCTCCGGTAGCGACAAGCGTCGCCACCCAACTTCTGTGAGGCAGCGTCCGGATGGTTGGACAAGCGAGGAGGGTTTGTCAACTCCTCGAACGAAAAATCACCCTATCGGGGGATTTTTCGTGCTAGACGCCTATTCACAGGCGCTGCGGCAGGATTGCCGGCACGGTCCGAGTGCCTACCGGAGTGCCCTGAGCGCTCCCGGCTACTCCTGGTCGGTGGGGCGGATGAGCACCTCGTTGACTGCCACGTGGCGCGGCCGCGTGACGATGTAGGCGATCGCGTCGGCGATGTCATCGGCGGTGAGGCGCTCCATCCGCGCGAACCGCTGCTGGATGCCGCTCAGCACTTCGGGCCGGTTGTGCGACGCGAGCTCCGTGGCGGTGGCGCCAGGCTCCACGAGCGACACCCGAACGTGTCGCGTGGTGATCTCCTTTCGCAGCGCATCGCTGAAGGCCCCGACCCCATGCTTGGTCGCGTTGTAGACCCCACTCCCGCTGCGGGTCTCGCGGCCAGCGACCGAGCTGATGTTCACCAGGTCGCTCACCTGGCGCGGGTCGTCTTCAGCGGCGCGCAGCAGGTGCGGCAGCGCGGCGTGCGTGCAGTAGAGCAGCCCGAGGAGGTTGATCTGCACCATGCGCTCCCACTCCTCCACCGGTGCGTCGATGATCGGGCCAAGCAGCATCACGCCGGCGTTGTTCACCAGCGTATCGAGACGGCCGAGCTCGCCGACGGTCTGTTCGACAGCACGATCAGCCTCGGCCTGCTGCGTGACGTCGGCCGTGATCACGGTCACGGTCCCACCGTCGCCTCGGAGTCGCGCGGCGAGTTCCTCCAACCGGTCGGCGCGGCGCGCGACCAGCGCTACCTTGGCCCCCAGTCCTGCCAGCGACACGGCCGTCGCCGCGCCGATCCCGCTCGACGCACCGGTGACCAGCGCGACGGTTTGGTGAAGGAGACGGTCTGCGGTCGCCATGAGTCGAGTAGATTGCCACGCCCGTCATGTCAGAGTCGCCGTATGGACAGTGACGGCTACGGCTACACATCAGACGATCGCAGCACTGGTCGACTCCTCGAGGACCTGCGGACCCTCTCGCCACTCGGGATCGAGCGCGCCGCACACGGTTGGGACACCCACGGGCTCCCCCACCTCGACACATATCGCGCGGCGGAATCCGCGGCACTCGCCGCGATCGAGAATGCGCACCACACCTCGGAATGGGAGGCCCTGCACCGTCAGATCCTCGACCTCACCGAGGGTCGCACCTCTCTGGTGTCCTGGAAGGTCGAACACGGCCAGACCGGCCACCACGCCGAAGCCGCTGCGCTGGGGGCTGGGCTCGCCCTCGACGCCGCCGGGCATCTTGACCGCGCCCACCTCGAGATCCTCGTGCGCCCGATGGCCGAGGCGCTTCCATGGCTTCTCAGCGTGCCCGACTGAGGCCGGCAGTCAGCCGCTCCCCAAACGGGAACTACTCGCTCACCAGCTCGTAGTCGGGATTGAGGATGGCGAGCCTGCGTTGCCACGACCCGACCATCCCCTCGACGATGAGGCGCGCGCCAGGCTCGATCCCGGGAATCTTCGGACGTCCCTGAAATACCAACAGCAAGACGCCGGTATCGTCGGTGATCTCGCACTCGAGGTTGGCCGTCCCCTTCGCCGTCTGCACGCGCAGCGAGCGAATGCGTCCCGCGACGCGAACCCGGGTGCGCCAGCTCACATCGCTGATGGGGATGGAGCCAGTCGCACGGCGGGCGAGCTCTCGGTCCACGCCGGCGCCGCGCATCGGCTTGCGCCGGCCCGTTTCAGGACGGTCGGCATGGGGTCGGAACCGTCGCCGTTGGGCGGCTTCGAGGTTGAACGGAACAATCGTCGCGGCAACGTGGGCGACGCTGCCAACCGCGTCCGCGATGCGATCCGCGCTGCGGTCGTGGAGCACTCGCGCGAGCCGCGAATGAAATGCTCGGCGCGGGAGGAGCACGGTGCACTCGGTCTTGCCGTCGGCGACGATATCGGCGACATACTCCAGTGAGGCGCGCTCCAACCGGCGGTCACGGCACTCCACGATATCGAGCGGCAGATGCGCCAGGCCGAGCCTGCTCCACTCATCCTTGAGCTGTTCGGTCGCGGCCGCGTCGATGTTGAAGTGCACCGCACGCAACTCGTCCGGCCGCAACGTTCGCGCGTACTGCACGGCGCGTGCCGCCGCCATGTCGAGCTGACCGATCAGCACCAGCACGACATGGCGTTGCAGGACTGGCGCCTCAGCTGCAGCGGCCGCCCCGGTCTCGAGCTGCTTCTCCTCGATCACGTACTGCCTGTGCAAGCGGATCAGCCCGTAATACAGCGGTGGTCCGATCACAGCCACGATCCAGGCGCCCTCGAAAAACTTGGTGACCAGGAGAATGCCCACGACCGCGACCGAGAGCACTCCCGCAAACCCGTTGATCACCGCGCCGAGGCGCCATCGGTTTGCGCGGTGGGTCAGATGATGTTTGAGCATGCCGAACCCGGCAAATGAGAAGCCCGTGAAAACGCCGATCGCATAGAGGCCGACCAGCGAGTTGAGGTTGGCCTTGAACACGATGATCAGCAGGATCGCCACCGCGGCGAGCACGAAAATGCCGTTCGAGAATGCAAGCCTGTGGCCGCGCCGG
This sequence comes from Candidatus Dormiibacterota bacterium, assembly GCA_003162415.1. GTDB lineage: Bacteria > Chloroflexota > Dormibacteria > Aeolococcales > Aeolococcaceae > Palsa-851. The sequence continues at coordinate 4,246 of PMOL01000008.1, forward strand.
GTCAGCTGGCGCGGCAGGAACGAATCGCCGGCGACGAAGCTCGCCAGGTAGGGAAACCCGTTGAAGCTCGTGTTACCACCCGTGAAGAGGATCATCACCGTCGCCGCCTGCACGAGAAAGAAAAGCGCGGTACCCACCCACGTATTGCCGAGGACGTAGCCCACCTCCTGCGAGACCACCGTGGGGCTGCCACTCGCATACGGAACGGCGTGGGTCCACTGCGCGAGCAACGACGTCCCCATCACAAGAAATCCGAGGATGCCGCACATGATCAGGAGCGCGATGCGTCCGTTTCGCGCTTCGGGTTTGCGGAAGCTGGAGATGCCGTTGGAGACTGCCTCCAGCCCGGTGAGCGAGGATCCGCCGTTTGCAAAGGCGCGCAGGCAGTAAAAGATCCCCAGCCCCATGAGGAATCCGCGCTGGTTACCGATGGGATAACCGAGCGCCACCGCGCTCGGGAGCGCATGCGCGTGCAACCCACCGAGTACACCTTTCACCAGCCCGGCGATCACCACGAGCGAGAGCGACACCACATAGAAGTACGTGGGGATGGCGAAGATGGAGCCGGCCTCGCGGATGCCGCGCAGATTCCCGAACAGCATGAGCAGCGTGACCGCTACGGTGATCGCGATGGTGATTGGCGTCGGCCTCAGCGCGGGAAATACCGACGACAGTGCCGCAGTCCCCGCCGACGTCTGCACGGCGACCGTGACCGTGTAGTCGATGAGCAATGCCACCGCTGCCACCTGCGCGACATTCGGTCCGAAGTTGTCGCGTGCCACCACGTACGAGCCGCCGCTCTTGGTATAGACGCCGATGACCTGGCTGTACGAGATCATGACGAACACCATCACGGCGAGAATTGCGAGGGTGATCGGTATGACCATCGAGAACGCAGCCAGACCGATGATCGGCACCATCACGACGAGCATTTCTTCGGTGCCGTAGGCGGACGACGAGATCATGTCCGGCGCGAGCACGCCGATTGCGACCGGAGTCGACAACCGCTCCTGAGTCAGCTGCTCGGAAACCATCGGGGGACCGAGGAGCCGGTTCTTGAGTCGATACGCCCAGGACTCGGGGTAGGTCCCGGCCCCCGAGACCCCGGGTGCATCGGGACCAAGTTGGCGTGCCGATGCCGTCGGGACCTCCTCTGGCTCTTCCACGGCCGCAGTATGCCCCATGCTGAACTTGGCGGCGGCCTCGCCCGCCGCCCGAGTGACCTGCTTGAATGGAGCGATGCACATCGTCATCGTCGGGTGCGGACGGGTCGGATCCGGGCTCGCTCGCAACCTGGAAGCCGAGGGTCACTCGGTTGCCATCATCGATCGAAACCGCAAGGCATTTCGCCGACTGCCCTCGGATTTCAAAGGCATTGTCGTCGAGGGATCTGGATTTGATCGCACCGCGCTCCACGACGCGAAGATCGAGGAAGCCGATGCCGTCGCGGCCGTGACCTCCGGGGACAACTCCAATATCCTCAGCGCGCGGATTGCACGCGAGACCTTTGGTGTCGAACGGGTCGTGGCGCGAATCTATGACCCGCAGCGAGCCCAGGTGTACCAGCGTCTTGGCATTCCGACAGTGGCAACGGTCACCTGGACCGTCGACCAGGTGCGCAGCTGGTTGTTGCCTGACGAGTTCACCCCGCACTGGCGCGACGCCACCGGGGCGCTCCTCCTGATGGACCGAGTGCTCCCCGAGCATCTCGCCGGCCAGAAGCTCTCGGCCCTCGAATCGGATGGCAAGGTCCGGCTGGTCGCGGTCACCCGCGCCGGCCTGCCACGCCTCGACACCAGTGGCCTGGTCGGCCAGGACGGCGACCTCCTCCATCTCGTGGTGATGAAGGACGACCTCCCCACGCTCGAAGCGATGCTGGAAACGCCTTCTCCCCCCGTGGTGGCCGCTGCCACCAAGGCGCGCTGATGAAGGTTGCCGTCGCTGGCGGCGGCAGCGTCGGCATGGCGGTTGCCTCGGACCTCAAGGTGCACGGCCACGACGTCTTCATCCTCGAGGTCGACCCGGAGCAGGTTGCGCGCTTCCAGCCTCACGTCGATGTTCGCTGGGTGGTCGCGGACGCATGCGAGGTCTCGTCGCTGAAGGCGGCGGGCATGGCGGAGGTCGACGTGATGGTCGCCGCGACCGGCGACGACGAGGACAACCTGGTGATCTCGCTGCTCTCCAAGCAGGAGTTCGCGGTGCCGCGTGTCATCGCGCGCGTGAACAACGCCAGCAACCAATGGCTCTTCACCGAGAGCTGGGGCGTCGACGTCCCAGTTTCGACACCACAGCTCTATACGGCGCTTGTCGAGGAAGCGGTCTCGATCGGCTCGCTCGTGCACCTGATGAGCTTCGAGGGGGCTTCGGCGCATCTGCTCGAGGTCACCCTCGCCGAGGAGTCCCCGGCCTGCGGCATGGCCATCGGCGAGCTCGGGCTTCCGAGGGAGTCGGCGATCGTGGCCATCGTTCGTCGCGAGCACATGATCATCCCCGACCCTGAGACCCTGCTCTACGCTGGGGACGAGGTCATCGTGCTCGCGATGGTCGAGAGCGAGCGGGCAATTCAGACCATCCTGGTGGGCGACGCGCCACCAACTCCGCCTGCGCCGACGCTTCAGTAAACGTCTGCGGGGCGGGAGACAGCCCTCGCTCCGACGATCCTGTAACGCATGGCTCACGGATCGTCAGCCCTCTTCTTGTCGCCCTAGCTGCGCTCCTACGGTCACCTCATCGGGCACTTGGTGCTCCTCCAATGAAGGCGAAGGCGTGCGAACAAGGAAGGCTCTCGTTTCGGCCGGTTTGGTGAGCCTGAGCATCAGCCTGGCCGCGATGGCAGTCGGGCCCCTCGTGGCGATGGCCGGCTGGCAGGCGATGACCTGCTCGTCCACGTCGATCCCCACCCCGGGGCATCAGAACGTCTGCCACATCGCGACGGCCGCGTACCTGAGCGCGCCGGCGATCCATCAGAGCATGCCGCTCGACTGCGAATCGGCAGCCCTGACGGTCGCGCTCGAGGCGAAGGGGATGGCGCTGACGCAGGCGTGGGTTTTCGCCGAACTCCCCAAGCAGCCGCAGCGAGCGGTGGTGTCGGGACAGCGACCGGTCGACTGGGGAGATCCCTACGCCGCGTTCGTCGGCAATGTCGATGGATCGGAAACCAACTACACCGGGTATGGCGTCTACTATCCGCCGATCGCTGCGGTCGCCCAGCGCGCCGGCGCGACCGTCCTGGCACGGACCGGTTGGACAACGAGCCAGATCGAGTACCAGATCCAGCTGGGCCACCCCGTGGTCGTCTGGACCAACTTCAATTTCGCTTACTCGCGAACCAGCACCTGGCACGCCTGGGACGGGCGGGTCGTCCCCTATACCACCGAGGAGCACACGGTCACGGTGGTCGGGTTCAACTCCCTGGTCGGGACGGTCACGGTCATTGATGTCGGCGTGGGCCTGCGCAGGACCATCTCGACGGCGCAGTTCACGGCGGCGATCGCGACCTTCGGGGGCATGGGCGTCGCCGTCTGGTAGTGCCGGGCGACCGTAGACTGCGCGTCGCCAACCATGTACGTTGAAGACCATCAGGGACGTGATCCCGCGACCGTGTGGCTGCACCACGGCGTCGGGTCCACCCGTGCGTGGGATCGATTCCTCCCCGCCGGTGCCGGTGGTCGCCGGGCGATCGTCTACGACCGGCGAGGGTTCGGCCGGTCGACGCACCATCGCCGTCTCACCACCGCGATGTTCGACGAGGACGTCGCCGACCTCCACGCGATGCTCACCGTGCGAGGTGGCGAACCGGTTCACCTGATCGGCCACAGTGACGGCGGCACAGTCGCGCTCCTGCTCGCCGCACGGTCGCCGGAACTGGCGCTCAGCGTCGCGGTGGTGGCGGTGCACGTTCGCGGCGACGCCACAACCGTGGCTACACTCCGCCGCATGGGTCCGCCAGACCAGTGGCCTGAGCCGATGCGCCGGAGCCTCCGGCGCGACCATGGGAACGACTGGGTCGAGGTGGCGAGTGCCTGGCATGCGCTCTGGACGTCATCGGCGTGGGAGCACTGGAGCATCGTCGACGAACTCTCAGCAGTTGCGTGTCCCGTCTACGCGATGCACGCGCTCCACGACGATCTGTCGCCGCCGCTGCACGCCGAGACGGTCCGTGATGCTCTTCCGGCGGCGCGAGTCACCTGGGTCGAGACGTCGGCGCACGATCCGCATCGCGGCCACCCGGAGCGGTTCGCTGCTGATCTGGACGAATTCTGGCGCAGTGCTGAGAACAGAAATGGGTGAGCACTTCAACTGCAGCGAGTGGCTCGTCGACCGCCACGTTGCGGGCGGCAATGGCGCACGGACAGCACTGCTGAGTGGCGATGCGACCATCACCTACGACGAGTTGCTCGACTCCGTCGTCGGGGCAGCGGGAGGGCTTCGCCGCCTCGGCGTCCGTGCCGAGGAGCGCGTTCTCATCATCCTTCGCGACGGACCCGAGCTCGCTGTGGCAATTCTCGCCGCCATGCGGATCGGAGCCGTCGCGCTCCCGGTCAACCCGCTGCTGCCGGCGCGTGATCTCGCAGCAATCGCTCGCGATTCGCGCGCCCGCTGCGCCATTGTCCCGGGTGACAGCGTTGCACTCATCGGCGCGCTGACCTCGGAGGCGCCGGACCTGACCGCGCTCGTGCGCGTCGGTGCCGGGCCCGACGATGGCGCAACCGGACCACGATGGGCGGACGTGCTGGCGGCGGACGGTGATGGCGGCGCCGATGCGACCACTGCGGAATCGCCGTGTTTCTGGCTCTGTACCTCCGGCACCACGGGGCGCCCCAAGCTGGCCATGCACCGGCACGCCGACGTGCGGATCACCTGCGAGGGGTACGCGCGCGAGGTGCTCGACATCCAGCCGGACGATCGCCACCTGTCGGTCGCGCCGATGTTTCACGCGTACGGTTTTGGCAACTCGCTGAGCTTTCCGCTTGCAGTAGGCGCCCAGGCGGTCCTGGAGCCGGCACGCCCACCGACTCCTGCGCTGGTTGCGGCATTGATGGACCGACACCGGCCGACCCTCTTCTTCGCGGTGCCGACGTTCTACGCTGCGCTGGTCGCCGCCGACATCCCGGACACGACGTTTGCGTCGCTTCGGCATGCTGTGTCCGCCGGCGAAGCCCTGCCGGCGGAAATGTTCCTGCGTTTCCGCGAACGCTTCGGCGTCGAGATCCTCGACGGGATCGGATCGACCGAGCTCACTCACATCTTCATCTCCAACCGCCCGGGACACACCGTGCCAGGGGCGTCCGGGACCCCGGTCGGCGGCCACATGGTGCGGATCCTCGACGACGAGGGACGCGCCGTGCCGGTTGACACGCCGGGTCAGCTGTGGGTGTCCGGCGCTGCCGCGGCGACCGGCTACTGGTGCCGCAGCGAGGAGACGCGGCGCACGTTTGTCGGGGAGTGGATCGCGACCGGCGACCTCTACACGGTCGACGCGGGCGGCATCTACCGCCATCTCGGCAGACGCGACGACATGCTCAAGGTGGCGGGCGAGTGGGTGTCACCGGCCGAGGTGGAGAGCGTGATGCTCGGCCACGCATGCGTCGCCGAGGCGGCGGTCGTGGGCGCCATCGCGGGTGACGGATTGATGCGGACCGTCGCGTTCGCTGTACCGAGACCGGGCATCCCTTTCGACGCGGACGGCGTGCTCGATCGCTGCCGTGCCGAGCTTGCGGGGTACAAGCGTCCCCGCCGGATCATCGTTATGGAGACCCTGCCCAAGACTGCGACCGGCAAGGTCATCCGCGCCGAACTCCGCCGCGAGGCGGCACGGGTCCTCACCGAGGCCGGCTGACTCCCCTAGGTGAGGTGGACGTACTCGTAGTCCACCGGCTGCCCGTTGATGCCGGTCGCCGGCGGTGCGATCCAGGCGGCCATCCTTCCGGGCTCGAAGACCGGCTTCATGAGCGAGTGGACGTAGTCGAAATCGTCAGCCGTCGGGAGCCACTCCGCCTGCTGGCGCGCCCACGCATCGGCATCGACCAGCGCGCCACCCGGGGTCACCGAGGACCCGGCGAACGCACCGACGCGACGGTTGAAGCCATGGTGGGGCAAGGAGAGCTTTTGGTCGACACCGGCCTCCTCGAGGATGCGGTTCCAGCGCCGGACGCCGTGGTTGCAGTCGGTGAAGTACTCGGATCGCAGATCCTGGTTCAGCGCGGTGAGCGCTGGGATCGCGGTCTGCTCGATGCGCCCGCCCACGACAACGTCGACGACCGCGGTGGCGTCGGTGAGTCGATGGTCGTCACCGCGGCGCTCCTCTTGCCAGCGTCCCTTCAGACCGGCGGTGAAGTAGTTGGCAACATTGGTGGATCGTTCGCCGCCGAAAAGGTCGAGCGACACGCTGTAGTGAAAATTCAGGTAGCGCTGCACGATATCGAGTGGGATGCCCCCGTAGCGCTTGATATCGTCGGTGTCGTGCTCGCGCATCAGGTCCGCGGTGCGCCGGACGACGCGGTCGATGCCGGTCGTCCCGACCATCATGTGATGCGCCTCCTCACGCAGCATGAAGCGGCAGGTTCGCGAGAGTGGGTCGAAACCACTTTCGGCGAGCGTTCCCAGCTGAAACTTCCCGTCGCGGTCGGTGAAGTACGTGAACATGAAGAACGCCAGCCAGTCGCGGGTGGGTTCGTTGAAGGCGCCGAGGATTCGCGGTGCATCCACGCTGCCGGAGTGGCGCATCAACAGTTCCTCGGCCTGCTCGCGTCCCTCCCGACCGAAGAACGCGTGAAGGAGATAGACCATCGCCCAGAGATGACGGCCTTCCTCGACATTGACCTGGAAGAGATTGCGAAGATCGTACAGGCTCGGTGCGGTGAATCCGAGCAGGCGTTGCTGCTCTACTGACGCCGGCTCGGTATCGCCCTGGACGACCAGCAATCGCTGAAGGTCCGCACGATATTCGCCGGGCACCTGCTGCCACGCCTCGGTCCCCATGTGCTCACCGAATGGGATGCGCCGGTCCGGCTCGCGGTCGGCGAGGAATATCCCCCACCGATACTCCTCGAGCGGGAGATGACCGAAATGCGCCCAGCCATCGCGATCTGCGCTGATGGCGGTGCGGAGGTACACGTCGCGCGCGATCAGGTCCGGCCCGAGGTCGCGCCACCACTGCATGAAACGTGGTTGCCAGGCCTCGAGCGCCCGTTGCAGGCGCCGGTCGCCGCGCAGGTCGACGTTGTTGGGAATGCGATCCGTGTAATCGGCGTTGAGGCTCATCTCACACCCGTTCCCTGCTCAGCTCAGCGCGTTGACCGCTGCCGTAGCGGCGCAGCGCCCCGGCTGGACCGATCGCGTTGGGCCGGCTGAATATCCAATTCTGCCAGGCGGTGAGCCGGCCGAAGATCTTCGACTCCATGGTCTCGGGCCCGACGAAGCGAAGGCTCGCCTCCATCGCGGTGAGGGCGTCCGGGCTGAACGACGTCCGCTGTTCCAGCGCGATACGCAGCTCATCCTCCCAGTCGATGGCATCTGGGATGACGGTCACGAGGCCGAGCTCCGATGCCGCCGCGGCGTCGAGAGGATCGCCCACCGCCACTCGTACAGCGTCGAGCTCGGAGGCGCGTCCGAAGAATCGGGACTCGAGCCGGGAGAGCGCATTGCCCATCGGATACACGCCCAGATTGGACTCGGTCACCACGATGACCGCGGAGCGTTCGTCGTCCTCCATCCTGCCGTCGAGCATGAACTGCTCGTCGCAGACGAGCGCGAGTTCCAGCAGGAGTCCGCCAAAACAGCTGCCCGGCTCGATGGATGCGAGCAGGCTCCGGCTGGTCACGTCGAGGCGCTTGAGGACTCGTTTCACCAGGAGCTCCACCTCGTTGACGAACCAGTCGGTCTCGCGGTGCTCGAGCATGAAACGGTCGTGGTCAAGCACGCCACGCATGTCGCCGGCGGTCCTGATCACCCACGTTCCCAGCGTCAACTCGTTGGTGCGCAGGTTAAGGATCAGGTCGTCGAGCTCGCGCGCGACAGCCAGCGGCCAGAATTTGCATCCCAGGCTGCGAGCCTCGTGAGCATCATTCGGGGCCTCGTCAGCGGGCCCGGCGATTGTCAGCGTGACCACGCCGGCACTCCGGTCGAGCACCGCGCTCACGTGGTCGTACGCGATGCCATCCTTGCCGAACGACACTGCGAGTGGCTCGAGCACAACCCCCGGCGCCGCCTTCGGACGGGATCGTTGGGCCGCGATGGATGCGGCCCTCGCGCTCACTGACTCGTCGAACTGTCCGCGCGCAATCGCCGCGTCAACGAGTCCCCAACGCAGTGCGGTCGGCGCCTTGACGCCCTCGCTCTTGGTCACGAAGACATCGGCGAGATCCCGTCGAACATGCCGCTTGTCGCCGAGCCGTGTGAGGCCTCCGGTGGCCGGCAGAACCGCGAGCAGCGGCAGTTCGGGGAGCGAGACGGCGGACGACCCATCGTCGATGAGCAGGATCTCGTCGCAGGCGAGTGCCAGCTCGTATCCGCCGCCGGCAGCGGCCCCGTTTACGGCCGCGATGTACGTCTGCCCCGAGTTGGCCGTCGCGTCCTCGATCTCCAGCCGGGTCTCGTTGGTGAACTTGCAGAAATTGACCTTCCAGGGGTGCGTGGCCTGGGCAAGCATCCCGATGTTGGCGCCGGCGGAGAAGCAGCGGTCCTTCGCCGAGGTGATGATCACGCAGGCCACCTCGGGATGCTCGAAACGCAAGCGCTGCACCGCGTCATGAAGCTCGATGTCCACGCCCAGGTCGTACGAGTTGAGCTTCATTGCGTAGCCCGGACGCAAGCCCAGGTGCTCATCGACGTCCATGGTGAGAGTGGCCACGACGCCGTCGATGCTCAGGTGCCAGTGCGCGTATCGAGTCGGGTCGGTCGCGAACGACACGGCCGGGGCGGCGTCGTCAGTCGTCGCAACCTTCTCGGCGGTTTCGAGCGCCAACGCGACATACCTCCGGAAGCGGGCGATTCGACACCATTATGGAACGTCGATTCCCGTTCTCCCCTCCAGTTCATGAACGGATTGCACAGTTTGGAGTGCTCATGCAAGCAGACCACCCCGGCTCCAGGGTCGTGGTATCGGCGATCGATCCGTCCGACCCACAGGCTCGGGAGTGTGTGAACGCGTACTTCGCGGAACTGGACAGGCGGTTCGACGCCGGCTTCGATCCGACCCGCAGCATCAGCGCCGACGACGACGAGCTTCGACCGCCCGCGGGACTGCTCATGCTGGCCTGGATGCACGACCGCCCGGTCGGTTGCGGCGCGCTGAAGTTCGACGGCGAGGGGGTGGCCGACCTCAAGCGCATGTGGGTTGCCGACGCCGCGCGCGGCCAGCGAGTCGGCCGTCGCCTGCTCACCGAGCTCGAAGCCTGTGCGGCGGCGCGCGGTGTGCGCCTGCTGCGGCTGGAGACGAACGGGACGCTTGTGGAGGCGGTCAATCTCTATCGTTCCGCCGGCTACGTGGAGGTCCCCGCCTTCAGCGACGAGCCTTACGCCCACCACTGGTTCGAGAAACAGCTCGGTTGAGAGCGAGGTTCAGTCGAGCTCCATGTGCAGGAGGTCATTGGTTGCGGCGAAACCGAGGCGCTCGTACAGTGGATATGCGCGCTGGCTTGGATGCACGATGAGGTAGCCGGCACCGCGGGCCCGTGCGTCAGCGATCGCGGCCTCAACGAGCGCTCTGCCAATGCCCTGATTGCGGAACGGTTCGAGGACGAACACGCTCTGCACGTTGCCGGCGAGGCGTTCGAGATGACGAGGCTGGGGAACCCGATCGAACATGGCCAGCCACGCCATGCCGACTGGATCGCCTTCACGCTCCGCGATGTACGCGACATGGGTTTCCTGGCGTGATCCCCACCAGTGCCTGAATGCGGTCTCGAACTCCGACTGCGACAGCCCGTGTTCGCCTCGCTCTTCGGTTCGCCAGCGCCACCGCAGCCGTGCGAGCGCCGCGCTGTCGGCGATGCCGGCGCGACGGATGGTCGCGGTCGAGTCATTCACGTCGGTCACGCGCCGACTCTCGCACCAGTGAGGGGTCGATCAGCGGCGGTCGACGCCCAGAGGCGCCGTACCCTTGGGGGCGATGGCTGCCGATTCCGATCCCGCTCCCGTGTTCCCGGTGGGCAACCCTGACGAGCGCGAGTTGTTGCTTGGGTGGTTGACCTGGTTGCGCGGCGCCGTGCTGCGCAAGATCGATGGAGTGAGCGACTCCCAGGCGCGATGGACTCCGGACGGGAAGCTCATCTCCCTCCTCGGAATCGTCAACCACCTCAGCAACGAGACGGCTCGCCACGCGGGTCACGCTGACGCCACCCGCGAACTGCTCGACGGCTTCACCGGCGAGTAATCGCTCAGGCGGCAGCGGGCGGCCCGTTGCCGACGACGCTGGTCACGCGGTCCGGGGCGGCGCCAGGCGGAAAGGATTCCAGAATCCAGGTGACGCCGGAGTCCTCCAATGCAGCCACCGTCTCCGGAACACCGGAAGGGTCCTCGCGGGAGAGAGCACAGCGCACCGCGATGTCGATGTCGGAGCGGGCGCCGAGGTCAACGAGTTGAGCGTGGAGCGCGGCGATGTCGGCGGGGTCGGGCGGTGGCACGCCACCCGACGTGGCGAAGATCGGGAAACAGCCGTCGAGCTTCGCGATACGGGCGAGCGGTTTGCGATTCGGCCATCGAACCGCGCCCCAGATGGGCAGCGGATCCTGACGTGGCCTGGGCAGGAGTGGCGGCGCATCGACGACATAGTGCCGACCCTGGAAGCTGACCGCCTCGCCGCCGAGAAATCGCCGGATCAACTCGAGCGCTTCGTCGAGCATCTGGCCACGTATGACGGGATCCACGGTTTCGCCGAATGCGCTGAATTCCGACCAGCCGTCGTCGCCGAGTCCGATGCCCCCGACGAGGCGCCCATCGGCGAGCTGATCCAGCGTAGCTAGCTGGCGGCTCACCACCCATGGTCGCCGTCGCGGCAGTGGTGTCACCAGTGCTCCAAGGCGTATCCGCCGGGTGACCGTGGCAACCGCCGCCATGATCACCCATGGGTCTGCAACAGGCATCCCTGGAGCGGCGAGCATGTGGTCCCACAGGAAAAGCCCGTCCCAGCCGGACTCCTCGATATGCCGAGACAACGCAACCACGCGCTGTGGCTCTGCAAATTCAGCAAATGGAGGAAGGAAGACCCCGAACCGCATCGCGCGATTACTGACCGCTCGCCAGGCACAACGCGGCAATCTCGTCGTGTCGTGCGAACCACGCGTCCCCCGCCGCGGAGATGTGTTCGAGCAATTGCGCGAGAACGAGAATGCGAGAACGATGCCCGATGATGTGCGGATGCATGGTCAACTGAAAGAGGCCATGTTCTTCGCGCGCCTGGTCGAATTCGTCGAGCCAGATGCGCAGCAACTCGCGAGGTGGCGTGTACGGCCGGGTCGCCGCGTGGCGATCCATGGTGAGGTATGGCGCATCGTCGCGAATCCATTCCACGGGGATCTCGATGATGCCGGTGGGTGCCCCATGGGCGAGCAATTCATAGGGCTCGTCGTCGGCCATGAGCGAGGAGGCGTACGTGAGGTGCAACTCGCGGATCAGGTCAAGCGTGTTCTCGCTGAAGTCCCACTGGGGTGTTCGAATGCCGACCGGACGCGATCCGCTGAGTCGCTCGATGACGTCGACGCTGCGCATGAGCAGGTCACGCTCGGTGTCACGGTCAAGTGTCGCGTTCCATTCGTGGATCCAGCCGTGGAGTGCGACCTCGTGTCCGGCGGCTGCGCACGTTGCGATCTCCTGCGGATGGAGGAGCGCCGACACCGCTGGGACGAAGAAGGAAACGGGAACCCGGTGCCGATCGAGGAGTCGGAGGATGCGCGGGACGGCGACCCTGGCGCCGTATTCGCCCTGAGAGAGCTTGCCGGGGTGCGTTTCCCCGCTGCGGAGCGGAATCGTCTCGTGATCCGAATCGAACGAGAGCGCAACCGCGACGGCCGCCCCGTCCGGCCACGCCGGCGGTTTCAGGGTTCGCCCGGCGCGGACACGGCCGACGTAGCCGCGCCAGCGGGACTCCTCCCACGCCCAGGGTTCGTCGCCGGGTATCACTTCACCACCGCCTGGATTCATGTGGCGCAACGGTACGAGGTCTGGTGCGGGAGTCGCGAGACGATCTCCCGGACGTCTCTCCACTCGATTCGCAGACCGCGCGCCGACGGAACGTCCATGTCAGGGCACGTGAGGTGCGTCGCGAACACAGTCCCAGATCAGCACGTACGGGAGTCCGAGCAGGTGAGCAAGGGCGGGTGGACTCCCCTTGCTGTTGAACGCGTCAAGAACCTCCTGCGAGAATCGAGGCTCCAAACACCGCCGAACCTGCAAGCCGGCCGAGGCAAACGCTTCGACGTATTCACCGTGCCAGTGCAACTCGTTGCGCACCACGGCGCGCGCACCATCCTGAAGGCGGAAAAATGCGTGCGCCCCGGTCGCGACCGCAACTGGGTGAATGTCGGAGATCAGCAAATGCCCGGGTCGGGTCAGGACGCGAGCAAGCTCCGAAATGGCCGGGGCCAGTCCGGCCAGATGGGTCATGGCCAAACCGCAGCAGACGATGCTGAACGACTCGTCGGGGAAGGGTAGTTCGAGGAGTGAGGCACTTTGAAACGCCGCCTCGGGAATGCTGGCACGCGCTCGACGCAACATCGACTCCGACGAGTCCACACCGATCACATCGTGCCCCGCATCGACAAGGAGGCGTGTGAGCCTGCCCGTGCCGCACGCAGCGTCGAGGGCGCGCTCTCCAGGGAGTTTCTCGATCAGAGTGCGGATCGCTGGCTGCTCAGCCAACAGCAATGGATTCACACGAACGTCGTAGGTCGTCGACCATGCGTCATACCCCGACGCAGCATCGCGGACGTCCAACGATTCGTGGCGGCGATCGGCGGATGCGCTTTCCAGCTCCGAGAGGCGCGGCAACGCGGACTCGGCATCGAGAAACGGCCACGTGCGAAGCAGACCGAGGCCGTGAAGGCCCGCGATGAACTGGGCGCTGAGGACGTCACGTTCCATGAGGCGTGGCTACTCTTGCATACCGCGCAGGAAGCGGCGACCGTGACAGTACAGCGCGCCAGTGCTCGCCGCTTGTCAGACGACGATGGCGATCTTCACGCCCAGGAGGATCAGCGGCCACACGAGCACGGCGATGATCGCCGAGAGTATGCCGCCGATGGTGCCGACATGGTCAAAGAAGTGATGGGTCGCCGCGACGACGAGGCCGATCACAATCCAGAGCACTCCCAGCAGGGAAACACCTCTCACGGTCGCACCTCTTTCATCTGGCGCCGCTCATCGATCATCCGATTCAATGACCGTCCGCCGTGTCTTTGAGAGCCTTGCCCGCGCCTTTCAACTTGTCGCCGGCTTCACCGACGGCGTGCTCGACGTCTCCAGCGCCTTGCTGGGTCTTGCCCTCGGATTCCAGTTCCTTATCGCCGGTGACCTTGCCCTGCAGTTCCTTCGCCTTGCCGGCGATCTGGTCGACTTCTCCAGACATGACGTGACCTCCATGTGCGGCTGCTGCAGCCCTGCGAGCTGCTGCTTGGCGCGCTGAACTGATAGGATAAGTATCACACAATCTACCACCCGACGTGGACGTACGGAGTTCCGCCGCCGTCCTGAGCGGGCATTTGACGCCGATGTATGCTCCCGGCTATGACGAATTCTCGAGAGGAGCACATCCGCGGCGACGACGGCCACGAGTTCACTGGCTATCTCGCACTCCCCGAGTCCGGCTCGGGCCCCGGGATGGTGGTGATCCAGGAGATCTTCGGCGTCACCGACTACATCAAGGACGTCTGCGGACGCCTCACCGACCTCGGCTACGTGGCCCTCGCGCCCGACCTGTACTCGAGAATCGACGGCGAATCCGTCATCGATGAGCGGTCTGAGAATGCTCTGCCGCGTGCCTTCGGTTCGATGCAGAAGCTGGACATGGCGCAAGCGGCGCTTGACTCGGCGAGCGCGCTCGACCGTCTGCGTGCGGTCGCCGAGGTGAGCGGCGGTCGCGCCGGCATCATGGGATTCTGCCTCGGCGGCGGCATGGCATACCTCGTCGCGGCCGCCTCGGAGCCCGACATCGCCGTCTGCTACTACGGCTCGGCGATCCCAGGCAATCTCGACAAGGCGGCGGACGTGCACTGCCCGGTGCTCTTCGAGTTCGGTGACGCCGACGAATACATCACCGCCGAGCAGCGCGCTGCGGTCGCGAAGGCCTTCGAAGGACGGTCACACACCGAATTTCATCTCCACCACGGACCCAACCACGCCTTTGACAATCACAACGCCGAGATGTTCCATCATCCTGAGGCGGCTGCCGCAGCATGGAAGGAGACCGCCGCATTCCTGGAGCGCGAGTTTCCGGCATAGCCGGCCAGAACCTCAGCGCACCTCGATCACGTGCGCACCGCGAGGGACGAGCTCGCCGATGATCGGCGACCCGGGGATCTCGCCCGCGACCAGCAGGCCTCCGCTGGTCTGCGCGTCGGCCAGCAGCAGGCGTTCGCGCTCGTCCCCGGCGCTGCGCCCACCCCACGCGACGTGCGGGGTCACCCACTCGAGGTTGCGCCGCGTGCCACCGCTCACATAGCCCGCGTCGAGCGCGTCACGCGCTCCGTCGAGATAGGACACCGAATCTGCATCGATCACCGCGGTGACGTTGCTGGCTCGGGCCAGCTTGTAGAGGTGACCGAGGAGGCCGAACCCGGTGATGTCGGTGGCGCAGCGTGCGCCTCCGGCGAGCGCCGCTTCCGAAGCCGCCCGGTTGAGCGCGACCATGGTTGCGACGGCCTGCGGGAACGCCTCACCAGTCTGCTTGTGGCGAGCGTTGAGCACCCCGATCCCGAGTGGTTTGCTCAGTGAGAGCGGCTGACCTGCGACCCCGGCGTCGGTACGGAGCAGCCGGTCGGCTGCTGCGACGCCGGTGACCGCCATGCCGTATTTGGGCTCGGGATCGTCAACGCTGTGGCCCCCGGCGACAGGGCAACCCGCCTCCTTGGCAACCGCCAGACCGCCGCGCAGCACCTCGGCCGCAAGCGACATCGGCAACACGCCGCGCGGCCAGCACACCAGGTTGACCGCGACGATCGGCCGTCCGCCCATCGCGTAGATGTCCGAGAAGGCATTGGCCGCGGCGATGCGACCCCAGTCGTACGCATCGTCGACGACCGGCGTGAAGAAATCCACGGTGCTGAGGATGGCCATGCCATCTGCATTCAGCCGGACAGCGGCCGCGTCGTCCCCGTGGTCGAGCCCGATGATGAGGGTGTCGCTGGGGACGCCGATCAGTCCCGCGACCATCTCCTCGAGCTCGCCCGGCGGAATCTTGCAGGCGCATCCTCCGCCGTGCGCGTAGCCGGTCAATCGCATGGCGGCGATGTTGGCAGGTTGCTCCGGGCGTCTCACGGGCGCGGTGATCCGTGACCTACGCTTGCGGACGGAGGCGTCTGGGCACCTGGTGGGCTTCCTGATCTTCAAAATCAGTGTGACCGAGTATCCCGGTCAAGCGGGTTCGATTCCCGTCCGCCTCCGCCGATCCGCATTCGGCTCGCTTTCGTGGCCGATGCTGTGCCCTCGCACGTAAGGTCGAGCGACATGCAGACGGATCCTCGCCGCGCTGTCCCGCGAACGGACGCGCTCCTCACCGACCCACGGCTCGCCGAGCCCCAGCGCCGCCTCGGCCGGCCTCGAGTGCGCGACGCAGTCCACATGTCGCAGGGACGCGTGCGCGACGGATCGCTCAGCCCCGAGCACCTCATCGACGACGTGCTCCGCGCGCTGCCTGCGAGCGCCACCAGTCTCACGCCGATCATCAACGCGACTGGAACGGTGCTGCATACCAACCTCGGCCGGGCCCCGCTCTCTGCAGCCGCCCGTAATGCGCTGATCGCCGCGTCGGGGTATGTCGACGTCGAGTACGACCTCGCTGACGGCAAGCGCGCCGCGCGCGGACGGGCCACGCTCGCCGCTCTGCGCGCGGCACTGCCCGATGCCGGCGACGTGATGGTCGTCAACAACGGCGCCGCGGCGCTGCTTCTGGCTGTGACTGTGCTGGCGAGCGGCCGCGAGGTCGTCTGGAGCCGCGGTGAGCTGGTGGAGATCGGCGATGGATTCCGCCTCCCCGACCTGGTCGCCTGCACCGGCGCAACGCTCCGGGAAGTCGGGACCACCAATCGAACCACCCGAGCCGACTATGTCGCCGCGATCGGTGAGCGCACCGGGTGCGTGCTCAAGGTGCACACCTCGAACTTCCGGATGACCGGGTTCACATCGTCGGTTGCGATCGCTGAGCTTGCCGGCCTTGGACCGGCGCTGGTCGTCGACGTCGGGTCGGGACTGCTTGCGCCCGAACGCCTGCTTCCCGGCGAGCCGGACATGGCGAGCGCACTCCGGTCCGGTGCCGACGTGGTGACCGCAAGTGGCGACAAGCTGCTCGGCGGTCCGCAAGCGGGGCTCATCGCAGGGCGGGCAGACCTCATCGCCCGGTTCCGCCGCCATCCCCTTGCGCGCGCCCTGCGCGTCGACAAGCTCACGCTCGCAGCGCTCGAAGCGACGGTCGGCGGGCCGCGCACACCGACCACGGTCGCACTCCACGCCGACGCCGGCGAATTGCGCTCGCGGGCCGAGGCACTCGCGGCTCGGCTCGGTGACGAGGCGCGCGTGGCGCCCAGCGATGGCGAGATTGGAGGCGGCAGTGCCCCGGGGGTCGCCTTGCCAGGCTGGGCGGTCAGCCTCCCCGAGCGCTATGCGGCGATGCTGCGTGCCGGAGAGCCGGCCGTCGTGGGCCGGCTCGAGGGTGGCCGGTGCATCCTCGACCTCCGCTGCGTCCCTGCCTCCGAAGACGAGACCCTGGTTCGTGCCGTGCTCGCATGCAGGTGATCGCCACCGCCGGTCACGTCGACCACGGCAAGTCGACGCTGGTGCGAGCGCTCACCGGAATGGAGCCGGACCGATGGGCGGAGGAGCACCGCCGCGGCATGACCATCGACCTGGGATACGCGTGGACCACGCTGGCGTCGGGTCAACAGATCGCGTTTGTCGACGTGCCGGGCCACGAGCGCTTCGCCACCAACATGCTCGCGGGGGTGGGGCCGGTCCCGGCCGTGCTGCTGGTGATCGCGGCGGACGAGGGATGGGCGGCGCAGACGGCCGAGCACGTCAGGGCACTCGACATGCTGGGCGTCCGGCATGGGCTGGTGGCGGTGACCCGGAGCGATCTCGCGGACCCCACGGCCGCCATCGACCAGGCGCGCGAGATGCTTGCGACCACGACGCTGGGGGGCATCCCGGTCGTGAGCGTGTCCGGTCAGACCGGCGCCGGCCTGGACGAGCTGCGGAATGCGCTCGAAACACTGGCTGCCGGCCTGCCGCCATCCGACCCGGACGCCCGGGTGCGCCTCTGGGTGGATCGCTCCTTCACGGTGCGTGGGGCTGGGACAGTGGTCACCGGCACGCTGTCGGCCGGGACGTTGCGCCGCGGAGACTCCCTGCAGCTGGATGGCGAGACCGTGTCGATCCGAGGGCTCCAGCGTCTCGGTGAGGCGGCAGAGGTCGTGACCGCACCCGCTCGGGTGGCGGTGAATCTTCGCGCCGTCGCGCGCGAGAACATCCGCCGCGGTGACGCGTTGCTGACACCCGACGCATGGCGCCTCACCACCGTGGTTGACGCGCGGACGACCGCTGGTGACCTGCCAAGCCACCTCGTGATTCATGTGGGTGCGGCTGCAGTGCCTGCACGGCTTCGGAGGTTGGCGCCGGACGGTGTCCTGGGGCCCGCTGTGGTCCGGCTCCTTCTGGACTCGTCACTACCGCTCCAGGTGGGCGACCGTCTGCTGCTCCGGGATCCGGGCCGGCACCAGGTGGTGGGCGGTGCGACAGTCCTCGACCCCGCGCCACCATCGCTCCAGCATCGCGGTGCTGCCCGGGCGCGGGCGGCGGCACTTGCGAGTGAGCACGGTATCCCGGATGCCGGCGCGGAGCTGGGCCGGCGACGCGCGGTGAGCCGCGCGTTTCTGCGCGAGATCGGCGTCCCGGTTGGCGACCTCCTGCCAGACGGTGTCATCTCCGCGGGGCCCTGGCTCGTGAGCGGCGAGCGATGGCATGACTGGGTTCGGGAGCTCCGCAGCGCCATCGACAGTCGGTCGACCGCGCTCGTGGATAACGGTATGGCTCACGCGGACCTGGTGCGAACCCTGGGTCTCGAGGAGCCGCTGCTGCTCTCCGCCTTGCTGCGCGCGTGTCCCGAGCTCGAGGACACCGGCGGCCGGATCCGCAAGCGCGGGAGCGCGCCGGTGCTCCGTCTTGATCTCGGGCAGGCGGTGTCGCGGCTGGTCGCGTCGCTCGAGGTCGAGCCATTCGCCGCTCCGGAGCAGCACCAGCTCGCCACCCTCGGGCTGGGACGCCGCGAGCTCGGTGCCGCGGCAGCGGCGCGCGTGATCCTGCTGCTGCCGGGCGACATCGCCCTGCTTCCCACGGCACCCGGTGTCGCCGAGGAGCGCCTGCGCGGTCTGCCGCAGCCGTTCACGCTCTCGGCTGCCCGACAGGCGCTTGGGACGACCCGGCGGATCGCGGTCCCGCTGCTCGAGCATCTCGACCGCATCGGTGTCACCGAACGCGTGGACGGGGACGCGCGCAAACTGCGCGTGCCCACGGCTGTCGTTTAAGAACGCGCGACGCGCTCGCGCTGCGGGATGACCGTGTAGCGAGGGTCGCGCGCCGAGGCCTGCCCGGCTTCGAAGATCGCGAATCGGGTGCACACGGATCCAGCCAGCAACGCTGCGCCGCTCATTCCCGCCGCGATCCGGTTGCGGCCTCCGAGCGCAACCGTCCCGATGGCTCCGGCGATGCTGAGCGCGCGGCTGGCTTTGAACAGCCGCTCTGCCTTTCCCGAGTGCAGCGTGTCAGCGCTCAGACCCATGCTCCGCTCCATCTGCAGCTCCATGGTGAGAGCGAGCACCGCGCCGCCGACGGCCATGCGCCGCGCCGGTCTTGTCTCACTCAGCCGGGCACCGACCATGCCCAGTCCGCCGCCGGCTGCTGCCGCGGATCCGACGAAGATGAGCGGCAGCTCACGATGAGCGGCGTGCCAGGCGGGGGTGGCCGTATCTGCGAGCAGCACCCCAGTGTATGAGGCGAGTCCTGGCGCAAGAGCCGCTGCCAGGAGTCCGGCCGGCCTGGCGCCGGCGTCGAGGAGCCGGCCGGCAATCGGGATCCGGAACGGCAGAACCGCCGCGACCTCAGCGGCAGCCGCCATGCTTGCCAGCGGTCCAAAAGTGGTGAGGATCCAGGTGCCCACGGACATGGGCGACGTGGGCTTCGCGGTTCGCATCATGTTCAAGAATCGTGCCGGCCTTCCCAGGTCGTGAATGAGCGCGGCGGACCCGGCGACTGCCCCGAAGAACGCGCCGAGGCGCGCAACGCGGCGCAGCTCGGGAAGGTTCATGAGGTCGGCCCCCGCGGCGAGGAGCGACGAACCGGCCGCGAGCCCACCGAGAAAAAGGTAGGCGGGGATGTCGCTCTGCCAGGGCGCGGCCTTGACGATCGGCCGCCCGTAGTAGGACGTGAATGTCGCGGGCGGAACCATCAGGTGTTCGGCATCCCTTCCGCCGCCGCGACGGCGACGCCTTGGCGCGTCGGCCTGGACAGTCACGATCGCGCTCTCACGAACGCCGCCGCCGCACCGGCGAGCAAGGTCGCGCCGGCGACGGCCGCCGTTCGCCACATCGCAGGCAGGTCACGGGTGGTAACCACCGGATCCGGCGGCAGGCCGTACACCTCGGGCTCGTCGAGGAGCAGGAAGAACGCGCCCGCTCCGCCGATCCCATCGGCCGGGTCAGCACCATACAGCCTCGCATCGGTGACGCCCGCGGCGTGCAGCTCCTCGACGCGGTGGTTCGCTCGAGCTCGGAGCTCGTCGAGGTCGCCGTACTGGATCGACTGGGTCGGGCATGCCTGGGCACAGGCCGGGGTCATCCCGTCTCGAAGGCGGTCATAGCAGAGGGTGCATTTCTGCGCGATGCCCACGTTGCGCGCACCGGCCGGCCCCTCGCGACGGTCGATCACGCCGAAGGGACACGCCGGTATGCAATACCCACAGCCGTTGCAGACGTCGTCCTGGACGACGACGGTGCCGAACTCGGTACGCATCAATGCCCCGGTTGGACAGACGTCCAGGCAGGCGGCGTGCGTGCAATGTTTGCAGACGTCGGATGACATCAACCAGCGGATGCCCGTCTCCGGAGAGCTCGCCGGCATGTTCTGGCCATGCGTGGCGGCAACCATAGGGAGCGGGGTGAGGCTTCCGGCCCCGACGGGCCGGCGCGGCTGTTCGATGAAGGCCACATGACGCCAGGTGCTGGCTCCGAGGCCCCCGGTGTTGTCGTATGACATCCCGAGCATCTGCAGGCCGTCCTCGGGGATGCCGTTCCATTCCTTGCAGGCCACCTCGCAGGCCTTGCAGCCGATGCAGACAGAGCCGTCGGTGAAGAAACCCTTTCGGGCGGGAGCCTCGCTCCACCCTGTGTCCGCGGCCGGATCCGCGGCAGTCGACCAACCAGGCATCACGTGCCGTCCTCGTGTTGCGTCATCCGCGCAGTGCCTGTCTCGACGGTGATCCCCGCGCGCCGGCGGTATTCCTCGACGTACCGAGGCAATGCCGGGCCAGTCGGTCGCCGGCCGGGCTGGATGTCACACGCGGCCGCCTTGGAATCCTGGATGTGCACGTTGGGATCGAGTGCGACCCCCATCACGTCGTTGGCGGAGTCGCCGCTGACGATCGCGTTGCCACCGCCCACTCCCCAGTGATACGGCAGGCCGATCTGGTGAATGGTGCGACCGCCGACCACCAGCGGGGTGACCCGGTCGGTGACCATGACCCTCGCCTCGACGGCGGTGCGAGCGGTCACGATGGTCGCCCAGCCGAGATGCTCGAGCCCGCGCTCCGCGGCCAGCTCCGGGGAGACTTCGCAGAAGAACTCCGGCTGCAGCTCGGCGAGATATGGCGACCACCTGCTCATGCCGCCCGCAGTGTGATGTTCGGTGAGCCGGTAGGTGGTGACCACATACGGATACACGTCGGAGCCTGGCTCCGGGGGCGACGGGCTGGTGAGATTCTCCCTGCGCGGGAACATCTCGCGAGTTGGGTTCGCCTGCTGGGGATGCATCGCGTTGCGAACCGGGGACTCGAGCGGCTCGTAGTGCACCGGCAGCGGACCGTCGAGCAGCCCGCTCGGAGCGTAGAGCCAGCCCTTTCCGTCCGCCTGCATGATGAATGGGTCGTCACCGGCGAGCCCGTCAGGGCCGCCGATACCCCGCTCGGGCCGGAACGACGGCGCCTTGTTCACCTGGAAGTCCGGAACGTCGTGGCCGGTCCACTTTCCAGCGGCCTCGTCCCACCATACGTAGGCCTTGCGCTCGCTCCATGGCTTGCCATCCGGGTCGGCGGAGGCACGGTTGTAGAGGATCCGCCGGTTCATCGGCCAGGCCCATCCCCACTCTGGCGCCACCCACGATTGCTGTGATCCCGGTTTTCGCCGGGCAGACTGGTTGATGCCGTCGCTATAGACGCCGGTATAGACCCAGCATCCACCCGATGTCGAGCCGTCCGCCTTCATCTCGACGAAGCTGCTGAGCATCGTGCCGGCCTTGTCGCCGCTGAGGTGCCGGCCGTTGATCTCCTGCAACACCGCCTCCGCGTCGGGCTCGTCACCCTCGAGCGTCGGGTAGTCCCATGTGAGCCGGAGCAGGGCCTGATCGCGGGCGAGGCCTGATGTCTCGAGGCGATCGCGAAGCAGCAGCCCGAGGTGAAAGAAGAAATGCAACTCACTGCGGCAGTCGCGCGGCGGGTCGACCGCCTTGTGATGCCACTGGAGCAGTCGTTGCGTCTGCGTGAAGGTGCCGTCCTTCTCCGTGTGCGCCGCGGCCGGCAGGAAGAACACCTCGGTTCCGATGTCCTCGGTGCGCATCTCGCCGGTGGCGATCTCGGGGCCGTCCTTCCAGAAGGCAGCCGACTCGATCAGGTTGAGGTCGCGAACCACCAGCCACTTGAGGTGCGACATCGCGAGCCGCTGCATCTTGCCGTTGGACGACCCCACCGCGGGATTCTGCCCGAGGAGGAAGTAGCCTTCGACCTTGTCGTCGAGCATGTCGACGATCGTGTGGTAGTTGCTGTGGTCGGCGTCGATGCGCGGCAGCCAGTCAAAACCGAATTCGTTGTCCTGCGTTGCGGCCTCGCCCCACCAGGCCTTCAGCAGGCTGACCATGTAGGTGTCTGCCGCGGTCCAGAACCCTTTCTGGCCATCGCTCTTGATCGCCGCCAGGTATCCGTCGAGATTGCTGCGCGAGCCCGCTCTGGGCATCGGGAGGTAGGCGGGCAGCAGGTCGAACAGCGTGGGGATGTCTGTCGAGCCCTGGATGCTCGCATGCCCGCGCAGCGCGAGAATGCCGCCGCCAGGACGGCCGATGTTGCCAAGCAGCAACTGGATGATCGCTGCGCCGCGGATGTATTGCACGCCGACGGAATGCTGCGTCCACCCGACCGAATACACCCATGCGGTGGTGCGCTCGCGACCGCTGTTGGCGGTGACCGCCTCGCATACCTTGGCGAATTGCTCGGGGGGCACGCCGCAGATCCGCTCCACCATCTCCGGCGTGTACCGAGCGTAGTGCCGCTTGAGGATTTGAAAGACGCAGAAGGGGTCTTGCAAGGTCTCGTCGCGGCGGACCTCGCTGTGCGGCAGCGCGGCGCCGCGCCCGCCGAACTCGTCTCCGGCCTCACCGGCGTTCGCTTGTGGCTGCCTCCCGGCCACGACTCGCGATCCTGCGGCTGCCGCGGTCTCCATGCCTTCATACGCCCAGCTGGTCGTGTCGTACGTGCCCGTCTTGGGGTCGAACCCCGAGAACAGACCACCGAGCTGGTCCGCGTCCTGGAAGTCCTCGCTCACGATGGTCGCCGCGTTGGTGTAGCTGACCACGTACTCGCGGAAGTACTTCTCGTTGGTGAGGATGTGGTTGATGATTCCGCCAAGGAAGGCAATATCGCTCCCCGCACGCACCGGCAGGTAGAGGTCGGCCAGGGCGGACGTGCGCGTGAACCGCGGGTCGATGTGGATGATCGTGGCGCCACGGGCCTTCGCCTCCATGACCCACTGGAATCCGACCGGATGGCACTCGGCCATGTTCGAGCCCTGGATGACGATGCAGTCAGAGTTCTGCAGATCCTGCTGGAAGGTCGTGGCTCCGCCGCGTCCGAACGAGGTCCCCAGACTGGGGACAGTGGAGCTGTGTCAAATACGGGCCTGGTTTTCGACCTGCACGACTCCGATGGCGGTGAAGAGCTTCTTGATGAGGTAGTTCTCTTCGTTGTCGAGGGTCGCACCGCCCAGACTGGCGATGCCGAGCGTCCGATGCAGGGGATTGCCCTCGTCGTCGGCGTCCTCCCACGTGCGTGCACGGGTATCCAGGACGCGGTCGGCGATCATCTCCATGGCACGCTCGAGCGGGAGGTCCTCCCAGTCGGTGCCGAATGGCCGGCGGTACTTCACGGTCGTCACCCGGCCGGGACCGTTCACCAGTTGCTCGCTCGCGGACCCCTTGGGGCAGAGCCGGCCACGCGAGATCGGCGAGTCGGGATCACCCTCGATCTGGATGACGCGCTCGCCCTTGACGTACACACGCTGACCGCAGCCGACCGCGCAGTACGGGCAAACGCTCTGGACCATGCGATCCGCGGTCCTGGTCCGAGGAGTGAGCTCCTCGGTATGAGCTGAGCGAACCGCCGTCCCGCGGCCCAGATGGTCAGCGGTGGTGAACTGACGGAGCACCGGCCATTGACGGACTCGAGTGCGAATGCTCACGGCAACAACCTCCGAGCGTGCTATGACCGGCGCGACCGAATGACCGAGATGATAGTCCCGCTGTACGGGCGTCGCCACCGATGTCCCTGAGCCCGCTGTCGAGGTACCGGCCCCCGCCCTACCGGCCGAAGGTCCTGGTCATCATCGTGCTGATGGTGGTGGCGCTCCTGGACACGACGTCCATGCTCTTGAAGTGGGTCGGCGTGTTCACCAGCGGCGGGAGTTACGTGATTGCCAACGGCCTGCAGCAGGCCAGTTGGGTCCTCGTCGTCGCGGCGGTCGTCATCGCGCTCGCGCTACGGCTGAGCCTTGGCCCGCCGACAGGGTTCGTGCGTTGTGCCTTCGTCGGGCTCGACTTCTTTGTGCTGCTCGGCCTCTACATCGAGTACGTCAACAACCTGGGTCGCGCGGAGTCAAACACCACCAAGCCCTACCTCGGGCCCGGATTCTTTCTCGCGCTCGGCGCGACGGCGCTTCTCATCGCCGCGACCGTGGTTGGATGGCGTGAGCGCGACAATTGGCCCGGTGCCCTCGAAACCCCGGGGCCTTGGACGCGACACTGACGCGGCTGGCATGGCCGCCCACGAGTGCATCATCCACAAGCGATGGGCAGCGACCGCGGGGCGATGAGATCGACTGCGACGGCGTTGATCGTCGCCGTCGCAGTCGCAGGCCTGGCCGGCTACTTGATCTCGCGACCGCAAGGGCCGGGTGATGCGCCGCCGATCTCGAACCCCCTGCCGACGCCGAGCGGCCCGTTTTCGACTGATGGATACAGCGTCGCCGACGATGGCGCAACCAACCAGGTCGTCGTGTTCGGCGGCAATCTCAGCCTCACCCAGACGTGGGTGTGGAGCGCGGGTCGCTGGGAACTCCAGCACCCGCGCACGAGCCCTTCGGGACGAGAGGAGGCTGCCACGGCCTACGATCCGCAGCTCCACATGGTGCTGCTCTTCGGAGGCATCCGGCCTCCGGAGACGGGCCTCCGCGACACCTGGGGCTGGGACGGCACCACATGGCACGAGCTTGACTCGGGGTTGAAGGGACCACCTCCGGGCGAGGCCGCCATAGCGTGGGATCCAGCCGTGAATGCAATGGTGCTCATGCCGGAGTCCACCTCCGGGGCCGATACGTGGACGTGGTCGCACAGCCACTGGATCGACCATCGCCAGCCGGAACCGTACATGCCGACGGGCATTCTCGAGCTCGCGTTCGACCCGGCTGCGCACGCATTGATGGCCGCCGGCTTCGGCGACGTCATCGGCCCCGGCGTCGGCGCCGCGGTCGAGACATGGACGTGGGATGGGATGGCGTGGCGTCAGATCATCACTCCGCATATTCCGTCGGCCTACGGGATCCTTGGTCTGAGTTGGGACCCCGTCACGGCTCGACTGTTGCTCTTCGGTCAGGGTCCGACGGAGGTGCCGCTCTTGCGATGGGTGTGGACGGGTACCGATTGGCAGCGACTGACACCGGTGACCAAACCAGTGATCATCGAGGGGTGCTTGACGACCGCCGACACCGCCAAGCTGCGCCTGGTCGGCGAGTTGAGTGAACCTCAGGGTGCGATCACACCGATCGATGTCTGGGCGTGGACCGGGTCCGCCTGGAAATTGGAGCGCGGGCAGTAGACATCGCGCGCTGATCCCACGCGTTGGTGACGGTCATGTCCATGGGGGACTTCGGTGCTAGGTTCCGCGCATGGCTTCTTCGGTGGCTTATCGGGAAGCGCGGAAGGGAACGCGCGCGAGCTCACCTTGACGGTGCGCCCCGCCTCCAGCGTTGCCGGTCTTGCGCTGGCGGCGACTCTTGGCTTAGCGGCCTGCGGTGGTCAGTCGCCCGGCACCGTCCTGTCAGCGGTGTCCTGCTCGGCTTCCCGAGTCAACGCGGTGAGCAGCGCCACCGCGACTCCTGCCGCCAAGAGTCTCGGCATCGCTACGCCGGCATGGTCAGGTGCGGTGGGGCGTCCCTCGACGGTCGTGGGTGGTGTTGCCTATGGGACTGGACCAGAAGGGCGTTGCACCACGGCCTTCGACGTCGCGACCGGACGGCTGGACTGGACGGTCGCCCCGCCGGCTGACCATCCCAACCTGTTCGATGTCGTGGCCGATGCGACGACCGTTCTCGCCGCGACCGGTCATGCCGAGGCACCAGGGCCTGGCTTGAATGCGCCGCTCATCAGCGAGCTGGTCGCCTACGACTCGCACACAGGTCGCGCGATGTGGAACGTCACCATCCCGGACGATGGGCAGAAGATTCCTGCTCTGCTGACCGGATCGACCGTGGTCGTGTCCGAGGAAGACGGAACCCTGCTTGGTCTGAGCGAGCAGACGGGCCACCGGTTGTGGCGCGATCGCGCACAGCGGGGCTGCCCTGACGACATGCCCCCGGGTTTTCAGCCGAACGCTGTGGTGATCGGACCAGGCCCTCCGGTCGACGGCACCCCGACCGCCATCGTCCTGACGTGCGAAGGCGGAAGCATGATTGCCGTTGATGCTGCGACTGGCGCGACGCGGTGGATGTGGGAGGCCCCGGCGGGTTGGAACCTCGAGCCGCAGCTATCGAACACGGTCGACGTCGGAACGCCCGGAGGAGTCGCCGTTGCCGCGTTCATCGGCCAGATCCCTCCAGCCAACGCGCCCAAGAGAATTGCCGCGCCTCCGCCCTACCAGGATTCGCAATGTCTACGGACTCGAAGCCGGCGGTGACCTGGTGGTGCTCGACGGTCTCACCGGTCGAGTGCGCTGGGACCTTACCGGCATCGCCGGGTCGGTGTTGCCGGTCGGCGGTGCCGGGAGCATCTGTGTCGTCACCGACGCCGGCATCGACTGCAGGCGCGCGGCCGATGGCAGTCCGGAGTGGGCGACGACCTGGGTTGCGAAGAATGCGAGCCAGCAATGGCCCGCGCTGGGCTGCATGAGTCTTGCCGGTGGGGCGCAACCCTGCGCGATCACGGGCGGCGACCTCCTCTACATCGCGTTGCCGACGGCGTCCACTCCCGCATACCGACCGTTGCCTGGCCCGCAAAGTCCCCCAGGGACGTTCGTGTTGACCTCGCTGCGATTGGATACAGGCAAGGTCACTACCAGGCTTCCGCTCCCGGCATTCGTCGATTCGCAATCCAGCATCGCCATCTCGCTGGCGTCACCTCCTGGCGTCCTTGCGGTGGGTGACGGGTTCGCGATGGTGACCCCGGAGTACGCAGAGACAGATGACGTCGAGGCTTTTGCGACGCCTCGTTAGCGCATCCCGGTCAGGTCCAGGTCATCGTGAGCCTACTCTGGCAGGAGGCCAGACTCATCCCGACTGGCTGCGACCCGCAAAGGTGTTCTTTTTTTCCGCGGACTCCGGTAGTTGGATCATGATGCGCGCCACTTCCACCTCGCCTCTCGCACTGGCTGCGACTGGTACGGCGCCGCGCGCCTCGGATGCTGGGCCGGCCGACGCCGAGGAACTATGCGAGCGCTACGCCCACCGCATCTATCGGTTCGCGGCCATGGTCGCTCGCGGGGACGTCGAGGCTGACGACCTCGCCCATGACGCCCTGATCAAGGCCATAAGAGGGCTGGCCCTCTACGACTCCGCGCGGGGCAGTGTTGAGGCTTGGCTCTGGCGCATCGTGATCAACACCGCACGCGACGCCGGCCTGACCGCGCGCCGGCGGTTCGAGTTGCTTTCCCGACTGCGATCTGAGGCCGCCTCGGCACCGGTGAGCGCCCCAGCCCTGCTCGTGCGGGATGACCAGTTGATGAAAGCGATTCGCGACCTCAAGCCCCGAGACCGAGCGGTCGTCGCTCTTCGCTTCGGCGCCGACCTCGATTACGAGGGTGTCGGCGCCGCGTTGGGGATCTCAACCGCGGCGGCGGGTGTCGCCACGCGCCGAGCGCTGTCCCGCCTCCGCACCATTCTGGAGAACCGAGATGACCAGTAGCACAACCGACGTCGCGCTCGAGGAGCGGCTGCGCTCGTTGACCGTGGACACTCCGCCGACGCTGGTTGCGCGCGTTCTGGCGACGGCGGTGGTGCCTGGCGCAGTGTCCGAGCGGCGCGTGTCGGTGCGCCGCCGGGTCGCCGTGGCGGCCGTCGCGTTCGTGATCTTCGTTGGCGGGAACAGTGTCGCCGCCCATCTCATCCCCGCCTACGCCTCGCTTCTGCGAAGTATCCCGATTGCGGGCGCTCTTCTCGTCAATACGGGTCTCATTTCATCAACCGACGTGGTCCCCGCCAACGACACCTCCACCGACCACGGGTACACGCTTCATGTTGTCGGGTCCTATGCGGATGCCGCGGGAACGCAAGTCCTGTTCACCGTAGCGGGACCGGTCGGCGGAGTCCCCCCGGATTTGTTGGGCAGCACCACCACGCTCACCGACCAGTTCGGCACCACATACCCGCTCAACCCACATGACCTCGGAAGTGGTGACTTCAACCTCGCGCCGCCGTGGAACTGGTCGCTCAATTTCGAACCGCTGCGCGGCGCGGCCGCCAACGCGAGCGTCTCTGTGACCATGCACATCCGCGGGCTGTACATCAATGCCCACACCGATCGAGCCGCCTCGTGGCAGCTGCGGTTCAAGGTGAGGGAGCTGCGGTCGCTGCCGGCCACGACCCCCGCGCCGATCCAACTCGGCTCCGACCACTTCACATTCCACCGGATCGTGGTGACTGACGCCAGAATCGACTTCACATTCACGCAGACGGGCAATGAGTCTCCGTATCCGAGCACAGCGTTCTCTGCCGAACCGGAGCCAACCGGCGTGCTATGCCCCGGCTGCCTCGTTGGACTCCCCGTCATCGTCTTCTACGGGCCAGGTGGACAGCGGTACCAGGATCTCGAGGGCACCGCATGGCCCACGACACCGAAGACGTCGGAGACATCTATTTGGTTTGCTTCGGATGGGCCCGGCACCTACCGTTTCACGGTCACTACAGTCAACGGCGAAAGCGTGCACGAGACCTTTGTAGTCGGCGGAGGAGCTTGAGCGCTCAGGCGTCTCCGCCGGCCCCGGCATCGCCGCGCAGGCCTTTGCCGAGATCATCGGCCTGCAGACCGCGATAACCACCAGTGCGATGGAGTTCAGTCGAGAGCTTCGCGATAAGGTCAGTGCAGGCAGCATCACCGTCTCCTTTCGCTTGTGGCAACGGCCACAAGTGCGAGTCGGCGGCATATATGCCCTTCGCGACGTCCACATTCAGGTGGATGCGATCGATGTGATCCCGTTCTACGGCATCAGCGACGCAGACGTGCGTCGAGCGGGCGAGCGTGACCGGGAGTCGCTCCGCAGACGCGCGGCTCATGCGGGACCGATCAGTGATGACACCGTGCTCTATCGAGTCGAGTTCCATGTGGTCTGACATTGCGGCTCACTGACACGAGATCACCTGAACGGCACGGGGCCGAACATACGACCCCTACTCTCGCCAGGCTCAACCGCGGTCGATGCTGGTCGCAGCGTGGCCGGACTGAATGCGATATCGGTCGAAACAGGCCGATCAGCGGGAGACGAGGCTCGAACCTGTCATGGTTTCGTAGGGCCGTAGCGAACTGGCTCGCTGGTGAGGACCGACCACAATCGGGTGCCGTACTCGAAGTGCCACCATTCTTCGGCGAGGGCCGCGTATCCGCAGTCGCGGAGGGAGTGGTAGAGCAAACGGCGTAGATCTCGGACTCGGCCGGGTGCGTTCTCGAAAGCCTTCAGGGGCGTGGCGCTTGTGAATTCATCGAACTCGGTGCCGAGTGCCACGGGCTCTCCCTGCCAGGTGAGGGTGAGGTCGACGGCGCCACCGGTCAGATGCGGAGGAGGAGCCGCAGGATCGGAAGTAGCAGGAGCGACAGCCATACCGTTTTCGAGTTCCTTGCCGAGCGCATCGAACAGCTCCTGTTGCAAGTCCAGCGGACGCCATCCGTCGAAGATCGCCAGCCCAAACCCGGTCGGCAGCCTCTTCGTCACGGAGTGAAGCCGCCGAAGAGCTTCTGCTCGTAACCATTGCTGTTCCACGCTGTGCCGCCAGCCTGCTCTAGCGTAGCTGTGCAGCACGACGATGCCCGGGCCCCCAATCTCACGTAGAGGCTCGCCGTCCGTAGTTGGGATCGACGCCGGAACATGATCCAAAGCATCTTGTTCCGGCAGTAAGGACGGAATATCCTGCGGTATCAACACCTCGGGCACGTTCTCGATGCTGAGCACCAATGCATTATCCGCAGAGCGTCGAAGCGGGTCTGCGTCGGAATTCGATCCGATGCCTCAGAGGCGACCGGAGCGGGAGACGAGGCTCGAACTCGCGACCCCTACCTTGGCAAGGTAGTGCTCTACCACTGAGCTACTCCCGCGGGCCATCTGATCTCGCTTAGAGCACTTCCTGTGGATTATCGGCCTTGAGAAGCCACTACCGACCGGCTGGATGTGTGCTCTGAGCGACGCCCATAGTAACGGCCGCGGGACCAGATCGGTCCCGATCAGGAGGCGACAGGATGATCCACCTCTACGTCGATCGCGAGGCCGGAAGATGACCCCTGAAGGAGGCGACCGGCGTCCATGATTCGATACGGGGTCTGCGCCCGCCGTGGCAGGTTCCTCAAGGTCGCGGAGCCGGTCGAGCGGGGGATCGGCCCCATCTGCTGGCAGTGGTTCAAGGGACGCGCGGCATGAACCGCCGGTCGCTCGTGGCCGCAGGATTCGCCAGCCTCATCCTGGCGGCCTGCGGGACGCCGACGCTCTCCCCCACCGCCGTCCCCACCGTTGTGATCCCCACGCTAGTGCCAACCCCCATCGTCATCCCGACCCTGCCGCCCACCCCGGCGCCCGAGCTGTCCACCGGCGGGGTGTCGTTCCCCGAGGCGCAGGTGCTGATCACGAGCTGCGTCAACCATCGCGGCCAACCGTACGCGGGAGCGGATGGCGCGGTCGGCACCGTGGTCACGCTCAGCGGCACGATCACCAATACCGACACCCAGGCGGACGACTACATCGTGAGCATCGGCACCCAAGCCGGCACCCTCGGCGCCGGGATCGGGGACGACCTCTCGTTCACGAACCTCGCGGTGCGTGCGACCCAGAGGTGGAGCGACAGAGGCTACGTCACCAACGCGCTGAGCCAGCAGGTCACCTGCTCGGTGATCGACGTCGAGGCGGAACCGGCATGAGCCTGGGCCGGGGCTGACCCTCATAGACTGCGACCCCCGGTCGTCAGGACGTCTGACGGATCCCGGTGAGATCGCGGAGTGGGTGCTCGATCGATTGGTTTCGAGGCGATGCCGCCTGAAGCATGACGAGGGTGAGCAGGCTGCGCGCCCACTCTTCCCCGGGAGACCCGGGGCCGTCAAGGAGGGGTCGAATCTTGGTGACGCCCAGCGTTAGTAACCGGCGGCGCCAGTGGGGGAATTTCCGTCTCACCCGGTCAACGGCTTGAGGGGCACACGACGATTGACGGAGAAACAGAGCGAAGTCTTCGTCAGCCATCGTGACCCATCAGTCTAAGGACGCGCACCCTGCTAATCGGGCGGCAGCAGACCGTATCCATCGTAAGGGGTCACCGGCTCGGGAGGGGTGTCGCTGGGCAACGAATCTTCTACCCAGGTTGTGTATCTGACGCCCGCTTGCATCATTCGGCGGGCAACCTTCTCCCAACTACTCCAGAGGTCCCTGTCCACGTTCCCTTTGTCGTCAGTGCGTAGCCACGCTATCAGGGCGTGTGCTTCGAGCCAGTCCTCGATTACGTTGGGAGCAAATGCCTTCCTGAAGATCGACTTGGTCACCTGACGATTTAGGTAGTCCTCGCAGAGATCCTCATAGAAGTTGAGGGCACGGTAAACCTTCGCCTTTTCGTCATCGTTCAGCTTCCGATATCGGGCGACAACGTCATCTTGCGTCTCACCCTTGCCAAGATGCCAAATCTGGCTTGCCCAGTTGGCCAAGCCGGACACCTCGAGACTGTCGCGCCGGTCCAACTGACGGAGCGTACCCTGTCGGATCTTGTCGAATCGAGCGACGACGATGGTCACAAACGCCAGTGCCGCGGCGAATACAATCGCGATGTTGGCGGCGAACTGGTCCCAGCTCTCAGGCGGCAACGCGAGGGACCGCTAGGCGCGCGTTACCTCGAACCCTTGCGCTTGGCGCCCGCTCGTTGTGGCTTCATGGCTGTATTCAACTCCTTTCGACCCTCTGAGTGTAGCCGCGTCGGAGAATCGTAAACGAATCCCGTCGCTCCGGCCAGTCAGCGAGCGCACCCCCGCCGGGAAGGGCGGCTCGCCGGCCGGAGAAACCGGCGCAACCGCCCCATTAGCCCCGCGCCGAGACGTGGAACAACCCGGACGCAGTAGCCCCATCGCCGGGAAGGCGGCGCGCCGGCCGGAGTGAGATCCCTATCGACGCAACCGCCCCCATGACCTGGCGATGTTTCAGCCTCCGATCAGAGCTAGGAACTCCTCCACGCGCGGCGCTGTGACCTCCTCTGCGCCATCGCGGGAATGCGCTCCCTCACGGATCGATTCCACCCCTACCTCCCGGGCGCGATCACAAAGCCTGACCAGTCGCCGACGATGGCGACCTTGCTGCCCGTGACCGTGGTGGCCGCGCTCATCGTGCTCCATTCGACCTTCGGCGTCCCCAGGAACGGACCACCGCGCCCCTGCGTGAACGGCAGCGGGTCGGTCGTGCTGGCTTGAGCGACGTAGCGATAGAAGATGTCCCAGGCCGTCGGGCTGGCGGCGAATGTCGCGTTCTTCCAGAACCACGTGGAACTGATCGCCTGTCGGACCGCGTACAGGTCGCCGATCACAGTCACCGAGCTCGTCGCGGTCTGGGTGCGCTGCGTCGTCTGCAACCCACCGGCGCCGCTGAAGAGTCCTTGCGGCTGGTTCGAGCCCGTCCCGGTCAGGAACATCGTCGCGTCGAGGACGGCCTGCCCATCGGTGAGCAGCTTGAGAAGCTCCTGCTGCAGGCCGGTCCAGTCCTCGCCAATCTCGATACTGAAGGGGATGAACTCCTGGCCTTTGGCCGTGGTGACGATCGGTTGCACGAGCGTTGGCGTCCCGTCCGCCACTTCCGTCAGCTCGGCGCCGTAGTTCGCCGCCGGCGTGTTCGCGGTCACCAGACGCAGGGTGTAGGTGCTGATCTGGCGCACGTCCGCGAGCTCGCGAATCGGGTTCAGCGCACCGGCGCCAGTGAGCAAAATCGTCGGGTCGATGGCGATCGGCAACCCGAAACCACCCGATGCGCCAGTGGCGTCGACCATTGCGCGCTCGCTCTCGATCGCGCTCACACGCTGCACCGCTGCTTGCTCATCCGCCGTCATCCGCATGGCCGCCGTGTCCGCGTACTGGAGCAGTTTGCCGAACGCCGAGTTGTAGGCGGGGTCGGCAACCGCGGTGAGGTAGCGTGCAGTCGTTCCGCTGGGGTCCTGGCTTCTCACAACGCGCTCCATGGCGACGGCCGCGCGGTTGCTCATCACGTCGTCGCGCTGAGCGCGTTCGAGGGTTCTCATGGCGCCGTCGAGCGCTTGGCGACGGTGCGGAGCGAGCTGCTCCGCTTGCACCCGCGGCTCAGCGTCCACGCGCGCCCGGTCGTCGATCTGATCCTGCTCGGACTCGGTGCTCACCGAGCCGTCCTCGATGCGACGGCGCAGCTCGGCGCGGGCCTCGTCTCCGAGCTCCGCGAGCCGCGCACTGGCCTTCACCTTGCCGCGCTCGACATTGGTCTTGCGCTCCTCCAGGCCGTCGTTGGCGCCGTCGACCTCGAGTCTGATTTCGATGGCGCGCGCCTCATCGACCAGGGTGCCGACGCGCGCGCGCAGTTGTGTCTGTTCCGCCTTGATTTCGGCGAGTGTTCGTGGCATTTGCATGCCTTCCGTTGAAGTCGTTGAAGTAGCCGCCAACGCGGCGTTCAGATGACTTCCGGGGGTGGACAACCCAGCCTCGGCGCGTATCGCCTTCGGTCCCTCACCACGGCGGCTGTCCGGTGCCTATGGCAGCGGACGCGGGAGCGTGGATTCATCGTAGCACGCGATCGTTCGACGCTCAAATATCGAAATACCAGGATGGTATCTCGGCCAGTTGCTTGCGCATCTCGGCGAGAATCTCCGCGGCCTCGGTGTCGCCGGCGTCGGCGAGTGCCTCGAGGGTTACCGCGTCCGCCGTGCCGAGCAAGTAGTCGGACAGTCGGCGCGCCTCATCGGGGCTGTGCGCCAGCCTGATCGTGTCGATGACGCCATCCCCACGGTTGAACCGCAGGATCAGCACCACGGCGAGCTCCGGGTCACGTCTGCCGATGACCTCGAGCGTGCTCAGCGGCCTGCCCGAGCGGTTGGTGATCTCGTCGATTTCGTCAGTCATGGGCTCTTTCTCCTTGTTGCAAAGCTCCAACGTCTTTCGTAGATCGGTTTCGCCAGGCTTAGAGTCCAAGGCATGCTTGAAACGGTCCCCTGGTGGGCTGTGACGCTCTTGGGTTGGGTATTCGTACTGGGCGGTCTCGGCGTCGCGAAGATCCGAGACACATCCAACGGGCTCTTGGTGGGGGGAATTGGGCTCGTTCTCGTCGTCACTAGCCTTTTTATTTCCCCCTGGTGGGCATTGCTTGCCTACGCAGGCGTCATTGGCAGCGCGACAGTCATTCGGCTGGAGATCCGCCGTCATGCAAACGATCTGCAGACGTTCCTCAGCGAGACAACGGCAGCCCCGGTCACTTTGGCAACGCCCAAGAGTTTCGGGACGCGATATTGGAGAGGGCGGTGGAGTCCTTTCTGGTTGCGCTGCGTGGTGTTTGGTCATGATTGGCACCAGCGCTCGTCTACGCATCCTCCGACATTGGAAGCGTTCAAACAGGACTACGATCTGATCGAGACTGTGACCGAATGCCAACGATGTGGGCAAATCGGGAACGTAAAAGACAAGCTCGAGCGGCGGCAAGAGTCCGTCTCCGCGACCGGGGCGCAAGGACGTGGTTGGCACGTTCGCTGACGGCGCTCAATCGACTCGAAACGTGAGCCGCGGATCCGCTGGCGGGATGAGGTAGCGGCCGACCCGGCGCCAGCCGTTCTCGAGTTCGCCGGCGACAGGCTCCGCAACCGGAGGGTCGATGCGGCGCTGGCATCGGTGCGAGCAAAACCGGGCGTCCGAGCGTCTGGCAGTGAAGGCGCGATGACACCGCTCGCAGGTGAGCCGGTGGCGAGGTAATGGCAGGCTATCGGTCAAATTTCGACCCTCCGACGCGAAATTGGGGACGCGGTTTCCATACAGAGCAGCAATGTCGGACGCGTGGCGCGATTTAGCCTTCTCTCGCGACTAACCGGGCAAAGCCGCCGGAGCGGCATCGAGCGAGGATCGGAACCCACCCCCCGGGGGCGGGGACTGCCCGCACCGTCATCGCGGCGCCCGTTGCGGCGTCTGTCGTCTGAGGTGATGCTGGATGGTGCCATCACGCCAGTGCTCGGGTGTCCAGGCGACCGCCAACACACCGGCGTATGTGAGTGCGTCTAGCCGGACGCGTTGCTCGGCGGTCGGCGTGCCGAAGACGACCGCGATGGTCCGGGTGCCCCGGTTTAGCACCAAGTCAGGAAGGAGGGCGGCGTCGGCTTGGAACTTGACGACGCGCCAGCCGAACCCTTGCGCGAGCTGGATGGTTGCATCCTGGAGCTCGGCCACAATCATCGGCGCCTCTTGCGCGAGTGCTCGAGGCGTTGCTTGCCGGCGCCGATCAAGTCTCTGCGCCGTTGGTCGTCTGCTTCCAGCCAGTCGGGAGGAAGCGTGCTGACTGTCTCCGCGGGGGTGTTATCTACGTTATTTGTGTGATGTTCGGACTGTCCTACCTCCGTAGACGTAACACTCATAACGCTAATAACAGGGGTATAGAGGCCCCGATTCTGTCGTTCGATGCGTCGCGAGTCGTGGAGACGTTGCAGGTAGACACGAACCACGCTCGTCTGCAAATCGAGCCCGGAAGCAATGTCCTCGGCCCGGACGCCTTTGGGATGCTGACCGATGTACGCGATGATCGCCGCCGACTTGTCGCCGAGGCCGGCTGACGCCTTCGCTGACCTGGCCGCATTGGCGGCCTCCTCGAGGTTGTCACCGTCCAGTCGCCACCACGTACCCGGAACGAGCGTCAACGCATAGGCACCTTCTGGGATGTCGCGACCTGTGACACGTAGCAGGCCCGCGTGCTCACCGCGATCCCTGGACAGCACCAGGACCGTATCAGCGCCGCCGGCGATCCCGTTGGTGCCCGAGACGACGTCGACGAAGTCGTCAGCGGACGCCTTGCGGTCGTGGTGGTTGACGACGATGCTCGAGCCAGCCGCCCCGTCGCAGAGTTCCTTGAGCTCAGTCATGATCCGGTAGTCGCGCTGATAGACGGTTTCGCTCTGCGACGCCAATGGCATTGCCTTTCCCAGCGTGTCGATTACGACAAACGGTTGGTCGCCAGGATGCTGGCAAAGCCAGGTCGCGACCATCGACGTCACCTCACCAGGCTGGCATCGCGTCGTGTACTCGAATCTCGGAGGGATCGCAACGCCGTCGAGCAGCTGCCGGCAGCGGTCCTGCAGGCGACGATCGCTGTCTTCCAGCGCCAAATACAGCACCGGTCGCGATGCGCCGACCGGAATGCGACCGAGCGCGTAGCCACCAGAAGCGACGGCAAGGCAGGAGTCGAGCGTCCACCAACTCTTGCCGATCTTTGGCGGTCCGACCAGGATCGACAATCCCTCGGGAACGAGACCGGGCACCGCATACCGCAGCGGTGGAAAGTCCTGGGCATCGAGCCACACGCCGTTGCGGATTCCCTCAAGCAGGGCCGCATCCTCGGGATGGAGCGAGGTTACCGGCGTCCCGCTGGCGATGTCGATGGCACGGGCCCAATCGGCGATCGCGCGAGACTTCTCGTCGGGTGTGAGACCGACGAACGAAGGTCCGGCGTCGATGCTATCGTCAGCGGCGTTGTCGGTGTCGGGTTGGGGCGCCTTGCCGGGCGCCTCGCCCTCCCTCATGCGGCGTCCCCGTCCGGTCGGACGATCAGCAGATCGGCGCCGACGATGAGCGGTTGCGACAGCAGCGCCTCAGTGAGTCGCCTGAGCGTCGCTTCGCTGATCCCGTAGCCGTGTCGAGCACGACTGACAATCGCCTCGTCTATGCCTGCCAGCTCTGCCAACCTTCGGCCGGTTAGGGCGCGTCGGCCGAGCTCGTAGTCAAGACGGTCACGGTCGAGCCGAATTCCCTTTCGGCGGGTGACGACTTCCATATCAGTCCCCATGACGATGAGAACTTCAATGCGAGCCCCCGCTGGATGAGAGCGGTGACTGCGAATGGAACGCAGCCGCGGGAGCCTGTCGCTTTTCTGCCCTTGTTGGACGTCGCCGGCTGCGTGCAGTGTTCGCAGCTCGTCGACTTACCTCTATTGAGGGCTGCCTCCGGCGCTTGAAGTAGGTCTAGCGCCCTCCATCATACAGGACAAATGTTCGCCGCAAGGGGTCAATTTCAGCGCTCAGAGCGAAGCAGCGTCATCAACCTGTCGTGCGCGTCGTCGACTCCGATGTTGGCGTAGTGCTTGCGGATCATCTCCGCGGAGCCGTGGCCCATGATCGCCTCGACCACGACCGTCGACTGTCCCGACAGCAGCAGCCACCGGCAGCAGCTGTGCCGGAACACGTACGGGTTGAGGTTCGACGGCAGACCGACATTGATGCCGAGATCGCGGATCGCCTGCCTCACTCCGTTCACTTTCAGCGGCTCGTGGCGCCCGGTACGACGGTCCTTGCGCAGACTGACGAATACCGGCTCGTCGTCCCCACGCGAGAGCGACCGCAGGCGCCCGAACAGGGCGGTGCTGACGGGTGCGTCGCGCTCGCCGGTCTTCCCATGCACCCGGACGTAGTGACGGTTCCCTGAGCGGCGCAGATCGCCTCCGCTGATCGAGATCAGCTCGCCCGGTCGGATGCCGGTATCGGCCAGGAGCCGGACGATCACCCGGTCGCGTTCGGTGGGCGCGGCTCGCTCCAGGTCGCGGATCTGGTCGCGGTCCAGGGTGTCCACCTTCTTGCCCGCGGGCTGGTGCAGGCGGATCTTCGGCGCGGTAGCGTCGTGTTCCGAGGCGTACCACTTCAGGAAGAGGTTCGCGGCCTTCAGGTAGGTCCAGACGGTCGCCGCTGATAGGGGGTTGCCCTCCCTGGTCACGCGGTCGCGGAGCTCGCCGGCGAATCGCTCGAGCGTCCGGGTGTCGATGCCAGCGGCGGAGAGGATCCCCTCGCTCTGGCACCAGGGCAGCAGGACACCGCGGAGCGAATAGCCGTAGGAGTCGCGGATCGTCGCGGGACGGACGCCACGCGCGCGACAGGCTCGCAGGTAGTCCTCGATCTCCCCTGCCAGGTCCGACCGCTGAGCCTTGACGACGCGCACCTTCGCGGTCATGGCGCAGGCGGCGCGGGTGCGGGTGGTGGTGGCGGCGCGGGTCGACGCACGTTCTTCATGAGCCACCGGGCCTGCAGGGCATACCCGACGATGACGGCGAGGGCGATCACTCCGAGCACGACGTAGGCCACGACGGCGAGCGGTCCCGGGAACAGCGCCACCGGAGCCGCCACCACGAACAGCACCAGGAACGGAGTAACGCATCCGCAAGTGGACCCTGTCTTGATCGTGGACACGCGCCCGTCTGGATCCGTGATCCTGGTGATCCTCATGAGAGCGCTTCTCCAGATTTTGCGTTCCAGTAGAACACTTCCGCCATGATACGCAAGTGCGCATCAAGGCGTACACAAGTAAGGCGAAACGTATTGAGAAGTAAGGGGATTTCGCTCGCGAAAGTGGCCGAATTGAGCCGAGCCATTGGCAAGGTAGTGCTCTACCACTGAGCTACTCCCGCTCGTGCGCGAAGGCCAGAGTATATCGGCGCCACTGCAGGCGCCTGACGAGGTCAGACCGGCTGCGCTGCCTCCAGCCGCTGCGACTCGATCCATCGGTTTAGCGGCTCACCCGACTCGAATGAGGTGATGAGCGCGTAGCGCGGATTCGGCCCCGGGTTGTGGACGACGTGATAGAGCCGCTCGGTATCGATCACCAGCTGGCGCCCGGGATGGAGCGGAATGCGGCTCTCGGTTGCCGGGTCATCGCGAACCTCGCGCAGGATGAACTCCGATCCCTCGGGGGCATTGAGCTCGAGCCAGGAGCGCACGACCCACCCCTCGCCGTCCGGGTTGAGACGGTTGTTGTCGTCCTGGTGCAGCTGGCGCAGCGCGTCCTCTTCCGACGACGGGTTGAGCTTGATCACGCGGACACGCCCATACCGTGCGCCGACAGCCTCGACGTACTTGCACAGAGTCGGTGCGATCTCCCGGTTCGACGTCCAGATGCCGTCCTTGTCGGGCTTGCCGTGGTCCCAGAAGCCGGCGCACTCCATCTCGCCCTTCGCCGAGGCGAGGGGGGCGAAGTTGGTATCGCCGCCCGATTTCCAGTCGACGTACTCGAGCCGCTCCCACTCCTCCGGAGGGATCGCCGGACCGTCTCCAAGGATGGTGTAGCCGTTCTCGGCGAGCACGTTGAGCTTCGTGTGAGCCATAGGTACTACCTCTCGATGTCTGGACGCACCGCAGCCAACGCGGACCTGACCGGTAAGGCTACACGGGGGTGCAGGCGGTGGCACATCCCGTGCCCGGTAAGCTCAGGCGCGGTGACAGATGATCTCGCGCTCGCCCTCGAGCTCGCGGACGTGGCCGACGGCATCTCCATGGAGCGGTTTCGGGCCCACGATCTCAAGATCGACGCCAAGCCGGATCTCTCCCCGGTCACCGAGGCGGATCGGGCGATCGAGTCGTATATCCGCGAGCGGGTCGGGGCCGAGCGCCCGGAGCACGCGATCATCGGCGAGGAGTTCGGGGTCGTCGGGGACCGCGACGCCACCTGGCGCTGGGTGATCGACCCGATCGACGGGACGCGGAGCTTCGTCCGCGGCAATGAGACCTGGGCGACGCTCATTGCGCTGCAGCGCGATGGTGAGTCCGTCGTGGGCGTCGCATCGGCACCGGCCATGCGCCTCCGCTTCCACGCCACCCTCGGCGGCGGCGCGTTCCTCAATGGACGGCAAATCCACGTGTCGAAGATCTCGGAGATCTCCGAGGCGCTGATCACCCACACCGCGATCCGTGGCTTCGTCATCACCAACCAGGCGGAGAAACTCGTGGCGCTCGCCGGACGCTGCTGGGACGCCCGCGGTTTGGGCAACTCCATGTCGCACCTTGCCGTCGCGCGCGGCACCGCGGATATCGGCTGGACCTCGCGGGCGAACCTCTGGGATTACGCGGCGCTCAAGCTGGTCGTGACCGAGGCCGGCGGCCGGTTCACCGACCGCAGCGGCGACGACCCTGTTCGCGGTGGGACGGGGATCTCCTCCAACGGCCTGCTCCACAACGTGGTCCTCGAGGCTGCCGGGTACACGGCGGGCGAGACCTCGTGAACATCGGCACCATCCGCGACGGCGCGGCGCACCTGCCCGCTCTCATCGACGGCGACCGCGCATACCGCCTTGACGACCTCCTCGGCGCCATGGGTGGCGACCCGGGAACTCGCCGTGGCAGCACGCTCCGCATCCGAAGCCCTTCCGGACCTGGTCGCCCGCGGTGCCGCTCCGTCGTATCCGCTCTATGCCCTCGGGCCACCGGTGCCACGTCCGGGCAAGATCGTGTGCGCCGGGCGCAACTACGCCGAACATGCGCGCGAGCTGGGCGAGGACGCTCCCACCCATCCGATCCTCTTCGCGAAGCTCGCCACCTCGATTCGTGGTCCATTCGATGACGTCGTCCGGCCCCTTGAGGTGGCCGACCTCGACTATGAGGCGGAGCTGTGCGTTGTCATCGGCACCGGTGGCAGGCGCATCCCCCGAGACCGCGCATTGGCGCATGTCGCGGGCTACACGTGCGCCAACGATGTCTCGGCACGCACTGCGCAGTTCGAGCCGGGCGATCAGTGGTTGCGGGGCAAGAGCTTTGACACGTTCTGTCCGATCGGGCCGTGGATCGTCAGCGCCGATGCGATTCCGGACCCCCAGGCCTTGACGCTGCGCTGCCGGGTTGACGGGATCCTCCGCCAGAACGGCAGCACCGCGGACATGATCTTCGACGTCGCGGCGCTCATCTCCTATGTCTCCGATGCCTTCACGCTGGAGCCCGGCGATCTCATTCTCACCGGGACACCCGCAGGGGTCGCCATGGGGCAGACGCCGTCACCATGGTTGCAGCCCGGCCAGCTCTGCGAGGTGGAGATCCCGGCAATCGGCGTGATCGCCAACCGGATCGTCGCCGAGGTGACTGCAGGCTACTAAGGGAACCGCTGCGGTGGGGCGCGCAAGAGCCGCGAACCAGGACCCCGTGATGCGGCCGGCTCGGGCCAACAGGCCCGATGGCTACGTTCTCGGCTCGTACCGCATCGCCACTGCCCCCGAGCCGAACTCCAGCCGGCTCACGAGCTTCAAGTCGACATGCTTCGACAGCCCCGCGAACAACGTCGGCCCGTGGCCAGCGAGCCTGGGATGCACCACGAACTCGTACTCATCGATCAATCCGAGCTCCGTCAACGCCAGTGGGAGCTTCACACCTCCCACGAACAGTCCCCTGCCCGACTCCCGCTTGAGTTGCTGAACGGCCTCGCCCAGATCCCCACGCACGAGTTCCGCGTTCCAATCGACGTGCTCCAGGGTGCTCGACACGACGTACTTCTTTGCCGCGTTGATCGTCTGGGCGAAGCGTTCCATCCAATCAGGTCTCGCCCCCGTCGGCGCCGGCCGCCACGCTGATTCCATCATTTCGTACGTCACCCGGCCAAAGAGAAGGGCATCGGCCTGGTCGAGGTTCTCGGCCGCGTGACGATGCAAGTCTTCGTCCGGGGGGATTCCACGATGATCGCAGCACCCGTCCAATGTGACGTTGATTGAGTACCGAAGGGGTCGCATTTCGCAAGACTACCGCCGATCAGGTACACCGGCGAATCCGCGACACACCGCTAGAGGTGAATGCCTCGCATGAGCATCCCGAGTGCGTAGGCCTCGGGCGTCACCGGTTGCTCGCTGCCGTCCCCGTCGCCGGGTGAATGCGAAGCGCTGTCGGGGAGCATCTGGAAGGCCCCGGCCATGATCAGTTGATGGACGTTGGGGGCGATCGCGTGCACGAGCTCGCCGAATTTGCCCACGCGCGTCGACACCTCGTGCGGGCGCTTGATCAGCGCTTCGACCACCATGTCCGCGGCCTCGTCGGAGCTGATCGTCGGAAAGTTCTTGTACATCCCCGTGGGCGCGATCATCGGGGTGCGGACGAGCGGCATATGGATGGTGGTAACCGCGATGCCCTCGCCCGATACCTCCGGAGCGAAGCAGCGTGAGAACGCATCGAGGGCATTCTTGCTTGCCACGTATGCCGCAAAGCGTGGCGGGTAGGCCTGCCCGCCGATCGACGTTATGTTGATGATGTGCCCATCCTGGCGCTCGCGCATTCCTGGGACCACGGCCATGATGAGCGCGATCGCGCCGAAGTAGTTGAGCTTCATGGTCCGCTCGAAGTCGTGGAAACGATCCAGCGAGTCGAGCACGGACCGCCGGATCGATC
Organism: Candidatus Dormiibacterota bacterium; assembly: GCA_003162415.1. Classification (GTDB taxonomy): domain Bacteria; phylum Chloroflexota; class Dormibacteria; order Aeolococcales; family Aeolococcaceae; genus Palsa-851. The sequence goes on from PMOL01000008.1 coordinate 46,746, forward strand.
GCCCCGCGTTGTTGATGAGGACGTCGACGCGTCCGTGATCGGCAATCACGCGCTCGATGAGATGCGTGCACGCATCGTGGTCGCTGAGATCGGTCGGATAGACATACGCGGTGCCGCCGACACCCTCGACCTCGGCACGCATCTCCTCGAGTTGCTCGGCTCGGCGGGCGACGCCGACGATGATTGCCCCCGACGCCGCAAGGTGCGTGCACACCGCGCGTCCGATGCCACTTGAAGCGCCGGTGATCACCACCACGCGCTCGCCGGCAACCCGGCGCACATTCGCGGGCGTCGGGAGTTGCGGATCGAGATGTCGCTCCCAGTAGTCCCACACCTTCCACGCGTATTCGTGCAGGGGCGGGCACGTGACCCCGCTGCCGGCCAGCGCCGCCTGCGCCTCGGTCGCATCGAAGGTCGCCGGGTAATCCATGTAGGTGAAGGCGGCCTCGGGGATCCCGAGACGTGCCAGCGCCTGCTCGCGCATCCGCTTCACCGCGGGCAGGGAGCCCATGGCCGCGAATCCGCCTGGGATCATCCGTGCCATGCGCCGGTCGATCCGCAGTGCGAATTCGGGAGCATGCGCGGCTCTGCAGAAGGTGTTGAGCGTGTCGCCGAGCGACAGCGGCGCCGGGTCGACGATGTGGAACGCGCGTCGGTCAAGGCCCTCGAGGTGGGCGATGTGATCGATCGCCTTGGCGACAAAGTCGACCGGAACCAGGTTGAACGGCCCACCCTCGGGACCGATGAACGGCACCCACTGCGGAAATGCGTCGCGCATCTGCTGGATGAGCTTGAACGCGTAGTACGGACCGTCGACGCGATCCGCCTCGCCGGTCTCGGATGATCCGATGACCATCCCCGGTCGGTAGACGCGCCAGAGCACGGTCGCCTCGGTGCGGACGATGCGCTCCGACTCGTGCTTGGTCTTGTAGTAAGGGTGGTCGAGCTCCTGGCCCTCGTCGAACATCGCCTCCGTGAAGGAGCCCTTGAATCGGCCCGCGACCGCGATCGAGCTGACCAGGTGGAGGCAGGCGGCGCCGGCCTGGTTGGCGAGGCCGACGACGTTGCGCGTGCCGGTGACGTTGGCGCGCTCCGTCTCCTCTGCCGGTGCGGTCAGGTCGTACACCGCGGCAAGGTGAAAGAACTGGGCGCCGCGCAGCTGGTCGCGGTCGTCGACCGAGAGGCCAAGCCCCGGCTCGGCGAGGTCGCCGGTGAGCGCGTGCAGGCGCTTGCCTCCCGGGTCGAGGCGCTCACGCTGCGCCGCGAACCTCGCCCGTGACCCGTGACGTACGAGCACGAACACGTTGTCGCCGCGGGCCATCAGAAGCGGGACGAGCGAGCGCCCGATGAATCCCGTGGCACCGGTGATGAAGTAGGTCACGCGGCCGACAATAGTCTTTTACGACAATTGGAGACAGAGCACATGCCCGAGCCAGTCATCGTCGCCCTTGGCAGGTCCCCCATCGGCCGCGCCATGAAGGGTTCGCTGGTCAACATCCGCCCGGATGACCTTGCCGCCGGCGTGGTGAACCAGGTGCTCGACCGCCTCCCCCAGCTCGACCGCGGGACCATCGAAGACCTCATCTGCGGCTGCGGGCTCCCTGGCGGCGAGCAGGGATTCAACCTCGGGCGCGTCATCAGCCTCCTCACCGGCGTGAATGCGCCCGGGACGACGGTGACCCGCTATTGCGCATCGTCCCTGCAGACGACCCGGATGGCCGCGCACGCGATCCGCGCCGGCGAGGGCGACGTCTTTCTCAGCGTTGGTGTCGAATGCGTCTCCCGGTTCGTGAATGGTTCGAGCGACATGCCGCAATGCCAGAACGACCGCCTCCAGCCCGGCAATCCGGAGGGGTATCCCAACGTGTACATCGCGATGGGACAGACCGCCGAGAACGTCGCGGCTCGTGAGGAGATCTCCCGCGAGGAGATGGATCGGTTCGCGCTCCGGAGTCAGCAGCGCGCGGTGGCCGCCCAGGATGACGGCTTCTTCGATCGCGAGATCGTGCCCGTCCAGCTTCCGGACGGCGGAGGCATGGTCACTCGGGATGACGGCCCTCGCCGCGACACGACGCTGGAGAAACTCGCCGAGCTGAAGCCGGTCTTCCGAGAGAACGGGACGGTCACAGCCGGCAACGCGTGCCCCCTCAATGACGGCGCCGCGGCCGTCGTGATCATGTCGGACACCCGCGCCCGCGAGCTCGGCATCACGCCACTCGCCCGCATCGTCTCGACCGGGCTGACCTCCCTCGACCCGGAATTCATGGGACTCGGCCCGATCGAGGCATCGCGTCGGGCGCTCGAGCGCGCGGGCATGACCATTGACGACGTCCACGTCGTCGAGATCAACGAAGCCTTCGCGGCGCAGGTGATCCCCTCGGCGCGCGGCATCGGGATCGACCCGTTCGAGGACCGGCTCAACCCGCACGGCGGCGCCATCGCCCTCGGCCATCCCTTTGGCATGACCGGCGCGCGGATTCTCTGCACCCTGCTCAACGACCTGCAGACCGCCGATGCGACCATCGGCCTCGAGACCATGTGCGTGGGCGGCGGCCAGGGGATGGCGATGATCGTCGAGCGGCTCAATTGACTCGATCTCACGGCCGCCGGCGGGGGTAGCCGGCTAGAGCGCGACCCTCGCCTGGCGACGCAGCGCCCTCCCGGGCAGGTTCACCTCAGCCTCATCGGCGGTGTGGGCGGTTGTCGACCGGCGCCTGGGCGGGCGGCTCGCCAGGATGATACGGGCGAGCGCTTCGACGACGTTGTCGGCTTCGCGGCGCTCGAGGATGAGCGGGGCGAGAATTCGGATACTCCCGGCGCCTGCGGGCAGCGCGAGGATTCCTCGCTGCTCGAGACGGCGCAGCAGCATCGGGCCGTTGAGGCTCGTCTCGACTGCAACCACCGTGCCGTATCCGCGGACCTCCCTGATCTCACCGAGACGCAGCCCGCGCAGCCGGCCCTGCAGGCGTTCCGACGTGAGCGCCGCCAGGGTTCGCAGCGTCGGGCCCAGCGCCGTCCGGATGGTTGCATTGGCGGCGGCGCAGACCAGGGGCGGGCAGGCCTCCTCCTGATCGCGCCGGGCGAGTCGCGCGCGCCGCGAGATCGACGGGCCGACGGCAGTGACCCCGAACGGCATGCCATTGGCCAGCGAAGAACCGAGGCACACGATGTCGGGCTCAACTCCCCGCGCCGCCGACGCCAGCGTCGGCCCCATGCGCAGTGCTGTGCGCACCTCATCGACCACCAGCAGCGCACCGGCACTCCGGCAGAGCTCGGCGACAGACGCGAGGTACCCGTTCGCCGGCACACGAACGCCTGCCTCGACCTGCACCGGTTCGACGATCACGGCCGCGACGCGCTGGTCGAGCTGCGCGCTCAGCGCCTCGAGGTCGTCGAACGGGACGCGCACGACCTCGAGGGTTCGTCCTGCGATCTCTCCCAGCCGCCGGCCGGCGCTCACGCCTCTCCCGCCAATCCCGGATCCATGGTCGGAGCGCTGCATCGCGATCATCCGTGGCCGATCTGTCGCCGACGCGACCCAGGCGATGGCGAGATCGACAGCCGCGGAGCCGGAGGCGGTGAAACTGACGTGCGTCAGCGATACCGGGATGATGAAGCTCAGCGCTTCCAGCAACTCCTCGCGGAGGTCGTAGTCGAATCCCGGCGGCACCCCGCTGAACGCGCTCAGCTGGCTGGTGATCGCCTCGCTGACCCGTGGGTGGTTGTGGCCGAGCAGCGTCGTCGCACCACTCGAGGTGAGGTCCAGGAACTGGCGGTCCTCGTCATCCCAGACGTATGCACCATCGCCTCGTACGAGACGCAGGTCGCGTGAGGCGCGACTCAATTCGTTGAGCCATCGATCTGGAAGAACCGCGGTCACATGGAAGCCTCCGTCCGCTATGTTCGATAGCGTACCTCCGGCACCACGGCAGTGCCTAAACCCTTTACATCGCCTGGCGGCGCGCGGTACTCTCCGTTTGAACCGCGAGCGTCGTGCGACGCGTTCGCAAGGGTCTGAGGGGACGAAGCACATTCTCGGGAGGCCGGCGTTCGGGGGAGCGTCGGCCTCATTTCATGTTCTGAGCCCTACTCGCCCAGCTCGATCGGCCGGTCCCGGTCGGTGATCCATTCACTCCATGAGCCGGCGTACAAGGCGGCGTCGATGCCCGCCAATCCCATCGCGAACACCCCTTCGGTCGCCACCACCCCTGAGCCGCAGTAGACGGCCACCGGTTTGCCCGCCTCCACCCCCGCCGCGGCGTAGCCCTCGCGCAACTCGTCAGGGGAGAGGAAGGTGCCGTCGGGGTGCTCGGTCTGTTGCGCCGGCAGGTTGCGAGCCCCGGGGATGTGGCCTGCGACCGGGTCGACCGGCTCGGTCTCCCCGAGGAAACGCTCCCGAGCCCGCGCATCGACCAGCACACCCGACCGCGCGATCGCCGCAGCGCCGGCAGCGTCGAGAAGCGGCATCCCGCCAGGTGTGGCATCGAAGCTTCCGGGAGACGGGTCACGATCTTCACCCTCCTCCACCGGCAGGCCCGCGGCGACCCAGGCGGCATAGCCGCCGTCGAGCAACGCGACATTCGGATGACCGAAATATCGAAGCAGCCACCACGCGCGCGCCGCGGAGGTCGCTGTGGCCGCGTCGTAGACAACCACAAGGCGCGAACCATCAATCCCATGCCGGCGCATCGCCTCGCCGAACGACGCGGCATTCGGCAATGGGTGGCGGCCGCGACCCGGTGGGGCGCTCAACTCTCGATCGAGATCGACGAAGTGCGCCCCGGGGATGTGCCCCGCGCGGTAGTCGAGCTCTCCGGATGGTCCGCCCAGCGTCCATCGGACGTCGAGCACGACCGGCGCATCATCTGTCGCAAGTCGTGCCGCGAGTTCGTGACAATCGAACAGGAGCGATACCATTGCGTCAGGATCCCTCAGTGAGCGGTCCGGCGAAACCTCAGCGAAGGCGTCTGCGTTATCTCCCTGATCACGCAGTGTGAACGCGTGCTGAGACCGAACAATGGTACGGTGGAGATGCATGGCTGACCAGACTTTGCGGAGCCGCGGAGGCCTCATGCTCATCGGTGGCGTTGCCTTCGGCGGATTGCTGCTCACCTCGTGCGCGCTTCCAGGAACATCGGCGCCACCGGTGGGCAATATCGGCACTGTTCACGTCGCCGGCGCACCGGCGGTGGAGGCACCTCCGGCCATCGTTGTGAGCCCCTCCAACTCGGCGCAAGGGGTAGCCCTGGACGCTCCGATCATGGTCACGGTCAGCACGGGACACCTCGACACCGTCTCGCTCAGTGAGGCCGGCTCTTCGAATCCGCTCCCAGGCGGGATGTCACCGGACGGGCGCTCGTGGCAGATGAACCAGCCGCTCGACGAGGGCGCGCACTACACAGTGGTTGCGACCGCGACCACCACGGCAGGATCCACCTCGACCTCGACGACGACGTTCGTCACGACCACCGCGCGCAGCCGGCTGCTCACCGGCATGACCCCGCTCGACGGGGCAGTTGTCGGTGTCGGCGAGACGATCGATCTTCGCTTCAACGTCAACATCCCGGTCGATGTGCGTGCGGCGCTACTGCAACACATCCAGGTCACCTCGACGCCCGCGGTGATGGGCGGCTGGCACTGGCTCACCGCAAACGTGGTGCACTTTCGCCCCGCGACGTTCTGGCCGGCAGGCACCAAGGTCACCGTGAACGCCAACCTCAAGGGGTTTGGCGTCGGCAGCGGCATCTGGGGCCTCGGTGACTGGTCGTCGAGCTTCACCGTCGGCGCCAAGCACGTCTCGCTCATCAACAACCGCACGCACACCATGCAGATCTTCAACAACGACAAGTTGATCGCGACTTATCCGGTCAGCCTCGGCAAGGGCGGTTTCGCGACGATCCAAGGGACCTTGATCGTTCTCTACAAGACCCCGGTCGTGGTCATGAAGTCCTGCCCGACGTTCCACACCCCCGCGGCCTGCATCCCAGGGGGCGCCCAGTACTACGACGACCCGGTCTATGACGACACCGCGATCTCCACGAGCGGCTACTTCATCCACGCTGCACCGTGGTCGGTCGGCTCCCAGGGACGTGCGGACGTGTCGCACGGCTGCGTGAATCTCAGCATCGCGCGCGCTGTGATGTATTACAACTTCAACATTCCGGGCGACGTCGTGCAGATCTCGAACACCGGGTACAACGCCTCGTACTCCGACGGCGAAGGTGACTGGCAGCTGTCGTTCGCGGCATTCTCCAACACCGCCGGCCTCGGGCCTGTGTGGACCGGTCCGGTCGGGCTCTCCTCCCTGGCCGGCCAGGACTCCTGATCGCCGCTGCGACTGATCGGGGATCCTGAGCGTGCGCGCAATCGTGGTTGCATCGCCGGGTGGGCCGGAGCAACTCCACATCGAGGAGCGCCCCGACCCGGTAGCCCGAGAAGGTGAGGTCGTGGTCCGCGTGGCCGGTGCTGGTATCAACCGTGCCGACCTGCTCCAGCGCCAGGGATTCTATCCACCTCCTCCCGGGGCCAGCGACATCCTCGGTCTCGAGGCATCCGGGGTGGTCGCGACTGTCGGTTCGGGAGTCAGCGCGCCGTCTATCGGTGATCGCGTCCTCCTCCTGGTCGAAGGTGGCGCATACGCGGAGCTCGTCGCGGTGCGTGCCGCCCAGGCCGTGCCGGTTCCGGACAATATTGACCTGATCGATGCGGGTGGCATCCCCGAGGTCTTCATCACCGCTCACGACGCGCTCTTCACCCGCGGCCGATTGCAGGACGGCGAGACCGTCCTCATCCATGGCGGCGGCGGTGGTGTCGGTACCGCCGCGATTCAGCTGGCGCGTCAGCATGACTGCCGGATCCTCATCACCGCGGGGAGCGAGGAGAAGATCGCGCGATGCATCGCGCTCGGCGCTGATGCAGGCTTCAACTACCGAACCGAGGACTTCGTCGCGCGGACCCGCGAGCTGACCGACGGGCGTGGAGCCGATCTCGTGCTCGACATCATGGGAGCCTCCTACCTGGGCAAGAACATGGATGCGGTGGCGACCGACGGTCGCATCGTTGTCATCGGGATGCAGGGAGGAAACCAGACGGAGATCGACCTCGGCCTGATGATGCGGCGGCGCATCTCGCTGATCTCCACCGCGCTGCGAGCCCGTCCGGCGGCGCAGAAGGCGGTCATCGTGGCCGCTTTTGTCGCAGCCGTCATGCCCGGACTTGCCGACGAACGTCTTCGGCCGGTGATCGACCGTTTGCTTCCCCTTGAACAGGCCGGCGAGGCGCACCGGCTCATGGAGTCGGGTGAGGTCGTCGGCAAGATTGTGCTCGACGCCTCGCCGCATGCCTGACACGGACGCGCCCGCATCCACGACGTGGGATGCGATCGTCGTTGGTGCCGGGCATAACGGCCTCACCGCCGCGGCATACCTCGCGCGCGCCGGACGCAGGGTGCTGGTCCTCGAGGCGCGCGATCGCCTCGGCGGCGCGTGCACGCTCGAGCACCCGTTTGCTGACCCGGGATTCGTGGTGAGCCCGTGCGCATACCTGGTCGGACTCCTCCACCACCGCGTCATCGACGAGCTCGATCTGCGCCGTCACGGCTATCGCGTGCACGTCGTCGACCCGCATCTGTGGTGTCCATTCGATGACGGCACCGCTCTGAGCCTCTGGGACGACTCGGAGCGAAACCATCAGGTGGTGGCTGCGATGAGCCCCGATGACGCCGACGGCTACACCCGCTACGAGCAACTCTTCGGCCGCATTCGGCAGGCGCTCCGATCGGAGCCGCACGACGCCTGGATGGGAGATGCCCCCGATCGGCCGGCGCTGGAGGAACTCCTCGGTCACGACCCGGAGCTCATTGAGGTCATGTTCGAGGAGTCGATCGCATCGGTCATCGAGCGCCACGTGGGTGACGAGCGGCTTCGCACCGCGCTGCACGGCCAGGGGTTGATCGGCACCTGGGCGGGTCCGCGCGACGCCGGCACCGCGGCGATCCACGCCTTGCATTCCATGGGCACGATTGAGGGCCGGCCGGGAGCTTGGGGCTACGTGCAGGGCGGCATGGGTCAGGTGTCCTTGGCACTGGCACGTGCAGCCGAGGAGGCAGGCGTCGTGATCCGGAGCAATGCCCGGGTCGCCGAGATAATCCCCGGTGAGGAGGTCATCCTCGAGGATGGCACGAGGATCCCGACCCGGACGGTCATCTCCAACGCGGATCCACGGACCACACTCGGGCTGCTCTCCGACGCCGCGCCGGCAGCATTCGTCGAGAAGGTGAACGGCTGGCGCATGGAGGGTCCGGTCCTCAAGATCAACTGCGCGCTCTCACGTCTCCCGACGTTCACGGCGGCGGGACCGGGCGACGCACCGCATCGGGCCATGGTGACCATCGCTCGAAGTCTTGACGAGACGCAGGCGGCGTATGAGCGCAGCCGGGTTGGGGAGCCGGCCCCACGATGGGCGGAGCTGTATTTCCACTCCGCGTATGACCCTTCCGTCGCGCCGGAGGGCAGCCACGTCATGAGCGTCTTCGCCGAATACGCGCCGTACACCCTCGCGTCCGGATCGTGGGATGAGCGCCGTGACGCAGTCGCCGACGAGGCCTTCGCCGAGATCGCACGATTCGCGCCGGACGTCCTCGACTGCGTGGTGGCTCGCCAGGTGCTCGCGCCACCCGATATCGAGACGGCGGTCGGGCTCGCCGGGGGCCACATCTTCCAGGGCGAATGCCTCCCGGACCAGATGTGGGACCGCCGCTTCTCCCCGCGAACCCCGATGCCGGGCCTGTACATGTGCGGGGCGAGCACCCACCCGGGCGGCAGCGTCATCGCCATCAACGGTCGCAACTGTGCGATGGCCGTGCTCGCCGATACGGCGGAGGCGAGCGCCGCGCTCTAGCGCCGCAATCGGAGCGCGTTGCGGATGAGGTCCATCTCCTCGCGGTCGGCCACTCGGAGCACAAGCAGCGCCGCCCCGTAGATGAACGCGGACGCGACCACGACGACGAACAGCAGCACCCGGTTCTGGTGGGGGTTGGCCACGTAGATGAACGCGCCCATGACCACGCCGGCGGCGATCGACTTCCAGGACGTGCGCAGCAGTGGGATGGTTCCCAGCTGCGCGCGCAGGACGAACCATCCCACCACCACCAGGGCAGCCTCGGTGACGACCACCGCCCAGCTGGCTCCGAGATAGCCATAGCGCGGAATCACGACAAGGTTGACGCCAACGTTGATGACCAGCCCGACCATGGCGACGAACGCGAAGACGTTCTGCTTGTCGATGGCGTTGAGCGTCGCCGCGAACGTGTTGTCGGCGAACATGAACACGATCGCCAGTGCGAGGATCTGCAGCGCCGGCTCGGATCCCGCGTAGAGATGCAGCAGGCTGTTGAATTGCGGCGCCAGAAGAAAGACTCCGACCGTGATCGGCCAGCCGAGGATCACCAGCGCCTTGAAGAATTTCTCGGCAAGCGGCAGGACGCGTTCGGGCGATCGGCGATGGTAGACGGAGAGGACCGGAAAGATGACGCTGCGCAAGGCAAACGGAATGAAGAGCAGGGACTCGAAGGGCTTGTACGCGAATGTGTAGTACCCCACCTCGCTGTACGGCCGGAAGCGCTGCAGGATCGGAACGTCGACCTTGAAGTAGACGGTCGTGATGATGAACGTGATGCCGAGCGGGACCGCGACCCGGACCCACGAGAGCAGCAGCCCGGGCTCGAGCTGCAGCCCCGGCCGGAGCACTCCCATGACCATGAGCACGGTCCCGAAGTAGATGCACGCGAACGCATAGCTCAGCGCGTACGCCCAGAGAAAGAACCCGGTATCCGCGTGGATGTGGACGCCGATCACCACCAGCGCGAAGACCACCAGCGTCTCCGGGACGATCTCGATGATCTCGAAGGTGAGGCGCTGCATCGCATAGAGGGTGTTGCGCAGCAGCAACTGGTACCCGGACAGGACGAGGATGGCGAACGACGGCCAGAGCAGGGAGCGGACGCCTGCGATGTAGAGCGCGGCGAAGATCAAGGGCAGACCCACGACCACGCCAACCACCTTGAGCGAGGCGACGTTGTTCCAGTAGCGGGCGATCTGGTCGGTGTGGCGCGCCCCCTCGCGCACGTAGAGGGCAGAGAAGCCGAGGTCGGTGACCGTGCCCACCAACCCGACGTAGGTCACCGCCGTCTGCATCTCGCCGAACCGGCTCGGATCGAGGTAGTTGCCGATGATGATCACGGCAAGGAGCGCGATGATCCGCGAGATCACGCGCACCACGAGGATGAGGATGGTGTTGCGCAGCGCCCTCATCCCGAGGCCGCCCGGCATGTCCGGCGTCGACGCGCCGGGTGCCGGCGGTTCGTCCTGCAAGGCGCTCATTCTATCCACGCGTCCGCGCCGTGCCCGCCGTCAATCCCGGTGGATACACTGCGAAGCCATGCCTGACGTCGCGGCCGAGCGGCCTCGTCCCGACGCCGAGCCACGCACTGATGGAGGCGGGCTGATCGCGCGAAGCCTCCGCGAGCGTGGTGTCACGACGGTGTTCGGCCTTCCCGGCGGACACATCCTCCCGCTGCTCGACGCATGCATCGACGAGGACATCCGGGTCATCGACACGCGGCACGAGGGCGCTGCGGTGCTTGCAGCCGAGGGATGGGCGCTGGCCACCGGCGACACCGGCGTCGCCGCGGTGACCGCCGGACCGGGGTTCGCGAACGGCCTGATCGGCCTGGTCGATGCGGCGACCTGGAGCGTGCCGCTGGTGATGCTCGCGGGCCGCACCAGCCGCAACCGGCAGGGCCGCGGGGCCGTCGCAGACGTCGATCAGCGCGCCATCGCAACCCCGATCGCGAAGTGGGCGGCGAGCTGCCTGGACACCGGGCGGATTCCGAGATATGTCGACGAGGCGATGCACCGCGCCCGCAGCGGGTGCCCCGGCGCGGTCTACCTCGAGATCGATTCCCATGCGATGTACAGCAAGGCGGCCCCCCTCGAGATCGGTCCGCCCGGGTATCCCAACGAGCCGGCGCGTCCTGCCGGCGATCCCAGCGACATCGGCGCGGCGGTTGCCGCGCTCGCGGCAGCTGAGCGCCCGATCATCGTTGCCGGGAGCGGCGCCTTCTGGTCCGGCGCAGGCGCCGAGATCGGACGCTTCGCTGAGCTTGCCCAGATCCCCGTGATCACCGCGAGTGCGGCGCGCGGCGTGGTGCCCGATTCGCATCCGTGGAGCCTCGGGTCACTCGTGCACGGTGGGCTCGCCATCCCCAGCGCCGACTGCGTCATGGTGCTCGGCTCGGCCTTCAACGCCAACGTGATGTACGGCGGTGCCCCACTCTTCGGCACTGACCAGATCATGCTGCAGGTCGATATCGCGGCCGAGCGGACCGGCGGCAACCGATTCGCAGACGTGACCGTCATCGGAGACATCGCGTCGGTCGTGCGTGATCTGCGCGATGCCTGGGGTGCGACGCCATCCGGTCGCGATGCGTGGCTGACTCGGGCGCGCGCGCTGGCCGGCGCGTCCCTGGATTTCTGGAACCGCCAGGTCGATGAGCACACCGGTGACGGCATTCACGCCGGGGCCGTTGCTCGCGAGGTGGCGGCGACGGTCCGCGAACGCTTCGGCGGCAAGGCGACCTTCGTCGCCGACGGCGGAGACGCGCTCGCGTGGGCGCTCGCCTACTTCGGTGCCGAGCTGCCCGGCCGCCTGCTCACCACCACGACCGCACTGGGGACGCTCGGCGTCGGGATGCCGTTCGCGCTCGCCGCCCAGGCGGCGCGGCCGGACGAGCGTGTCTTCGTGTTCACCGGGGACGGCTCGTTCGGTCTCAGCGCGATGGAGGTGGACACCGCAGTCCGTCACAACCTCCCGGTGATCGTGGTCGTGTCGAACAACGCCGGGTGGGGTGACGTTCGTTATGAGCAGGACGAGCTCTTCGGGTCGGGGCGGCACATCGCGAGCAACCTCCCAGGGGTGCGATACGACCGGCTTGCGAAAGCGCTCGGCGGTCATGGCGAGCGCGTCGATCGCGTCGAGGACCTCCCACCCGCGCTCGAACGGGCAATCGACAGCGGGGTCTGCAGCGTCATCGACGTGCCGACCGACCCCACCGTCGTCTCCGAGCTGCTCCGCATGGTCGCTCAGCTGGGGCTGATGTAACCGTGCGAGCGGTCAGGCTGCTCGAGGCACATCACCTCGAGGTCGCCGATATCCCCACGCCCGAGGCCGTCCCCGGCGAGGTGGTGGTCCGGGTCGACGGCTGCGGCATCTGCGGATCGGATCTGACCTCGTACAAGGTCGGCCTGTTCACCGACGCGGTCCCCGGTCACGAGGTGGCCGGGCTCATCGACGTTGTTGGCGACGGCGTCTCCGGCTGGTCCGCGGGTGATGCGGCGGTGATCGACCCCAAGATTCCCTGTGGCGTGTGCGATGACTGCCAGGCCGGCGCGTCGTACCGCTGCGCGATGGCCCTGACCGCCGGCATCGGGTTCGCGCGCGACGGCGGTTTCGCCGAGCTGGTCGCGGTGCCGTCGTCGCTGCTCCACCGCCTACCCCCCGGCCTGGCCCTCGAGCACGCGTGCCTCGTCGAGCCGCTCTCCGTGGCCATCCATGGCGTCGAGCGCGCCCGCCTGCACGCCGGCGACGCCGCCGTGGTCATCGGCCTCGGCCCGATCGGGCTCTTCACGGTGGCGACCCTGCACGCGCGTGGCATCGGCCCGATCATCGGCGTCGATCCTGTCGAGGACCGCCGCAAGATCGCGTTGGACCTCGGCGCCGCAGCTGTGGTGTCCGAGCTGCGGGAGGTGCGCAGTCACGTCGCTCCGACCCGCGCGGTCATCGAATGCTCCGGGTATGCCCCCCTCCTTCACGCCGCGGCCGATCTGGTCGCCCCCGGCGGCCGGCTCGTGATGGTCGGAGTGCCCTTTGGTGAGAGCACGGTCATCCCGCTGATGTGGGTGACCCGCGAGATCGAGATCGTCGGCAGCATCGCGTCCGATGCATCAGATTTCGCCGTCTCGCTCGAGATGCTCGCCGCCGACCCGGGGATCGCCAGGGTCGCAACTCGCAGGGTCGGGCTCGCTCAGGTCCCCGAGGTCTTCGAGGAGCTGATCACGCCTTCTTCGGGCGGGAAGGTGATCGTCGACCCGCGGCTTTGAGCGCGGGCTTGCTCGCTGCGGCGGGGGCGGCAACGATCGGCACGGAGGCGACCGCGCGCCAGCAGTACCAGGCGGCGGTGCTCCGGTATGGACGGAGGACGTCACCGAGGATCTGGAGCGCCTTCGGGGTCGGCGGCGCTGCCATCTCATGGATGCGTGCCCAGCCGTTGCGCACCCCGAGGTCGTCCACCGGCCACACGTCGGGTCGGTGGAGCTGAAAGAGCAGGAACATCTCCGCCGTCCAGGGTCCGACGCCCCGCACGGTGACCAGGCGCGCGACGATCTCGTCGTCGCTGAGGTCGTCGAGATCGTGCGTTGGGATCGTCCCGTCGGCGAACTTCGCCGCGAGGTCGATGATCGCTGCGAGCTTGTTGGCTGAGAGCCCGGCGGCGCGGAGCGTGCCGGGGTCGGCGGCGAGGACCGACTCCGGCGCGACCGGCGCACCGCCCAGCGCGGTCACGAGCCGCCCGTGGATGGCCCGAGCCGCGGCACCGGCCAGCTGCTGAAACACGATCGCGCTGAGCAGCGACTCGAACGCCGAGCCGTCTTCGCTCCGGAATTCCATGGGCGGGCTGGTCTCGACGATCCGCCGGAACGCCGGATCTGCTTTGACGATGTGCGCGGGGGCGTCGAGCTTACTCAAGTGGTGGCGCCTCCACCGCGTTGGCAAGACCGTCGACCACGCGTGCTCCCGGAAGCTGCAACAGGTCGGCGGGTGCGAGCCTGATCTTCATTGATCGGCTGCCGCCACCGATGACCACCGTCTCCTGTGCCATCACCCGGGCGTCGATGTACAGCGGCAGGCCCTCGCCGAGCCCAAACGGCGTGACCCCGCCGATCATCATGCCGGTCAGCTCACGGGTCTGATCAGCTGACGCGAAGGATGCCTTGCGCACTCCGAGGAGGTCGCACACGGCGTGGTTGACATCGAGGCGCGACGTCGCGAGTACGACGCAGGCGCACGCGACCCCGGGCTCCTTGCGGGCCGCAACCACGATGGTGTTTGCGCTCTGCTCTGGCGCGACGCCGTAGCGGGCGCAGAACGCCGCTGTGTCGGCGAACTCGGGGTCGCAGGCGATCGGCTCGTAGTCGACGCCGAGAGTCGCGAGCCGCGAACGAACCCGCGCCTCGATCATGGCACCGTCTTCAGCGGGCATCGCGTCCGGGCGATCGAACCGTAGAGTACGCAGCCAGCATGCGCATCACCGCTCCCACCGAGACCGCGCCCGGCGAAACGAGGGTCGCTCTGGTTCCGCGATCCGCGACGCAGCTTGTGTCCACCGGTGCAACGGTAGCGATTCAGGCGGGTGCCGGAGTGGCCGCCGGCATCACCAACGCCGCGTATGTCGAGGTGGGCGCCGAGGTGGTCGCGGATCGGGCGGCGCTCATCGCCGATGCGGACATCGTCGTGGTCGTCCGCCGCCCGGACGTCGCCTTCGTCGGTCAGATGAAGCGGGGATCAGTCCTGGTCGGTGTGCTCGAGCCCGCCGGCGACCCGGCGGTGGTTCGCGCCCTCGTCGACGGGGGCGTCACCGCATTCCGGCTGGAGGCCATGCCGCGCATCAGCCGTGCCCAGGACATGGACGTGCTCTCGTCGATGGCGACGCTTGCCGGGTACCACGCTGCCGTGATGGCCGCGTTCAGGCTGCCCCGGATCTTCCCGTTGATGATGACCGCGGCCGGCACGATCACCCCGGCGCGGGCGCTTATCCTCGGTGCCGGTGTCGCGGGTCTGCAGGCGATCGCGACCTGCCGGCGGCTCGGCGCCGTGGTCGAGGCCTTCGACGTGCGCCCGGCGGTGCGCGACCAGGTCGAGTCGCTCGGCGCGCGCTTTGTCGAGACCGGCGTCGAGTCGGAGAGCCAGCAGGACACCGGCGGCTATGCCCGCGAGCTCGAGGCGGACGCCCAGGCTCGCCAGCACCAGGTGCTCGCCGAGCACGTCAAGGAGTCCGACGTCGTCATCTCGACCGCGCAGATTCCCAACCGCAAAGCGCCGATCCTGGTCACCGCAGACATGGTCGCGTCGATGCGCCCGGGCTCGGTGATCGTGGACCTCGCCGCCCCGGGCGGGGGGAACTGCGAGCTCACCAAACCCGGTGAGGAGGTGGACGCCAACGGCGTGCTCATCCTCGGGCCGATGAATCTGCCCGCCGCGATTCCCGGCCAGGCGAGCCAGCTCTACTCGCACAACGCCACCCGATTCCTGATGCAGATCCTCAAGGACGGCCAGGTGCAGCTTGACTTCGACGACGTTGTAATCAGCCAGACGTGCATCACCCACGACGGCAAGCCCATGGGCGAGCAGATCGAGGCGCTGCTGCAGGGAGCGACTGCGTGAGTCCCGAGCAGACGCTCGCACTCGGCGCCTTCATCTTCGCGCTCGCGGTGTTCGTCGGATTCCTGCTCATCTCCAAGGTCCCGACGATGCTGCACACGCCGCTGATGTCGGGAACGAACTTCATCCACGGCATCGTGCTGGTTGGCGCGCTCACGGTCGCCGCGAGTGCGAACGACACGCTCGGCTACATCATCGCCATCGCGGCTGTGCTGCTCGGCACGCTCAACGTCGTGGGCGGCTGGGTGGTCACCGATCGCATGCTGCAGATGTTCCGGCGGCGTCCGGCGGCTGATGTGCATAAGGCGGAGACGCCGCCGCCGACGACGACGGATCACTGACCGCCATGCAACCGTCTGCACTCACCACCCTCGGTTACCTGGTGACCGCCGTCGCCTTCATGTTCGGCATCCAGCTGCTGCGCTCGCCGGCGACCGCGCGTCAAGGGAACCGCATTGCGGCTGTCGGAATGCTCCTGGTGCTCGGCATCACCGCAGCACTGATCCACAACACCGGCAACTGGCCTCTGATCATCCCGCCGATTGTCATCGGCACCGCGATCGGCGCGGTTTCAGCGCGCCTGGTGCGCATGACCGCGATGCCGCAGATGGTCGCGCTCTTCAACGGCATGGGCGGCGGCTCGGCGGCGCTGATCGCTGCGCAGGACTTCCGCACCGCCGTCGCGAGCGGGACAGCGCACCCCTACATCACGTGGGCGATCATGGTGAGCTGCTTCATCGGCTCACTCAGCATCGCCGGCAGCATGGTGGCGTTCGCGAAGCTGCAGGAATTGATGCCTGGACGGCCGCTCACATACCGGCTCCAGAGCGTCGTGAATGGGCTGCTCCTGCTGGTGATCGTCGCGATCGGGATCTATCTGATCGTCGTCGACCAGAACCTCGCACTCTTCGCGGTGTACATCGTCCTGTCGCTCATCCTGGGTGTGCTCTTCGTGGTGCCGATCGGCGGCGCTGACATGCCGGTGATCATCTCGCTGCTCAACTCCTTCACCGGGCTCGCCGCCGCAAGCACGGGATTCGTGCTCAGCAACGACGTGCTCATCGTCAGTGGCGCGCTGGTGGGAGCATCCGGAACCATCCTCACGCTCGCGATGAGCAAGGCGATGAACCGTTCACTGTTCAACGTGCTCTTCAGTGGCTTCGGATCGTCGGTCGAATCCGCGGGTACCGCGGCGGGCGCCGAGGGCGGCGCGATTCACCCGACCACCGTCGAGGATCTCGCGCCGCTGCTCGCGTTCGCACAGCTGGTGATCTTCGTCCCTGGATATGGCATGGCCGTTGCCCGTGCGCAGCACGAGGTCAAGGATCTCGCCGACGAGCTCGAGAAGCGCGGCGTCACCGTCGAGTACGCGATTCACCCTGTGGCGGGACGGATGCCCGGTCACATGAACGTCCTCCTCGCCGAGGCCAACGTCCCCTACCCGCAGCTCAAGGAGATGGATGCGGTCAACGGCGACTTTCCCAGGGCCGACGTCGCAGTCGTCATCGGTGCCAATGACGTCGTCAACCCGGCCGCGCGCACCCAGACCAACAGCCCGATCTTTGGCATGCCGATCCTCAACGCCGACGAGGCAAAGACGGTGGTCGTTCTCAAACGAAGCATGGCGACCGGATTCGCCGGCGTCGACAACCCGTTGTTCTACAAGCCGAACACACTGATGCTTTTCGGGGACGCGCGTACCTCGGTCGCGGCGCTCGTCGCCGAGGTCAAAAAACAGTAGTCGGCGGAGCCTTCCCGGTCGCTGCGACGCTGCGCAACGCGTTGAGCAGGTCCGCCGGCGCAGTGTCCTTGACGACGTAGCCGACGGCGCCGCTCTTCAGCGCCTCGACCATGCGCTCGTGGCCTCCGAACGACGTCAGCATCATCACGCGCGTTCCGGGTGCGCTCTGGACGAGCCGTTTGGTGGCCTCGATGCCGCCCATACCGGGCATCGAAAGGTCCATGAGCACCACGTCCGGATGGAGTTCCTGGGCCATCTCGAGGGCCTGCTCGCCCGAATCCGCCAGGCCGACAACCTCGATATCAGGCTCGTGGCCGAGGAACGAGGCAAGCCCCTTGCGGACGACCGGGTGGTCGTCCACGATCATGACGCGCATCGCTGCAGGGGTCACCGTCATCCACTCTACTCGATGGGCAGCGTCAGAACGACGAGCGTGCCACGACCTGGCTCTGAGTCGATGGTGAGCGTCCCCCCGGCCTCCTCGGCGAGCTCGACGATGGCCGCGGTGCCAAGGTGTCCCTCGGCGCGGCGGCGCTCCATCTCCTTCTTGCTGAAGCCTTTTCCGTTGTCCTCGATGCTGAGGATCGCCGAGCCATCCTCGGTGATGAGCTGGACCTTGACGTTCTTCGCCTCGGCATGCGCGGCCACATTGCGAAGAATCTCATGGGCAACTCGGAAGATCAGTGCTCCGCGATCCTCTCGAAGGCGAAGGTTCGGCGGGAGGTCGAGCTCGGTATTGGTCCCCTTGCGCTTCATCTCCCGGAGCACCTCGAGAAGCGCTGCCTGCAGTCCTTCGCGACGCAGCGTCGGCGGTGCCAGCTCGATGATCAATGTGCGCAAATCCTTCATGGCGCCTCGAGTTTCGTCCGCCGAGGTCTCGAGCAGTTCGAGGAGCTCCCCGTAACCGTTCTCGACCTGCGGCAGGCCTTTCAGCTGCGAGGCCTCAGCCGAGAGCGCGAACGCCATCCCCGCGAGGTTCTGCACGACCCCGTCATGGAGATCTCGGGCAATTCGTCGCCGCTCTGCCTCCGACGCCTCGACCGCTTTCTGGAGCAGTCCCTCCCGCTCCTTCTGGTGTGCCGCCCGCTCGATCTCCTGTTCGTGCACGTTGCGTGTGTAGCGGATGAGAAATCCGTGCAGCAGGATGAGTGGCGCCAGCAGCGCCAGGAAGCCGATCGTGCCCTGTTGGGCGGACATCACGACGAAAGCGAATGCAGCAAAGCCGTATCCGACGCTGTATGGCAGCACGGCTAGTCGTAAGCGCATCACCTGTGCGATGGGCACACGGCGGTCGGAAAGGTGAATCACCACGGCCACGAATCCGGAGTTGAGGACGAAATGCACAAAGCCGGCGCACAGTCCCCCGAGCAGTGCCCTTCCGGTGCCGTCGATATGCTGCCCATTGACTGCGGCGAAAACCACCCAGGCCGAAACATTGGCAAGGAACCCGTTGGCGACGTTGAACGTCGTTCGAAACCAGCCGTTGTGGTTCCGCAGTGCGACACCGAACGGCTCGGCGGTTGCGCCTACGACAGCGCCCACAGGCCCGAACGTGACCGAGAGGCCGAGATGGATGAAGACGCTCGGCGTCCACTGAGACTGGGTCAAGCCCGGGAGTCGAACCGCAAAGACCGACATCAGAAAGATCGTGAGACCCCCGACGATCAGGGTCAGCGGCTGCAGTTGTTCGCTGATGTGCGCGCTGACGTCCTGACGGAACGTGATCACGAGTGCTGTCACCGCCAGCGCCGCGACAGCCGTAGCGACGACGTACGCCACCAGCATCGGCGTGTAGACGACCGGCCCTAGGGAAGGCGACTTTGGCAGCAGCTCGTAGATGCGACGACCCAGCGCGGCCGCCCGCAATTTTCCACCAACGCCCAGCGCTTGCTTGCGCGGCGCGACCGAATCCTGCGCCATGCGATCGATCCTATTCTGCGCAGGCGACACGGGGCTGTCTGCGTGACAGGATTGTCGGGGACGACGACCCGAAGTGCTTGTTGTGGCTGGTATTTGACGCGTTAGGGTCAATCATTGCATCAATCGCGTCAGTTACCGACCTGCGTAGACCATGCGAAGAAATGTGAACGCAAGATCAACGCGAGGGGTCTTAAGCCCAGTGCGGTCGGCGAGGGTTACAGTACGCGCAACAGCAACCGCGCCTTCGGTCGGATTCGAAGCTACCGCCGGCGCAATTTCAAGGAGATCCCATGGCCACTTGGGGCGATACAGAAAGCTGGGGTTAGCCGTTCCCCACTGTAGGGGACGCTTGTGACAAACCATTGGGTAATTTCGTGACAGCCCGATAACGGGTCGATCGCGTCATTATCACGGAGGGGGCTGGTCAAATGGGCCGCCGGGTGCGCAGTTGGCGCATTCGGCTCCTGTCTGGCGGTGACGCGCGTACTCTGATCAACGCAAGTCAGATCTCCCCTGGAGGGATTCGACGCTGAGAGCATCGGCGGACGCGCCCTCGACGTTACGCGCTGCCGGAATACTGAATCCGGCGGTCAGGTTGCTCATGGCAGCCGGTACGTCGGTCTATGGGGATTGGCTGACCACCGTGGCGTTGCTGGTGCTGCTCTTCCGGCTGACCCATTCGCCGTTCGGACCCGCGCTGTACATGCTGGCCCGCGTGGCCCCGCGTGTCGTCGGGCCGTTTCCCGGCGGCGCTCTCGCTGACCGGTTCGGACCGGCACGCATCGCGGCCGCATGCGCGGTCGGTCAGGGAATCCTGACCGCCGCGATCGTCGCGTTCGCTGATCTCGACGTCATCTGGGCCATCTATGTCGCGGTCGCGCTTGCCCAATTGCTCAGCTCGGCCGCACAGCCCTGCTACGCCGCCATGGTTCCTCGGGTCACCACGCCGGCGGGGCTCGGGCGGATTCAAGGCACGTACTCGGCGCTCTACAGCTCGAGCATCCTGGTGTCGCCGGCCGCCGGCGCTCTTCTCCTTGCCTGGGTCGCGCCCCAGGTTCTGATCGAAGTTGACGCCATAACGTTCTTTGTCGCGGCTGCACTCTTGACCACACTCATGCACGTTGGCCCAGCGAGCGGCCGCACATCAGGCCGAATGTCGGCAGGGATTCCCATCGTCATGCGCGACCCGATGCTCCGGTTGCTGGCGGCCGCGTACATCACCAATAGCGCAGCCGTCACAACACTCCAGGCCGTGCTTGTCGTTGCGGCGGCTGGTCGCTTCGGGCACGACACATTGGTCGGCTGGCTCTACGCGTCCGTGGGCGCGGGCGCGGTCCTCGGCGCTCTGCCCATCATCCGACGAACGCCGGTCCGTGTTGCCGTGCAATCCATCGTTGCCGGCACCGCGCTCGAGCTCGTGCCGCTCGCGGCCTTCACCTTTGTGACCAGCCTCCCCCTCGCCATGGCGCTCCTCTTCGTCAGCGGCATGGGCGCAACCCTGTATCAGACGCGTGGCGCCGTCGGGCTTCAGCAGCGGACGCCGCGCGAGCTGCTGGGACGGACGACTGCGGTCGTTCGCTTCAGTGGTTTCCTCGGCATGCTCCTCGGAGCGATTGCCGCAGTTTCGCTGGTGCAGCCCCTCGGCTGGGAGTCGACGGTCCTGATCGTCTGCGCGGTGGGTGGGGCACTGCTCTTCGTCGCGGCTCTCAGCGAGGGACGAGACCCCGGGTGACCGTCAAACCCGGATCATCCTGATCAGGTCGAAGGGCCGCCGACGACCGGGTGCGCACGTGGATTTGGGTACGGTCCTGGACCCATGCTGTTGCACCCCACGGTCCACCACACCGCCTGTCCACAGGCATAGAACGACTGGTTGACCGTGACCACGTACTGATGCGTACCCACGCGGTAGGCGATGTCCGTGTTCTCCCATCCACCACCGTGAGAACCGGCGGGCTTGGCGACGCCCACCACCAACTGCACGTTCCTCGGCGGGGAACCGCTGCTCGGGCACACCTGCGTCACGGAGAAACCGATCGCCGGATGCAGCGTCTCCGGGACCTTCGGCGGGTAGCCCGAGATGTCACCGATCCCCCCGGTCCCCACGCCAAAATCGATGAACGCGGCCCCGAGAAGGTTCAGCCCGCTCCCAACCGATCTCGCAGCCGAGACACGCTCGATGATCGCCGGATCCGTCCCCTGGACCAGGCACAGTTCATATCCCACCGTCCATGGCCCCGGGTCATTCGGGAACCACCCCATCGTCAGCGAGTTCGCACCGCCTCCTGGACCCGATCCGAGTGGGCCGCTGCCGTCGGTGTGGCGGTCCACCCCGGGAAATGCGCCGGCATTGAGCACCGCGCCCAGTGCGGCAGTGGACAACGCGGCAGCCACAGCCAGAACGACCGCCCATCGATGGTTGGGGACGGAAGTCATGACGCGCCGATTGTGGCCTCAAACGAGCAGCGATGTCGAGCAGTCTTTGAAACCGGTAGGGAGCACACCCTCCGCCCATGGGTGTCAGGATTCCGGGTAGACACGCAAAGAGTTATGCAGATCTGACGAAGACTTGTTAACTCAGCCCAGGCAGCGCGAACGGAGCGAGCGGCCATATCGCACGCTCTGGAGGCCAGCCCGGGCATGGGTGCTGGGGTATTGGTGCCGGCGGTATCCATGGAGGCGGAAATGACAGCAGGCGCTGGCTGGGGCTGAGCCTCAACCGTTGATCCCCGAGAGCCTTCGGGATATTTGAATCCGTTGGGTGCGACGTCGTGGGTATCTACTCACGACGTCGTGCTTCGTCTGCTAATCCTGCCTCTGGAGTGGACATGACGATCGATGCCGCGCGGTTCTTTCCGCGATCAGCAGGCACGCTGCCCAAGGCCGAGCGGTCCGCGCGCCTCCTGCTGGCTGCCGGAATCTCCACTTACGGTGACTGGCTGACGGTCGTCGCCCTTGCGGTCCTCCTCTTCGATCTCACGCACCGACCCGCGGCGCCCGCGCTCTACATCCTCGCCAGGTTCGCTCCGAGGGTGCTCGGTCCAACCCTCGGTGGTTCACTCACCGATCGGTACGGGCCGAGCCGCGTCGCCGGCTGGTCAGCGCTCGGGCAGTGCGCGCTCACTGTCGCCATCGTCGTCTTCGCGAACACCGGCACGATCTGGGCGATTCTGGTCGCGGTGGCGATCGCCGGGTTCCTCGGATCGATCGCCCAGCCCGGCTACTCCGCCTGCATTCCGCGGGTGACCTCAGCCCCCCGGCTCCTTCGCGTCAACGCCGTCTACAGCGGGCTCGCTGAGTCGAGCGTGCTCGTCGCCCCGGCGATCGGCGCCCTTGTCCTCCCGTTCATCCAACCGCAGACCCTCGTCGCGGTTGATGCCGCCTCCTTTGGCCTGGCGGCCCTCCTCATGCTGTCCCTGCGCGTCGGGCCGGCGCCGGCACAGGGCCGAGAGGCGATCACTCGCTCGAGTGCCACCGCGATGGTGGCCCGCGACCCCATGCTTCGCTCGCTCGCGGCTTCGTTCTTCTGCAGCGCCCTGGCGATCACCGCCCTCCAGGCGGTGCTCGTCGTCGCGGCGGCGGACCGCTTCGGGCAGGCCACCGATGTCGGGTGGCTGTACGCGGCAGTCGGGGGCGGCGGGGTCGTCGGAAGCACTCTGCTCCTGCGCTGGACCCCTCGAACCATCGGCGCTCGAGGGATCGCCATCGGCTTCCTGATCGAGGTCATACCACTCGGGCTCTTCGCGCGCACCGGCGGGCTCCTCCCCGCCCTCGCGCTGCTGTTTGTCAGCACCGCCGCGGCCGCGCTGTATCAGACTCGGGGCCAGACCGCCCTGCAGCAGCGCGTACCGGCGGGTTTGCTCGGACGGGTGAACGGCGTGATGCGCCTGCTGCTGTATTCGGGCATGCTGGTCGGCGCCATCGCCGCCGCTGCGCTCGTGGAGGCAATCGGCTGGAGCGCGCTTGTCGTTGGGGCGGCGGCCGTGTCCGTTGTCGGCTTCATCCCGGCGTCGATCACGTATCGCCGGGGACCACGGCGCCCCGGCGAGGTCACCCTCGCCGGGACACCAATGGTGCTCGCGTCAGGTCAGACGGCGACCGCTTCGCGGGCTTCCTTCTCGATCGGCAGGCCGACCGAGTTGCCCCACTCGCTCCACGACCCGTCGTAGTTGCTCACCGTCGGGAAGCCGAGCAGGTAGCTCAGGACGAACCAGGTGTGCGAGGAGCGCTCGCCGATCCGGCAGTACGTGATCACCGACTTGTCGGCGGTGACGCCCTGCGCCGCGTAGAGCTCGCGGAGCGCGTCGGCCGGCTTGAACGTATCGTCGTCCTGGATGGCCTGCGCCCAGGGGATGTTGGCGGCGCCGGGGATGTGTCCGGCGCGCTGCGCGCCCTCGTTCGAGTACTCCGGCGGTGCGGAGATCTCGCCCTTGAACTCGGCAGGCGAGCGAACGTCGACGAGCGCGCGACCCTCGACGCCGAGCGCCTTCTCGACATCGCCGCGGAAGCTGCGAATCGAGGTGTCGGCATCCGGCGCCCTGTAGGAGGTAGCGGTGAACGATGGGGTTTCCTCGGTGACCTCGCGTCCCTCATCGATCCACTTGCGGCGTCCGCCGTTGAGCAGCCGGATGTCCGCGTGGCCGTAGATGCGGAAGGTCCAGAAGGCGAATGCCGCGAACCAGTTGCGGAAGTCGCCGTACAGGACGAGCGTCGTGTCCGGGGTCGCTCCGATCCTCGAGAGAAGGTGCTCGAACTGCTCCTTGGAGAGGATGTCGCGGCGAACCGGATCGTTGATGTCGCGCTTCCAGTCGACGAGGGTCGAGCCGGGGATGTGGCCCAACTCGTACGAGGCAGACGGGTCGTAGTCGACTTCGAGCACCCGCACCTGCGGGTCGGTGAGGTGGCCGGCCAGCCACTCGGTGGTGACCAGGACCTCTGGATGGGCGTATTCGGTCATGAGGAAATGCTCCTGTTGCTGTTGGCTGTTCCTGAGCGGCGAAGGGCCGCACGGTTGCGAGATGTCGGACGCGGGCGCTGCGCCGTCGCGTTCCCGGACTTCACGAGGCCTAGGCTGGACAGCTTGCCCTGTCAGACCGGCAGCGTCCCCAGTCGAGCCAGCGACGGCGGGTCAGCCGAGGTGTCTCGTCCATGTGTGAGCCGGATGGTATGGAATCCCGACTGCCGAAGTCAAGTTTCCATCCCTCCCACGCGTCGCGCCATGAGGTAGGCCCGGGTGGTCTGCACCTCGACGTCGAGGTAGGGTGCACGGACCAGCCGTGCCTCGACTTCGAAGCCGGCCGCCGTCACCTCCCCCACCAGCCATTCGGCGTCGAAGAAGCGGAAGTCCATGTCGACACCGACGCCGAGCATCTCGTCGGCGTGGACCGTGGCCTCGCCGAACTCACCGAGATGGACGGCGACAAGGAGCAGGCCTCTGTCGACGACGGTGCGGTGGAACTCGCGCAGCGCGGCGCGGATCTCCGCGTCGCTGGTGAGATGGATGATCGAGTAGAAGGCGATCAGCCCCTTCCACCGGCCGGCCGCGGCCTCGAGCGCGGTCATCGTCCCGACCTCGAAGGTGAGTTCCGGGTGCAGCGCACGCGCCCGGTCCACCATCGCCGGCGAGAGATCGATACCGGTGACCGCGACTCCCAGGTCCGCGAGGAAGGCTGCGACATGCCCGGGACCGCAGCCGGCGTCGCAGACCGAGGCTTGCGGACCGAACTGGTCTCGCAGCTGTTCGGCAAACGCTGTCAGCAGCGCTCGGTCGAGCCGCTTGTGGCGCAGCTCGTCGTGCACGCGCTCGGTGTAGGCATCGGTGACCGCGTCGTAGCTCCGTCGGACTCGTGACTGGTGCTCCGGTATGGCCTCGCCGCCTGCTATGTTCGCGGCGCCATGCGCCCTTGGACCGTTCACGCCCTCGCCGTCGGCGTCGACGCGGTGTGCCTGGCAGTCTTCGTCGCGCTGGGCCGTGCCAGTCACGACATCTCCTCGGGAATTGCCTGGTATCTCACCGTGCTCTGGCCGTTCCTCGTCGGATGGTTCGTGGTCGCGCTCGCACTGCAGCTGTACAGAGCGCCACTCGATCGATGGGCGATCCTCGCCTGCACGTGGGTGGCGGGGAGCGCGATCGGTCTCGCGCTGCGAGCCGGCATCACCCACCGCAACACGCCGATCGCCTTCATCGTTGTGACGTTCATCTTCATCGGCCTGACCACCTCCGGGTGGCGGCTGTTCGTGCATGGCCTCGACAGGGTGCGCAGCCGCGACGCGCACTCGCCGCGGATCAGCTGATCACCCGACGGCGGAAGTTCCGAGTCCCCGTCCACAGGAACAGCGCGCTGAACGCGAGCAGCACCGGGTAGACCACCCAGAGCGACATGTGCGGCGCAGTGGTCAGGGCACCTCGCATCCCCTCGTTGATATAGATGAGCGGATTGACGAGCACGAGGATCTGCAACCAGTGGAAACCACCGATCGTCACCGGCGCGAGCGTCGTCCATGAGTAGTACGTGCCGCCGAGAAAGGTCAGCGGCAGGATGATGATCCCGAAGAGCAGGGGCACGGTTCGCGGATCGAAGATGGTCCCGAAGGTGAGGCCGAGCGAGGAGCAGGTGATGCATCCGAGCGGGATGAGCGTGATCAACGCGAACCAGTGCACCTGCAGGTTGATGTGCACGCCATTGGCGTGGACCACGGCCGCGATCGGGAACACGATCGCCGCGGCCAGCAGCCCCTGGATGGCCCCGAAAAGGACCTTCTCCATGGCGACCAGCGATACCGGCAGCGGTGCGAGGACGCGGTCCTCGATCTCCTTCGTATAGCCGAACTCCTGGACCATCGGCAGCGCGACGGCCTGGATCCCCTGGAACATCATCGAGAGGCCGACCACTCCGGCGACGAGGATGGTCGCAAACGCGGACTCCCCCGCCACACCGCGACCGCCGCCGACTCCCTGCCCGATGGTCGGGAAGACGTAGAGGAAGACGAAGCAGAGCAGGAAGGGCTGGATCACCGTTCGCGGAATGAATTCGCGCAGGCGTTTCCGGAGCACCACCAGGTCGCGAAGGAGCAGCGCGCCGAACGCGATTCGCGACGACGCGACCGACGAGCGGAGTGGCTGGAGGCTCGGCGGTGCGGTCGCCGGCGCCGGGGTGACGACTGCCGTCATTCGCGAAGTTCCTTCCCGGTGAGGTTGATGAACACGGCTTCGAGGTTCGGCTCGGCGACCTGAACGTCGCGCACCACGAAGCCCGCGCGGTCGGCGCTGTCGATGACCCGTATGAGCACGCGATCTCCGCCACGCACCGCGAGCTGAACGGTTCCCTTCCGCGTCACGGCCGATTCAACGCCGACCACGTCCTGGCGCAGCCGGAATCCGAGCGCGTCGAGGTCGCCGTCAGCGGTGATGGTGACCATGGTGTCCGCACCGATCGTCTCCTTGAGGCGCGCCGGCGTGTCCAGGGCGAGGATCCTGCCGTGGTCCATGATCCCGATGCGGTTGCAGAGACTATCGGCCTCCTCCATGTTGTGGGTGGTGAGCAGCACCGTCTGGCCGCCGGTATGCAGCTCCCCGAGGATCTCCCAGAGCGCGATCCGGCTCTGAGGATCGAGGCCGGCGGTCGGCTCGTCGAGGAACAGCACCGCAGGGCGGTGCATGATCGCGCGCGCCACCATCAGGCGCTGGGCCAGGCCTCCGGAGAGTGCCATGACCGGTGCCCTGGCGCGCTCCGTCAGCCGGAACCGGACGAGCAAGTCATCGGCAGCCTGGCGGGACGCCTGGGATCCCATGCCGAAGAACCGACCGTGGAAGTACAGGTTCTCCCAGACCGTCAGGGCGCGGTCCAGCGTGTTGGTCTGCGGCACCACCCCGATCAGTTGCTTGGCGACCGCCGGGTGTGCAACGACGTCAACGTCACCGACGTATGCCTGGCCGTGGGTGGGGATGGTTCGCGTGGTGAGCATGCTCGCGGTGGTCGTCTTGCCCGCGCCGTTGGGGCCGAGCAGGCCGAAGATCTCTCCCTGGAACACGGTGAGGTTGAGACCGTCGACGGCCTTGACCGTCCCCGTGTAGATCTTGGTGAGGTCGACGGTGCGGATCACCGCGGGTCTCTCGCCTGCACTGCGGGCGGCGTCCGCGGTGGCCGGATTCGCCGGTATCGTCGCTGTCAATCTGGCTCCATGTGAGATGGCCCGGCGCCGAGGGTCGCGCCGGATTTCCCACCATACCTGTCGACGCTGAAATGGGGACAGCGGCGAGCGAGGCCTACACTCCTTGCAATGGTCGGCATCATTCTCCTGCTCGTCCTCGGTGCCGGCGTCGGTGCCCTGATCTTCTGGGGAATCCGGCTGCCGCCGACCCGGCCTCGTCCTGACAGCCGGTACCGGGGCCGCACGTACATGTCGGTCCATCGCAAGCTCAAGCGCACCAAGCCCCCGGAGTGAGGCGCCGACGGATTACTCGCGAAGTTGGAATGGCACCGACGTCACCACGACGCCGGGGTGATGCAGGAGCGCGAGCTTGAATGCGAGCTCGGACTGGTTGTGGAGCACTGTCTGGTACCAGGCGCGCGGCAGGATGTCGGGGAGGACGACGGTCACCGTGGGATCGCCTTCGCGATGGCACCTTTCGATCTCCGCGATCACGGGGCTGATCAGCTCGCGATAGGGAGAGGTGATCACCCGGAGCTCGACGTCGGGCGACCAGTGCTTCCAGCGCTCGGGAAGCGACGCGTCGCGCGGGTCGTCCGAGTCGACACGGACGTGCACCGCGGTGATCCTGCTCGCCGTGGTGATGCTCAGCGCGTACTCCACCGCAGCGGCGCTTGCCGCGTTGAGGTCCTGGATGGGCACGATCACACGCTGCTTGCCCACCCGATGGCGCTTCGGCACTGAGGCCAGTTGCTTACGGGCGTGGGCGTAGTGTCGATGAATCGCCCAGAAGTTGAGTGCGAGCAGGGGCACGAGCAGAAGCACGATCCAGGCTCCCTCGAGAAACTTCGTGCTCGCAACGATGATTGCCACCGCACCGGTGGTGACCGCCCCCACCGCGTTGATCGCCAGTTTGAAGTGCCGGCGCTGCTCCTTGCTGTGCAGCCAGTGCACCACCATGCCCGACTGGGACAGCGTGAAACAGATGAAGACGCCAACCGCGTAGAGGGGGATCAGGGCATGGGTATTGCCCCCGAAGACGATCACGAGCGCGATCGCCAGGACGCCGATCACGATGATCCCGTTCGAGTATGCGAGCTTGAGGCCGCGATGGCTGAACTGGTGCGGGAAGTAGTCATCGCGCGACATCACGGCAGCCAGCCGCGGAAACCCGTTGAACGACGTGTTGGCGGCGAGCAGCAGGATCGCGGCCGACGATATCTGCACGATGTAGAAGAGCGGGCTGTTGGGTGCCGTTGCTTCGCCGATCTGAGCGATCACATTGGATTGGTCGGTGGGAACGGCACCGATGCTTCGGCCGAGCACCGCAACGCCGAGGAACAGTGCGCCGAGCAGGCACGCCAGGATCGTCAACGTCCGGGCGGCATTTTGCGACTCCGGTGGCTCGAATGCCGGGACGCCGTTGGCGATCGCCTCCACGCCGGTCATCGCGGTGCATCCGCCCGCGAAGGCGCGCAGCACGAGAAACACACTCAGTCCCTCGGTGGCGCTCGGGATGGTGTGGAGTTGATGCGGCGGATTACCGGTCGCGATTCGGAAGGCCGCGATCAGGAGCAGCGCCGCAAGCGAGAGCACGAAGACGTATGTCGGCAGGATGAATGCGGCTCCCGCCTCGCGGACGCCGCGGAGATTGATCACCATCAGCAGTAGGATCGCGACGACGTCGATCACCACCCGATACGGGTTGATCGCCGGAACGAAGGCGATCAGCGCGGCGACCCCGGCGCTCACCGAGACGGCCACCGTGGTCAGGTAGTCGACCATCAGCGAACCGGCAGCCACCAACCCAGGAGTGCGGCCGAGATTCCGGCTCGCGACGGTGAACGACCCACCGCCGTTTGGATACGCGTGGATCGTCTGGCGGTACGAGAGGACGACGATCGCAAGCAACAGCGCGATGCCTGCGGCGATGGGAAGGTCGAACGCGACACCGGCCGTACCCGCGAGGAGCAGGACGTAGAGGATCTCGTCCGGGCCGTAAGCCACTGAGGACAGGGCATCGAGACCGAACGCCCCGATTCCCGCGGTCTTGCTCAGGCGCTCGTGTTGCTGCGCGGAACTGGGCAACGGGCGTCCCAGCAGGGCGCGACCCAGAACTCGCATCCGGCCGGATTATCACATGGCGGCGGTTCGCCGCTCCAACGACAGGATGCGATGAGGGACCGCGAGTCACGCCTCGCGGTCCCCACGACAACGCGATCAGTCGCTCGGTATACCGCTCGCAGGAGGTGTCGACGCCGCACCGGAGAAGGTGTTGATCGCACCGCTCGCGGTGTCATCGGTGGTCTCCACGGGTCCGAGCGTGGTGAGATTGCCGGTCGCATCGACCGTGACCATCTGCACACCCGTGAAGCCGTTGTGGTCGCTCGATGAGTAGGCGTACGGCGTCAGTCCCGGCCCGTCGGCCCAGTGGCTGCTCTCGACGGCGGCGACGATGCTCGCCCGAGTCGGGTTCTGCCCGGCGGCCTTGAGCGCCTGCACAAACGTGAAGGCCTCCGACATGCCGTATTCAACGTTGCCGTCCCACGGCAGCGACGGCGCGTAGGTCGCCTCGATGCTCTTGAAGAGGGTCACCCACGGGTTCGCCGAGGTTGTCAGCAGCGGGAGGTAGGTATCGCTGATCGTGCCGCCGATCAGGCCCGCGGGGAGCTTCTTGCCGAGCGCGCCGCCGGTGAGGATACCGGCGAGCGTCGGCGGATCCGATCCAACGTTGCTCACCACGAACTGGGCGTGATAGTTGAGTCCGGCCGCGCTCGCCTCAGCAATCGCCGTGAACAGTGGGACCGAGAAGCTCACGATCACCTGGACACCCTGCGCCTGCAGGCCCGCAATCGCGGCACCGACCGCCATTGCACCGGCGGCTGTCGGCGTGTAGTACGCGGGCGTCGCGTCGACGTTCAGGCTCTTGCCCTGCAGCGCATCCGTCACGCCCGTGAAACCGTCGGTGCCGAACTCGTCATTCGGCCCCTGGAGGAAGAAGCCAACCTTCTTGCTGGCGAAGTTCTGCGCGATGTACTGTCCGAGGATCTTGCCTTCGATCGTGTAGTTGGGTTGCCAGCCGAAGGTCTCCGGGTATTGCGAGGTGTTGTTCCAACAGTTGCAGCCCGAGGCCACGAAGAGATCGGGGACGTGGTTGGAATTGAGGTAGCTCACCACCGACAGGTGAGTCGGCGTGCCCAGCGCCTGGAACATCGCGAAGACCTGGTCCTGCAGGACCAGCTTGTGGGTCTGGGTTGCAGTGCTGGTGGGGTTGTACTGGTCGTCGAGGTAGGTGTAGTTGATCTTCCTTCCGTTGACGCCACCGTGTGCGTTCACGTATTTGAAGTAGGCATTGGCCGCCGGTGCGATCTCCGAGTAGCCCGGCGCGGCCGGCCCCGTGAGCGGCTGTGTGCTCCCGATGGTCACCTGGGTCGCCGTGATCCCCGGCGCCGACGCGGTGTTGGACGTGGACGTGGGAGTGGAGCTGCCGCAGGCCGCGGTCAGCAGCGCTGCCGCCCCGCCGGCGGCGGCCACCGCCAAGGTCCTCGATCTACTGATCTCTGGTCGCATACGTGTGCTCCTTGTGTGTGGACAGCGGTTGGTGGGGTCATTGAGACGGGGACTCGGGGGAAGCCGGCAGGGCTGCGGGGCTGCGACTCGAACGCACGATCCGACCGGCACCGCGGACGATGGAGGCGATCCCTCCCGCGATCCCGCGGGGGAACACCAGGATCGCCACGATCAGGACGATCCCATAGATCGCGGTGGGCACATTGTTGGCTATGTTGCTCGGGAGATTGAGGGTGGTGGCGAGATCCCCTGTCTTGACAGGCAGATACACGAGGACGAACGAACCGAGCACAGCACCGGTCAGGCTGCCGAGGCCTCCGATCACCACCGCAGTGAGGAGTGACAGCGAGAGGGTTAGGGTGAATCCGCTTGGCGACGTCAGGGTCACCCAGTAGGCGAACAGCGACCCGGCAAGCCCAGCGCACGCCGCACTGATCATGTAGGCGAGCACCTGCGTGCGCGCGACATCGATGCCCGCAAGCCGCGCCGCGACCTCGTTGTCGCGCACCATCCGAAACCGCCTGCCGGTAGCGCCGCGCACCAGGTTTGCCAGCACGAAGAAGGTGATCACGGCGGCGGCAAGGGTGATCCAGGCGAGCCACTGTTCGGGGGAGAAATTCGCACCCAGGAAGGCGGGAGGTGCCGGCGACACGACGGTGAGGCCCTGATTGCCGCCGAAGACGCTCGCGAAATGGGACGGCACCTGGGGCAGTGCCACCGCCAGGGCCAGGGTCGCACCGGCGAGATAGGGTCCGCGCAATCGTGCCCCGGCGATGCCGACGATCGCGCCGGCGATCCCCGTGGTCGCGATCGACACCAGCAGCATGAGGATCATCGGCAGATCGGGATGCCAGGTGAGCAGCACCGACGTCGTATACGCCCCGATCATCATCAGCGCACCATGACCGAGCGAGACCTGACCGTTGATGCCGGTCAGCACGGTCAGGCCGGCCGCAGAGATCGCGTAAATCGCCACCTCGGTGACGTTGTAATTCGTGTACGCGTCAAAGACGAATGAGGTGAGGAGCAGCAGCACGAGGGCAAGCGCAAGGAAGAACAGTCCGTGGCGGAGCAGCGTCGAACCACGCAGCGCCGTGCTCATACCTGACGCTGCCTCCCGAAGCTGAACAGTCCCTGCGGACGGAGCATGAGCACGACGATCAGGATCGCGAAGCCACCGAGCGGCGCGAGATCCGACCCGACATACCCGCTCACGTAGCTGAGGGCAAGCCCCACGCCGACCGCTCCGGCCACGGCACCAACCGGGCTTTCGAGACCCCCGATGATGGCTCCTGTGAACCCGAACACCAGCACCTCGTCCATGTTGCTCGGGTAGAGGTACACCGACGGCGCCGCCAGCATGCCCGCGAGTGCGCCGAGCAACGCAGCGAGCCCCCAGCCCAGCGTGAGCATCCTGCCGACGCGAATGCCGAGGATGCGAGCGATCTCTGGATTGAATGCGGCCGCGCGCATACGCAGCCCCAGGGTGGTGCGCTGGAACACCAGGAAGAGCAGCAGCATCGCGATCAGTACGGCGCCGATCGTGAACAGGGCAAAGGGCGAGATATCGAGCGAGGTTCCGCCAACCAGGAGGTCGGTGTTCGAAACCGGCACCGGGAAGGACTGGGTCTGGCCGCCGAAGAGCATCGGCGCGATCGCCTCGAGGAGGATGAGCACGCCGAGGCTCAGGATGACCGCGTTGAGCGGTGGTCGCGATTCGACCGGCCGCACCAGCACGCGTTCCGTGACCGCCCCGATCACCAGACCGGTCGCGAGTGCGACCACGAATCCCAGCCAGTACGGCGCGCCATGCCTGATCACGATGAGCGCGATGTAGGTGGTGAACATCGCCATCGCGCCCTGCGCGTAATTGATGATCCGGGTCGCGCGCCAGATCATCACGAGGGCGAGCGCCACCGCCGCGTAGACCATCCCGTTGGTGATCCCGTCGACGGTGTAGATCAAGAACAGGTGCACGCTCAGAACCCCAGGTACGCGTGACGCAACGCGTCGTCGCCGGCCAGGCGGTCCGCTCTGTCGCGCAGCTCGACCTTGCCCAGCGACAGGACGACCGCCTGGTCTGCCACCGACAGAGCGGAGCGAGCGTTCTGCTCGATGAGCAGCACGCTCAGCTTTCGCTCGGTGACCAGCGCGACCAGTCGCTGCATGATCTGTGCGAGCAGGCCCCCGGCGAGCCCGAGGGACGGCTCGTCGAGGAGCAGGGCAGTGGGTCGGGCGACCATCGCCCGGCCGATCGACAGCATCTGCCGCTCTCCTCCACTGAGGTTCGATGCATGCACCGCGCGGCGCACGCGCAGCGGTGGAAAGAGCTCGTATGCCTCCTCGATGGCGACTCGTTGATCGGCACGATCGCGACGCCAGAGACCACCGAGGCGGAGATTCTCGTCGACCGTCAGCTCGCTGACGATGCCGTGTCCCTCGGGGACGTGACCAACGCCCAGGCGGGCGATCGCCTCAGGCGACCGACCGACCAGCTGCTGGGTGCCCAGCATCACCGAGCCATGACGAGGCTTGATGAGGCCGGAGATGGTTCGCACCAGGGTGGTCTTGCCTGCGCCGTTCGCGCCCAGCACTGCGGTGATGCTCCCCTCGGGAACCGAGAGCGACACGTTTTCCAGGGCGATGACTCCGCCGTATGCGACGGTGAGATCGCTGATCTCAAGCATGGGCGACCGTCTGCCCCAGGTACGCGTTGGCTACATCGCTGTTGGCGCGAATCTCGGCGGGGGATCCGGAAGCGATCACCTGCCCGAGATTGAGCACGGTGATGGTGTCGCTCACAGCCATGACCATGTCGACGTGGTGCTCGACGAGCGCGATCGCCATCCGCGTGCGCAGCGAGCGCAGCAGGTCGATGAGCTCGCTGACATCGGTGGCGGAGAGCCCGCTCGCCGGTTCGTCGAGCAGCAGCAGGGATGGGCGAGCCATCAGAGCGCGGGCGATGATGACCCGCTTCTGGACACCGTGCGGAAGGGAACCGGGATATGCACCGGCACGATCGGCAACGCCGAGAGCGCCGAGGTTCGCGAGCGCCTCCTCCCTGAGTGAAGCGGTGTGGCGATCGGCACTCGGAAGCGCCAGCAGGTCCGGCGCCAGCCGGGTCCGTGACGGCGAGCCGGCGACCACGTTCTCGAGCACGGTGAGCGTCGGCCACAGCCCCAGTCCCTGGAGTGTTCGGGCGATCCCCATGTGTGCGAGCCGCCAGGTCGGCAACCCGAGGAGCGACTGACCCTTGAAGGTGATGGTCCCCGTGACCGGCGTCACGAACCGCGAGACCGCGTTGAACAGCGTCGTCTTGCCCGCGCCGTTCGGCCCGATGACGCCGACGATCTGGTTGGCGCGGACGGTCAGCGAGACGCCGTCGAGAGCGACCACGCCTTCGAAGCGCACGTCGATCCCGGCAACCTCGAGCACAGCAGCCGTCGTGTCTGGCGTCTCCCCGGACACGCTACAGCGACCCGTTCAACCCCATGAGTGCCCGCAGGGTACAGCGATCACATCCCCACTGCCACCTTCCTCGGCGGAGACATTTAGGGCTCCATGATCAGCCGGCGGCCCCGAGGATCTGGGCATCACACCTCAGCGAACGGCGATGAGCACCCGATTGGCGAGGTGCTGCCAGATGGTGCCCACCTCGTCGAAGCCGGCGGAAAAGAGCGCCGACCGGTGGAACTCGTAGCTGTGAGCCTCGTCCTCGTGCGGGTGTGCGTGCCACCGCTGCTCACGTTCAGCGACCTCGCGCGCGAGGGCCGGGTCCGAAACCGCCGCCTCCCACCAGGCGTCGTAGTCCTCGGCGCCCTCCGCCGAGTCCGGCCACTCCGGCCGGACCTGCCGTGCGCCAGCCGAGATGGTGCGCTGATCGTGGTCGAAGTCGAGCCGGTCGCCGTCGAGGAACACCGCACCCGGCCTGAGCACTCCTGCGAGCGCGTGGTAGAGATGGATGAGCTGCTCCAGCCCGAGCCAGTGCAGCGCCGTGGTAGAGACCGCCGCGTCGTACGGCCCCGGGGACGGCAGCGCACTCACCCAGTCGGCGCGCAGGTCGGCGTCCACGAACTGCAGGTGCGGTGTGTTTCCCAGAGCGCCGCGACCGATTGCGAGCAGGACCGGGTCAGCGTCGATCGCCACGACATTGGCGCCGGGGATGCCGTCGAGCACACGAGCGCTCAGCGATCCCGGCCCACAGCCGAGGTCGAGCACACGGGGCTCGGGCCCGGCGAACGCCGCCACCGCATCAACCATCGCGGTGAACCGCTCCTCGCGATCCGGGATGTGACGCTGTTGCTGCGCGTCCCATCGCGCCAGCCAGTTTGCGAAGTCAGTGGTGACGTGCTCGATGCTCACTTGGGCGATACCTGTACCACATCATCCCGGCGCCGCCGCCGGGAGCTTGAGA
Source organism: Candidatus Dormiibacterota bacterium (assembly GCA_003162415.1). GTDB lineage: Bacteria > Chloroflexota > Dormibacteria > Aeolococcales > Aeolococcaceae > Palsa-851. Next base: position 82,034 of record PMOL01000008.1, read on the forward strand.
GTGATTGCCGTGCCGTCCGCCGCGGTGCTCGTGGCCGTGACCGACCCACCATGCGCCTCGACCACATCCCGGACGATCGCGAGCCCGAGCCCCGATCCGGTCGACGAGGGGCCCTTCACGAAGCGGTCGAACACCCTGGGCAGCAGGTCAGCGGGGATACCTGTTCCATCGTCGCGGACGGTCAGCAACACCCATCGGTCGGACCTGACTCCCTCGACGCGGATGGTGCCACCGGCGCGCGCGTGGGCCAGCGCGTTGCTGACGAGATTGCCCAGAACTCCTCGAAGTCGTCCCGGGTCCCCATCGATCGGCGGGACGCCGGCATCGACCTGCTCGGTGAGCTGCACGCCGGCCGCCCTCGCCTCGGCACCGAACGCACCGAGCGTCTCGTTGACGAAGACGGCGACGTCGACCGGCTCTCGGTGAAGGAGCAGCCCGCCACTCTCCGCGAGTGTCAGGGTGGCGAGGTCGTTGACGAGCATCTCCAACGACTCGGTCGCGCTCACGATCGGGGCCATGTGCTCGGCATCGGCTGGGTAGATGCCGTCGGCGATCGCCTCGGCCTGTCCGCGGATGATCGACAGCGGCGTGCGCAGCTCATGGGCGATGTCGGCGAGCACCGACCGTCTGCGAGTCTCCTCGGCCTCGAGGCGGCCGCTCATCGCATTCATCGCGCGGGCGAGGGAACGGAGATCCGACGGGCCGCGGACCGGCACGCGCGCCGAGAGGTCGCCCGCCTCGATGCGACGGGCGCCCTCGATGAGCGCACCGACCGGCGCGGCAAGACGGCGGAGCACGAGGATCGCCACAGCAACCGCGGCGCCCCCGAGTACGAGGGCGGTGACCGCCACCGCCGTATCGAACGGTGCCGAGCTGACCGCCCCGAATGCGCTGAGGAGCAGCCAGACGAGGCCGAAGATGGCGCTGAGAAACACGAGAAAGGCGAGACCCACGAAGCAGCCGATGCGCCGGGCGATCCGCCGTCCGTGACGTCCCCAGTTCTGACCTCCGGCCCACGGTCCGGCCTCGCCCTCCGGCCACCAGGGCGGACGGCGGCCGTCACCTCGCCTCCACGGCGGGCCATTGCTCACGCGTCGCCGTCCACTAGTCGATACCCGACGCCGAACACCGTCTGCAAATGGCGCGGCGCCCGTGGATCGCGCTCGATCTTTCGCCGAATGTTCTTGACGTGCGCGTCGATGGCGCGTTCATACGACTCGACCGCGACACCATGCACGGCATCCAGCAGCTGGGCGCGGGTGAAGACGCGACCGGGCTGCCGGGCCATGTGCAGCAGCAACTGAAACTCGGTCGCGGTGAGAACCACGTCCTGTCCGTCGGCCTCGACACGCATGCGGGGCACGTCGAGCACGATCGATTCGCCGACCCGGATCACATCGTCGGGCGCCGCTGCCGCCTGTGCTCGGCGCAGCACGGCGCGCACACGAGCGACGATCTCCCGCGCGCTGAACGGCTTGGTGACGTAGTCATCAGCTCCGAGCTCGAGACCGGCAACACGATCCGCCTCCTCGATTCGGGCGGTGAGCATGATGATGGGCACGTCGCCGGCACGCCGCATGGCTCGGGCAACGTCGAGGCCGTCGATGAGCGGCAGGGTCAGGTCGAGGATGACGAGATCAGGGCGCACTCGCGAGAAGAGCTGGAGGGCATCCTCGCCGTTGGCCGCCGTCGACACATCGAACCCGGCGCGTTCCAGATAGTCGCGAACCAGGCGCACGATCGCCGGCTCGTCGTCGACGATCAGCACCTTGGTCATGGTGATTTCATCGTAGGGGTGGCGCGGGGCGGCGAGCAGCCGCCGCCCCGTCGATCATCAGACCGATTGTGTCGCCGGAGTGGATGCCTCCGCGTCTGAACTCTTACGAGCAGCGCCCGCGCAGTCACCGCCCCAGTTCTTGCCGTGGGGTCCGAAGGCATTTGGACCGAAGCCCCGCCGGTACCAACGCCGCCGCGGCGTCAGACCGAGCACCCGCGGCACCACCAGCGCGCCGATGAAGGTGATGATGATGAAGCCCGGGTCACGAGTGGTGATGCCCACCGCGGTTGCAGCGCCGATTGCCACCAGTCCCCAGGCGGTGCGTCCTGCACGATACATGTCGATTCTCCTTGTGGAGGTTGAACGGTACGTGCATCACTCTCGCGGCGAGGTGTGAATCAGGTGTGAAGACGCCAGGGAGGTTTGGCGTGCCTCACCGCACCGTTCACTCCGGCGAGCGGTAGGTCACCGGTTCACGCGGCGTGCGGTCGACGGACAGCTGAAACACATCCGGCCGGCTGTAGTGGCCGGTGACATCGAGGGTTCGTCGCGCGGCCGCGGCACGCGAGGGCTCGATGTCGGCCATCAATAAACCGAACTCCTCGTGCATCGGGCCCGCGACGATCTCACCGCCCGGAGCGACCACGACCGAGTCACCGGGGTTGATCCACTCATCGGGGTCGGGAAAGAGCTGCTCGCGCCCCGGAAATGAAGGCGGGATGTCCGACCCACGCAGGGTGCATCCCGCGCCCAGCACCCAGCATCTGCCCTCCGCCGCGATATGCCGCATGGTGGCGATCCAGGTGTCTCCTTCGTCCCACGTGGAGGCGACGTACACCTCGACACCGTCCGCGTACAGCGCGTATCGCGCGAGCGGCATGTAGTTCTCCCAGCAGATCAACCCGCCCAACCGGCCGATCTCCGTGTCGATGACGCGCAGTCCACGCGCATCTCCCTGACCCCACACCATGCGTTCAGGATTGGTTGGAACGAGCTTGCGGTGCCGGTTGAGGATGGTGCCGTCGGTCCCGATCGTGACCAGCGTGTTGTAGAGGGTCGAGCGGCCGAAAGCTCCGTCACGCTCATGGACCCCGCATACAACCACCAGGTGCAGTTCGGCAGCTGCATCGCGGAGCGGCTTCAGGCCGTCCGCAGCGAGGTCGACGCTGTTGTCGACCAGCCGCCGGTGGATCTCCCCGGTCAGGTCGTGGTCGGCGCCGGGCCGCAGACGCCAGATCCATGCGGGGTACCCCGGGATGAACGTCTCGGGGAAGACGACCAGACGCGCACCCGCCTCCGACGCCGCGTGGAGCTGCAGAACCGCGGCTGCGAGGGTCGCCTCGCGGTCAAGCAGCACCGGCGGCCGCTGGACGATTGCCACCCGCACGGTTGGACCTTCGCTCTGCACAACCGGGACTATAGAAGCCGCCCGGTCGGTTCGCCCGACCGTACCGAGGCCGTACGCTTTCGGGCGACGTGCCGAGTGCCCTTGCAGAGACGCTGGCAGTCCTGCTGCTCATTGCGACGCTGGGCTGCGCCATCGTGCGTCCCCGAGGACTGCCAGAAGCCGTTGTCGCCGTCCCAGCTGCCGCGTTGCTTCTCGTCCTCGGGGTGCTGCCCCTGGGTCAGGCGGGTACCGAGACGCGAAGTCTCGCGCCGACGATTGGCTTTCTCGCCGCCGTGCTCGTCCTCGCCAACCTCTGTGAGCGCTACGGTCTCTTCGAGGCAGCTGGTTCATGGATGGCGACCGGTTCACGCGGACGTCCGGTGTCCCTGCTCGCGCTTGTCTTCACCGCCGCGAGCGTGGTCACCGCGGTCCTCAGCCTCGACGCGACGGTGGTCCTGCTCACCCCGGTCGTGTTCGCGACGGTGGCGCGGCTGCGTCTCCGGGCCAAACCCCACGTGTACGCCTGCACGCACCTCGCCAACTCCGCATCGCTGCTGCTTCCGGTGTCGAACCTCACCAATCTCCTGGCCTTCAGTGCGAGCGGGCTGTCATTTGCACGTTTCGGCGCCACCATGGCACTCCCCTGGCTGGCAGCGATCGGGGTCGAATGGCTGGTGCTGCGACGTTTCTTCGCGGGTGATCTCGTCGGCCACGGCGAGACCAGGGACTTACGGCCGCTCCCGGTTCCGGTGTTCGCGGCAATTGTGGTTGCACTCACGCTGGTCGGGTTCTTCGTCACCTCCGCCTTCAACGTCAGCCCGGCCTTCGCGGCGCTCGGCGGTGCGCTGCTTCTCGCAGTGCCCGCGCTCGTCCGGCGCAGGACGAGCATCGGTGACGTCGCGAAATCGATTGACATCCCGTTTCTCGCTTTCGTCCTGGCACTCGGCCTCGTCGTCAAGGCAATCTCCATCCACGGGCTCGGGTCGGTGGTGACCCACGTCGTGCCCGGCGGGGCAGGACTCGGGTCCCTGCTGCTCATCGCGGTGGTCGCCGCCGTCCTTGCAAATGTGATCAACAACCTTCCTGCTGCGCTGCTGCTGCTCCCGGCGGTGTCCGGCGCCGGAGCCGGCCCGGTGCTCGCAGTGCTCATCGGCGTCAATACCGGCCCCAATCTGACCTATGTCGGATCACTTGCAACGCTGCTCTGGCGCCGCGTCCTGATCCGCCGCGGCGAGGAGTTGCCGATCGGCGAATTCCTGCGTCTCGGCGCGCTCACGGTGCCGCCAGTGCTCATCGCGACCACCGTCGCGCTGTGGATCTCCCTGCGGTTGGTGGGTTAATGGCGCCTATGCACATCGTCGTGTGGGTGGTCGAAGGCACCTGGCAGGGGTGCGTCGATGCTGCGGTGCAGAACTTTCCCGCCGATTCGCGATTCACGCTGCTTCATGTCACGCCCTCGGACGTCACCGAGGCAGCCGACGCCGCTTCGATCGGCCTGTTCGGGCGAGGCTTTCCGGGGCGCAAACCCAACCGCCGGTTCGACGACATCGCGGACGACGAGGCGTCGAGCTTGCTTGCGGCGGCGGCGGATCGCCTCGGCCACCCCGATGTCGAGATGCTTAGCTGGCGCGGGCGGGTCGAGCGTGAGGTGGTGCGTGCCGTGGCCGGCGGTGTCGATGTCCTCGTCGTGGCTCGTGATGGCGACCGCTCGCGGCTCGGGCCCAGGAGCCTGGGTCACGCCACGCGATTCATCGTCGACCACGCACCCTGCGCGGTGATGCTGGTGTGGCCGGACGAGACCCCGGGCATCGACTCGATACCGCCACCGAAGCACGGCCCCAAGCCACCTCATCCTCCCCACCACCATCACGAGGACCGCTGACCGATGCCGCGAGCCAAGCTGTCCAACGGCCTGGAGATCGAATACGAGAGCTTCGGCGACTCGGCCAAACCGCCACTCCTGCTCGTGATGGGGCTTTCGTACCAAATGATCGAGTGGGATGACGGGCTCTGCGCGCTCATCGCCGACCGAGGCTATCGGGCGACCCGGTTCGACAACCGGGATGTGGGGCGATCGACAAAGCTCGATCACCTCGGGCCGCCCAACCTCATGGCCGTGATAACCCGGGCCGAGGGTCCGCCGTACTCGCTCGACGACATGGCCGCCGATTCCGTCGCCTTGCTCGACGCTCTGGGAATTAGCGCTGCCCATGTGGTCGGCGTGTCGATGGGCGGCATGATCGCGCAGCTGATCGCCATCAACTTCCCGGATCGAGTCCTCAGCCTGACCTCGATCATGTCGACGGTTGGTGGCCCGAACGTTGTGCAAGCCGAGCCGGCGGTCTCCGCGGCGCTCCTGGCTCCGCCGGGGCAGACGCGTGACGAGCGGGTGCAGCACTCTCTGGCGAACCGGCGGCTGATCCATGGCACGGGCATGCCCTTCGACGAGGAGCGCGCGCGTGCCAAGGCCGAGCGCGCGGTCGACCGCTGCTTCTACCCCGACGGCGCCATGCGCCAGATCGCGGCGATCTTCGCCGCCCCGGATCGGACAGCGGGTTTGCGCAGTCTGAGAATCCCAACCCTGGTGATCCACGGCGACCAGGATCCGTTGGTGCCACCCGCGAACGGCAGGCAGACCGCCGCCGCGCTGCCGAACGCGCGGCTGATCATGATCCCAGGGATGGGCCATTCCCTCCCGGAGCCGGTGTGGCCCCAGGTCGTCGATGCCGTCGTTGAGGTGACCTCGAGCTCAGCGTAGGGCCGGCCGCTCGATGAGCCATGTGGCGCGAAACGGCCGAAATCCGAAACGCTCATACAGATGCCTCGCCGGATTGCCCTCACTCACGGTCAATCCGAGCCGCCGGTGACGGGCGTTGACGCAAGCCCGTACGGCGTGCTCGACCAGGAGGCCGCCGAGCCCCTGTCCCTGGTGGCCGGAGACCACGAAGACTTCCGGGATCCACGGATCCCCCGCCCACCACTCGGACGCGGGCATATCAGTGACGACGAGCGCACCCACGATTGCGCCGCGCTGGTCACGGACAACGCGCGATGCCTCGGCGAGCACCGGACCACAGGGACCTTCGCCTGCCAGCAACTGTCTCCAGTACTCGAACCGGTCCACCCCCGACCAGATCCCGAAGTCGACGTGACCCGGCAGCACAGCAGCCGCCGCGGCGGCGGCGATGCCATCCATCTCGGAGTCCAGCGTCTCGAGGCGGGTGCCAATGGGGAGCGATCCCATCGCCGGGGACCGTGCAGCGATGAGATCGACCGCCATGTCACGCGCAAGACGAGGCTGCCGGCCCCCGGCTGCGAGCAGCCGGGCGGCTTCGGCCTTGTCATGCGTACGAACCACAACCACGGCGCGACGCTATCGCGCCGGTGGTCAGTTCAGCGTGGCGCCTTTACTGGAACCAGCCGGCGACGTCGGCGCTGCGCAGCAGACGGTGGACGCGCCATCCGCCGATGACTCTCCACAACCGCCGGCTTGGACGGCCGGCGCATCCCCCTCGGCAGCATCGGCGAGCACCGTATAGACCTCCCAGCGGGTATCCGCACCGCTGACCCAGACCTTGTCCTGGAGAGCGTGGCAGCAGGTCACCCCAGCCTCGACATCGGTTTGGAGCCCCAGCGCCGACAGGCGTCGCGTCGCCACGACAACGTCGTCGGCTGTTCCGACCTCAACGCCGAGGTGGTTCAACGTCCCGGCCTGAGAAGGATTCTCAAACAGCACCAGCTTCAGGGGCGGGTCCACGACCGCGAAGTTGGCGTAGCCGGGACGCCGCTTTGCCGGCTCGGTCTGGAAGAGCTTCGAATAGAAGCCAACCGCCTCGTCGAGATCGGTGACGTTCAGCGCCAGCTGCACTCTCCCCATCTCAGCAGTTGCACTCGCAGTCGCAGGTACCGTCGCAGTCACAGCCGCAATCACAGTTCATGGTGATGAGCCTCCTATCGATGAACGTCGATTGAATGAGCCGATCCTAACGTGTTCCATCGAGGACTGTCAATGGGTAGAATGGCGCCATGCAGAGTGGCTCCAACGCGGTGGCGACCGATCTCGAGGTTCGTCCTTTCCGCGACCAGGACTGGCCGGCGGTGCACGCCATCTACGCCCAGGGAATCGCAACCGGGAGCGCCACCTTCGAAACCGAGGTACCGGCGTTCGATCGGTGGACGTCAGCGCATCCTCCCGAGTACCGCCTTGTGGCCACGCGCGGCGGGGAGGTCGTCGGCTGGGTGGCCGCCTCCCCCGTTTCGGACCGCTGCGCCTACGCCGGCGTTGTCGAACATAGCGTGTATGTGGATGAGCGTGTGCGCGGCCAGGGAATCGGCCGCCGGCTCCTGGATGCGCTCATCGATCGCGCCGACGCCTCTGGGATCTGGACGATCCAGACTGGCGTCTTTCCGGAGAACGTCGCGAGCATCAAGGTCCATCAGCGCTGCGGGTTTCGGGTCGTCGGGACGCGCCAGCGCATCGGCCAGCTCAACGGCACGTGGCGAGACGTGCTTCTCATCGAACGCCGGAAGCCGTGAGCACCGCAGCAGCTTCGACCACGCCGGCGCCCACACCATCGCGCGTTAAAGGGTGCTGCAATCCCGTGGCCGCGCCGATGCCGGAGGCGCGGGCCGACGAGCTCGCGGCGACCTACAAGGCGCTCGGCGATCCGACCCGCATCCAGATCCTGCACATCCTCGCCGCCGCGAGCGACCCGGTCTGTGTGTGCGACTTCACCGCCGCCTTCGATCTCGGTCAGCCGACCATCAGCCATCACCTCGCGACGCTTCGAGAAGCCGGGATCGTGACCAGCTTCAAGCGCGGCATCTGGGCGTTCTACCGTCTCAACCCTGCGATGTCGAGCGCCGCGCGCGCCGCGGTGGCGCAGATCGGGTGACGTCTGGGCGCCGTTTACGGGCGCCCGTTCCCCGTGATCCCAGACACTCCGCTAGGCTCTCGTGGATGTTCTGGCTCGCTATCGTGCTTTTCGTGGGTGTCGCATTGTGCTTCGGCGTGATCGGCGCGGTCATCGGCCGGATCACGGTACGACGCGGCGCTCGATCGCTCGAACCCATAGCATTCGATGCACCTTCCGTGGAGCGTCAGGCGATTGTCTACCTCGAGGTGGCGGTCGCATGGCACTCGTATTTGCGCGCTGTCCGCACCCTGGTCTACCCCGACGAAGGACCTCCGGCCGCCGGCCCGCATGATCTGGCGTCGGTGCTCCGCGCCCGCGCTCAGCTCCAGACCGTGGCAACGCCGGTCGTGCAGGAGCTTCACGATCAGGTTCTGGACAGCGCCGTGACGCTGATCGACCTTCTGCGGTCGCAAGTCAATCCGCCTACGCTCGGACGCGTCGACACGGCCGGAGGAAACATGTCGCTGCCGCTTGCCTTCGAGACCATCAACCACAGGGTTGGGTTGCTCGAACGCCAGATGCTCAGCGAGTTCGGATATCAGCGGCGGCTTCCACGCGGAGAGATTGAGATGACTGGACGTGCCGTCACACCCCGTGGTGCACCGGTCTCATCGACAGTGAATCGCGGAGTTGCCTATCCCTGATCGATGCCGCTTGCCTCGACGCTGTCGGTCGCGTGCTGCACGGCCTCCGACGCCGGCTAGATGTAGTGCCCATAGAGGTTGTTGACAAAGAGAGAGCCCCCGGGCTGAGTTTGGGTTGTTGAAATCCACCCAGACGGAGGCTCTCCGGTGTCCCATCCTAAGGCGGTACTCACTCCGATTGGCAGGCTGACTCTGGTTGAGCGGATCGCCCACGGGCGCCCCGCGGCGCACGTTGCGGGCGAGATGGGCGTGTCGCGGGCGACGGCGTACAAGTGGTGGCATCGCTACGTTCAGGAGGGCGCCGCCGGGCTGCTCGACCGGAGCTCGCGGCCGCTGCGCAGCCCGCGTCGGACCTCAGCGCGAGTGGAGCGACAGATCGAGGCGCTGCGGCGACGCACCAAGCTCGGCCCGATCCGGATTGGGATCCGCCTCCATATGCCGGCGTCGACGGTGCATCGCGTCTTGGTGCGCCAGCAGCTGAACCGGCTGAGCTGGATGGATCGACCCACGGGGCGCGTGATCCGCCGCTACGAGGATGCACACCCGGGCGACCTAGTCCACGTGATGTCAAGAAACTGGGCCGAATCCCACCTGGCGGCGGCTGGCGTGTTCACGGACGCCTTGGCCATGACTCCACCGGGGTCGGCTACGACTACATCCACTCCGCCGTCGATGACCACTCACGAGTTGCGTACTCAGAGATCGGCTGCGACGAACGTGGCCCCACTGCGGCAGCGTTCTGGACTCGCGCCGTCGCCTTCTTCGCCGCCCACGGCATCGTGGTGCAGCGTGTCCTCACCGACAACGCTTGGGCCTACCGGAAGTCGATCCCCTTTCGCGCTGCGGTCCGAGAGAGCGGCGCCGTGCAGCGCTTCATCCAGCCTCACAGGCCCCAGACCAATGGCAAGGTCGAGCGCTTCAACCGGACCCTGCTCGAGGAGTGGGCTTACGTTCGCCCCTACGCCTCAAACCAGCAACGGACCACGGCCTTGACGGACTGGCTGCACATCTACAACCATCACCGAGCCCACACCAGTCTCGGTCAGCTCCCGCCTATCTCACGCCTCAACAACGTGTCTGGGCACTACAGCTAAAAGGCGGCCTTGAGATCCCCGTTGGCAGAGCTCGACGACGGTCGCCGAGCGCCCAAAGTCCTCGCCTCCGCCCCAGGATTCGATGATGCAATCGTAGTGACCAGTTCGACGCACTCGCTCCGCTTGCCGTGTTTCTCTATACTGACGCGGAGGCCCGGTGGTTGGTGCCGGTGGGGAATCATTCAGGGGGGATCCTGGTAGGGCGGGATCCTCGAGCGGTCGAGGTCAAGGGGGACATCGTGTTTGGGGGCATCAGGTCAGCGCGGAAAGCGCATGGCTTCCGACGATCGATCGTGGTCTTGGTTGCCGTCAGCTCGTTTGTGGCCGTATTTGCAGCGAACGGAAGCACGGCGGTGTTCGCGGCCTCTGACGGATCGACAGCGATCAGGATGGGCCACAGTCCTGTCAGAGCCAACGCGGCCGCGACCACTCAGGACTGGCCCACCTACCTGCACGATGCCGCACGCACCAGTGCTAGTGGCGACACCACGCTGACCCCGGCGAACGTTCAATTCCTGCAAGAGAAGTTCGCGGCCGTCACGGGCGGCGTCATCGCCGCCGAACCGGCGATCGTGAATGGCGTTGCGTACGTCGGCTCGTGGGACGGATACGAATACGCGATCAACGCGAACACGGGCGCGGTCATGTGGAAGACCTTCCTGGGGACGATCACTGATCCGCCCTGCGCGCCCCCGAATGCGGGGATCACCTCCTCAGCCACCATCTACAACGGGGTCGTGTACGTCGGGGGTGGCAACGACTCGAACGGCGAGGAGCAGTGGTATGCCCTGTCGGCCGCCAACGGCGCGATCCTCTGGAACGTTCCCACGGGCCTTGGACCGGTGGCGGGCTCGTACTACAACTGGTCGAGTCCGCTGATAATCACCGACCCCGCGGATGGGCTCCCGTATGCGTATATCGGCACTGCCAGCGTCTGCGACGCGCCACTCGCTCCCGGCCAGCTGCTGAAGGTCTCGCTGACGACGCACCAGGTCGTCGGGATCACGCCGATGGTTCCGAGCGGCCAGGTCGGCGGCGGCATCTGGACCTCGCCTACCTACGACGCGACGACCAACAAGGTCTTCGTCTCCACGGGGACGCTCAATCTTTACTCGCAGACCCTGTCCCAGGCGGTCGTGGCGATCAACGCCACCACCATGGCGGTCGTGGATCACTGGCAGCTTCCTTTCGAGGCGGCGGTGAGCGACTCTGACTGGGGTACGACTCCGACGCTCACGAGCGACGCGAACGGTGATCAGCTCGTGAGCCTTGCGAACAAGAACGGCATTCTCTACGCGCTCAACCGCAACAACATGGCCGCCGGCCCCATCTGGCAGAGCCAGATTGCCTACGGGGGCGATTGTCCCACCTGCGGTGACGGCTCGATCTCTTCTGGCACCTTTGCCAACGGCATCCTGTACTACGCCGGCGGGAGCAATAGCGACGCCAACGGCGTCGGTCACGGAGGCTCGATCACCGCCTTCAACCCGGCCAACGGAGCGGTGATCTGGAAGCACGAGACGAACTCGCCGGTTCTCGGCTCCATCATCTATGACAACGGCCTGATCTTTGACGGTCAGGGCTCGATCATCGAAGCACTCAGTGCGGCCACCGGCGCGTCCCTCTGGACGTACAACCTCGGAGCCGGGACGTACGGGGCGCCCTCCGTGGCAAACGGCATGCTCTACCTGGGCGCGGTCAACGGCGACTTCTTCGGATTCGGCCTGCCGTCGACGCTTCCGGGGGCGCCTCCGCCCGATGCCAATTGCCCCACGGGATTCACCTGTCAGGACATCGGCAAGCCGGGGATCCCCGGTAGTGAGCTTGTCAACAGCGATGGAAGCGTCACGGTCATCGCCTCGGGAAACGGCCGGACCCAGGGCGATCAGATGCGCATCATCACCGAGCCGGCGAGCGGTGATTTCCAGATATCCGTCCAGGACATGTCGGAGACCGCGGGCAACCTCACGGGCTTCCAGCAGCCGCAACTCGGCATCGTGATACGTCAGAGCGCAGCTCTCGGCGCCCCGTTCTACACGGCACTGCAGGATCCCACGTATCCCGGGGAGCACGAGACCGTCGCCAACGTGATCATGTACTACCGCACGTCGTGGGGTGGCCCCGTCGTCGAGCTGACACAGAACTACCCACTCGCATTCCCGCGGTATCTCATGGTGCAGCGCCGCGGCGATACCTTCCAGACGCTCTTCAGCTCCAACGGCACCAATTACACCCTCATCAGCGCCTCGGTGCACACGATCGTGATGCCGACCATGCTGCTGGCAGGGATGGGGGTGGCGTCGGGAACGCCATCAGCAACGACCACGGCTGTGTACCAGAAGCTGGCCATCGGCCCGCTAACCCAGACCTACGTCGAGCAGAACGAACCCCACGCATGCCCCACGGGCTGGACGTGCACCGACGTCGGAGCCGGGTCGCCGATCGGCGATGAGACACTCGCCAACGGGGTGTGGACGATCTCGGGAGGCGGCGAGGGGATCAACCTCGCAGCGGACGGACTCGGCAACAACCGGATCGCCGATCAGTTTCACTTCGTGTACAAGCCGATGTCGGGTGACGGAGTTATCACCGGACGGCTCACGTCGATCGCCAACGGCAGCGCGACCGCGCAGACCACGCTGATGGTGCGCGCCGACACCTCCATCGGCTCGCCCTTCTATGGCGTGGTAATGACGCCCAATCACGTGGCGATCATCGAGTGGCGCACCAACAACCTCATCCAGCAGCGGGTCACGATTCCCGTGGGCACCGTCACCCTGCCCACCTGGTTCCAGATCAACCGATTCACCGACACCACTCAGGCACCCGCGGTGACGTACTACAGCCTTCTCAGCTCACCCGACGGGACGAACTGGACCGAGGTCAACGGATCGACCGTTGCCCTCAATCTCGGTGCGCATCCCCTCGCCGGGATGGGCGGATCACAGGCCGACCCGCGCACGCTCAACAAGTCGACGTGGGACAACGTCGGCCTCTCCATCGTCAGCAGCAAGCCCCCGGGCGTGTGCCCGCAGGGTTTCACCTGCCAGGACGTCGGCAACGGGTACCAATCGGGCAGCCAGGAGTTCGGAAACGGCACGTGGACTTTCGCCGCGGGAGGTCCGGATATGTGGGACGTGTACGACTTCTTCCACTTTGTCTCCCAGACGTTGACCGGAGACGGGACCTTGAGCGCGCAGGTCACCTCCGCTGGGCCCGTGTCGTACGACGATGAGTGGCAGAAGTCCGGTGTGATGATGCGTGGATCAAACGATCCGCAGACCCCCTACTACGGCGTCTTCGTGACCCCGCAGCACGGACTGGCTGTGCAGTGGCGCACCGCCGAAGGGGGTCTCACCAGTCAGGTCCTCGCACCCGGCACTTCTCCGGAATATCCGGTGTACCTGATGATCGGGCGATGGACGGATCCGCACGCCGGCGGCCTCACGTACTACACCGGCTACTGGTCGACTGATAACCGCACGTTCACCGCCATTCCCGGCTCAACAGTCGCCCTCAGTCTGCCTGCCACCGTCATGGCCGGCATGGCTGCGGATTCGTACAACGAGAAGACCACCTTCCCGGTGACCTTCAACAATTTCGCCATCTTCAGCAATACCGAGTTGATGCCGCCAGGCGCGTGTCCTTCGAGCGTGAGCGGGTGTGCCGACATCGGCGGCGCGACGCCGCCCGGGACCCAGACTCTCAGCAGCGGTACCCTCACCATGTCTGTCGGGGGCGGTGACATCTGGGCAGGAGCGGACCAGATGCACCTCGACTGGCAGAACCTCGCCGGTGATGGTGTGGTCAGCGCGCGAGTGGTGAGCGAGCAGAACACCGGCGGATGGGCCAAGGCCGGCGTGATGATGCGAGCCAGCACGGACCCCGGTTCCCCGTACTACGGAGTGTTCGTCACGCCGAGCAACGGCATCGCCGTGCAGTATCGGGCCACCACGGGCGCGGCAACCTCGCAGATCCTGCTTGCCGGCACCGCGCCGGCGTACCTCGAGGTGACGCGCTACACCGATGGCGGGGGCACAACCTGGTACACCGCCTTCACGTCGAGTGATGGCATCACGTGGACTCCCGTGGCCGGGTCGACCGTGGCCCTCTCGATGCCAGGCACACTGCTGGCTGGATGGGGCGGCGACGCCAACAGCCAGACCGTGAGCAGCCAGATCGTCTTCGACAACCTGGCCGTCACGAGCGGCGCCTCCGCGCCATCCGGACTGTGCCCATCTGGATGGAACTGCAGTGACGTCGGCGGCGCGACACCCGCCGGTGGTCAGAACCTCTCCGGCGGTGCCTGGACCATATCGGGCGGCGGTGGTGACATCTGGGGCGTCAGCGACCAGTTCCGCCTGATCGATTCACCGGCGACGGGTGACGGGACCATCAGCGCTGAAGTCACGTCCCAGCAGGCGACCAACGCCTGGGCCAAGGCCGGGGTGATGATGCGCAGCACCGCCGACCCGGCCTCCCCGTACTACGCAGCGCTGGCCACTCCCACCAGCGGAGTCGTGGTCCAGTGGCGGACCACGCAGGGCGGGGCGACCAACCAGCTCGTGGTACCCGGCACGGCGCCGCTCTACCTCGAGGTGTCCCGATGGACCGACACCAGTGGCGCAACACCGGTGACCTACTACTCCGCGCTCACGTCGGCGGACGGCGTCACTTGGACGGCGGTTCCGGGATCCGCGGTTGCCATGACCCTGCAGACGAATTACCTCGACGGTCTCGCCGTGACCTCGCACGACACCAGCCAGCTGAGCACCGTCGGGCTGTCGGCGGTCAAGATCGGCACCACATCGACCGAACCGCCTGGGGTCTGCAGCGCGGCGTACACGTGCGTCGACATTGGTTCTGCCACGCCTGCCGGTACGCAGGTCCAGACGCCCACCAGCTGGACGATCCAGGGTGGGGGTGGCGACATCGCAGGAACGAGTGACCAGTTCCGGTTTATCGCCCAGGCGCTGCCCGGAGACGCGACGGTCAGCGCGCGGCTGGCATCGCTGACCAACACCAACCCGTGGAGCAAAGCCGGGATCATGCTGCGCGCGGACACCACTCCCGGGGCCGCGTATTACGCGCTGATGCTCACGCCGGGCAATGGCCTGGTGGTGCAGTACCGCAATGCCGGCGGTGCCGTCACGAATCAGCTCGTGCAGCTCAGCGGACCGACGGCACCGCTCTACCTCAGCATCACTCGAACCGGCACCACATTCTCGGCGTCGACCTCTTCAGACGGCGTCACCTGGACCGCCGTCTCCGGCTCGAACATACCGCTGAGCGGCCTGACCGGCTCGCTGCTCGCCGGGATGGCCGTGACCTCGCACGACACCGGTCATCTCGCCACCGCGACCTTCAGCGCCTTCACCATCTGAGACCGGCACCGTCTCACTACGGCCGGCATGCTCGCACTGCTGCGAGCGTCGCCGGCGTCTCCGGTCCGACGTCATAGCTGCTCGGCGCCACCTGATATCCGAGATTCCAGAAGTTGGCTCCGCTCGAACCCTCGGCGAAGACGGTCAGGCAGGTGCTGCGTAACTCCGCTGCGCGCTGGGCATCGCCGTCCCATTGCTGCCACCCAAACTCCTCGTCGATCCACGGTTTGCCGATCGAGGTGCAGTAGCCGGCGACGCTTCCGGCAAACGAGAGCATGCCGCCATACGTCTTGATGTCGCAGAGGTCCACTGTCGGCAGCGCGAAGATCGCCTTCCAGTCGATACCGGACATGGGCTCGTTGAGGTAGCCGAGCCCACCGGGATTGACCGGGACCGTCGCGCCGAGCTGCTTCCACAGCCCGGTGGTGCGTGCGTAGAACGTGGTCAGATCTTGCGTCGTATAGCTGATCGTGCAGCTCTGTCCGGTTGCCGGCGCGGCAAAGGCGTGACTGCCTACCGGGAGTGGCTCGCCGCTGATGCCGAGCGTGGCGATGGTCGCGTCGTGCGCATAGATCATGCCTGTCTCGGTGTTCCGCCGGGTGGCGACAAAGGTTACGAACGCTGTCCAGTCGTACGTGTACGGGTTGATGCAGCTGTTCCAGAGGATATTGCGGTAGTCGCTGAGGTCGAGATCCACGTGCAGACCAGCGGCTCCCGCGTCGGCGATCATCGCGTCGACCCGTTCCCATGCGGTTTCGGCATACGGCGTTGATGCCGGAACGCCGTCGTCAGAGAAGAAGTTGACGATCCGGATCGTGTTCAGCCCCGCCTCCTCGGCGAGCGCCACGGTGCCCGCCGGGTTCTCGTACCCTGACTGTTCCGGCCGCAGCCCCGGGTTGTACACGCTCGCCCCGTTCATGTACCACGGCGCGCCGTTGACGCAGAGATGGGTGGCGCAGACGGTCACCTGTACGATTGGCGGCTCGGCCCGAGGTGTTGGAGTTGCAGCGCTCGGTGAGACGCTGAGCTTCCTGCCGCCGTGCGCTTGCGGCTGGGCCGCGCGTGGCAGCAAGAGCACCAGGCTCAGTGAGGCAATCAGCGCAGCGACACCGGCGACTACGATCAGCCGACCCCTACCCGTGCGCACCTCGCTCTCCAGATGGCTCACATTGTCAACCTGATCTCGACGGTCACCCGGCCTCCTCCAGCGCAGCCTCAGCGGTCCCGAGAGCCGCCACGCCGTTGTATAGGATGTGCCGGGTCCGCCCGGTGACGGCAAACGGACGCGTGCCGAATCCGAGCATCCGACGACGGAATTGCAGCGTGCCGTCACGACGCCGTTACAAGCAGATACCCGACGCAGGGCCGCCGGCTGCTGCCGCGCCTATGCTGCATGGCCGCGACACGAGCAAAGTTCCCGTGAGGAGGCGGCTCAAAGCCACAAGCCACAGGTCTCACCGCGAAACAGCCGGTTACCAGGATCGTGGGTGCCGGCATACGGAGCTCAGATGATCAGAACTCTCTCAGCTGTGACCGTTTTCCTCGTGGCAACCGCTGCGTGGGGCGCCACCTCTGCGACCCGCCTGACCGCGGCGCCCCGCGGGAGCGCCGGCGTTCAAGCGACCACGGCCCCGGACATCCGCCTGAAGGCGCTCGGGACCGAGCGTCCCTCGTCGAAGAGCCCTCGCCAACCCAGGCACACATCGGCGTCGAGCTTGACGCCAAAAGCGACCGCACCGCCTGAGCCCATCCCCGTACCCACACCCGTCTCGAAGCGGGGGCCGTCGCCCTTCGTCACGGTCTGCGGCACCGGCCTGTGCGTCGATGACGCGCCATTCAGGGAGCGCGGGGCCACCGCATACGGGCAGTACAACGACCCGGTCAGCGAGGTCGGCCTCGCCCGGCGGGCGGATCTCAATACGCTCGAGCTCGTCGAGTTCGATACCCGGTACCACACGCTGTCGGACACGGAATCGAGCGCCACCTGGGACCGGGTCGACGCTTTCATTGCGGCGGCCCGTGCCGGAGGGCTCCACGTCGTCCTCAACCTGAGCGAGTATGGCCAGTCGCTGCAGGCCGCGGGAAAGGCGCCGGTCACAACCGATTGGGGGCCGTACCTCAACTTCATCGCCACCCGTGTGAATACCGTGACCGGTGTCAAGTACGCCAACGATCCGACAATTGCTATGGTCGAGCTGTGGGGTGAGATCCCTGCGCCCAACTATCCGAAGCCGGTCGGCACCGCGTTGCAGATCACCGACTTCTACGCGCGATCGCTTGCCGAATGGAAGGCGGATGCCCCTCATATTCTCGCCAGCAGCGGAGGTCTGTCCTACATCAACGATGCCCACAGTGGGATCGACTGGAAGTCGATCATGGCCAATCCCGACAACGCGTCGTGTGATGTCGAGGTCAATTCCACGGGCGATCTGAGCGTCAGCGTCCCGAGCGTCGCCGCGTACTGCAAGTCGCTCGGAAAGCCATGGTTTCTCGCCGCCTGGAGCTCGTGCTACGGCGCGCCACGAGGTGCCTGGGATCTCGATTACTGGTCCTCGGACTCAGCGATGTCCGCGCATGCCAGGGCGATGGTGAGCGTCGCCAGTGGCGCATCTACAGCGATAGCGCCGCTGGGTGACGACTTCTGGAACATCGGCGGCGGCACGGCGGTGATCGGAACATGTGACATCGGTCCGCAGTTTCCGCTCACCTTCGCGGCGATCACCTGACGCGGGACTGAGCGCCGGCGGGTTCAGCTGGTCGGGGTCGTGCGGTAGAGGCGCCAGTTGGTCCCGCTATCGCTGACATCGTTGAACTGCTTGACCAGCGTTCCGATTCCGCCGCCGTTGACGTACGCACCGGGGTAGGCGCGGTTGATGGCGTCCAGCTTGCCCAGCGCCTGCTCCGACGGCACCAGGAAGTAGCGAACGCCGTTCGCGTCCGGGTCCGCGAGAACCTGCTGAAAGTCGCGGTCCGAGGTGATCACGAACTGCTCGGTATTCGACGACGACATCACGATGACGAACCCTAGGAAGTCGTCGACGAGGACGGTGCCCCGGGCAAGATGGAGCGAGTCGACATACTGGCTGACGGTGTGATCGGTGACGAATCGCAGCGATGCCCACCGCTCTGCCAGAGTGAGCTGCCCCCGATTCTCGAGCGCCTGGAGTGCCGTCGCGTAGCCGACGTTGATCGTGGGATCCATGACCGCCCGGTAGCCGGCCGGTATGGAAAGCGACATGAGGACAACCCCGGCCGCCACGGCCAGCGCCCTGCCGCTGACCCACGACCACTTCATCGCCCGCTGCCGCCACCCGGCCACGACCGCGGTGGCTGGGGTGGGAGCCGGCGTGGTACGGCGAGCCAGCGTGACGCCGACCATGAGAATCACCAGCGGGATGACCACGATGAAATACCGGAGCAACTGCAGCACGCTGCCGGTGACCTGCGCCCAGAACATGAACGCCAGCACGGCCCCGAGGACGGCGGGTGCGGCCAGGGCGATCCAGTCGCGCCGCCACACAACGACAACGACACACGCCGACACCACGACGGGCAGGAACGGCTCGAGGGCGAGCATCCAGTGCATCGCCTGGTTGACCGCGCCAAGTTCCTGTCCGAGTGTCAGCGAGGTCGACAGGCCGCGTGACTGCAGCTGCGCCGTGTTGCCATACGCAGAAGACAGCTGCTGGAACGCCGTGCCGGTGATCAGCCAGCTGGTGAATGCCCACAGCACGAACGCGGTGGCAAACGGAGCAACAACGATGACGCAGTCGAGGAGCGTTGCGCGCACGCGCTGAGCGGTAGGTCTCCGGGTGCCGACGTACGTCGCGAAGCCCACGATGACGACGACCGCAGCGGCCGCCGCCATGGCCTCATATCGCGTGAGATAGAGCGCCGCGAGGTAGAAAGCCGTGCTCGCGAGCGCCGACATCTCGTGCGTCCGCAGCCAGCGCTGCAGGTGCCGTGCGACCAGCAGCAGGAAGAAGATGAACATCGCCTCGCTCATCGAGTTGATGGCGTAGAGAACGATCATCGGGTGGAACGCGAACGTCGCTGTCAGCACCCAGCGCAGCCACCGGCGGACGCCAACCTCCTCCAGGAATCGGAAGATCTGATACGCGGCGCCGGCCATGAACAGCGCGGAGATGATGTTTCCGGCGAACGCCTCCTGAACCAGCGCGGGCCACAAAGACTTCAACGCCACCAGGGGCACAAGGACGAGCTCCGGGAGTGGACTCCATACGAAGCCGACCGCCGCGAGGTGAGGGTCACGGCTGAACAGGATGCGATTGGCGATCGCCACGCGCGAGACCCCATCCTGGCCAAGCCCCTCGCTGTGCGCGATCAGCGTGACATAGAGCGCGACGGCGAGATACACGACCAGGGTCGACCAGAACCACACGACGGCATCCGATGGCCGGTGCAGGCGCACAAGCCGGCGCGGCACCGCGACAAAGCGAGGGCTCGATGCAACCGCTTGCACTGTCAGGCCTCCGCCTCGGCTGCCTGGGATCGATCGAGGCCATGCGCGGTCTTCTCCCAAAAGAAGGGCGAGATCAGAAGCTGCAGGAACGCGCGGAGCGCTCCGACCGATATCAGGAGCCAGTACACGGGGGCGAGCAGCGCCGCCCTGATCAGCCCGGGCCGGCCGGCCGCCCGGATGACGATCAGGTCAACGTAGCAGGCGAGGAAGTTCCCCGCGATCATGGAGGCCAGCCCCGGGAAGTACACCCAGGTCGGGAAGATGCTCTGGATGAACGGCGGATGGGCAAAGAACCATGTGAGTGTGAGCACCCAGAACAGCGGGTTGAGCAGCGCGGTCAACGTCGTCGCACCGACCAGCATGTTGAAGCCGCAGAAGCCCCGCCCGCCAAGCTCGTGCCAGAGTCGTCTCGGGTGGCGCATGTGGACGAGCCAGGTTTGCGCGTAGCCCTTGTACCAGCGAGACCGCTGCTTGATCCAGTTGATGGCGTCGCTGTTGGCTTCCTCGTACGTCGTGGAATTGAGGAACTCGGTGCGGTACCCCATGCGGTACAGACGCACGCCGAGGTCGCAGTCCTCGGTCACATTGAACGGATCCCAGCCCCCGATCTCCTCCAGCACCGCGCGCCGCATGTGCATCGAGGTGCCGCCGAGCGGAACCGGGGTGTCGCCGCCGGCAATCGCCGGCAGGGCAAATCCGAACCAGGAGAGGTATTCGATCGCGAACCACGAGGTGAGCAGGTTCTGATGTGGGTTGTGGTATTCCAACTTTGCCTGCAGGCAGGCGACGCGTGGGGCCGCCCGTGAGAATGCCACGACGGCGCGCCGGAGTTGGAGCGGCTCGGGGCGGTCCTCGGCGTCGTAGATGGTGACCAGCTCGCCGCGCGCGCGAAGCAGGCCGAAGTTCAGCGCTTTGGGCTTGGTGCGCGGATGACTGGGTGGCACGAGCACGACGTCGACGTTGGGCGCCGGGAGCGCCGCGCGCACCGCGGCGCGAGTGGCCTCATCGTCAGCCTCGAGAAGCAGCTTGATATCGAGCAGATGCGCGGGGTAGTCGAGCGCGGCCAGTGAGCGCAGCGTCGTCGCGATCACCTCAGGCTCGTGGTAGGCAGCGATCATCACCGTGTAGACGGGCAGTTCGTTATCGGGAATTGCGCATGCCTCCTCGTCGGTGACCTCGACAATGTGCGGCGCATGGATGAGCCGGCGAAAGACGGCGACATCGCTGACGAATACGAGCACATAGATCGCGGCGACGCACCCGGAAAGAAGGACGCCGGTGGGCACCGGGGCGACGACGAATCCCAGCACGCAGGCGAGAGCGAGGCCGAGGAGCACCAGCCCCTGCGCCTGGGTGAGCACCCTGCTCGCGGACAGATCGGGATGGCGAACGCGGAGGCCGTCAACCGCCTCCGCGAGCGCGGCAGCCTGCTCGACTTCACTCCGCTGCGCGGTTTCGACACCTGGCTGAGCTGCGGTCGCGTACCGGGCACCAGACTGACGCGGCTTGCGTGCTGCGTTTTTCATCAGTAGTTCGCCGGACCCGTGCTGGGCGCGTGCTCAGCGGCTTGACGAACGAGCTCACGGGCGAGACCGACGAGTCGCTGCGCGTTGGGCTCGTTCGACGTGAGGCTCGAATCGACGCTGAGCACCACGCGTTGGTAGCGCTCACCTCCCGGGATGCTCACCGGCCACTCCCAGTACAACCCGAGCCAGTAGCCACCGGTTCCCGGAATGCTGTACCGCAACACCTTTCCGTCGAGTCCGCCCCCGAGGTCCACGGTATTCGTGGCGGTCAGAGAGTAGTTATGAAATCCGTAGCAGGCCTCGAGGCCATAGGTTGAAAACGTGCCGAGATCCGAGGTGCCAATCACGTCGACGGTGATCGCCGCCGGCGGCGCCGAGTCGGGTGCGGCAGAGGTCTCGATATACGCGTAACGAGTCCAGGTCCCGTTGGGGCCGAAGTATCGGGTCGCCCATGTGTACGTGGTCACCTCCGACAGGGTCCAGCCGTTGACGGGAGCACTGGCCACACTGCTCGGCGAGAGGCGCGACGGACCGAGCCCGAAAGCGAGCAACTCGAACCGCGACATGCCCGCGTTAGCGAACATGCCGACGAGACTCACCACCGCAAGCAACGCGAGAGGGATTCTTGCCCGACGAACGGCCAGCGTTCGCGCCGTAGCCGGCTTGGCCTTCTGAGTGGTGCCCGCGCTGGTTGCGCCAAGCCCGAGGTTCAGCTGGAAATGCGGCAGCCAGATCAGCATGACCACCGTCGCCCCGAGAATCATCGCCAGACCGATGAGCGGATGAAGAATGTCGATGGCGAAGTGCTCGCCCCAGACACGGCCGGCACCGAGCACGAGCAGGATGCGCCCGACATTGACAGCAAACAGGAAGGTGGTCCCTGCCGCAAGCCAGAGAACCTTGAGAGCGAGACGGCCGCGCATCAGGATGGTTGCGGCCGTGCCGACGAGCAGGAAGCCGAGCCCGCTGTTGATCCCTGAACATGCGGAGCTGACCGAGACCGTGAAGCTTTGACTCAGTCCAGTGGCATGGGATACGAGGAAGTTGCCGTCCGGAGCCACCGACGCCACCGGTATCACTTGGAGAACTGCCTTGACAGCCGAAGCAGTCGTATCCGTGAACCAGCTGAGCTCGTGGTCGAGAAAGACCACGTACGGGTATGGCCATGCCAGAAACAGAAAGAGCACCGCTGCCCGAATCCGCACCAGGGCGCGCACGCCGAAGGCAAGTGAGATCGCGCCCGCGACGAAGAGTGGCAGCGAGAGCAGGTCAAGACGGTGGAGCCAGTAGACGCTCGGCAGCCCCTGGGGCGCGAAGATGACCAACCCCATCGCCAGAGTGAGCAATGGCACGCCGATGATGTAGTCGAGGTAGCGGTCGTGGATATCGGGGCCGCTAGCCCGGCGCAGGGCCAGTACGACCGCGAGGAGCAGCGCGATGAGGGGAACCAGGCCGAGATAGGCAAGCGGGGTCTGCTGGCTCATCTCCTGGAACAACGTCTGCAGCGAAAAGTTGTATGCGGCGACAACACAGATGACGACGGCGGCGATGCGCCAGAACGCTGTGGCGTGGACGGCTCTCTTGAGTGGCGCCGTAACATTTGCAGGCAGCGACCAGCGCGACGAGGGCAGACCATCACCCGGCGCGGGCCGCGATGTCCGTGCCGTCCGACGGCTCGCGATCATGCTGTTCGTTCCCGCCGCCGGATCAGGCGGGGGCGGAGGCCAACGTCTGGCGCCGCCGCGCGATCACCATGTAGCCAGCAACCACGAGCAGCATACCCACGGGAATCAGGACCGCCAGCGGAACTTCGGGCACCGGCGGACCGGCGCCTGGAAGGACCGACTTCGAGTCCACCTGGGTCACGATCGTGCCGGCCTTTGTGACCACCCAGAAGTCGTTCTTCACCTTGACCGCCTTCTCGGGGATGCTGCCCGCCGGATACGCGAGCGTGTAGGCGCAGCTGAACACGCCGTCATCGTTGGTCTTGATCTTGATTCCGGCCCGCGATGGACTGGTCTTGGGCAGGAGGTGCGGATAGGAGCCCCCCGAGACGATCTTGAAGCTCGCGCCCACGGCCGATCCGTGCGTGCAGGCACCCCAGCTCAGCGTGTAGTGACCATCGGCGAACCCTGAGCCCACCGGTAGGGCTTCGATAGCGTCGACGCCGTAATAGGTCGTGCTGGGAGCGAGTTTCGTGAAGGTAATCCTCCCGCTCGTGCTCGGTGTCGTGAGCCTCCCGCTCGCATCCACCGAGACGGTCTTCGTGTTCTGTGCGCTCGCTTGGAGCGGAGAGACAGCGATGCCTGCGGCCACCACGAGGAGCGCGGACAGCCTGAGATTACGACGCATGGAAGCCCCCTCAGCGGAACCTGCAGCCGCGTCCCCACGCGATCCCTACCTGCCTTGTCCCGCTCAGGCAGCGTACTGAACATATGGTCGGTTTGTCAACTTTGACGCGATCCACGGTTATGGATGTTCTGGCGACGCCAGATGGGTTCGCTCCGTGATCCCACGTCCTTACCGCCTCGCTGGTACGGTGAAGTCCGTGCGCTCTCAGTTACCCGGCGGCCTCGTGAATCTGCGCGACCTCGGCGGCCTGCCCACGACCTCCGGCGCGACGACGGTGCCGGGCAGGTTGTTGCGGAGCGAGTCGCCGCACGCCCTGAGCGCAGCTGGACTGAAGGAGCTGCTCGACCTCGGGATCGGCGCGGTTATCGACCTTCGCACCACGTCGGAACGCGATCACCGACCCAGCCTGCTCGCGGATGCGGGCGTCCACACCGCGCATGCGCCCATCTTCAGTGACGACGAGGACTACCCCGACCACCTCGCAACCGCAGCTGAGGTCTATTGCTGGTGGCTGCGCGAGCGCCGTCCCGGAGTCGCCGCGGCGATGACCGCGATCGCAGACGCGCCGTCGGCGCCAATCCTCGTGCACTGTCACGCGGGGAAAGATCGCACCGGTGTCGTGATCGCAGTCGTCCTGCGCCTCGCGGGGGTGAGCGTCGACGCGATCGCCGACGACTATGCGGTCAGTGGTGTGCAACTCGCCGACATGCTCGCGCGCGACAAGGTCACCGCACTGGAACGTGGCATGGATGACGTTCGCGCCGAGCGGCTCTTCACGGTGCGTCGCGAGGCGATGGTGCGGACGATGGAGTGCGTCGACACCGAGCACGGCGGTGTCGTGACGTTGCTCCGTGGTCTTGGCCTTGACGAGACGCGCATTCAGCGCCTCACCAACCTGCTGCTCAGTCCGTCCTGGCCGTAACGGCCAGCGCCTGAAGCAGATCAGCCCGGGCAGACGCGACCGAGGAATCCCGGCATCTGCCAGTAGGTGCCGAGATCGACGACGGTGTGGAAGCCCGATGTCACAGTGACCGTGGTGGCAGGGATGGTGTCTCCGCCGCACCCCTCGGCCGCGATGGCGTAGCGTCCGGCGGGGAGCACGAGACTCAAGGTTGTCGCAGCGCCCGACCAACCCTCGTGAGCTATCTGCGTTGCAGCAGATGCGTCGGTCGCCACGACGAGGCATCCTTGGGCGCTGGCTGGGCACCCGGGAACGGCGACCGTGACTCCGGTGAAGCCGGCAGTCCCCGGTCGCGGCCAGAGCACTGTCACTACGACGACGGCAGCGAGAGTCAGGACGACCAGTGAGATCGCCAGTCTGCGCCTTCGCCCGTGGACCAAACCCGGCGGAGCGACACCGCGCGCCTGAACAAGGGTCATTGATCCAACTGTACGGTCCTTCTGCCGCTGTGCCGGATCGCGACCATTTCGTGGTAGACCAGCACGCCCACCTCCGTGGGCTCCTCGCGGACTCGTCGCATCCCCACTTTCTCGAGCACACGGAGCGACGCGGCGTTCTCAGCGAGTGCGCATGCCACCACGCGGGTCAGACCCGCAGCGAAACCATGTCGCACCACCGCTGTGGCTGCCTCGGTTGCAATGCCGCGACCCCATGCGTGCCGGGCGAATGCGTAGGCGAGCTCCGTATCAGTGCTGCTGTCGTCGCGTCGCAACCCACACCTGCCGAGGAAAGTGCCGGTCGACCGATCGTCGACGCGGAATGTCGCCCATCCACCGGTCATCGGAACGGCCAGGGTCTGTGTGAGCCACCCCTCGCTCGCGGCCCGATCGCGCGGGGTGGCAACGCCTGAACTCCCGCGCATTACTTCACGGTCCGCGTAGAGCTCGACGAGATCGTCAAGGTCCGCAGCGACAAGGGGTCGCAGTTGCAGCCGCGGGGTCAAAATCGTCATGGATCGCAAGGCCCTCAAGCATCGCAGGCCGTGCGTCGGGTAAAGGGGCCTGATCGTCCCCGTCCGCGTTCTTCTGAGCTAGGAGAGCGCGAGCATCGCCGCCGCGACCTCACCGGCGTCCGCATCGCGGATCGCCGTCGCGGCCCGTTCGAGCACCAGCAGCCGCGCGCCGGAGATCTCGCGTGCGAGCGCTTCGCCATTGCCGACCGGGAAGAACGGGTCGCGGCGACCGTGCACCACCAACGCCGGGATCGCGAGTTCGGACAGCCGCTCGCGCCAGCGCGGGCTGCAGTCGAGCTTGGCGAACACCATGCCCAGCTGGTTGGCCATCTGCACCGCCGGCTCCATACCCGGCGTACGGTCCCACGTGCGCTCGGCGGTCGCGCGCGCGGCGACAGGGTCGTCGCCAAGGATCTCCGCGCCTCCGGCCGCAAATTCCGCCACCGCGGCACGGTCGGACCAGTCGGGCATCGAGCGCGAGAACAGCCGGTCCATCGTCGCCGCGTCATGGTCAGGCAGATCGTCATCGACCGGGCCCGGAGCGACTGGCCGCGTTCCGACGAGAGTGAGCGCCGAGAACACGTCCGGGTGGTCGAGCGCGGCGACCTGGGCGACCATCCCGCCGACGCCGATGCCCGCCAGGTGCGCCGGCCGGTCGTCGAGTTCGCGGGCGAGCGCTGCGGCATCGGCTGCAAGATCGCGCAACGTGTACGCGGGAGCCTCCGGATCGATCGTGGTTGACGCACCGGAATCGCGCAGGTCGTACCGTACGACGTGGCGCCCGCCGCGCGCGATCGCCTCGCAGAGCACGTCGGGCCAGGACATCATCGTCGTGCCGCCCGCGAGCAGAACGAGCGGCGCCTCAGCATCACCGAAGGACTCGACCCCGAGCGTGACTCCGTCAGTCTTGACGGTCGTCATTACGCTTCCGCCGTCGAAATGACGCGGCCGGACGTGCGAAATGAGTGGATCATCGGGTACATGGTGAACCTCCTCGCCTGGACACCAGTGCGATCGGAGGCCCCAGCATCGACCACACAGGCAGACTACCCGCGTCTCTCAACACGGATCTCGTACCCGACGTCCTGCACGTCGTAGCGATGAGTTTAGGCGGCTTGATCAGTCAACTAGTAGCATCGGGCCCACTCGGAGGTGAAGTGCGTGCGCAAGATCGTCGTGTACGAGTTGTTGTCCCTCGACGGCGTTGCCGAGGACCCAGATACTTTCTTCGCCGACTGGGACGAGGCTATGGACGCCAACCTTGCCGCTGTGATCGCGACACAGGACGCGGTCATTCTCGGCCGCCGTAGCTACACTGAGTGGGCGCAGTTCTGGCCGAGCAGCCAGATCCAGCCATTCGCGACCTTCATCAACGGGGTCACGAAGTATGTCGCGACATCCACGCCCCTTGACCGAGATTGGGCGAATGCGACGGTGCTCGACGGCGGGCTGGTCGAATTCGTTCGGGATCTCAAGCGGCAGCGCGGAGGCGATGTCGGCGTCCACGCAAGTATCTCGGTCGCGCAGGCGCTGCTCGCCGCCGACGTTGTCGACGAACTCAGGCTCGTGATAGCGCCGAGGATCGCCGGCCGCGGACGACGACTCCTCCACAGCTTGCAATCGATTCAGCTCGAATCGACCCGAAGCGAGATCTCACCGACTGGCTCTCTGCTCGTCGACTATCGCGTTGTTCGTTAAGTGCTACCTCGAGACGCCACGCCACTGCTGCTCAGCAACGTTCGAGGCGTCGACGACGAGCCAGACTTCGGCGGTCCAGTCGGCGCCTGACACCTTCAGGCGACGACATTCCGCGGCGGCTGGTACCCGACAGCGGTTCGTCGGGCCTGCCGAAACGGCGGAGCAAGTCCGCCCGCGCCGCCAAGTACCGGTGGTAGCCGTCAAGGTCGTCGCCCAAGCCTCGTTCACCCCAGGGCACCGGCTGCATCGACGATGCACCGCCGCCGCTGCCTGCGCGAAGATCCGTCGATGCCACACCGGGCGCTGACCTCAGCCGAGATCTCCTTACCCGTGCACCCCGACACTGCACGTGTCACAGAGCGGATCGCACAGCTGGCACGGGACGTCGAACTGGTCGTGCTCACCGACAATCACGCTGGGCAGCCCCGGATGTCGCCACTTGCGGCGGTGGCCCTGGCGAGAGAGCAGGGCGTCCGGACCGTGGTCCACATCTCGGCGCGGGATCGCAACCGGCTAGCGCTCCAGAGCGAGGTGATTGGCGCTGCCGCCCTCGGCTGCGACGGAATCGTCTGCCTCCACGGCGACGACGTTCCCGGGATTGCCCGTGTCGGCGACATGACCGGGACGCAGCTGCTCGCTGCTGCCGGGGAATGGCTGGCCCCGCTGCCAATCGTACGGGGCTGCGTATTGAACCCGTTTGCCACCGACCCCGACAGAGAGCTGCGGCTGCTGCGACGCAAGCTTGAGTGCGGTGCAGCCTTCGCCCATACCCAGATGTGTTTCAGCATCCCCGCGCTGACCGGGTTCTTGGATCGCGCTGGCGAGGCGGGGCTGTTGAAGCGACTGCGCGTTTACGTGACCGTAGGAGTCCTGCGGAGTCGCGCCATGGCTGATCGTGCCCGCTCCCTGCCTGGCTGCGACCTGCCTGACTCAGCCTATGCCCAGGTGTGCGCCGGGGGAGGACGCGAGTTGGCCCTTGAGATGGCACAGCGCCTAGCCGATCTTCCGGTGGTGGACGCGCTTCACGTCATGCCCTTGGGCGACGAGCCCACCGCTGCCCAAGTGGCAGCCTCCTTCCGCCGTGCCCGGCAGGTCGCCCCGAGGCATGGGGTCGCGGGCCCTTGACCGGCCCCCATGCAAGCGAAGGGTCGCACTCCGCTCAACGATCCGTGGCCGCCGTCCGCGCCCGATGAGCCGCCAGTGCCTGGACCGCGACCGGGGGATGGGGACGTCTTTTAGGGGCAGTCCGTTAGACGCTTTTACACGGACTTTTTTGACCCGCCTGACAGCCGCTGGCTCTCCGACCCGACCCGCCCGAAACGCCTTCGGTGTCAATGATAATCCGGCGCTAGCTGGTCGATGCTCGGGGCGACTGGACTCGAACCAGTGACCCCCTGCTCCCAAACTTCCTTGCGGGTCACGCCGTATTCAGCCCGAATTGAACATCACGAAGCGTTTCCCACGCAAGCCTCCTGACTCGCAATACAAGCTCGTGAGCGTGGCTGGGAGCCCCTACTACATCAGCCGGAACCACCAATGGGATCCCAGTGGACTGGACGTCCAGTCCCAGCGGCGGCCTCCCAGATGCTGGGGAATCAATGCGGCAAATCCGGTCGCCCCACTGTTATCGTCCGACCGCGTTTAGTCGCAACCACTTGGGAGCTCCTCGTGTCAGACACCACCTGTCACATGTCGATCTCGCTTGACGGCTTCGTCGCAGGGCCGGACCAGAGCTTGGACGACCCGCTGGGGAAGCGGGGCCGGGAGCTGCACGGTTGGCACATCGGCGACCCGCGGGCGACTGAGACCGACAAGATCGCGACCGAGTGGCTCATGCGCCCCCGGGGCGCGTATGTGATGGGGCGGAACATGTTCGGCCCGATCCGTGGGGACTGGGACGAGGAATGGGCTGGCTGGTGGGGCCCCGAACCGCCGTATCACGCGCCGGTGTTCGTGCTGACCCATCACGGTCGCGATCCCATCCGGATGGACGGGGGGACTACGTTCCACTTCGTCACCAAAGGGTTCGACGCGGCCTATTCCGCGGCATGCGAGACCGCCGGTGAAAGCGGCGTGGACATCGCTGGCGGGGCCTCGACCGTCCGGCAGGCGCTGCTAGCTGGGGTGATCGACGAGCTCACACTCGACATCGCGCCTGTCCTGCTCGGTTCGGGCGAGCGCATCTTCGACGGGATGGAGTATTTCGGGTTCGAGCCTGCCGAGGTCTTGCACTCGCCGCTGACCACCCACATCCGCTACCGCCGGACATTTTCTGCAGAGCTTCCACGCCGCTCCCCCAGCGACGCCGCGTGAATTCAGCTCGTATTCAAGATGTCGGGGTCAGATTGATGTGGTCGGGGCGACTGGACTCGAACCAGCGACCCCCTGCGCCCAAATTAACCTCAGGCGATCCGAATGCTGGTGCCGATATCGACCATTTTCCAACAATTTATTCACGTCCGGTGACTTGTTCCGCGGCTCATTTTCACGCTTGCTGAGTCTACTCTGAAACACCGAGCTTCGCGTCTCGCACGACCTTTCCGCAGCCCTTGGCGACAGCATCGCCACCGCGTGCTGCGCAATGCTGCCGGCGGATGCGTGGCGTCCGAACCTGTCCTCGGAAATCGGTTGCGCAGGATTGGCCAATCGACCGTGCCGACGACCTCACGCCGACCCGATTATCGGCACCCACAGGGTTGCGCCACATGGTACGCCTGCAGCGGAACTCGCCACCCCGATGTTGAGGCTCGAGACGCGCCGTCTATGCGGAGCTACGTGAGATGGACCGGCGTGCTCGCGTAGTTGACGACCACCGTGAAGGTGTCGGTCGCCGTGCCGTTGACAGTGTAGTGCAGGTTCCACCACCCGCCATTGCCAGCCGCGTAGTTCGAGGGGATCTGCAACTGGAACAGCACCCAACGTGAATTGAAGATGTTCGGTGAAGCGTGGCCCGCGCAGCTATTTGTTTCGTCCGTGTTGATGAGCGCCTGGGTGGCAACGGGCTGAACCAGGGTGCTGGCGCACGAGTCAACTGTATTGACCGCCAAGCTCGGCGTTGGAGCTGTGTTCCTATTGATCCCGAGGTCGAAGACAGGGACCCCCGACGACGCCGTGAGCAGGCACGGTGCTGGATTGGGGCTGCAGCTCTGCGTGTCGGGATTGAGGATGGAGATCTGGTTGCTGCCGCCGACGTCGCCGACGTCGAAGACGTAGAAGTTGATCGTCTGGCCGGCGTAGTCATTGGGAAGGTTGAATAGGGGGACGGAAAAGCCCGATCCAGACGATGAGATCGGCGTGTATACGGCGAGCTCATCGAGCGCCGACACCTGGCAGCCCGGGTCTGCGCACTGCGCCCCCCCCGCTACCGCCAGCTGGATCGCGTACCCCTTGTGGGCCCGGGAGCAAGGCGACGCGCCCGCGCCCGCATCATCGCCGGGGCGCAGACCCTGCCAATCGAGCATATCGACGCGGAGACGGTAGGACCCGGGAGCGAGCGAGCCCGCTGCAAGCGACTTGGTGACGTGGAGGATGTTGTAGGTGGTCGCTCCCACCTTCCACTTGGTCGAGTTAACGGGCGGCGTCCCGACGTCCATCCACCCGTGGTAGATGTTGTTGACGATATAGTTGAAAGCAGCAGTTATCGAGGCGTTCGCGGGGCTCGGCGCCGCTACGAGGGTCTGGCCGTTGCGAACATCGACGATGGATGTGACTTGGTTGACGCCTCCGACAATGCCGGTCGTCACATTCAGCGGATCGACGATCACCTGGCTGAGCGGCGTGTCTTTGGTGTGGTCAAAGATGTCGTTGACCTGGAAGACGGTGTATTCCATCGCAGAGTACTGGTCTGTGTAGGAGTTCCCGGTGAAGCTCGTGTCCTGCTCGTGCATGTTGTAGCTGCCGCCCGACGGGTTGAACCCGTTGTCGGGAGCAAAGGCAGGGTTGTAGACCTGGACGTACCCTGCAGGGACCGTGCTCGGCACCGCGACCGAGAAGTTGTACCCACCGCGTTCGGGGAGGACGTTCACGCCCGCGCCGGTCAGCGTGGCGTCAGTGACGTCGCTTCCAAGGTTTGCGCTTAGCGCGTGGACGTCGGTCGACGTTCCGTATCCCGCGGTGGTCTCGCCGCCGACAGTGCAGGTGCCGACGGGGGTGGTCATGTTGACATTATTGGGGTCATATGCGTCACCCTCGGAACGATCGTTGCCATACCCCTCCGAACGAAGGAAATAGTAGTTACCGCCGGTGCCGAGTGCGCTCTCTGTGCTTCCGAGCTGCGCTCCAGGCTGGCCGAGCGCGATCGGGGGGAGATAGAACGCGGTGTCGGACGCCGTGACCGGGTGGGCCCCGAATCCGAGAATCCGCAGAAATGTGGGCTGGACATATGCCTTGACCGTCACGGTGAGCTTGTTGGCCGAGCAGGCGGATCCTGTGCAACCGACGGGGTACCGGGAGACCGTCACGCTGACCGGGTAGCCGTTAATGATGCTCCCGTCAGCGTACCCGTCGCGGGCGGTTGCCGCGCATACCGCCGCGTCAGCCGCGCCGCTCGCGCAACCGATCCCACCAAATCCGCCGGGCATGTACGGGACGCCCGCGAGTGCACCTGCCGCGGCCGCACGTTCAGCGCCGTTGTACGAAAGGTACGAGAGCCCGGCGTCCACCGCGAGGCCGGTGACCGCGAAGAGGAGCACCGCGATCAACGCGAAGATCGCCATGACCTGGCCCTTGGCGGCACGGCGCCCTCTGCGTGCCACGCCGGCGTTCTGTACGCTCATCGCTACCCTCCTGACTCGTATGGCGCGAAGCACATGGTCTCGTACTGCGCAGCCTGCACATTGAAGAAATTGATGGGCGCCGCAGCCTGGTAGTGGAAGAGCAGACGCACGCCGATTGCCAGCTCGTTTGGATGATTTTGAGTACGCTTGTCGAGCGTGTATCCCGCGGTCCCAAACAGCGTCCAGACACCACCGCTCAGCTTGTACACATCGACGGGATCAACGCCTGCCACATATGCGCCGCTGATGTCGGTCGGGTCGCTGCAGACGCTCGTGGAGTTGGTGCAGGCCCCTGCGGACGCGCACGGATCGTAGATATCGATCTCGTCAAACGACGCGACGTTGGTCATGCCTTTGGCGATCGTCACCACGCTGGTGACGATGTCCTGGTCGACCGCGCAGGGGTTGGTCGTACTCGCGCCCATGCACGCCGCGGTCTGTACTGCCGCGGTTCCGTACCCGTAGTTGGCCACCTCGGCGCCGAGCCGAGCACCCGCTCTCGTCGCCTGACCGGCAACGTCCATGTCTGAGATGAACGAGCCGGTGGTGTAGACACCCGCGAACATCACGAGCAGGATCGGCAGGATGAAGCAGAACTCCACCAAGGACTGGCCGCGCTGACGACGCTGTCTCGGATGCATCAGCTGGTGTTGGTCTCGGGTTCGAGCCGGAACGTCTTGAGCGCAGTCAAGTTGAAGTTGCCTCCAACGTCGGTGAAGAAGCGATACGAATAGGAAACCTTCAAGGCAACGAAAGAACTGAGCCCGTTCACAACGTTGCGAACCGACGGCGGCCAGGGCGGACACTGGGAGGGATCGCCCGAGGACGACGCGCAACTACTCCATGCGTCCGTCGCGACGACGGCCGACCCGCTGAATGTATACCGGTTAACGCATTCATTGGCTCCGTCGACGCCCGTTGGGCCGCCCGCGCACCCGGTCTGAATCTTCGGCGTGCCGTCGGCGTGCACCGAGAACCCGTCGTTGGTGGCATTGGTCACCAACTCCTGGACGTCGATCTCGGTGACTTTGATGAGAGCGGTTGTCTGCAAGCCTGCGGTGGCCATCTTCTGGATCGAGGCGATGTCAGCATTCGATGCCAGGCCGAGTCCCGCGATCGAGTTGCTGCCGACCGTCGTGGACTGGTCCACCGCATTGATGCTGTAGAGCAGCAAGCCTCCGTCGATCATCGCGAAAATGGTAAAGAAGAAGACCGGCGCGACGATCATGAACTCGACCAGTCCCTGGCCGTGTTTCCGCCGCCGACGCCTTGGCGACGCGTCCGGATAGCGGACGGGTGCGACCCTCATGCCGAGATCATCCCTAGGACTCGCGACGCCAGAGTGATGGTCGGCGATTCGTCACAAGGAGCTTACGGCGTCGTAGCCTTGCGTCTGAGGATGGAGCCTTACTTTCTAGGCTCGGCCTACTCCCCACGCCCGTGAGGCCGACGTGCTCGCCGATGGAGCCACGCTTTCCGACCGTCGCGGCCAAGCTCCGTGCGGCGTGGCATCTATCTCCGCTCCCGGCTGAGAAAGGCCTGCCCACAGCCCTCCAAGCGCAGGCGCGCAAGGCCACCCCTGCCAATCACTATTGAAGCCGATGGCACCGGACGCTATCCACAAGACCCCGAGGCCGCACTGTACTTCTGCATTCTCGAAGACCTGCAGAACATTCAGAAGTACGCACAGGCGTCGAGGGCCGTCGTGCGCCTTCGGCAGGACGGTGATCAGCTCGCCGTCGAGGTCGCCGACGATGAACGCGGCTTTGTCGTCAGCACTTCCGCTCGCGGCAAGGGGCTGACCAATATGGAAGACCCTCGATGGCCTTGGG
This sequence comes from Candidatus Dormiibacterota bacterium, assembly GCA_003162415.1. Taxonomy (GTDB): domain Bacteria; phylum Chloroflexota; class Dormibacteria; order Aeolococcales; family Aeolococcaceae; genus Palsa-851. The sequence goes on from PMOL01000008.1 coordinate 115,815, forward strand.
GGGAACCTTCAGGTCGAATCCACCCTGGGCCAGGACGACACTCCGCGCCACAGTTCCTGTGTCCCATCGAGTGCTCGCCGCGAGCGGAGTCAGCTAGATCGTCCGCTCTTTGCTGACGCTTCGTTGGGGTGCGCCACCGTCGATTCCCTGGGCGAACCGAGCCTGCCTCGGTCCTGCAGGTCCGTGACCGCCTGGGGCGAATCGGTCTCAGGCCGGCGTCGTCGGTTCGGCACCGCGGACACGTCCTTGGCGGGTGATCGGCATCGCCACTGGCATCAGACGAGCCTCTTGTTAGTTCGCTTGGACAGCAACCGACTGGCTCTGACTCCAAATTGGCATCGGCATTGGCATCACCCGCTGGCTCTGAACGGACACTGCGCCGCACCTTTTACGTGAGCCTCGGCGCCGCCCCTCAGTACACTCCAGGCTGGCGAAGGAAGCGGCGTCGGTCTCCCTTGGGGTACAGGAAGACGGTGGAGTTCCCACGCGAGCGGCCCTTTCGAGACTACGCTCGCCAAACTTCCAGCGTCAGGTGACCGGGCGCGCGTGTGCGCCACGGTACTCGTCCTTGACCGATCCAGCACACGGAGTGGATCCACCAGTTCGCCGTTGTAGGAGGATCAAACTGTGCGAGGGATTGTTGCGGCATCAAGGGCAATCGTCCGCGCGACAAACCGGCCGGAGTCAACGATCGGCAGGCATAGCGGGACCGTAAAGGGCAACTCCGCCGCCCCCTCATGTCCCGAGCGAAGTTGCCGATTTTGGGCGCTCCCCCGATGCCGGAGTCTGCGCCGAGGCACCCACGACTTCTAGTGCGTTGGGATCAGCGTCGACGCTGACGCTCGCAACTAGACCCGACTCATCCGAAATGATTTCGCGGCCCACGGACCAGGCGCGAGCCCACGTCCGTTCAAGCGAGCTGCGAGGCCGCGCGCTCGGTCAAACCAGAATGCAGTGTGTTGACCAGACGGGCGGGCGTCTGCAGGCCGTGATCGCGACTGTTGATCAAACGGAGCCTGCACCCGATCTCGGCCGCTACGGCCCGCGACGATTGCGGTCATGCTTTTTCAACGTTGCGGATTTGGCACCATTGGACGAAGCCGCATGTATATTGAAGCGGCGCGACCTTGAGCCCACTGAGGAGCCCCTCCGATGACACTCCCGAATCGAGCACGAGCAACCGGGAGTACAGCAGGTACAGTCCCTCCGTCAAGTGCCGACCGACCGGCCACTGCTCTGGGGGCGGCGCAAACTCGATGGGGAAACGCGTTCCCGCGCGCGGTCGCGTCCGGAACCCTGAAGGTGGGTCCGATCCTGCTTCCGTGCGCGGTGTTGGACAACGGTACCCGGGTCCTCACGCAAGTGGCATTACTACATGCGGTGACGTACGGCCGAGCGCGAAGCCCGAGGGCTGGCACTCGGCTCACGGCGGATTGGATACCCACGTTCCTCACAGCAGACAACTTGCATCCGTACATTGACGACGAGGTGTTGCGATATAGCACTCCGATTCGGTATCGCTCAGAGTTGGGCACACTCGGTCAGGGTTATGCGGCCATGCTCCTCCCCGCGGTCTGCTGGGTGTATCGCCATGCCCGCGAAGATGATGTTCTCACGGCGAGTCAGCTACGCACCGCCCAGCGCGCATCGATCCTTCTTCGAGCTCTCCCCAGTTCCGACATCCTAGCCTTGGTCGATGAGGCAACAGGATTTAGGGATCAACAGGCACGCGCCGAGCTAACACATTTGCTCGCCAGGTACATCGCTCCCGAGCTGGTTGCCTGGACCAATCGTTTTCCGGACGAGTTCTTCGCTCAGGTGTGCCGACTCGAGGGTTTGCCTTATCGCCCGGGTGCAATCAAAGGTCCGTCGCACATCGCGCGCTGGGTCTACGCCTACATCTACGAACAGCTGCCACCGGAGACTCTCGACAAGCTGCGGAAACCTGATGCAGCTATCAAGGACCGCACGTATCGGAACCATGCCCATCACCTATTTCTCGACGTCGACACCGGAGATCCCCATCTCGACAGCCAGATCGCCCTCGTCACCGTCTTGATGCGAATCTCGAAGACTAAGGTCGAATTCGAACGGCTGTTCGATGACACGTTCAATACGAGCAGCTCCCCGCGACCCCCTCTCGTGGTTGAACTACCCACTGACCAGTAGCGGTCCATACGTCGGCAGCCCTGAGGTCACCCCCGGATTTACACCACACTACGGGACATCACTTCCGCGACCATCGAACGATGCAGCGCTGGCTCTTCAACGACCTCTCAGGGCCCCTATCGGCGGCCCAGGTTCCGACGCCGGATAGGGGCGCTGGCCTCGCGTTAGCCTGACTTCACGGAGCAAGGTGGGGGGCGCCTGAGCGCGATCGCTCCGCCCAACTGAACGAGGCGGTGGCAGATCGGGAGTCGCGCGAGCGTCAGGAGAGCTGGGTTCGCTGGCCGTGGTCGAAGGTCCAGCGGAGCGACTCGTCCAAAGGCTGATGAGCGCGGCCCGCCGAGAGAGCGGCTCAATTGGGGGCAGGCCGCTGCTCGCGGTGCTCAGGCTGAAGCGTGGGCGTGGGCGTGGGCGCGGGCGCGGGCGGGCGCGGCAATCGCCGCCGTAAAGGCGGCCCAGCGCGCCGCCGGCGCGCGACCCCAGGTCAGGCTTCCCCTGTCATGAACACCTCGACGTCGGACCGCCGGATCCGCACCGCCCTCCCGTCGCCCGGACGGTGGGCGCGCAGGTCGCCGCGGGCGATCGCCGCCTTGACGTATGCGTACTTGACGTATACGTAGGAGAGGCGGGTCAGCTCCGCGGTCTCCTCGATGGTCAGCCACCCGCTCTGCGGCGCCTCGACGACGGCTTTCCTGGTCACCTTCGTAACCTAGCGGGCAACGCGGACCCGCGTCGCGGATCATGCGCCGGTGGCTGCCGAGGGCCCCCGATGGCCACCCGAACTGGCATAACCATCGGCTAAGAGGCCGCCTCCTGAAGTCACCGAGCCAACCTAACCCTTTTGCACCGGAATCTCGTCGGTCGCGTCGGGGAGGTGCCCCAGCGTCTCCAGTGCCCAAGCCCAGCGGGCCCTGAGCATTGAGGTAACCCTCGTGGTCGGGCGGCGACCGTCACCGTGAGCGTCTGGGGCGCCCCGCACGCCTCCGGGACCGGTCCCGTCCAGCTCAGCCGGTTCAGCTGTTGGCGCCCTCCTACGGTGAGCTGCTAGCGTCCCGCTCGCTAGACACGGTGACGATGGGGGCGCAGCATGCGAGGGTGCCTGGATATCGGGGCTACCACAGTGCCGCCCAACTTGAGCTGGAGGCGCTTCGCGATATCGAGGTCCTTCAGCGCTACGAGGCCGGCGAGACCTTGGCCGCGATTGCAGCGCGTGTCGATCTCACGCGGGAGCGGGTACGGCAGATCGTGAAGGCGTCAGGGGTGCCGATGCCCCGCGAGTACAAGTGCGCTGTGAAAGCATGCAAGACATCGCCGCGCACGCCGAACGCGTACTGTCACGCGCATCAAGACCGGTTCGAGCGATACGGCGACCCGCTCGGCGGAAAGCAGCGGTTGATGGACCAGCATGGAACGCTTGCCTGCTACAAAGGCGGCCGTTGTCGATGCGAACTCTGCCGCCAGAGCAATGCCGAAAGGGTGCTGGAGTACAAACACCGAATGCATCCGGAGATGAAGTACCGACTCGGCGGCCCGTAAGCAATCGCCATTCGATCCCGCTGAGTGGATTCTTGTTCGCTCGCGTCGGACACGCTGACCCGCTCCCCGGGATGCATACGCTTGCCTTCTCGAGCACGGAGTCCGAGAATGGGCACCTCGGGGACCGTTCGGCTGAAGCGAGCGCGGGATGTACAGGCGGGGACATGACACGGCTTATGTGCCAACGAAAGACATATTTTTGGTTGCTTATCATTGCGCTGGTTGTCGGCGGCGTTGGCGTCGCGGCCTGGACCGTCAGGTCGATCGACAACTAAGACGGCATCTGATGGTTCGGTGATGCGTCGGAAGTTTGGGGATCGGCCGGTACCTCCCCCCTCATGAGGTGCCGCACCGAAGCCACGATGTTGGCGTTGGACGCTTCCTGATTGGCGGAGTCTGCGCCGAGGCACCAACCACGTTCCATTGCATTGGGTCGGGGCGTCGTCGGTAGGCCCTTCGGAACCCGGTGTGATCCGGAACGATTTCTTTTCTGAGCGCCCGAAAGGTCCCGATCCCTGAATTCAGTTGACAAACTCGACTTGAGGCCTTCCCCTTCTCACCGCGAGGATCCGATCGACGGTTCCGGGCCCCACACGCAGTCGACGGGCTCCCGCTCGCTTGCTTATCGTGCCGGCGTCGATCGCCGCGCACACCTCGGCGAGGTCACGCGCGACGCGCGGACGCCCAGTGGCGAGTGGATGGCCGGTGCCGGTGCCCTTCCGTACAACCCCCTCCGGACTCGCGTGGGCGGGGCTAGGCCGAATCTGTCGCGACTACAATTGAGCCAACCCGAGCCGGGGTTGCGGCCGACGAGGGTGCACTGGGTAACCGCAAATGGCGTCCGACACGAGAGCTGCCGTCCGGCCTCCACCGTCCCGACCCCGAGGCAGGCACGTGACTGAAGTCAGCGGCGGCGTCAGCGCAGTCATCCGTCGCCTGCGGAGTACACAGCCGCGTAAACCCATAGGCGCATCGTGGGTTCTGCGAGCGTGAGGTCAGCGACTCCTCACGTTGCGATGGAGTGGAACGAGCCGGCCGAGATCTGGGTGACCCCGCTGCGTACTTCGACGGGCAGCAGCACGTTCGTGGTCGTCCCGTTGCCGACCTGTCCGTACTGGTTGTCGCCCCAGGCCCAGACGTTCCCCGCACCGTCGAGGGCCAACGAGTGCTCACCGCCGGCGCGCACATCGACGATGCTCGAAGGGAGTCCGGTCACCAGGACCGGAATGTTGCTGTTGACCTGAGTGCCGATGCCCAACTGACCGCGGGCGTTGTCGCCCCACGCCCATACCGCACCCGCTGCGGTCAGGGCCAGCTCATGGCCGTCGTTGGTGAGGTTGCCACCCTGATCAATCGACGTATACAGCGTCGAACCCTGGCTGACGGGCGTCGGAGACGTGATCACGGCAGCGGTGCTCCCACAGCCGCACTGCCCGTACTGGTTGTCGCCCCACGACCACGCATGCCCGTTGACGAGGATGCCGCCAGAGGTCATTCCGGTGGTGATGATGACTCCCGATGACGTGCCGTTGGTGAGCGCGGTCAGCGCCGGGTTCAAGGTGGGATTCGTCTCTGTCTTGACCGCCGGGCTGAGTCCGAGCGCCTCCCCTTGTCCGCCCCAGACGTACACCGTGCCCGTCGACGTCAGCGCCAAGGTATGCGTCGCCGCCTCGGCGAGCTGGACGACGTTCAGACAGTTCAGTTGTGTGACGACGCTGGGGGCATGCTTCTTGCCCCAGTGGACGACTGTGCTCGAGGTGGGGCAGGCGGAGTCCGTCCCGGGCTGCTCGATGGCCGTAAAGGTCCCGTTTCCATCGACCGGCCGCTGCACAACGTTGGTGACTCCAGGAACTTGGGTTAGCGTCATTGATGTGACGCCCCAACCCCACACGGTGCCATTGCTGAGAACGAGCACATCGGCGTAGTTACCCGCGTCGATAGTGGCGAGCGTGCTGGATGATTGCGTCACAGTTGGCAGGTTCCCCGGGCCGCCGGTGGCCACGGGCCTCCCCCACTCGTAGACGCTCGGACCAGTCGCTGCGGCGTTGATTGGGAGGACGCTAATGGTCGCGAGACACACCACGAGCAGTACCCCGGTCAACGCGCCGCGAACGGCCACGCGCGACGCGCACCGGTTCGACCGGTGCAGCGAAATGGTCGGCGGTTGAATCCCCATTTCCTCTCCAGATGCGGCTCGTCGGACGCTGACAGAGACAACTTCAGCGAGCCGCAGTACTTCCTTTGCCGGGCTCACCATAGCCATTTGCCCCTGGCTTGTGCAGGGGCGCCAGGTGTCTGCACAGTCGCATGAACCCCGGCGCTGCCATGCATTTGCAGCGAATGGCGCAACCGCGCCAACTCATCTCTGTCTTGGCGCCGAGAGCCCTGCCGCTACCGACCGGGCCGCCTCACGACCAGATGATCGTCGCTGGTCACAGACGCTCGCCTCGCCTCATCGCACCGCCTCCTCGCCCTGCATGGCGTCCACGACCACAGTGATCCAGATCCGCTCGGCACAGGTCGGACAATCACGCGGGTGTTGGATGAGGCGTCGATGCCCATCGATGTCCTTGCCATCCGAAATTGTCACTGCGACCGTATTCGTGCAGCCCAGACAGTCATATGCTAAGTGCATCACGCTCACACGGCTCCCCATGAGGTTGACATCATTGGTCACAGTCTGTCCTCCTGATCGAGCACCGTTATGGTGCCATGATGGCCGACGCGGCAACGCTGTGCAATGGCCCGGGTATGTGCTGCCGATCGCCGTTCGAGCTCAACCTCACGGTCCGTCCTGAAGGAGCCCCCGAAGCCGTGGGGCCGGCCTTCCCGGTCGCACGGCCAACATTCCCACCCGCGTCCGAAGCCGGCTTGTGCGCCTCGCGAGTCGTTCCTCCGGTGGTGGGACCTGGATCTCCGCGGCTGCTCGACGAGCAGCGCCGGCGCCGGGGTGGGTCGCATTTATGCCCGGCGGATGGTCCGGTTGTGCCCCTGCCGCCCCTCCTCCCATCGCCTCGCGCTGATGCGGACGGTGCGCCGAAAGGTGCTCGAGACGACCCAGTCGCTGCAGGGTTGTCTCACGTGGTGGGTGCACCCTGGCCTGCTGCTCACGCTGTCGGCGTATCCTCCTGGCTTCAGCTTGACCGGCGGAACGTCACCGAGAGGAAGTGGAAGATGGCACCTGCATCGAGCGCCGCGCCGCGCACGCGCTGGCTTCGAATCTGCCTGACCGCGCTGGCGGTCGCGCTCTCCGTCGCGGCGCCACCGTTGCTCGGCGTCACCAGGGCGGCCGCGGCGAGCCCGCCCAACATCATGGTGATCGTCGAGGAGAACCAGGGCTACTCAAACATCATCGGCAACGCCAAGGCGCCGTACATCAACAGCCTGGCGAGCACCTATGCCTCGGCGACCCAGTGGTACGGGCTCACGGACAACAGCCTGGCTGACTACGTGGCGCTGATCTCAGGCACCACCGGCTCGTACGGTTCACCAACCCTGGTCGGCGAGCTCGCCACCGCGGGGATCAGTTGGAAGGCCTACATTGAGGACGTGCCCTCCGCGTGCTACACCGGCCCAGGCGTGGGGAATTACGAGAAGGTCCACAACCCGTTTGTCTCCTTCAAGAGCATCACCAAGAATCCGGCCCAGTGCAACCGGATCGTCCCCTTCGCAGGGACCGGCGGCTTCGCCAGCGACCTCAACGGCAATACGGCGCCCAACTTCATGTTCGTGGTGCCCAACGTCTGCGACGACATGCACTCTGCATGTCCAAAGGGCAGCAACAAGATCCAGGCCGGAGACCAATGGCTGCAGGCGAATCTGCCCACGGTCTTCGGGTCGCAGTGGTACAGGAGCGGCGGCATTGTGATCATCACCTGGGATTCGGCGACGACGGCCGACAAGAGCGGGTGGAACACGGGCAACGGCGGTCACATCCCGACCATCGTCATTTCGGCCAGCTCCTCCGGAGCATTCGGCTACGGGGGCAACCACTACGGGACGCTCCGGGCGATCGAGGAGGAGTACGGGGTGGGATATCTGGGCCAGTCGTCGAGCGCTGCCAACGGCGACCTGAAACCGGCGTTGTGAGCCGTTCCGTGCTGACATCCCGGCGACACCTCCTGCGCGTCGGGACCTCGGTCCCCTAGCAGCAAACTCTCTCCCGCCCGACCATCGTCGTCATTGATGAGCTCGAGGTCGATCACGTCGACGACATGCACGACAGATGCTTGGCTTGATAGCGAGCCGAGTCCTGCGTCGGGGGTCCGCCGAGGCGTGCGCCAACACGCTGGATTCGGCGCATTTGGCGCCACGAGGGCTATGTGGCAGGCATTGGTCACGCGGCAGGGTTGCAACGCGCTCATGGGATTGAATGAACTCTGGGCGGATCTGATCAGTGAGCAGCAGGCGACGTTGGTCCGAATTCAGGGTCCTCGCTGATGGCTCGAGGCCGTCTCAGACCACATGGCAGCGCATCAGTGGCGAGCGCGGTACCGCGGCGCTCGTCGCGCCTTCAGTCCCCTGGACACACAGCTGACGCGGACCTACCCGTGGTCGTTCTGTACGGTGACAGACATTTGGTGTGGCCAGGGCCCGAAGCTGTTGCTCTGGTGTCTTCTGGCGAACGGACGACGGTCGCCACCGCCGCTGCGGCCGGGCGATCGATGCGGACTCCCCGATTTGGCGACCGCGATCGGGATCTGGTCCGGTTGGACGTCGGGCGCGGCGCGGACGACGTGCGCGCGGTCAGCGACGGGCGCAGCCAGGCGGCCAAGCTACCGGCGGTGGCGGTGGCGGCGGCGGAGTGGCCTTCTACGAACCCATCACCCCTAGTGCTGCAGAGGGCAGTCCCACGTCATCCGCGACCGGAGATGGGAGCTACTGCGCTGCCTACTTCGACACCGGAACGGCGGGCCAACCTGGAGACGTCCTGCTCACCCGGTGAAATGTCAGTAGCCCCTTTCCTCCGCTGCCGACATGCTGAGGATGAGCAGAAGCGGCTCCAGCCGACGTCGCTACGAGACGGTTATTTGTTGTTTCGCGACCGGGGCAGCGGAATAGTCCTGGTCGCCGTTCTGAAAGGCGTCGACGATGCACGTCCCGGGGAACCCCGCGCCCCCATTGATAGTCACCGTCGAAGCAGAGATGCTGCAGGAGCCAGGTGTGCTCGACGAGTCGATGTTGAACGTCACCGACAAGCGCGACGAGGCGTCCGCGGTCACCGTGTACTGAGTGGTTGCACCGCATGGGTTACACGGCACGGCCGAGGTAAACGTGATCGTCTGCGAGGCCTGCGCGACGTCGAATGGCTGCGCAAGCATTGGTGCCGGATTGTAGTCCGCGCTCCCAACCTGGTTGGCGTCGATAACGCAGGTACCGGCCGCGGTGAAGCTCACCGACCCCGTGGGGCTGACACTGCACGCTACGCTCGAGTGGTCAGCGGAGAATGCCACCGGGCCTCCTTGAGCGGTGGCGTGGACGGTGTACGCTCCGCCGTATGTCGGGCTGCTGGGAGAGCTTGTAAAAGCGATGGACTGTGCTGCCTTCCCGACCGCGAACGACTGTGCATGCGTCGCCGCGCTGTAGCGCGAGTTGCCTGCCTGGGAGGCTTGGATCGTGCAGTTTCCGACTCCGACGAAGTCGAAGGTGTTGCCGACACCGGTTTTGCAAACTGTCGCTGACAAGCTGCTGAAGAGCATGGGATTGCCTGATCCGCCTCCGCTGGCGGAGATCAGGTAGGAACCGCGATACGTCGCGCTGTTTGGCGCGCTGGTCGTGAAGGTAATCGACTGCGAAATGAGCGGGGGACCCGTTGGGTTGGGGGTCGGCTGTGGACTACCAGTGGGGTTGGTGGTCGGCCTCCCGGTCGCAATCGGCAACCCCGTTGACGGGTTGACGTTTATGCCAGAACTGGATGGAGGTCCTCCCGCGACTGCGCTTGGGCTTGGTGATGACGTGCTCTGCGGGTTGAGGAATGGTATCCCGTTGAATGGTGGAAGAATGGCGCTTACTTTGAAACCGCCAGGCGAAGAGAATCCCCGCGCGAGAACGAAAATAGCCACGAGCGCCACAAAGCCGAGCGCGCCGAGTCCGACCATAATCCGCGGATCGCGGTGGCCCGGAGATCGAAGCAGCGCGACCGCCGCGGCCGCCTCGTCGCCACCCTTCACGGAGGGGTCCCTTGACGAGCTGACCCGAATGGTGCTGATGGCGTGGGCTGCTGCAGCGACGGTCAGAAGCGCCCGGCCATCCTTACGCCAGCCCTCGCCGAGTGTGGTTCGGGCGTAGTCGTCCAGCTCGCGCCGAAAGTCGTCGAGCGTGGCACTGCGCTTCGACGGGTCCTTCGCCATCCCCTCAGAAAGAAGGGGGCGCAGATCGGTGCGCACCGCAGTCTTGGATGCACGGCCGCCGATCGAGTCGACGAAGACCGCGGTAGCGGCGTACAGATCGGACGCGGACGTGGGCGCCCCTCCCGCCAGGATCTCGGGCGCGATGTAGGGCCGCTGCTCAGGGCGCTGGCCGGCGTCGGGCGCGGATAATCCCGCATCTCGGAGCAGCACGGCCCCGGTCGTTTCGACGACCACCGCGTCGGGAGTCAGGTTCCCGTGCATGACCCCGACCTTGTGCAGGGCCTCGAGGCCGGAGATGCAGTCTTCGAGGAGCACGATACTCGCCGCGAGGTCGAGGGCCCCCTGGTTGTTGAGCAATTGGGTCAGCGTGCTTCCGGGTACCGACTCGTACACGACGACACCGGCGCGCATGTCGAAGTGCATCACGGAGACAAGGTTGGTGTGGCGGGCCTCGCGAAGCACCTTCATATCGCTTCCCAGGCCACGCATGAACCCTCGAGCAGCCTTCAGCCCCGGAGCGAGGACGCGGATGTCCACGAGTGCGCCGCTGGCCTCCGAGCGCGCGGCGATCAGCGCCCCGGATCGATCGAATTCGACCTCCCCCAGCGGCGTGTAGCCGCGCTCGGGTGCTCGCACGCGGGGAGTGCGTCCAGCCCACCTCCTGAGGCTCCCCATGGCTCAATTATGGTCGTTTGGGGTGTCGGTCATCCTGAGGCTCGCTGCTCGCTGGGTGGCGAAGCCAGCGCATCGCCTTGAGACCCCTCCTGGGCCGCGACGTTCCACCCGCGTTGTCGGAGTGTGGTCGAAGGAGCACTCGATCCGTGGCCTGCGGGCGCGGCGGCACGCCAGTCCGGTGCGGCGGGACCCGCGACTGCGGGACGCGATCCCATGCGTGGGTGGGGACCGCGCCGCGCCCACCTGCCCGTTGACCTCGACGGGCTCATGCGTGGGCGCATCGACTGGCGGCCAGCGCCTCCCCCGCGTCCACTCCGAAGTCGACATCCGGCGCGCGATGAGCAGTGCCTGAGCAGGCTTGGCGCCGCGGATTCGACCGGTGCTGCGATGAGCGTCGCGCCGACCACTGCGCAGGCCGACGGTGACTTCTAGCCGTGCTGCGCCGGTGTCCCCCGGGCAAGAAGGCGATGCGCATCCAGAGGCGCAGCACTGGCCTCCTGGAACATCCGCGAGTTTCGTTCTATATTCAAGTTGAGTACGGTCTGAGGACGTTCAGCCCGTTGCGACCCCGCGCCACGGGGTGAGCCCTTGCCCACGCACCCTACACATCGTTGGGTAAGTATCCCCACACCGTATAAGGATCTGCTATACTGTCGTCATGTCCAACCGGAAGAACCCCACTCGCGGGACCGCCTCGGAATCGCGGTTCTCTGTCATGGAGTTCATGGCGGAGTTCCCTGACGACGACGCGTGTCTGGCCCACCTGTGGCGTACCCGCTACTCGCCCGATGGCGAGCACGCCCTGTGCCCCAAATGCGGGGTGGAGCGGTCCTTCCACAAGTACTCCAACGGCGACGGTCGCCAGTCGTGGACCTGTACCCACTGCGGACGCCACGTCCATCCCACGGCGGGGACGATCTTCCACAAGTCGTCCACTTCGCTCCACCTCTGGTACTACGCGCTCTTCCTCATCACAAGCACCCGATGCGGTATCTCCGCGAAGCAGCTCGAACGCGAGCTTGGCGTCACCTACAAGACCGCGTGGCGGATGTTCAACGTCATCCGCAACTCGCTCATGGCCGAGCCTGAGATCGCGCCCCTGGAGGGGAAGGTCGAGGCCGACGAGACCTACTTCAACCGCTCCAATCGCCTGTCCAATAAGACGGGGAAGCCAGGACGGTCGCCTGGTGCCCGGACGGTGTTCGGCATGGTCGAGCGCCAAGGCCGCGTGGTCGTGCGCCATGTGCCCGACGCGACCGCCGACGTCCTGAGCAGGGAGATCGACCTCCACGTCCTGCCCGCGTCGATGGTCTTTACCGATATGCACCCCTCGTACCAGCGCACCGGGTGGCATTACGACCACTACCGGATCAACCACTCGGCGGGCGTCTACGTGGACGGGGACGTCCATACCCAGACCATCGAGGGCTTCTGGTCGACCGTCAAGGGTGGGATTCGGGGCGTCTACCACTCGGTCTCGGCCAAGTGGCTCCAGTCCTACCTTGACGAGTACGCGTGGCGCTACAACCATCGCGAGTTCACCCCGCGTATCCGCGGTGTACGCCGCGTTCCCGTGGGAGAGGCGAAGTTCCGCCTACTCCTCGCGCTTGCCGCTCGCCCCGTCCGCTGACCGCTTGCCCTTGCGGTATCGCGGTGGCGGGGCTGGGGCTTTGAGTAGCTTGTCGAGATTGGAGTCGAACTCGCCTCGCGTGGGGACTGGGATCTTGAGCCCCTTCGGCGTGTACTGTTCGGTCGCCGGCTCTTTCGGCATAGGGGAAGGATAACGCGCTTGCTGGCATCGCTAAAGGACTCGCGCTTGAAACTCAAGCGGGCCCGCGACGACCTCGCAACGCTCCAAGACCACGTTCGGGAGTTTCTTGAAGCGGAGCCGTACATGGTCGTCCTCGAGATGGAGAAGGATCGAACGGAGCACGTCTACTACGTGTACGTTCGGCGCAATCCACCCGCGTACCTCGGCGCCATCATCGGGGACGTCCTGCACAACCTCCGCTCCGCTCTGGACGCGATCGTCTGGGAACTCAGCGAGAAGAAGGACACTCTGAAGGACAGGGAACTTAAAAGCATTCAGTTCCCCATCTGCGAGGACGGGACGAAGTACGACGAATCCCCCGCCCGTTATGCGTCCAAAGCGGTCCGTGCAGAGATCAAGGCGGCGCAGCCGTACCACAGTCCGGTTCCCAGCACTCACCCGCTGGCCCTCATCAATCGAAACAACCTCCTCGACAAGCACCGGACTGTCCCCGTCATCACCACGCTCATTGAGGGACAGTCGTCCTCGTTCGCTCCGCCCGGCATTGCCTACAAACAGGACACTGCTCACGTCGGTCCTTTCGAAGACGGCGCAGAGATCGCGCGTTTCGTATTCACCGAACCTCAGCCGATGGTGGACATGAAGTTCAAGCCCTTCTTCGACGTAGCGTTCGAGTATCCGGGGAATCCGGCCGTAGACGACCTCCGCTTCTGCATTGATTACGTCGAGCGCAGCGTGCTCCCGCGCTTCGCGCCCTTCTGCGAGCCGGGCGCTCTCCGGCGTCCCCTGTTCGACTGAACGCCAGAGCGTCACGACGACACCCCGCCATCTGAGAAGATGGTTTCGGTACCCGACAGCCAGCCGAGAGAGGATAGCGCGGCATGGCGCGGAAGTTCGACTTGACCCGCGAGCAGGGCATCCACTTGGTGCTCGGGAATGCCATGTCGATGCTTGACCGAGTGCGCCGAGCGATGGTGGATCTTGGCGATCCCGACCCGTGGCGCGCTGGAACTGCCGTATATCTGATCGCTGTGCTTGGGCGATCGGTTACACAGATCTTGCAGAAGATCGGTCACTACGACAAGGATCATTGGCTCGCCTGGTGGACGCCACGCCAAGCATTCATGTCCTCTGATCCCATGCTGATCTACCTCAACAAGGTGAGAAACGATTTCCTCAAAGAGGGAGGCGGCTACCACGCGGATCGGTTCCTGTTTGGGGTTTCAGGTGAGTGGTACCTAACCAACGCGCCAGCGCAACACAACGGCCACGCCATTCCGGTAAACCCGCACCTCGATCCGCCCCTACCGTCCATCCAGACACTAGGCGAGCTGTACATCAACTGGCTCCAGAGCGTCGTAGACGAGACGACTGCTGAGTTCGCTCCTGGAAGCCGCTTTGAATCGCGGTATCCACAAACCTCAGCGCCTCCACCTGTGCCCGAGACGCCAGACCCCACGTCGAGGCGATCTCCGCCAAGGGATAGTCGGGATATTCTTCGCGGACAAGCGGAATCAGGGCCTCCAGCGCCGCCTCAACCTGATCACGGGTGAGCTTGCCGAGAGGCGTCATTCGACGCCCCCCGCCACCCTGTCAAGGTGACCCGACTCTACGCCCTTTGAGGGCGCGTTTCTACTGTGCGGGGATAGTTGCCCATCGTTGGCTAGGGCTCAACTCCGCCAGGAGGTTGGCTTCTACTGGAACCAGCCCTCGACGTCGACGGTCGCGTTGATATTTCCCAGGGCGTTGAAGAGGTCGAAATCGCCTGGTGATGCGCCTCCTGACAACGTGATCGCCGTCAAGTTGTCGAGCACCTGGCCCGCCCCCACGTTAATGTCAGACACGTTCGGCCGGCTCGCCGCATCCGATGGGTAGGCACTGATGAACGTGAACGAGGATCCGGCGATCGCCGTGAGGTTTGCGACGATCGCTTTGGCAGCGCTCGGAATCCCGTCCTGGCCGGCCGCCGCAACGGTCAGGACACCAGCCTGAGTCAGCTCGTGTCCGGCGCACGACGTACCCATCCCGGCTCGCGTGTCGCAGAGCCGCGTCGGCGAGGTCGCGTAGAACTGCAGACCTGTCGCCGCAGTGGGCCCGCCGAACCACCCGTTGGCGTCGATGACAAAGTTGGCCTTGCCCACGGCGTTGTAGACGCAGATGTTGATCGGGTTCGTGTTGATTCCCAGGTCGACGAACACGCGATTTGCCTGAGCCTTACCAGCGCTGACGTTGACGGTCGAGAAGGGCGGCGCGCCCTTGTTCCCACCGTACGTGCAGCCATTTATGGTCCAGGGGACGACGCTCAGGTAGGTGTTGACGGTACCGGCGATTGCGGTCAGATTGATGATCGCAAACTCCTCGGTGCCGTCCGTTGGGATCGACGGAGTGCAGGTTGGCGAACACCACGCCGGCTGCCCGGCAACGGTCACCTTGACAGCCGTGTTGGGGCCGATCGCATGCGACTTGCCGTCGTTGAAGCCGTTGCATGCGTTGACCTCCTGCTCGGCGCGGGTGTCACACACGCGAAGGGGAGGAATCGGGTGGTACTCGCCTGAGGGTTGCGTCGACGGCGTTGGCGTGAAGTACCCCTCGATGTCACCAACGACGTTCACGGTTCCCAGAGCGTTGAAGATATCGATGGCGCCTCCACTGCTCAGCTGCGACGTGACCAAGTTGGCGATCGCCGTGCCGGCTGGGAAGTTGATATTCGATGCAGTTGGACGGTTGGAGCCGGCCGGATAGACGGTGAACAGGCTGTATGACGTTCCGCCAACCGCGGTGACGTTGATGACGACCGCGCTCGCCCCGGCCGGAACCGAGTTGCCAGTTCCGGGATCAACGTAGCCCGTGACCTGAAGCTGCAGTGTCCCACCTGCCCCAAGCGCATGGCACACGTTGCCGCCGCAGAGGCCCTTTCTCGTGTCGAGAATCCGGAAGCCCGGATTGACCGGAATGTAGTTGCTCGCCGCTGAGGCTGAGACGGTGGTCGCGGCTGCAGCCGGAGCTGAAGCCCGAACCGCCGCCGCGGCGGGCACCTGTTGTGCACCGAAGACCACGATTGACGCCAGTATGCTAAACGCCGATGCAATGTGCCTTCCTGTTCTGAAGCTCATAGGTGCGGAGGTTACACCACTGGAGCTACAAGCATGGACTCACCAATAAGGGTCGCACGCGCTCGGTGCGCGAGCGTTATCGGTCGGTGCTATCTCAGAGTCACGTCATGCTCGCAACAGCTGACGCCTCCGAATGTGCTCGACAGGCGAAGGCCCGGACCTCTCGCGGTCCGGGCCTCGCAAGTCACTCGTTGGTCAGTCCGGCGCCTCAGCCGATCGTGTAGGCGTACGGCAGACCGGTGAGCTCGTCGGCCCCCTGCTGGCCGTACGGGGGGACGTTCGACAGGTAATCGTCGATGAAGAGGTTGCCTGCGACCTGGGTGCCCGACGTTCCCGACGGCGTGATGGTCACGTTGACGGTCGCCGACTGGCCCGGGTTGATGACGATCGGCGAGAACGTCGTCGCCGGGTTCAGGGACGCGAGCTCGAGGTCTCCGGTCGACGACGTCATCGCCGAGTCGAAGGATCTCGTGGTGGCCGACATCGCCATACTCACTGTCCCGGCCGGGGCCCCGGACGGATACGGCCCGATTTCGCTCGGTGTTGCGAACCAGAAACCGTTGTTGAGCACACCTCCTGACGGCGTGTACGAGCCGGATGCCGATGTCCCAATGGAACTCACGAGATCCGGGTCTCCTTGGTCCGGACCGAAGTCGAACTCAATCGGGAGGGACGCGGTCGCGGTCACGGAGACGAACGACGACTCGGTTGGCATGAACCAGACCGGGGAGCCGACGACCAGCGGCAGGCTGAGGCCCGAAGCCGGGCTGAACGGAGCCAGTGAGACCGTCGCGCTTGTGCTCAGCCGTGGATCGACGAAGAAGTCCTCGGCTTGGGTGCCGTTGTTGGTGATCGTGACAGGCACGGTGACCGGCGTCCCCGCGGGAAGCGTCGTGCTCGTACTGTCGGGAAGTCCCGGCGCGCTGACGCTCACGTTGTTGAACTTGACGGTCCCGGTGAAGGGTTGCGAGACCTCGTCACCCACAACAGGTTCGGCGAAATCGACGATGAGCGTCCATGTGCCCACTGCCGGATTCGCCGTGTACGCCGTTAGCGACAGCCCATTGCTACCGTTGATGCTGTTCTGTCCGTAGCCAAGCGCGGTGCCATCCGGGCTGACCAGGTACGCCCCGACCGGGTCACCGGCATCGTTGGTCAGGGTGACGCTGGCGGTGATGTTGTTCGTCCCGGTGCCGACGTTGAACGCGTAGTAGTCGATCTGGCCTTCACCGTTCGGGCGTCCGTTGCCTCCGATCAGCACACCCTTGAACGAGCCGCTGTTCTTCGAGAACTTGATCAGGCTGCGCAGCGTGACCGGAATCGAGGTCGTCCCGCCAAGTCCGTAGTCGGACGTCAGGACGATCGAGCCGCTCGCGTCGCCTGCGGATCCCGGCGTCTTCTCGGTCACCACCACCTTCTTGGTGGCACCCTTGGGAATCACGATCATCGACGGGTTGATCGAACCGAATGTGACGTAGTCCTGCGTGGCGACCCGCCACGGGACCACACCATTGGTGCCGTTGTGCGACGCGACGTCGCTGAAGATCACGCCCGTCCATGTGCCCGCAGTCGGCGAGATGACATCGACGTTGCCGAAGTTGCCGACGCCCTGCGGCAGCGAGTGTGCGGCGAAGTTGCCATTGGGATCGATGAGGATCAGTCGCACCCGGGAGTTGTTCCCATTAGCGGGATTCCCCGGGTAGGCGATCGACGCATCGAGCCGGTCCTGATCCGTGGGCACGTTGAAGGTGAATGTGCCGTAGTTGTTCGTGATTCCCTGATAGTTCGCAAACTGCGGGCTGGCGGTGTCGCTGAGCGTCACGCTGCCCGTCTGGACGTTCGCATCCTTGCCGAACGCCCGGCCCTTCAGATGCACGGTCTGGGTGAACTGCCCGGTGTTCGTGATCGTGACCGGGAAGGTCTCCTTGGTGCCTGGCGCCGCGACTGCGTTGAGCTGGGCTGACGACGTCAGCAACGTCTCGCCTGTCGGCGCCGGCGACCCAGCGCCAGTACTGACAGACTCCGCCAGCTGGACGGCCTTGTAGCTGTTGAGGAGACCCGCTCCCTGCTCGGTTGCGGGAGCACCCAGGTTGGTCGCCGTGCTGTCGAGGATCTGCTTGACGAGGGCAGGCGTCGGGGTCGCACCGCCATGGGTGTTGCGGTACGCCTGGATGACCAAGGCGGCGGCGCCGGCGACGAACGGCGAGGACTCACTCGTCCCGCCAGCCTCCTCGACATCCGAGGATTGGCCCTTGAAGTTCACGCAGCCGGCAAACACCGGGCTCGCGTCGCACGAGGCCCAGCTGAGGTCACCCGGCGCGACAAGGTTGACCGTGCCGCCCGCCTCGTTGTAGCCACCCGAGCTCAGCGAGCTGATGTTGTTGTTGAGCCAGCCATTGGTCGCAAAGTAGTCGGCGGCGGCATAGTTGGTCTGGGCATAGAACTGGAATTGCGTCGAGCCGCCGACGTCGATGACGTTCGGATCGGTGGCCGGCGAGCCAATCGTGTTGGTCGAACCGGCGTCGCCTGAGGACACGGCGACCGTGACGCCCGCGGCGACCGCTGCGTCATCGAACTGCTTGGTCACGTCGAGCGAAGTGATGTCGGGGAACGGGTTGCTCCCGAACGACTCATTGATGACGTTGACGTGGTCGGTCTCGACCGCGTAGTTGATCGCCTGCAGGAAGTTGGACTCTGTGGTGTCTTCGAAGGTGCCGAAGACGTTGAGCCCGACCAGGCTCGCGCCGGGGGCGACACCTTCGATGCGGATGTTGCACGCCGTCGGATCCGCCTGAGCCGAGAACTGGCTGACGTCGTAGGTGTGAAGGCCCTGCCCGGCGATCGTGTTGGCGTCGAGGAACGCCTCATCCCCGTTCGTGGGCTGCCCCGGCCCGTCACCTGTGAAGTCCTGGTAATCAACAAACGCGGACGTGTTGTTCGATCTGATGAAGTTGATGTTGTTGGGGTCGATGCCATCGGCTATCCAGGCCACCTTGACTCCCGCCCCGGTGATGCCGAGGGATCGCGCCGTGGGCTGCCCCGAGGCGTCGCTGTCCGTGTTGGTCAGGCTGAGCCCTTCAGGAGCGAGCTGTGGCGTGGTGGCCGAGCACGCGCCCGGGGGCACGATCGGCGTCACCGAGGCTGGCGCAGCGGTCGTTGGCGACCCCGCCGCGGGAGCCGCTTCAGGCTGCGCCCCATGTATGGTCACGTCGGGAATCACCTCCGCAACCGCGGCGTTGGCCTCAAGGCGTGCCTTCTCCCCGGCCGACACTGTTGCGGCCAGCGAATCGACGAGCTCGTAGTTCTTGACGTGGGTCGCATGCACCTGACGGAGCTCACTCGTCAGAGGCGCCTGGACAGCCGCGATCGCCGAAGCACGCACGCCAGCCTGAGCACTACCCACTGGGGCAGCCCCGAACTGACCCTTGAGGATGACGATCACGTGCTGGTTCACATTCGTCGACAGCTGCGCGGCAAGTGCGGCGGTCATCGGCTGACTCGCCGCGGCGGGCGTCGGCGTCGCTGCCGAGGCCGCGCCGACGCCGCTCGCCTGCCCAATCATCACGAGCGGCACCCCGGTGGCAGCGGCCAGGAGGGCTGCACGCCGGCGATAGCTCAGGAATCCCCGATAGTGTCGGTCACGATGTCCCGCAGTACCTCTGAACATGGCCGTCAACTCCCTGTTGCGCTTCTTACCGGACGCAGCGCGTCTGTGACCGGGGACGGTACCACGCAGACCTAGCCCTCAGCCGATTGGACCGCTTGCGCCAGTCGGCGCGATTGGGAGCGACGACAGCGAGGGAGCCCTGCGTCCGCGCCGCGAGATGCGCTGGGGTCGGCAGCGATGGCGGGGCCGCGCCGCTTGTCGGCGAGCTAAACGGGGCAGACGGGAACTCAACGAGGCGACATCCACCGTTTTGCGAAGGATTTCGCGAGTGGCGTGATCGAGCCTAACGACAAAACGACACCTCGTGCTAGCGCGCCCAGGAAGGCCAACGACCCGTCAGGCGGCGACTCTCACCGTGAGCGTCTGGGGCGCCCCGAACTCCTCCGGGACCGGCTCGCCGTCCGCCTCCCAGTACGCGGCTCGTCGCTCCGGATGAGCCCGATTCGTCACCCAACGGGTGATTGCCTACCCGTGTCGGTGGCCGTCGTTACTTCACGGTGATTTCGACAGCCCACGGACCGCCTGGGTTGATGGGCAGCGTCAGTTTCGTCCCTGGAGCCGCCGTCTGGATCGCGCGGGCCTCTCGCGGCCAATCGTAGTTGGCAAAGGGTGTATACCCCCAAGTCGCAAACCCCGACGCGAAGGCAAGTCCCCCTGCAACCCATGCGGTGCGCCTCATCCAAGCGCTCGGCAGGCGAGATAGGGCCCATATCAGCGTCACCAACCACGCCAGCCGCGCCATGAAGAAGTACCGTCCAGCTGCATCGCTCGTGGCCATGATCAACCATTGGTTGCCCGTGAACGAGACCAGTGGAGACAGCAGCCCTGCAACGGCGATCCCGGCAGACGTGAGACCGAAGAGTCTCAGTTCCCAGGGCGCTCTCGTTGCCGAATACGCGACGACGGCGAGCGCGGCCAAACAGATGAGCCCCGCATACACGGTTTCGTGCGTTTGCTCTGCGAGATAGACGTTCCGATGACCTGGCTCCCCAAAGATGCCGGGCAAGATAATGCGGTCACTGAGAATGAGGAGGAGATTCCCCAAACCCCCCCCGGGGTTCACGTCCGCACGCGGCGAGACTCTGCTGACGTA
The DNA here is from genome assembly GCA_003162415.1 of Candidatus Dormiibacterota bacterium. GTDB lineage: Bacteria > Chloroflexota > Dormibacteria > Aeolococcales > Aeolococcaceae > Palsa-851. The sequence goes on from PMOL01000008.1 coordinate 136,186, forward strand.
CAGCTGGACCGCGAGTGTCACGGCGAGTACGCCAAGCAACACCAGGGTGAACCGCCGTCGACGAACCAGATACCAGAGGGCGGTTATTGGGAAGAGGATGAAGACGAACGGCCCCGACAGTCCGCAGAGCAGCACGGTCGACGCATCGAATACCTTCCAATACCATCGGTTCGGTTGCGACGCGAGGACGACGAGCGTCGCGAGGATGATCAGATGGACCGGCGCCAGTGTGATCGTCACGTTGAGTTCGTTGTCCGGCATCAGCAGGTAGACCAAACTGAGGACCATGCGTAGCCAAAACTTCGGCACCACGGTTTCGAAACGCGAGCTGAGGAAGTAGAAGACCGGGGCAAGTTGTACTAAGAGGCCGCAAAGGTTGTAGACGAGCGGCTGATTCGTCAGCCCGAACGGAGCGGCAAGGACCGCCCCGAGGCGTGACACCACCTGTAGAGAGCCTGCCGACGCCGCGTCGAGCGCCTGCAGGGGGCCGAGGTTATATGCCGCGGTGAACCATCGCGTGCCATCCTCAGCGTAGAACTGCGGGTAAGTGAACGCGTCGACGCGGTGAGCAAACACGATCACCGCGGCCGTGACCATGAGGAGGGCGATCGTCAGTGGGCGTGCAACCGAAAGCTCCGACCACGATGACCGACTCGTGCGAGTCGGCGCTGGAACCTCTTCCATCGGGAGCGATTCTAGGTGCCGGTCAGCACCGGCGACTCTCGAGAAGCTGATGTCGTTCCCGGCCGACGGAGGCAGGGCTGGCACCTGGAGGAACTCCGGTGGGAGCGTGCCGCCCAGAAGCTCGTCGCTCCGGCTCAGCCCTACCGATTCCGCTGGGGCGTTCGACGCCTTTGCGCAGATGTAACCGTTGCTGTCGGGGTCCGGTTGCATGGGCAGCCATCGTCGGGCGCTGAGCGCGACAACGCCAGCGAGCCGCGGTCATTCCTTGCCGGGTTCACCATCGCCATGTGGCCTGGCTGGTGCAGGGGCGCCCGGTGTCGCAGGTTCGTCTGAACCCCGACGCCGTCATGCATTTGCAGCGAATGGCGCAGACGCGCCCACCCATCTCTGCATTGGCGCGAGGGGGTCGCCGGGGCGCGCTCGCAGACGCGCCGCTTGTAGACACAGATAGCAGGGTTTGTCCGGAACTCAGCGGGCGATTTCGCCTATTTTGCAAGGGATTGCTCGAGTCGACTGAAGGGGTATCACACTAATCTTGCACCCCCTTATTGGTCCCGTCATGACAACGCTAGTCCGTTGTAGAGGCGTTGTGGCGATAACCAGTTGGTCCGCCACTCGAGACGCAGAACCACTGATGTCGCAGCCAATCATGTCCCATCGCTAGTCGACGCACCAGCCGCCACCATCCTGGCAGGCAGCGGTTACGCTCCGTAGCTAATGAGATTTGCTGGTCACGCGGCGCGTCGATACCGTCACTGTCCTCAGGAGAGAGTCGCGCCCCCACCTGGCTCACCGCTGACGTTGGGTACATTGCGGATTACAAAGTGGCACCCTGGGGTTAGGGAGGGATTCCTCAGCCGACGTCATGACGAGAAACCAGGGCACGCCCGGACAACTTAGGCGGTCCCTAATCGCCTTACTCTGCCTTGGAGGCCTCGTGGTTGTCGTTGGCGCGGTATCGCTGGTAGTGACCGTGGGTACCCGTCACAACGTCGCTCCACGGGCTAACAGCCCATCCCCGAAGGTGACACCCGAACCAACCCCTCCGGTTTGCGGGCCTGACCAACTGCGACTGGTTGGAGCCTTCAACGACTGCGCATCAATTGACCGCACGAATCCCTCCAAATGTACGATCTCGGCACACACGCTCGAAGCCACTTTCTATCTCTCCGGCACAAGTGGCGATTCCTACCGGGTAGACCTCGGGGTCCCCAGCTACATTGGGGCCGGAGCTTATGGGCTGAACAACGGCGCTGCGTTGGTTATCGTCCGTGAAATCGCCTCGACCGCATTCTGGCAGGCGACCACCGGTGGTCTAACCGTGACCGCTAACAACGGTCGGGCCGGAGATATCGATGCGAACCTCATTCCGTACGACGTGAGCAAGGGAGGCGCTCAGCCTGCATTAGTTCCTCTGCATGTTGAAGGACCTTGGAATTGTGGGTGAAACCGGCGCATTGATTTACGGGTAGGGCGAAGGTTCCCGCGCATCCCAAATGGCGTCGCGGGTGGGGCCGTCTTGGCGGACCGTGTTCACTCCCTGGCTCCCCGATATGCCCTGCAGAGCATCAGTTCTGGTGTGCTTGTTGCACGCTGGGGTGCGCAACCCTCACTTCCTCCGATCCTCTTCCAGCGTGGCGCCGGATTGAGCGGGCCGTAGCATTTATGAATGAGCCGCATCCTCGCTGATGCAATGCTAGAAGCGTCGGCGCCCATGGCTGTCGACGCCGATTTCTGACTGTCGTAGTCTCAGCCTCGAGAAGCTGACGCCTCCCCCATTTGCGGTGGCGGAGGGTTGCGGTGGTGGTGCGGCGGACGGTCCTAGCCTGCCAGCCGCGGCACCAGCCTGGCAGCAAACGCGTCGGTGCTGGCTTCGGTGTTGCTTACGATCTTGTTTCCGAAGCGATCGAGCGCAAGTTCCCCCGAGTTTGAAGTCCTCAATCACGAGCGGGATTGCGATGACTGGATGCAGAGCCGGACGCCTGGGACAAAGTGCGATGGCGCCCAGACACTAGGCGCCGAGTGTCCGACACCGACGGGGAGCTTGCGGAAGCCACCGAGATAAGACCATAGTCCACCAATTGGCAAGGCGATAGGCGAAGGGGGTAGACGATGCGGCTCATCCTATTCACGTCGGGATCACGCGCTCTCAAATCGCGCCCGGCGATTGCGGTCTATACGCTTGCCGTGGTTGCGGCCTTCGTTGGCGGCTACGCCTACGCCTCGATTCCTGGCCCGACTGGCGTCATCAATGCGTGCTACGCGACCAAGTCGCCGCACACGCTGCGCGTTATCGATTCGACCCAGAAATGCCCGTCTGGCACCACGGCGCTCAACTGGAATGCGGCTGGGCCCGCGGGGCCTGGTGGCGTCAACGGGATTCAGGAATTCCAGGCATCGAGCACCTGGGTCGCGCCCTCCAATATCACCCACGTTCTCGTTGAAGCGTGGGGCGCCGGAGGCGGGGGCGGCGGCAGTAGTCTCGAATGTCTCAACGGCAGCTTCACCGGCGGCGGCGGTGGTGGCGGCGGCGGCTATGTTCGAAGCGTTATGCCGGTTACGCCGGGTCAAACCTATACGCTGACCGTCGGAGTGGGCGGCGCGGGCGGTCCTCAGGAGACTGGCGGCAGCCCTGGTGGTACGTCCACGATTTCGCTTGCCGGCACCGTTTTGATGATGGCCGGTGGTGGTGGTGCGGGCGCTGGTTCGAACCTCACCACTGCTGGACCCGGTGGGGCAGGCGGGACCACAACCCCGGGGCTTGAACGCGTGGGGTTTCCGGGCGGCAGTAGCTCAGTCTGTGGGGGTCAGCCTGGTAGCCCCGGCGTTTCAAACCCGGGCACAATAAATTGGGCTGCGGATGGTGGCCTTGGCGGCTCCTTCGACTACGCCAATACAACCGGCGGGGCAGGCAACGCCGGGTTGCCTGGTGACATCGTGCTGACGTGGTAGTGGCCGCGCGCTCAACCGCCGTGACCTTGGCCGAACTGGCGCGTCTGGGGGTCGTTCAGCGCCGGTCGCGCGTCGAGTGCAGCGTGAGGCTGAGGTTCGCGGCTTCTCCATCTGCATGTATCTCTTCCTCGACTGAGCCACCGCAGAGCACGGAGGGAACGGAGGGAACCGACTCGCGCCTGACGAATTGAATCCACAACTGAACATCATGAGTCCGGTACTCCCCAACCTCACCGTGGTCGGCCGCTCGCGCCTCGCGCCAGTGGGGAATATTCGTCGCTTCAACGCCAGCGGCAAGGTGAATGCCGTCCTGGATGTGGAGGGGTGGTTCCAAGGATGACACGACTGCTCATCCTCGGAGTTGCAGGGACTGCGCTCTTGGCTGCTGGTTGTGGTGGCTCGATTCCAGCAGCGCGGTCGACGGCAGCGACGACACCGACACCAACATCCTCTTCCAGCGGCTCGTACTCTGTGGTCCCGCGTTCCGCTCCAACCGCACCCGTTTCGGTTACGCGGACGTTATCGCGAGCGGCAGCGTCCCCGACTCCGGGCCTGGCGCGCACGACATCACCTTCGAGGGCGACAAAAGTGCACCCCACACCCCCGCGGACTTCTGGTCCTCGCAACCAACTGATCGGCCCGGGTCTCGATGTGGGTGTATCGATCTACAGCGACTGCACCGGCCGAGCGGCACTCCCGCGGAGAACCGTTGCAATCGATACGTGCATGACGTGGGATAGCTACTTCGTGGGTCATAGTTACGGCGGCCCTTTTGCAGCCTTAACTCATGCGTACAACGGTGAGATTTTTGCGTGGTACAACGCGGCCGGTATTGCTCGACGCTACACCATCAAGGGTCACCAGTACACCTACGCGTATGGTCCTCCCGACATTCCTCCGCCGGGAACGGCGGCCCAATTTCAAACCTGCCTTACGCCCAATGGCTCGCGGATCATTACCTTCTACGCCGTGTCGCCATGACCAGATTCGGACGTTCGCAATGGCACACAGCGCCGCACCACTCGGACGCCACGGCTACGAGCCCCAGGTGGCGTCGACGAAGACTTGACGACAGCACGACCGACGTGACGTGCGTGCGGCCTCTGATGAAAGGATGCGAGGCCCGTGAAGGCCTATCAGCGTTGCCGACCTCCGCGTCCTGGAGATCGGCGGCGGTGGAGCCTGTGCCTGCCTCGGGAACCAGGACAGCGCCGAGATGTTGCATCGCCGTCATCGTCTGCGCTGCACGAGCGAGCACCGTCGAGGCACGGTTCCGTTGGTGCCGAGCCCCCACGCCCCGAGGTGATCCGACTTGAGCGCTGTACACCAGACGTCCGTCAACGGTCCTGAAGAGGCTCCCGCGACCGGGATTCATGGATCCCCACAACCTCGCTCCCCACTGTTCCACCCGACAGCGGACATCGAGACTGGGGTCACGATCGGGTTGCGTACTCGGATATGGGCTCGATCACACCTCCGCCGCGGCGCCTCCATCGGCGACGATTGCATCGTCGGGGAAAACGTGCTGATCGATCTCGATGTGCAGGTTGGCAGTCGTTGCAAGATACAGAACAACGCTCTCCTGTACCACGGTGCTGTGCTTGGCGATGAGGTGTTCATTGGACCGGGCGTCTGCCTGACCAATGACCGCTATCCTCGAGCGGCGGCGCCGGACGGGTCGCTCAAGGCCGACGCTGACTGGGTGGTCTCGGGGGTGTCGGTCGAGCGGGGAGCCGCCATCGGCGCGCATGCGGTGGTGGTTGGCGGTGTCCGCATCGGCGCCTGGTCAATGGTTGGTTCCGGGGCGGTGGCCACGCGTGACGTCCCTGCTCACGCAGTCGTGGCGGGCAACCCGGCTCGACGCATAGAGTGGGCTTGTCGTTGCGGTCATCCCCTCGACGCAGCGTTCATCTGTGCCACCTGCGGTGCCAAACACATGCTCGTCGACGCTGCGGTCGTCGTCCTCGTCTAACCTCGACCCCTCCCCGGTTTCAAGGCGAGCGACGTTGGTCGCGAGTGGGTGACGGGCCCGGATGAGCGAGCACTCCGAGAGTACAGACACCGCGTACGCGGGGGCGCTCCGCTCTCCGGCTGCTCGGCGCGCGCGCAGACGCGCCGCTTGTAGGCGCAGCTTAAGGGGCCGCATTCTGAATACAGCGAGCCACGCTGACCCTTTGGCACTGCATCGCGCCTGGCTCCGACCCAGCGGCAATCACGTGGCGCGCGAGTCCAAGCGTCCAGCGAACGATGCGTTCCGGGCGCGCAACGCCCGAGAGCACCCACAGCACGGCAGCCTCGATGTGGGCCTCGTGCCGGCCCCGTGGCGCAGCCAGCAGCGAGACCCATGGTCCATGGCCAGCGCCGCCGGCCTCGTCGCTTCCGGCTCGCGTCTGGACGTGCGGGCCGCAGCGTCCGCCCAACCTATATAGAGGCAACGCGCCGCCGTCCCACTCGGGCTTCAGGGCGTCTGCATCGGAATCGTCGTCAGAGTCTGCGGCAGCGGCTCACTCGTCGGCGGTCTCACCGTCTTCGCGCATCGATGCTGTCGGCCATAGTGCGCCAGCTTCACCGCATGATCGGACTCGGAATCGAGGCCGCTCGTGCAATCGGTGCTCCGAACGCGAAGCCGATCCAGCCTTATGGGCACGGGGGCGAGCCGGCCGGATGCGCAGGGTTCGCGAGACTGCGACGTCGCGATCGATATATGCGATCGGACGAGCAACGATCGGATGGGTGCTCACATCGAGCGATATCACCCTGTGACACCCATGCGATCGCAGCGGGGGAAGACGAGCTTGACACTTAACGCCACAACCCGCGACCACGTGCCGCGTGTCACGCCCACATGGATCAATTTTGAACAACAGGGGAGCACCACTCATGACAAGACCTCGCGCAACCCGACGGCGGGTCATCGCCGGTATGGCGGCCCTCGTGCTGGCACTCGCAGGCGGTGCGGCCATCGCGTACTACGTCGCCGGAGGGAGTGGCACAGGCACGGGCAGCGCCGGTTCGGCAGTCGCGGCGACGGTCAACCAGGCGACGCCGGTCAACGGCGACTACAGCACCGGGGATGGATTCCTGTACCCGGGCACAACCCAGACCGTGCACCTCACCGTGACCAACAACGGCAAAGCCAGTCAGGACATCACCACTGTGACGCTCACCGGCTGGACATCCAACAACGCCGGCTGCGATTCGGCCACCAACCCTGGCTGGTTCACGATGCCGGCGGTTGCGGTTGGGCAGGATCTCGCCGCGGGGGCTACCTCAACCAACGACAACGGTGTGATCACGTTCGTCGACGAGCCCTACAGCCAGAACGTCTGCGAGGGCGCGACGATCACCTACGACTACACGTCGAGCTAGCCGCACGGCGAGACGCACTGACCGCAGCGTTGCCGTGACGTCCGGGCGGCGATCGCCGCACTGGACGCCTCGGCCGAGAGCGCGAAATGGGAAGTCCGGATGATCGACGCGCACGGCAGTGACCATCCCCGCGAGGGGGCAGCCTCGGCCTGCCCTTGCGGCGGCTCGACGACGCCGGGGCCGTGAGCATGATCCGGCGGCTGCGCTCCCATCTGCCAGGCCGAAGGTTCCTGGTGCTGCCGGCCGTCGTCTTCGTGCTGATCTCGGGCGCTACCGGTGCTTGGGCGTACTACATCTCGGGGGGCGCAGGGGCAGGGTCGGGGAATACCAGCACGCTTCAGCCGACTATCGTGGTGGCGTTCGCCGGCGGTGACGCGCCGAGCACGATGCTCTATCCCGATGGCGGCCCTGCGGACGTGATCCTGCGCGTGAACAATCCCAACAGCTTCCCGGTCACCCTGGTCAGCGTCACCGGCAACGGCACGATTACGGCAGTTGGCAACCCACCAGGCTGCACGACCACCGGCGTGACCTTCGCCGACCAGACGTCGCTCAGCCTCGTGGTGCCGACTGGCTCGTCGCTCCTCGACCTCCCCGGGGCGGCGTCAATGAGTGCGGCGTCATCGAATGGCTGCCAGGGAGCCTCATTCAGCATCCCAGTGACGATCACCACGCGGTACGGATGAGCGCCCCCACATCGCTAGGCGGCGATCCTCGCTCCCCCGTGCGCCGGCCGCTGCATCGAGCGGGTCGACGGTTCCTCGGCGTGCCCGTCACTGTGGCCGGGGCGTCACTGCTGGGAGCGACTGTGGCACTTGCGTACTTCGTGGCCAGCGCGGCCTCTGGCGCGAACGCTCCCGAGGCCCTGGCGGGCGCAATCGGTCAGGGGCAGGCGCCGGGCGGGTTCATCGTCAGCGGACGCGACGTCAGTGTGAGTTGGAGCGCAACGACCAACGCGTTTGCATACACGATCAGCCGAACCAACGTCGCCCCGGGCAGCCTCTCGACAACCCTCAACGGCAGCTGCGCCGGCAAACCGATCGGGACGTCGTGCAGCGACACCGGACTGCCAGAAAACGGCACATCGACAACGACGTGGACGTATACCAACACGCCATTACGTGACAACTGGATCGGTACCGCGAGCGCGTCCAGTACGCAGATCAGCGTACCCGGCCCGACCCTGTCGCTATCGCAGACAGCGTTCACCACGGTCGGTGGGGCAACCAACGCTACCGTCGCCAACTTCTTCGACGGTGAAGGGGTCATCTACTGCATCGACCAGAACACGACCCCGTGCGGCGGTGCTCAGCTTGCCACCGACACGGTGCCCGCAAGCGGTGGCACCGTGACGACAAACGCGGTGCCGATTCCTGCTGGTCTGTCTGTGGGCTCACACACCGTCTACGCGATCGGCTCGTCGGGGAGTCTGCCCAGCGCCTCCATCTCAGTGAGCGCGGGATCGGCCACCCAGCTGGGGTTCAGCACCCAGCCGGGCGGCGGCGCCAACGGCGCTTCGTGGGCAACCCAACCAAGCGCGGCGGTCGAAGACGCGTACGGCAACACCGTGACCGGCTCCTCGGCCTCGATCAGCCTGGCCATCGCCACCCAGCCGGGCAGCGGCGCGACCCTGACCTGCACCACCAACCCGCTCGCCGCCAGCAGCGGGGTCGCGACCTTCGCCGGTTGCAAGATCGTGGGCACGGCGGGCACGTACACGCTGAGTGCCACCAGTGCCGGGCTGACCACCGCCACCAGCGGCTCCTTCACCATCACCTTCGGCGCGGCCACCCAACTGGCGTTCAGCACCCAACCCGGCGGCGGTGCCAACGGTGCTGCCTGGGTCACCCAGCCCAAGGTCACCGTGGAGGACAGCGGCGGCAACACCGTGACCGGCTCCTCGGCCTCGATCAGCCTGGCCATCGCCACCCAGCCGGGGAGCGGCGCGACCCTGACCTGCACCACCAACCCGCTCGCCGCCAGCAGCGGGGTCGCGACTTTCGCCGGTTGCAAGATCGTGGGCACGGCGGGCACGTACACGCTGAGTGCCACCAGTGCCGGGCTGACCACCGCCACCAGCGGCTCCTTCACCCTCACCTTCGGCGCGGCCACCCAACTGGCGTTCAGCACCCAACCCGGCGGCGGTGCCAACGGTGCTGCCTGGGGCACCCAGCCCAAGGTCACCGTGGAGGACAGCGGCGGCAACAAGGTGACCGGCTCCTCGGCCTCGATCACCCTGGCCATCGCCAGCCAGCCGGGGAGCGGGGCGACTCTGACCTGCACGGCCAACCCCAAGAGCGCTAGCAGCGGGGTGGCCAGCTTCGCCGGTTGCAAGATCGTGGGCAGCGCGGGCATGTACACGCTGAGTGCCACCAGTGCCGGGCTGACCACCGCCGCCAGCGGCTCCTTCACCCTCACCTTCGGCGCGGCCACCCAACTGGTGTTCAGCACCCAGCCGGGCGGCGGCGCCAGCGGCGCCGCCTGGGCCACTCAGCCGGTGGTCACCGTTGAGGACAGCGGGGGCAACACCGTGACCAGCTCCTTGGCCTCGATCACCCTGGCCATCGCCAGCCAGCCGGGCAGCGGCGCGACCCTGACCTGCACCACCAACCCGCTCGCTGCCAGCAGCGGGGTCGCCAGCTTCGCCGGCTGCCAGATCGCGGGCACCGCAGGCAGCTACACGCTGAATGCCAAAGCTACCGGGCTGACCACTGCCATCAGTGCCTCATTCAACATCTGAAGGAGACTTATAGGCGTCGAGAGCTCGCCACCAAGGTCGATCACCTCGAACGCCAGATGCATGACGAGCTCCAGCCTGCCCCTCCGCCATTGGATTCCGACGTCGAGATCATGGGGCGGGCCGGGGCAGCCCCAGCGTCCGATCGGAGCGAATCATGCTCAGACCGGTCCGCTCCGCTCAGCCGGGGCCTCTCATGGCGTCGGCGAAGAGCGTGGTCCTGGGTGAGCGTTCCGCCGAGCGAGGTTGTGCCTCGGCCACTGGCTCGCGGCCGCCGCGCTGGTGGGGCGAGCTAAGGGGTCGCCCCACGAATTCGGGCCGCGTCCTATACCCTTTGGCACGGCAGCAATGGCCACTGCCACACTGAGGCGCGACGCCTCGGTGGACAGCTCTGCTGCCCGCGACGGTCGGGCACTCAGACCTCCCCGGGGACGATTGGCCGTACATTCTGACCGCCTTCGGGGTTATGCCCGACCCCCAGCCTCGGGCCGAGGGTAGACCGGGGGAGCGAGGCTTTGGGTCAATCGCCTGCTCAGTAACTCAACCCCGGGCGGCGACTGTGCAGCAGAGTTTGCAGCACGTCTGATCGGGTTTTGCAACGACCCCTGAGTCACGTTCTCCGCAATCTTTAGTCCTCTCAAAGTGCGGCAGCGCATGCATTGCGCACTCGCCACCGACTGCCCTTGAGGGACACCTCACCCTAGCCCGGACCACTATCATCGCCCTCCTCACGCAACCGGGCTTAGCAGGAGGGTGACCACGCCCAGCGAAGTTATTGACCGACAGGTGGCCGCCTACAACCGACGCGCCATTCAGTAGTTTGACGCGTGCTAAGCCCCGGATGCGAAGGCTTCGGTGATCTCGCGTCGATAGACGCCCGCGGCCACGCGCTCTGGGTCTCACGGCGGCAGCGTGCTGAGCCCGAGACCAGCTGGTGAGGATGTGCCATGAACATGAAATCAACGTCAGGGGTTGGAGTGCTGTGACCCAATGGTCTCCCAGAGAGCGCGATCGATGACTGGACACAGGAGCGGGCGCCTCGGGACGAGGATCGCCATCTCGGCGGGGATGCTGAGCGTCATCGCCGGTCTTGGAGTCACCAACACCGTTCCGGCACACGCCGCATCAGCACCCTCGGACCCCACCGTCACCTGCGCGACCGATCCCAACATCTTCAACACCGGCTACGAGGTGGCGAGCGGAGGCCTCGACGCAAACTGGGAAGTCGCAGGGCCCTACGACAGCCCGGCCGGCACCACTCCGGAGACTGCGACCTACCTCCCATCGGCGAACCCCGACCCTCCCGCAAACCCCACATTGGTGCTGGCCAACGTCAACAACCTGGTCCCCGCCGCATGGGCCGCAACTCCCTACAGCAATGCGCAGTGGATCTCCCAGCAAACCATTGCCAACCCGACCAGTCCCAACGGCGATTGGTACTACGAGTACAACTTCAACCTCGACCCGTCGGTGCTCGCCTCGTCGTTCTCGCTGGACATGAACTTCATGTCGGACAACGACTTGGCCACAGTGTTCGTCAACAACGTCGACCAGAGCACCTACCCGGGCTCCAACCTGCCCCAGGACCCCACCGTCGGCAACGACCCCTACAACTACCAGGGGTACCACCTCGACAAGGCCTCCCAGACAACGCTCGACCACAACTGGAAGAACGGGCCGAACACGATCATCGTCGAGATCAAGAGCGGTGCACCGGAACAGGGATTCGACGCCCAGATCCGCCCGAGCGCGTTCTGCGAGCTGAGTCTCGCCGCGACCAAGACGGCGTCGCCGGATCCGTACACGCCGGGTCAGCTGCTGACCTACACCGTGACAGTCACCAACGCCGGCCCCGGGTACGCCGCCGAGGCGACCGTTTCGGATCCCCTGCCGGCCGCGCTCTCCGGAGGCGGGTTCACCTGGACCTGCAGCGCGAGCTCCGGGAGCTCATGCACCCCCTCGGGGACGGGCAACATCTCCGACACGGTTGGCATCGCCGCCGGAGGTTCGCTCGTCTACACGGCGTCCGGCGTCGTCCCGACCGCTGCTTCGGGGACTTTGACGAACTCCGTCACCGTAGCCCCCCCGGCTGGCGCATCCGACCCTGGGTGCATCCCGAATTGCACCGTTACCAACCACGATCCCCAGGCTGCACCCACCCTCACGGTCCGCAAGTCGGTGACCTCAACCGGACCGTATACGGCAGTCGGGCAGATCATCGCCTACCAATTCGTGGTGACCAACACCGGTAACGTCACCCTGACGTCGGTGAGCGTCAGCGACACGCAGACAGCTCCAGCCGGCCCGCTCACCAGCGATCCGATGTGCCAGAGCCTCGCCACTCCCTCGGGCACCTGTGCTGGTGCCACCCCGACGCTCGCGCCAGGGCAGGCTGCGACATTCACCGCCACCTACACGATCACTCAGGCCGACCTCGACAACGGGTCGGTGCGTGATACCGCAACGGCGTCGGGAGACCCCCCAGGCTGCAGCTCATCAGGGTGCGCGTCGACCTCTGCGGGGTCGGGCCTGACAGTGGCCCTCACCCAAGCGCCCGCCCTGACAGTCGTCAAGTCCTCCCCAACTGCGCACTACTCAGCAGTGGGCGACACCGTCGACTACGACTTCCAGGTTACCAACACCGGCAACGTGACCCTGTCCAACATCGCCGTCGACGACACTGAGACGGCCCCGGCGACTCAGGCCAACCTTTCGCCGATCACGTGCCCCGACAGCACGCTGGCTCCGGCCGCCGCGGAGACCTGCGCGGCGACCTACACGGTGACCGCGGCCGATATGACCAACGGATCGGTGAGTGACACCGCAACCGCCTCAGGCACGCCGCCCGGATCGGTAACCCCCGTGACGTCCGGTTCCTCGGGTACCACGGTGAATGTGTATTTCGCGGTCGTGACTCTGACCAAGTCCGCCACCACGACGACGCCGACGGTGGGGAGTCATGACACGTTCACGCTCACAGCTGCCAACGCCGGTCCGTCCGACAGCGGTCAGGTGGTGGTGACCGATGTGCTGCCCAGCGGGTTGGGTTATGTCTCCTCGACGCCATCCAATTGCGTCAGTTCCTGTGTCGGGGTGAGCGCACAAACGGTCATGTGGACGATCTCCGACATTGCGCCGGGCTCCAACGCGACGCTCCAGGTCGTGACACTGGTCAGTACGTCCTCCAATGTCACCAACATTGCCAGCTTCACACAGACCGCTCCCAACGGGTCCGGTGGAAACTCCGGGTCCTCGAATACTGTCGCGATTGATCCAAGCTGGGCCGATGTCACCGTCATCAAGGCGGTCACCATGACACCCCTGCAGGTGGGCAACACCGACACGTTCACCCTCACGGCGACCAATGCCGGTGGCAGTACTTCCTCTTCAGGACAGGTCGTGGTCACCGATGTTCTTCCTATCGGTCTCAGCTACCAGTCCTCGACGGCAACGAATTGCGTCAGCAATTGCGTTCTTGTCATGGGGCAAACCGTCACCTGGACCATCACCGATCTCTCGGCCGGTGCCGACACAACGCTTCAGATCGTGGTCAAGGGAACAGCGCCAGGGTCCCATTTGAACACGGCTTCGTTCACGCAAGCCGTGCCTAATGACGTCGGGAGCTCCGCTGGTACATCGAACACCGTTGTCGTGAACGTTGTCGGCCCTCCCGACCTAGCGATCAAATTTGGGACGACCGCTCTGACTCTGGGTCAAACCACCACCGTGCGGTACACCATCACCAATCCCGGGGGCAATCCCGTCTCACTCACCGGGGTTGGCTTCACCGACCATGTCGCCGCCATCCTCAGGGTGGCTAATCCGGCGAACGCGACAACGACCTGCTCCGGTGGGAGCGTGGCGGCGACGTTTGGCGGCTCGACCGTCATCCTCTCGGGCGCCACGCTGGGAGTTGGACAGAGCTGCACCGTCACGGTGATCGTTGTCGCCGTCGCCACCGGAACTGGTACTGAGAGCGCGACGGTCACCTCCACCAATGGCGGGGTTGGCGAGACTGTGCATGTGGATGTTCTAGCCGCCATCGCACCGGCACCCCCCAATACCGGCGCTAGCTCCTCCAGTCGGTGGGCGACGGTCGGGTTGCTCATCGTCGGAGCTCTTCTCGTTTTCGCATTCGGTATCCTTCGGCGACGTCACCGGATGTCAGGGAGCGGCTAGCTCTTCACTGCAGAACGCAAGCTCGGGGCAGCTCAGGATCGAGCCACAAGCCGGATAGGATCCCGAGGCACGGAGCCGCCCATCTCCGGCTCGTGCTGTCGGCGTGAGCGGCATCTGACGCGGCCGCCCTGGGATCGCAAGCGACCTCAAGGCGGTTCGTTGCAGTTGTTCATGAGGCTGGGGCACACTCCAGCCCTACAAGAGGGTCGGCATTCCCGCCAAGCCCCCCGTGCTCTCTGCAGACTGCCATACGTGTAGCCGTTAGCTGAGGTCAACGCACGTGGACCGAACGCGGTGGTCGGCTGGACCGGGACCGACCCCGCCGACTCTGCTGGCGTGATGAATGTGAACGAGGTGGCAGAAACCACTGTCGGCGCCGCCGTGGTGCGGCCGATTGTCACGGACATCCCCGCCGCAAACCCACGCCCGGGTCACCGAACTGATCCTGGCGGCCAACGCTCGGAGCTTAAGTGGCCGCCTCCCGAACTCGGGGGGCGCGGCGGACCCTTTTGCACGGGACGCGCCTCGACTCCACCGGCCCAACCCAGCGCCGCTCCCGACTCGGCGTCCTGCCCAGGCGACCCGGGGACCGGGAGCAGCCGAGCTCGCTGGCCGCGATAAATCGGGCCGGGGCTGGTGGGCTGCGTCCGGGGGGTCGCCTCTGCCTACTGGAACCAGCCCTCGACGTCGAGCACCGCGTTGATGCTCCCCATCGCGTTGAAGAGGTTGAGGTCACCGAGGTGCGCGCCAGACGCCAGGCCCACCACCACCAGGTTGGGCAGCGCGACCCCCGGGTTCAGGTTGAGATCCGAGGCGTTCGGCTTCGGGCTCACGTCGGCGGGATACAGGGTGAACAGGGTGGGCTCGCTGCCGCCCACCGCGGTGAGGTTGGCGATGATCGCCACCGGCCCGCTCCCCGGAATCCCGCCGATGCCGGCAATGGCCACGAGCAGGGTGCCCCCCGAGGTCAGCGGGTGTCCCGAGCACAGGGTGCCGGTCCGGCTCCGGGTGTCGCAGATTCGGGTCGGCCCGATCGCCTGATACTGGGCGCCGGTCGGCGGACTGCCCATCGACGAGCCGAACCAGCCGCTCGCGTCCAGGAGGACGTTGATGCTCCCCGCCGCGTTGTACACGCAGACATCGGTGTTGGGCCCACCGCTGTGACTGGGGCCGAGCGGCACCATCACCCGGTTGGCCAGGACCGCGCCCGCCGACGCGTTGAGGTTCGATGAGGGGGGCACGCTGGTCGCGCAGGTACCGTCGCTCTGGGTCGGGAACACGCTCAGCCAGGTGGCCTGGGTACCCGCCACCGCGGTCAGGTTGAGCACCGCCGCGCCGGCGCTGCCATCGCTCGGGATACTCGCGCCCACACCGCCCACCCCGCTCGGGACGCCGCTGACCTGCACCCTGAGCACATGCGCTGGACCGATCTGGTTGTCGGTGCTGTGCCCCTGGTTGCAGCCATTGGCCGGCTGCTTGGCACGGGTGTCGCAGACCCGCAGCGGGGCGATCGCGTGGAACTCCCCCGCCGGGTTGCTCGCCGCCTGGGGCACGAAATACCCCTGCACGTCCACCACCACGTTGACCGTGCCCAGCGCGTTGTACAGGTTGACTTCACGCTGGCTATCCGACGTGCCGTTCTGGCCGAGCGCGACCGTGACCAGGTTGGCGGTGTTCACGTGGGCGGCGAAATTGAGGTTCGAGGCCAGCGGGCGCCCGGTGCCGCTCGGGAAGACGGTGAGCAGGCTCGAGGCTGAGCCGTTGACGGCGAGGACGTTGAGCACCACCGCGGTAGCGTTGGCGGGCACCGACTCGCCGCTGCGCGCATCCGTGTACCCGGTGATCTGGAGGGCGAGGTTCTGGCCCGCCCCGAGCGCGGGGCACCGGTGCACCCCGCACAGCCCGGAGCGGGTGTCCAGGATCCGGAACGGTGTCAGCGGGACGTAGCTGCCGAGCGCGCTGTAGAGGTACCCGGCTGCTGACGTGGGCGCGCTCGCCCCCGCCAGATTGGTCACCTGGACCTGCTCGTACCCGGCGCTCTCCGCCGGCGTGGTGAAGCTGAATGCGCTCGCGGTGATGCTCGAGGGGGTCACGGTCGTCCCCCCGATGGTCGCGGTCATGCCGGCCACGAACCCGCTGCCGGTCACGGTGACCACCTGGCCGCCGCTCACCGGACCCGCCGATGGGGTCACCGCGCTGATCACCGGCACCGCGGCGTAGGTATAGACGTCCGCCGGACTGAGCGCACTCGTCCCGATCAGCGTGGTCACCCGAACTGGGACCGACCCTCCCGGCTCGGCTGGGGTGGTGAAGCTGAACGAGGTGGCAGAAACCCCCGAGGGCGTCACCGCGGTGGCGCCGATGATCGCGGTCATGAGGGCCGTAAACCCGCTCCCGGTCACGGTGACCGTCTGGCCACCGGCCATCAGACCGGCAGCCGGTGCCACCGCCGTGATCACCGGCAGACTGCCGTAGGTGTAGCGGTCAGCTGCGCTGAGCGCACTGGGACCGAACGAGGTGGTCACCTGGACCTGGACCGACCCCGCCGGCGCTGCCGGCGTGATGAAGGTGAACGAGGTGGCAGAAACTCCTGTCGGTATCACCGAGGTGCCGCCGATGGTTACGGCCATCCCTGCCTGAAACCCACCCCCGCTTACGCTGACCCGCTGCCCGCCGGTCATAGAACCCGCGGCGGGGGTCAGCGAACTAATTCTGGGGGCCAACCGCTGGACCGCCTGTGCCCAGGTGAACACCACGTCGGTCGGGGCAGGTCCGCACGCTCCGATAAAAATCTCGGCAAACGAGGTGCCATAGACAGCGACACCGGTCGTATCGCCGGCGCCCATGTAGTTCTGGACCCCAGAGGAACCACACAGGCTCGGGGTGGCATAGCCGCTGAGGATGTTGTCACGGTGCCCCCATGCATTGGCGCCGCCGTCGTCGTACATCCAGTAGTAATCGGAGCCGAGGGGATTGCTCGTCCCCGCCGCCCAATTCGCCCCTCCATTCACCCTCCAAGCTCCGCCCGTCAGTTGGGCGGTCCCATTGAACGACGGATCGGTGCTGTTATCGGCGCCGGTCTGCGCGATGCTGTCGAGCTGAGTCGTTAGGCCGGCGATGGGTGCGACACCGCGAGCGAGGCGTTCCACATTCGCGATCACGAAAAGCTGCTCAGGAACCGTCATGCCTTCATACGCGGCGGTGTTGAACAGCAGCGAGGGAAGGCTTTCAAGGGTCGCGCGAGCATGGTTGATGGCGTCCACAACGTCCTGATTGCAGGCGTTGCTATTGTCCAGGGCGTAGAAGACGCACAACCCGTCGTCAGTGAAATTCGGAGTCGGCGGGAGACTGACCGAGGGGTCGCTGAGCGAAAGGTGCGAGCTGCCCAATGCTCCGCGAGACATCGTCGATGCCGCAGCTAGCGTGGCGAACCGCGCACCGACGCTGTTGACGGTTGTGGCGCTCGCTGACGTCGACCCAAACCCTGCACAGGCTGTCGCCGCCAGTACCGCGCTCACCAGGCAACGCTGCATCAGGCGTGCGCGACCGCTGGCGTGCTCGGAACTTACGCGATCGTCGCCCCGACCATGCCGCTCAGCACACCGAGCAAGGCAACAGCTCGTCGACGGTGGTCACGACCGGCTCGCATCCGAACCTCCCTCATGCGCAAACGCTTCGATGTGGACTCATGATTCGACGGCCGTGGTGACCAAAGGACGCATGTTCCGGTTACTAAAGGCCGCGCACTGCGGTGCGGATAAGGGACGAGCGCAAGCGGGCTAGGCGGGGACTCGCCGGCCTCCTTCTCGTTGAGATCCCAAACGCCTCGCGTCGCCTGATGGGCCCCCCTGGAACCCTCCCAAAGTGCGCCCAACCCGCGGGCTCGGTCACGCTCGAGCTGCGCGGCAACGAGCTGGAGCCGCGCGGCCGCGCTCTGCTCCAGGGGCGTCTCGGATGCTGAGTCAGCAGCCGCTCTACTGCGCGGGGTTGGTCACGACCACCGACCGCCTGGGCGTTGGCCTGCCGTGGAGCGGGTGCCGCGGGCGTCGGAGAGGCATCATCGTGCAACCAGGCCGAGGCTCAATGTCGCGACCGGAAGTACGCACGGTGGAACCCATCGATGACGTCGCGTTTGACATCACCCTCAACATGAACGCCACCGCCGCAGACTCGTGGTGTGAGGAGTCCTTTGCAGAGGTCGCACCGATTGCGGCGCTCAGCTATGAGCTTGTATGCGAACGACCGATCGACACGGCTACTGGCCGATCAGCGTTGCGTCTGTGCTCGTTCCCGATGGTCAAGGTTCACGCGTTAAACCTGACTGAGCGTCGACCACGACTGGAGAGTCGCAGGGGACTAATTCGGGACCGACGCCCCCCTTTCGTGCGCCCACCGGCGTCCGACATACGCCTGGGCGGCCACCTTGTCGTGAGGCGCCGCTGACCGAGGATCTGCCACCGTCTCGGACGCCATCGCCACCAAGGCCGCGGAGAACGCCTCACGACTCATGGTGCCGTCGACGAAGTCTCCGACAACCTCACGGAGCCGGGCTTCGGCGGCCGAGGATGTTTGCTCGGAGGTAATCTGGAACACGCGTGGATGCGCGGTTTCGAGGCGGTGCTCGGTGCTGTAGGTGAGCTCCTCGTGGAGCTTTTCGCCCGGGCGCAGCCCGGTATATTCGACTGCAATATCGATGCCCGGGCGCAGGCCCCGGAGACGGATCATCTTGTGCGCGAGGTCTTCGATACGGATGCGGTCGCCCATGTCGAGCATGAAGACTGCATCCGAGGTGCTCAGGCTCGCCGCCTCGACAATCAGCATCGCCGCCTCCTCAGGATGCATGAAGTATCGCGTCATGTCGCGGTGGGTGACGGTAATCGGGCCGCCCAACTCGATCTGCCGCTCGAAGGTTGGGATGACGCTCCCTCGGCTGCCGAGCACGTTGCCGAAACGGACGATGGTCCTGTGTTCCCCCGGACGTGCGCGGTTGTCTCGATGCCCATTCCCGCGGGACGCGTGAACGAGGATCTCGGCCATGCGCTTCGTCGCGCCCATGATGGACGAGGGGTTGACGGCCTTGTCGGTCGAGACCAGGACGAAGTGCGCAGCGCCGTTCGAGGCTGCGGCATCTGCCATGACCCAGGTGCCCCACACATTCGTCCAAGCAGCTTCCTCCGGAAACTGTTCCATGAGAGGAACGTGCTTGTAGGCGGCGACGTGAAAGATCACCTCCGGCGACTCGCTGCGCATCAGCTCGAGCATTCGGTGGCGGTTGGTCACGTCCCCCACCACCACGCGCACGGGCACGTGCGCCTGGAGCAGCTTGGCTTCGATGGCGAGGTCATAGAGGCCGCTCTCGTTCATATCGACGGCGACGACTCGGGCTGGCTCGAGGGCAAGGATCTGGCGGATCAGCTCAGACCCAATGGATCCGCACGCCCCAGAGACCAGCACGGTCTTGCCGCCGACGAGTTCGCGGCACCGGCGCTGGTCAAGACTGGCCGGCCGACGGCCAATCAGATCCTCGGCGCGCACATCGCGGAGCAAAGCAGTCGGTTGACGATCTCCCATCCAGTTGACCACGTCGTGGACCACCTTGATTTGAGCGCTGGTGGTTTGGGCAACGGCGAAAATGTCTCGCACGTCGGGCCCAGTCGTGTTCGCCATCGCCAGGAGGATGACCTCGATGGCTTCGGTCTCAACGAACGTCCGCAGCGCATTTCGCCCACCCACCACCTTGATGCCGTGCACGGTGAGACCGCGCTTGCGAGGGTCGTCATCCAGAAACGCAACCACCTTGTAGTAGCGGCCGTCTGGGTGTGTCCGCAGTCGGCGGACTAGTAACTGGCCGACTTCTCCGGCGCCATAGACCACGGCGCGGGTCGGCGATGCGCCTTGCTTCGCCGCGGGCCTGAGCAGGCCCGTGAGGGCAGGTGCAATTCTGGTGCGATAACGAAAGACGGCGAACCCAACCGCGCTGAACAGGGTGCCGATGACGAGCACACTCAGGGGCAGAGTCCGCGAGGCGACGCCCGGGTGGAGCAGGTCGATTATCGACGCCACGCCTCCAGACAGCAGCGCAGCCACCGCGATCGGCAACACCTCGACTCCCGCGGCGTATCGCCAGGCGCGACGGTGGAGTCGAAAGCACACATTCATCACTGCAAAGCCGAGCGACGTCAGGGCAATGGCGCGCAGGACCGTGACGTCGTTGATGGCGCCGTATGGCTGGGAGGTATCCAGGAAGCGGAGCAGATAGGCGGCGACGAAGCTCGCGGCGGCGATGAGCGTGTCGGCGGCGACCCATGGGATCACCCTGACCACGGCGCCACCAAGCAGGCTGGCGAAACGAATCACGAGCCAGCCGGAAACCCGCACGATCATCCAGGCGTCGGTGGCCAGGGTCCGGCGCAGCAGGTAGTGGAGCTCGATGAGACGATCAGCGGACGCTGCTTCGCGCCCGGCATCCATCGGCTCGACGAGGTCGTCCCGAGTGGGAACAGCGCTCCGACGCACGGGCCATGCGGGACTGATCAGTCCCGGCCGAACCGCCAATAGGCGAGTTTCTGACGGCGTGTACCGAGCTGCGTCCCCGACGAAACATGGGCGTGGCCCGATCAAACTCATCTGCCCGTGGAGCACATTGAAAACCTCAGGCAAGCTCGCGATGCCCAGCAGATCGAGTGCGCGGCCTGCGCCGGTCGTTCTGAGCCGGATGAGCCGGAAGACGGTTCCGCCGGCGCCGCACCGTTCCTCGCGCACGAAGATGCTGCCTCGGACCGTCGATCTGAGATAAAGGGCCGCAATGCCGATGATTGCGATGACAATCGGAAGGGTCACGCCGACCAGCACCAGATCGAACACCCGGCGAGAGCGGCTACCCCTTACGATCATGGGCCCCTCCTGTACCTGACACGAACTAAGCGTACCGCCGGATGTTCCGCCGCGGCGAAGGTAGCAGACGAGCTCTCCCAGGGCAAGCTCAGCCAGCGCGCGACCTGCATCAACCAGAGGGACATGCGATCCGTTTCCGTCCAGTCGTTCGCCTGTGGGTGCATTCACAGGGAGTCGAGCTGCTCAGTGAGTCCGACAGAACGAGCGCCCTGCCTCCTCCGGCAGTCGGTCGAGCGCCCCGACCTTCGGTGGCTGCGACGGTCCGGGGACGCCCGAGCAGCAGGCGAGCGTGGCGCATGCGCCGCTAATACCACGTGATCCCGAGACGCGGTCTGTACGCAAGCCGACATAGACAGAGCTCGTGACTGGATTGACGCACGAGGGTGACCCGGTCGTTGACCGTTCTGGGTCAGCGGAGCCGCATCCCGAGCGCTGGGTGCGCCCGACGCCCAAGCGCCCTCCGTGCGGGACTGAGGACGGCGACGTCGCTCACACCACAGGAGCGAACCGGCGACTGGTGGCGGCTCGCTTCCGGGGTTCGGTCCTGCGGTCAGCGACCGAGCCTGGTCCACTGTTACCCGCGTCCGCCGCGTGCCGGACTGTGGGCGGAGGCGCCGCCGCCGCAGGCTCGCGGGCGCGCCGATAGGGGCCAGCAAAGGGTCCTCACGCCGAACTCGGGGGGCGCCCTTGACCCTTTTGCACGGCATGTAGCGCGCTGCGTGTCACCGGTGCAGCAAGGCGGCGTAGCACGGTACAGGTGAGGACAACGTCAGAGGGGCGGTAGGAACCGGCCCGTCCCGCGCCACGGGCCACCTCGAGACGCCACCCCAGCTCAACCGACATCGACGCATCCAGTACGTGCCGTTGCATGTTGGAGAAACCGGTCAGACGGTCGAACCGTGCAGACCGCGCCGCCGTTTAGTCAAACCAATCCCTAAGCTCGTCAACCTGGAACACGCCGGCGCGACATCTGGGTCAGGATTCGCTGGCGATCGCATGACCGCGCAATCGGCTGCAAGCGGCCAAGCCACAAAGCCGCAGGCTCGGCCCGCGATTGCCTCCGACGCGCTTCGGCAGGAATGGTTCCGCTCAGGATGGCTTCGAGGCCGGTTCAGGGACCGGAATCAGTTGCTCAAGGCCGGTCAGGCACTGATCGCCATCGCTCACCGCCGTGCCGTCACGCTTGCAGACGCCGACTACACTCCTGTCGGTGCCCTCCCCTCCCCGATCCTTGGATGAGATCGTCACCGTGCGACCGAGCGGTGGCCAGAGGCGGCGGCGCACGCGGAGTCCCTGGCGGCGTTGGCTGCGCTACTTGGGCTGGCGCACCTTGCGCTGGCCGCTGCTGGCGGTCACGATCCTCCTTGCTGCCGCGGTCGTAGACGTCGGCGTGCGCTACGTGCCCGCGATTCGCGCGCTGCAGCAGGGCCGCGACGCCGCCGAGCAGGCGCGAACGCTCCTCGTCGGCGATCTCAGTCACATCGACCGGCAGCGGATCGACCAGGCGGACGCTCTCCTGGTTAGCGTAACGGCCGACTTCGGAACCAATTCGAGCGTCCTCGCCGACGGCTGGATTGCCGGCCTCGCCATCCACCTCCCCTGGGTAGGAAGGCAGCTGCAGGCGGCCCGCGCGCTGCGGACCGCGGGAGAGGATGCTGCCAGTGCGGGCGCCAGCTTGGTCGGGCTGGCTGCGCAACTGGGGGATCCCGCGAACGCACAGCAGCCCCTACTCCAGCGGATGGTGCGCATCGCCACGCAGAGCGCACCGGTGCTCGCGTCCGCGCAGGCGCGGCTCGATGCTCTGAGCCGCGACGTCGCTCAGATCCCGGCCGGCCAGCTGCTCGGTCCCCTGCAGTCGGCCCGTCAGACCCTGCAGCGCGACGGCGCCAGCCTCGTGAACGCCGCGTTACCGGCAATCTCAATCTTGCGCGCGCTGCCGGCGGCGATCGGCCCCGGGCAGCACTCGTATCTGCTCCTGCTCGCCAACCCGGGCGAGGAGCGCCCTGGCGGGGGCTACATCGGTGCCGTTGGCCAGTTGGAGTTCAGCGACGGTGCGCTGGTCGCGGACACCTTCCGGGACTCGACGTTCAGCGATTCATTGGTCACCACGATTCCGGCGCCCACGCCCCTCGACATCCACCTCTTCCACGGCCATCCCTGGGAGTTGGCCGACGCCGGTTGGTCACTCGATTTCCCC
Source organism: Candidatus Dormiibacterota bacterium (assembly GCA_003162415.1). Lineage (GTDB taxonomy): Bacteria > Chloroflexota > Dormibacteria > Aeolococcales > Aeolococcaceae > Palsa-851. Next base: position 159,198 of record PMOL01000008.1, read on the forward strand.
ACCGCGGCCGCCGACGTGGAGCGGATCTACACCGCCGCGACGGGCGTGCACCCCGATGGCGTCATCGAGGTCGATCCGCTGGCGCTCGCTGGTGTTCTGGCCATCACCGGCCAGATCACGGTCCCTCCCTACCCGCAGATCATCACCGGCAGCAACATACTCCTGGAACTGAACTACATCACCAACGGCGCGCGGCCGGGGGACCCCGGCAAGATCTATCTGCCGCCCTTCGGCCACGCCGTGGTCGACCGTCTCCTCCACGCGCCGTTGGGACAGATGCCCGCGCTTGCCCAGACCCTCGCTCTGTCTGCGCAGCAGAAGCACATCACCTTCTTCTTCCACAACGCGCAGTTGGAGCAGCTGGTCACTGGCGCCGGCGCTGGGGGACAGGTGAACTCTCCCCTGTCGGACGCGCTCGAGGTCGCCGACGGCAACCTCTCGGGGACCAAGGGCGATCTCTTCGTGACCCGGCAGCTCAGCTTCCAAGCGTTGGTGGGCGCGGACGGCCAGGTGCATGACCAGCTGGCCATCACCTACCAGGACCCGGTGCAGAAGAACCCAGCGAACGCGCATCTCATGCTCGGTTCAGGCAGCGCCTATCGCGACTACCTGCAGGTGGTCGTCCCCGAGACCGCACAGCTCGATGGCATGACCGTCAGCATCAATCGGAGCTCCGCGATGCAGGTGGCCCCGGAGGCGCTCAACTTCGACTTTCAGCGCGAGGAGATCGGCTACTGGCTGATCGTCCCCTCCGGCGGCCGCGCCACGGTCACGATCAGCTACGAAGGCCCATTCGCCGACATCTCACAGTCCCCGGAGCGGTACACCCTGGTGTGGAGTAAGCAGACGGACGCCCTCACCTGGCCGATCGATGTGAGCGTCACCATGCCGGGTGCCCTGCCGCGTCACTGGATCTCGGACCTCTCAATCGATAGGTCCTTCTCGCTTTTCGCCGGCCATTGACCCTCGCCGTTCACCGCGAGACCCACCGCGCCGCGCTCGGGAGTCATCGCCGGCGGCGGTGGTGGCGGCGGCACGGACGCGGGGTCGACTGACTTCTGACTCGATGGTTCGTACTCGTAGTAGTAGTAGCTGTGCATGCTGCGCTGGGTGGCCTTGTTGAGCACGACACCGAGCACCTTGGCGCCAACCTTGTGCACTGACTCAATGACGGCGCGTACCTGGTCAGCATTGGTCTTTCCCGACTCGACCACAATGATCACGCCGCTCGCGTGCGCACTGATGCTGAGCGCGTCGGTGACCGCTTGTACCGGCGGCGTGTCGATGACCACCACGTCGCGCTGGAACTCGAGTCCCCGGACCAACGCCTCGATGCGCGGCGAGGCCAGCAGCTCCGAGGGATTCGGTGGCTGCACACCGCTCGTCACCAGGGAGAGGCGCCGGTACGGGGTTGCAAAGGACTTGTCGAGCAGGGGCGGCGCACCCCGGGTTGTCGGGGCGACGAGCATGTCCGACATACCGGGGGCCATGGGCCGTCCGAACACGCGATGCTGTGCGGGGCGGTGCATGTCCGCGTCGAGGAGGACTACCGATTTCTCGGTTGCCGCTAGGGCGATGGCGAGGTTGGTCGCGGTACGCGTCTTGCCCTCGCCAGCCCGCGAGGATGTGATCACGATGCTGCGCAGCGGCCGGTCCAACTCGGCGAAGAGGAGGTTGGTGCGCAGGCGGCTGTAGGCCTCGTTGGCGCTCCGCTCGCGCCGCTTACTCGCCGCGGATCGCTTATCGGGATCGAAGCGCGGCACGATCGCAAGGCACGTGACGCCGAGGAGTTCTCGGACATCCTGCTCGGTGTGGAGGCCCTGATCGAAGTATTCAAAGGCCGCGGCTACGCCCAGACCGACCAGCAGGCCGGCGAACAAGGCGAGGAGCACGTCGAGGAGCACCTTTGGCGAGACTGGGGTCACCGGGATCAAAGCGGGTGCCTGTACCGACACGGTCACCAGGTTCTGCGCTTGGTTTGCCTGGAAGGCGCTGTAGTTGGCGGTCAGCTGGCTGAGCAGGTTTGAGGTGGCCTGGATCTCAGCGGTTATGCCGCTGGTATCAGCGCCCCTTCGATTGACATTTCCAAACTGTGCGACCTCGGTTGTCAAGGTGCTGCGGGCATTCGTGATCCCCAGCAGGAGCGCTGCTCCCTCCTGGCTGATCTGGTTCTGGTTCTGGTTCTTCACCTTCGTTGCGTAGTCGCTGGTGAGGGTGTTGTCGATCCGTTCTGCCTGGTGAGGGCTGGGTTCCTGGACGGCAACGTCGACCAGCTCGGTGCTGGTCTCGGGGGTCGCCGTCACCTGCTTGGCCAGCTGCTCGGTGGTGACGCCGAGGTGGAGTTGATTGATGACCTGCTGCAGCATCGGCGGCTCGGTCATCAGGGCCGCGGCGGTGGCAGTAGCCTCGTCAGGGGTCAGCGGCGCGGCCGAATTGTTGCCCGACTGCGGACCGGCGGTCACCAGGACGGTAGCGTCCGCCTGATAGATAGGGGTCGCGTGCCGAGCCACGGCGAAGCCGACGATTCCGGCCACAACGGTGATGAGCACCACCGGGATGGCCCAGCGCCGGGCGAGCTTGCGGAGCTGCTGCGGTTGCATCAGTGAATCGGCATCCTCACGGGCAGCGTCTCTGGTGGGCGCAAAGGCGCGCTCTCGTTGGGATTGTACGTTTGCCTAGGCTACCATGCCGGTTGATGAGCGACCCAGAGAATCGACGGCGCCGGCGAGCGAAGCCGAGACGCCGGATGACCCCTCCCCGGGTGCGCATCCTCGGCGTCATGGCGGCGGCGCTGCTGGTTGGTGCAGTTGCGCTCGTCTTCGCGCTGCAGCCTGCTCCATCTGAGCCCGCCTACGTCCCCTCGCCACCGCTGGAACTCCCGGCATCCGGTGTCCCCGCCGCTACCCCCCTGTCGGCTGGTGTGTCCGCGACCGTTCGCATCATCGCGCCCGCTGGCCAGATCAACATCGGCGTGGTCCCTGGGGATGGCATTCACGTGCCCCTCAACCTCGCCGCGCACTACCCCGGGACCGCCCAGCCCGGCGAATCTGGCAACGCCGTTTACTATGCCCACGACCAGCGGGGGATGTTTCTGGGTCTACATCGGTTGCATCTGGGCGACGAGGTGCGCGTGATTCTCAAGAACGGCTCGCAACTGGCGTTCCGGGTGGTCGCTCTCAAAGTGGTGAGCTTCAATGACTGGGCGGTACTGGCGCCGACAGCCTTCCCGGAACTGACCCTCCTGACCTGCGTCTCCTACACCGCCTATGAGCCACGCTACATCGTCATTGCCACGGAAACGTAGCTTCCGGGACGCACGGATGTGCTACGGTGCCCTGGTCACCTCAAAAGGGGGGGTGGAGGATCCTGTGTGATCATGAAACTAGGCCCTGGCCCCATCGGGCGGCTGGCACTGAGCGTCAGCATCGCCGCCGCGGCTACGTTGGCCGTCGGAACCACGCTGGTTATGGCGTACCCGGGGCCCGCCGCGACTGCAACCCTCGTCTCGGGGTGCTCGACGATCGCCGCGGGCAAATCCTGCGCGTACGAATTCCTCTTCGTGAATGCGAGCGGACAGCCAGTGACTGGCGCTGTTGTCGCGTTTGGCGTGGCTGGGGCGAGCACGTGTTCGGCCAGTCCGACGACCGGCAGCACGAACTCCAGCGGTGACGTGACAACCACAGTGTCGTGCGGGACCACGAGGTGTGGCACCTTTACGGTGACTGCGACTAGCGGCCCCGCGACAGCCTCGGCCAAGGTCACCGTGCCCTGCACGGGCGGCACGCTGCCCTTCACCGGCGCGATCCCACCAGCCCCACCGCCCTGGCTCTGGGGCTTGGTTGGCGCGGCCGTGCTGGTGCTAGCGGGCGGCGGGTTATCACTGAGGCGCCTTCGCGGCCTAAACTGAGCCTCGACGAGGGGGCATCGGTTTGGTGCGGCTGAGGCCAAGGCAACCGGGCGGCCCCGTGACGGCACGGGAGGGAACGCAGATCAGACAGACCGACACTACAGCGGTGCGGTCGTCTCGGCTTGGGTCGCTGCCGAGCCGGGAGCCAGGGTGGGGGGCCGCTCCTCGCCATTTCCTTGACGGGCTGCGCATCCATGGCCTCGACTGGTTCGTCGAGGTCATCATCCTCAACACCGCCTTCGCGTTGGCATTCTGGGTGCGGTACGGTGGTCGCATCCCCGCCGAGTACATCGGCGCCAGAAGCCTGCTGAGCATTGGCATCATCACCGCGACCTACACCGCAAGCGTCATTGCCTTTCGCTCGTACCGCATTGTCTGGCGGTTCGCGTCCGTTCGGGACATGGCCCAGCTCGCACTGACGGTGGCGACGTCGGTGCTGCTGATCGCCATCCTCGAGCTGGGGCCGTTGCGGGACGATCGCCCGATCCCACTGTCGGCGCTGGCTATCGGCGGGGCCCTCGGCTACCTGGCCATCGGTCAACTTATGGGGCTCTCGCGCCTGCAGACCGCGCTGCCGCACAGAAGGTGGGGCGAGCCGCTGGTCATCATCGGCGCAGGCTCGGCTGGCGTGGCCTTGGTCCGACAGTTACAGGCGGAGCGTGGGCGGTACCGCCCAGTTGCTTTCCTAGATGACGATCGCCGCAAAATCGGTCGCGACGTCGCTGGCATTCGGGTGCTCGGCTCACGCGATGACATCGCCGCGGCGTTGAAGCAGTCGGCAGCCCAGAATCTAGCGATCGCGGTTCCCTCGCTGCCGCCCGACCAGATCCGCGCCCTGAGCCGGATGGGCGGCCTCGCCGGAGCGCGCGTACTCGTCGTGCCCTCCATGCATCAGCTGCTCACGGACAGCGCCGGGCGGCTCACGCTTCGCGACGTGGCCATGGAAGACCTCATGGACCGTACGGAAGTTGCAGTCGACATGGACGCCCTGCGCGCCGGCTTCCAGGGGAAGCGGATCTTGGTGACTGGCGCGGCCGGGTCCATCGGCAGCGAACTCGTGCGCCAGATCCGTTCGCTCGACCCCGCTTCGATCACGATGTTCGACAACAACGAGAGTGGGCTCACCGACGTTCGAGACGCGTTGGGGGCGGTTGGAGCCACACTCCATCTACGACTCGGAACGGTGCAGGACGAGGTGGGTATTCGCCGTGTCTTCGACGAGATACATCCTCAGGTCGTTATTCACGCTGCTGCCCTCAAGCACGTTGACCTGCTCGAGAGCCAGCCACACGAAGCGGTGCGGGTCAATGTGCTCGGCACCTGGATTTGCGCGAATGCGGCTGAGCAAGCGGCTGTCGAGACGTTCGTGCTCATCTCATCCGACAAGGCCGTGGATCCCGTTGGCGTCTTGGGCGCGTCGAAACGACTCGGCGAGCTGATGATGGCCAGCCTCCGGGACTCGAAGACCCTGTTCACGGCCGTGCGCTTCGGTAACGTCATCGGCAGCCGGGGAAGCGTGCTTCCCCGCTTCGAGCAGCAGATCAAGCGCGGCGGCCCATTGACAGTCACCCACGCTGACGTCCACCGCTACTTTATGTCCGTAGACGAGGCCGTGCGCCTCGTTCTTCAGAGCGCGGTGATAGCGCGGCGCGGCTGCATCTATGTACTCGACATGGGAGAGGATGTGCCCATCGTCAATGTAGCCACGCGCCTGGCGCAGCTGCATGGTCTGCGCGTACCGGAGGACATCGAGATCGTATTCACCGGGATGCGGGCAGGTGAGCGGATGCGAGAGGCGCTCGTGAGCACAACCGAATTACCGGCCACCACGGTGCATCCCAAGGTGAGCGAGATCGCGCGTGCGGGCAATTACGACCGCGAGGATATCGCGTCGCTGGTGGCGCTTCTTCAGTCACTCGCCGATGAGGGTGAGCACGAGGTCGTGCGGCGCCGGCTGATCGAATCCGCCTGCTCGCACGCGCGCCCGGTGAAACCGGCGGTGACGTCAGCGCGATAGATAGCCTTCGCCGGTCCGTGCACAAGCTCCTTCGGGTCAAAGACTGGTGTGTCAGTTCTTCACGCCGGAGCCCGCCGCGGCGCCACGTGGGCTACTGTGTTCCGAGCGGTCAGGGAGGTATATGAGCATCGTTGCTCCCGCTCACTCGCGAAACCGGCTTCATCTCGGAGGAGTGGACTGGCCCGGAGTCCGATTCATCGAAGGACTCGGCTACCTCGCGCTCCTCGACCAGTAGAACACGCGCGCGCGTAGTGATGACCGACTCGCGTGGTATCCGAGAGGAGGCGGACTCATGGTAATGCTCTGGGATCTGGTTGAGAGCGCGCCTTGTCCTGTATCGGCGCTCCGCTCGTCAACATCCGCGGGCCGGCGCAGCGTGCAACGCCGTCTTCCTGTGCAAGCTCGCCGAACGCCCGGTCGGCCCCTTCCTGCCAGCGCGGCTGGAGACGTAACACTGAACCGATCATAACGTTGCCAACAAAGTGGATCCGTTCCGGGCTGGCACACTCGCACCTGAGGTTCGCGTTTGCGCTTTCGGAGTGCGTGAGGCTCAGGTCGCTAAGACGGTCCACCGCGGCTCGGTTGACCCCCTCTGGCACCGAATGAGCCGCCCGAAAGCTGGCCGTCTTCGACGTGAGCAATGGGTGGCACCAGTCACGGCAGCTACGACTGAAGCTGCGAGCGGGGAGTGGACATCGCCAAATGTGAAGATGGTGCGTCGTCGTCGCCGCTTCGAGATGAGGGCCTCGAGCGCTGTCATCACCGCCTGTCGTTACGGCACGCGAGCCAGACCTACTCCAAGGTTCATGGCCACTCCGATGCGGAGATCCCGGAAGAAAACGTCGGACATCGCCGGCTCGTAGTGCTGACCGGTGTGCACGGGCTCGCGTGCGAAGCACCCACGCTGTTCCATCGCATGGACTGTCGAGGCAACCCTGATCAGATTCGGGGCGCACGCCGACGACGAGCATCGTCGGCGGAAGAGCCCAAGTCATAGCCGGAATGTGTCGTCAGGTTGTCGGCGCCTTGACCGCCGGCTGGCGGATGACCATGTCAGCGAACCGGCGCAGCACAGCCAATTGTTCCTCGCTCATCGCCGTCACGGCCCGACGCGAGCTGACTACCCGATACGCATCCGCGAGCGACCAGCCCATCTGTATGAGTGCGGCGCATGCAACCGTCGGCGCCCGCTGAACCCCCGCGCGGCAATGGACATAGACGACCTCGCCCTGAGCGATGAGGCTGGCGACATCAATGCTCACGTCGCGCAACTCGGCGATGTCGGGGGCCTCGTATTCCTCCAGGGGATAGCTGTGAGTGAAGACGTCCTCTGGCCAAAGGGTGGCGGCCACCGCGTCTCCGCGGCCCCGGAGGTCGACGGCGTGTGTCACTCCCGCGCGTGCAAGCCTCCGGGCCGCGCGCCGACTGGGAGCAGCCCCCATTCGTAGGCCTGGGATGACCTCGACGGCATCCACGCCGCAGAAGTTTCGACCCCACCAACTCATAACAGGACCCGGTTCCGCGTGATCGCGCCATCCATGGGTGGTACATAGTCTGACGGATCTAGTCGGGGGAGGCACGACTCGCATTGAGAGGCCGCGTTCGCCGCGAGGTCGAGTAGCCGCCCGCGTGAAGCCTGAGTAACGTTAGCGTTCATGAAGGTTTCCCCTGCGGGAAAACGTGCGAGCTTCAGACGCGCCGAGTAGGTGTCCACCCTGATTGAACTGTTAGCCGCGTCTGGTGGGATTCGGCAGGACAGGATGCGGGCCGGCCGCGGCGTGCCAGACACCCGCATCGTCAGCGGTGTATGGCTGCATCCCAGGCGAGCCCTGCTTGGGGGGCCCCACCGACAAGCTCGGCTAGCAGGTGTGGGGCAAGCCATTCACGCTAACAAGCGACCCGCGCGAACTGGCCGGCCCGCTACCGCGGCTCGCTCGAGCTGGATGCCCGCAGCAGCCATCGCTGTGTCGCCGAGGCCTTGTGGTGCCGTAGTTGTCGAGCACGAGGTGGACGTCAAAGGTCGGGTGGCCGTTCGCCGTCGATGCGATCGAGGGACTGGCGGAACTAGGGAGCGGTAACGTCGATGGGTTTCGCCGATCACCTTGCCCCTGGCGACGTCCAGGATCGCGAACAGCGAGGGTGCCATGTCGACGGTAACCGCGGGTGCCCCGCTGTGCCTGCCCAGGACGCATCGGCAACACCGGCCGGGTGCGGTCGAGGGTTTGGATCTGGCTGTTCGCGTCAGCGCACAGCACCAGGGCTCGATCAGGCGAATTGAGATAGGACCCACGATGTCACGGACCTTCTCAACCAGCTGCGGATCGTTGGAGAGCTTAACCGCTCGCTGCGATGCGGCTGCCGCCCGAACGCTCGCCAGATCCGGTTCACCGTCCGCCGACTGATCCCGCTCGCCGCTGCCATCGATCGTGCTCAGTGCGGCGCCGCGGGGTGGACTCAAGGGTCTTCGCGACAATCGCTCCGACCTGCTTTTCAGTGATCCGCCGTGGCACACCCCAGCGCGGTTCATCGAGCAGGCCGGCGGGTCCTTTGGAGACAAACCGGGACCGTCCTTTCCCACCGTGGCATTGGTGATTTGCAGCTCTCGAGCCACCTCCGCTAGGGGCGCTCCGGCGAGGCGCTGGCGGCGTATATGTCGAGCACGGCCGGGTCGTCCTCGGTCCATCCGGCGACAGCGTGCGCGCCCGCCTGGTCGCGGACTGGTGGGCGGCCGAGCAGGTGGGCAGCGGCGACAACATCATGGTGGCGGTGCGCCGCGCCGACGTGGGCGAGCACAACGACCGGGCCCGCGCTCTGCGCGTCGTGGCCGGCGACGTGACCGGCCCGACGCTGGCCCTGTCCACCGGAGAGCTTGCTGTCGGCGACCGGGTGGTGACCACGCGCAACCGCCGCTCCCTCGGCGTGGTCAACGGCTCACGAGGCGTTGTGGTGGCCGTCGACGAGCGCCAGCGGTCGATGAGGGTGCACCTAGACGGCCGACGACGGGACGAGCCCGGACACCTGACCGTGTTGTCAGCGGAGTATCTCGAGGCCGGTCACCTGTCCCACGGGTACGCCATCACTGGCCACAAGGCCCAGGGAATGACCGCCGACCGCGCCTTCGTACTGGGTGACGAGGCGATCTACCGGGAGTGGGGCTACGTGGCCCTCTCGCGGGGACGCGCCGAGAATCAACTCTACGTCGTCGCCGCCGAGCTGAACCAGACCGACGATACCGAGCATGGGCGTATGGCCGCCAGCCCGCTGCGAGCGCGCAGACCACGATCAACGTGCCCTGCGGCACCGGTACGCTGCCGAACACGAGCACCATCCCCCCAGCAATCCGACATGGCTAGCCGGGCTCGTTGCGCTGGCACTCCTGATTGTCGTCGGGTGTGGCTTGGCTCTCAGGCGGATGCGTCTCACCAGCTGATGAGGCGGGGTGGGCTGTTCGCCCCTATGGATGCCGTGGAGGTCATCCGCGGGCTGCACATGCGAGCGGCACCCAGTCGACGAGCTGCGAGAGCGCTCGCGCGCGCCGGTATCTCGTATGCCGTCGATCTCCGCGAAGACAGAGCGCGGGCCTTAGCGTGGCCGAGCGAGGTGCAAACGTTTTCGTGTCCCCTCGCCGAATACCAGGCACCGGACCTCGACGCATTGCAGTCGATCAGTGGACAGATCGCATCTTTGATTCAAAGCGGCGCGATCGTCTATGTGCATTGCCGCGCGGGCGTTCAAAGGGCACCCATGGTGGCGTGCGCTGTTCTCGTTCAAATGGGATGGACACTCTCGGACGCGTTCCGGCTCGTCTCATCCCGCCGCGCGGTTGCCTCGATGAGCGAGGCTCAGCTGGACGCGCTGAAGGCAGTAGAGGCGTCTATGAGACCTCTACCAGGCCGACTTGGGCACGCCGTCGCGACAAGCGGTTAGCGACCTGACGAGGCTTGCGAGTGGCGAGCGCGACACCAACAGGATGGCGCCACGCAGCGCAGGTAACGCCCAACCCAGCGGGATTCAGCTTGTCGTGTCAAGTTGATGTGCTGCGCGACAGGCGCTACATGTGCCATCCGGCAGCAGGATCTCGGCACATTCGCAGATGTAACCTCTCAGCTTCGCCGGATTTCCGAACGCGAGGCCGTGCGGCGGTACGTCGCGCGTAACGACCGACCCGGCCCCAACCAGTGCCCAGCGACCGACGTGAACCCCCGGAAGCACCAAGCACCCGCCGCCGATGGACGCTCCATCATCAATGGTCACCCCCGCAACGGCCCAATCTCCGGTGCGCTTCAGCGTACCGTCCGGGTTCACGGCCCGGGGTAGCCGGTCGTTCAGCAGAGCGGTATGAGGACCAACAAACACACCGGAGCCCACGGTCGCACCCCGGAAGATCGAGACCCCATTCTGCAGCTTGACGCGGTCGCCGATCACAACATCCCGGTCGATGTACACTCCTTTTCCAAGGGTGCAGTCTCGCCCGATCTTCGCTCCAGAGCACACCTGCGCTTCGTGCCATACGCGGGTGCCCACCCCAATCACAGCATCAGCTGAAACGGTGGCACTGGGGTGCGCTTGAACGATCATGAATCAGCCTGAAATTACCACAGTCGTGATGGCTGTCGCGAGGCGTAGACTCATGCGAGTGGCCGCCCAACTCAGCGTCAGCCTACGCGCGCGAGGGCCTCACAATCGCGACGAGGATCGGAGCTTGACGAGTAAGACACTCCCGGACATCAGCCTGTCAGCCCCGTGGGTTACACACCGTGAGATGGACGCGGTTGCGGAGGTTTTGAGCTCGGGCCACCTGGTGCAGGGGTCTCGTGTCGAGGCACTCGAGCACCGATTCGCCGCGCTGACCGATACCAGGTACGCCGTGGCGACGTCGTCCGGCACGTGCGCGCTTCACCTCGCGCTGCTTGCGCATGACGTTGGTCCTGGCGATGAGGTCATCACAAGTAGCTTCAGCTTCGTTGCTACCGCCAACAGCATCCTCCATACCGGCGCCAAGCCGGTGTTTGTCGACATCAACAAGGAAACGTTTAACCTTGATCCAGATCACGTAGCGGCAGCCGTAGGCCCTCGAACCAAGGTGATCATGCCGGTGCATCTTTACGGCCAGCCGTGTGACATGGATCCCTTGATGGACACAGCTACACGCCACGGTCTCGCGGTGGTGGAAGATTGCGCTCAGGCGGTCGGTGCCACATACCGACAACGACCCGTTGGCAGCTTCGGCACGGGTGTGTTCAGCCTGTACGCAACAAAGAACATCACGTCAGTTGAGGGCGGGATGATCACGACGAACGATGCAAGGATCGCAGACCGGGTGCGAATCTTGCGAAACCAGGGAATGGCTGCGCCTTACAAGTACGTTGCGGTGGGATACAACTTTCGAATGACTGACGTGCACGCTGCGATTGGCCTGGCGCAGGTGGACCGCTTACGCGAGGTCACGTCGATCCGGCAAAGGAACGCCGCGTACCTGTCAGCTGCCATAACATCGGTAAAGACGCCTCAGATTTCTCCTGGATGCGAGCATGTCTGGCACCAATTCACTGTGAGGATCCCTGGCGCGAGGGACCAAGCCAAGTTAGCGTTGGCTCAGGCAGGAGTCGGGAGTGGGATCTTCTACCCCACCCCCCTTCCCGACGTCCCGCACATCCGCGATATTGTGCCGCCCTCCGACCTCCCCACCGTAAGAGAGATTGCTGGCGAAGTGCTCTCGCTGCCGGTGCATCCGTTGCTTGGAGACACGGAGCTCGAGCGCGTCGCCGCCGCAGTCAATCGGCTGTGATACGGGTCGCCGTAGCTGGGGCCGGCGCCATGGGTCGGAATCACGTCCGGCTGCTAAGTGAGATGCCGTCTGTGCAGCTGGTCGGAGTGATCGACCAGGATGCAAAGACTCGGCGCCAAATGGCTGCCAAGTATGGCGTCGCCAGCTTCGCAGACGTCCGCGCCTTGCAGAAGCAGCAGATAGCGGTCGACGCCATGGTGGTGGCTGTCCCAACCGACTCGCATTTCGACCTAGTGTCGGCCGCGCTCGAGGCGGATTGTCACGTACTCGTCGAGAAGCCGATCGCTGCGACGTTGGAGCAAGCCCACGAGATAGCCCGGCGGGCGGCTAGTGGCGGGAAAATCGTGATGGTCGGACACGTCGAGAGGTACAACTCAGCAATCCGCGAACTCAGGCAGCGCCTGACGGACGGTGCGCTAGGCCGTGTCTTCCAAATCTCAGCACGGCGATTGGGCCCCTTCCCGGATCGCGTGCGAGATGTCGGCGTTGTCATTGACCTGGCGACACACGACCTAGACATAATGAGGTTCCTGACGGGCAGTGAAGCGATTCGACTCTACGCCGAAACCAAGCGGGAAATTCACACCTCAAATGAGGACATGATCACCGCCATGATTCGCTTTCAAAACGATGTTCTCGGGGTTTTGGATATCAACTGGCTCACGCCGACCAAGACGCGCGAGATCACCGTGACGGGAGAGCGCGGCATGTTCCGCGCCGACTACCTAACCCAAGATCTCTTCTTTTACGAGAACGCGGCGGTGGCGGCGGCGCCTCCGGGCTGGGAGGCACTAAGTGTCCTGCGAGGCGTGAGCGAGGGTGCCATGACGCGCTTCGCGCTCACCAAGCGAGAGCCATTACGCGTCGAACTCGACGTCTTTATCGGGGCCGTGAACGGTTCGCAGGAGGCTGTTGTGTCGGCGGAGGATGGAGTTCGGTCGCTGGAGCTCGCCCTGGCTCTGGTCAAATCCGGTACTGAGCACCAACCCATTCATCTCCTCGTCAATTGACCATGCAGCTTGACCGGCTCTTGGCTGCGGCGGAAAGCCTGCGTGCGCGGGTGGGTGTCATTGGGCTTGGTTACGTTGGGCTACCCGTCGCCTGTGTTCTGGCCGAGTCCGGTTACAACGTCATCGGCGTTGACGTTGACGCACGCCGTGTCCGGGCGATATCACAGGCGAGTAACCCCATTGGCGGAAGGGAACCGGGACTGTCCGAGCTTCTTGGCAGTGTTGTCCAGAGTGGACGCTTCACGGCGCAAGCAACCTACGATGGGCTTGAGGAAGCGGACATTGTACTAGTCGCTGTGGACACTCCTGTTGAGGATGACCATGTGCCCCGCTTCCGAGCATTGCAGGAGGCGTGCCGCAGCCTCGGAGGTGTGATCCAAGACGGGGTGCTCCTCGTGGTGGAGTCCACTATCGCACCCGGCACCATGGAAATGGTAGTGAGACCTGCGCTGGCTGCTGGAGGTAAACGCAACGGCACAGTCCTTTTGGGGCACTGTCCCGAGCGCGTCATGCCTGGTCGTCTCTTGCGCAACCTTAGGACCATGGATCGAGTGGTGGGTGGGGAATCACCGGCGGTCTGCGGCGTGATGGTGGCTATGTACACGCACTATGTCGAAGCGACCCTCACCACGTCCGACCTCCTTACAGCCGAGATCGTGAAGACAGCCGAAAATGCGTACCGCGACGTCAACATCGCCTTCGCCAATCAGCTTGCTCTTATTTGCCAAGACCTCGGGGCGAACGCGTGGCGCGTCCGCGAGCTCGTAAACCAGTCACCGGGCCGCAACGTTCTACTACCCGGGGGTGGGGTTGGTGGACATTGCATCCCGAAGGATTCTTGGCTTCTTGCTGCCAACGTGCCTCAAGAACACACAACCTTGCTCGCGGCTGCAAGGGCCGTCAATGACTCGATGCCACGCAACGTAACCGTCCACGTGTTGGATTGCCTCAGAGCCGTCGACATCTCTCCAGCGGCGGCCACCGTGGCTCTCCTGGGGTACGCATACATGGATAACAGCGACGACACTCGGAACTCGCCGTCGGCAGCCGTCGTGAATGACTTAATTAGCGCCGGTTGCTCTGTGCGGGTGCACGATCCGATGGTTACAGAATACCGCAGTGACCTCGTGGAGTGCCTTCGCGGTGCTGACTGTGCAGTACTGATGGTTGCTCATGATGAATACGTAGGTATGGACCTCGTGGGGGTCCAGAAGCTTATGCGCCACGCAGCATTGGTGGATGCGCGCGCGCTCTTCGCATCGCAAGACCCCGGCAAGATTGGCTTTTACTACAGGGCGATTGGGGTCGGCGCCCCTCCATTTGGCTCTGTCGCCAAGTCTCATCCCGTTCCATGAGCTTGAGTTGCACTTCTCCTACGTGGACCTTTCCCAACCCCGGGGGACTGCGGCGCCGCGATTCGAGTCCTCCGGCAACGCCGCATGATCGTCGACGACACGGCGGTACGGCCAACGGCACCGACGCCCAACTGGCCGAGGCGAGAGTCGGCGGCCAGGTGGCTTGCCGAGGAGATCACCATCGAACCCCATTTGCTTTTGGGTCGAGATCACCGGGCGGATAGCCTGGGCAGCCGACCACAGGCGCCGGACACTTTCACAGCGCCCATGGCGCTGCTGGCCGACCGCGGGCTTCAATTCGAGACAAGGCCCTTGCCATAAACATTGAACTAGCCGGGCAGCGGCCTACAAGATCGCGGTGTCTTGGGCGAGGGTTACGATATGACTACTCTGCCCCTGTCGTCGCGCTCCATGATCCCGCTGCCGTAACATCCGGCGACCGGTCGCCCTCGGCGATCTCCTAGGTGCCCTCGAGCCACGTCTCCTTCGCTGCGCCTTTCCCTTCGTTTCCCGCACGCTCATCGACCCTGGCTGTCACGCGTCTGATCCTTCGCCGCTTTCATTCACCAATGGCCGCATGCATTGGCGCTGGCAAGACGGGTAAACTCCACGAGATGTTGCGGGCCACCGCGTTGGCACTCTATAGGCGTGTTTACGTGCCGACATTGCTCAGGCTCCTGCCCCTCCAGCGCGAGACCACGCTATCGCTCATCTACCACATAGCAAAGGTTCGTTCAGCCGAGTACGCGCTTGCACACATCGAGCACGCCGTGCTCTTCGACACTGGTCGATCCGGTGAATACGGCCACCGCGGCCTCCTTCGTTTCGCGTTGCGCCGGGCCAGGCAAAGCAAGGAGGAGGGAGCTTTCCTCGAATTCGGCGTCTATCGCGGCGCCACCCTCAGTCTCATCTCCGAGATCGCGTCTCCGCTCGATGTCTACGGATTCGACAGCTTCGAGGGCCTCCCCGAGGATTGGGCGGGATACACCCTAGCTCGGGGCCATTTCTCCACTGGAGGCGATCTGCCGCGAGTCAGGGAAAATGTACGTCTTTACAAAGGCCTCTTCGCGAAGACGATACCGCAGTACTTGGCCGAAAGAACACCGAGTCGCATCTCCTTCCTCCATATTGATTGCGACCTGTACTCGTCGACTTGCGATGTCTTCCGTTCGTTGGGGAGCCTCATCAAGTCGGGCGCCATCATCGTCTTTGACGAGTACTATGGATATCCCGGCTGGGAGTTAAACGGCGAGTTCAAAGCCTTCCAAGAGTGGATCATGCAGAGCGCCAACACCTATCGGTACATTGGTTTCTCGTTCGGTGCAGTTGCGGTCGAAATCCTGTAGGGCGACTGTTTCCCTGGCCACGGGCTGCCCGCGTCGCTCGACGTGAAGTCGCTCTGGGGTTGCGGAAGATTAGGAGTGCCCGGAGTCGAGTCGGCCCTTGTGTGATCGAGGGTGAAAAGCAATTGGACGCCCCGCCTGCGCGAGTGCGAGCACATGGTCGAATGGTCTAGGCCGCCGGAGCCCACGCCGGCACCCACGTGCGGGGACTGAGGCGCGATTCTAATACCGGCTGACGTTTGTGGGTGATCGCGACAACGTTGATGGAATCCCCGATTGGGCTGGACGTAGAGAAGGAAGTCCTCTCCCTTAGCGAGTCCGTCTGCATCGGGGCTGATGGCAAGTCGACCACGCACCCGCGTGAGCCCAATCGTTGCCGTGCGAAACTCGGGTAGAGTGGTACGCGATGTGCGGCATCGCCGGAATTCTGGGCCCGATCCAGTCCGACGTGGCAGCGGTACTGGAATCACTCTCGGCCTCGCTAGTGCATCGCGGGCCGGACGATCTCGGCTTCCTCCAGTGGGACGGTAACGGCACACCTCTCGTCGGACGCCGGCCACGCGACGCTCGCGGCACACTTGTGGCCCTGATAGTTCGCAGGCTCTCAATCATCGATCTTTCCGAAACCGGTCGCCAACCGATGTCGAGCCCCGATGGCCGATATCACATCGTCTTCAATGGCGAGATCTACAACTATGTCGAGCTTCAGCGTGAATTAGCGCAGCTGGGGCACGTGTTTAGGGGTCACTCGGACACAGAGGTCCTGCTCCACGCGTTCTCGGAATGGGGGCCGGCGTGCGTGCACCGGCTAGTGGGAATGTTCGCCTATTGCGTGCTGGATACACGGGCGCGCCGTCTGCATTTTGCAAGAGACCCTTTCGGCATTAAACCTCTCTACTTCTTACACCGTCCAACCGGCCTTGCATTCGCCTCAGAGATTCCAACCCTTCTGGCCTTGCCCGGCTTCCGCCCCAGACTGCACCCAGGCGCTGTCGCCGATTATCTCGCGCACGGCCTCACCGACCATCGACCCGAGACTATGGTTGACGGCGTAACACACCTGCCACCCGCCCACATTGCGACCGCGGATCTGGCGCGCCCCACTGACCTCTCGATGCAGCGCTACTGGTCCCCGATTGGTGTTCGGCATGGGCTTCCCCCCTCGTTCGACGAAGCATCGAGCTCCATTCGTCGTCAGCTTGTCGAAAGCGTGCGTTTGCACCTCCGTAGCGATGTTCCTATTGGAATAGCGCTGTCGGGAGGCATCGACTCATCGACCATCACGACGCTCGTGAGGCACCTTGAACCAGAGCTCTCGCTTCACACCTTCAGCTACGTGGCCGACGACCCCCATCTAAGCGAACAACGCTGGATTGATGTTGTTGCTCGCAGGGTCGGCA
Source organism: Candidatus Dormiibacterota bacterium (assembly GCA_003162415.1). Taxonomy (GTDB): domain Bacteria; phylum Chloroflexota; class Dormibacteria; order Aeolococcales; family Aeolococcaceae; genus Palsa-851. The sequence continues at coordinate 176,018 of PMOL01000008.1, forward strand.
CTGCGCCAGTGACGGTGGGCATCGACCGTGAACACCTTCCCGCTCGTTTGGACTGGCTGATTCGCGCGCAAGGCGAGCCATTCGGCAATTTAGGCATTGTGGCCCAATTTGCAGTATTCGAGGCAGCTGCTCGGGCTGGCATCCGGGTGGTACTGAGCGGACAAGGCGCCGACGAACTGTTCGCGGGATACGGAGCCTACGTTGCTGGCCGCTGCGCGTCCCTCCTGAATCACGGGCACCTTGTGGGCGCGCTGAGGCTAGCCTCGCGGGGCGCGGGTCGTCCAGGGTCGGAGGGACTAGTAACGACTCTCGGACGCGCCGCGCTGCCTTCAATGCCATTCGGTCTTGGCGATCGCATGGCCTGGCTGAGCGGCCAGAGGGCGCCGAAATGGCTTCGGAAGCGGTGGTTCGCCGAACGCGGCGTGACTATGGGCCAGGGGCGCTTTGGCGCTCCAGAGCGGCGGTCGCTCGGAAGCATGCTGCGTTACGACCTCACAGTTGCTGGCTTGCCCGCCTTACTCCGCTACGAAGATCGCAATTCGATGGCTGTGTCGGTCGAGAGCCGCCTCCCGTATCTAACCCCAGCTCTTGCGGACCAAGTCCTCGCGCTACCGGAGTCGTACATGATTGGCGAAGACGGCAGACTGTTCACAAAGCGAGTGCTGCGCTCTGCGGCTCGGGGCTTGGTACCCGATGAGGTGCTTGAACGCCAAGACAAGCTCGGTTACACGACTCCTGAAGCATCAATGCTTGTGTACTTGGGACCATGGGTCAAGGAAGTCCTTGCGGCTCTTCCAGATGACTTGAGTCAGCCAGTCGATGCAACGGCGGCACTCGGGCGGTGGGCAGCCGTTATGGCGGGTGCGCAACCCGTTAAATCCGATTGGCGACTGGCCAACTTTGTCCGTTGGTCGCAACTCATGGACGTGGCGTCCTACTGAGTCCTGGCCACTGGTCGCAGCGGGTTAATCAAGCTGCCTTGCCGCCCAGCTACACCGCCGGCTGCACTTCATCACCTACGTTACGCTCCTTCCGCGACTCCGCGAGCCTCTACAGCACGTCCAGGCGGGGCGTCAGCGATGAAGCCAGCAGTCCTCGCGACGAGTTCGGCCACATACCAAAAGTGAACTGCAGCGGCCGCCGCGCACTCTTGGTCCACTCGGTGGTCGCCGATGAACAGGGATCGCGCAGCGGGTATGTCCGTGGTCCGGAGGATTTGGAGGAGACCCTCTGGGTCCGGCTTGGGGCGGCCTTCCGCCGCGTAAACCACTGTGCCGGGCTCAAGGGTCGTACTCAAGCCAAGCGAATCCAGCTTCCGACGTTGCTGGTCCCGGTTGCCGTTCGTCAAAACGAAGACCCGGACCTTGTTGTCCCGAAGAGCTCGTAAGACGGCGCCTACCCATGGGAAGGGCTCCAACTCCGGCTCGACCGCGCGCATGACCTTTAGCATCTCCGAGATGGCAGCGGGATCAAGGACAAGATCGTCGCACATGCGATTAAGAAAACCGTGGCGCCCGCCGCTGGTCGCATCCGCTACGGCCCGTGTCGCCACTTCATCGGATATTCGATGCGCCACGCACAGATGGCGCGCGAGGGTCCTGTCGACTTCGGCCAAATATACGCGATCATCGTAGAGCGTTCCGTCCAAGTCGAAGACCACTAACTCGACGCCGAAAGGAAGCCATGACATCCGGTCGGCAGCGTGCGCCGTCATATATGAATGGTCGACCCGCCGACTTGTGAAACGCCGCCCCAGTAGCGGCTGAATCGGGTACCGTCGCGAATACTTCCCGGCGGTTCGGTCGGAAGACCGAGAGCCCACCGGACCCCCATCCAGATGACGTTTGCTCCGGCGATAGCAGAGGCCACCATCGTTCCCTGGATCCGCGGGTTACACTCCAAAAGCCTGGGGCGCCCTTCTGCATCCCGTTTGAATTGGAAACCAAACGTTCCTTCGATGGACAGAGCCGCGGCACCCCTTAAGGACTGGTCGATGATCTCTTGGTCAAGATCGACATCAGTAACAAAGCTGATACCACTGCGAATAACCGTGCGCCTACGTGGCACCGCGATGGTGAACTCCCCCTCACGAAAGGCGTCGACAGAGTACTCATCGCCTGGCAAGTACTCACACACCATGATTCGCGCCGACCCAGTTCCGGAACGATAAATCCGAAGGAACTCGTTCAGGGACATCGACCCGGGCTCGGGCTTCTTGGACGCAAAGTCGTCGAAAGATTGTGCCTGCTCTTGGAGAACGCGTAACCCCCTCATCCCGTTGGATACCGGTAGCTTGATCACCACTGGGTTGTCCGGATAGCCGAATTGACTGGCCGCGGTCATCACGGCGCCTGGAGTGTCCGCGACACGGAACCCGGGTACAGGAAGGCCCACCGACTCGAAAGCTCGGAGCGTCGCGACTTTGTCATTTGCTCGATTGATGACACCTGCGTCGGCGACCATGACCCGAACGCCGTGTCGATCGAAAATGGCTCGATCCTTCGCCAGCCGGGGGATCTCGCGCGTGGTCTGAGGGACGATTAGCCGGACGTGCTCAGCCTCGCAGATCCCAAGCAGCGCGTCGGTGTAGTCGTCGCACTCGGGCGCGGGGACCTGGTAAAAAGAGTCCACGGAATACCGCCCCGCAGGATCCGCCGAGATGTCCACCCCGGTGACGTTCACCACGGCGTGATCAGGATTGTGTCGCAGGCAGTGCAAGGTTCCCATTATCCCGGGTGCCCCCGCGCCGGTGACCAACACGTTGAGCCGCTGAAAGCGCGGGCCTGGATTCATGACCAGCTACCTGTGTGTTAGGAGAGCACCCATCGTATGACATCAAACGCTTCGGCGTACTTATGGCCAACCTGGGTCCCTCTCGTCACGAGCAACGAGCGCACGGATTCGGCGGACGCGTACGGGCGGTGGCGTTGGGACTCGTAGCATGCCAAGGCGTTCACCTTACGCTCCGCGCACTCATCGTCGAGAAGGACAAAACAGCTCGTTCGGAAATCGAGATTGTTCCATGGAATCTCGTAGCCGAGCATCGTGGTGCGCTTGAACGCCCGAAACCCTTCGGCGGCGATTACCGCATGATCCTGGTGCGTGTCATTGACGCTCGGGAGGAGCACCATGTCCGGACGAATTGTCTCGTTCAAACGTAGCATGCATTCGAGAATCTCTTGCCGGTGTTCGGGGAACACCCGGACCTCGAAGTCAAGAACGGACACGCGGTCGCTCTGCAGGCCCAAAATGCTTGCTGCAGCGCGAAGCTCGGTACGCAAGATCCCCGGGGGGAGGTGCTTGGGTACAGACTTCTCCGCTGCAGAGAAGGCGATATAGTGAACCTCATCTCCATTTCTGCACATGCGCGCGATGGTGCCGCCGCATCCGAACTCGCCATCGTCGGTATGCGGAGCAAGTACGAGAACTTTGCGCATCATGATTGGCGGGGGATGACCAAGCCTTGTCCTAGTCTCAAGCATCTCCTTGGTGCAGTTCAGGGCGGGTGCTTCGATGGTGAGGGGGCCTCGAGACCATTCTACGAGGTGCGGTGGGTGACGGAAGGCCACATAGGACGACGCGCCGAGATTCGCCTGCGCTCACTGTGGGCGGATACGATGTGAGGGTGAAAGCATTCGGCAGCCGCCGAATCTGGCCACAATCGCGCGGCGTGGCCCCGGCAGCCCACCTCAGGCGCGACGCGTGCACCGTTGTCCATTTATCCACTGTGCATCAGGCATCCGACTCCCGGATCTTCCATCGTGAAGCTCGTTCGTTGGCGGACGCCGGGTACCGGGTCATCGTGGCGGCCGGCGCGGACGGTCCGACGACGAGGCACCAAGTGCTCATCCGTCCAATCGGCACCAGCCGGTCCCGCCTCGCCCGGATGGCGTTCCGGCCCTGGGTTGCGGTCGTCGTTGCCTTGCGACAGAACCCCGATGTCGTCCATTTTCACGATCCCGAACTCGTGCCCCTGGGGCTCCTGATCCGCCTCGTCCCTCCCTGGCGGCCCCGCGTGATCTATGACGTCCACGAGGACCTTCCTCGGCAACTCTCGGCCAAGACGTGGATCCCAAGCCGGTTACGTCCCGTCCTCGCGCGTTGGCTCGACCGCCTTGAACCTTGGAGCGCGAAGCACTTTGACCTTGTCGTGGCGGCATCAGAGCCGATCGCTCAACGGTTTGGTGGCTCCAATACCGTGGTCATACGAAACCTGCCGCGATGGGGAGACTTTGCCGGACGGACGCCCACCGATCAGTTCGGAGCGCCGCCGCAGCGCACGACGGAAGCGGGGGAAGATGGCCGGGAGGGCTGTGTGATGGTGTACACCGGCGTGCTCGCGCCCGAGCGCGGCACCAAGGAGATGGTAGAGGCGATCGGTCGATGCGATTCCGCCCTCGGCATCCGTTTGGTCCTGGCCGGCCCGGCGGACCCGGGCGAGATTGACGCCGTGAAGCTCCTGCCAGGCTGGAGTCGGACCGCCTACCTGGGAGTGGTGTCTCCAGACGACCTGCCGCAACTGCTGGAAGGGGCTCGAGCCGGACTGGTCCTTCAGCATCCGATGCAGCACTACCTGGAGGGTTACCCCACCAAGCTGTTCGAGTACATGGCCGCGGGCCTGCCCGTGATCGCGTCTAACTTCCCGCTCTGGCGACCGATCGTGGAGGGAATCGAGTGTGGACTGATGGTCGATCCCCTCGATCCCGATGCGATTGCCGCCGCGATGACATGGCTGGTCACCCATCCGGCCGAGGCAGATAGCATGGGGCGGCGGGGGAGGGATGCGGTTCGAATCGCGTACACCTGGGAGACACAAGCCACTGTCCTGGTTGAGAGGTACGACCAACTGCTCGGTATTGCGGCATCGAGCGGCAACGCGGACCCGCGTTCGGGCCTGAGCCGGTGACGGTGTTCGGGGACGTTGACCCTTCTGTGCAGGACGACTCGCGTTGGGTGGTCGCGGGGGAGGCACCGGGGTCCTCCGCAGGCCGATCCAGGACCATGCGCGCCACGTGGAGTCTGGCTGACCAAGGGCTGTCGAGCTTGAGCAACTTCGGGGTCAGCCTAGTTGCTGCGCGCGAACTTCCCGGGTCCGGGTTCGGCTCGTACGTACTCGCCTTTTACGCGTACACGCTTTGCCTAGGCGTCGCGTACGCAGTGGGCAGCGAACCCTATCAGGTGCGCTTTTCCCATACACCGTTTTCTGCTGACCTTCGACGGGCGCGTGGCCAATTGCTTGGCACGACACTGGCAGTGGCGCTGATGGGCACGATACTTCTACTGGCCGTTGCAGCGGTGTCAGGATCGCTGCGCGCCCCGTTTGTGGTTGCTGGGTTGGCTCTACCCGGGCTACTTTTGCAGGACGTAACCCGCCAACTATATTTTGCAGACGGTCGGCCGTGGTGGGCCACGCTCAGCGACGGCTTGTGGGTTGCAGTCTCCGCCGGCGCGATCGCCGTCCTGTGGGTGAGCGGTGGGATGCACTCGTCTTACCTCCTGCTCGCGGCTTGGGCGTGCGGGGCTTGGGTTGGCGCCGCCTTTGGTCTTCTGCACCTCGGCGTTGTGCCGAGGCTAAACGGGATTGGAGCATGGCTTCGCGAGAACAGTTCTATGGCGGTGAGCTTCACGGCCGATTTCGTTTCGATGGCCGTTGCCGGTCAGCTGGTGATTTACCTTCTTCCCCTGATAGTGAGCCTAAGCGCCGTCGGGTCGATGCAGGGGGCGGCGCTGCTCTACGGCCCGCTTGCAGTGGTGATGACAGGATCAAGGGCCTTCGGCGTTCCCGAGGGAGTGCGCATCCGGCATGGGGGCCCGATGGCGCTTCGGCGGTTTGAGGGCGGCTACGGCGCGGGACTGTTCGCGATCGCCGCTGTCTATTTCGCTGCCGTGCTCCTTCTTCCAGCCACATGGGGCAGATTTATTCTCGGTGCGAGCTGGGCAGGTTCGTCACCGCTGCTGCTGTGGGTCGGGCTGAGCATGCTCGGGACGGCTCTGGCGGTGGCCCCGGCTCAGGGCCTGAGGATCCTCGCTGCCGGGCGCCGCATCCTACTGGCTCGGGCCGTGGACGCTCCCATCACCATCGCGCTCAGTATCACCGGCGCATTCTTGGGCGGGGTATCAGGTGCTGCCATGGGACTCGGGGCGGCAAAACTGCTCGCTGCTGGCATCTGGTGGCTCCAGTTCCTCAGAGCCTGCCGAGACGATAGAAAGGGGTGCTCGCCTCACCCAGCCGGCCCAGAGACGGCCGTTGTGCCGTCGAATTTGCGATCCATCGGATGAGCGCCCTGCGCTTTTGGTTGGTCACCGTCGGCGAGCCGCTCCCGATCGACCCCGGCGACCCGAGACTGCTTCGGTCGGGCATGCTGGCCGAGGAACTGGCATCTCGCGGGCATGATGTCACTTGGTGGACGTCGAGCTTCGACCACTTCAACCGGATTCAGCGAGTCCCCGGGTCCTACTCACTGCATCGCTCTAGAGGGCGCATTCGCCTCGTCGTTTTGCCGGGACCAGGCTACCGACGGGACGTCTCAGTCGCACGGTTCATCGATCATGCCATGATCGCGGCGCGATTCCGGCGCCTCGCTGGCCGTGCACCGGCCCCGTCCCTGATCCTCTCCTCACTTCCAACACTGGAGCTTTGCGAAGCGTCGCGTCGTCTTGCGACGCGATTCGGCGCTCCGTACCTCGTCGATGTACGGGACCTGTGGCCAGACATCTTCGACCGCGCGCTACCGCGGGTGCTCAGGCCGATGTCTGCACCCTTCGTCTGGCCTTACCGCAAGCTCGCCCGGCTGGCCTGCCAACATGCCTCGGGGATTGTGGCAATCTCCAAGCCGTTTCTCAACTGGGCGCTCGGCTATGCCGGCCGACCGGCAGGGCCATCAGACCTCAGCGTGCCCTACGGTTACCCGGCGCCGGACCACGCGGCTGCGAATCTCGAGGCCGACGCTTTTTGGGCGCAGCATGGTGTAAGACCAGAGACGCCTTGCGTTACCTTCCTCGGCAGTTTCTCGGATCAGTTCGAGTTCGACCACGTTCTCCGTGCAGCCGCGCTTCTCGCGCCGAGGCATCCAACGGTACGTTTCGTACTGTGCGGAAAGGGTGCTTTGCTCGACAGCCTCCGCCGTCGGGCATCTGCGACGCCGAACGTGGTCGTCGCGGGATGGATTGGCCGCCAGCAGATCACGGCCATCCTTTCACGTTCTGTTCTTGGGCTGGCTCCATATCGTCCAAACTTCGACTTTCTCCTCTCGATACCTAACAAGATCCCCGAGTACCTATCAGCTGGCATTCCAATCGCGGCTTCTCTGGCAGATAGCGAGGTCTCTCGCCTCCTGCAACGCTACGGAGTCGGAAACGCGTACCAGCTAGACGATGGCCGCGCGCTGGCCGGCATCGCGAACGCTACGGTGGATGCAACAAACGCTGAGGCTGCAGAGCGGAGGCGACGATGTCTTGAGCTATATGAGCAATGCTTTCGAGCCGACATCGTTTACGCTCATTATGCCGATCACCTTGAGCGGGTAGCGACCCTTTCTAAAAGCAGCTCTTGATGGCGCCCTATTCGTGCTCACCCACACAAGCCAGCAAACGGAAGGGGAGTCAAGAAACACAAACACTCGAGTGTCCGCGCTTACCGCCGTGACGGCCGGTCATCGACCTCATTCTCGAGTTGCGCCACCCCCGGTCCGGTGAGAGTACGGAGTTCGGGTCATCTCGCGTCTGAGCCGCGAGTAAGGGCGCTTGCCGCGCGTGTCGTTCGATGGCGTCGCGGCTGGAGCTCCTCCCGGGTCATCTCGGGGCAGTAGCAGGGCAAGGATGACTGCGAGACCTAGCCCGTGCGAGGCGATGGTCGTGAGCACACCGCTATTGGCGAGAGCGACCGAAGGCAGTGCCAACATGGTGCCGGTGAAACGTAGATCCTTGAACCTCGCAGCCCCATCAAATAGCAGCAGTACACAGGCGAGCACGAGCGTCAGCATGATCATTCCAGGGATGCCGAAGTTGGCGAATGCGTCGGCCCAAATGTTTGCGTTGGCATCCTGGCCGGTACCCGGAAAGTAAGCATTCCCGATCAAATAAGCGGGGGCAACCTTGTACGGCGAATACGTGATGCCTTGCAGCACGCTGTGGGCCAACTGGTCCTGCGGATACCTCGAAAAGAAGTCGAAGTAAAGTCCGGTTAGGACTGAATCATCCATGAACACCCGCCGAGTGACGAGCCCAGTCAGAAGCTTGGAATTGAAGCCGCTGTCGATCACGGTAACTGTCAAGATGATGCCAATCGCACCGACAAGGAGGTTGGCGCCGAAACGATGGCGCCGTTTGTCCCGAAGGAGCCAGAAGATCCAAGCGACTAAAGGGAACACGAACAGTGCTAACTTATAGGCCGCCAAAAGGTACATGACCAACTCTCCAACGATGCCGAGCGCCAGCCATCGATACCGGCGCCGTGCCAACCCGTAGGCCATCAACATCGGGTTGATCAGGCCAGTTAGCCACTCCGCGGCATAGCCTGCCACGCCAGTTACCGTGCTGGTGAAGAGGGCGCGTGTCGCATAGACCTGCCCCAGATCGGATACTTGCAGTCGTATGCCGGTTTGGGAGAACAGCAGCAGATATAGGAGGAGGAAGAAGAGAAGAATCCCGGTCCAAACCGTCTGACGAGGAAGGCTCAGCAACGGCAGCCTTGGGACCGGAACCAGCGAAATCAGGTTGAGTAGGGCGAAGCAACCAACCAGTGCGACCTCGAGCCCTAGAATGCGGTCGGCCGAAATGCTGAGGCTCGGGCGCATCAGCGGCAGAATGACTAGACACGGCCCCACGACGAGCAAGAAGAGCATCCATATCACCACCTGTGAGGGGCGCCTGACATCAATCGGCAGGACGGCGACGCACACCAGCCCAAGGATGGATGCCGTCACAATCTGAACTGATGTTGGGGCCGCGTAGGTGTAATACACATAGCTGTATGTCGGCGAGACGAACAACTCGTAAACGCGCCAAATCGCCAACAGGTAAACCAGGGCGAGAGCCATCGTGGCCAAGCGTCGGCGGCTCAGCCATCCTACGGGGACCTCAACGTCTGCCTGTAGAGGTCTAGCCGAGAGCACAACAGATTTCCCATGCCACCCCAGACCGGAGCCGAGAACGGCCAGGGAGATCGCCGCCCGGAAGGTCGTCAGTTCTCGCCGGTCTGTGGTGATACTCGGTTTGCTGGTCTCGACGGCACGACGCGATTCTTCGGGATGCAGGTGCGCTAGTTCGAATCACGGATCTAGGTCCGGCTCATCAACGGCGCGGTTTCCATGGAACACGAAATTGAACGACCACCGATGGAAGCCAAAGCGGTTGAGCAGTAGGCGGTCGATCTTTCGGGCGATGGCTTCGTATCGTTGGCCAACGATGGGAAGGGGAACGAGCACCAGCCCGACAAGCGTCAGGAAGCCGTAGTAGCGCACATGTGATGTCGGGAAGGCTCGTCGGAGCTGCGCGATCTGGCGCTCTCCCAGAAGACGCGTAAGCGTGGGAGCATCACGGTCCCCTCGCACTCGTGCCCGGAGGCGGCGGTAGACGCTCATGATGGGGTTGTCGCCATACGTTTCAATGCAAATGAACTCCCCGTCGGCCTTGAGATGTGCCCGAACGAAGTCGAGCGCAGCGTGAAGGTCCAAGTAGTAGAGGGCGCTGCCGATGAAGATGACGTCAAAAGTCTCTTGGTTGAGCGACGTCAAAGCATCGCCCACCACGAACCGGCATCGGTCCGACACTTGCTGGACCTCCGCGAGGTGTGTGGCCGCCGCTATCGAAACAGCCGAAATGTCGATGCCCACAACATCGAAGCCCAGCTTGGCCGCGTACACGGAGTAGGCGCCCGGGCCGCAGCACAGGTCCAGGAAACTGCTCTTGCCTACGCGACGGAGCTGTTGGATGATGGCGTCGATCTGCCGATATGGAGCGGCTAGGAAAGGCGGAACCGACTCGCACCCATAACGCGCCGTATCGTCCAAAAGGGTCTTCGAGCCAATTCGATCGTAGAACCGGCTGATCTCGTCGTGATTCAGGCTGGTGCTCGGGTTGTCCGCCGCCACGTCACCGAGACTCTTCACTGCTGAATTCGCTCTCTCGGCCCACCAGCAGGAGCGCATGACTCTCCGCGCCGACGAGAGCGACTTACCAACCTGAGGGTATCCCACAAGATCGCTAAGTCATCGCGGAGGCCGGCGCGACGCACATACTCCAGTCCCAGCCTAATCTTCTCGGGACGAATCCGCTCCCGATACGTTCGATCGGGGTCCGGGCTACCGGCGAGGATTTCACCCTCGTTGTGGAACCGCAGCGATGCCCAGTCAGTGATACCTGGCCGGACGGAGAGAAGCGCCCGCTCCGCATCAGAATAACCATCGACCTCGGACGGCACCTGTGGGCGCGGTCCTACCAGGCTCATGTCGCCCTTGACGACGTTGAACAGCTGGGGTAGCTCGTCCAGTTTATATCGACGCAGTTGCCTCCCGATGGGCGTCAACCTGTCATCGTCGTCTGGCGTGCTAGGCCCTCCCACCATTTCCGCGTTTGCAACCATGGTGCGGAACTTGAACATCTCAAACAGGCGACCGTGCAAACCCACTCTGACACCCCTGTAGATCACCGGGCCGTCGCGCTTCGAACCAATCAGGAGCGCGATGCCCGCCAGGACTGGGGATAGAGCAACCACGCCAGCGACAGCGGCCAGGACATCCAATAACCGTTTCGTGCGGCGATGTCTCAGCCCGAGGTCGGCCTCAGAACGGCCCGTGGATGCACGCATGTCAGGTGATGCGCGCGAAGGCAATGTACGGATCGAACTCGAGACGCTCCAAACCCAACCGTCCGATACCCAGCCCTTCCAGAAGCGCCATGGTCTCCCCCGGCCACAGGGGGTTGTCCAATTCGTCGAAGGCGATCACTGCCCCCTTGGGCATTCGCGGGAGAAAAATATCGAGGGCCACGCGGGTGGGTTCATACAGATCGAAGTCGAGAAAGAGGAGGCTTACGACCAAGTGTGGATTGTCCTCCACGAACCGGGGAATGGTCTGGACGGCGTCCCCGCGTGTGAGTTGGATCTTTGGGATGTGGCCGAGATAGCGATCGTCATCATGCAGCGCGATGAGCGCCAGCAGTTCCTCGTAGGAGTCAGCCGCGAGGTCTCCCCGTTTGACAGTCGGTTTGCTGTCGTCGGCTCCGATGTCCTTCCGGTGCGGGTCCGGGAATCCAGTGAAGGTGTCAAACCCGTAAATTCGCCGGGTCAGGTTGATTGGCTCGAGGATCGCACTCAACTTTGCCCACGACATGAGTCCGAAGCCACGATTGACTCCGCACTCCACAATCGAGCCCTTGACGCGCTGAACCAGCTTGAACAGCTCGTAGAGTGCTATGAAGCGGGTCAAGTTCTGACGGCGCACGTACTTTGGAAAGTTCTCGAGGCGAATTCCAACCGGGTCGTTCGAGCGCTCGAACGCAACGGCGAGCTCGGCGGCAACGCGCGCCTCCGCCTCCGTACGAAGAGCGGTGGATTCGGCGTTATCGCGCGAGCGAGCGGACATCGCTACCTCCTCCCGTCTGGAGTCAATTGAAGAAGCTCCGTATGGCGTTGGTGACGGTGATCACCTGATCCTCCTCGAGCTCGACCGTCAGCGGCAGGGAGAGCGCATGCAGCGCGAGTGCCTCGGTGCGTGGCAGGGAGAAATCAGGCAGGCCAATCGGCTGGTGATGGACGGGCACGGGCCACGCCGTCATGGTCTCTATGCCTTGGTCCGCCAGGTGGGCGGCGAGCTCGTCGCGACAATCGACCTCAATGACATAGTTCTGGAAGACATCGAAGTACAGGCCAGAGTCGGACGGAGCGGGTGGGCGCTTCACTTGGTCGAGTCCCTCGAGGGCCTCGTCATACATGCTCGCAAGCTGCCGACGCCGCCCGATCCAGTCGGGAAGCCGCTGAAGCTTTAGGTCGAGCAAGGCTGCCTGCAGATTGTCAAGGCGGCAGTTCCAACCCCATCCGTTGACACCAGACTTCGACACTCGCCCGTGGTCGCGGAGCGCGAGGAGACGCTCAGCCAGGTCTCGGTCATTCGTGACGACGGCGCCGCCATCTCCGTATCCGCCAAGCAGCTTGGCAGGGTAGAACGAGAATGCCCCAGCAGCGCCCCACGTACCCCCGCGCCGTCCGGCGAACGATGCTCCCAGTGCCTGTGCACTGTCTTCCAGCACGATGAGGTCGTGGGCCTTGGCCACTTCCATCACTCGGTCCATCTGACATACCCGACCATTGAGATGCACGGGAAGGATGGCTCGGGTACGTGGGGTGATGGCTCGGTCCAGCAGATCGGGATCAAGGTTGTAGTCGTCGCCGACATCGACGAGCACCGGGGTCGCGCCAACGTGATGAATCGCCGCCAAGGTGGCCAGGAAGGTGTGAGCAACGGTGACCACCTCATCACCGGGACCGACGCTCAAGGCCTCGAGGGTAAGGCGCAGCCCGTCGGTGCAATTGCTGACCCCGATGGCGTGGGAGGTGCCAACGAAGGCCGCCAGATGCACCTCGAAGTCCTTCAACTGCTGGCGCATCATCAGATCACCGGCTGCGAGCACTCCGCGGACCGTGTCCATGATCTCCGTCTCCATATCCGCGAACGCTCGCGGATAGTCGACGAACTTAACGCGCCACTCCATTGAGTTCCTCCACGAGCTTGTCGGTGATCTCGCTCACAGTCTCGAGATTGAACCCGTGCTGGCTTCTGAGGTACTCGTGGCTTCCGACGGTGCGGTTGAACACATGCGCCAGGCCGATCCGCCGAAGCCTCGCCCTTGGCTCGGGCAACTCGGCGAGCACCTCCGCAACGGCCGACCCGAGACCACCCACCACGCTGTGCTCCTCGAGCGACACGATCAGTCGCGTGCCGACCGCCGCGTCGATGACCGCCTGTTTGTCGAGTGGACTGATCGTATGCATGCTCAAGACGCGGGCGGACGTCCCGTGACGAGCCAGATGGGCAGCGAGGTCGACCGTCAGCGGGAGGGCGGAGCCGGTGGAGATGAGTGTGATGTCGCCCCCGTCACGAACCGTAATTGCCTTGCCAATTCGAAAGCTGGGTTCGTCGTCGTGAACCACACGCTCGCCTGCTTTGCCGAGCCGCAGATATGCCGGACCGCTCGCCTCCGCCAGGGCACGCGTGGCGAGCCGCGCCTCGACGGGATCGCCAGGCGCGACCACCGTCAACTCTGGCAGCGCGCGCAGGATCGCGAGGTCCTCGGTAGCGTGGTGACTGGCCCCCAGCGACCCATACGCGAGGCCACCCCCAACGGCCACCACCTTGACATTGGCCTGGTGGTAGCACACGTCGTTCCGAATCTGCTCGAGGCAGCGCAGTGTCGCGAAGTTTCCGATTGAGTAGGTGAACACAATCCGGCCTGACAATGCCATACCGGTTGCCAGACCGATCATGTTCTGCTCGGCGACGCCGGCGTTGACAAATTGGTCAGGGTGAGCCTCAGCGAAGCGCTCGATGACCGAATACCCGAGGTCGCCCACGATCAGGCAGACCCGCGAATCCTCGTCAGCGAGCGCTTCAAGCGTTTGAATAAATGCTGACCTCACTCCCCCGCACCCAGCTCGTCGACGGCTGCAGCCATTTCGGCGTCATCGGGCGGACGGTAGTGCCAGAGCACCTTGCCTTCCATGAAACGGACCCCCTTGCCCTTGATCGTCCGAGCAATCACAGCCGTTGGTCTGCCGGTCGAGGCAGTCGCTCGATCCAACGCCTGCCGCAGGGCGCGGACGTCGTGGCCGTCCACGTCGAGCACGCGCCACCCGAACGATTCCAGCTTGGCACGTAGTGGCTCAAGCCTGAGAGTCTTCTCGACTGTGTCCAAGCTCTGGATCCCGTTGTAGTCGATCACAGCGGTCAGATTGTCCAACCCGTGATGGGCGGCGAACATGAATGCCTCCCAATTGGAGCCCTCATCCAGTTCGCCGTCGCTCAGCACCGCGAACACACGCCACGCCGCTCTGCTTCGGCGCGCCGCGAGGGCCATCCCGGTGGCGATGGGCAGGCCGTGACCCAGCGAGCCGGTTGACACCTCGACCCCCGGCACGCCGTGGGTCACATGCCCCGCGAAGACACTGCTGTCGCGTCCAAACTCTTCGAGCCGTTTACGAGGCATGAACCCGGCCTCAGCCAGCGTGGCATACGTGGCCGCGGCGGCATGACCCTTGCTGACGATCAGACGGTCACGATCCGCCCACGTTGGATCCGCTGGTCGGAAGCGCATGATGCAACCGTAGAGAACCGCCATGATGTCCGCCATCGACAGGCAGGAGCCAAGGTGCGAGGAGCGCGCGCGATGGATCATGCGCACGGATTCCACGCGTATTGCCCGCGCGAGCTCACGAAGTTGAGCGTCGTCGAGCGCGGTCGGTAGGTTTCCATAATCGTCGCGGCCCACGGCCTGCATATCGCGGTCGATCAACTGGTCTCCTGGCCTGCCGCGGAAAGGGGAGCAGGCGCTACGGCCGCCAGCAAGTCCTCCCGCAGGCGATCGCTTCCTGCCGTCGTCGCGTTGGCCACCAACTTCTCTATGACTCCGTCCCAATAGCCGGCGGAGCGACACTCCAGCCCTGCAAGTTCACCCACCTGCGGGGTTGGGTGCAGGCTCTCACCGGACCCGAGCAAAATCTCTCTGAGTCGCTCCCCCGGACGCAGCCCGGTGTACACAATGCCGATGTCTTCTGGAACGCGGAGCCCATGGAGCTGTGCGAGGCGTTGAGCAATGTCGGCAATTGCCAGATCTTCCCCCATGTCGAGGACATAGACACGCCCCGGCTTGGCGGTCGCAGCACATGCAACACCAAACGAACCGCCTCGTCGACCGACATGAAGAACCTGCGCACCTCGCGATGGGTCACAGTCAGCGGGCCTCCTTGTCGTATCTGCGCCTCGAAACGAGGCAGCACGCTTCCACGACTCCCGATGACATTGCCGAAGCGCACCGCAGTAAACAGTGTATGCGACGTTCGTAGGCTCGCCACCAACAGTTCGCCGAGGCGCTTCGTGGCCCCGAGGACACCGACGGGATCGGCCGCCTTGTCCGTGGAGATGAGGACAAAGGTCATAACAGGACCCGGTTCCGCGTGATCGCGCCATCCATGGGTGGTACATAGTCTGGCGGATCCAGTCCGGGGGGCACGCAGATAGTAAGTGGCTCCCCGGATTGAATTGTTAGCCGCGTCTGGAGGCATTCGGCAGCAAGGCCCGGCTGACGCCACAAAGCTCCCGCGACGAATTTGTGACGATTGATGGCTTGGGTTGGTAGGGACCATTTGGTACCTTCCCCGGAGCGAGGGGAAGTACTCGGACAACAAGGGAGGTAGCTCATCGCCCCGCACGATCGGGTCGGGCGCCTATTCGACCTCTTTGTTGCGGCAGTCGCCATCACGATCGCGATCCCATTTGTTGGCTTGGCGGCTCTCTATCTGAAGGTCGCTTCGCGTAGCCCCGTCGTCATTCACGAGGAACGCGTCGGGCGGGGTGGACAAGCCTACCGGATCACTCGCCTGTCATCCACGGGCGCTGGCCGCATCCTCGGCGTCTTGGGCATTTCTGTACTCCCTGAGCTCGTAAACGTGCTGCGCGGCGAGATGAGCATGGTGGGGCCGCGCCCCACTGCGGTCGCCGATGCCCCCCGGTTTACGCCGTCGGCAGCGCGGCTCCTGGAGGTTCGGCCGGGACTGATCTCCCCCGCCTGGCGGGGTCGGGGACGTCCGCTCGTGGAAGCCGCGGCTGATGAGCGAATTGACAAGGATGAGGAAGTCGCGAGCGATCGACTGATCGAGCTCCACTACATCCAGCACCGGACCATCGCCACCGACGCTTGGATCATCGCCCGGGCCGCCGGTTGGGTGGTGGCCCGCATCCTCGGTGCATTAGCCCGCGTCGTACGACGGGCGCTCCCGTGGCTTGTTGCCGATTCCTTCATCGCAGCTGCTGGCTTCGTCTTGGTCTACCTGCTCCGCTTCCTTGACACCCCCCACCCATACGGGGCGGCAAGTGATCGAGCTGCCGTCATCGCGATAGCGCTCATCGCTGTTGGGTTCGCGCTCGTGAACTTGGGTTTCCGACTCCACCGGCGCGCTTGGCAGTATGCCGCGGGCGTCTTCAGGATCTCAAAGCACCGCAGCGGATGCCACCGTCCCCGGACGCCGCCAGATAGCGGTGCAGCCGACGGCCGCACGCTACGGCGACGCCGCCCCCGCCACCCTCCACTGACGGTCGACGCTCAGGTCGCTCGCATATCGGTAGGCGCGGCCGCCGGGTAACTGCACCTCGACCGTGATCGGCCATGTGAGTGCGTTGATCTGTCGTTCCCAGTCAAGCTGGTAGCTGACTGTGCCGTTCGATGCCACATGCGCAAATGGACCGCCATACACAAACGTCAGCGCCGTGGTTCCGTTCACGTCGATGATGAGGTCGAAGGCGACCCACGGGCGGTTGCCCTCCGTTCCGAAGTCCTCGGGACTCTCCGATCGCGCGGGCGCGCCGTTCTGGCTCACCTCAAGGTCCTCAAAGTGCGCCGAGGGCGGGAGGTACACCCTGACGTAGTCCTCAAAGAGCCCTCCGGTGTTGCTCAGCAATCCGGTCTTGGCCAGCGCCGCCTCGAGAGGGTCGTGATACGTCAAGGTCAGCCGATCCTGCACGTCTCCGTGTGCATCGACTATCGCACTGAGAGCGTAGCTCCGGGTCACGAAGAGATCGCCTTTTGTGCCAGAGAGGTTTGAGTCGTCGACGAGCAAGGCGTCGCCACTCGGTTTCTGAGGCATGACTCCGCCGACACCGGCGTTCACGACCAGCTGCTCCAGGTGCGAGTCGTCGAAGAACAGCACGATGTGCTTCTCCGCGGCGCCTCGCTCCAGGGCAGTGGCGAGCGCGATCCATTCGTCTCTCGGCGTCTTGAGGGTGGCGTCGACCACGGCGTGCCCGAACGGAGCCAGGTATGCCTTGCCAGGATCCCCGGGACGGGCGAGGTTAACGATGTAGTTGAGCTCGAGGAGCGTGTTGGTCGCGCCGACCACCTGGGGATAGGGGGGCACCTGGACGCTGCCGACTACCTGGAGCACGTATGAAAGCGCGATCGGATCCACGTTGATGACGCCGTCCAACGGCTGCCCAGTGGCACGGGTGTAGAACTCGGCCGCCAGCGCGGCCGAGGTTGGAAAGTTGGGCGACCAGTCGGAGTCGGCCAGCACGAGATTGGTGCCGGTGATTTCCCTGATGGGCGTCGGCGCGGGGATGTTGGTGACCAGCGTATCGGAGAAACCTGATGGCATGAAGTTCGAGCTGACCAGCTGACCATCCTGGAAGACGACAACACCGACAGCACCGATGAAGCCACCACCACCGCGCTCCTCACCCGGGTTGGCCAGCAGAATCAGGTAGCGGTGGGTCCCGGTCCCCACGACACGGGGCAGCGTCTGCAGGATCGTGAGTCCGGCTCGAACCGGGCTGTCGAGGCGCTCCTGGGCCTGCTGCGCATCAGTACGCAGATGCTCGATGGGCCCGAACAGCGAGCCGCTCGGGATCGCCGCCACCGCGGCGTCCAGCGAGGCAAGGTCCCCGAGCGCCCGCGTGATCGCTGCGTGCTCCGTGTTACCCAGGGAGGC
Organism: Candidatus Dormiibacterota bacterium; assembly: GCA_003162415.1. Classification (GTDB taxonomy): domain Bacteria; phylum Chloroflexota; class Dormibacteria; order Aeolococcales; family Aeolococcaceae; genus Palsa-851. The sequence goes on from PMOL01000008.1 coordinate 193,710, forward strand.
CAGCTCCTTGATCACTCCGGAGCCGCCACCGGAGCCGCTCCGCAGGGCCTGGAGCACTGGGACGAGGTCGAGCGCGAGGCTGGTCCCATCCTCCCCGGCATGTCGGAGGGCGCGCACCGCGGCAACCTGCCGATCGACCCACGGAAGGTGGGCCAGCGCGCCGGCGATCCAACCGTCGTCGATCACTGATGAGCGTTGGCCGAAGTCCTGCTTGGCCTCGCCAAGCATGGCGGTGGCCGTGGCCAGCTGATCGGAGGTGGGATCGAGCCCGGCGCTGCGAAGGATGCTCTCGGCGCCCAGCAGGTCGGTACGGCCCTGCTGCAGCGCCTGGTACGCCGGGAGATAGCGAACGAGCGCCACGACGATCACGGCGACGGCTGCCCCGACGAAGCCGAGGACGATCGTGGACCGGCGCGACAGCAGCCCGCGACGATGCCGTCGCCGTCGCTGAGGGGTGCCGAGAAGCCTCGGTGGTCCGGCCCCGCTACCCGAGGTCACTCACGCAGACTAGCGGGCCGCGAGCCTCCGAGGAGCGAACCAGCGCCGGATCCGCAGCGCAAAGACGGCCACGAGCGCGGCACCCAAACCGATGGCACCGAGCAGCCATCCAACCGCGGGCGGCGACGAGCCCCCTGCCGGAATGTAGGCGCTGGTATTCGTGCCAGTGTTGCATGAAACGAGAATAGACGTGTGGTGCTTCTGGCTGTTCTCCGCCGGCTCGATGGCGTAGATGGTCGCCACCATGTTGCAGAAGGTGGCACTCGAGGTGAACGTGCCCGTCGCTATGCCGTTCGTGCCGACCTTCTTCTCATGCGTGCAGGTGCCGGTGGTCGTCGAGACGGTTCCGGCCGTCTTGCTAACGCTGAAGCACACTTTGGACGGCTTGAATGGCTCATCCTTGGTGATTGCATCGGTGAAGGTGAGCATGCACGCCCCACCGGCCTGAACCGTACTCGGGGTGCACTCAACGTTCTCGTGCTCGTGGGGCTTCGACGACGAGCTCGGTACGTTGGCGGTTGCAGGCGAATGGGTGGCCGCGTTCGCGGATGTGCCGGTGGGCGATGCTGCAAAGACGTTGGCGCTCCCCAACGTCAGGACGAGCATACCCCCGGTTATCATGATCGGGCCCACGAGGGCTGCACGTGCCACTCTGCGTAGGTTCACCGCCAGACCCTCCTCGAAACGAAGCCCCGTACCGACGAAGCACGCAGGATAGCATCGAGGGACCCGGGCCTGCTCCGCATCTGACGGTCGTGAAGTGCCTCAGTTTGAGCTCCGTGATAGATGCGGGAGTCCTTCTGTGGGATACCCCGCCGGGGCGAGGGGCCCGCATGGTCCTCGCCCTCCCCTCCGCGTCACTCTCAGGTGGCCACGATTTGATCGTTCACTCCACATCGCGTGACCGGGGGTCTTCACGGATGACGCCTTTGGTAGCAGTCGTTCGCCTCAAGTGACGGGGTTCGCCGCGGCCTCAACGGCTTGTTTCAACTCTTGCTATCCGCAATGAGGGCGGAGCCTCTCAGGAACGGACCAGATCAATCGGACATGCTGATCGAGCTCGTCCAGCTCTTACAGCGCCCGGTGACGTCGGGTCTCGAGGTGTCGCAGGCTGAACTCGTCGGCCAGTCGATCGACGTCGCAGCGGAGCACCGGCTTCTCCTGCGCCGGGCGCGTCCTGCCTCGCAGCACGAAGCCTCTCGACCTCGCGGGCACTGTCATCGACCATCGGAGCTAGCAGGGTTCGGTCGTCGGCGCGATCGAGGGTCGACACCAGAAGAGCCGCATGACGAACTCACTGCCCCGGAGCGCACGCCTCACGCGGGCTCGGACGCCCGCGGTGGCACGCACCCTCGCGCAACCGGCGATCGAGTCGATGCGCCGGTGCAGGCGCCCCGCCCCCATCTGATCAGATTCTCCGCCGCGATTGGACACCGTTCGGGGAGATCGGGTTGTGTTGAGCGCGGGCTCGCGTCAGAGCGGCGCGTCCGAACCTTCGGGCAACTTCGTCCCCACTCGCGGGTCGTGGGTCGGCGAGCCGACCAGGCCGTTCAGAGAAGCACGCGGGCGGCCGCTCAGCCGAACCGAACGGTTCTTGACGCCCCGAGTACATGTGTTTTTCCATCGCGATGGAGGGCAGCGGTAACCCGTCAACTGCGCTGCCGCAGGTACTTCGGGCCCCGCCCACCGGGCGCACTGCGGCCGAAATGCGCGCTCACTCCGGCTCTCAGCCGGGTTTGGAGCGCGCGACGAGAAACGATCGACGCCGTCGGTCCAAGAGGCCTGGCCCCGCCCCTACCGGTTCGTCTGACGCATACGACGCAGCGCCGACGAGTGGCCCCATCACCGGGCACCGCGAGGGCCACGTACGGCAGCTCTCGCGGCCTTCACAAGCCACATGTCGACCGCGTGTCCGAGTCGAGCGGCGAGCTCGTCGTTTCTGCGCTCACGGGGAGGCAGGCGGCCTGGTCCCGGCCGCCGATATTCGTTCGCGACGCCATCACGAGCGTCCTTGCGCCGAGTTACTGCTCCGCCGAATCGCTGTCGTGGAGGCGTCGCTCTGCATCCGCCCAATTGAGCGCGTCCACCACGTGTTTCCAGACCCTCTCGGATTTCCAATGGGTCCGCTCGACCTCGTGACCGACATCGGGGCGGAGTGCATCCATGAGCCACTCGATGCGGCGTCGACAATTTGGCCACCAGGACAACGCCTCAGCACTGGTGGGGAACCGGCGCACCATCGCCTCGATGCCGTCGCCGACTTGGGCCGCAAGCTGTGGCAGGAGCTCCTCGCGCTCATAGGAGTCGTAGATCCGCGCCCACAGATCCGCGACCTTGGCTCGGGCGTCGGGCTCGCCGGCGATCAACTGGCTGATCGCGGCCACAATCTCCGCGGGAGCGGCTTTCAGCTTGGCTTCAAACGCATCGGCCCGTCCTCGCAACAAGACCCCCGCCCCACGCGCGTCGATAAGCGCCGCTTGGGTGCGGACAAGCTCCGGGCGCAGCTCAGCGCGGCCTTCCTCGCGGACCTGCTCACGCTCACGCTCCGAGACCGTGACCACGTCAAGCAGCGCGCGGCGAGTGTATTCGGAGGTCTCGAGACCCGCGGCCTTGGCCCGCAGGTCAATGCGCCGCCGCTCCGACTCCGTGAGCCGAAACGAGAGCGTCCGGGTCCGAGGTTCAGTCATGGAGATCGTCGAGTGCGGGAGGCTGCGGCGCGCCCAGCATACTCCGTTTGCAGAGCGTGTGCATTTCGCTTCAGGCCGTGTGCAGAGCGTCTACGGGACCCTATTTTGGTCACCTCCATGCCGCTCGAGGGATCCCCCTACGCGCGCGTACGGCGCCTTCCGAGAGCCCTCGCGGCTTCTCGTCATCGTTGGCGGCTTTGGACGGCTACCTGTCTCCGCTTGCGGGTACGTCCGGCCTCTTCGGTGGCTGGCGCGTGAGACGGCTCGGTGCGGGCGGGCGCAGGTTCGCGGCTTCCGCGACGCGAGACCGCCTTCGGTGCGCCCTCCACTGGCCGTCCTAGCCAGGGTCGGCGCTCGTCTGGGGACCCCGACCCCGCTCATACGCGCGTACGCGTCGGAGCGTGTAGATGTATTCGAGCGGCTCCTGTCGCATCCGCGACATCACCGCCGCTCTCACCGACCTGGCTCACAGTACTGGGGACGACCCGGCGCTGCGGTACGGCGGTCACACAGAGCTCGATGCGGGCAAACGTAACCTTCGGCCCCACTGTCATGCGACCGTGCGCAGCGGTGGCCGTCTCCTGTCGCACGCGGTCGATCAGCCACGCGCCCATCCTCCGCCGCTCAAACGCCCGTTCGAACCGCGAGGCTAGTAGTAGCTCCTACTAAAGGCGATGGCGACGATGCGACGCGCACATACCGGGATTGCGCTGCCCCGCTCCACCGGAGGACCACAGAGCAACCCTTTGTGGGCTTCCGCATTCTGGACGAGAAATTCCTTACGGAAGAACGGCATCTCGCCGATGTGGGAAAGTTCGTGCTCGACAAACGCCCTGCACTGTGGTACATAGGCGACAGTCCATCAGTACCTCGAGAGCGAGCGATACCGACCCGGCCTCGACACCCAAACGGTATGACGACGCGCGCCCTCGCGAGCCGGCGTCTCGTGCCACCCTCACGATCGCTGTGCTGTCCCCTGCACGGGCCGCGATGGCGCGTGGTCCGCAGCGCTGCAATGGTGCGCCGGAGTCGTCGAAGCCGCCCCAGACGAAGGTCGGGCGCAGACCGATCGCGGCCCGGCTCTGCGCCGCTGCGGGCGTCGCACCGGCCGCGCCCCACGCTGCACTGGACGGCTCATGAGACCCCATGCAGAGCGGTCGAGCGCGCCTCGAGGACGTGCTCGACGGGGCGCGCTGCCGCCACCTCAAGGCAGCGACGACAGCCTGGCCCCGGAACTCGATGAGGACGGCACCGCCGAGGGGGCGCAGATGTCCTCGCGATACACCTTCGACTCCTCGGTCGTACACGCGCTTCGAATCCGCGGCCTCACCCTGACCGAGTGGGCCCGCCGTGGCGGGGTGGTGATCGCCACCGCATCGTCCGCGGTTCACGGTCACGAGGTCAATCTCAACACCGCCTGGCGCCTCACTCGGGTCCTCGACGCCGCCCCGGTGGTTCCTGCACTCGAGCGCTGGGCGCTCCTGCCCGGATCCCCCCAGCAACGACCCAAGCGGGGATCCCGAATCAGCCAGCCGCGGAAGGGCGCCACCGATCTGCACCCGGGGCCGGTTCCGAGTCGGCTCGGGCCCGGTGCCACGGGCACGGGAACGCGCGTCGCAGGTGGCATGGCGCGGGGGTTGCCGGCGCAGCGACCAGCCGAACATGCCGCAACGCCCCCTGACCCCGAGGACGCGCCATCGCCACGCATCCGGCCTGCTGGTTCGGCACGGCACGCGCCGGCTCCGACGTCGCCAACCGATCCGCAGACCGGCGCGTGAGTCATTGATGCAGCTGCGCAACCCCCGCCCGGCGTGCGCTCATTGCGAGGTCCGTGCCCGGGTACGTCGCGTTCCCCACGCATCCAGGAGATCGGCGGCCGAGTAGTGGACGTAGCGCGACACCATCTCCAGGGTGGTGTGGCCGAGCACGCGCTGGAGGGTGAGCGGGTCCACCCCATCGGCGATGGCGCGCGAGGCGAAGGTGTGCCGGAACTTGTGGGCGTGGCAATGCACGCCGGCCCCCTCACCGACTCGGTCGAGGATCGACTTCACCGCCTCGCGGTCGAGGGCCACCGATGCACCCCGCAGGCTGGTGAACAGCCGCGGACTCCCCTCGCGATGCTCCTTGGCGATGTAGGCCTTCAGGCGCTTGTGGAAGTCGGCGTCGAGCGGCACCAGTCGGTCCTTGCGGCCCTTGCCCTGGCGCACCCGGATACAGGCGCCCCGTCCGGGCAGCTCCACGATGTCATCGAGCTCGACCCCGGTCGCCTCGCTGAGCCGGAGCCCGGTGGCCAGGAAGAACTCGATCAGGAAACGGTCCCGGGGGTGGCGCGCAGCCGCCAGGAGGCGGCGAATCTCGTCCCTGGTGTAGGTGTCCGGCTCGGTCTGGGCGCGGCGGGGGCCCTGGACCTCGGCGGTGCGGGCGTCGACCGGGTAGCCCTGGCCACGGCACCAGAGTAGGAAGGTTTTCAGGGTGCGGTGATACTGGTGCACGGTGTTGGCCGAGAGGCCGGCGTCGAGGAGCTCCAGCTCGAGACCGCGCAGGCGCTCGGCGCTGAAGTCATGGAGGCCGCGGATGTCGTGGTCGGCTACGAAGACCGCCATGCGCGGCCCGCGCAGCGCTGCGGCGTAGACGCCCAGGGTGGCGGGGGTGTGGTTGCGTCGCCGGCAGTCGTCGAGATAGTCATCGACCGCTGCATCCCAGCTGTCCATGGGTGGACGGGGGCCGGGGTCGAGCGCAGCGGCCGGGCGCCGGGGTCGCATCGGGGTCTGGGGCATTATTTAAGGACCCAATTTACCAACTTTTGTGGGCAATCGGATTTTTTAGCCCATTTAACACCCCCCTTTTTAGTCCCAATGAATGAGCAATGCCTGGTGGTTTTGCTTAAAACAAAAGTCTTTGCACTGCAACGACTTTCTTCTGTCACTGGGGTGATGGTCGGGGCGACTGGACTCGAACCAGCGACCCCCTGCTCCCAAAGCAGGTGCGCTACCACTGCGCCACGCCCCGACGTTTGCGGGCTGATCAGGTCCGAAAGGTAGCACCCGGGCACCAGACACGGTCAACCTCGAGCCAACGATACTCTGCACCTCGACTGGAACCACACGCGGCTTACCTTGCCCGCCGCCCACCCGCGAGTGCGATTTATACAGATGGTTGATTGGCCGATGCCGTCAGCCCTCAGCTCACTACGATAGTTCCGACCATATTCGGATGAATGCTGCAGTGGTACTGATATGTGCCGGCGGTCGTGAACTTCACCTCCCACGTGCCTCCGGGTTGCAGCGACGGATCGCTGAGCGATGACTCATTGTCGAAGGTGATGGTGTGCTCGAAGGAGGCAGTGTTCGTCCACTGAATGATGTCCCCGACATTCGCCGTCTGCATCGAGGGATCGAAGGTCAATTGTCCCGTGGCGGAGATTTTGTCAGTCGCGGCGCCGAGATTGGCGCCGGCAACACCGACGCTGGTCGACGGCTGTGATCCGGAACCGGGGGACGATGTGGTCCCACCTCCACATGCGGCGAGCCAGACGATCGCCAGCGCCCCAACAACGTATCGAAGTGTGCCCTGCATTCGTTCGTCTCCACATTGCAGATTGCCTTCAGGGATCTACGTCGCACGGTTACGCGACGCAAGATCTCGCCGGTGGATCGGCAGAACAAGCTCAGCGGCGTAACCCGCTCAGGTATTGACCAGTATCTGGAATCTCGTCACGCGTGACGGCCGCGGCATGCCGCACGCGGGAGGTAAACGCAATGCAACGTCCCTGGGCAATTGGTGCCGCAGTGCTCGCCATCGCTGTTCTGGTCATCGTCGTCATGCTGGTTGTGATGCACATGAACGGCGCAAGCGCCAACAGCGGCTCGAGCGGCGGCTACGGTTACTGAAGCGGTTTCGGTCCGCAAACACGCCACACTTGCGGCGGCTGTTGCTGCGCTGGTGGTCACAGCGTGCGGGCCCTCAACGGTATCGATGTCTTCGCTACGGTCGTATCTGGCGGCCGTCGAACCGGTCCGGCTCGGAGTCAACCGTCTCCTCGAAAATGCCGATCCAGTGATCGCCGGCTATCGGGATCATCACCTGTCGGAAGAACAGGCCGCCACCGCCATGGGTCGTCTCGAACAGAGTTTCGCCAGGTACATGGTCGAAATCAATGGCCTGCAGCCATCCGACGCCATGCTCGCCGGGATCAACGCTCCATACGCGCACACGTACATCCTCGAGGACGCGTATCTCAATGCCCTGGCCTCCGGGCTATCGAATGGCGACCTCTCGGGCCTCCCTGATACGCAGTCGGAGCAGCGCGACTCCATCATCGAGTGGCGCGTCCAACTCGAGGTTCTTGCTCAGCAACTTTCGCTTGTCCTCCCCGCCGACTTCCAACAGGCCGGACGCGGCGAGATCGCCCCTTCGGTGTCCGGATCCAGCTAGGGGCAGCTGGACACGGGGCGGCGGTCTGGTACACGGCTGGTAGGCTCGAATCAGAGGTGGCCATGACTGAGCAAGCGATTCCGCCGACGGCGCGCGAGCGAGCAGCATTCGACGCCGCAACCACAGGAAAGCCCAAGGACTTCATCCGAGTGTGCCGAGAGCTGGGGAGAGCGCCCAGCGAGATGCTCGAGGCATTCCAGTCCGCGCCCTGGCGTTGGTTGGTCTCGTTCGCGCCGGGTGACCCGGTCACTGACGAAGCGCGACACCGTCCATTCCAGGCTCCGATTCAAGAACGGCTCGACCTCGTCCGCGAGTACCTCGAGGCGCCCTGGTGGCGCCGCGTGTTCAGCAGCCCGGATAACTACGATCCAGTCGCGCGGCGCGCCTATTCAAGGGCGAAACTGCCCGACCGCTGAGGCCCACCGCGGCCCTTCCACGGCAGACTTGTCTCCCAGTGGACATCCTCGACCTCGTCATCGTCGTCTTCCTCGTCACGTTTGCGGCCTCGGGCGTGCGCCGCGGACTGACCGGAGTCGCCCTCGCGCTCGCAGGGCTGCTCGCCGGCCTCTTCCTCGGCGCGATCATCGCTCCGCCGATCGCCACGGCGATCACCAAGGACCCAACCGTTCGGCCACTCTTCGCGATCGGCATCTTCGTCGGCGTCACCCTCATCGTCGAGGGCGTGGGTGCCGGGATCGGCTTTCGAATCCGGCAGCACACTGAGCACACGGTGCTGCTCGGGAAGGTCGATGCAGCCGTCGGAGGGGTCCTCGGCCTTGTCGCGGCGCTCGCCGCCGCCTGGTACCTGGGCCTCATGTTCTCCCAGAGCCCGTGGGTCACCCTGGACAACCAGATCAGCAACTCGACGATCGAGCGCTCCCTCGACGGGTTCATGCCTCGACCCCCCGGGTTCCTCGCGACCATCGGGAACCTCTTCCGGCCCGGCGACTTCCCCAACCCCTTCTCCACCATCCTCGACATCCCTCAGGGCCCGGTCACCATCCCGCCGCTCATCGACACGGCGGGCATCCGGGAGGCGACCAGCGTGACCGCCAAGGTCATCGCGGCCGGCTGCGGCGGGGGCGCCGAGGCGGGGTCATCGTGGCCGCTCGCGGCCGGGTACTTCGTGACCAACGCCCACGTCGTCGCCGGGTCGAGCAGCATCGAGATCGACACCTTGAACGGGGGGCGCCACACCGCGCGCGTGGTGCTGTTCGATCCGAACACCGATCTCGCGATCCTGTACTCCCCTGGCCTGACCCTTCGCTCCCTGGTGGTCGTCGACAGCACTCCCGTTCGCGGGACCAGCGGCGCCGTGATCGGCTACCCCGGCGGGGGCGCGGAGCAGGTCGTCCCAGGGGCGGTGAGCGCGACCGAGTTGGCGACCGGTTACAACATCTATGGCGACACCCTGGTCACGCGCAGACTCGAGGTCCTCGCGGCACGGGTCATCCCGGGCAACTCGGGCGGACCGCTGGTCAACGACAACGGGCAGGTCATCGGGGTGGTATTCGCGGCGAGCACCACCGCGCCCGACGTGGGCTACGCCCTCACCATGCCGCAGGTCTACCCCGATCTCCAGGCGGGCGAGCACCGGACCGCCCAGGTCTCCACCCAGACGTGCGCGGCATGACCGCGCCTCAGGCGTGGACGATGACGGTGGTGCCGATCGGGCTCCACGCATAGAGCCATGCCATCGTCGGCGTGAGGATGTGCACGCACCCGTGGCTGGCATTCACACCGTTCTGGCTCCCCGGTCCAAATCCTGACGCCGGCTCCCAGGGCGCGTCGTGTATGAAGAACCCGCCGCGCAGGAACTCCATCGCGTAGGCGGCATTCTCGGGCGTGTAGTAGTAGGGGGAGGACTTCGGCCAGGGCGAGATCAAGGTGATCGGCGAATATTTGGCGTAGATGTGGAACGTCCCGGTCGGGGTGCGGAGCCCGGGGCGGCCGGTGGTGACCAGCGTGGAACCCTCGATGCACCCGTCCTCGAAGAAGATCGCCGACTGCGTCGTCACGTCGACGTCGATCACCCTGCCGTTGGGCACCGCGTGCCCGCAGCCGGCCGCCGTGAGCGCCGCGTTGACCGTGCTCTCGAGTGACCGGATCTGGGATGCCACCGATTCCAGTCGAGCCGATGTCCCGCCTTCTCGAAACCTCGTCGTGAGCGATGCATAGTCGGCCGCAAGACCGGCAGCATTGGCAGCGTTGTGCGCGCCGGCCAGGACGACCCGTGCGTCCAGCGAGCGCAGCTCGCCCCCGACTCGCCCATCGAGAACGATCAGCGCATTGAGGGCTCCGAGGTCCGCCTCGAGCGACTTGATCGCCTTCACGGTCGTGGTGGCGTCGGTGCCGCTCGCGGTGAGCGTGGCGACCAGCGACGGCACCGCTCCGGTGTCCAGGTTATTGCCACGTGCGACCAGAACCGTGCGATCGGCGGCAGCCACGAGCGCGGGTACGCCGCCGTAGCCGCCGGTCGCGACCAGGACCTCATCGAGCGTCGCCGACTTGCGCGCGACCGTCACCTCGCCGGTCCACGCGCTCGCCAGCGCATCGATCGCCGCCGGTGTTGTGGCCTCGGCCAGCTGCGTCGACCATCGGGCGGCCGCGCTCGACGCGGCGGCAGGAACGTACGAGCCGTACTGGAGCTCCATCTGGCTCCATGCGGTCATCGCAGCCTCGGCTCGAGTCCGCGCCAGGGCGACTGCCGACGTCCACGCCCGGTCGGTCTTGCGGTGCATGGTCGCCAGAAATCCACTGCCGTCGTCCAGCCACCACAGCGGCGACCACCCCGACGCGTGCATGTAGCTGGACGCGTCGAGCTGCTTGCGCAGTGGCGCAACGCTCAGCTCCGGCACGCCGTCGCCGACGTCCGCCGCCCACGATCGCTCGAGGGTCGCGACGTCGTGATGGAACGACGACGCGCGACCCATGACGCGCGCCGTCGCGACGCCCCCGGCGCCGATCAGGGCTACGAAGACGGCTGCTGTCGCAATGGGGAGCAGTCGTCGCATCACTGCGGCAAGGCTACTCGAGAATCAGCTCGAGAGGAACCCGTTCTGGACGAGCCACGTGTGTGCCACGTTGGCGACGGTCTGCCCCTGGATCTCGACCATCCCGTTGAGCGTGATCATCGTTGGCGTGGTCCACTTCGCCGCAACCGGAGCCATCCAAGCACCGATCGACGGGTGCTGCTTGAGCACGCTCGAGCGCACCACGAGGCCAGCGTTGTCCGGCGGGAAGAGGTTCTTGTCGTCCGTCAACGTCACCTCGTTGTTTGCCCCGATGGCGGAGTCGGTGGTGTACACCTCACCGGCATCGCACTGGCCTTTGGCGATCGCCTTCTCGGCGGTGGTGCCGATCTGGGTGTAGTGGAAGCTCGACGCAGACGGCCATCCGTACGTGCTCACCAGCCCCGGAAGACCGTCGGGCCGGGTGAGGAACTCGGATTGGATGCAGACCTTGGTGGTCGAATGGGACTTCAGGTACGTGCCGAAGGCCGCGAGTGAGCTGCCGAAGGTGCCGGTCTGACTCGTCTTGATTGCGATGCCGTTGGTGTCATCGAATTGCGAGGGCGCCACCCAGCAGAGACCGTTGGCGACATCCTTCTGCTGCACGAACGTGAATGCGGCGGACAGCGCGGTCGGGAAACCGGTGAGCCCGAGGTAGTCACCGAGCTCGGTGCCGGTGTACTGCCAGTACATGTCGATGGTGCCGCTGGTCAGGGCGGTGCCGATCGCCTTGTCGCCCGCGCTGAAGGTGTTCGTGACGGTGAACCCGTGCGCACCGAGCACCTCGACAGTCATCTGCGCCATCAATTGCTCTTCAGCAAAGGGCTTGCTGCCGATAGAGAGCGTGGCGCCGCCGCCACTGGTCTGAGTTCCGGTGGGGCATGCCGATGTCGGTGCCGCACTGGTCGATGGATTGCCGCCGCCGGAGTTTCCACCCCCGCATGCAACAAGGGTCCCGGGTATCGCGATTGCGATGACCGCGAGTAGCTTGCGCCTCATGGATGCGTTCCTCCACATGTTCTGACTGCTGACGTGTTCTAACTGCTGATCTGTTTTGGGACTGCGACCCGCTCAATCATTGAGAGCCCCCAGTCGGCGAGCAATGCGAGCGATGCCACCATCACGGCTCCGACGAATACCATCCGATCACTGTTGTTGATGCCGGCGGCGATGACATCCCCGAGGCCGCCGCCCCCGATGAAGTTCCCGAGTGTAGCGGTTCCTATGATTAAAACGAGTGCGGTGCGCAGGCCGGCAAAGATCAGCGGCGACGCAAGTGGCACTTGCACTCGCGCCAAAGCCTGCCAACGCGTCATACCCATTCCCCGTGCCGCGTCCACCGCCGCCGGGTCGACCCCCTGAATGCCGGTCACCGTATTACGCAGCACGGGAAGGAGTCCGTAGATGACCAGGGCGATCACCGTAGGCAGGACCCCAAGCCCGAGGACGGCGAACAGGAGGACGAGCAGGCCGATGCCCGGAATCGCCTGCCCGAGGTTGGCGATGAGGAAGATCGGCACCCGCACCAGGCGCCCCGCCTGGGCGATCAGCACCCCCACGGGCACGCCAATTGCAGCGACCAGCGCGAACGAGACCCCCGAGATGTAGATGTGCTGAATCGTCTCGCTCATCAGGTTGGGCGCATTGAGAATCTCATCGTCGAAAAACTTCCCGACCAGCGTCTGGTAGACACCGATCGACACGAGGATCCCGATCGCGACCCAGATGGGCGTCGCGAATGGGCGCAGGCGGTGGATCCAGCGTGGCAGGTGAGGCACTCAGCGCGACCTCATCGATGCCGCACGGATGACGTCGGCGTCGACGATGCCGACGGTCTCGTCGCCCTTCACCACCCGAGCCCTTCCGTCAGGCGATCGAAGCACGACATCGAGCGCATCCCGCAGGGTTCCCTCAAAGTCGACCGATGTTGCCGGTGCGGCGCCATTCATCGCAGGCAGTTGCACCTCGGCGATCGGGATGAGCGCCAGCCGTCGCACCAGCGGTCCCTCGCCGAGGAACCCGGTGACGAACTCGGACTGCGGATGGGCGAGCAACTCTTCCGGCGTCGCGAACTGCTCGAGCACGCCTCCCTTCGACAGGAGCGCGACCCGGTCGCCGAGCTTGACCGCCTCGTCGATGTCGTGGGTGACGAAGACGATCGTCTTGCGCACCACCCGCTGGAGCCGGAGCAGCTCGTTCTGGAGGCGCTCGCGGGCGATCGGGTCGATGGCCCCAAAGGGCTCGTCCATGAGCAGGATGTTGGGATCCGCCCCGAGCGCGCGAGCCACCCCGACGCGCTGACGCTCGCCACCGCTCAATTCCGCTGGCAGGCGCCGGGCATAGCTCGGCGCCGGCAGGCCGATCAGATCCAGCAGCTCCTCCACTCGGGCCTGGATTCGCTGCCTGGGCCACCCGAGCAATCGGGGCACGGTGGCGATGTTCTCGGCGACCGTCTGATGGGGAAAGAGCCCGACCTGCTGGATGACGTAGCCAATCGAGCGGCGGAGATCGTTGACGTCGTAGGTCCGAGTGTCGCGATCGTCGATGCTGATGGTGCCGTCGGTGGGCTCGATCAGACGGTTGATCATCTTGAGCGAGGTCGTCTTGCCGCAGCCCGAGGGCCCGACCAGCATGACCACCTCACCCGACTTGATCTCGAGCGACAGGTGATCCACCGCCACCTGCTCTCCGTAGCGCTTCACCACGCGGTCGAACGTGATCATGTCGCCGCCACCGAGACACGTCCGCGGGAGAGCGCACGCTGGATGCCCGCCAGGATGGCATCGGCGAGGATGCCGATCACGGCAACCGGGATGATCCCGGCCAGCACCGCGTCGAGCGTCCCCGTGCTCCGCCCGATCGCCGAAAGGATGGTCTGGCCGAGGTCGTTGACCCCGACGGTCGCGCCAACGGTGGCGACGGCGACGATCATCACGGTTGCCTGGCGGATCCCCCCGAGGACCACCGGCACCGCGAGTGGCAGTTCGACCTTCAGCAGCACCTGCAGCGGGCTCATCCCCATGCCCCGCGCTGACTCCACCACCGCCGGGTCGACCGTCTTGATGCCCGCTCGCGTGTTCCGGGCGACCGGCAGCAGTCCGTAGAGGACGAGGCCGATGATCACCGGCGGGTTGGCCAGTCCGAACCAGATCGAGAGCAGCCCGAAGAGCGCGAAGCTCGGCACCGTCAGGATGGTGCTGGCGACCGCCATGATCACCGTGGACAGGGGCTCAGAACGAGCGGCAGCGATCCCGAGCGCGAGCCCGATCACGCTCGTGATCGCGACGCACTCGCCGACGATCTCGAGGTGCGTCACGACCTGGGGGCCGATCTGGTCCCAGTTCTCGGAGATGTATTGAAAGACGCTCACATTTGTGAGGCGTCAGTATCCATAACCTCCGGGGGTGTTGCTCGGAGTCGCCGTCGCGCCGGATCCGCTTGCCGCGCCGGTCGCCGTGGCGGTCGTACCGGGCATGGCAGCGAACCAGTTGCCGCCGATGCCGTTGCCGCTCGTCTGCGCCGCGGCAGTGTCGCCGGAGAACGTGTGGAGCGGCCAGCCGTTGTAGGTGACCTGGGTGGCCGAAGCTCCGTTGAGCATGATCGACGCCGTGGCAAGCGTGCCGGTGACCCCGCTCGCGGCGGTCGGCGTGCCGGTCACCACCAGCGGCGGCCAGGTAGTGAGGCAGCCGCCGGTGCAGGCCCCGATCGTCGAACCCTTCTCGGGCAGGAAGTAGTAGAGGGTCAAGCCCTTCGAATCCGTCAGCACCGTGCCGAGGGACGTGGAGCCGGTCGAGACGGCCGCGCCTGATGATGACCCGGCGCCGCTAGTGGCCGGCGGGGCCGTGCTGTTGGGCCCTGCTCCGCCGCATGCGGCAAGCACCGCTGCGCCGGCCAGGGTCAAAACGATACGTCGCATCTTGAGAACCTCCGCTTTGATCGATGGAAGGCATACGCCCTTGCGTTACGGCATGAGACCCGCGCTATTCTCGGTGCATGTGCCGAAGCATCAAGACCCTCCGTGGTGCCGAGCCTCCTGCCGATGACGACGACGCTCGCGCCGCCGCGCTGCAATTCGTACGCAAGATCAGCGGCTACCGTGCTCCCTCCAGGGCAAACCAGCCGGCCTTCGACGCGGCCGTCCAGGAGGTGACCGCCGCGACCACGCGGCTGCTCGAAGGTCTGCAACAGCCCGTCTGAGTCATCGACCCCCGGACGGGGGATAATTCCCAGATGCGATCAGGCCGGATGCTCTCCTACTCGATCGCGCCCATGGTGATGCTGCCGTTCACGGTGCCGCCGTCGTCGACTCGAAGCCGCCCAGCGCGCACGTCCCCGAGAATGACGCCACTGCCGGCGACGGTCAGCCGTCCGCGTGCCGTCACATTCCCGCTCACGTTGCCTCGGACAGTCACGTTGCGCCCGTCAACCCGAGCGCGGACGGTCGCCGACGCCTCGACGTCGACATCACCCGACGCGTTGATCTCACCCTCGGCGGTCCCCTCGATGTGGAGATCGCCCTCGATCGTGAGCGACCCGTTGAGGACGTCGCGCGGGCCCAAGGTCACACCCTTGGCGCCTGCCGCGCCGTTTCGGTGACCTCCGCGTGGAATCGACGCAGCTGCCTCTTCGACTTCAGCGATGTTTTCCATGAACGTCTTCTCTCCTTCTCGTCCGCTACTCGGCGCATATCGTACTGATCCTGCGACTTCTTCGTGGCCCGATGGCGCGCACGACTCCATAGCGCTGTCCGGCGTCCCCGACACGATCAGGCAGCTGCAACTCGACTTCTATCGTGACGCCGCACATCGGTACGATTCGTGGGCGGGCGGCGCAAACGTTCGTGCCGCGGAGCGTCTCGCCGAGCTTGCCGGCGTCCAGCCTGATGAGCGCGTCATCGATGTCGGCTGCGGCACCGGGCTGGTGATCAGATCGATGGGTGTCGGCGCGTCGACACTCGACCACATGGCGATCGATCTCTCCCCCGACATGATCACGCACGCGCGCCGCCAGGGCGGTGATGAGCGTGGCATCCATTACTCAGTGATGGACGCACATCACCTCGTGTTCAACGACGACATGTTCGACCTCGCGATCCTTGGACAATCGCTCGCGTATTTCGAGGACCCGTGGCAGGCTTTTGCGGAAATTCGCCGTGTGCTGAAACCGCGTGGCAGGATCGCGATCTCATGCCGCTGCCGCAGCCTGTCAACACCTGCGCAGGGAGTGTTCTTCGAGCGACTCGAGCGACTCGCGATTCGTCGCGCACGTACACCTGCGCATCACGCCCTGTTCGGCGAGCCATGGGTGCTCACCAGCATGCTGGAGATGGCGGGATTCACCGATATCCGCATGACTCAATTGCTCGTTGGTGTGCGCGCCAATGACGTGCGCGAATGGACCGAGATGATGGAGTGGTCGGGACCGTGGCCGCACGCCATGATCGGGCTGCTTAGCCCGGGGGCGCGGAGCACCTTCGAGGAGGAACTCGACCGCACCATGCACCGCCTGGGCGAAGGTGATTACGCGTTTCACGGCGCATTCACCCTCGCCACGGGGCGGCTTCGCGACGAGGCCCCCGGCTCAGCCCTCTTCTGAGTCCGAACCTGAGGAGACGCCCGAAGTCTCCGCGGCGCGCTCGTCGCTATACGCATCGGATTCGGAGCCTGCATTGTCGTCAGCGGCTCCGTGTTCGCCCTCGCTGACCGGCGATCCGGTTACGTCAAGGGTGGCTTCATCGTCGTGCTCTTCCATGCGTCGTGCGGGGGGCGCGTCGCCGCTTGGAGTCATGGAGATGGTCGCGTTCACGGTTGCACCCTCCTCCACGCGCAGGCGCCCTGCTCGGATTTCGCCGGCAAATGACGCGGTCTCTGTCAGCGCCACCAGATCACGTGCGACAGCATTGCCCTCGATACTCCCGGCGATGACGATGTCGCGCGCGGCGATCTGCGCGCGCGCAGTGCCGCTCGAGTGGATGCCGACCTCGCCGGTGGCGGAGACCTCACCCTCCAGCCTGCCTTCGATACGGACATCTCCGTCGACGGTGAGTGATCCGACCAGCGCGTCACGCGGTCCCAGGACCACGATGCCGGCTGGTTCTGACGCTGCCGGCGTCGCCGCACCACGACGCCCGCGCGCTCTGCTCGATGTCGATGCTCCGGTATCGCTCGTGTCCATTGCGGCTCCTTCGCTCACGGCTCGGCGGGACTTCGGTGGCCGGTATCGTACGGGTCGGTCGGCGTACCGAGTCGGGCGTCGAGGTTACAAACTGCGAAACGTCTGGAGTCACACGACGAGGTCGCGACCGAAGTCCCCGATCGCGCTCACGCCGGCGAGGCCCATGGCGTGGTCGAGTTCATCGCGGTAGCCGTCGAGAACCCGGTGTACCCCCGCGGCGCCGGCGGCCGCGAGCCCCCAGAGGATCGGCCGGCCCACCATTGCCGCTGCGGCGCCGAGTGCGAGCGCCACGAATACGTCGGTACCGCTCACCATGCCGCCGTCGACGATGACCGAGGCCCGGCCTTCGACCGCGACGACAACCTCCGGGAGCGCGACCGCCGTCGCGATGGCGCGGTCGAGCTGGCGGCCGCCGTGGTTGGACACGACGACTCCCGCCGCTCCGGCGTCGAGACAGGCCACGGCATCATCGGCGCGCAGAACCCCCTTGACGATCACGGGCAGGCCGGCGAGGTCGCGCAACCATCCGATGGTGTCGGGGGTGATCGACTGATCCTGTGCGATCCCTGCGGTGACTTCCTCGAAGGCCGCGCCCGGGGTGACGTGGGTCCCGAAATTCACCAGGTGCTGCTCCATCGTGATCGGCGCGAAATGGCCACGACGTTTGAAGCCGATGTACGGCGTATCGACGGTCAGCATCAGCGCCGTCGCGCCAAGCGCGACCGCACGACGCACCAGCGCCTCGGTGAGGCGCCGGTCGGTCACCACGTACACCTGGTACCACCACGGCCCCCGGAGCTCGGCGGCGATCTCCTCGAGCACGCGCGTCGCTCGTGTGGTCACAACCATGAGCCCGCCCGCCGAAGTAACGCCCCTGGCGGTCTCGACCTCGCCTTCCGAGTGCGCGACCAGCTGATACGCGGTCGGCGCGACTACGAGAGGCATCGTCAGGTTCGTTCCGAGGACCTCGGTCGATAGATCCGGCGTCGCCCCACCGCGCAGGATGCGCGGGCGAAGCCGGTAACGCCGCCAGGCGGCCCGCGATTCCTCGAGGGAGAGCTCGTCGCCGGCGCCCGCGGCGATGTAGTCGAACGCCGCCTGGGTCAGAGTCGAGCGAGCAGCCAGCTCGTGCTCGACGAGCACGTCGGACAGCGACTCATCCACAGGCGGATTGTGGTCCAGGCAGACGTCAAACCGGCTGCGACCCGCCCACCGGGGCGCGAGTCTATTGCTGCGGGGCTGAGGCCAGCCTCACGGTTGCCTGGTGCTTCTGCCCTTTCGGATCTGCCCAGGCGACCACGACCGACTGGCCGGGGTGATCGCCTGCCAGGATCGCTCTCAGCGATGAGTCGGAGACGACCGCAGTACCGCCGACCGACGTGATCACGTCGCCGGCGCCGAGACCAGTGGTGGCCGCGGGAGTGCCGCTCTCGACACCGGTGGCTCCGCACGGGGCCCCTGCCACCACGACGGCGCCCGGCGGCGATGTGCTCGGTCCCACACAGACCCCCAGCAGCGCCGGGGCCGGAGGTGCGGTGGGATGGGCGATCAGCTGGTGTGCGTAGTTGAGGGCGGTGTCGATGGGGATCGCGAACGCCTGGGTCGAGCCCGGCTGGGTGGCTCTCCGTCCGCCACTCGCCGCGGTGTCCATGCCGATGACCTGGCCGTTGCCGTTGACCAGCGGACCGCCGGAGTCGCCGGGGAGGATTGGAGCGTTGGTCTGGATCATGCCGGTCAGGTTCTCGAGAGCCTGCCCGGTCTGGTCCGAGGCGGTGATGGACTGCCCGAGCGCGGTCACCTGGCCGGCGGCGACCGCCGGCGCGCCCCCGCGGCCCTCGGCGTTGCCGAGCGCGGTGACGTTGTCCCCGACATGCACCGTCGACGAATCACCGATCGGCGCCGTCGCCAGGCCGTTCACGCCCTCGATCTGGACCACCGCGATGTCGTGTGCGCTGTCCTCGCCGATAAGGGTCGCGCGGTAGCTGACCCCGGTCGAGGTGAGCCGGACGCTGTACCCCCCCGGCACCCCGTGGGCGACGACGTGGTCGTTGGTGAGGATGACACCCGAGGACGTCAGCACCATGCCCGTCCCGGCCGCGGCAGAGCCACCGCCGAGGGAGGTGTTGATGTCCACGGTCGCCGCCTCGACGCCGGAGGTGCTCCCCGAGCCACCGATTCCCCGGGTCGCGATGACCGCGGTCGCAGCCGCGCTCGCGGCAAAGACAAAGATGACGATGAAGACCCCGAACATAACCAGGCGCGAGGTGCGTCTCGGTGGGGGCGGCGGCTCGTAGGTGTAGTACTGCTGCGACCACCATCCCGACACCGGCGGTGCCTGCGTCCAGCCGCTGCCGCCCCATGGGTCGTTCGAGTACGTCGCTCCCCCAGGCCACGCCGGCGGTCCGGCGGGGACCTCCTCCTCGCTCATCGTGACCTTATTGTCGCCAGTTCGGCTGTCGGCTGCATGACGGGGCGTCCCGCGAACCGCACCAATACGGCGCGGACGCGGGCGTCCCCCGCCCTGCCAGACGCCGGACCCGGCGTCGGTCCCGCGTGACTACATCGCGTTGAAGGTTTCCGCGACCTCGATGCTGCCGCCGCTCTGGAGCACCGGGCACCCCTTGGCCAGCCCGACCGCCGCGTCGAGGCTGTCGGCCTCGATCAGGCTGTAGCCGGTCGACGGGTTTGAGCCACCTCCGTCCGAAACTGATCCGTCAGCGGCAATCGTCTTGGCCTGCGAGACGGGATTGCCACCGTCGGCGAGCGCGGATCCGAGGGTCCCGAACCAGGCGCCCCAGGCGGCCATCACCTTCGCCTGCGCTTCCTCACCCTCGGCCATGCCGCCCCCGTGGTAATTGAGCAGATATTTCGCCATGTCGTGCCTCCTGGCTGGTCAGTTGTTGTTCGCGCCGATGGCGCGGATGTCGGTGGGTTCGAGGCGCGTCTCGAGGAGCGCGCGCTCGGAAGGGTTGTCGGTGAGCTCGATGGCCCGGCGATCTGCGTCTGCAGCCTCGTCGAGCCTGCCGAAGCGGCGCAGGAGCTCCGCGCGGGTCGCCCAGTAGAGGTGATAGCCGTCCAGGTCGGCCCGCAGAGCGTCGATCTCTTCCATCGCGGGTACCGGTCCGGCCACATGCTCGAGCGCGATGGCACGGTTGAGCCGGACCACGGGTCCAGGGTTGATCCGCACCAGCGCGCCGTAGAGCGCCAGGATCTGCGCCCAGTCGGTCTCCTCGAACGTCGGCGCCTCAGCGTGGCAGGCCGCGATCGCCGCCTGCAGCCAGTACGCCCCCGGGCGGCCCAGCCGTCGCGCCTGCTCCAGCAGCGCCCCGGCCTCGGCGATCGCGGCGTGATCCCATCGGGACCGCTCCTGGTCGCGGAGCAACACCAGGGCGCCCGAGGCATCGAATCGCGTCGTCCGGCGCGACTCGTGAAGCCGCATCAGGGCGAGCAGCGCAAGGACCTCGGGCTCCTCGGGGAGCATCCGCGCGAGCAGCCCGCAGAGCCAGAGGGCGTCGACGCACAGGTCGCGACTGGTCGCGAGGTCGGGGCCGCTGCCCAGGTAGCCCTCGTTGAACACGATGTATAGCGAGGCGAGCACCTCGGCGAGCCGCTCGGGCAGCTCGTCCGCGCGGGGAACCCGGTACGGGATACGAGCCCCGACGATCTTTCGCTTGGCGCGGACGATGCGCTGCGCCATGGTCGCCTCGGAGACCAGGAACGCATGGGCGATCTGACTCGTCGTCATACCCATGACCGCACGGAGGGTCAGAGCGACCTGAGCGTCCCGGGCGAGTGCGGGATGGCAGCAGGTGAAGATAAGGCGAAGGCGATCGTCGGGGTCGGTGCGCACGTCGGGCGCCCAGCCGTCGGTCAGCAACTGCAGCTTCTCGCGGTACGACGAGTCGCGCCGCAGCCGGTCGATGGCGCGCCGCCGCGCGGTCTGAAGGAGCCACGCGGCCGGACGCTCCGGCACGCCGTCGACGGGCCAGCGCTGCAGAGCGATGACAACAGCGTCCTGGACGAGGTCTTCGGCAAGGTCGAAGTCACCGGTCATCCGCACCAGCGAGCCGCAGATGAGGCCTACCTCGGCACGGAAGACCGCATTCATGGCCTCCACGGTCGAGTCGCTCTGCATGGTGCCGCAAGCCTCGGCGGTCTCAGACCGGGTGATTGGACAGTTCGGGGTGGTCGACGACCGGCCGAATCTCGACAATCTGGTCCTCGTACGGCCACCTCTTCGCGATCGCAATCGCCTCGTCGAGGTCGGCCACGTCGATGGTGACGAAGCCGGCCACGTTCTCCTTGCTCTCCATGAATGGGCCATCGGTGACCAGCGGACGGCCTTCGTTCGGGCGGATGGTGGTGGCGGTGTTCGAGGGTTGCAGCTCCTCACCGCCGCGAAGCTTGCCGTCGCGAGAGAGCTCCCCGAACCACTCATCGATAGCCGCGTATTTGGTTGCGCGGGTCGCATCGTCGAGGACCGTCTCCTCGTTCCTGATCAACAGCAGCACGTACTTCATGAATCCAGCTCCTTGCTTCCGGATAGGTCGTCCCAATGATGACGACGAATGGGGATCACCTAAATCGACAGGTCGCCCCCTGGGGGCCGATTCCGGCCTCGTGCCGCCGTGTCAGGCTTGAGCCGATGGGTGCATGGAGGGTCTCTGGGCGCGGCCATTTGGGTGGCACGGACCGAACCCACGTCGACCGGCTCCGGCGGGCCTGCGAGGCAGCGGAGCACCTCGACCTCAAGGTCGAACTGGATGAGGCCGATCACCTCGATCGCCCGATTCACTTTCTTGCCTTCGCCGGCGACGAGTTGATCGGGTATGCCGGTCTGACCGCCGGTGATGAGGCGGAGGCATGCGGCATGGTGCACCCCTCCTGGCAGCGTCGCGGCATCGCCACGGAGCTGCTCGCGGAGCTTCGCGGCGCAGCCGCGAGCCTGGGGCGGGAGAGCATCCTCGTCATCTGCGAGGACGCGGCACCGGTGGGGCTCGCCTGGATGCAGCGTCTCGGCGCAGATCTCGAGTCCGCCGAGCGTCGTATGGTCGTCACGCTCAGCGCGGCGGCGGCGTCGCGCCCCGGGACGGACTCTCCCCTGGAGGTCCGCCCCGCCGCCGAGACGGATCACCACTCCGTGGTCGCGATCATCGGTGAGGATTCCAGCGACTATCCCGGCGAACAACGACTCGTCGGTCTCGACGGCGGCGAGCTCGTCGGGACCCTGCGCCTGACTGAGTCTTCTCGACGCACCATGATCTATGGATTCGTGATCGATGAGGGCCGCCGTGGCACGCGGCTCGGAACGCGCATGCTCGAGGCGATGATGACGCGCCTGCGAGCCGAGGGCGTCCCAGAGGTCGGTCTCGAGGTCGATCCCGAGAACACCCCTGCTGTGCGGCTCTACGAGCGCTTCGGATTTGAGACGGTGACCACCTACCGCTACATGCGTCTTCCGGTCACGCCACCAGCACCCCCGGGTCCGGGTCCGGCTCCGGGGCGCCGTGGAGGAGTTCGGTAACCCGCGGCTTGAAGACCAGCTGGGCGATCAAGGTCGGCACCAGTGCGGTGAGCACCACGACAGTGACCAGGATCGAGTACTGCGACCGGTCGATGTAACCGTTGGTGTATCCGAAGAGCGCTGCGATGGTCCCGAATGTGAGGCCGGTCGACATCATCATGGTCGTGTACCAGGCTTCCCGGACACGAATGCGGAATGGGCGTGTTGCTGGAAACACGCCGATCACCTTCGCAGCGACCTTGACCCCGAACAGCAGGAGAATGGTGAGACTGCCGGCGATCACCGCTGGCAGCTCGATCAGGGTTCCCGCTCGGAGGAAGAAGAACGGCGTCAGGAAGGTGAAAGCGACGCCGCGCACCCGCCCCACCATCTTCGGGTCGGAGTGAAAGATTCCGGCGGCGCCGAGTCCCAGAAGGTACGCGGGTAACACGGCTTCCGATTTCGCCGCAGTCGCGAGCGCGCCGAGTCCGAAGAGCAACAGAAACACGTATTTCACCTCGGGCTCACTGATCGGATGCCCGATATGCCGAATGACAAAGCGGAGCGACCGCGGCAGGAAGATCATGACGATCGCGGTCGCGATCCCGAAGGCGATGAGGACGCTGTTGTAGTTGGCGAACACGATGCCGAGTGCCAGCACGGTGCCCAGGTCGCAGACGAAACATGCACAGAGGATCAGCTTCCCCAGGTCGGTCCTGTTGAGCCCGGTCTCGAGCATGACCGCGTACACAACTGCCACCGACGTCGTCGACAGTGCGATGCCGGCAATCTCGCTTCCGTGGAGCGGCCAGTGCAGAACCGCGAGCGCGAAGATCCACGCTGCGGCGCAAGGGGCCAGGAAGCCGACGCCTCCGATCACGAGGCTCGGTGTCAAGAATCGGCGGAACGACTTCGGGTCAATCTCGGCGCCGGCAAGAAAGGTCAGGAGTACCGACCCGAACCCGGCCAGGAAGTCGATCCACTGGTTCGAGGACATCCCAAACAGGTTTCCGCCGAGCACGCCCATCAGGATTTCGACGAGTGCGACCGAAAGCCCCATGCGCACGGAGACGATGCTGGCAACGAATGCGAGCGCTATCCACAGGGTCGCAATTCCATAGCTGTTGTTCAGGGCGTCGAGCACGCCGATGTGCAACGGGCAACAGTTCACAGGTGTCCTCCTACCAGCAGTCTGGTAGGGCCCATCAGGCCCAAATGGCCGAGGACGGTGAGACCCATCACCGATGCCGCGAGCGGAGCGGCCCTTACAGAATATCACCCATCGCACGGCCAGTCCACCGCGGGGATATGCGTCTAAGCAGCATGCCGGCTGTACACGGCTATCGCACTAAGGGCGGTAGCGGAGGCGGCAACACCGGAGGCGGGCCTCCAGAGAACAGGTAGCGATCCCACAGCCCGTTGAGATGGTCCTGGTAGTAAAGGGAGTACAGGCTGAAGACGAAACCGAGCACCAGCCCCACGACCGGCTCGGCTCGATTGGGGCTCCCCGCCGCCGCCTCCATGCGTGCGATCCGCGTGCCCAGCCGGTAGATTGCGATGAAGGGCGGAATGATCAGGATGGCGCCGGGGATGAACGCGAGCACCGAGAGCGCCGGTCGGATTGAGCTGTCTCCGAGGAAACGTCGCGCCTCGTCGTTGACCTTGTAGATCCACACGAACGAGTAGATGCCGAGCGTGATCAGCGGCAATCCAAACCACACCGCGATGACGTTGCGCTTCTTGTACGTCTGATTACCGATCACCACCAGCTGCGCCATTGCCTACCTCCGCACCTGCCTCTGCCGCGATCAGTGCGTGCCGACGCTCAGCACGACCTTCCCCGTGACCTTTCTCGAGAGGAGGTCGCGTGCCAACTGGCCGCCCCGTATCCAGTCCGACTCGACGGGGATATGCGGCGTGAGCACACCTTCGCCGATCAATGCGCACAGCGTGCTGAGATCCGACGAGGCGCTTTGCGTGCGCTTCAGCTCCTCGAAGATGAGCATCGACCGCAGCGACGCGCCGAGATGGGCGCCGAACCAGCGCGGTCCGAGCATCGCCGGGTCCATGAGCGTCGACGCGTACGAGACGACCATGCCGTGCGGCGCTACGACATCGAGGCAGCGAGTGAGCACCTCACCGCCGACACCCTCGAGGATATGGTCGTACGGACCCTGCGCTTCGTGAATGTCACGCAGGACGTGGTGGCAGGCGGCGACCGCGGCGTCGTTGCCCTCGGGCGTGCGAATCAGCCCGGTGACGGTCATCTGGGCAGCCCGCGCCAACTGCACCGCGACGTGTCCCACGCCACCTGACGCACCGGTGACGAGCACACGCTTGCCCACCGGAAAACCACCGAGCGCGAGCGCGCGGAACGCAGTCATGCCGGCAACCGGAACGCAGGCTGCCTGGGCGGGCGTCACGCCGACGGGTACAGGTGCAAGGAAATCGACGGGCACCGCCGCGAGCTCGGCCCACGCTCCGTTGCTGACCAGACCGACAACAGTCGTGCCCACCGCTGGACCGTCGGCTCGATCGGCTGCGCGCTCGACAGTGCCGACCACATCCCATCCGACCTGCTGCCCAGCCGGCGCGTTCTTGGCACGAACCACCTCGCCGCGGTTGAGGCTGGTCGCTTGAACACGCACGAGCACCTCGGTCGGTCCGGGCACCGGGTCGGGCACCTCAGCCATACGCAGGAGGTGGTCGTCCCCGGTCGTGATCAGAGCGCGCATCGTGGGCTTCTCCAGGTTGGCCGCGGCGGTGAGGGACTAGGCTGCGATGGTGCGCCACCCGGCGCGAGTGACGCAGGAGTGTACTGACCCGGTCATGCCTGACATCTCGGCCGCGGCAGCGGCGCTCCACGAGCAGTCGATCGTCGTCGACACGCACAACGACCTGCTCATGCTCTGTGTGCGCCGGAAGCCGTCCGAGCAGGGTGCGTATTTCCGGCGCGTCTGGCTGCCTCGGTTGCATGCGGGCGGCGTCAACATTCAGGTGCTCCCGGTCTTCATCGACGACGACTTCCGCCCCGAGGGGGCGCTGCGCCAGACCCTCCGGATGCTGGAGGCCGGCTGGCGCATCGCCGCCGAGAACCCGGACGCGGTGCGCATCTGTCTGACCGGTGCCGATGTCGACGCGACGCTCGCCGGCGGATTGATCGCATTGGTGCTGGCGCTCGAGGGATGCGAAGCGGTCGGGACCGACGTGGCCCTGTTCGCGTCGCTGCACCGGCTCGGAGTGCGCATCGCCTCGTTCACGCATTTCCGCCGGACCATGCTGGCCGACGGATCAGCCGAGGATGGCACCGGCGGCAGGCTCACCGAGGCCGGCATCGAGGCCGTCGCCATCTGCGAGGCACTCGGCATCACCCTCGACGTGTCGCACCTGGGGGCCGCGTGCACCGATCACCTGCTCGAACTCGCGACCCGGCCGGTGATCGCGTCGCACTCGTCGGCGTTCTCGCTGCGCCGGCATCACCGCAACCTCACCGATGCTCGCCTCCGCGCGATCGCGGCGACGGGAGGCGTGGTGGGGATCAACGTGCTCGCGACATTCATCGATGAGAACCTGCACACGGTGGCGCGCGTGGTCGATCACATCGAGCATGCGGCCGCGACCATCGGCGTCGACCACGTCGGGCTCGGCCCCGACTTCTACAAGGAGATCTCGGAGGAGCTTCACGGTCCCGTGGCGCAATCGATGGACGGCGGTGGGACCGTGATCAGCTACGTTCCCGGGCTGGAGGGCCCCGCCGGGCTGCCGCTGATCACCGACGAACTCCTGCGGCGCGGATGGCCCGATGACGACATCCGCCAGGTGCTTGGCGGCGCATTCCATTCCCTGTTCGTCCGCGAGCTGGGACTCCCCTCCGCGCGGCGTTAGGCCCGCATCCCTGCGGGATGTCTAGACGGCGCAGCTTTCGTCGGTACAGGTCGTATCGGTATCGCCGGCGCCCACCATCTGCAGGGGGTGGGCCGCGGTCCACGCCTGCTGTAGGGCCGCCAGCATCATCTCGGAGGGCTGAGCTCCGGACACGCCGTACGCGCGGTCGAGCACGAAGAACGGAACGCCGGTGATCCCGAGCTGGCGAGCCTCGAGCTCGTCGTGACGCACGTCGTCGGCGTACGCGTCGCCGTCGAGCACCTCCCGAACCGCCGCCTCGTCGAGCCCGACCTCGACCGCGAGCCGGGCCAGAGTCTCGCCCTCGCCGATGGCCGCTCCCTCGACGAAATAGCCCGCCATCAGTCGCTCCTTGACCGCGTCCTGCTTGCCGACCGACTTCGCGTAGTGGATGAGACGGTGTGCGTCGAAGGTGTTGCCGGAACGCGCGCGATCGAGGTGGAAGTCCAGGCCGGCGGTGGCCGCGTTGGCGGTGACCCGCGCCTGCGCAGCCTCGGCGGTCGCACGGCTCATGCCGTACTTGACGGCCAGCCGGTCGATGGGATCACCCTCGGAGGTCGCGGCCTCTTCGGGTCGAGCTGGAAGCTCCGCCACGTGACACTGACCTCGCCGCGATGATCGAACTCAGCGAGCGCGTGCTCGAAGCGGCGCTTGCCGATGTAGCACCAGGGGCAGACCACGTCAGACCAGATCTCGACATCCATGCCCTGTTTGTACCGCATCAAGGCCGCTCTGAAGCCTCCGCCGCGGGCGATGGCGTGCCCCGCTTGGGGTGGTTCGGAAATCCCGACCACGGGTATAGAGATTTCGAAAACCCAACGAGCCGATCGTCCCTGACGGCCGGCCACATGAGACTGAACATGGCTGAACTGACATCCGAACTTCTTCCGATCCTGCAGCTGAACGACGTCGTCGTTCTGCCGGGAATGACCGCCACCCTCGCCGTCGAGAGTGACCCGCAACGGGCTGCCCTGACCGCCGCGCAGAACGGCAACAAGCTGATCCTGCTCGTGCCCCACGTGGACGGTCGGTTCTCGGCGATTGGCACGGTCGCACAGGTCGTGGAATCGGGTCAACTGCCCTCCGGCGCCGAGGTCACCATCCTCAAGGGATTGCACCGCGCCCGCCTCGGCGGCGGCCAGTCCGACATCGGCGGAGCTCTGTGGGTCCAGGTCGAGCCGCTTCCCGACGGCGATCCAACCGACGCGGCGCGTGAGCTGGCCCGCGAGTATCGCGCGCTCATCGAGAACCTCCTCGAGCTGCGTGGCGCCGGCCGAGCCATCGAAGCCGTCCGCTCGGTGCGCCATCCCGGCCATCTCGCGGACCTCGCAGGCTACTCGCCCGACTTCAGCATCGAGCAGAAGCTCGAGGTTCTCGAGACCCTCGACATCGAGCAGCGCCTGTCCCGGCTGATCGCCTGGACCAAGGACGTTCTCGCCGACGCGTCGGTTCGAGAGAAGGTTCGCACCGAGGTCAACGAGGGTATGGAGAAGACCCAGCGGGACTTCCTGCTCCGCCAGCAGCTCGATGCGATCAAGAAGCAGCTCGGCGAAGGCGGCGACGACGTCGCTGCCGGCTATCGCGCCCGCCTCGAGAGCGCAGGCATGCCCGAAAACGTCCGCGCGGAGGTTGAGCGCGAGCTCGACCGCTTCGAGCGGACCAGCGAGCAGAGCCCGGAGCACGGCTGGATCAGGACGTACCTCGACTGGATGTTCGAGATCCCCTGGAACGTGCGCTCCGATGACAACTTCGACCTCGCCGAAGCACGGCGCATCCTTGATGAGGACCACACGGGCCTCGAGGACGTGAAGCAACGAATCATCGAATTCCTCGCGGTCCGCAAGCTCCGCAGTGAGCGCGGCATCACCGTCCTGGGTGGCGGGTCTGGGGCGATCATCACGCTGGTCGGACCTCCCGGCGTCGGCAAGACGTCGCTGGGCGAGTCGGTCGCCCGCGCGCTGGGCCGGAAGTTCGCCCGCATTTCGCTGGGCGGCATCCACGACGAGGCCGATATCCGTGGCCACCGGCGCACCTACGTCGGCGCGCTTCCCGGCCGGATCGTCCGCGCCCTCAAGGAAGCGGGCACCAAGAACCCGGTGATCATGCTCGACGAAATTGACAAGGTTGGCAGCGACTGGCGCGGCGATCCGTCGTCGGCACTGCTCGAGGTCCTCGACCCCGCGCAGAACAACACGTTCCGCGATCACTACCTCGAGGTCGACCTCGACCTGTCCGAGGTCCTCTTCATCCCGACGGCGAACGTGTGGGAAACGATTCCCGCGCCGCTGCTCGATCGCATGGAGTTGATCCGCCTGGATGGCTACACCGAGAACGAGAAGGTCGCGATCGCGCGCGATCATCTTCTCCGCCGCCAGGTGGAGCACGCCGGCCTGAGGTCAGACGAGGTCAGCGTCACTGACGCCGCCATCCTCACCGTGATCACCGATCACACCCGCGAGGCGGGCGTGCGCAACCTCGAGCGAGAGCTCGGCAAGATGACCCGCAAGGTCGCGACCCGGATCGCGTCCGGCGAGCTCATCGCCCCACTGGAGATCACGCCCGCGCAGGTGCGCGAGCTCCTCGGCAAGCCGAAGTTCGACAACGAGGTCGCAGAGCGGACCGCCGTCGCCGGTGTCGCCACCGGGCTCGCGGTCACCGGAACCGGAGGAGATGTCCTCTTCATCGAGGCGGCCAATGCCCCCGGGGACGGCAAGCTCACCCTGACCGGCCAGCTCGGCGATGTGATGAAGGAGTCGGCGCAGATCGCACTGTCGTACGTCCGGGCTCACGCTGAAGCGCTGGGTATCGACCCGGAGGCCGCTCGCCAGAGCATCCACGTCCATGTGCCTGCCGGAGCTGTGCCCAAGGACGGACCATCCGCAGGTGTCGCCATGACCACGGCGATCGTTAGCCTGCTGACCGGACGCCCGATGCGCAGCAGCGTGGCGATGACCGGTGAGGTCACGCTCCAGGGCCTGGTGCTTCCGATCGGAGGCGTCAAGCAGAAGGTGCTCGCGGCCCATCGGATGGGCCTGCGCGAGGTGATCCTGCCCAAGCGCAATGAGAAGGACATCGAGGACGTGCCCGAGAGCGTGCGTGACGCGATGACCTTCCATCTGGCCGGCCGGGTCGAGGACGCCATCACCGTGGCGCTCGAACCGGTCGCGACCGAGGCCGCCGCCGCGGCCTGAGGCCGCTCAGAAAGGACGACGGGTCTCAGCTGGCGCGAGGCGCGCTCAGCCTCTTCTCGATGCCGTCGAGAATGAGGCTGACGCCCTCGTCCGCACGCCAGGCCGGCGCGTCGTGCGTGTCGTGCTGTGCCGGTCGCGCCACTCCACGAGCGGACGGAGCGTCGGTGTCCATGGTGACCCGGACGCAGCCGCTGTAGACCGTGAGGTCATAGCGGTCCGGGCTACGTTGTGCTCCAGGTGAATCCCACTGGAGGTCGGACGTCACCGCCCGGACCGGTTTGTCATCCAGACGAACCTTCACGGAACCTGATGACACGACCGCGTGGACCGCGGTATTGCGAGGCCGGTGCATCGTGACCCCGACGATGCCGCTGTTGACGCGGATGGGAACCACTCCGCTCGGGGCAGGCAGGGTGCAGGTCACGTTCCCGGCGCCGCTGTCCAGCTCGATCCCGCTGATGCTCAGCCCGCTGAGGTCGAGGACGGTGTTCCAGGTTCCGCCGTGGATCTTGAAGTACCACGTGTAGTCGGGGTTCAGCTCCACGGCGCCATGGTTGCCGCCGCGGCGGTTCTTGACCAGCACGAGGTTGTCCGGGCGGACCTCCACCGAGGCGGCCCCTCCTCCACCGACCGAGGTCGCCAGGTCCGCGGCGCCAGGTGCGGCGGCACGAACGAGGACGCGCCACGAGCCTGAGTCGATCGCCAGCGTCATGACCTGGCCGCCGCGTCGATGCACGTCCGGGTGCGGAGTCACGAACGCCGACGCAGCCGCCTCGGCGACGAGCGCGAACGCCGCGCTCTCTGCCGTCTGGAGACCCTCAGCCGCAAGGATCCTGGCGATGTCGCGAGCCAGGCGGCTTCGCTGCACGACAGGAAGACAGGTGAGCACGACGGCCGCCGCAGCCCGGTGCTCTCCCAGAAACTGGGCCAGCTCATCGCAGGCGGCGGTGACCTGGGCGCGCCACGAGGGTGGCGAGATTGGCACGGTCACGCGGTCGATCACCGCTTCCGCTACGAGTTCGAGGAGCTGTTCCTTGTCGCGAAGGTGCCAGTACAGCGAGGCAGCCTTGACATCGAGGCGATCCGCGAGCGCGCGCATGGAGAGTCCGTCGACGCCGACGGTGTCGAGCATCGCCAGGGCCGCCTGGACGACCGCCTCGCGGTTGAGCCCGGATACCTCCGTCTCTTGACGGGCCACAGATCTGTCCTCCGTTGTTTCCCAAGGATCGCCGAGCGCCTCAGGTGGCGCTTGACTTCCCTAACGTTGTTCGCCTAGTATCGCACATGTCACTGTTAGGCGCATAACCAGACGGATGGTGTTAGAGGTGAGTTTTACGCTGGAGGCGACCGGCCTCGTCAAGAGGTTCGGCAACACCCCTGCCCTCGATGGGCTGAACCTGACCATGCAGCCAGGGCAGGTGATGGCCCTGCTCGGTCCGAACGGCGCTGGCAAGACAACCTTCGTCAACCTGGTTGCCACGCTCCTCCACCCGGACGCGGGCACGCTCCGTGTCGGCGGTATCGACGTGGCACGCCAGCCCGCGGCGGTGCGACGCCTCGTCGCTCTCGCCGGCCAGTCGGCGGCGGTGGAACCCACGATGACCGGGCGCGAGAACGTCGTCATGGTCGCCCGCCTGTTCGGCGCCTCCGCCGGAGACGCCCGGCGCGACGCGGCGGCGGTCCTCGAGCAGATGGGCCTGAGTGACGATGCCGATCGGACCGTCCGGACGTATTCCGGCGGCATGCGGCGCCGCCTCGACCTCGGTGCGAGCCTGGTCGGACACCCGAGGCTCCTCCTGCTCGACGAGCCCACGACCGGGCTCGATCCGCGCAGTCGCCTCGAACTCTGGGACGTCATTCGTTCCCTGGTCGCCAGTGGCACGGATGTCCTGCTCACCACGCAATACCTCGACGAGGCTGATCATCTGGCGTCACAGATCGCCATCATCGACCACGGTCGGGTGGTTGCGGCGGGAACGCCTCGAGAGTTGAAGCGCCGGGCGGGACGCAACGTCGTCGAGGTGCGCGTGCGGGATCTCTCCGCGCTCGACCGCGTCGCAGCGACCCTGATGGCCATCGGCGACGGGCCGGCCACGATCGATCGTCCGACGCATAGCGTTCGTGTCGCCCTTGGCGCCGACACCGAGCGAGTTTTTGCGGCACTGCGCCCACTCGATGACACCGGTATCGCCATCGACGAGGTGTCCGTTCGGCAGCCAACCCTCGACGAGGCATTTCTCGCGCTCACCGGCGCACCCAAGGAGAACGTGGCATGAGCAGCGTCGCTATAGCACCACCGCGCGGGAACGCCGCAGGGTTATGCGTCTCCAGCGGGCAGATCGCGCGTCGCGTTCTGCGGAAATTCGTCCGCTCACCGCAGCTCGTGATCGTGGGCACGGTGCAGGGCGCGATGTTCCTGCTCATCTTCCGCTACGTCTTCGGCGGAGCAATCCCACTTCCCGGCACCAACTACGTCGACTTCGTGGTGCCCGGATTCATCACCACCGGCGTACTCTTCAACGCCATGTATGCCTCCGCGGGGATGGCCGAGGATATGAGCGCGGGGCTCATCGCGCGCCTGCGTTCCCTGCCGATTCCGCGCAGTGCCGTGCTCATCGGCCGCGCACTCGCTGACACGGCCATTCAGGTCTGGGGATTGGCAATCACGGTCGCGATCGGCTTCCTGGTCGGCTTTCGCCTGCATGGCAGTTGGAGTGCCGCACTCGCCGCGGCCGCACTCGTGATCCTCTTTGGATTCGTCTTCGAATGGGTCTTCGTGCTCATCGGCATGGTCGCGGGATCAGCTCAGGCGGCTCAGGGCTTCGCGCTCATCGTTTTCCCATTCAGCTTCGTGTCATCCGCCTACATCCCGGTCGCGACCATGCCGTCCTGGATGCGCGGATTTGCCGAGAATCAGCCGATCACCGTGATGGTGAACGCGGTGCGGACGCTCACGCAGGGCCACTCCGCTGAAGCTCTCCTCGGTCATCCCACGTCGTATTTCGTGGTGCGCTCATTGATCTGGTCAGTGGGACTGATCGCAGTCTTCGCCCCACTCGCGGTCGTCAAGTACCGACGTGGCTGAGAGCGTCGGATCAAATCGCCGTTAGATGCTCGCGTCGGCGGACGCCCGGCGTACGGCGTCCACCGACCGACGCACGTCATCGGCATCCGTCGACCAGTTGCTGACCGAGATACGAAGGACGTCCCTGTCTCGCCACCGCGAGCCCGACATCCACACGGTGCCATCCGCGATCAGTCGAGCGGTCACCGCTCGGGTGCGCGCATCGTCGCCAAAGTCGACGCACACCTGCGTGTACACGACGTCGTTGACCACGCGAGCGCCGTCGATGCCGGCGATCCCCTCGGCCATCTCCCGAGCATGTCCGGCCAGCCGCTCGACAAGCTCGGCAACCCCGGAGCGCCCCAACGATCGAAGCGCCGCCCATACGGGAACGCCGCGAGCCCTTCGTGAGAATTCCGGCACCTTCTCGAGGGGATCGCCGGGACCCGGGTCGTCGGAGATCAGGTAGCTAGCATGCGCCCCGAACGTGGAGCGCATCGCGACCGGGTCCGCGACGATCGCGATCCCGCAGTCGTACGGGACGTTGAGCGTCTTGTGCGCATCGGTTCCCCACGAATCTGCGCCCGCCGCTCCAGCGACCAGGTGACGCAGGGATGGCGCGGCCGCTGCCCAGAGGCCGAATGCGCCGTCAACGTGCACCCAGGCCCCGTGCTGACGTGCGATCTCAACAGCGGCCTCGAGCGGATCGAATGCGCCGGAGTGCACGTTGCCGGCCTGAAGGCACACGACCACGGGGGTCCCGCTGTCCACAGCGTTCAGTGACTCGGTGAGCGCATCGACGCGGATCCGCCCCTGTTCATCGGCGGCCACGAGTGCAGGGCTGCCGAGCCCGAGGTAACGCAGCGCGAGGTCGACGGTGTCATGCCGCTCTTCTCCAGCGAGGACTCGTACCCTCGGCGCACCGCCGAGCCCATCCCGCGCGACATCCCAGCCAAGCCGAGAGAGCACCGCGGTGCGGGCGGCCCCCAGGCAGGTGAAGTTCGCCATGGTTGCGCCTGTGACGAAGCCGACGTCTGCTCCACTCGGAAGACCGAGCAAGTCGAGCAGCCAGCCCGCCGCCGCCTCTTCCGCCGTGGCAGTCGCCGGCGTCGCATAGCGCATCCCCGTGTTCTGATCCCAAGCGCTCACGAGCCAGTCGGCAGCGAGCGCGGCAGGGAGGGTTCCGCCCATCACCCACCCGAAGAAGCGACCCGACTGGATCGCCATGAGACCTGGTGCAGATAGTGTGGCGAGCAAATCGACGACATCCTCGGGCGGCGTGGGACCGTCTGGCAGCGGACCGTTGAACCCCGCGAGCAGCTCAGCTGCGGTGGCACTCGGCCCCACGGGGCGTTCGGCCACGGAATCGAGCCACGCCCGCGCGTGATGGGCTGCGCGCACCAGCGCCTGGTCGTACGAGTCGCCCCGGAAAGACATCGTCCACCTCACTCAACGATCATCGACGCCGATCACTTCAGCTCCTGCAGCTGACCGATTATCAGGCCCGGCAGCGCGACGGGTTTGTAGATGCCGCACGCGCCGGTGCCATAAGCGTGCACCGAGTAGGGAGAGAGGACTATCCATTGCGAATGGTGGCTCTGCAGATATTGGCACTGAATCTGGGTCACCTCGGGGCTCACCTCCGGGAAGAAAAGGGCGCTGCTGTGCACGTGAGTCACGAGCGAGATGTAGTTGAAGCTCTCACCCAGATAGGTCAACTCACCCGATCTGTTTGACGTGTATGTCTGCGCCAGGCGAACCTCGGAGATGAGTTGGGGAAAGCCGAAATTGGCATAGCTGTTCACGGGCGAAGTAGCATGGGGCGGAGTGGGTTGCTGCTTCCGAGAGGACAACTAAACGTCATCTCCCGCACCTCGCAGCGCAACTGCGCGATGCGCTGCGCTACTGGCAAGTCGTGAGTGGCACCGGCCGTCGCCACGCACGGCTGTCGTAAAGTGTAAGCGATACGTGAGCGACAAGGGCGTAGACTCGACGTGCATGGATCATGCCTCCCGACTAGACGAGACTCCCAAATCGCTGCTACTGAGCAAGGTCGCCGCGGCGCGGACTCTGAACGTGAGCGTTCGCCAGGTAACCCGGTTCGTCGCTAGCGGTCTCCTCACCCCCGTCAGGCTCGGCCCGCGCCTGATTCGGTTCACACCCTCCGAGCTGGAAGCCTTTGTCGCCCGACATGCCGGATCGTCGCGTCCGCCGCAGTGGCCGGAGCTGATAGGCCGACGGCGGCGCTAGGATTCGGCTGACACATGACGAAACAGCGGAAGCGAGCGCGCAGGGGGACCGGGAGCCATCGCATGTGGCGCGGCCGTCATCAAATTCGCGTTGTAATTGCTGGGAGGCTTCGCAGCTTCTCGGCCGATACGCTGGCCGAGGCGCAGGCTCTGGCGGATGCAGCAGCGCATGAAGCCGAGGCGCCGAGTGTGGCCGCCGCACCGACGGTGCGCGACTGGTTGGCCGAGTGGCTGACCCGCAAGCGGACGACGGTGCGGCCACAAACGTACTTCGCGTATGAAGCCCATGCTCGCCTGCACATCGTGCCTGCGATCGGACCCATTCGAATCGACGCCCTCACGCCGTCTCACATCGACACGCTGCACGCGTCACTCGCCCGCAGGGTCAGCGGGACCACCGCTCATCACGTCCACATGACGCTCAAGGCGGCGCTCAACGGTGCTGCCAAGCGTGGTCACCGCGTCTCCAACGCGCTTGCAGCAGTCGATGCCCCACATCGCCGCACCAAGGACATCGAGACGCTCACCCGCGCAGAGGTTGACCGTCTCCTGAAAGCCGCATACGGCGACCCGCTCGAAGCTCTCTACGTCCTTGCCGTGACCCTCGGCATGCGCGAAGGCGAGTTGCTCGGCTTGCGCTGGCAGCACGTGCACCTTGAGGCTCGTCGCCTGGTAGTTGCCACCAATGCGACGCGGGCTCTCGATGGATCTCGAGTCCTGACCGCTCCCAAGACTGCCGCAGGCAAGCGGACCCTGTATTTGCCAAGAATCGCCGTAGATGCACTGGGCCGCACCCCCCGCGCCGGTGACTTGGTGTGGCCCGGTCCCGATGGGCAGCCTATGCCCGCACAGACCCTGTTCTCGCGACGCTGGTTGCCGATGCGGGAAGGCGCCGGTATACGGCCGGTCTCGTTTCATGCCCTTCGGCACACTGCGGCCACCCTGGCTCTCGAGGATGGTCAGCCACCGCACGTGGTGGCGGCCATGCTTGGCCATGCCAGCGTTGCCACGACCCTGCGCCTCTATGCACACGTCACCCACGCCAGCACACAGGCGCTGGTTGACGCGATCGACGCCCGCTACGGGCCCCGTTTGCGCGTCCTCTCGGAGGAGGTATTGGCCCAGTATTGGCCCAGCGAAACCGAAATTGGCTCCACTGCAACGGAAACGGAGTGCCGAGAAAGGGAATCGAACCCTTACGCCCTTACGAGCACAGCGCCCTGAACGCTGCGTGTCTACCAGTTCCACCACCTCGGCGAGATGCCCGCAGATGGTATCAGCGGCCGAGCGCCCTGCCCACCGAATTCGCGCCTACGGGGCCTGCCACGCGGCGATGTCGTCGTATCGGGCGGACTCCGGCCCGACCGAGGGCATCGGGGCAACCGGCGCAGGCGCTCTGAAGACAACGGACACCCGCGGCGTGTACAGAAATACAGCGGGGGCGTCGTCGGCAACCAGCGCCGCGACCTGGCCGGCAGCTCCGATCCTGGTGGCGCGCGCAGGGGATTCGGCGAGCATATCCAGCGCAGCATCGAGGAATGGGTCGGGCACACCCCCGGTCATGTTGTAGCCGTGGGGTGGGACCGCGCTCGACCGCCAGAAGGCGCTGACGTCCGGATCAGGCACGGGGTTCCACACGTCGATCGCGAGCTCAAAGTGCCCGCTGTCCAGCGTGCCGGTGAGGAAGCTCTGTGGCGCCACCCCGCTGACGGTGACCTGCACGCCGATCCCAGCGAGTTGCGTCGCAACCTCGTGGGCCACCAGTGGGAGCGGGTTGATGTCCGGTACGGCCAGCGTAAGTGCGAGTTGCGTCGAACCGTGGTGACGGACACCGTCGGCACCGGGAATCCACCCATTGGCCTGGAGCAGCGATGCGGCCGCCGAGGGCGAGATCGCCTCGCTGGCCGGCGGTCCTACCCAGGGGATCCCGGCCGAGAACGGGCCGGTCTGGATCACACCGCCCCGGCCGTTGAGCGCTCCCGCGACAAGGGTGGTCCGATTGATGGCAATGCCGATGGCATGACGCACGACTGAACTGGCGAGTGCCGGCACCCGCTCGTTGAACATCAAGTCGACGAAGGCGGGGGTTGTCATCGTCTCCGCCTGCGCGCCCTTTACGCTCATGAGGGTCGAGAGCTCCTCGGGTGTCGTCGCCAGCAGGGCACCGATACTGCCATGCGAAAACGCATACGAGGCATCGGCAAATCTGACGAAGAGACGGAGTTCGTAAGTCTTGATGGTCGGTCGCACGGCGGCATGCGGGTTGGTTTGGAGCAGGACAGCCAGGGGTCCAGCCGACTGCACGTCGTAGGGACCGGAGGTCGGCAGCGGAACGGTCGGGTGGGTCGCCGCGGCGAGCAGCGCCGGCGCGCTCATCTCGCCGAGCGGAAGAATCGGCATCTGGGTGAGCGTCGCCGCAAACGATGCACGCGCGGTTGGCAGCGTGAACACGATCGTCGATTGCGCCGCGGCCACCTTCACGCCCCGCAGAGCGGTCGCCAGGTTGGCATCACTCGCGTGGGGTGAGAGTGCAAACCGTTCGGTGGCAACGACATCTGACACGGTGATCGGCGCGCCGTTGGACCATTCGAGGTTGGGAGGAAGCGCAACCGTGTACACGAGGCCAGTGCCGCTGCCGGTCCAGGACGCGGCGAGGTCGTCCGCCGGGTATCCGGTGCCGTCGAGCTTGAGCAACGACCGGTAAAGCAGGTGGCCGACGTCCACAACGGCCGGATCGGAGGCGTCAACCAGCGGGTTCAATGACATCGGTCGCTCGGCAACCACGAGTCCCTCGGTGAACTGTGGTCCGCCGATCAGCCCAAAGTGCACCGACAGCGCAAACCCGAGTGCTCCTGCGGCGACGAGCACGAGCGCCGCCCCCGCGATGACCTCGACCGGCCGGTGCCGGCGGAGCCACCTTACTTGGTGACGTAAGTGGCGAGGATCGAGACGACGACGAACAGCGCGATCATCGCTGCCGAGAACCGCAGCAGGCTGGCCTCCAGGCCGCGGCGACGCCGGTACCCGCCGCCCGAGTCTCCTCCACCACCGATGGTTCCGCCGAGTCCGGTTGATTTCGGGGTCTGCAGAAGGATGCCAAGGACCGCGAGGATCCCGATCACCACTTGGGCCACGGCGAGAGCGGTCTTCACGCAACAACGCCTCCTTGACAACGCATCTGGCCGAGTATAGGTGCATCGGAGCCATCCGTTCCCTGTCGCAACGCAGTGCGCCTCACTCCGGAAACTACTCCAGTTTGTGGTAGTGTGTCCGCGAAATGTACAGCTTGCATAAGTCGCTCGGATCGCTCTGGCGTTGCGGGATCGCGGCGCTCGCCGCCGCCGCGGTGGTGGTCGGATGTGCGCAGGTCCAGGCGTCGGCCGTCCATCCACCCCCACAGGCACCGCTGCTGGGCCCGGCACCGCCGGTCACCATCGGAGCTGACCAGGTCACCCTGCTCCGCAGCGGGCAGGCAACCTTCGCGCGCCTAAAGGCGCTCATTGACGGCGCACGCGCGAGCATCCACGTTGAGATCTACGAGTTCGGTCAGCGCGGCCTTGCCGCTGCCTTGATCGCAGCGCATGCGAGAGGTGTCGCCGTGACGGTCATCGACGACCCGTCGGAGCTCGCCAGCGTCGCCACCGCCGCCATGCTCCGGACCGCAGGCGTCGACGTCGTCGACTATCCGGTGCGCAAGCAGATGATCGACCACGTCAAGCTCCTCGTGGTCGACGCCGACGTTGCGGTCGTTGGTGGCATCAACTGGGGCGTGAACTCGCCGGCGAACCACGACTACGACGCGGAGGTTCGCGGCCCGGTGGTGCGCAACCTCGATCGCGTCTTCGAACGTGACCTGGTCACGTGCGGCCGCGCCACGTCGGTGCCGGATCGCGTGAGCGATGCGGCGATCGACGTCGCCGCCACCCTGCCAGGCACGGAGATCCGTCCACTCGCGCTGGGGCTCATCGATGCGGCGCAACACACGCTCGACCTCGAGCTCTTCGTCCTCACCGACACCGGTGTTGTCCACGCCCTCGAGGCTGCGGCACTTCGGGGCGTCGCCGTTCGCGTGCTGCTCGACCCATCGCAGCCATCGAGCGACCCCTCGTACGCGGCACTGTTCGCCGACGGCATTCAGGTCCGCTGGTATCGCAGCCGGGGCGAGTTGCTCCATGCCAAAGCGATCGTGGCGGACTCGACATCGGTGCTCTTTGGAAGCGCCAACTGGTCGGGCGGTGGTTTCGCGCGCAACCACGAGCTCGATATCGAGCTGAGCGCCGCGTCGCTCGTCGCCGCCGAGATGCTCGCTCAGATGGATCTCAACTGGACGGCCAGTGCCTGAGGTGACTTGACAAGCGACCGGTCTCGATATATCGTTGGCACATCGTATCAACCGCTATGGAGCGAACCGAAATGACCAGAGAACATTCCCACCACACCTCGCATGACGAGTGGGCGGCGGCGCACGACGACGCGACCGCCCGCTTCCACCACCATGTCCGCGAGCACCTCGAGCGTGGCGCCCGTGGCCGCCATCGGCGCGGATGGCCGCCCTTCGACGCCCCGGACTTCGCCGCCGGCTTCGGCGGTCCACGTGGATTCGGCCCGCCCTTCGGCCCGCCTTTCGGCCCCGGCCGTCGCGCTGCGCGGGGCGACGTCCGTGCCGCGATCCTCGTGCTCCTCGCCGAGAAGCCATCGCACGGGTACCAGATCATCCAGGAGCTCGAACGCCGAAGCAACGGTGCCTGGCGGGCGAGCCCCGGATCGGTGTACCCAACCCTCCAGCAACTCGAGGACGAGGGTCTGGTTCGCGCCGTCGAGGCAGACGGAGGTCGCCGCGTCTTTGAGTTGACCGACACAGGGCGCGAGGAGGCAGGCAAGCTTGCCGCCGGTCCTGCACCGTGGGCCGAGGCGGCCGGCTCCGTCGGCGGCGACCATCGCGATCTCCGCGACCAGGCGTTTCAGCTCCTCTCTGCCGTCTGGCAGGTGAGCCGCACCGGTGACGCGGCGCACATCGCCGAGGCGCGGACGGTCCTTCACGAGGCTCGCCGCAAGCTCTATCTGCTCCTCGCGGGAAGCGAGTCGCCCTCCGAGAAGACCGAGGACTGACGACAGGCACCTGTCGCCGAGCGCAGCGACCATAAGGCCCATGACCGAGAGCAACGTGATCATCGACGCCGCGACCCGCTTCCTCCGAGGCAATCCTGAGCTGCTCGAGTTCGCCCGTCGTGGCGCCGGTGATTCCGGTCAGGGGATCGAGGATCTGCTGTCGGATGCGGTCCGCAGGATCCGGCGCTCAGGCTTCGAAGCGATATCGGAGAAACAGGTGGTCGCCGGATCGCCGGACCGAATCGATCGCCGCCCTCGGAAGGGCGGCAGGAGGAGCGGCCCATCCGTCGACCACGCCGGGCCGCAGTTGGTCGTGATCGCGGCCGGCGATCCGCGGGGAGACGGTCAGGAACAATTCGTTCACCACATGATCCGCAAGCAGGCGGCCGAACAGTGACGGGCCGCCCTCGCAAAGGAGCAATCCCGGTCCGAGCGCTCGCGTCACCGCCGCCACGATCCCGGCTCCAGTGATCTCCGTCACGTCTCCCGCCTCGATGACGCTCGCCAGCGGATGCGCGGACCGAACTCTGGATGCGCCCTGTTCCGAAGTGACGATCATCACGCTGGTCGCCGGCTGATCGAGCGCAACGTGCGCCGGGAGATCGCCGCTCGACGACACCACCACCAGAGGCGGCGGTTCGGCGGCTCCGGTTCGCTCCACACGGTATGCCTTGATCGCCGCGGCGTTCTTCTCGCCAGCCACTGACACGGGCGTCCACTGATGGCCCGGGGTCGCCTGGAGATTGCCCGCACCGATCACGATGGCATCGGCACTTGCGCGGAGCAGCCCCATGAGGTACCGGTCGGCCCGCGAGCTCCCGCTCAGCGTGGTCGAGTCAGTTGCGTCAGTCAGCCCGAGCGACGCGACGCCATCGATGGACGCGACGAAGTTCGCGATGACGTAGGGGCGTGGCGAGGCAGGAAACCGCAGCGGCCGCCCGTACACGCTTTCGGCCGCGAGCAGCTCACCGGTCGCGGCATCGCTGAGAACCTCGAAATCCGGGGGCACGCGACGCTCAGGCGCGGATCACCGGGGTGCCGGCGAGCACCTCGTCGAGCATGCGAAGAAAGCGTTGCACCTTCACGGGTTTGGTCAAGTATGCGTGAGCGCCCGCGGCAATCAGCTGCTTGCGTCGACGCTCGGTGGCGTCGGCACTGCACATCACCACCGGGATACCGGCCGTTCGCGGGTCGGCGCGCAGTTGGGCGAGCACCTCGTCGCCCTGGATGTCGGGAAGATGCAGGTCGAGAACGATCAGGTCGGGGCGATGCTCGCGCGCGAGCTCCAGGGTGAGGCCGCCCTGCATTGCGGTGAGAAGGTGGATCTGCGGACGCATCGAGAAGACCTCCTCCATCAGCCCGATGGTCGCAAGGTTGTCCTCGACGT
This sequence comes from Candidatus Dormiibacterota bacterium, assembly GCA_003162415.1. GTDB lineage: Bacteria > Chloroflexota > Dormibacteria > Aeolococcales > Aeolococcaceae > Palsa-851. The sequence goes on from PMOL01000008.1 coordinate 234,920, forward strand.
AGAGGACAGTGCGATCGGAGGCAACCACCGGCGTCACGACAGGCGGCTTGCGCCGGACGCGCGGCTTCGGCGCGGCCACCGGTGAGCGCGCGAGCCTGATCCAGAAGGTGCTCCCGACGCCGCGCTCGCTGTCGACGCCGATGGTGCCATGCATCGCCTGGACGAGCTTGCGCGTCAGCGCCAGACCGAGTCCGGTTCCCGGGACGGTTGTGCGCTCCGCCCCCAGGCGCTCGAACGGCTGGAACAGTCGGCCCTTCTCTTCGTCAGTGAAACCTGGACCTGTGTCGCGAACCGCGAGACGGATGAAGTCACCCTTCTGCCCGACCAGCGCCTGCGCGCCGGACGTCAGACCGGCGACCCGCTCGCGGACCGCCTCCACGAAGATATGCGCATCGCTGCCCGAGTACTTCACAGCGTTGGACAGCAGGTTGAGCAACGCCTGGATGAGCCGCTGACGGTCGGCGAGCACGTAGTCGCCGGCACATTGCCCGAGGGATCGCGTGATCTTGATATGCCGGCTCAGTGCGGACGGAGCAACCAGGCGAACGCACTCCTCCACCGTCGCCTCGAGCGGGATCGGTTCGAGCGAGAACGACTCGCGGCCCGACTCGATGCGTGCGATGTCGAGGACGTCGTTGACCAGGCTGAGCAGGTGACCGCTCGCCTCCTGGACCGCGGCGATCGCCTCAGTCTGATCCTCGCGCGGCTCGCGCATCTCGAGCAGGTCGCTGTAGCCGAGGATCGCGGTGAGGGGCGTGCGCAGCTCGTGGCTCATGCGCGAGAGGTACTCACTCTTGGCCTGCGACGCCTGCTCCGCGACGTCGCGCGCATCGCGCAACTCCGCGGCCGCCACCTTGTCGTCGGTGACGTCGCGGCCGATCTCGATGACTGCGTCCGGCCAGCCGACGCGGTCCTTCTGGAGCGCCCAGCGCACCGCCACGTGGATACGCGTGCCCGACTTGGTCGTCTGGATGATCTCCCCCTCCCAGCGCCCAACCTCCCGGAGAACGGCGAGGATGGCTTCGCGGCTCTCCGGCAGCTCCGATCGGAGCAACTCGCCCGCGTCGCGACCGATCGCCTCGTTGGGACCCCACCCGTACAGTTCCTCGGCACCCTTGTTCCAGAGGGTGATCAGCTGGTTGCGGACGTTCCAGGTGGTGACCGAGTCGTACGCGAGGTCGAGCAGCTGTGAGCTCCGTCGCATCCGCTCCACGAGCATCACCCGGTCGAGTGCGGGAGCCAGCGCCGTTCCGTACTGGGTGAGCCGAACCGCCTCGTCGCTGCCGAAGATCGGGGTGAGTGGTCCCGACGTGACCGCCATGATGCCCCGGCTCAGCTGTGCCTCGAGCACCACACGGATGACGCTTCGCGATGTGGTCGGGTTCTTGGTCACCGCGCGCGTCCCCCCGTAGCCGGTCAGCTCGGAGACGAGCTTCCAGCCCTCCGCGCGGTCGAGGCCGTGGACGGCCAGCACCTCGCCGTCGTCGGTGGCGATAACAGCGCCGTCGGCGCCCACGAGCCGTGCGGCCCACTCGACCGCGCGCTCGGCGAGCCGCTGACGGTCGGGCGAATACAGGACGAGGTCGGTGAATGCCTCGCGGAAGTGCTCTTCCTCGCTCTGGCGCCACAGGCCACGCAGCCAGCGGGGCGGTTCGAAGCCGACGTAGAAGAAGGGAAGGATCGCGAACGCAGGGAGCGCGACGGTGATCTCGGTGTGTTCGTGTCCGAGGATCAGATCGGTGCCGATCGAAACCAGCAGTGCGGCGATCACACCGACATACGCGATCGTGATCGAGCGCAGCCTGGCGCGCTGGACACGCGGCATTGCCGTCGAGATCCCCCACATCCTGACTGCGGGTTCGACGACGCACCCCAGCCAGACGAACGCCAGCGCGAGCACGGCCAGTTTCTGTGGGGTCGTACTGGCTCCTGCGAGCGAGATGCCCGACACGTCGACCAGGACCACGGTCGCGAGGACCACCGCAGTGACCGCAGCCGTCACCACAAACGGCAGCCGGATCATCGCCGCGCGGAAACCGAAAAAGGCCCACCCGGACGCGATGAACAGCGTCAGCGAGACGCCGCTGGTCCAGGTCTTCCGGTCACCGGTGAGCATGGTGGCGGCGACCGCAATGCCGCAGGCACAGAGCAGCACGATCGAAAGCGCGAGAAATGCGCGCGTGCGGTCACGCTGACGCAGCCACCCGTCCACGGTGAGTACGCCCAGCAGCGTGCAGGCACCCCCCAAAGCCCACGACAGCACAAGGGTCGCAGTGCTCAAGGCACTGCCAGTATCAGCCCGAATCCGCGAATTGCCCCGACTTCACCGTTTTGTGAAGTCAGGACACTAGCCGGTCGTCCCCAGCGCCTCCACGACGGCATCGGCGACCTGGGACGTGCCCACAGCGGTGGGATCGTCTCGATCGGGCTTCATGTCATAGGTGACGTTCCGACCTTCCGCGATCACACGCGCGATCGCCTGCTCCAGGCGGTCGCCGGCATCACCCTCGCCGATATGCCGCAGCATGAGCATGCCGCTCAGCATCATCGCCATCGGATTCGCCTTGTTCTGGCCCGCGTACTTGGGTGCGCTCCCATGCGTCGCCTCGAAGACGGCAACCTCGTCGCCGATGTTGGCTCCAGGGGCGAGACCGAGGCCGCCGGTCAGGCCTGCGCACAGGTCACTGAGGATGTCGCCGAAGAGATTCGGCATCACCATCACGTCGTAGAGCTGGGGGTTCTGCACCAGCTGCATCGCCATGTTGTCGACGATGCGGTCGTCGAATTCGATCTGCGGAAACTCGCGGCTCACCTCCTCGGCAACGCGCAGCCAGAGCCCCTCCGTGTACTTCATGATGTTTGCCTTGTGGACGGCCGTCACCTTGTGACGCGCGTTGTCGATCGCCCACTGGAACCCGAAGCGAAAGACCCGCTGAGTGCCAAAGATGGACGCCGGCTTGATGCTGATGCCGGAGTCGGGGCGGATCTTCCGTCCGCCCAGCCGCTCGATGTCCGCGATCAATTCGAGCGTTGCGGGGTCGCCTTCCGCAAACTCGATGCCTGCGTACAGATCCTCGGTGTTCTCGCGGATGACCACGAGGTCGACGTCCTGGTAGCGGCTGCGCACGCCGGGATATGACTTGCACGGTCGAATCAACGCGAACAGGTCCAGCTCGCGGCGCAAGGCCACGTTGACCGATCGAATTCCCTTGCCGATCGGCGTCGTCAGCGGGCCTTTGATCGCCACCTTGTTGCGACGGATCGACTCGAGCACGTGTGCGGGCAGCGGGTCGCCGTACTGCTCCATCACCCCGAGCCCGGCGTCGTGCACCTCCCAGTCGATGTCGACTCCGGTCGCGTCGATGACACGGCGGGCGGCGGCGCTCACCTCCGGGCCGACGCCGTCGCCGGGAATCAACGTGATCGTGTGTCGCGCCATGCTCGTGCTCTCCTCAACGTGTTGAAGTGGGAAGTCTGACAAACTGCGGTGCGTGTGGACCCGCGGGCTCGCGCGATGGTACGAAGCGCACGGGCGGCATGAGCTGCCGTGGCGCGCAACGGCCGACCCCTGGGCCATCCTCGTGAGCGAGGTGATGCTCCAGCAGACCCAGGTGGCGCGCGTCACCGGCCGCTGGGAATCCTTCATGGCGCGCTGGCCGACACCCGATGCCTGCGCCGCGGCTCCTCTCGCAGCGGTGCTGCGTGAATGGCAGGGACTCGGCTACCCACGCCGTGCTCGGGGCCTCCACGACACCGCCAGAGTTGTCGCGGCCGATGGCTGGCCCGACACCGAAGCCGGGCTGTGGGCCCTGCCGGGTGTGGGCGCCTACACCGCGCGAGCGCTGCGGGTCCTCGCCTTCGGCGCGTCGACGATCCCGCCCCAGGACGTCAACATCGCGCGGATCACCGCCCGCGCGGCACTCGGCGAAGAGCCTCAGGACGTTCGTCAAGCCTCCATCGAAGAGCGGCTCGCTGCCGGGCGGCCGCGGTCGCTGGGTGCGCGCGCCTTCACGTACGCGCTCTTCGACGCCGGCGCGCTCCACTGCAGGGCCAGACCGTTGTGCCACGGATGCCCGCTGACCGCGACCTGCGCTTCGCGAAGCCGCCTCGCTTCCGCCCCTCCGGATCGAGGACGGCGGTCGCCTCGCTACCACGGGAGCACGCGCGAGCTCCGGGGCGCGGTGCTCCGCGCCATGCTCGCCGACCCCGCCCCGGCGAGCATCTCCGAGCTCCAGCAGCGAGCCGGTGCGCCGGCCGCCGCCCGTTCCGCGACCGATGTCGCGCTGATCCTCGACGCCCTGGTTCACGAGGGATTGGTTGCCCCGACCGCTCGCATGGTTAGGATCAATTGACGTGGCCACCTCTTCCTCATACCTCGATCAGGTCGGCCGCGACCTCTGGGCTCGCGACGTCTTCACATTCATCCCCGATCGCGACCTGCCGCCTCCGCCCGAAACGATCACGCCGGGCAGCGGCCCGCGCGTCGGGTTCGCGGGGTTTCCATCCGACTTCAGCCTGGCCTTCCTCCTCCGCCTGCTCCAGCTCGAAGTCCAGCCGGTCGGGATCATCACCTCGCCCGGCGCGCATCCAGCCATCCTCGGCGACAACGCCCTGAGCCGCATCGCCGACCATCTCGGCATCCCGCTGATCCGAGCGTGGCGCATCAACGATGAGCACTCGCGTTTCGAGCTCGATGAGCTCGGTCTCGACGGTGTAGTGATGGCGAGCTTCGACCAGATCATCGGCGCGAGGGCGCTGGCCATCCCGAAGCACGGATGGCTCAACGTCCACCCCAGCCTGCTTCCCGCATATCGCGGCCCGGAACCGGTGTATTGGGCGATCGCCGACGGCGCACCCGTCACCGGCATCACCATGCACAAGGCGGCACCGAAGGTCGATGCCGGACCGATCCTCGCGCAGACGAGGGTGCCCATCCTGCCCCGCGACACCGCCGGAACCCTCACCAGGCGCCTCGTCGAGTCCGGGATGGCCCTGCTTCCCCAGGCTGTCGAGGGGCTGCTCCACGACTCGCCAGGAATCGACGTCGACATGTCCAACTCGTCCTACCGAACCTCGATCGGCCACCGGTCCCTCGAGGAAGCGGGGTCTGCCGAGGAAGCCGAGCGCATGGTCCGCGCCGGCGCGCCGAACATGCTCCCCTGGGTGATGCGCGACGGCCGCGCCGTCTACGTCAAGGCAGCCCGTGTCGCCGATGGCGCCTCAGATGATGGGCTGCCGGTCCTTCACTATCCCAACGGTGATCTGGTGCTCGAGGAGACCATGGACACCTGCGGCTGCCACCACAACACCAACGACTGCGCCCATCGCCGGACGCAGAGCGTGACGGGTCAATGAAAGGTATGCGCAAATAGGTCGTCGCAGGCGAAAGCGCCGGTTATGATCCAGCCGTGGTCGAAATCGGTTTTCCTGCTGTGCTCGTCGTCGAGGACGACGACGCCGTCCGCGGGTTCCTGACTTTCGCGCTGGAGAGCGCCGGCCACGCGGCCCTCGGAGTACGCACCGGCGAGGAGGCGATGACGGTGATGCGGGACACCCCGGCAGCCGTGATCCTCATCGACGGCATCCTCCCCGACATGCACGGCATCCGCCTCGCCCGCGCAATTCTCGAGGACCCGGACATCGAGCCGGTGGCGATCAGTTTCGTGACCGGTGCGATCCGCGACGGCCGCCCTGCGCGAGCAGGCGTCGGCGCGCTCAGCAAGCCACTTCGGGCGCGCGACCTCGTCGACGCGGTCGAGGCTCTGATGCGCTGGCGAGATGCGGGGAGCAGCCCCCTGACCGAGCGTCAGGCTGCGCTCGCCGAGCTCGAGCACATCTTCCTCGTCGGCGCGTGACCGCGAGGATCAGGCGCATGGGACGATCGTCATATGAGTGAACCCCGAACGCTGTCGCTCCTGCCCTGGCAGGTCACGCTCGCCGAGTTCATCCAGAAGGCCGGTGAGGTAAAGGAAGACGGTGCGTGCTGCGCCTTCATCGTCGATCCCTCCATCCCCAAGGCTGCGCGCGGCGGCTACGCATCGCTGGTGATGGCGTATTCCCGGGCCGACGAGCCGGTCTGCGTGCTTGAGGACGGTGCGCTGGTGCTGGTTCGCGATGGCGGGATGGCCTCGGGCAAGGCGCTCGCCGAGCGTGTCTTCGTTCAGATGCGCCGGCTCGCCCTCGACCTCACGCTGACCGCCGGCGTTGCGCTGATCGGCGACGACCCGAGCCAGTCGGTCACCGCAGCTCGAGCCGCCGCCACGTCGGTCCCCGCGGGTCAAGTCGGCACCGAGGGCTGACGCAGGGACTCAGCCTCGGTGGTTGAGCACAGCGGCGATCCGCCGCGGAAGCCGGTCGCGCCGGAGTTGCTCGAGCGTCCGGGGAAGCGGGATCGACCAGTTCGGCCTTGCCACGTCGCCCGGCATGTTCGGCCGCCGTTCCGCAAGGCAGGCGTCGTCGAGTGTCGCCACCACCAGCCTGCTGGGCGCCCGAGCGAGGGCGGCGTACGCGCGCTCCACAACGAGCGGTGCCGGGGCGCCGTCGCTGACACCGGCGAGCCGGCGCAACTTGCGGCGAACCCCGAGCTCGGCCTGGCGGCTGACCGGGCGACCGGTCGATTCCATCTCGGCGAGGTCGGCCCCCGTCCAGACCCCGGCTGCGGTCGGCAGATCGTGGGTCGTCAACGCCGCGAGCGCCTGGGTCGGGTAGCGGTCCGGAGGCCGCGACTCAAACCACGCAAGCCGGTATGAGAGCAGTCCGCGCCGGTGCAACGCCGAGCGGACGCCTGATTCGACGGTGCCCAGGTCCTCGCCCACCACGCCACAGCCGGCACGCACGCTCTCGAGCGCGAGGATGTCGAGCAACTCGCCCGCCGGGTAGCGGACGTACGCGCCGGCCGACGGATCGCGGGCGCCGAGGGGCACCCACCAGAGGCGGAACAGTCCCATGACGTGGTCGATGCGCACCCCGATGCCGGCGCCCATCATCCGACGCATGGTTGCGATCAGCGGCGCGTAGCCGGCGGCGCGCAGGCGGGCTGGGTCGAACGGTGGGACTCCCCAGTCCTGGCCGGCGGGGTTGAAGTCGTCCGGCGGCGCACCGATCCGCGCATCGGACGCAACCACGTCCTGCCAGAGCCACGCGTCGGCACCGTCCGGCGCAAAGCCGACGGCGAGATCGTGGACCAGCGGCAACTCTCGGCCCGCGCGTCCGAGCTGCCCGTCGAGCAACCACTGCAACCAGCGGTGGAAATCGACCCTGGCTCGGTCCGTGGTCATCAGCTCTCCAACCGCTGGGTTGCCGGAATGCCGGTATCGAGCCGGCCAGCGGGTCCAGGAGCCGGCATGACGCTCGGCCAGGACACAGAAGCATGCGTAGCGATCGAGCAGGGTCCCTTCGCGGGCAACGTACGCGTCGAAATCCTTGTCGCCCCGGAAGCGCGCCCAGAGCGACTCGAGCGCGCGCAACTTGAGTGGCATCACCCGGTCCCGCTCGAGGATCGGGGCGTCGCGCAGCTCCCGGGCCATGCGCAGGAGCGCGGCGACCTCGGGGTGGTCGCGAGCGCCGGGCAGGTCCTGAATCCGAAGATAGATCGGGTTGCGGAAGAGCCGGCTCGACGGGAAGTACGGGCTCGGTTCCTGCGGTATCCCTGGACGGACGGCGTGCAATGGATTGACGAGGAGCATTGCAGCCCCCTGCCTGCGCGACCAGGATCCGAGCGAGCGAAGGTCACCGAGGTCGCCGATGCCCCATCCCTCGCGAGACCGGACGGCATAGAGCTGTGCGGCCCAGCCCCATCCCCGCAGCGCATCAGGAAGTGCGCACCTGCCGGGGCTGGTGACCATCGGCACGCGCCTCCCGTCACGCATCACCAGGTGGTGATAGCCGTACGGTGCGTCGCCGGTGAGCAGCAACCCGCCGGGGCGCTCGCCACCGTTCTCCAGCTCGATGCTTTGCACCCCGCTCGGCAATCGTGCCCCCGGGCGTACGAACACGGGCGGCGCCCCGCCGGCGTCGACAGGACGCATGCACGCCTCGACCGCGCGCGCACGCTCAACGCTCACCCTCCGGCGAGCGCCCGATGCATCCACGTACTCTCTCTGGACTCCCCACGTGGGCCGGCGGTCGCGTTGCGCAGCGCCGGTCACCTCGGGAACCCGAAATCAGCGAGCTGAGTGGAGTCATGACAGTTCCAGAGCCTTCCACCGCCGGACGCGCGCCCGGGAGCCGTGCTGCATGGCCCGGAACCGACGCCCCGCTCGGCGCAACCTGGGACGGATCGGGCACCAATTTCGCGATCTTTTCCGAAAGCGCCGAGGCTGTCGACCTCGTACTGTTCGACGAGCGCGGTGCCGAACTGGCGACGCATCCACTGGTTGAGCGCACCGATCTCGTGTGGCACGGGTACATCGCAAACATAGGGCCCGGTCAGCGCTACGGGTTTCGCGTTCACGGACGCTATGCGCCCCATGAGGGGCTCCGTCACAACGCCGCCAAGCTCCTGCTTGACCCGTACGCACGCGCGATTGCGGGTCGCTTCCGGCACGGTCGAGCGCTGTTCGGATATCGGCTCGGCAGCGACGACATGCGCATCAGCGGCGTCGACTCCGCACCGGCCATGCCGCGTTGCGTGGTGGTGGACCAGTCGTTTCCGTGGGGTGACGACCGCCGCCCCAACACGCCGTGGTCCGACACCATCATCTACGAGCTGCACGTCAAGGGATTCACCAAGCGCCACCCGGATATTCCCGACGCGCTCCGAGGCACATATGCGGGCCTTGCGCATCCGGCCGCCATCGAACACCTCACGCGAGTCGGCGTGACCGCGGTCGAGCTGATGCCGGTGCATCACTGGTTCGATTCGCAACAGCTCGTCGAACGCAACCTCGTGAACTACTGGGGCTACGACTCGATCGGGTACTTCGCCCCCGAGGGTCGGTATTCGTCCTCGGGCACCAACGGTGAGCAGGTTCGTGAATTCAAGGCGATGGTGCGCGCCCTGCACGCTGCCGGGCTCGAGGTGATCCTCGATGTTGTCTACAACCATACCGGCGAGGGCAACCACCTGGGTCCGACGCTGAGCTTCCGCGGCATCGACAATTCCTCGTACTACAGGCTCCGCGACGATGACCAACGCTTCTATTTCGATGTCACCGGAACCGGCAACAGCCTCAACGTCCGCAATCCGCACACCCTGCAGCTGATCATGGACAGCCTTCGATACTGGGTGATCGAGATGCACGTGGACGGGTTTCGCTTTGATCTCGCCTCCGCGCTCGCGCGTCAGTTCTACGATGTCGACCGGCTGTCGGCTTTCTTCGACATCATCCATCAGGATCCCGTGCTATCGCGCGTCAAGCTCGTGGCGGAACCCTGGGACGTCGGTGCGGGCGGTTACCAGGTCGGTAACTTCCCGGTCCGCTGGGCGGAGTGGAACGGCGCGTTTCGCGACACGGTGCGCGACTTCTGGCGCGGCGCGACCGGCATCCGAGATCTCGCCTACCGGCTTACCGGTTCGAGCGACCTGTACCAGGGTGACGGCCGCCAACCGTCGGCGAGCATCAACTTCGTCACCGCCCACGACGGTTTCACGCTGCGAGACCTGGTCTCATACGACGCGAAGCACAACCAGGCCAACGGCGAGAACAACCGGGACGGGACGGACGACAACCGCTCCTGGAACTGCGGCGTCGAAGGCGACACCGATGACCCCGAAATCCTCGAATTGCGTGCGCGCCAGCGGCGCAATCTCATCGCCACGGTCCTCCTCTCCGAGGGATGTCCCATGGTGCTCGGCGGCGATGAGATCGGGCGTGAGCAACAGGGCAACAACAACGCGTACTGCCAGGACGGCGAGATCTCGTGGTTCGACTGGGAGCACATCGACGAACCGATGCTCGAATTCGTGGCTCGCCTGGTTGCGCTGAGACGGAGCGATCCCGTGCTGCGCCGGCGAAATTTCTTCTCGGGCCAGGCGGTGCACGGATCCGGGCGCAAGGACATCGCCTGGTTCCTGCCGTCGGGTCGCGAGGTCGGCGATCAGGAGTGGTTCGACGACGGCCAGCGATCGCTGGGGATGATCCTCAACGGCGATGAGATTCCCGACCGCGATCCGCGAGGCCGGCGCATCCGCGGTGGCACGCTGATGGTGCTGCTCCACGCCGGCAAGGAGCAGATCGACTGGACCATCCCGAGCGGGTGGGGCGATCTGTGGTCCGTCTTCGCCGACACGGCCGAGCGGGGCGTGACCCCGTCGACCCGCCACCACCATGCGGGCGAGGCGATCACCGTCACGGGACGTTCGCTGCTCGCGCTCCTCCGGGTCTGACCCTCAGCCGCGCCGCGCCCGCTGCCAGGCGACGTAGTCGGAGGTCGTCGCCCGCTCCATAGATCGCGAGGCGACCTTCAGCCAATCCGGGGCTCGCGCAGCCAGATCACTGCTCACCGCGGCGAGCCGGCGCGGTCCGGAGCCCACATGGACGTTGGCGGTCTCGGCGCCCATGGCACGGAGCAGGTCGGTCTGCTCGGCGGCGAGGCGAGCGACCGTGAACTCGATCCGGCTGCAGTCGGGCGCGAGCCGGCGCAGCACCCACCGCCCGCGTAGCTCGAGGAATGGGTCGGCGCAGCGGACCGCCCGCCGGACGACGGTCGAATAGTGGATCGGGACCTTTGGACTGTCTCCGGCTGCCCAGGCCACGCCGGATGCGACCAGTTCCTTCGCTTCGCGGGCGATCCAGCCGCCGGCATGCTCGGCCATTGCTACGAAGCGCGGGTGCCCCAGGCTGCCCAGCCCCGCCCGTCGCGTCACGTAGCGCGGGGTCTCACCGGAGCGGAACTGTCGACGCAGGAGCAACACCGCCGCAGGGAGCGGCCGGCGAGCCTTCGGGAGGTCGTTCATCGCCGTCCAGAAACGTACCGGGTCACGCAGCTCCGAGTTCGCATCACCGCGGAGGACGTGGTGCTCCTCGGCGAGGACAAACGGGCGGCCACCGCGCTCGAGCGATGTCCGGTAGCCCTCGAGGATCGCATTGCACGCGGCGCGCGGTGTGAGGACCAACGTCCCTGCCGAGATCGAGAGCCGGGCTGATGTCGCCAGCCGGACCAGGTCGTTCGTGTACGCCATCGGGAAGGCCTCGTCAAAGTCGTTGATCCCCCAGACCAGCCGTCCCTCGGTGTCTCGCCAGGTTCCGAAATTCTCGGTGTGGAGATCACCGATCGCGAGCACCGTGGGCGCTTTGGCGAGGTCGGGACAGGTCACGTCCCAGACCTGCACCCAGCGGTAGAACGTCGAGCGCAGGAATGGGAATGGCGCGAGCGCCATCTGCTCGTGCTTGAAGGCCAGATCGGCGCGCACCAGCGGCACCTGCCGGCTCACCCACGATTCGTAACTCCGCGTGGCCGCGACCACGGACTCGAGTGCCGATTTTCGGGGCATGATCTCGCGATGTTCGCGCAGCTGACCATCCTGGTGCTGGCGGGGCTGGCCGGCCCCCTGCTCGCGTTCGGGCGTCGGGGGCTGATCCCGGTGGTGATCGGCGAGCTCATCGCGGGCTTCGTTCTGGGACGCACCGGGTTCGGCGTGGTCGATTCGGCCAGCCAGCCGCTCCCGGTGCTGAGCGCCATCGGCTTCGCCATGCTCATGTTCAGCGCCGGGACACACGTCGACGTCGCTTCGCCGGCGATCCGCCAGGGTTTCGCGCGTGGCGTGCTCGCGCTGGCGGTGGTTGCGGTGACAGCTGTCCCGATCGGCCTTCTTCTCGACCACACGCTTGGCGTGGGCCACCCGGCACTGATCGCGGTGATCGTGACCGGAAGCTCGGCCGCCATCGCCTTCCCGATCATCGAGGAGCGCAAGCTCGCCGGTCCCAATGTGGCCTTCCTGATCGCGTGGGTTGCGCTGGCCGACTCGGTGACCGTCGTCATCATGCCGCTCACGCTCGCGAGGTCGGGAAACCCGTTGGAGGCGGTCGGTGGCGACCTGGCGGTCATCGCCGCCGGTGTGCTCGTGCTCTTCGCCGCCGCCCGGGCGCGGCCCCACCGGTTTGTCAGGGAGATGCGCGGCGAGTCACTTCAGCGCGGCTGGTCCTGGCAGGTACGCATCTCGCTGGTTCTGCTCCTGGGCCTGTCCGCGATCGCGCAGGAGACTGGTGCGAGCACGCTCGTGGCCGGGTTTCTCGCGGGGATGGTGCTGGTGCGACTGCACGAGTCGGACCGGCTCGTCGTCCAGTTCTCCGGGGTGGCCAACGGCTTCTTCGTACCGCTCTTCTTCGTGCTGCTCGGCGCGGAGCTCAACCTTCGAGCGCTGCTCACCTCACCATCGAGGATCGTCCTGGCGATCGGGCTCGTACTTGCGGCTGTGGTCACGCATGTCATCGCCGCACGCGTCGCCGGTCATGAGAAGTTCATCGCGACGGGTCTCGCGGCCTCGGCGCAGTTGGGGATGCCGGCGGCAGCAGCCAGCCTGGGGTTGAGCTCCGGCCTGCTCGGTCCGGCCGAGGCAGCCGCCCTGGTCGCGGGGGGATGTCTGACCCTCATCCCCGCGACCATCGGATCGCTCCTCCTCGCTCGCGGCAGCGCTCCACCGTCGCGCGCCGGCCAACCGGCCAGCACGCCGGCGACGTCAACCTGAGAGATCAGGGTCGGAGCAGTTCAGGTCCCTTCGCGGGCACGCCGGCCGGCTTCGTCGGCACGATCGCGCTCGAGCTTCTCGCTCTGGTCCTTTTTACGCCGGTCGTCCGCCTGACCCTGCTCCTTGGTGGCCTCGTCTTCCGGCTTGGGATCGTGCTGCTGCTCGCTCATCGTCGAATCAGCATAGCCGCTTCCAGCGCCCCTGCCGGACCGGCCAGAAAGCATGCCCCCTAGACCCAGAGTCCTTCCAGAGCAACGCTGATGCGCTCGCCCGCGTCGACAGGCGGGAGGTTCTCTGTAGCATCCGGCCGGTGGTTCCGTTCGGTCACCTCGTCGCATCGAGACCGCACTCGGTCGGAGAGGAACCGCGACGGCTGGGCCCACCCGTGGCGATCGTCTCTTCCGTTCGGGTGGTGGTGATAGCGCTCGGGCATGTAGAGATGGAGCGCATGGCGCGCGCGAGTCAAAGCCACATAGAACACTCGGCGTTCCTCCTCGAGTCCTGCCGGCGAGCTGAGCGCCATGTCGGAGGGGATATTCCCGTCGGTCACGTGGAGCAGGTGGACGACGTCCCACTCCAGTCCCTTGGCGGAGTGCACCGTCGAGATGACCAGCCAGTCCTCGTCGATCACCGGTGGCCCCGCGAGGTTTCCCGTCGATCTCGGCGGCTCCAGGACGTGGTCCGCGGCCACGTCGGACAGCCGCGCGACCTTGGTGCTGGCGGCGACCAGCGTGTCCAGGTCGGTCAGCCGCGCAGACACATCAGGGTAGGTGGCCTCGATCAGCGGTGCGACCGCAATCCGGAGACGCTCCGCGTGGGTCGGAATCGATTCCCCGGGTCGGGCAGGGAGCGCCGCCGCGAGGGCGCCGGCCGCCGGCCGTGCGGCGTCGGGAAGGTGGGCCGCCGCCTGTTGCCATGCTCCGAGGACATCAGCAGGCGGCTCCTCCTTCGAGCCGAGTAATCCGAGTTCCTCGACCACGCGACGCGCGGTCGCCGGTCCGACACCGACCAGGAGCTGCAGCAGCCGGAACCAGGCGACGACATCACCCGGGTTGTCGGCGAGGCGAAAGGCGGCAAGCATGTCCTTCACGTGTGCCGCCTCGATGAACCGCAGGCCGCCGTACTTGACGTAGGGAATACGTCGCACGCCCAGCTCGAGCTCGAGCAGGGCGGAGTGGTGTGACGCGCGGACCAGCACCGCCTGCTCGTGCAACGCGATGCCCGCTTCACGGTGCGAGAGGATGCGGTCGCACACGGCATCCGTCTGCGCGTCCTCGTCGGCGCAACGCACCAGCTGCGGACCGACGCCCGGAGCCCTCCGAGCCGCCTCGAGCACCGCCGAGAAGCCGACCGTCGCGTCGGCGCCGACCGCGTTGGCAACGTCGAGAATCTGCTGGCTCGACCGGTAGTTGGTCTCGAGGATGACCGTCGTCGCTCCCGGAAACACGCGATCGAACTCGAGGATGTGCCGCGGCTCCGCTGCTCGGAATGAATACAGCGCCTGCGCATCGTCGCCGACCACGGTGATGCGCGGATCCGCGCGACGAAGGCCGGTGAGAATGTCGACCTGGAGCTCGTTGACGTCCTGGTACTCGTCGACGAGCACGTGGTCCAGGGAGCCTGCGAGACGCGGCCCGAGGCGATCGTCCTGCACCGCTGCGCGCCAGAAGAGCAGGAGGTCATCGAGATCGACGAGCCCGGCCGAGCGCTTCCGGCGCACGTAGCCCCGGCAGATCTCGGCGATCTCTTCGACACTGTCCTCCGCCCAGGGCGCCATCTCGGGGACCACCGACGACAGCGGGCGTCCGGTGTTGACCGCGGCCGAGTACAGGTCGACCAGGAGGCTCTTACGCGGGAATCGCCGGCGGGTCGACGCTGCATGACCCTGCTCATCACGAACCATGTCGATCACGTCAGCGGCATCGGCGGCATCCAGCACCGAGAATCCCTCCGGAATCCCCAGGGTTGCGGCATACCGGCGGAGCGTTCGATGGGCGATCGCGTGAAAGGTGCCGCCGGACACCCGGCTCGAGGGCGAGCCCGAGGCCGTGTCGAGGCCGGCAGCCGCCATCAGCGAGGCCGTCCGCGCGAGCATCTGGCGGGCAGCTCGCCGTGTGAACGTCAGCAGCAGCAACCGCTCTGGCGCCGCCCCGGTGGCCAGCAACCATGCGACGCGGGCCGAGAGGGTGGTGGTCTTCCCCGTTCCGGCACCCGCGAGGATCCTCAACGGACCCCCGTCGTGGGTCGCCGCGCGGCGCTGAGCCTCTGTCAGATCGTCCAGCCAGGCGAACATCCGTTCGATGATACTGCCGGACCTGCGGCTGCGGGCGTCTCCGATCGGCTCAGATGCCTGCGAACACTCGGTAGCGCATTCTCCTGTCCACGGCCGCCGCTCGCGCGATGCGCCGCGCATGGATCGGGCCGAGACGGATCTGACCGCTGAACGGGCCCCACATGCCACAGAAGTACAAGCGCGGCGCGCGCGGGTGTTCGGGAGCGCCCGCGTGATGGATGGGTACGCCGTCATCGCCGAGCACCCCAAGATCGCCGACCAACGATTCGAGGCCTCGGCGATACCCGGTCGCGCAGATCACCGAGTCGGGATGCAGACGAGCACCATCGACGAGCACGACATCATCGCCGTCGAACCGCTCCACCGGCCCCACCACGCGTGCCTCGCCCCGCTTGATCGCGCTGACAAACCCGTCATCAATCGCGGGGCTTCGGCCGTGCTGTCGATGGTTCGCGTACACACCACCGGGTGCTCGAGGGATGCCGTAGCGGCTCAGGTCGCCGAAGGTCACCCGCTGTGCGATGCGAAATATCGCGTCAGCCAGCTTCTCGGGCAGATGATCGCCGAGGTAGACGAGCACCGGCTGCCCGGGAATGCCCTTGAGGTCTCGTGCCGCAATGTTGGGTGGTGTCCGCATTGACATCGTGACCCGTGCGCCGGCCCTGACCAGATGACTCGCAATATCGAAGCCCGAGTTGCCGGCGCCCACGACGAGGACGTCCCGCCCCGCAAACGCGCTGGCGTTGGCAAACTGCGATGAGTGCATGAGCCCCTTCCGGTACGTGCCGGCGCCAGGCCAGGACGGCATGTCAGGAACCGTGTCCCAACCCGTGGCGATGACGAGATACCGGCAGAGCATCGCGCGCGTCGGAGCCTCGAGTCGCCACAGGTCGCCGTCGTGGTGGACCCCGAGCACCTGCGTCGCGAAACGCACGGAGACCTCATGGCACCGCGCAAACGATTCCAGGTACGTGACCACGTCGTCCCGGCTTGGATACCGTCCATAGCTCCGCGGCATACCCCGTCCCTGGAGCTTCGACATCGGTCGCCAGGAGTTGAGCCGGAGTTCGGCGTAGCGCGAGCGCCAGCTCATGCCGACGCCTTCGCCCTTCTCCAGGACGACGGTCTCGAATCCGCGGCCCTGGAGCGCAACAGCGGCTGCCAGCCCCGCTGACCCAGCACCGACGACGATCGCCTGGTGGCGCTCGAGCGTCCGATGTATTGCAGCGTTGTTTGACGGACCGCCAGTGGATGACCGCGGAGTGGCGCGAACCGGGTGCGCGGCCATGGGATCGGCGGTCGCGGACACCTGCATCATGAGCGCCACTATATCGGCGACCGGTGGGCACGTCGATGGAGCCAGCACCCGAGGCTCCGAGGTGGCAGCACCCCCGCCCGTCGGGAAATCCGCGGGGCCTCTACTTGGCCAGCAGGGTCGCGATGACGTTGATCGTGGTCGCAATGACGACAACCCCGAACAGATACGACAGGAGCGCATGGCGTATTGCGGTCATGCGTATCACCTTCGCGTTCAGGTCGGTGTCAGAGACCTGGAAGGTCATCCCGATGGTCAGCGCGACGTACAGAAAATCCCTGAAATCCGGGAGCTCATCGGCATGGAAGTCGATGCCGCCGTTATGCGCATAGTACAGGCGGGCGTATCGCAACATGAACACGACGTGAACAGCCGCCCAGGAAAGCACGACGCTGACCACCACGAGCGTCGTGATCAGGGATTTGACCGCTCCGTGCGTGGCGCCCGCCGCGACCAGGGCGAACGCGACGCTCACCAGGCTCGCGATATTCGCGCCCACGAGGATCGCCTCTGACGCGGTGCGGGAATCGTCCTCACTGACCGCGTGCCGCTTGGTTGCCGCGGCATCCTTCCCATGGATGCCGAGATAGACGATCGCGATGAACGCCGAGGAGGTGACATCCCAACCCACGAGAACCGCAACCTGCCATTCAGTCAAGACGAACGCAACGATGAAGGCGACGAGCCCAAGGGCCAAGCACAGCAGAAGCCGGTTCCGCGCGTTCATCGGCGCGAGTCTCGCACGAGCCCGGTTCGACTGACCGCGGTCGACGGGCAGGCGCCGAGACCCCAGCGCTCGAGCGCGCGCTCACTGCGGGTCCACCAATCACGGGACCGACGGCCCCTGGTACACGGAATGTAGGCTTTCTGCCACAGCACCAGCGGACCAGCGCCGAGAGGCTTTCGAGTGTCATCAAAGTGACCAAGCAACAGGCACCGACGCAGCCCCCATATGCACAGATCGTGGCGGCGATCGAGGACCTCCCCGGTCTCGAGAGCTTGAGCGAGTGGCTCGTCAACGCCCTCGCTCCGATCACCAAGCGGCAGAAGCTCATGGACCTGCTTCATGGCCGCCTGCTCGGACATGCCCTGCACCCGGCGCTGAGCGATCTGCCTGTGGGGATGTGGGCCAGCGTGCCCTTGCTCGACCTGGTCGGCGATCGGCGCGGCGCCGCGGTGCTGACCGCCGTCGGATGCGTCGCGGCGGGTGCGACCGCTGCCACCGGCACCGCGGACTGGTCGGTCACCTACGGACGTGATCGGCGCCTCGCACTGGTGCATGGACTCGCCAACGCGGCAGCCTTGGCGCTGCAACTCGGCTCGCTGACCGCGCGACTGAGCGGAAGGACCGGGCGCGGACGGTTGCTGTCCGTTGCCGGCCTCGCCGTTGGAGGAACGGCGGCGTATCTCGGCGGCGACCTTGTGCTCGATCGGGCGCTCACGGTCAACCACACCGCGTTTCTGTCGGGTCCGGGCGAGTGGACCGATGTCGCCGCCGACTCCGACGTGACCGAGGGAGCGCTTACCGCCGTGGACGTCGACGCGCGCAAGGTCCTGCTCACTCGCGTGGCCGGCAAGGTATGCGCACTCGAGAATACCTGCACGCACGCCGGCGGCCCTCTCAATGAAGGCACGGTCGAGGACGGCGAGGTGGTCTGCCCCTGGCACGGCTCGCGTTTCCGGCTGAGCGACGGCGCCGTGCTCGGCGGGCCGGCGACCTTTCCACAGCCGCAACTCGAAGCGCGAAAGATGCGCGGTCGCATCCAGATTCGGGGCCGCGAAGGCTGATACGTTCGCGGCCCCGCCCGATTGGCCCAACGGCTCCTCGGCCCGTCCAACCCCGTTCATCTTCACGAGCCCGCTGACAGGCTCCGGTTACAACACCAACTATTCGTCGGTCGGGTTCAACACGGACCTCCCGGCGATCGAGGATCAGCTCGGCACCTGCAACACCAGCACCGGCGCGGGCTGCTCGATCATCCCGCCGACCGACGACGGCACCCCGGCCCAGTTCTACCCGTACTACACCACGGGCACCGCTCTTGGCGGATGCGCCTGGACCGTCGGACAGAACTACCCGGGCTTCAGCACCAACGACTACGGCGCGCACCATCAGTACGGCCAGCTGCTGAAGGTCGCGTACTCCGGACCAGGCGGGGTCGCCTCGTACTCCTACAACGACTACCAGAACAACCTGGCGGGCAATCCCTGCCCTGCATGACCTGATGTGGTGAGAGGAGCCGCCCTCGGGCGGCTCCTCTTCCACCGTCGCCCGAGCCCTACACTTCCTCAACGATCAGCCTGCCCTACGAAGCAGGAAGCCCTGCGAGGAGGACGCCTTGCCAGGATCCCCCGACCCCGAGATGGGTGCGCTCGCCCAACCGGTCCTCAGCCCGCTGACCGGCGCGGCTATCTTTCTGGTGGTGGCCATCGACGCCGGCGGTGAGGCAACCGTCCGCGAGTTGCTCAGTGACTGCGCCGGCCTGCAACGAGCGGTCGCCTTCCGCCTCCCGGACGGCGAGCTCACCTGCGTGGCCGGCGTGGGATCCGACGCGTGGGATCGTTTGTTCGGCGGACCGCGCCCAGCGGAGTTGCATCCGTTCCCGGCACTCGTCGGGGACAAGCACCGCGCGGTCTCCACCCCGGGTGACCTGCTCTTTCACATCCGGGCCACGCAGATGGATCTGTGCTTCGAGCTCGCTGGACAGATCATGGACCGGCTACGCGGCGCGGTCACGATCGTCGACGAGGTCCACGGTTTCAAGTATTTCGACGAGCGCGACCTCCTCGGTTTCGTTGATGGGACCGAGAACCCGACCGGGCGAGTCGCATACAACGCGGTGATCATCGGCGACTCCGACGCCGGCTTTGCCGGAGGGAGCTATGTCGCCGTTCAGAAATACGTGCACGACCTCGACGCCTGGAACGGACTGCCGGTCGAAGCACAGGAGCGGGTGGTCGGCCGCACCAAGCTCTCGAACATCGAGCTCCCCGACAACGTCAAACCGAGCAACTCGCACGTGGCCCTCAACGTGATCACCGGCCCGGACGGGGCAGAGATCAAGATCCTCCGGGACAACATGCCGTTCGGCAACGTCGGTCGCCGCGAGTTCGGCACCTACTACATCGCCTATGCCAACACCCCGCACGTCACCGAACGGTTGCTCACCAACATGTTCATCGGTGACCCACCGGGCAACTACGACCGAATCCTCGATTTCTCCACCGCGGTCACCGGCACGCTGTTCTTCGTACCGTCGCAGGATTTCCTGGACGCGCTGCCAGATCCTCCCGCTGCGAGATCCTGACGGCGAGGTCCTACCCAGCGCGGAGTTTCACGTGGCGACGGTCGAGCTCCCCAATGCTCCGGACGCCGAGGAGCTGCATCGTCCGGCGCATCTCGCGCAAGAGCATGGAAGTGGCGCGGTCGACGCCCGCCTCTCCTCCGGCCATGAGCCCATACAGGTACGCTCGGCCGACCAGCACGTTTCGCGCGCCGAGGGCGACCGCAGCCACGATGTCGGCCCCACTCATAACCCCGGTGTCCATCCAGATCTCGGTTCGATCTCCGACCGTGTCGACGGCTTGCGCGACGAGACTGAGAGGCACCGGCGCTCGATCCAACTGACGCCCTCCGTGGTTGGATAGCACGATCGCGTCCGCACCCGCATCCGCCATCCTGGTTGCGTCCGCAACCGACTGGATGCCCTTGATGATGAGCGGGCCCTGCCAGCAGTTCCGCACCCACTCGAGGTCGGCCATGGTCGTGGTGGGATCGAACAGCTCATCGATCAACTCAGCGATGGTGCGGTCCCAGCCCCCCAGCGACGCGAACCTCAGCGGCGCGGTCGTGAGCAGGTTCGCCCACCACACGGGATGCGTCGCGATGTCGGCGAGCGTCTTGACGGTGAGCGTCGGCGGTATCGAGAACCCGTTGCGAACATCGCGTAGGCGATTCCCTGCGACCGGAACGTCGACGGTCAGCATGAGCGCCTCGAACCCTGCCGCCCGTGCGCGCGACATCAACTCCTCGCCGGCAGCGCGGTCCTTCCACACGTAGAGCTGAAACCATTTCCTCGCTGCGGGGCCGGCGGCCGCCACGTCTTCGATCGACGTCGTTGCCATTGTTGAGAGCGCATAGGCAATCCCGTACCGCTCGGCAACCCGCACCACTGCACGCTCCCCTTCGTGGTGCATCAAGCGCGTGAAGCCAGTGGGAGCGAAGGCAAACGGCGCCGCCGTCGGGCGCCCGAGGACGGTGGTGCTCGTGTCGGGAGCGGACACGTCGTGCAGCACCGACGGCGAGAATTCCAGCGTCTGGAACATCCGGCGTGCACGGCGCAGGCTGATCTCCCCTTCGGCTGCGCCATCGGTGTAATCGAACGCGGCGCGCGGAACGCGCCGCTTTGCAGCGCTCCGGAGATCGGCGATGGTCGCGGCCTTCGCCAGCCGACGCGTGGTCGAGTTCAGCTCGAACGGTCGTGTGCGGAGCAGTGGCCTGATCTCGGCCCACTTCGGGAGCTGGCGCTCGGACATGCGTGTGATTAAACCCGTGTCCGGACCTATGATCAGATTTGAGCAGAGACGGCGGGGTCATCGCTCCAGGCTTCGAAGGCTGTCGCAAGACCGGCGACGAGGCGCTCGAAACTGCGATCGATGTCCACGGGCAACCCGAAGCCGCCGTCCGACTCCAGGGTCACGAACCCGTGGAGCGCAGCGCGCAGACCCCGGATCGCGTCGACTGCGTCGTCGTCGCGCAGGTTGTATCCGGCCATGACATCGAACGCGACCTGCACCGCCTCAGCGCTCGCAAACTCGTCGTCAGCGTCCCCGGGCACCGGCGCGCGTTGCGCGGCCGCGTATCGACCCGGATGTTGCTTTGCCCAGGCGCGATACGCCCGTGCCATCGAACCGATGGCATCCCTCCGAGCCCGACCCACGGTCGCACGGCGCAGCACCGCCGCCAGCTCGATCTTGGCCCGGATCGCGATACTCCGCCGCAGCCCATCGGTGCCGGCAACGTGCTTGTAGAGCGACGGCTGCCGGACTCCGAGGCGCTGGGCCAGCGCCGCGAGGGTGAGACTCGAGAGCCCCACCTCGTCGGCGATCCGCTCCCCCTCCTCGACGACTCGGATCTCGGTGAGTCCCGCTCTAGGCATGGGCGCCGACCGACTGGAGGAATCCGAGCACAGCGCTCGACGTGGCATCCGGCTGCTGCGCCTGGGGGTAGTGGCCGGCTTCGCTCACCATCACCGCCTGGCCATGCAGCGTGCCGGCGATCCAGCTCGCCTCGGCCTTTGGATCGGGAAAGTCCGGATCGCGGTCTCCCATGATCACCAACACTGGCGCGGTGACCTCGGCGAGGCGCGCCTCGGCTGTGTCGTGGCTGATGTGTGTCGTGCGCGAGAAAGCCTTCGTGTGCCCCGGCCGGTGCAACCCGGCGATCACCTGGTCGCGGTATGCGTCGAAGTCAGCGGGATGCTGCCCTGCGTAGAGCTTCGGCATGTAGGACTTCCACGCGGTTGCCGCCCAGATCGGGGCCATCGCGACCCGAAGCAGCACCCGCTGCATCGCGCTCATCTTGCCGTTCCTCACAAAGGGGCCAACCAGGACAAGGCCGGTGACGAGATCGGGATGGTCCGCGGCGACCATGACGGCTGCGGCCGCGCCCATCGAGTTTCCGACGATGACCGCGGGTCCGCCGAGTTCCTCGATCAGCGCGAGAACGTCGCCTGCGGTCTCGGCATCGCTGTAGGTGGCGAAGGTTGCGTCACTGTCGCCGTGGCCTCGAAGGTCGGTGGCCGCGACGCGATACCCGGCTCCGCGAAGCACCGGGGCCAGGAACCGGTAGGTCGCACGAAGGTCGCCCATGCCCGGAATCAGCACGATGAGAGGTCCATCGCCGTCGACGTCGTAGGCGATCCGGCCATCGGTCCGGTTGAGATATCGGGTCACTGTGCTGCCGGTGGCGGTGGGTGTTTGCATGATGGCTACTCTACTTAGCCTGAAGGCTAATATCAATAGCCTGAAGCGAGCCCCCCGCCGGCTGGGCGCGAACCGTAGGTCATGCGTCAAGAACCGCGCGAACGTGTTCCACCAGATCTGCCGCCTTGAAGGGCTTGGACAACAGGGTGATCCCCTGCTCGATAACCCCGCGCGCTGCGATGAGGGAGTCCGGGTATCCGGACATGTAGAGCACGCGGATGTCCGGACGCGCTTCGGACATCCGCTCGGCGACTTCGCGTCCGGTCACGCCGGGCATTACCACGTCGGTCAGCAACAGATCGATCACGCCCGGATGAGCGTCATTGAGCGCGAAGGCGTCCGAGCCGCCTGCGGCGAGGAGGACGTGATATCCGTGCTGGGTGAGAATCCGGCTGGCGACGTCGCGAACCAGCTCCTCGTCCTCGACGACCAGGATGGTTTCCCCGGTGCGGTGTCTGCGCACGATTTGAGGGGACGCGTTCCGCGTCACGGCGGCTGCCACGCTTGGGAGAAGAATCGTGACCGTCGTCCCGTCCTCCACTTCCGAACGGAGCTCGATCATCCCGCCGGTCTGACTCACAATTCCATAGACGGTCGCAAGCCCGAGTCCAGTGCCCTTGTCCTTCGGCTTCGTGCTGAAGAAGGGCTCGAACGCGCGATCAAGGGTCTCCCGGTCCATTCCCTCGCCGGTGTCCGTAACGGTCAGACGAACGTAGGAGCCGGCTTCGATGACCGGGTGCAGGGTGGCGTACGCATCATCGACTGTGAAGTTCTCCGTCGCGACGCTCAACGTCCCGCCGTTCGGCATCGCATCGCGTGCGTTGACAGCCAGGTTGAGGAGAATCTGCTCCATCTGCCCGCGGTCCGCGCGAACGGCCTTCAGGTCGGATGCGCCGTCAGTCGTCAGCAGCACATGTTCACCGATGGTGCGGCGCAAGAGGGTCTCGACCTCCCCAACGATGCCATTGAGATCGAGCACTTCGAGGTTCCTCACCTCTCTCCGGGCGAACGCCAGTAACTGATGCGTGAGGCCGGCGGCGCGCTCGGCCGCCGCTCCTATCTGCCCGACGTCACGAAGGACTGCGGTCAGCCGAGCGGTCGTGCTCGCTGGTCGAAGGTCGATCTCCTTGCTGATCTCGTCGGACACGAATCCGACATAGTTCAAGATCGCGGCGAGCAGGTTGTTGAAATCGTGCGCGACGCCGCCGGCCAGCTGGCCCAGACTTTCCAGCCGGTGCGATTGGTGAAGACGCGACTCCAGAATGTCCCGGGCGCCTTGCACCTCGGCTCGGTCCTGCTCACGCCGGGTCTCGGGTCGATCCGAGGCATCGCGGATCGCCGCGGAGACGAGCGGGCCCTCTTCGGTCTCGACGGCTGAAAGTGAGATCTCAACTGGGAACGCGGACCCGTCCTTTCGCCTGCCTTCGAGCGGTGTTCCCATCGTCAATTGCCCGTTGGCCTTCGGCTTCAACCGGTTCGGCGCGGGTCGACCAGAACCGTCGATCACAGCCTGCGGCACGAGCAGATCAAATGGTTGATCAATGAGCTCACGGCGCGTGTAGCCGAAGAGCTCCTCTGCCTGCGGATTGACCAGCGCGATCAAACCGCTGCGGTCGACGCCGACCGCGGCATCGTCGACTGCCTCAACGACTCCATGAAATCTGACCGGATCCTTAGCCCGTTCGGTCGTGTCCCGCACCGCCGCCATGACAACGACGTGGCCGTATCGACGGGTCGACGAGAACACAACCTCCGCGGGAAACAGAGAACGGTCCTTGCGGCGCGCGGCCAGCTGCGTCACCGTCGCCACCTGGGAGGTTGACGGGTCGCCGCCTTGAGAAGCGTTTTCGAGCCTCGTGGTGTCGCGAGAATAGCCCGGGAGCAGGAGTTCAAGCGGCTTGCCGATGATCTCGGCGCGTTCGAAGCCAAAAAGAGATGCTGCGCGTGCGTTCACCAGCATGATGGCGCTATCCCGGTCGACCCCGATGATCGCGTCTGGCATCTGCTCCAAAAAGGCCGCGAACGGTCCGACGCCGACCTGGCGACCGGAGGTCATCCCGGTGCCACCTTGAGCCCTTCCCGCATGGCGATGACCACCGCTTCGAGCTTCGAGTGCGCGCCCAACTTCTCGATCACGCGCTGCGTGTGGTTGCGGGCGGTGTTCATGCTGATCGACATCGCCTGAGCGATGTCCGGGAGCGACAGGCCACGGGCGAGATGTCGCAGCAATTCGAGCTCTCGACGAGTGATGTCCTCTCCAACGGGTGAGCTTCCGCGGCGCAGGCCCGACGCCACGTGCGCGAGCAACTCGGCGGAGATGACGACCTCGCCATCGTGCACGCGCCGTATCGCGCTCGCGACCTCATCCACCGTCGCGGTCTTGGCAATCACCCCGGAACACCCTGCAGACACGCATCGAACAGCTGCGTCTGACGCGGCGGTGTCGATCAGCACAATCACCTTCGTCTCAGGAAGCTCAGCGAGCGCGGCATTGACCAGGCTCACAGCCTCACCGTCGGGCATCCGGTAGTCCGCGAGAAGAACGTCGGGCCGGAGGGTCCTTACCGCTTCCAGCGCTTCACGGCTCGTCTGGCCGCCCCCGACCACTCGCATCTCCCCTCGTCGATTCATGAGTCGCATCAGTCCGTCCACCAGGAGCGGCTCATCGCCGGCGATCACGATGCGCGTGATTCGAGATACCGCAGGGTCCGGAAGCGGTTTGGTGAGGTCGAGCACCGCGTCGAGGTGATCGAGGAAAAGGTCGAGCAGCTGCGGATCGAAGAGTCCCGCGCGATCGCGGACCATCACGTCGACCGCGGTCTCGACCGGCATGGCTGCCCGATACACGCGGTCCCGCGTGAGAGCGTCAAACACATCGGCTACTGATGTGATGCGCGCTTCCATGGGAATGTCCTCACCGCGCCGGCGGTTGGGGTACCCGTGGCCATCCCATCGCTCGTGGTGGTTCAGCGCGACCGACGCCGCGAGGTTGAGCACCTGGCTGTTCGAGCCACTCAAAAGCGCGTGACCAAGCTCGCAGTGGCGCTCGATGATCGCCCGTTCGTCGGGAGAGAGGCGTCCGGGCTTGAGGAGGACCCAATCCGGGATGCCGATCTTGCCGACATCATGCATGGCGGCGGCAAGGCGGATGGCAGGCGCCGGATCGACAACAAATCCGCACCAGTCGGCGAGCGCGGCTGCGGTGATGCTCACCCTCAGGATGTGACGCCCCGTGTCATCGTCGCGGAGACACACCGCCGAACTGAGGTGCGCGACGATTTGCTCGTCCGCAAGTGACGATCCGAGACTTACCTGTTCCAGGCGCAGCTTGAGGTCGCTGATGCCGGTCGTACTTTCGACAACCTTGCGTTCGAGTTCGAGAACCTGGTCAGCACGCGATCGTTCGAGGTGCATCCGGCGCAGCGCGCTGCTCACCTGCATGAGCAATTCATTGGGGGTGAACGGCTTGACCACGTATCCAGATGCTCCCTGTTCGAACGATGCCTCCGCGATGTCGACGTCGTCGGAACCGGTCAGCACCACGATCGCGGTGGCATAGTCGCGAACCCAGCTCTCCTTGAGGAGTGCGGACCCCGGCTCTCCTCCGAGCTCAAGGTCGATGACCGCGACGTCGGGACGGTGTTGCACCCAGAGCAACCGTGCTTCGTCCGTGCTGCGCGCTTGAACAACGACGTAGTGAGCGCTTTTGAGGACGCGTTCAGTGGTCTCACGAATCATCGGATCGTCGTCCACGATCAGAACAGTCGCCCGAGGAACGGTCTCAATCGACAGCACCGAGTCGGCGGCGCAGGGTTGCGGGATCGCGCCCATGCGCCGCTCCTGCTGCGTTGTGTAGGTCATCTCAGCCAAACGGACGGGGCGCCCCGGCTGGCACGGCACGTCTCTGACCCCGGAGGCGGTGAGCGCCTCGACGGGCCGCCCACGTCGCAAGAACAAGCAGCAACGCAGCTGCGATACCAGCTCCCACCACGATCAGGGCCGGTGGTGCCGACGAGAACTGCACCGCCAGGGATTGCGATCGCAGCGTTTCCACCGCTACTCCGTCCACCACGATGATGACCGCGGCCTGGGCGCGATACTGCCCCGACACGGGAGCCTTCTCCCACACGGCAGCAAGCAGCGCATGCCCGCCCGGCACGACGTAGGCATTCGCGGGGGTCAACGGCAGACGCGCGATGCGGCGACCATCGCCGTCCACGACACTGATCGCACCCGAATAGGTCAGCAGGACATTGCCGTGGTTGGATATGGTGACTGCAAAGCTGACCTGCCCTGCAAGCGCTGTCGAGCCGCGGAGCGAGCTCAGTTCGGCGGACGGATGCGAGACGCCTGGCGTCGACACGACAGTGATCAATGCGGCACGCGCCTCGATCGGACTCCCTTGAGACGTCGTGCCAACGTCGGCGGAAACGACGACAGCGCCCAGGTGCTGGCCGGGCGTCACGCCTGTCGGAACGCTCAGGGTGAAGGTGTCCGTGATCTGGCCATGGGCGGCCACGCTCACCATCGTCCTCGACACCGTGATCCAGGCCCCAACGCTGCGCATCGTGTCGGTGGACTGCGCAGGGGCCAGTCCACCACCGGTCGCCGTGATCAGATCCGCACCATATACGTGGAACCTGAGTGTCCGGTTCGAGAGGTTCTCGACAACGACTCCGTCAGTGATGCGCTGGCCTGGCAGCACAGCGAAATTGAAATGGCCTCCGGGAAGCGTCGTGCTTCCCTCTTCGACGGGGTGGATGCCGAACAGTTGACCATCGCCCGGCGTCGGGGACGCCGAGGCAGCCTGAGCAGCCGGCGCCAAGAGGATGCCCGCGCCCAGTTGCACCAGGCAGCCAATCACAGCGACCGTTCGGATGCGTGCCGCTGAACGACGCGCTATAGACCCAATCTTCAACTCTTCCTTCAGCTGAAGCCTATGCGCCTCGCACCGACTGCGCCGTCACAGGAAGGCACCAATTATGTCGACTTGTGACGGCACCTACAGCTTATCGTCGCCGGTGACGCACCACGTGGTCTGGGTTCACCTGCCAGGCGTTATCCCGTGACCGTGTACTGGATCGTCGCGGCAAAAGCTGTGCCTGGGGTTGTGTTTGCGGGCACATCCACGACAATCTGGTTGTTGGCCTGAGTCCATGTGCCTTCGCTGGTTGCCGACGCGGTCGCAAGCGTGATCGCCGTTGAGTACGTGGCAAAGTCCGTCGTCGGGGTACCGGCGAGCACATAGGGACTCCCTGGCGGAACCACCACAGCGGAGCCCGTGTTCATGCCACCGGCGGTGGGATTTGGATCCACGTGGATGGTGAAGTCCGCCCATGGGATATACAGCCCGGCACCCGCAGCATGCCAGAGGTTGGTCGCCGCGAGCGTGACACTCGAGACAATGGAGTCGTTCAGCGTGTCAGTCCAACTCACACTCCCGAGATCCGTCGCAACAGTGGCGCTGCCGCCCACCAGCGTTGGCAGCGCCAGCGCTCCGGGTGCGGTGATGCTCAAGACGCCGCCCGTCGTTGCGCCGGTGACGACCTGTGTGCCACTGGCTGCGGCAGCCGGGACGGAGCCGAAAACGAGCATGCCGCATGATGCGACGATGCCGCTGGCGATGGCGACGACGCGCCGGCCGGTCGTCTGCGGCGTTGTGTCGGTGATCATGAGGTCGTGTCTCCGCGTGTGAGTTGTACCCAACTGGGCGCCTTCACATGGTCACCCAACTGGTTGATCCTCGACCAGATGCGGACGCACTCAATTTCACTGATGCATCCGTATCAGACGTTGCCTCATAGAGATAGATACTCAGCAGGGTTACACGACCTGACGCCGTAACATTGCGGGACCCTTTCGTTGCAAAAGGTCCGTAACCGCAGCGCGTATCGATGTTCGAGGCCGACGCAGAAGTCGGACAGATATGCGGCGATGACCGCGGAGCACCAATCAATGCAACGAAACCTCGTGATGTTCGGCGGAACCTTCAGTTTGCTCGTGCTCGCTGCGTGCGGGTCGTCAGCCGCCGGCACGCTCGGTGGGACTCCCGCGACCCCAACTGCAGCACCACAAACACCGGCACCTACTGCCGCCGCTACGCCCGTGCCACCAACGCCAACCGCGGCTGCACCACCTCCGGCCTCCGCCCCCGGCACCGTAACCGCGTTGCGCAGCGTCGGCAGTCTCGGACCGATTCTCGTCGGACCCAACGGCAACACCCTCTACATGTTCCTGAGTGACACCACCTCGATGTCAACCTGCAACGGGTCGTGCGCGCAGAACTGGCCGCCACTGACGACGACCGATACCCCACGGGGGGCGACTGGCATCTCTCAAAGCCTGCTCGGTACGATCAAGCGCCAGAACGGCACCCTGCAGGTGACGTATCACGGTCACCCGCTCTACGCCTTCATCGCTGACTCGGGGCCCGGCATGGCCAACGGCGAGAACATCGATGCGTTCGGCGCCAAATGGGAAGTGATCAGCGCAGCCGGCGTGGCGGTCGTCAAGTGACGCGCTGATCCCTGCGCATCAACGCTTCCTGGGGACGTAGCGCGGGATATCCGTCGCCGGAACGTCAACCGCGGACAGGCTCGACGCCAGGTCGGCCAGCACGTCGGTGAGCTGGTCGACCGTTGTCGACTTGAGCCCTGCGACTGTCTGCTCGGCAACTCGGCGCCATACCGCCTTGAGCTTGGGGAGGAGGGCGCGTCCTTGCTCGCTCAACTCCACGACCGTGGCGCGTCGATCCATGCTCGACGGACGGCGCACGACGAGGCCCGCCTCCTCGAGCTGCCGGACACTGAGAGTGATGGTTGGGGGCTCATACCCGCTTGCCGCGGCAAGCTGCGCCTGAGTGCTCGGTCCTGCGGTCTCGAGCTCGAGAAGGATGAGCTTGTGGCCCGGGTGGATGCCGAACGGAGCCAGCGCCGCGACCGAGAGGGCGCGGTGGCGGATGCCGATCGCACGGATCGCCTCGTTGAGTGCGTCTGCCTGACCAAAGTTCATCAGCGACCTCCTGACTCCTCGACCTCCTGGGTCCTGGACCGGTTGAGTCCTTGACCCCTTGACTCTCAGATAGTTAGATGCCTAACCTTAGACGCCTAACTAAGTTTACCGCGCGGCGACCCCTGGTGGCCACGCGGTGACATCAACCGACGAACAAGGAGCACCGCTGTGGCCATGACAACCACCATGGAATCTGCTGCCCCGGCCATTGCTGGGCCGACCCGTATCCGCGCAATGGCCGTCGCCGGAGCCGCGATCGCTGCTGTCGTGATCTGGGCGATCGCGGTGCCGCTGCTCGGCGTTCACCTCCTGGTGCGATTCGGCGCATCGGCTCCGCAGAGCGTCGGGGTCGATTATGTGATCGGCGCAAGCGTGATTGGCGCTCTCGCTGGTTGGGGACTTCTCGCATGGCTGGAGCGCCGCACCGCCCGTGCTCGCTCGATCTGGACCGCGGCGGGGGTTGTCGCCGTACTCGTCTCCGTCAGTCTTCCACTCACCGTGGGTGTCTCGACGTCGACAAAGGTCACCCTTGTCCTCATGCACGTTGCCGTCGCGTCGGTCCTGATCCCTGCCATGCGGCGGGGATCACGGCCGCACGCCGGCGCCTGACCGCTACTCGCTCTCCTGCTCGGCGCTGCTGGCGTTATAGATGGCATCGATGGCCGCGGCAAGCCGGAAATCGCGACCGGTGATCCCGCCGACATCGTGGCTCCGCAAATGGACTGTGACCTTTCCCCACGTGATGGCGAGGTCAGGGTGGTGGTTCTGTTCCTCGGCCACGACGGTCACCCGGTCGACAAATCCGACCACGGTCACGAAGTCCGGGAACCGATACAGCTTGAGCAGCTTCCCGTCATCGAGCGTCCAGCCCTGGAGGCTTTGCAGGCGCTCGAGGATGGTTTCGGTCGGGAGTCCTCCCCCATCGGGTTCTGAATCGGACATCAGTCTCAACCTCCTCGCGTGAGCCTTGGCACCACCCGCCGGTGCCATCATGACCAGTAGGTATGGATCACCCCAGGTGAGGGTTCTGCTCGTCTCGTGCTACGAGCTTGGCCATCAGCCCCTCCACGTTGCCTCGGCCGCGGCCTTCCTGCGTGCGGCGGGGCATCACGTCAGCGCCGTGGACCTCTCCGTGCAGACCCTGGATGAGGCGGACCTCGACGCGCCGGAGCTCGTGGCCATCGCGGTCCCGATGCACACGGCGATGCGGATGGCCGTTCCCGTCGCCCGAGCCATTCGCGCCCGCCGGGGGAACCAGGTGCGCCTCGTGCTCTTCGGCCTCTATGCCCCCCTCTGCGGACCCGCGCTCGAACCGGGCCTGGTTGACGCGTTGCTCGGCGGCGAATACGAACACGCGCTGGTCGGTGTCGCGAACGGCACCCCCGATCCGCGGACGGTCGTGCTCGATCGGCTCAACTTCCCGCTGCCCGCTCGCGACCTTCTTCCCCCGCTCGATCGGTACACCCGGCTTCGTGTGGATGGCGAAGAGCGAGTAACCGGCTACGTGGAGGCGACTCGTGGGTGCGTGCATCGGTGCCGCCACTGCCCCGTCCCGGCGGTGTACGACGGGCGGATTCGCGTGTGGCAGCGCGAGGTACTCGTGGATGACGTCGCCCGGCTCCGGGATGGTGGGATGCGCCACCTCACCTTCGGTGACCCGGATTTTCTCAACGCCGTGCCGCATGCGCTCGCGGTGGTCCGCGCAGTGCATGCACGCTGCCCGGAGCTCACCTTCGATATCACCACCAAGGTGGAGCACATCCTCGAACACCCCGAGGTGATCGCCGAACTGCGTGACCTCGGACTGCTCTTCATCGTCTCGGCGGTGGAGTCCACCAGTCCCCGTGTGCTCGGGCTTCTCGACAAGGGACACTCGCCCGACGATGTTCTGACCGCGCTCCGCCTCTGCCGGGCATTGGGGATTGAGCTCCGGCCATCCCTGCTGCCGTTTACTCCCTGGAGCACGCTTCGCGACCAGCTCGATCTGCTCGACATGATTGCCGGCAACGACCTCATCGACAGCGTCGACCCGGTGCAGCTGAGCATTCGCCTCCTGGTGCCTCCGGGCTCACTGCTGCTGGAGCTGCCGGAGATGCGCGAGCATCTGCTCGGCTACGACCCCGAAGGTTTCAGCCATCTCTGGCAGCATCCCGATCCCGTGATGGATGCGCTGCAAGCGGAGATCGCCGCGCTGGTTGCCGCCGACACCGATGCCGGGGTGTCCCCGCGTTCGACCCATGCGGCGATCCGCCGGCTGTCCGCCGAGGTTGCCGCCGGGTCGGGGCTGGCATGGCGGGACGCGGACGCGCCGCTCCCACCGGAGCGACTCGCTCCGCCTCGGTTGAGCGAGCCGTGGTTCTGCTGCGCCGAGCCGACCACGGCGCAGCTCGCCGGTGCGGGTGTTGGTCTCGGTGTATGAGGCGGCCACGACGCACCCCTCAGGCATGATGGCCGGGTGACCAGCACCCCCTCTGCCGGGACCTCGTGGCCGGAGCTCGCCGACAGGCTGACCAAGGCGCTCCACCCGCTCGCGGCTCCGATCGCGATCACGTTCCTCGATGCCCCGATCGCCGATATCCCCGCGTTCGATGCGGAAATGCCGGCACCGACGCCCGACGGACGCACCGGGCGGGTCGCTGCAGGTTGCGTGTTCTGGATGCACGCGACCGATCGAACCTTCACCACGGTACCGGCCGACCACGCCAACTGCAGCGTTGGCAGCTATACCCACGGCCTGCTGAGCCTCGAGCAGGCTGCCACCAACACCGACGTCGCCACTCTCGTCGAGTCGGGCTGGGTGAGTCCTCAGGCGTTTCCTGACATCCCGGCCGTCAGCATCCGGCCCGCTTCGATTGCCTACGGTCCACTTGCGGAGACGCGCGTCGACCCGAGCGTCATCCTCCTGCGCGTCAACGCACAGGGGCTGATGGTCCTGACGGACGCCCTCCCCGAGCTGCGAATCGAGGGCAAACCCCAGTGCCACATCATCGCGGTCGCCCACGAGCACCGCCGGGTCGCGGCGAGCGTTGGATGTGCGTTGAGCCGCGCTCGTACCGGCATGGGGGCACACGCACTCACCTGCGCCATTCCAGCCGGGGTCGCGGCCGAGGTGACCGCCCTTGTGGAGCGCGCGGCCGGCATCGACGGCGTGGTTACCCGGTACGCCGCCGAGGACGCGCGCCGCTTCCGCTAGCACTTCGAACTGCGGCCATCGAATCGTGCGCTTCTGTTACCAATGGACCACTGAGTGTTGGGACAGGATCGGGGCTGCTCACCCTAGGCTGCTCGCGTGGCAATCGCTCATCCTCAGCTTCGAGCCGCGACCGCGCGAGCGCACAGCAACCCCGCGCCCACGTGGATACGCGCCGTCTACGTGGCGTTGGGGGCTGTGCTCGCCGTCTATTTCGTGTCGCTCCTCCTCCGAGGGCCTTCGCAACAGGTAAGCCTCGTCGATGGGTGGGGTGTCGCGTCGTTCGAGTTCGTGGCCAGTTGCCTGTGTCTCTGGCGAGCCTTCGCCTCCCGCCGGAGGACCATCCCTCTCCTGCTCGGCCTCGGAATCCTTTCCTGGAGCATCGGCGACGCTGTTCTCGCGTCGGAATCCGCGGGAGGGGCCACGCCAGCGGTGCCCTCACTCGCCGACCTGTTCTATCTCGGGTTCTACCCGATCGTCTACGTCGCGCTGGTGCTGCTGACGCGCAAGCACATCAACCGGTCGGGGGCGACCACGTGGCTCGACGGTGCCGTGGCCGGGCTGGGTGCCGCTGCGCTGTGTGCATGCTTCGCCTTCAACACGGTCCTGCATTCGGTCGGCGGCGATGCGTCGGCAGTCGCGACCGACCTTGCCTATCCGATCGGCGACGGCCTGCTGCTGATCCTCGCGGTGGGTGGCACCGCCATCATCCCCGGCCGGAAGAAGACACAGTGGCTGCTGATCGCAGGTGCAATCGCGATGACCGCCGTCGGCGATACCTTCAATCTGTTCGCGAGCTCGGGAGCCACCTCGCACGTCGGGACGATCTTCAACAGCGTCGCCTGGCCGTGCGCCATCCTGCTCATCTCGATCGCGGTGTGGGTGCACCCCCTGCAGAAGAGCGCGCTGGCCGTCGGTGAGACCCCGGGATTCCTGCTACCGGGACTCGGCGCCGCCGCCGGGCTGTCGATTCTCGTCGTCGACACCCTGCACCCGGTGACCCCGGTCGCGGTCGGCCTGGCAACAGCAACGCTGATAACCGTGGGGATTCGCCTCGCCCTGTCGGTGCGGAGCCTGCGTCTCCTGACCGAGAAGCGCCACCGGCAGGCCATCACCGACGAGTTGACCGGGCTGGGCAACCGACGTCAACTCTTCAACCTGCTCGACGCCTTCTTCGCCGACTACGCGGACCCGGACACCGTCGACCGGCGGCTCTCGCTCCTCTATGTGGACCTGGACCACTTCAAGGAGATCAACGATTCATTCGGCCATTCCGCCGGCGACGCACTGCTCAGGCAGCTGGGACCGCGGCTCATCAGCCGTCTGCGGTCCACCGACGTCCTGGTGCGGGTCGGTGGGGATGAGCTCGCGGTTCTCATCATGGATACCGACTCGGACTACGCAGCGTCGGTCGCCGAACGGCTGATCGCCGAGCTCGACCAGCCCTTCGAGCTCGACACGCTCAGCGTGCGTGTCGGGGCCAGCATCGGCATCGCGAGCGCACCAACTGACGCGACTGACAGCGCGGGACTGCTGCGCTGCGCCGACCTGGCCATGTACCGGGCCAAGGTGGGCCCGGCGCCGTACGAGACCTATCGGCGCGAGGTCGACGACGACGGCAACCGGCTGCGCCTAGTGGACGAGTTGCGCGATGCCATCCTCGCCGGGGATCTCGAGGTGTTCTACCAGCCCCAGATCGACCTCGTCACCGGCGAGCGGTCGGCGATGGAGGCCTTGGTGCGCTGGCCCCACGAGCGTCTCGGGCTCATCCCGCCACTCGACTTCATCCCGCTCGCCGAGGAAGCAGGGCTCATGCAGTCGCTGACCGCACTCGTCCTCGAGCGCGCGGTCGAGCAGTGCGCGGCCTGGCATGCCGACGGACAGATGCTGAGCGTGTCGGTGAACGTCTCCGCCACCAATCTCCTCGATTCCGGTTTCAGCGGATCCGTCATGGCCGCACTTGCGCGCCACGATGTCGCACCTGCCTCGCTCATCCTCGAGATCACCGAGACCACCATCATCAGAGACTTCGACCTGTGCAAGCTGGTAATCGCCCAGCTTCGCAACCTCGGGCTCGGTGTCTCCATCGACGACTTCGGCGCCGGCGTCACGTCGCTCGCTTACCTCGGGAGCCTGGCCGCAAGCGAGCTGAAGCTCGACAGGAGCTTCCTCTCCCGCCTGGCCACAGGGGACACGGAACGAAACGTTGCGCTGGTTCGCGCCACCATCGCGCTGGGCCACAAGTTGAACATGCGCGTGGTCGCCGAGGGAATCGAGGATGTCGAAGCCCTGAACCTGCTCACTGCCATCGGCTGCGATCTGGCGCAGGGCTACTACATCAGCGAGCCGATGCGCGCGAAGGACCTCAGTTCTTCACCCGCGCGACGCGGCGATCTCCCGACGTCGGAGAACGCCGTCGCCTGACCGCCTGGTGTGCGCTAGCGTACCTAGGCCTGAGATTCACGAAGCGCCTGATAGCAACACCCACGTCAGCGGTGGCC
The DNA here is from genome assembly GCA_003162415.1 of Candidatus Dormiibacterota bacterium. Classification (GTDB taxonomy): domain Bacteria; phylum Chloroflexota; class Dormibacteria; order Aeolococcales; family Aeolococcaceae; genus Palsa-851. The sequence continues at coordinate 269,843 of PMOL01000008.1, forward strand.
CTGCATCGCGCGACGCACGCGGCCGTGGTCAATCCGGCGGTGTTCGCGCTCACCCTGCTCGTCATTCGCGACCTGCAGGTGGCGACCTTCGCCGTCTTCGGATGCTTCGGGCTGCTCGTCATGGCGGACTTCGGGGGCCCCCGACGCACTCGCGCCATCGCTTACGCCACGACCGCGCTCGCCGGCGCCGCGCTCATCGCGATCGGGAGCGTGGTCTCATTCAGCGCCGCAACCGCCGCGATCGTCATGCTCGTGGTGGGCTTCATGCTCTCCTTCGCCGGCGTTTTCGGTGGATACATCGCGGCGGCGCAAACCGCGCTTCTCCTCGCATTCGTCCTCTCCGCGTCGATCCCAGCATCGGTTTCCGCGATTCCCACCCGGCTGGCCGGGTGGATGATCGCCGCGATCGTCTCGACGCTTGCGGGCGTCTTCTTCTGGCCGTGGTTCGAGCATGCGTCGCTGCGGAGGCGAGCCGCAGACGCGTGCCTGACGGTCGCCGACCTGGTCGCGGCCATGCGAGGTGGTCCGATTGAGGAAGCCGTCGCCGGCCGCGCACAGGCCGCCCGCGCCGCGGTTGCGGCCGTCAAGGGCGAATACGCGCGCACGGGGATGCGACCCTCCGGCCCCACACGCAAGGACCGTGCCTTCGTCGAGCTTGTGACCCAGCTAGGGCAGGTCATCGACGTCGCTGAGCGGCCGTTCCATCAACGCCGTCCATCGCTCCGTCCCTGCATCCGCGAAGGCGACCTGCTCGCCGCCGCGGTGGTGGAGACACTGCGGCAGGACGCCTCAGTCATCACCGGTGCACTCCCGCCGGCAATTCGAGAACTTGAGGCTGCGCGGCGTGCGCATCGAGAGGCACTCGATCGCTGGGCTGCCGACGAACTTCGCGCGGGACGGACAGCCGACGCCGTGCTCAACGGACTGGATGTCGACCACACGCTCCGCGTCATCGCATATCTGACGATCGCGTTGAGCACCAACGCGGTGATCGCCGCCGGTCGGGAATCCGACGATGCGGTCTCGCTCCCGGCGGGAATCCCGCGGCTCGACGGTGCTCGCGGTGTCGCGATGCGCACCGCCCGGACGATCCGCACGCATCTCGAGCCCAGCTCGACGGTCTTGCACGGGAGCGCACGGGTTGCGGTCGGGCTTGCTCTGTCGGTTCTCCTGGCGAGGACGCTCGGCCTGAACCATGCCTTCTGGGTGGTCCTCGGCACGCTATCGGTGCTGCGATCGAACGCACTCGGCACTGGCCGCACGACCGTGCAAGCGCTGCTTGGCAGCATCATCGGATTCGCGGTCGGCGGCGTCATCGCGGGTGTTGCCGGCGGGGACTCGACCGTCATGTGGATCGCGATGCCGATCGCGACCTTCCTCGCGTCCTACGCGGCCAGCGCGATCGGGTTCGTCACGGGTCAGGCCGCCTTCACGGTGATGGTCATCATCATCTTCAACCTGATCTCGCCGGCCGGATGGCAGGTGGGATTGGTGCGGGTCGAAGACATTGCGGTCGGGACCGCTGTCAGCGTCGTGGTCGGCGTCCTCCTCTGGCCGCGGGGAGCCCGGCGCGATCTTGCGCTCGCAACGGCGGGCTTCTACCGCGCCGTCCGCGTCTATCTCGGGCTTGCGTTCAGCCTGGTGCTCGGGGAGGACCGCGATGCGGACATCGGCCGGACCCGAGCCGATGCGGAGCGAGCGCGCGACCGGGCAGCGGAGGCATTCGACGTCTTTCTCAACGAGCGCGGCTCGAAACCCCTCGATCCCGATGCGGCCGCGCACCTCGTCTCAGCAGGAAGTCACGGGCTGCTTGCGGCAGATCTCCTGGTGATGGTTGCGATTGATCTCGGTTATCGGGCGACCGGCTGCCCTGACGGTGCCAGGGCGGTCGACTCGCAGGTTCGGACGCTGCTGGCCGGATTTGATGAGCTCGCCGACCGGCTGACCAGCACGCGCAACGGCGGGTCTCACCCTGAACGCCCATCGGAGGAGGCGCTGCGTCGCGCCGCATTGGATTGCCTCCGGGGCTCTGGGGGTGATGCGGACGCGACGCGCGGCGCGATGGCCGTTGTCATCGCCGGAGAATGGGTGGAGAACCTCGTACGTGTCGAGGTGGACCTGGAGCAGCCGGTCGACGCGGCGGTCGCAGCTTCGCGCACGCATTGGTGGCGATAGGGGTACCGCCTATCGCCTTTCGGTCAGGCGCCCGTCGAGGCGGATCGTCCAGGCGTCGATGGTGTCGATTTGCAGATGGGTTTCGCTCCAGGGATTCGCGCGCGAGCGTTGGCACCTCTTCACGCTACCGCGATCGTCTGGCTCCACGGGACCGTTTCGCCGTGACAGGCACGCCGAGGAGTGCGCCGAAGTCGTCGCCATGGGGCATCGTGATCGGACCGAACTGCGCTGCCGCCTCGGTCATCGTGCGTGCGCCCTTGGCGATGGGTCCGCCTGCGAAGCAATTGCCAAATCGTTTCCCGGCCCATCGGGCGAGGCTCTCCACGTGTCGATCACATGAAGACATGAACGCGACCCCACTCTGATGCGGGAAGAACAGGATCTTGGTCGCGTCCGCCCCACAAGTCTCGTCGGGCAGGTCCGTTGCCGCGCTGATCGGACCGATACAGGCGTCGCTCATCGCTGAGCAACGTACCACCGTCTGCACGAGCCAGCTCGACGACGGCCAACTCTCGAGCGTGGTGCGCTACTTGTCGACCAGGACATACGCCCGCACGGGAAACGTGCCGCCACCAACCCACGCGATCGGCACCGCATGAAGGCGATCGCCGGAGCTTAGGGCGGCGGTTGCCGCTCCAGGTACCAGCCACTAGGCTGTGCTCATGCGGCGCAATCGATCGGTGTCTGAGCGTCCCTTCGGAGCGTCGCTCGCGACCGGCGGATCAGCCGTGGCGCACGCGGCAGAGAACAGCCGTGCAGTCGAGGTAATGGCCCGACTAGGCCTCGCTACTCGCGGTTTCACCTACCTGATCATCGCTTTGATTGCGGCCCAGGTTGCCGTTGGCGGCACGACCCAAAGCGCCGATCAGCACGGTGCCATCGAGGATGTCGCCTCCAAGCCATTTGGTGGTGTGCTGTTGATTGCCTTGGCTGTGGGCTTCGCGGCGTATACGTGTTGGCGTTGGTCCGTAGCCGCCGTCGGTGGTCATGGAACCGGTGCCGAGTCTGAGGCCAAGGAGTGGGCGCATCGGGTTGGTGCGTTCGTGATGGGGTTGGTGTATGCCGGTCTCTGCGTGAGCACGATCCTTGTCCTGATGGGCCGATCGACATCGTCAGGCACCCAACAGCAGCAAGGCGCGACGGCCCGGCTGCTGGCGCTCCCCTTCGGGCGAGCGCTGGTGATCGTCATTGGTGCAGGCATCGTGGTCGGTGGATTCGTCGTGATCTGGAGGGCCTCCACCCGAAAGTTTGAGAAGCATCTCGCCATGGAGAAGATGGGACCGCGTGCGCGAAAGTGGGCCACCGGCCTGGGCATCGCTGGCAACGGCGCTGGTGGTGCTGTGCTTGTCCTCGTGGGGATCTTTCTCATCCAGGCGGCGGCTACGAACAATCCCAGCGACTCCAAGGGCCTCGACCAGACACTGCGCACCCTTGCGCATGCGCCGTTTGGACCTGCGCTCCTCCTGGTCGTCGCCGCGGGCCTCGCGGCCTACGGGCTGTACTCATTCGTGGAGATGCGCTTCCGCCGGGTCTGAATGCCCTGCTCGCGACTACGAGCCTAGGTCTCCCCGCTTGAGCTTCCGCCAGCCGCCGGCGCGGTTGTTCGCAATGATCTGCCTGAACATCGCACCGAGCGCAGACAGGTTCAGCGTCTCGCCTTCACGAACCCCAACGGTGCGTGCAGTCTTGTTCTCGTGGCCCGCGGTGACGATTCCCCTCGGGTCGGGCACGATGCCCCCGTCATAGAGAAAGACGTTGACATGGTCCTTGGCCGCCAGGAGCGCGCAGATGTTGCCCTGGAGGACGAAGTAGGGTTGCGTGCTGCGCTTGATCGTCTCGGTTACCTCCGGGTCCTGGGCATGGACGAGATCGCGCACGTCACGGCATACCTTGCGCTGCCAGGCCGGAAGCCGGTTGATATACGCGTCGACGCGTATATCGGTGCGGTATGTCATAACCTGGCCCCCTTCCCGAGATCCCTGTTGCGGAAGTCGGATGAACTGACGGTATGTGTTACGGCTGATCCGAGCCCCCTTCCCGTTGCTCGTTGGGGTGACCGGAGCCGGTGGTGATCAAGCTTCGCAAACTATCGTTGATGTAGAAGCTCCAGGCACTCGAGCACTCGCCGTAACACTCGTGGTCAGGAACCAAGCGTACATGGGTGAAGCGGAGCTCGGCCTTGTCCTCCTTCTGAGCGATCTCGAAGGTGATCTCCGTACCGTTCCACTCATTCTTGTCCTCAACAAAGCTGAGGCTCGAATCGAGCACTCGCCAGACGACCTTCTTCCCAGGAATCAATTCTGTGATCTGCTGCCTGCTGTAGTGGACGTCCTCGTAGCGGTAGGTGAATTCATCGTTGAGCTTGTCGGTACTGCCGTCGATCTGTCCTGACCACCAGCCACGGACATTCGTGATGGCGTCGAAGACTTCTTCCGGAGTGTGGTCGACGGTAATGGTGGTGGCGAAATCTCGGCTCATGACGGGCTCCAGTTGAACGGCTACTTGCATGATGAAAGGAAGGTATCACGGGCTGCTTTCATAATGCAAGCATAGTGGTACAGTGCAGGGATGCTCGGTCGAACCTACGAGGCGGAGGTCTGTTCCGCCGCCCGAACGCTCGAACTGGTGGGAGAGCGCTGGAGCCTGCTGATCCTGCGCGACGCCCTGTATCGCGGCACCACCCACTTTGCCGACTTCCAGCGTGATCTCGGTCTGGCCTCGAACATCCTGGCCAAGCGCCTCGACGGCTTCGTTGCTGCCGGCCTGATGGAACAACGGCAGTACTCGGAGCGGCCCGAGCACCACGAGTACCTGCTCACAGACAAGGCCCGCGAGCTGCAGGCTGTGATCATCGCGCTGACGGCTTGGGGTGACCGGTGGGCGGCCCCGAACGGTCCACCGATTCTCTATGAGCACGCCGGCTGCGGAGGCGCAATCCATCCGCACCTTGGCTGCTCGACCTGTGCCGATGTGGGAGCGGACGCAGCGGTCGTCGCGCGGCGCGGCCCCGGAATGCCCAGCTGATCAAGGGTTGTTTCGCCGGCGCGTAGGGTTTTCCCGGTTTCAGCGCGAGCCGCCGCGACCTAGCTTGTCGGCGTGCAGGATCCGCATGCGACCCAATCCCTGGCTGAGCGCCTTCAGTCGACCTTAAGACAACCCGAAGGGCACCGCCCTAGCCTCGCGACCATGAACACGACTACGGCTGACACAACGCGGTTCTCCCTCATCGGCATCGCCATGCTCGCGGGGCTGGGTCTGGCGCTCACCGCATGCAGCGCGAGCACGACCACGACACCGCCCCCGACGACGAGCGGGACGAGCAACGGTGGCAACGGCACCCCCGGAAGCGGCGGCGGGCAGACGGCCAACCTGACATTCCAGGTGAATTTCACAGGCGCCGACACCGTCCAGGGCTCGTTCACCAGCGATGAATGGCAGATCTATACGTGCTCGGATTTCGCAAAGAGCGCGTTCGCCTGGAACCTCGGTACCGGACCCCAGGAGGGGGTGCCCACCACCGTGGGCGGCAAGCTCGTCAACTTCCTACTCAGCGTGCCGACCGGCATGTTTCATGGCGCCGGCACTTATTCGGATGTGATGCCCGCAGGCGTCACCACCGAAGGCGACGACTTCTCCGGCACTGGTTCGAACATGACCATCAACAGCGATGGATCCGGCAACGCGTCCTTCACCAGTCTGCCCGGATCGGGCACGGTTTCAGGGCAGACGGAGTCGGGGACGGTGACCTGGACCTGTGGATGAGGTGTCCGGCCAGCCACCTCCTCCTCCTCCACCAATGGCTGCGCGAGGTCGTCCGAGCCGCCAGCAGGTAGCGGCTGCTCTCGGGGCCATCGCCGTCCTGATTGTTGGCGGCGTCGTCACGTTCGCCCTCGTCAACCGTCACGCCCCCAACCCGTCGCGGCAGCCGCAGGCGCGGCAGGCCGCCAGCAACGGCGGCATCACCACGGAAGACCAGTTGGTCGCTGCCATACAGACGCGCGGGCTCACGCCGAAACGTGCCGAGCAGCTCTTCGTGCTCGACATCGGATCGCTGCCCGGCGTGTCCGTCAACGGCATCAAGGCCGACGGATGGTTCGACGGAACCGACGTGCTGCTCGACCTCCAGCAGGTTTGGGGGTCGCTCCCGAAGGCCGTCCATGTCGCGGCGACCAGGCTGACCACGTCAGCGAACACCGTGCGTGGCCCGGCACTCCCGCCCGCAACCGCCTCCGCCCGCTACGTCCTCACCGCCTATACGGACGCGGAGTACCTGTCTCTGGCGCAGACCGCCAATGCCGAGGAGAGCGCCAGGCTCGGTGTTCCACCAATCAGCGGCTTCGTCATCGACGTCTCAACTGCCATTACCGCGGATTACGCGGTGACGACCTCGTATGATTTGCAATACGTCCCTGAGGTGAAGTGGATTCCGTGGCCCGACGGGTGCCACATCACGGTGTCGGAGCTGAAGATGCAGGGCCTTGCCGACGAGGACGTCGCTGCAATCATTTCTCATGAGGTGCTCCACTGCTTTCAGCAGCGGACGGCGGGCTCGAATCAAGCCGCGGGCAGCGTGCACGCCTGGGTCAGCGAGGGCGAAGCGACCTGGGTCATGGAGCAACTTCACCCCACCAAACCGAAGCGAGGGTGACGAGCGACCCCGGTGGGTTGGGCGACGGGACGATCATCCACGTCCCGGCGGTCGCGAGTGCAACTGTCATCTGGGCCCCAAGCGCGGCAGCGGCGATGGCTCCCCAAATCCCGTAGCTACGAAATCGCAGCGGACGTCCTGGATTCAGAGCTCTCCCCTTCTCGCTCGCCCACTGATCCCAGCAGGGAGCCGGCGAACCAAGCCACCATATCCGGTTGCAGTAGTTGGCGTTGAGGACCCGTTTCTGAGGACCATGAATGGCGAGCGTTACCATCTCGGCGTCATACGGAGCTCGCGGCGAGCAAATCGCCAAGGCGGTGGCTGCGCGATTGGGCCTGACGTTCCTGGATCGAGCGATCCCGCTTGAAGTGGCTCGCCAGCTGCAACTTTCGCAAGAGTCCGCGGAGAGCATCGACGAACGCGCTCCGACTCGCGGCGAGCGGTTTGTCACCGCACTGGCCGCCGCTGGTTCCGTGTCGACTGCCCCGGGGGTGTCCCAGCTGCCGATTCAGGATCCTGACGTGTTCCGTGCAGCCACTGAGGGCATTCTCACGAGCGTCGCCGACACCACCGGCGCCGTCATCCTTGGCCGCGCAGCCATGGTCGTCCTCGGTGGCCGTGACGACGTGCTCTGCGTGCGTCTCGACGGGCCAGTCGATGCCCGAGTCGCTCAAGCAGTCGCAGACGGTGCCGACGCGGCCACCGCCCGCGATGCGCAACGGGACGTCGACGGCGCGCGGAATCAGTACGCGAATTTCTTTTATCGACAGCGACAGGACGATCCTCGCCTCTATCACCTGATCATCGACAGCACCGCGCTCCCAGTCGAGTCATGCGTCGATCTCATTGTCAGGGCTGCTGAAGCGCTGATCGGGAGTCGAGCCGCATCGACGACGCCGCCCGCGGTATGGGACGACCGGTAGCTCCTTTAAGGGATCACACGGCGACGATGACCGGTTTTGGCGCGTCCATGCCGCGATGAGACTGCAGGTAGTCTTCCAGCGCTTCCGCGGTCAGCGGCTTGGCGAAATGAAACCCCTGCGCTAAACGGCAGTGCAGACGCAGCAATTCAGTCACCTGCCCGGGATGCTCGATCCCCTCGGCGACGATGTCGAGGTTCAGCGTCCGTCCCAACTGGATGATCGCACGCGCCAGGTTGGCTTTCTCGGAACCGCACGCGATGTCGTCGTAAACAAACCTCAAACACAACCGCACAGGCGACCAAGCGCCACGCAAGTTCGCGCCGCCCGTGAAGGCGAAGGCCCGCAACTCCCGCTCTTGACTGACGCCTCCCCATCAGTGACAGGCACGGTGTCATGTGCGTAGAGTCCGAAGCCCCATCGCGGGGGCTCTGGCTTTCTCATGGCCCTTTTACCCAGCACGACGGAGGGTCGGTTATGGCTCACAGACGCGGTCTGCCCACCCTGGCTGCGGGCGCCGTGATCGTGGCCGGGTTGGCTGTCGCCAGCCCGGCCACGACGACCGTCGCGGCGATTGCAACAGCGCCCGGTGCGCCCGGCGCGCCGTCGTATTTCGACCTGGCCAGGAAGGATTGCGTGGGCACGTCGGCGACCCAGGGATCCAAGGTCTGGTACACGGTCGCCGACGGCGTGCTTTCCGATGTCTACGAGCCGACGATCGACAACACGAACGTGAGCACGTTGCAGTACATCGTGACCGACGGCTCCACCTTCACCGACTTGCAGACCCGCGACATGACCTACACGGTCGCTGCTGATCCGACCGGCATGGCATGCACCGTGACGTCCACCGATGCTGTGCACGGGTTCCAGCTGGTCACGACGTACGTCACCGACCCAGCGCACGACACCGTGCTGATGCATACCGCGTTTCGGGATTCGCCCGGCTCGACCACCAACCTGGCCGGCCTGCACCTGTACGCGTGGCTGGACGCGCACGCCAACGGCAATGGCGGCGGCGGAACCGACAACGCCGGCGCCAACTCCGGCGTTGTGGACTCGACGACCGGATCGCCGGTCCCGGTGATCTTCAGCACCAACACCGTCACGAGCGCGACAAACCGCGACTACGCGGTGCCGACCTACATGACCCTCGCGGCGAGCGCGAGCGCGAAGTCAGCCAGCGTCGGGTATGCCGGCAGCGCCAGCGACGGCCTCATCCAACTGGACGCGTCGCGTGTCCTCACCCCGTACAGCTCCGCGCCGGACGGCCACATCGTGGCAACCGAGGACGTGACCCCGAGCCATGGCAAATCAGTCACGCTCGCGCTGGGTTTCGGTCGGACTGAGGCGGCGTCGCTCGCGAGCGCCGGAGGTTCGCTGAGCCACTCATTCGGCAAGATCGCAGCCAGTTTCCAGCACGGCTGGATCGTCTACGACAACACGCTGCGTCGACCGGCCGCTAGCTTCCCATCGCTGACGGCCGGGCAGGCGGCAAGCCTGCGCAGCCACTACTACCTGTCCGCCAACGTTCTCAAGGCGAGCGAGGACAAGACCTACCCCGGCGCCATCGTTGCCTCCCTGGCCAGTCCGTGGGGCCAGTCGGTGCCGGCCGGGCTGAACTCCGGCAGCGAGCCGGCGTATTTCGGTTCCTACCGGGAGGTGTTCTCCCGCGATCTCTATGAGGCCTTCACCGGGTTGTTGGCCGACGGGGATATGGCCACGGCCAGAGCGGCAACTCTCTTCCTGTTCGACCAGCAGCAACTCCCGAACGGGGCGATGCCGCGGAACTCGCTGCTGAATGGCAAGTCCGCTCCGGACACCGGCGGGAACCAGCTTGACGAGACCGCCTTCCCGATCCTGATGGCGTACCGCGTCGGCCTCGGCGGCAACACCACGCTGTGGCGGCAGCACATCCGTCCGGCCGCGGACTACCTGGTCGCCACGGGACCCTCGTCCGGCGTCGAGCGCTGGGAGGAGCAGACCGGGTACTCGCCATCCACCATCGCCGCCGAGATCGCCGGGCTGACCGCCGCCTCGGCCATCGCCGCGAGCCACGGTGACACGGCCCGAGCGCAGCTGTACCAGGCAACCGCCGACGACTTCCAGCGCAACGTCGAGTCCTGGACCGTGACGACCACCGGCCCCGACGCTCCGAGTTACTTCATCCGGCTGTCCAAGACCGGTGATCCGAATGCAGCGACCAGTTACAGCCTCGGCAACGGCGGTCCAACCGTGGACCAGCGCACCGTCCTCGACGGCGGCTTCCAGGAGCTGGTCCGGCTCGGCGAGCTTCCCATCACCGACGCCGACGTGCAGGCGTCGCTGGCTGTGCTCGACAAAGACCTTTCGGTCTCGACGCCGAGCGGCACCGGCTACTACCGCTACGGCAACTCTGCCGCGAGCGGCAGCGCGGACGGGTACGGCGACTGCTATCAGCCGAGCCAGGGCATATGCACAACTCCTGGAGCACCCTGGCCGCCGACCAATAGCGGCACCGGGCACCTGTGGCCCAACCTCTCCGGCGAGCGCGCCGAATCCGACCTCGCTGCGGGGAATACCAGTGGCGCGGAATCCCTGCTCCAGGCGATGATCAACTTCTCATCCGGGGTGGGGCTGGTGCCCGAGCAGGCCTGGGAAGACCCGAACCTGGCGGCCGCGCCGTACGGCAGCGACCCGGCGACGGCATCCATCGGATTCACCGACGGCAAGGCGGCCGGGTCGGCATCGCCACTGACCTGGGCTCAGGCGCAGGAGTTGCGACTCATTCTCTCCGTGGGAACCGGAAGCAACGTGGACACCCCCGGTGTGACCACGGCGCGATACGTCACCAGTGGGCCGCCTTCCTCGCTGCCGCTGACCATCACGGCCCCGACCCCGGGGAGCACGCTGGCCACCACCTCCACCACGGTGACCGGGACAACCTCGCCAGGAGCAGCGGTGGCGATCGAGTCAGTCGACACGACGACCGGTGCGCCGGCCGCGGTGGCCAGAACGATGGCGGCGACCGACGGGTCCTTTTCAGCCAGCGTGCCCATCAGCTTCGGCAGCAACACCCTCACCGTGGCGGCCACCGGGAGCGGCGGACGGAGTACCGGCTACGGCCAGGTAACCGTGACCAACGAGGGTGGCGGCGTCTCCGTCCTCGATGTGACCGACCCCACCGGTGACGACAACGGACCCGGCACGTATCAGTACCCAACTGCCTCCGACTTCCACGCCGGGGCGTTCGACATCACCAGGTATCAGGTGCTGAGCGATGGCACCTTCGCCTATCTGCGCACCACCCTGCGCAACCTGGACCCAACGTTCGGCGCGAGCGCCGGTGCGCAATTGCTCGACGTCTACGTGCACGTGCCGGGCGCCTCAACCACCTCCACGCAGGCCGCGTTCGCCTCCCGCAACTATGCGATCGGCCCGGCCGGCGCGTGGAGCCAGCGCGTTGAGGTGCAGGGGTTCGCGGCGCCTGTCTGGGTGGATGCCGCGGGGAGCACCGTGGGCACCGCGTCCGTACTCGCCGTGCAGTCCGACGGTACGATCACGATCGCCCTGCCCGAGGCCCAGTTCGGCCTGCCGGCGTCCGGCTGGGGCTTCAGCGTGGTCCTGACCGGGCAGGACGGGTTCAGCCCGGACCTGGCTCGCGCATTTGCGACAACGCCGCAGGCGTACGCCTTCGGCGTGTGCGCGTCCGGCGGAACGGCTCCGATCTGCTCAGTCGACCCGAGCACGGTGCCGAAAGCGATGGACGTCATCACCCCGGCGGGGGTCTCACAGGCGATCGAGCTCAACCCCACCCTGGGTCCCGTGGTCATCCAGCCGGTGACCATCCCGTGACCGGACCCTCGCCACACCCGTAGGGTCAGGGCCGAACTGAGGTACAGACTCCCGGCATGGAGTTTTTCTGCTACCACCGCGATCGGCGCGGCTCAGTAGCTCTGCGCAACGAGCTGCTGGAAGAGCACTGGTCCTACATGGACCGGTATGCGCCCGAGATGATCGCCCGCGGGCCGACAGTCGCCAGCGATGGCCAAACGCCCACCGGCAGCGTGCACATCGTCGACCTGCCAGATCCCACAGCAGCCCGTGCGTTCGCCTTCGATGAGCCCAACTACCAGGCCGGGGTGTATCGCGACGTGCTGCTGCGCAGGTGGCGCAACACGCTCGGGCGCACCATGTGGGACTTTTCCGGTGATCGAGCCGGTGGCGACCAGTACCTTGTGCTCGGCCTCGGCACGGATCAGTCCATCGACCTCGACGTGCCGAGCAATCAGGACGAGCTGATCGCATTCGGACCGCTGCTGTCCGACAACGGCATCACGTGGCTGGGTACGGCGGTGTTGATTCAGGCAACGGACCCGGACACGGCTCGCGCCATCCTGGCCCCCGACCGGTACGCCGAGATCGAGGTCCACAACTGGCAGTTCGGCGGGCGAACTTCGGCGGTGGGGGGCAGTCGACCCTGATCCGCACCGATTAGGGCGCGTCAATGATCGGAAGGAACTCGCGCCACGGGCCGATCGCCTGCGAGTACTGCTTGGCCATCGTCTTGACGATCTGACCGAGGTGATTCAGATCGTGCACCACCCAGGTGGCGAGAAGCTGGCTGATCGTCACCTCTCCGAAGCCTGGATGAACACCCCGACGGCCGAGATCCTCGATCTCGATCAAATCCTTCAGCGTCTGGAGATTCGAGGTTCTCACCGTCGCGAATCGATCCAACAGATCGGTCAGGCTCCAGCCCCTGAATCGCGTGAATCCGGCCTCTCGGTCCACCGGGTCGAAGACTCGTTCGGTTCCATATTTGAGAATCACGTGAGTGCGGTCAATCCAGTCGCTCTCCTCTACAAACGTGAGGTGCCCCACGACCTGATAGGGAGACCACGTGTCGGGTCCTTCGTCGCCGGTGGTCCAGCCGACCGAAAGGCCCGACAGCATGGCCCGAAGGACGTCCGGAGTCTGACGAAGCACTTCCGTGCCGAGCTCGATCGAGAAGTCCATGGCCTCCTCCGGGTTCAGCTTTCCTTGGGCTCGCGGAACGCTGGCGTGTAGCAGACGGCGACGAGCAGGCCCTCCGGGCTCAAGAGCCGAGCGGTGATCTGGCTCCACGGCTCGGTGCGGGCCTCGTGGATGAGCCGGTAGCCCTTGGCCGTGAGTTCGGCGGCTGCGGCCGCGACGTCATCGACTTCGAACTCGATACTGGCCTGCGGGACCGCGATGTCATCGGGCCAGTCTGTGGTCCCGAAACAAGCGCTCGCCGCTTCGGAAAGAGGCCACAACCCGAAGTGCTTCGTGCCTTCCAGCTTGTGGGTGAAGACGTAGTCGCCTTCCTCGCCTTCAAGCGACAGGCCCAGGGCATCCTGGTAGAACATGCGAGCTGCGTCGGCATCTCGCACGATCGGGGCGATGCTCGCAACGAATTTGACATCCACTGTGCTTTCACCTCCGTGAGCCAATGCGCTCTACCAATGTACTCACGACGATCGGTTGGAAGTTCGCTCCTCGGTCAGGGATAGATACCGCGGTCGGTCGTCGCCTCAGCCACGCGCTCGATGGCGAGCAAGTACGCGCCTTGGCGGAGGGAAACCCCATGCTGCTTGGCGCTGTCCCACACCTCGGTGAATGCCCGGTGCATCACTTTCTCGAGGCGAGCATTGATCTCGTCCTCGTCCCAAAAGAAGGATTGCAAATCCTGCACCCATTCGAAATACGACACCGTCACTCCGCCGGCGTTAGCGAGCACATCGGGGACCACCGTGATGCCGCGCTGCTCGAGCAGGATGTCCGCGTCAGGAGTGATCGGACCATTGGCCGCCTCGAGGATGAGCCGAGCTTGAATGCGCCCGGCATTCTCGCTGGTGAGCTGGTTCTCCAGGGCGGCCGGCACGAGCAGGTCGCATCGCACCTCGAGGACATCACTGGCAGCGATCGCGCTGGCGCCGGGAAAGCCGGTCACGCTGCCCGTCGCTTTCTTGTGCGCGATGAGGCGATCGATGTCGAGCCCGTCGGCACTGTGGATTGCGCCGCTGCTGTCAGAAACCGCCGCGATCGTGAACCCCTGGGCATCCATGAGGCGCGCGGCGATAGACCCTGCGTTCCCGAATCCCTGGATGGCTACCGTGGAGGCCTTGGGATCGATACCAAGACGTGTGCATGCCTCGAGTGCGACGAACATCACGCCACGACCCGTCGCCGCGTTGCGTCCCTGACTACCGCCGACTGAGAGCGGCTTGCCGGTGACCACCGCCGGAACGGAGAAGCCCTGCTCCATCGAGATCGTGTCCATGATCCAGGCCATGATCTTTGGTGAGGTGTTGACGTCCGGAGCGGGGATGTCGTATTCGGGGCCGATGATGACGCTGATCTCGGTGGCGTAGCGGCGAGTCATCCGCTCCAGCTCGCCCTCACTCAGGTGCTTGGGGTCGACCACGATGCCGCCCTTGGCGCCTCCGAACGGCAGACCGGCGATGGCGCACTTCCAGGTCATCCACATCGCCAGGGCCTTGACCTCGTCGAGGGTCACGCCCTGGTGGTAGCGGATGCCGCCCTTGGCCGGCCCCCGGGCCATGTTGTGCTGGACGCGATAGCCTTCGAAGACGCGCACCGAGCCGTCGTCCATCTTCACCGGGAAGGTGACGATGAGCTGACGCTTCACCTCGCGGAGCACGGCGCGGAGTCCGGGGTCAAGGTGGCTCAACTCGGCAGCCTGGTCGAACTGCCGCTGGGCGTTATGCCACGGGTTTTCTGCGGGCGCGCTGGTTACAGGCGCGGTTGCAATCGCGTTCACCTGGACACCTCGGCGGACCGGCGGCGATGTCGTCGCAGTTGCGGCTCGCCACGCCGAGCCTACCTCTCTCGGGCAGGGTCCCGGCGCCCGGCTCAGGTCAGGATGTTGACCGCACGTGCGGCGACCAGGGCCACTGTCAGCAACGAGGCAGCGGACTGAAGCCCCATCAACGCCTTCGCCGCGACAGTCATCGGCATGGTGTCGGTCGGGCTGAACGCTGTCGCATTCGTGAAACTCACGTACAGATAATCGAGGAAAGCCGGCGACCAGGACGGTCGTCCCGCGCCCGGCGTTGACATTTGGGGGAACAGAAAATCCGGCTCTCGATGCAATGGATTGTGGCGCTGATTCGGACCGCCTCGATCAAGTTCGAAGTACCAGAGTCCGAACACAATCACGTTCGTCAACCAAATGGCGACTGACGCAAGGATCAGGGCTCGACCGTTCTGGACGCCGCCGTGCAGCAACGCGTGAACGAGGAGTCCGAGGTTAATAAGGTTGGCCACAGTCACCAGCGCTACCAGCGCCACCACCAGCACCCGCCGGAGTGGCGACTTCTGCCCAGTCTTGTGCGGGGTCAGCGTTGTCAACACCACGAGAATCACCGCCTCGAGCACGGGCACGACCCAGCGAGGGCCCGGGATGAGTTGGTCAGGGAGCAGGAGGTAAAGAATGGCCGCCACCACTATCGCCCCTCGTGCCGGCCAATAGGAGCGGTCCGCAGACGGCACTCCCCAGGCTAGGGCCTCGCCTCGAAGTCCAGACTCACGGAAGCCACCGTCCGGGCTTTCGATGTGGTCGCTTATCACCGCATCATCCACGTTCGTTTGGTTCCCATGGCGCCGAGCCTAGCCCGTTCGGCCTGCGCGTAGGGCCTTTGCGAGCGTCTCGCCAGGATCGCCGGCGTCAAGGTTTCGCCAAGGTTGGTGCAACGGCGAGGTCGTAGAACGAGCGATCAGGACCGTTGAACTAACGAGGAGCATGACGATGACTGCATCAGCCGCGAGGTCGGCTACTCACCCGATCGGGGTGATCGGTGGTGCGCTCGTGAAGCCCTGGCCGTCTACAGTCAGCTCTGCGATTGCCTGCGCGACCAACTCGGTGTCGCGCAGAGCGCTGCGAGTCGCGAACTCCACCGGCAGCTCCTCGCCGCAACTTGAGTGAACGGAATCTCCGTTCTCGGAATCACGCTTGGCTCTCCTTCTCGCGCTTTCGGCGGTACATCGCATGGTCGGCGGACCGCAGCAGCGTGTGCAGGTCATCGCCGTCGCGCGGAAAGGTAGCTACACCGATCGTGGCGCCGACCGACACGGTCTTGCCGTCATACGCGAGGACCTGGCAGAGTCTGTCCTCAAGCTTTCGAGCCACGTCGGCGGCCGTCTCGGCAGCCATTCGAGACAGGAGCACCGTGAATTCATCGCCGCCTTGACGCGCGACAGTATCGGATTCACGAACGGATTTCACCAGGCGATCGGCGACCTGCTGGAGCACCACGTCGCCTCCGTCGTGGCCGAGTGTGTCGTTGACCGCCTTGAACCCATCGAGATCGATCGCCAGGATCGCGAACGGTCGTGTGGTTCTTTTCGATACCAGCATGGCTTGCGAAATGCGGTCATACAGCAGCACACGGTTCGGCAACCCGGTCAGTGGATCGTGCAGTGCTTGATACGAGAGCGTCTCGCGCTCGGTTGCGAGCTCGCTGCTGAGTTCCGTCATCCGGCGATCAAACGCTCCCGCTACCTGGACCAGGCTCGCATCGCAGCTGATCCGCACCACTCGTAGCGCGTTGTTGAGTGTCTCGCGTGGTGTCTGTAGGCGCGCCGCCTCGTCGCGCAGGACTTCCCCGATGGTGTCTCGCCAGATCAAATAGGCCCGTGTGATGTTCACCGTCGACTGCTGCAAGGACGCGGCAAGATCACCTCGTTCGGCGATGTACTCCATCTCCTCAGCGGATACCGGAACCCCGTATGCGATCCAGCGTGCGGTCAGCACCGTGGCCAGCCAGTTGACCCCTCGAGATCGCTGGGTGTAGTTCGGATCAGGGGGACGGCCTGCCCATCGATAGGCCGTGGCGCGCGAGTAGCAGAGATCGCAGCATTCCTCTGCCCGGAGGCCGAGCGCGAGACCAAGGGCTCGGCCCTCGCCGGAAACGTCATTCGGGGTTTCGCGTTGGCTCGGCCCATACGGGGGTCGATCCGTCTGTTGAAGCGGCTGCATCCTGGCGTCCATCGTAGGTCTCTGCGCTCCGAGACCCCTGACCGTGCCGGACTGTGTGTCCGATGTCACACCTTCAGCGATTCGTGATCGCCTCGTATACCGAGATGGCTCGCGCTGTTCCCGCTTTCGGGCTGCCTCCTTACCTCGACGGGTAGGGCCGCGGTGAGTCCGGCGAACCCCAACGGCTCCTGCAGCTCGGGCGACAGATTGCGCAGCTGGACCTCGGCGCCGGCGGGTCGCGCCTCGAGCTGGATGCGCGCCCGCCGGTCGGTGGTGTGTACCAGGGATCGCGCCGACGTCAGTGGTGGTCGAATGCAAGGAACTGGTGCACCGCGCTGACGGCTGCCGATCCCTCGCCGACCGCGGCCGCGACGCGCTTGGTCGAACCTGATCGAACATCGCCCACCGCGAACAACCCCGGGCGACTGGTCTCGAACGGCAGCGGCCGCCGGCCGAGCGCGCCCCAAGCGTCGCCCAGATGCTCGTCAGTCAGGGCGCGGTCGGTGAGGACGAAATCGCGGTCGTCGAGCGCGGCACAACCGCGCAGCCACGACGACTCGGGATCGGCGCCGATGAACGAGAACAGCGCCGCCGCCGGAACGCGAATCTCCCCATCTGGTCCGTCGACCCGAACCGCCTGCAACGCGCCGACGCCTTCGAGCCCGACGACGTTCGTGCTGGTCATCACCGAGATGCGGCGATGGCGCACCAGCCGGTCGACGAGGTATCGAGACATGTGAGCGTTGAGGTCAGCCGCCCTGATGAGCAGCGTTACAGCGCTGCCTTTGTCGGCGAGGAAGACAGCCGCCTGACCAGCCGAGTTACCGCCGCCAACGACCATAACCGGGCTGCCAGCGCACTGCCGCGCCTCCAGCTCGGTGGCTGCGTAGTACACGCTGTTAGCCTCGAACTCCTGCAAACGATCAACGGGCAACCTGCGGTATTTCGCTCCGGTGGCTGCGATCACTGCCCGCGCGGCGACCACGGTACCGTCGGACAGCTCCACCGTGAAGTGTCCGGACTCCTCACGTAAGGCGACGGCTGCGCACGGTGCGCTGAGTTTCGCGCCGAACTTCTCTGCCTGCACCATCCCGCGCTGCGTGAGCTCCGCCCCCGAGATCCCTGTCGTGAACCCGAAGTAGTTCTCGATCCTCGAGCTCGTGCCCGCCTGGCCGCCGGGAGCGGTCATGTCCACGCCGAGGGTCTGAAGCCCCTCTGACGCACCGTACACTGCGGCCGCGAGACCCGCCGGTCCGCCGCCCACGATAACGAGATCGAACGAGCGGTCGGGCAGGTTCTCGAGGGTCAGCCCGAGATACGACGCTAGGTCACCCGGCGTCGGCCTGCGCAGCACCTCGCCGGTGGCGATCACAACCGGGAGGTCCGATGGCTCGAGCGAGAAGGCTCGCACGATGTCGTCGACCTGTGGATCGGCATCCGGATCAAGCCACTCGTGGGGCAGGCGGGTGCGGGTCAGGAATTCTCGGATGCGCACCGTTTCGGGAGAGAAACGCGAGCCCACGACCCGAATGAACACCGCGGCTCCCGCGAGGAAGGCTGCTCGCCGCGCCATGAATGCCGCCAGGATCTTGTCGCCGAGCTCCGGCTCGGTGGCGATGACCCGCCTCAGGCGATCCGCCGGAACCGCGAGCACCTCGCCAGGTTCGGCAACTCGAGCCGAAACGAACGCCCGCACCCCGGTGAGCAGATTCAACTCGCCGAGGAATTGCCCGGCACGGGGGGTGACGATCACCTGGTCGTCGGCGTCGTCGACGACGACCTCGACGGCGCCTGAGAGGACGATCCAGAAATCGTAGTGCGGGTCGCCCTCGTGATAGAGGTAGTCGCCGGCGACCACGTGACGGCGCGTGCCGACCGCCTCGAAGATCGCGACTTCTGAGGGATCGAGCACAGGGAACGCGGATGGATCGGCCTGCATCGCCACGACTCTGCTTGGTGTTCCCTTGGGGCCGCTGACCAAACGTGGGACCAGTGTGTCAAGGACCGTTGTTTCCGGTTGCGGCGTGCGACTATGAGACCGCCATGGGGCTATGCCCTGAGTGCGGAGCAGACCGTCTCGTCCCTCTGACCTTCCAGGCTGCTCGGGCGGCCGCAGGCGACCTGGAGCGGCCTGAGGTCGTCATCATGCGGCCTGTCGCCAAGTGCGGCGGATGCGGAGCGCGGATCTACTCCGACAGGATCACTCATCGAGGCGACCCGAGCGAGTCCGCCCCACCGTAAGCGCAATTCTGGCGGTTCTTCTTGCGATTCCCATGGCCCTGAGAGCCCGCCGTGAGGCTCGTCGACGTCCCGAATCAAACTGACCCACCACCCACGCCACGACAATGTTGCGAACCGTTGGGCGAGTCTGTAGAGTCACCGGTTGCGGGCCCGCAAGTCAGAAATGGCGAGTGGACGGCCCGGAGAGATGGTGGCCCATCAATCCGGACGAGGGTCGAGCCTGAGGGCCACCGAAAGGCACCGCCTCCCGTACTGAAGGCCCCGCGTCGCAAGATGTGGGGCTTTTCTTTTATGCCGGGTAGGCACGTGCTACGAGCGACCTCGCGCCGACCCCCGACGTCAGCTGCCGGCGTCCAACCTTGAAGTTAAGGCCGCTATGTCGACGTATGCGACTTGAACATCGTCAACCGCAGCGCCAGAGCCGCAAGGTTGGGGCAGTGGACAGCTACTGAAGACAATTGTCCCTGAGCCCTCGCAGGGCACCCGAGCAGACATCGGGATTGGCTCCGGGTGCCCGTACCGCGTCATCGCGACCATCGTCATCGGGGTTATCCGTGCGTAGATGACACCTCCACTCGCGCCCGTGTCGCCCCCACCCGCCGCCCCCTGACGCACCGACACGCTCTGATCAGCCGCGGGGCGACCGGTTCCACCCGCCGGGCCGGGACAGATCGTATGGATGACGGCTCCGGCATGCTGCCCGTTGACGAGACCGATGAAATGTTGGTTCGGTTGAATCCGGTGAGAAGTCGTCTGGGCGTTTGTCGCGACCGTCCCGGCTAACACCGCGCACATAGCCACCAGGACCCCTGCCAAGCGCCTCACGACCACTCAGTCATCACTGACGGCAAGTCCATACTTCGTCCACAGCGGCTGGATCACCTCAGCGGCGATCGTCGGAGTCACGCTCGGCGAGTCGAAGCCCACGGCCGTGATGTTACAACCGGGCTAACTGGGCGGAAACACGTCACCCGTCAGGGCACAGCCGAAGACCTTGGAGACGATGCGAGTGCAGCACAACCGATCCGTCCCGCCGGCCACCGTCATCCCCGTCCTCACGTACCCGGACGTGCGTGCGGCGGTGACCTGGCTCACCGAGGCATTCGGTTTCGCGGAGCGCGTCCGGGTCGGGGAGAGCCATCGAGCCCAGATGAGCATCGGCGAACACGGCGGGATGATCGTCGCCGACGTCAGCGGCGACCAGCAGCCACCGCAAGAGGGCATCGTGACCCACGTCATCAAGGTGCGCGTCGATGATGTGGACGCTCAATTCGAACGTGCTCGCGCCTACGGTGCACGGGTGCTGGAGCCGCCCACCACTCAGGTGTACGGCGAGCGGGAATGCACGGTCGAGGACATCGCCGGTCACCGCTGGCAGTTCACCGAGACGTTGCGAGACGTGGCACCCGAGGAGTTCGGATGCGAGACCGTCGAAGCCTGGCCGCTCTCGCAAGATAACTGACGAGGGATGCTGCCACCCTCTCGAACGGGGCGGCCACATCATCGACACCCCCTCCACCCATCGATATCGTGCCCCCATGACCGAGGGCATCGCCAGGCCGGCCGCAACGACGCGCTGGCTTCACCGACGGGCGACGCCGAACACGGCGCTAGCCCTCGGTGTCTTTGTCCTCCTCCTTGCGTTGGCCGATGCGCCGATCACGCTGGCCGACCCGGACTTCGTTATCAACGGGATTCCCGGCTCGAGCGCCGCGGGGGCGCTGGTCTTCGCGTGGCTCGGGGTGCTGGTGGCGCGTCGCCGGCCGGGTCATCCCGTCGGCTGGATCCTCATCGGGGTCGGATTGCTGCTGGCCTTCTCATCCGACGGATCGGCGTATGCCGTCCTCGACTTCGTCAACCACCACGGCCAACTGCCGCTTGGCTCGGTCGCCGAGTTGTTGAACCTCGGCTGGATCCCGGGACTTCTGCTCATCCCAGTGGGGGTGTTGTACTTTCCTGACGGCCTGCTTCCGTCGCCACGCTGGAGGGTGGGAGTCCGGGCCTATTCTGTGGTCGGCGCAGCGATCGTCGTCACGTTCTACGCGGTCGCGATCCGAGACCTCGCCGCCCCGAATGTCAGCATTCTTCCCTACTCGGGGGACATTGCGGCGTTCGATAACCCGACCGGCGCGCTGGGCCTGCTCTATGTCGCGTGGGCAGCACTTGTTGCGGTCGGCAGTGTGGTCGCCTTGATAGGACTCGGCATCAACTTCCGGCGTTCGACGGGCGAGCGCAGGCAGCAGATCAAGTGGTTCCTGCTCGGTACCGGAGTCCTCCTCATCTTCAGTCTGCCAACGGTAGTTCTTCCCAACACCGTCTTGGCCTCCTCCCAAGTGGGGAGCTCGCTCTTCGACCTCGCGCTGCTCGCCCCGCCGGTGACCATCGCAATCGGCATTCTCAAGTACCGGCTGTATGACATCGACGTGATCATCAGCCGCACCCTGGTGTATGGGTCGCTGGCCATTTTCATCACCGCGGTGTATGTCGGCATCGCGGTGGGCATCGGCACGGTGGTCGGCAGCGGCGGAAAGCCCAACCTGGGTCTGTCGATCCTGGCCACGGCCATCGTGGCGGTGGGGTTCCAGCCGGTGCGCGAACGCATGCAGAAGATCGCCAACCGGCTCGTGTATGGGAAGCGGGCCACGCCGTACGAGGTGCTCTCAGAGTTCTCGGGACGGGTGGCTGAGTCGTATGCCAGTGACGAGGTGTTGCCGCGCATGGCCCGGGTACTCGGCGAAGGGACGGGTGCGGTGCTCGCCGAGGTCTGGCTGGGGAATGATGACGTGCTGCGACGCGCCGCGGCGTTCCCGCTCCACTCGTCGGTCACCGCAGCGGTGCAGCTTGACAGCATTGCGCCGACAATTCGCGACGCAGACCGCACCGTCGAGGTGCGCCATCAGGGCGAGCTGCTTGGTGCGCTGACCGTCACCAAACGCCGCGGCGAATCGCTCACACCGATCGAGATCAAGCTCATGGACGATCTCGCCCACCAGGCCGGACTGGTGCTGAAGAACGTGGGACTCACCGCGGATCTGCAGGCGCGCCTGGAGGACCTGCGCGCCTCCCGGCAGCGGCTGGTAGCCGCCCAGGACAACGAGCGACGGCGATTAGAACGCAACCTCCATGACGGCTCCCAGCAATACCTGGTGGCCATCAAGGTGAAGCTGGGACTCGTGGGGATCCTCGCGACCAAGGACCCTGAGAAAGCCAGGGCAACGGTGGTCGCACTCAAACTGGACGCCGACGAAGCGCTCGAAAACCTGCGCGACCTCGCTCGCGGCATCTATCCGCCGTTGTTGGCCGACAAGGGGCTCGCAGTGGCATTGGAGTCGCACGCGCGAAAGGCCACCGTCCCAGTGCAAGTGCATGCCGACGGCATCGGTCGATATCCGCAGGAGACCGAGGCAGCTCTGTACTTCTGCACACTGGAAGCACTCCAGAACGTGCAGAAGTATGCGCGAGCCTCGGGCGCCACGGTGCAGTTGCGCGAGGACGGCGAGCAGCTGACCATCGAGGTTGTCGATGACGGCCGCGGGTTCGACATGACCGCGATCAAACGGGGTGCCGGGTTGACCAACATGGAGGATCGGCTCGACGCGCTCGGAGGCGCGCTGCGGATCCACTCGAAGCCGGGCTACGGGACGACCCTCCGTGCCACCGTTCCAATCCTCCACGCTGTGAGCGCGGGGGCTGCTAAACAGGTGTAGCGCTCTCAGTCGCCGGTCGGCACGATGCCTGCACCCTCAACCATGAGGATAACGGTGCGCTCCGGAGCCCGCGGGCGATGCCTCACCCCTGTCCCTCATAAGCGACTACGGCCGGTGCAACGGAACGACCGCTATGGCGCAGGTAGATGGCAATTGCGATCGACGTCAGCGCTGCCCATGCGCACCACAGTGAGGTGAAACCTGTGAAGGTGATCCAGCCGAGAGCGATTACGGCACTCAGGTTCGCAAGGCCAAGCAGGACCAGCCATTTGTTGCTTGCCACCAGACAGGCGCCGCAGGTGGCGACGATGTAGAGGGCGACGAGGATATCGGCGTAGCTGATGTCTGCTGTGTATGCGACGTGCGACCCGTCGACGGCGGCGCCGACCGGACCTCGAACGACTGCCGCGAGGAGCGCGACACTGGTGACCGTGCCAACGACGAGGAACGCCTTCATCCACTGACGTCGATGAACCTTGGTTTCAACGCCGAGCATGGCGAACGGAACCCAGAAGGGCAGCACGAAGGCGATGGCCAGGAAAACATAGATGGCGGCATGCTCCACTGGCCACGAAACCTGCCCGCGTAGCCCCCACCAGACGAACGCCTCGTCGATCTCATGAGCCGCGAGGAGCAGCGGAGTCGCCGCCAGCGCTATCTGGTGCGGCTTGCGGACGTGGCGGAGCGCATCGATGCCGACCACACCCACCACGACACCGGTACAGAGATCGGCCTCAGCGGAGAAGCACACGACGCCCGCCTCTCCCGCTCATGCACCCGCAGCCTACGCGTTCTGTGCTGGCCCGGGTTCCACAGACTGTATGCCGCGGTCCCGGTGCCAAACCTCGTATTGGCCCGAAGCTGAAGCCTAAACGCCTGCATAGCCAATAACCTGCTCTCCCACTGCACTGTTCGAAGCCGCGAGACGATGAGCACGATGCTCATCGCCCATCGAGCACCCGAAGGCGACGCTGGTACTCGTCGGTGTCGATCTCGCCGCGCGCGAACCGCTCGCGAAGCACCGCCGCGGCGTCTGGCGCGGTGCCATGGCCACTCCTCCACCACAGGCGACCGCGCCAGAGGAAGAGGCCGATCACGGTGAGCCACAGGGCGCCGAAGACCAACGGAAAGATCCACCAGAAGCCGAAGCCGCCGCCGACCCAGTATCCGGGCATGTCATGTTCCTCCGATGAGTGGGTTGATGCCAACGGCAACATCGTCGGAGGCGCGCAGTACTCCTGTCGTCCGTCCGGAAGCGACACTTTTGGCTACGTCCGGTGACGTAGCTGCGTGTCATCCTGATTACGCGAGCGCTTGGCCCGGCGACACCAGCCCGCTTTCATACGCGAAGACCACGAGCTGCGCACGATCCCGTGCCCCGAGCTTCTGCATGGATCGGGAGACGTGGGTGCGCGCCGTCGCCGGGCTGATCACGAGCTTCTCTGCGATCTCGTCGTTGGAGAGTCCGCAGCCGGCTAGTGTCACAACTTCGCGCTCACGCTCGGTGAGGTCGGCCAGCAGCTTGGTCCGCGGTGCGGACGATGCCGGCCGAGCGCTGAAGGCCTCGATGACGCGCCGCGTCACGGCCGGTGAGAGCAGCGAATCGCCCGCCGCCACCACACGGATGGCGCGGAGCAGCTCGGTTGGCTCCGCATCCTTCAATAGAAATCCTCCGGCCCCAGCGCGCAGCGCCTCGAAGACATACTCGTCGATCTCGAAGGTGGTAAGGACGAGCACGCGGACACCCGACAGTTGTGGGTCGGTTGCGATCAGACGCGTCGCTTCCAATCCATCCAACACCGGCATACGGATATCCATCACCACCACATCGGGCCGGAGTTCACGGACAGCGCGCAGCGCCTCCTGGCCGTCTGCGGCCTCTCCGACCACCTCGATGTCGGGCTCCGCGTCGGCGAGCGCGCGCAGACCGACCCGAATCAACGGCTGGTCATCGGCGAGCACCACCCGGACGCTCATCGTCCCGCCAGCGGGAGCGAGGCCGATACCCGAAATCCGCCCTCGGGACGTCTGCCCGCCGAGAAGGTGCCGGCCAGGGCCGCGGCGCGCTCGCGCATCCCCTGGAGGCCGCCGCCTTCGCGAGGCGGCTCACTCACTCCGATGCCATCGTCGACGATCTCCAGTTCCAGGCGGTCAGCCTCGAGCACTGCGCGCACGCTCGCCTTTGTGCCGGTACCGGCGTGGCGGGCCACGTTGGTCAGCGACTCCTGCACGATCCGATAGGCGGCGGTCGAAACAATCTCCGGGATTTCGTAGTCTCCCTGCGGAATGTCGATGTCGATCCGAAGTCCAGCATCGCGCATTTGCGCAGCCAGGGTCGGGATTGCCGAGAGCCCCGGGGTGGGCCGGCGGTCCGCGCCTGCGAGACCCTCTCCTCGGAGCGCAGCAAGCTCGCTGCGAAGCTCGGTCAGCGCCTGCTTGCTCACGCCGCGGATGGCGGTGACTGCTTTGCGCGCCTCCTCGGGCCGGCTCGCGAGGAGGTGCTCTGCGACGCCGGCCTGCAGGCTGATGACCGCCAGGCTGTGTCCGATGACATCGTGCATCTCGCGAGCGATCCGCAGTCTCTCTTCGACCATGCGCCGGCGTGCTTCCTCTTCGCGGCTGCGCTGCGTCCACTCCGCCCGCGCCCGTGATTCACTGAGAAAGCGCCGCCGCGCCTCGAGCGCGATCCCCGCCAGCGCGGCAAGGCACACCCAAACACCAGCAAAGAGCGCCACTGGCCACGACCATCCGTACACGGCACCGTGGACCGCGGACAGCAAGCCGGCGCCACCGAGCGCCGATACGATCCACATTGGCAACGATCGTGTCGCGCCCAGGACGATGACCAGCCCGAGAAATGGCGCGAGCAGAACTGGCCCCGGCGGATCGCCGACAAGAAGGTAGGCGCTCGTGCACGCGAGCGAGCCGGCATACGCGAGCGGTGGCCACCGTCGCCGGAGCGCCAGCGCCATCGCTGCGCCCACGAGCAGCAGGTAGCCGCTCACCCCAATCCGGTGTGCGTCAACGGTGGCGTGCTGCTGAGCCGTGCTCGCCCCGACCAGGAAGCCTGTCAAGACAAGCGCAGGGACCAGGTCGGCCGCGATGGGCGCACGTCGGGTCATCTCCACCCAGAGCGCGCGTGGCGATGCGGTCGCAGTGAACTCGCCGCTGCGAGGCTCTCGGGATCGCGGGAAGTCGGTCATGCCTCGGCTAGGATGCACCGAACAGGCTTCGCGGTAAGAGAGCGATCGGGGCGCGGCAGGTCATGCACCACACCCTAACCGCGGCTGAAGGCATCGTCATCCGCCCGGGCGCGGCTGCTGACGTACGCCCCCCGGCGTATAGGCAGTACGCCTGGAGTGGAGACCTCTGCAGCAGCACGGCGACCCTCGCTGCCCTGATCGGGGGGACGGGCCATACTTGGACTATCGCGATGGTCTCCGCGTCCGCAAGATTCGACTTCGTCGTGGACCAGCACGCCAAGAGTTGGCTCGGTCAGCACCCAGAGGCGTCACGCCTGTTCATCGCTTTCAAGTCCTCTCGCGCCTGCTGTTCAGGCGTGCGAGTGTGTGACGTCCGGATTCGCGTCGACGTCGCGTCCTCGCACCGTCGAAATGGCGACGCGTCTTGGCGACCGCTCGGTCAAGTCGAGGGCCGCGATGTGTTCATTGATTCTCGTCTCGTCGAGCGCATGCCACGGCAGCTTCCACTGACCGGTCGCGGAATCGGCCCATTCCGCCACCTCGATCTCGACCTTACCGGCGAGCAATGGGCTGAGGTCCTCTACCCCGTCTGACTGGAGCGGCACTCCCTCTTAGCCCGCCCGAGTCTCTCGTGAGTGCCATCCAGCCAAGATTGACTGCTAGGGCGCAACATGCCGGCTACTCTCCTCTTGCGCGCGACCGTGCACTCCGGAAGCGGACCAGCGAGATCACGCAGGTGCGTGGGAAGACAACTCGCAACACCCGCCGAGCAATGTTGCCGCCGTTGCCCGTCGCCTCGGTGTTCGCGCTGACCATGCCCGTCGCGCTTCTAGCCACCTTTGTCCCTATTTCGGCGAACGGGATCGGGGTGCGCGAAGGGTTGATCGTACTGCTCCTCGTGCGCGCCAAACATCGCGCTCGGCACGGCGACTGCGCTGAGCCTCTTCGTTGACCTGCAATTGCTGCCGTTTGCGTTGCTCGGCGGCCTGGTCTACCTCGCGGAGCACCGCCGCCGCCAAGGAAGTGGGGTTGAAGCCGGATGAGCACGATCGCGCGGGTTTGTGAACGCCGTAAGAACAACACTGACGTCCAGGGCTTTTCACCAACTGCTGTAGAAGGTCAACCTTTGCGAGGGATTGTTGTGACGTCAAAGTCAGCGGTTCGCGAGACAAACGAGGCCGAGTCAACGACCGGCAGGGATAGCGGCACCGTAAAGGGTAACTCCGACTCGTTGAGGTACTGAGCCGACTGCTCCTGCAGGAGTCGCTGCCGAATGGACTGGGTCTGCTTACGCATCTTCTTCAGCTCTCTTGTCGTCGGTTGACATGGCCGGCCATTTCCTCGTCAGCGGTTCTGCTTCTCCCTCGTATCGAGAGGTCGATTTGCGAGCCGCCGCCGGGTTAGGGGTAACCCGACGGCGACGTTCGCAGAGAAGCAGACTAGAGCTGGACGATCACCGACTTGGTCTCGAGGTAGCTGGAGAGGACTTCCTCGCCCATCTCGCGGCCCCAGCCGCTTTGCTTGAAGCCGCCAAAGGGCAGCTCCGCGCTGAACACGTTGTAGGTGTTGACCCAGACCGTACCCGCCTTGATGCGCTTGGCGAGCTTATGGGCCTTCGAGATGTCCTGGGTCCACACGCCTGCGGCCAGTCCATAGACGGTGTCATTGGCTTGACGGGCGAGGTCGTCGACGTCGCTGAACGGCAACGCGACGATCACTGGGCCGAAGATCTCTTCGCGCAGCACGACATCGTTCGGTTCGACGTCCACCAACACGGTCGGCTCCACGAAATAGCCCGGCCGGTCGAGTGCATGGCCGCCGGCCAGCGCGCGGTTGCCTGCCTGCTGACCCTTCGCGAGGTATCCGGTGACCCGATCAAACTGCTCGCGAGAGACGAGCGGGCCCATGTCGCTGTCCGGATCCATGCCAGGCCCGACCTTGATCTGCTTCGCCGCCTTGGCGACGCCCTCAACCACTTCATCGAAGCGGTCCTGCTGAACGAAGAGACGGCTTCCCGCGCAGCACACCTCGCCCTGGTTGAAGAAGATCCCCTGTGCCGCGCCGGCGACGGCCGCGTCGATGTCGGCGTCGGAAAAGATGATGTTCGGCGACTTGCCGCCGAGCTCCAGCGAGACCTTCTTCAGGTTGCCGGTGGCAGCGGTTGCGATGAGTCTGCCGACCTCTGTGGAGCCCGTGAAAGCAATCTTGTCGACACCAGGATGCGAGGCAAGTGCGGCGCCGGCGGTCTCCCCGAACCCGGTCACGACATTAACTACCCCGTCGGGGAGGCCGGCCTCGAGCATGAGCTCACCCAGCCGCAGGGCCGAGAGCGGCGTCTGCTCGGCGGGCTTGAGGACCACCGTGCAACCCGTGGCCAATGCTGGACCCAGCTTCCAGGCGGCCATCAGTAGCGGGAAGTTCCAGGGGATGATCTGGCCAACGACGCCGACCGGTTCGCGCAGCGTGTAGGCATGAAACTCGGCGCCGGGGAGGTAGGGCACCGACGGGGTGATCGTGCCGCCGTTGAGCTTCGTGGCCCAGCCCGCCATATACCAGAACAGGTCAGCGGCGAGCGGAACATCAGCCGCGCGGGCCACGCTGAGCGCCTTGCCATTGTCGAGGCAATCGAGCTCTGCGAGTTCGTCGGCGTGTTCCATGATCAGGTCACCGATCCGGTGCATGATCTGGCCGCGTTCCGACGGAGTCATGCGGCTCCACGGTCCGTTCTCGAATGCTCGGCGAGCCGCTCGCACTGCGCGATCGATGTCGTGCGCGTCGCCCTCGGCGACGCTCGCGAGCACCGTGGCGGTGGCCGGGTTGAGCGTATCGAAGGTCTTGCCGCTCTCGGCCTGCTCGGATTTGCCATTGATGAGCAGCGCGCGGGGCGACGACTTGAAAAACCGAGTCTTCTCGGTCGGACGGGTTGCAACAGCCATGTGGGGTACTCCTCCAACGGGGTGAGTGCGCGTTTGGAGGGCCAAGAAGAAACGTGGAGGAACTGGCTGACAACCCCTGAGAAAGGTCACTCCGACCGGCGCCTTGACGGCTCTCGCCTCGGTCCTGGGACCATCACAACGTATCAGGTTGTACCGATAATTGTTGCGGCGCCGTGCCAGTATGATGAGGCGATCATAGGTTCGCATCCACTCTCCGTTATCGAGGCTGCGGCTCAACTCCGCGCGTCACCGGCGTACGTGCGCCGGTTGCTCGCAAGCCAGCGACTCTTTGGCATCAAGGTCGGACCGGTCTGGGGCGTCTACCCAGAGGACCTGGAAAGCTTCATGCGGGGGCGCCGTCCTCCCGGTCGTCCGCGTAAGGCCGCGATGCGCCCGATCGACGAGGAGGACACGCGGAATCGCATCACCCACGTACGGGCTTCAGCTGGGACCGACAATGCGCTGTTGAAGCCGAAGACGCTGGCTTCCCAGTAACAAGGCCTGCCACCTCGTCGCAGTCGAGTGTCGTGTTCCGACCTGGAGG
The DNA here is from genome assembly GCA_003162415.1 of Candidatus Dormiibacterota bacterium. Lineage (GTDB taxonomy): Bacteria > Chloroflexota > Dormibacteria > Aeolococcales > Aeolococcaceae > Palsa-851. The sequence goes on from PMOL01000008.1 coordinate 299,218, forward strand.
CTCACCCATTCTGACTCCACTCGGCTCCGTCGACTTTGATTGAGATTCGCGCCGCGTCAGAGTACAGTCCGGGAAGAGTAATGGCCAAAGTTGGCGCGGCGCTTTTCGCCGCGTGGGTCGGCTTCGCGGTCGCCAGTTGCGGGGCGTCATCAGGAAACGGCGAGGCGGATAAGTCTGCCAGTCAAATCCTCACGGACGCCGCGATGTGCTTGCAGCATGCAACGTCCGTTCAGATTGTCGGTACGGCCACGAGTTCGGGACAGAGCGCAGCGTTCAATGAGACGGTCGCGAGTACTGGCGGTGGCTCCGGCTATTTTAGCGTGGCAGGAGTGCAGATCCAGTTCGTTGCGGTGAGCGGCCAGCTGTACCTCAACGCCGACGCGGCGTTCTGGGAGGCCATCGGCGCCACCGCCACGGAGTCATCCGCTCTCGGCGACAAGTGGGTCACGGCCTCCGCGTCGTTGGCGTCGCAGTTGCAGTCGGTCGCTGGCTTTTCCCGGCTAGCGGCCTACCTGGCAAGCGTCTCCGGGCGCGTTTCCAACGCGGGCAACGCGGTGACGCCCGACGGTCGTCAGAGCGTCAAGCTAAACGCCGGCGGCGGTGCCGTCTACGTTTCTTCGAGCGGACCTGCATGTCCGCTCTACCTTCACCTTGGGGTCAACACTGCAAGCCCCGCCGATATCGCCCTCAGCAACTTCAACGCTAACGTGGCGGTGACTCCGCCACCCAATCCAGTTGACGGGACTACCGTGCCTGGCGGCTGACGGGACGCTCGTGTGCACCCCGGGGTAAGGGTCATGAGAAGAAGTTGCGAGCTGACCATGCGGGCGTGACCTAAGAGGTTGTCCCGAACGACCGCGGGTGTCAGGATTCGCAGGATGCTGCATGCGCCTTTAGCGTCAGCGCCGCGTGCTTGCGAGCTCTGTCTCAACGGCAATCCTGGCCATCTCGGGTGCCTGCTGCGGTAGCACCACGGGCACCATGACGATTGTCAATGTCGATGGCCCCGGTGTTGCCGTCGTGCCTTGGTCAGGCGGCCCAACCCTTGCGGTCGCGTGTGGTACGACCCCAGTCGTGAAGCCGACCTCGGCGCCTACACAGCCGTGGCTGATCACTGTAAGAGCGCTGGCGAGCGAACAGCTTTTGCTTCAGCAGAACGGGTCTGGAGACCTCGAGGTGATCGTTCGGCGAGGTGGCGTGCTCATCGGACAGCCCGGGCCCTCCGTTGGCCCGGCCACCGCCGGTTGTGCAGGCGATTAGGACCCGTCGACGTCCAGGCTCTCCCGCAATCTGTGCTAGCGTGCCGCCGCCCTTAGAGGATGAAGGGCACGAGCATCTTGGTCGAGCGGCTGTACGCCCGGTAAGTGTCGGGGAACTGGTCGGTCAGGTTGCGCTCCTCGATAGTCGCGCTATAGACGAAGTAGGTCCCGGCCAGGGCCACGGCGATCAGCCACGCCCAGCTGAGCGCCACGGCAGTGCCTACGCCAGCGACCAGGATGCCCGAGTAGATGGGATGGCGGACCAGACGATAGGGACCGCTGGTCACCAGGTCCGGGTCATCCTTCTGTGACATTGGCGTGCCCCAGTTGCGCCCGATGTTGATGCGGGCCCAGACGGCGAACCCCAGTCCGACCGCGAAGAGCACGAGCCCGAGGCCAGCGCGCCACGGATCCGAGTTGAGGCCGTTGTTTTGGAAGGCCCCGAGCCGGAACAAGAGGATCGCAAGGACGACGATTACCGCCCTGATGCGCAGCTCGGGGGACCAAGCGACGCGCTCCCTCTTTATCGAGAAGGCTGCCACGAGCCAGTACGTCCAGAATACGCCCCACCCGACGGCGAAGACGAATTCGACCGCGGACATGCGACTTCTACCATACCTGGCGACACGCCACGAGGAGGCGCAACGTATCGGGTCGTGGCAGAACGCGCAACAAGCTGGTCCCCCTGTACCGGGCGCTGCTAGCGCGTTGCCGACTTCTACCTAGCGTTCGCTAGCCGCGATCATCAGCGTCCGCCGACGCGGCACTGAATAACACACTTGTTGCACTTCGTCGACGGCGGCGCCACCGGCCGCGACGCAACTTCTGCCTCTGGCTGCGGTCGCCTGACCAGCGTGTAGCATCTAGGTCAATGGCCTCAGGCTCAGAGTCAGACCGCTCACAGGAAGGCTCCCCTAGCGATGGCTGATCATTCATCGTCCAATCCGGATACCGTCCCGAGGCGTTCCCCCATAGCCCTGCGTGTAGGAAGTGGCTCGTGATTCCGTTCGGGATCCACCGCCGTATTCCGCTGGTGCGCAGGCCGTTCTACCAGCGGGATCAGGCGATCCGCGAACGCGATGAACTCGCAGCGGAGCTGCACCTCTTGAAGTCGACCGCGGTCACCCCGCCGCAGTCCATTGAAGATGACCACGGCGCCCTGGTGGAAAGGATTATCGCTGCGTATGAGCAGTCGGTAGTCGTCACCCAGCAGTCAGATTCATTCTGGGACAGCGCATTCTTCAATCTGAAGCGTGACGTTCATGACGCGCTCATGGCGAAGGACCGCCTCCTTCTCGCCGAGATGCTGCGTGATCCTGGCCGAACCGACCTGTTCTACGGTTTCGAGAACCTCGCGCGCAGTCTCGCGCATGGGGCGAACTACGGCGGCCGGAACGTCCACCTCGACCTGATGCTGCTGTCCGAAGCGATGGGAGTGGAGCGGAGCAGAAACCCGGAATATGGGGAGCCAACCTCGTTGCCGGATGTGGAATCATTGCTGGAGAGACTCGACGACGCCCTCGGCACTTCGCTTCAATTCCCGAATCCCTTCGCCGGCGAGGTCGGATTGGCGACATCGCGTGGCGTTGCCAGTTATCGCGCGGTTCAAGCGATCTTCCAAGCCTGGCGTATCGTCCGATTGGTCGATACGCACCCCGGTGCGCGAGTGCTCGAGATCGGTGCGGGCCTGGGTCGCACGGCCTACTACGCAACTCAGTTCGGGGTGTCCGATTACACGATCATCGACATTCCCCTATCGAATGTGGCACAAGCTACGTTTCTGGGCCCCGCACTGGGCACAGACGCTATCAGGCTCTTCGGCGAGGACGGTTCAGGCGTTCGTATTCTGCCACCGCCTATGTTCCTCGAAGGCGATGACAGCTACGATCTCGTTGTCAACGTGGATTCCTTGACGGAGCTGGCACCTGATGTCGCCCGATTGTACGCTGAAGCGATCAAGGCACGGGCCGCGCTGTTCCTGTCCATCAATCACGAACATGAGGCTTTCACGGTAAGAGAGTTGTTTAACCAAATTGAACTGACTGCCGCGAGCCGTGCACCGTATTGGATGCGGCGGGGCTATGTGGAAGAGGTGTTCCCTGTGAGACAGCGCCCGTAGACAACGCGCGCCTTCAGTGATGACATCTTCTTCGACGTGGCGCGGTCGCTTCCCGCGCCCTCGCACAGTTGCACATGGCGGGCGCCATGCCCCCTAACCGAGGGGTAGTGCGCGACTCTGCTCACCACCGTCTGGTCTGGGCGCAGGACGGCAGCGAAGCCGAGCTTGTCTATCGACGCAGGGGCAACCGTCTGATCCTGATTCACACGGGCGTCCCCGAAGCGCTCGGCGGCCAGGGTATCGCGGGCATGCTCGTCCAGGCAGCGATCGAGTGGGCGGAACTCGACCATTTGACGGTCGTGCCGATCTGCGCCTATGCGCGCAAGTGGCTTTCGGAGCATGCAGATGCCGCGACCAACGTGGAGATTCGCTGGAGACCGTCGGCCTCAGTGCCCGACCAGGTGCCGCCCGAGGAAAGGCACGAACCTCAGTAACTCGAGTAATCGTCGTCGAATCCAGACACTCGCCGATCAACCGGAGCGGCGGACCATCGGCGCCAGGAGTGCGATCAGCGCGCAGCAGACAACCACCACGATCAACGAACGCGTGAGGGTGAACGCCTGCGCGACGAAACCAATCAACGGAGGGCCGGCGAGGAGCCCTGCGTAGCCAGTTGACGCGACTGCGGCAATGGCCACCCGTGGCGCCAGGGATCTCGATCGACCGGCGGCGCTGAAGAGCGTTGGGACCACGTTGGCGAGACCGAGACCAATCAAACCGAATCCGCCGACAGCGAGCGCAGGCCGACCAAGGAGCAAGGTCGCGGTCAAGCCGAGAGCAGCGAGGGCACCTCCGCTGCGCAATAGCTGCGTGGCGCCCAGGCGGCTCGTCAGCCAGTCGCCGCTCAAGCGCCCCACAGCCATTGCCACCGAGAAAGCCGCGAATGCAGTTGCCGCGAAGGCTGCGTTCGCCCCCAGCGATTTGTGGAGGTATACGGCGCTCCAATCGCCGCTGGCTCCCTCTGCCAGGAGACTGCAGAAAGCCATAAGCCCGAGTGCCGCCATTGGCAAGGACAGCCTCCTAACCCGAACGCGTGCCCTAGGTGGTCTGCTTGCCGTGTGCGGCTGTGGAGTCGGAAGCCACTGGTGCGCGGCGATGGCGGCGGCACCCAGAAGAAGCGCAGGCCCGAGCGCGCGGTCGAACGGTGCAATGCTGAGCGCCGCGAGCGCGCCACCTGTGAGTGCGCCCGCGAACCCTCCGATGCTGTAGAAGCCGTGGAACGTTGACATGAGAGGCCTCTGATACAAGGCTTCGACGACTGAGGCGTGTATGTTCATGGCGACGTCCATCGTTCCGAGGGCAGCGCCAAAGACGACTAAGGTGAGGGTAAGCACCGGTAGCGTCGGCGCCAAAGGCAGGAGCGGCAGGACGACGCAGCCGACGATTGCGGCCAGGATCACGACTCTCCGGCCGCCCGCTCGCCCGACCAGCCAGCCCGTTGACGGCGTGGAGATCACCGCACCAACTGCGACGCCCAGGAGAGCAATGCCGAGCTCGCTGGCATTCAAACCGAGCTTCTGCTGCACCGCCGGTATGAGCGGCACCCATGTTGCCAGGACCGCACCATTGACAAAGAACATGGTCAGCACGGCAGCACGCGCGGACCGATGGCGGCTTACTGACTCCCCAGCCAGACTGCTTCCAGGTATCACCTCTGACTTACAGGCAATGCCGAATCCCATCGGGTGATAGCTTTACAGCTGCCGAACCGCGGTCAAGGACGCGTGAACCAACGAACACACTGACAGCGTTGGCTACGAGTTCCTCTGCGACCTGAAGACCGACTCCTTGATTGGCTCCGGTTACCGAGGCTGTGCGTTTGTTGTCCATCGGAGTCTCCTCACACTCATGACCTGCGGACGGCGACGCATCAGGAACCGGTGGTCGTTGCGTCATCGCCGTCAACGGTGCCTGCTTGCCCACTACTCCGCGAGTCCGTCTCTTGGGCAGCGTGCGAAGCCTAGCGCTGCCGTGCGGCCCGACGGCCATGCCGACCGCCAGGCCATAGGAGTTCGCGCGTACTGGCAAGCCCGTCCGCCGGCGCCGACGCGAGCGCTGCCAAGGTGTCAGTGGGTGTGTCCGTCCTCCACAAATCTGTAGATTTAGAGCGCCCAATTCGTACCCAAATGGTGGTGCCGAGGGACAGGATCGAACTGTCGATACCAGGTTTTTCAGTCGGGCAAACTGACGTTTGTGGACGTCCTCTGAGTTCCATTATCGTATTCGGGAGCGCCTTAAAAGCACCATTGACGTCCAGGGTTGCTTACCAACATCCACGCATGAAGGTGTCAGGGAAGGTGTCATTTGCGGCTGCCTCGGCGGCCTCTGGCTGAACCCCTCGGATCCCTTGTCGGGGCTGTCGAAACCGCCTCTGGTGACAAGACGCTCGGGTGAGCGAGGGATTCCTCACACGGCGGCACAGTGACGGCCCTGAGGGTGGGCCTGACGCGAACTGCATCAAGGCTGCGTTGGAGCTGCTCGGAGGCTGGCGCGGGGTCTTGGTTTCTAAACTCACCGTCGCTGAAATCGCGCCGCCTCTCGAGAGCGAGGCCTCGGCGACACACCCTGCGGGGCTGGGCCGTGGCGGCCATCGGATGTGCCGCCGAGGAGTGCAGCCACCCTTTCGCGGGGGGCGGTTGCACCATCGACAGCCCATCAGGCCCGCGGGTACTGTGCGCCTCATGACAGCACGCTGGGAGCGCAGGGCCGTTCCGCTCGCCTGGTGTGTGGGGGTGTTCTGCCTAGGACTGGTGGTTGCCAGCCTGGTCCTGTTGCCGCTCGACTGGAAGGCGATTGACTCGGTGAGAACCGCGCGGTTGGGCTATTTACTCGGTGCGCCCATCACCGCCATCCTCGGCGTGTTGATCGCGATCCGCCGCCCCCGGAACTCAATTGGTTGGTTGCTGCTGGCCATTGCTGTGGCTGACTCAATCTGCCTTTTCGCCGACTTCATCGCGATGCGCGGGTTGCTGTCCGGCGCATCACCTCGCGCTTGGGTGACGTGGGCAGCCTGGGTGTACAACAACGGCTTTGGTATTGGTGCCTTATTGCTGCTCTTCGTGGTCTTCGTCTTCCCGAACGGACGGATACTACCCGGACCGCGCTGGCGATGGGCCGCCTGGGTGGGGCTTACCACCGCCGTTGCCCTGACTGCATCGACGATGGTTTCAACGCAATCGGCGCAGTTATCGCCTCGGCTGCCAAGTCTGATCAACCCCCTGGCCGTACCCGCACTTGACAGCCTGACGAACAATAACGGCACCCTTCAAAGCCTGCTCTTCCTGCTGATTTTCCTAATTCTGGTAACGGCGGTGGTGGTGCGCTTCCGCCGATCGCGGGGTGTTGAACGGCGCCAGATGCGCTGGTTTGCCTATGTCGCGGCCACTGCCTTGGGAATCTTCATCTTGACGTTCACGCCGCTCCTCTCCGATGCGGGGACTGCCATAGACAACTACACCTTAGACTTTGGGCTTGTAGTCGCCCTCCCGCTCACAATCGGGCTCGCTGTGATGAGGTACGGCCTTTACGACCTCGACGTCTTCATCGGCCGGAGCATCGTCTACGGCTCACTGGCTGTCTTCATCACTGCGGTATATGTCGGCATCGCCGTCGGCATCGGCACTCTCGTCGGCAGTGGCGGCAAACCCAACCTGGCCCTGTCCATTCTCGCCACTGCCATAGTGGCCATTGGCTTCCAGCCGGTTCGGGAGCGGGTACAGCGAGTCGCGAATCGGCTCGTCTACGGGAAGCGAGCTACTCCGTACGAAGTCCTCTCACAGTTCTCCGAGCGGGTAGCCGAGTCGTACGCCAGCGACGAGGTGCTCCCGCGTATGGCCCGGGTCCTCGCGGAAGGCACCGCTGCTGAACTCTCCGAGATCTGGCTGCGCAGCGGCGATGAGTTGCGTCGTGCTGCAGCCTTCCCGCTCGATGCCGCAATACCCTCGGTGTTGCACTTGAACGGCGCTGGAGAACTCTCGATCCCCAATGCGGATCGATCACTGCTGGTTCGCCATCAGGGCGACGTGCTGGGTGCGTTGACAGTGACCAAGCGGCGCGGCGAATCGCTCACGCCGATCGAGATCAAGCTCATGGACGACCTCGCCCATCAGGCGGGTCTCGTCCTCAAGAATGTCGGCCTCACCGCTGATTTGCAAGCCCGACTTGTGGACCTCCGAGGCTCCCGGCAGAGGCTCGTGGCTGCACAAGATCATGAACGCCGCAAGCTGGAGCGCGACCTCCACGATGGAGCCCAGCAATACTTGGTGGCGATCAAGGTCAAGCTCGGCCTCGCCGAGATGTTGCTGACGAAAGATCCGAAGAAGGCGATCACAACTCTTGAGCAACTCAAAGGCGATGCGGATGAAGCATTGGAGACGCTTCGCGATCTGGCCCGCGGCATCTATCCCCCGCTGCTGGCTGAGAAGGGCCTGCCCACCGCCCTCCAAGCGCAGGCGCGCAAGGCCACGCTGCCGATCACCATCGAAATCGATGGCATCGGACGCTATCCACAAGACACCGAGGCGGCACTGTACTTCTGCATTCTCGAAGCCCTTCAGAACATTCAGAAGTACGCGAAGGCATCGAGAGCCGTCGTTCGCCTAAGGCAGGACGGTGATCTGCTCACTGTCGAGGTCAACGATGACGGGCGCGGCTTTGTCGTCAGCACTACCGCTCGCGGCAATGGGCTGACCAATATGGAAGACCGCCTCGATGCCCTCGGGGGGAACCTTCAGGTCGAATCGACCGTGGGGCGGGGGACGACACTCCGCGCCACAGTTCCTGTGTCGCACCAGGTGCTCGCCGGCAGCGCGGTCAGCTAGGTCGATCCGCTCTGGTGTGTTAATGGCACGCTGGGGTGAGCTGGGCCGCTCACGCTCGAGCCGCTCGCCAACCCACTTTGCGGTTCGTTGCACCAGCGGTTGCCTGTTTCGTCGCAGGGGCCGTCCGGTGTGTTAGGTGCCGCTCAGCGGGAGGGTCGCATTGCTGTTCGCGGCTGGGTCGAGCAGCAGCTGGGATAGTGCGCTGGTTGTCCAGTTCTCGCACTGACTGGCCGTCCACCCGTGGCGGGCGGTGAGGTCGGCGAAGGCTTCGACGGAGCAGAGGGTCGACAGCAGACCGACGGCCTGCGTGGTAGTCAGGCTGGGGGCGAGGGCGCCGTCGGCTTCCAGCCTGCTGATCAACCACCGCACGCCGTCGTCGTGCCTGCGGGTACCCTCGGCATACACGATGGCCAGGGTGGCATCGACGGCGGCGGCCGAGCGGACCGCGGCGATGATGTCGCCGCAGCGCTCGTGCAGGCTGCGGTTGAGCGCCACGGCCAGCCGGATCAGCTCCGCGGGGTTGGTCTCCGCCGCGATGCGCTCGGTGAAGCCCGCCGTAGCGGCCTCCTCGTCGATCAGGTCGTTGAGTTCCCGCGCGATGGCCGCCTTGGTGCCGAACGCTTTGTACACCGTGGCGAGCGCGACCCCCGCCTCGGCCGCGATCGCTTCCACGGTCGTACCGGCGTACCCGGAGGCCACGAACAGCCGCAGGGCGGCACGCACGATTTGCCGCCGGGTCCCGGCTGCCTGCTGCTGCCGCCACGTCGCCACCTCTTGACAGTACCAGTTCATCTGGTACAGTCCGCATCTACCAAGTAGTCGCATCATCCACCAAAAGGAGCCGCCGCGATGGATGCCATCCAGGAAGCGAACGATCACCGCGCCGGGCCGTACCTGCTCACACCAGGCGAGATCCGCCGGAGCCCGCTGTCGGTGCCGAGCATCAAGGCCGATTCGTCCGACACCGCTGGGCTGGTCACCGTGTGCGAGGGGACGCTGGCACCCTGGGAGCCGGGCCCGCCGCTGCACCTGCACACGCGTCAGGACGAAGCGCTGTATGTAGTGGAAGGCACCCTACTGGTGCAGATCGGCGAGGACCGCCACGAGCTGACCGCGGGGACCTTTGCCTGGATACCTCGGGACACCCCGCATACCTTCGCGAACGGAGCCGACACGGCCGTCCGAGCGATCAACATCTCCGTGCCCGGCGGCCTCGAAGGACTGTTCACCGAACAGGGTGAGTACTTCGCTCACCTGCACGGCGCGCCGGACCTAGCCGAACTGGGCCGCATCGGGGCTCGCTACGGTGGCCGCATGCTCGGCGCACCGATCACCGCCATCGGCGCCCCCGGCCAGCCGCCGTCCTGACCGAACCAGCCGTGTGGGTACGTTGCCTTCGGATGAGGAATGTGCGGCAGCACAACGGGGCTGAAGCGGCGGCCGGGCTATCGCCAGCAGAACCGCCCGCACGACGAGGCGCCGCTGAGCGACCCGGCGATGACCCGCTCCAAACGCTCTCCCGCTCTCGTTCGAGCCGCCAGACGGGAAGCCCGATGCCGGGGTGTTGGCCATCCCTTGCAGGTCCGGCGTGCACCCTTTCCACGCCGAATGCGGACGGCGAAGATTCGGTCATGGCTACCCCGGCCGCTGACCGCCGTCGCCTCGCTGCTCAGGTACGGGTCGTCATCCTTGGCGCGGTGATGCTGCTGGCAGCCGCGTACGTTCCCCTCTACATCCTGATCAGCGGTGTTGGCCCAAAGGTTTTCGCGTTCCCGGGCGCCAATACTATGTGCGCCCTGGCGTTTGCCGTCATGGGTTTCCTGATTGCCCGGCGTGACCGGAGCAACCCGGTGGGATGGATCCTGCTCGCCGTGGGGTTCTTCCTCATGATGAACGGTGACGCGCAGCTCTACGCCCTGCTGATCTATCGCGCCGGGCACGCGAGCCTGCCGCTCGGACCCGTGGCTGCATGGCTGGGAACCACTCTGTGGGGTCCAGCGCTTTCGCTTCTCCCCGTCGGAGTCCTGCTCTTCCCGGATGGCCACGTTCGCTCGCACAGGTGGCGGGTCGTGCTCTGGATATGCGTCGCCCTCGACGTCGTCTTCGTTGGCGCGCAGGCGCTGTTTGCATTGACGACCGTTCTCGGCGCACCGGTCAGCATCGGCTTGGACGGCCAGGTGAGTCAGCTCACCGGTGCCTGCGCAGGCTGTGCGAACAAAGCGTTTTACAACGCTTTCATTCTGCTGTTCCCGCTCGTGCCGTTGACCCTCGTCCTCGGGGCCGGCGGCCTGATCACCAACACCATCCGGTCGCAGGGTGAGCGTCGCCAGCAGATGAAATGGTTCATGTACGGCGCTTCGGTCAGTGCTTTCGGCTTCGGGCTGTACGCCGCAAGCCAGCTCGCTTTCGGGACTGGTCCCGAGGAGCAGGCGGCCAGCGCCGTCGCCGTGGTCGGGTTCGTGGCCCTTCCCATCGGCGCAGCTGTGGCGGTCTTCAAGTACCACCTCTACGACATCGATGTCGTGATCAGCCGCACGCTGGTCTACGGCTCATTGGCGGCGTTGATCACCGGAGTGTACGTGGCGATCGCCGTGGGGATTGGCGCATTGGTTGGCAGCGGCGGTAGGCCCAACCTGGTGCTCTCCATCCTGGCCACGGCAATCGTCGCGGTCGGTTTCCAGCCTGTGCGTGTCACCCTCCAGCGGATCGCCAACCGGCTGGTGTACGGGGAGCGGGCCACCCCGTACGAAGTGCTGAGCAGGTTCTCGGGTCAGGTTGCAGAGACGTACGCCGCCGGCGACCTGCTGCCGCGTATGGCCCAGGTTCTCTGCGAAGGCACCGGCGCAGCCTCGGCGACAGTGTGGCTGCGAGCCGGCGGCCAGCTGCGTCCGGCGGCGACATCGCCTCGGGCGCTGGGTTGGTTGCAAGCCCTCGCGATGAACGGCTCCCAGCTACCGCACGTCCTCGGCGCCGACAGCATCGCGCCGGTGCTGCACCGCGGCGAACTTCTCGGCGCCTTGACGATAGCCAAACGCCAGGGTGAATCGGTGACGCCAATCGAACAGAAGCTCCTCGACGACCTGGCCGGTCAGGCCGGCCTCGTCCTCCAGAATGTCGGCCTGACGGCCGAGTTGCTCGAGCGAGTCGAGGAACTGCGCGCTTCCCGTCAGCGCTTGGTGGCTGCGCAGGACGGGGAGCGGCGACGTCTGGAGCGGAATCTGCACGACGGGGCGCAGCAGCATCTGGTGGCGTTGAAGGTGAAGCTCGGGCTGGCCGAGGCGCTCCTGCAGAAAGACGTCGATCGGGTGAGATCAACCATGCAGGAACTCAAAGCCGACGCGGATGCGGCGCTCGAAACCCTGCGTGACCTGGCTCGAGGCATCTACCCGCCGATCCTTGCCGACCAGGGTCTGCGAGCAGCGCTCGAATCACAGACTCGCAAGGCCACGATTCCCATCAGCATCGAGGCTGGCGCGCTGGAGCGCTACACGCCGGACGTGGAGGCGACCATCTACTTCTGTGTGCTAGAGGCGCTGCAGAACACGCAGAAGTACGCAGGCGCCTCGCGGGCTATCGTGCGGGTCGGGGTCACGGACGGCTCGCTGCGATTCGAGGTCGAGGACGACGGAACGGGTTTCGATCTGGCTACCGCGCGCAAAGGGACTGGGCTGACCAACGTCGCCGACCGGCTCGACGCGCTGGGTGGGCGCCTCGACATCGATGCACGGTTGGGCCACGGGTGCCGTCTTCGCGGGTCCCTGCCGATTACACGTGCGACCTCGGCGGCGCTACGCCCGCTTGCGGCCGCGGGTCTGCCATGAACTGGTTCCTGCTTTGGCTGTTCCTGCACATACTCGCCGTGGTTATCTCCTTCGGGCCGACATTCGTATTTCCCATCGTCGGCAGCCTCGCCGCTCAGATGCCGCAGCACCTGCGCTTCGCCGTCGAGCTTAACCACCGGATTGAAATGCGCCTCGTGTTGCCCCTTGCTGTGTCGCTGGTCATCAGTGGCGCAGGTTTGATCTGGACCGCGAACATCAATATCTTTCGGACGCCCTTTCTGCTGGTAGGCGTCGTCCTCTATCTGGTGGCTCTGACGGTCGCCTTCCGGGTCCTCCTGCCGACAACTGCCCGGCTCGTGCACCTCGCCGAACATGCTCCGCTGCCCGCCGCCGCACCCGGTCCGCCGCCGCGGGAGGTGATGACCTTGATTCGCCGCCTTCAGATGTTCGGCGGCCTCACCACCCTGCTCTTTCTAGTGATCATCTTCCTCATGGTCATCCAACCGGGAGGAATCGCGCTCAGGTAGGTTCCATTCGGGACGGTCACGCAAGCGTGCTCGAAAGAATCGAGCGCTACGAGCATGCGTTGTCCTTCTTGCAGCCGAAACTATTCGCCTTCGTTCAGGCCACTGTCAGGGCGACCGCAGAAGACGCCAACCTCGCGTTGGACCAGTAGACTTTAGGGCAGCTGGAAGGTGAATGGCTCGCGGGGTTAGTCCGGGTGCACGAGTGATGCTTTCTCACGTCGAGATCTACGTCTCCGATCTTGAGAGGTCGGCGCATTTCTGGGACTGGCTTCTGGGCCTGCTCGGCTACCAACCCTTCCAATCGTGGGCCGAAGGGCGGAGTTGGCGCCGGAACGGCTTCTATCTTGTCCGGGTTCAGGCGCCATACGACCACGTTGGTGCTGGCTACCATCGCCGCCGCATTCGCCTGAACCATCTTGCGTTTACGGCAGACGATCGCAATCAGGTTGACCAAATCACTGAGGCTCTGCGTAATCGCGGCGGTCGCCTCCTCTACGAGGAGCGGTATCCGCACGCAGGCGGACCTGATTCTGATGCCGTGTTCAATCGCTAAGACCAACCGGCCACCTATAGGATCGTTGCTGTGAACGAAGACGCTGATCGGACCGATCGCCAGTTCGCTCTCATGACCGAGATACGCTTGATCGCGGACCGTCTCGGGATCGAACTTTGGCTACGAGGCGGCTGGGCGATGGACTTCTTTCTGGGTGAAGTCACGCGAGCCCACAAGGACATCGACTTCTTTGCGTGGGCGAACGACGCACGCAAGCTGGCCAACGAGGTTGGGCTTGAGGGGTACGCTCCATGCGCAGGGCCGCATCCTGGCCAGCAGCTCGATTTCACCAAAATAGATGAAGAGCTTAGCTTCGCCCTGCTGGCCGATAATCCCCAAGGGCAGGTCGTGGTCGCCGGCGGACCGTTCGCCGGAGAGCCCTGGCCGACTGGAATGCTGAGCGGACCAGTGCGCACCCTGCGTGACGTGAGCTACCGAGTCATCACTCCCGAGTCGCAGATCGAGATTAAGCTGATGATGCCCATATGGGTTCCCGGTCGTCCGCGGCGGCTCAAGGATCGCGAAGATGTCGAGCGTATTCGCCGCGCACTCGAATCCAGCTGATTCTTATGTGAATATCCGGATCGCCTATACCGCCCAGGCAAGGAGACTGAAGGTCGAACGCTGGGACAGTGACGAAGTCCGTCAGACCGCCGTCGAATCCCAGGTGAGCATCAGGCATCATGCACTGGAGCTGCAGCGCCCGATCGGGCTCCGTCTTAGCCTCGCCGCCTGCTAAATCCGAAGCCGCCGAGGAGTAGAACTACGATCACGATGACGAGGATGATTACAAGCATTGTCTGAGCGTGCGCGCAGCGGACCACGAGCGTCGGTCCGCTACCGGACCGAACTTTTAGTCAAGACGGTCAAAAACCTGCCGAATTCAACACATTTCCGTAGATATCCGTCGCTTGGGGCCTTCGCGACGGACCTCGTGAGGGTGTCTGATCCATCATGCGAGAGCACGCTCGCCTGGGCGACCCTCATCTTTCAGCGAGGGCGACGAGGTCTCGGCTGTGCGTCCAATGGCGCTCGGCGCATCGGCGACGAGGTGAAGTCACAATCCGGCCCGCCGAGGTCGCCTGGTGGGAATGGGGCTGCCACGACGACGCTTAGGGGTGCCTCCTCCATCGACGCAACCTCAGCGCCTCGATCGGGTGTGCTGATGGCGACCCCAACTGATCACTCTGCCCTAAGCGCCGCGGAGGAGCGACGCGCGCCGCCGGGGCCAGAAGGAATCGTACCGGTGTCGGTGTCTGACAACGACACGAGCGACAGCATGGTCGAAACGCATGAGGCGATCGTTGTTGGCGCCGGGTCAGCCGGCCTTGCGGCTTGCAGTCGCGCTGTTGGAGCAGGGCTTCGATACCACGGCCATCGAGCGATCCGGGTCGCTGGGGTCAACCTGGCGATCGCGATATCGCGAGCTTCGCCTCAACTCGTGGCGACCGATGTCGAAGCTTCAAGGCAAGGGCATGCCCCGATCCTATGGGCGCTACCCGGCCCGTGATGACGTCGTTGAGTATCTCGCGATCGCTTCGCGTCGGAACATCGGGTACGGATCCGCTTCACCCCACAGTTGCTGAGAGTCGAACGCGATCGTGAACTTTGGCGGTTGCTCACAGACACCCGCCAGATGCGGTGCCGCTACGTCATCATCGCGACCGGGTGGGACGCCGTCCCCGTGCTTCCCGCCTGGCCCGGACGAACCACATTTGTGCCCGAACCCTCAAGGATCTCCTGGACCTTCTCTCTGATCCAGTGGCAGGGCCTCGCGGGGAGTCGATCGTGGTCAGTGATAGCCAAGGGTCGCCTCTTAGGGGCCCAGCGGCTTGACGCGCAGCAGGCTGTTGTTGCCGAAGGTTGGAAACCAGACCGAACCGAAGCCAAATGACAATAACGCCAGATAGTCCTGGTCGTCCAGGCTGACCGCGACCCGGACTTGCATGGTGGCCGGATCGATCAAGGCGAGCTTGCCAGCGCTATACGCAACGTAGACACCCTGCGGGCCGTTTGTTATTGAGACGGCGTTCTCGGCGTCATCGGGGAAGGAGGCGCTCATCCCGTCAACACAATTGGTTGCTGGATTGACGCGCGCGACAGCGGAGTCACTCGCGCCGATGTTCTCGACGATGAAGACGTCCGGACCTGATGTGGCAACGAGTTGCTCTGCTGGATACGGCGTTTTAACTGTTGCGATCACTCTTCCTGATGCAGGATCGATCCGCGCCAGTTTGTCGTCCGCGATGATCGCCCACAGCGAGCCGAACCCAAAATCCAGCGACGGGCTGTACGAAGGCGACGCAGCGGCAGCGCCGAGATCGATCGTGCGGAGCGACTTGCCGCTCACCGGATCGATCTGCACGAGTGCGAGTCGCGTAGAGCCCTGCGAGGGATCGATTCCGGCCCAGACTCCGTCGGGCGTGTCAATCACGAGGTACAGCCCCGAAAGGGCAACGTCGAAGGCGGCGCCGTTGGTCGCCGGGTCGATGCGCAACACCTGATTGGGGACGGCTACGCTTGATTGGCCGATCCCTCCGATTAGTGGCACCCACACACCGTGGGGACCGACGGTGACCGGCGACATCGGCTCGTTCTCCAGCCCCCGGAACCTCGGGACGCTGATGCTAGCGACGACCTCGTTGGTCGTCGGGTCAACACGAAAGACCTTCCCGCTGCGATGCGCGGTGACCCACACCGAGCCATCGCCGATAGCGCTCCCCGCCGCGCCGAAATCGACGGGGATGGTTGCCTCGATGCCGCTGGAGGAAGTAGTCGGTATCGTGTCGACATGCTGCGGGACCGGAGGGCAGGTTCGCGCGCTGGGGAGGGCGAAGATCGATGGCGTTGCCGCCGACTGGCTCACCGTGCCATTGCTCGCACACGCAGTAGCACAGAGGGCGGTAGCTGCTGACAAGACACATATAGCCGAGCGCAAGCTGGTTACGGATCCACGGGAATTCGCTTGCGGCAGTCGGTCCCCGGCACCCAAGTCAGGATTCATTCCCTGCGGCGGATGCTACCTCATTCTGTTCACGAATTCTGACCGCGGCTCGTACCGTGGCGCCCGGCCTGAGAGGCAAGCTGTCCTCTGGGACACCGCGGACACTCTTGGGTCGACCCATGGCGCCCCTCCTCTATCGTCCGGCGCACGAGCGGCCCGTGGTTGCCGAGGTGATAGGTGTTCCCGGCGACCGCGTACAAGTGGCTACAGCGCGATCGGGTGCCATGCCCAAGGGCCTGGTACGGCCCCCCGACAATGACCGCAGGACAAGATCAACCTCAAGTGTGTTAATTGCACGCTGGGGTGCAGCAACATCATCTCCGCCGACCGGTCATCAGTGCGGGTTGCCGACGATCACTGCGATTGTTGTCACGGCGCCACGGGCCGCCCGCGGTTTTCTCGCAACGCGTTGCTGATCTGCTCTTGTCAACCAAGCCGTAAGCAAGCGCCTAACCACAGGTGGTTACGTGGCGCCGGAGGTCATGGTTCCGGCTCGCCTGATGGTACTGAGGAAGTCGCCGAACTCGTCGGCACGGCTGCACCGCCTCAGGGAAGACAGCGAAGGAGCCGGGACTTGGTCCCGGCCCCTTCGGCTTTGCTCAGTGAGCCAGTTCGTGGACGAGTCTGTTGGCATCCACGGTGCCGAGACCGCTCCCCAGATCGTAGCCAGGTCCGGCGTTGTAACCGGTCACCCCGGCGAACGAGTTGTTGCCCACGGTGATGTCGACGATTCCCTCGTCGCCCTGAAGGCTGTACAGGGCGGGATTGAGTAGTCCAAGGTCATGGTGTGCAGCCTGATCCGCGATCGCTACGATGCCGGCGAATAGCGGCGACGCTTCGCTGGTGCCGCCGAAGACATACCAGCCGGGCTTGTTGATCCCATAGCCTGTGTTGACAAATCCCAGGTACAGGTCGACACCTCCGTTCACCGCAGCGCTCATGGAGATATCCGGGGTACCACGGGAGTCTCCCACGACGCTCTTCACCGAGTTCTGATACGAGGGACGGTCGAAGAACTCCGATACGCCACCGCCACCAGCGCCATATCCATCATTCCAGACGGTGTCGTCAGACAGCGGCAACGCATGGCCGGCCTTATTCGCGTACAACTCACTGCCACCAAGCGAGGTCACGAGCGGGTCGGACGACGGCCAGGAGTTCACGGGGTACGGGTACAGCGTGGCTCCGTCGAGCTCGTAGTTGGTCGCGCCGGTATCGCCCGAGGAGGCGAGCACGGTCACGTTGTGGGCCAGGGCGTTCTTGTATGCGTAGCGCAGGTTCAGGAGCGATGCCTTGCTTGGGAACGTCTCCTCGGTGGCACCGAAGCTCTGCGAGATCACGTCACCGAGATGGTGATTGATCACGTAATTCTCGGCGGCCATCATCTGCGGGAAGCCCGTCACACCTTCTGTCTCCGCCACGGGCGTTTCGACGAGAAGGATGTTGGCACCGGGTGCCATGGCATGCGACGTTTCCACGTCGAGGGTGGTCTCCGACGCCCAGCCGCCCATGGTGGCGTTGGTCGGGTCATACGGCGGAATGGCTCCTTCCGGCTGGATGATGCTCAACGACGGGTTTGGAAGCCCCATCGCGCGGTCGAACCTCTGCAAATCCTTCTGGATCGTCGGCGAGCCATATGAGTCGACGATGACGATGGTCTTGCCGGCGCCGGTCAAGCCCTGGGCGTAAAGGGGCGCAAGGTCATAGTGCTTCTGAAGCTGCAGCACCGTGAAGCAGGCGATGCTCAAGGTGGCCTCGCATTGCAGAGTGGTCGGCGGCCCCAGGCCCGAGAAGTGGCCAAGCAGGTGCCCGGTCACCGCCGGCACCGGCGCTACCGCCGCCGTCTGAGTGGCGAGCGCGATCCCAGGTGCCACGCTGGCGACGCCGAGGCTGCCGAGGGCGCCGACGATCATGGTGTGACGAATGAATCCAACGCTCTTCATCTTCTGGACTCCCCTTTCCACGCGTTGACGGGCCGCCACCGGCTAGGGCCATGCGATGCCAGGGCGGATAGATTCGACAGTATGTGAATTTGCTTGGAGCGTTTGTCAAGCTCGGAGTGATCGGTCAGTCGCCATGTCCCTCCGAATGGGGGTTCAACCCATCGTCAGCAGTGCCCTCCCGCCACCAACGCCAACTCGACCGGAGCCGACGACACCGTCGCTGTGGTGGACCAACTCCGCAGCTTTCGCCTCGCGCGTTTCCGACGCTCCGGCAAGTTACCTCGGCGACCCAGCGAACGGTTGGGGCGCGCCGTCGTACCGGCGAGCGAAGCGGTTCGGACACTCGGCTCAAGGAACAAATCGGTACGCTCGCGTGGACAACCATCACCCCTCTCGGCCCGCTGACAGCGGATTGGGTGTGCTACCCGGCGCTCGGATCAACTAGTTCGGTACGCGAAGCTCTTGCCGGACGGCGTCAAAGAATAACTTGTAGGCCGGACGATAATCGGCTCCGGCGGCATCGTAGTCCGCGTCGGCGGCAGGCGTTTGTGCGGTGGCGATTTGGGCCATTTGGGATAGGGCTTGAATGAGCCGGGTTGCCGCGGATACCACCGCGGCGGAGGCGATCATTTGGACCCGGTCGAACGCGGTGGTGGCGTCACCAACACTCTCATGAAACTGCTCCACCGCCTCAGCGTTGCCCGCCGCGTTGGGGGAATGCACAAACAACGTGTGCACGATGCGGACTTGCGCGGCTTGAGCCCGTGCTGAAAACGCATACTTGCGCGTGCTCGGTAGGATCGGCATCCTCGCCAAAGGCCCTCCGAGCGTCCCGGAGGTTGCCATGGCGAAACTGGTCATCACTCACGCTGTCGCCGACGTCGAACGCTGGCTCAAGGGCAAGGACGAGCGTGCCACGGCAATTGGCGCGGTTGGCACGAACGTGACGGACCACGTCGCGGCCGATGGGAGCAATAACGTCGCCATCACCGCCGACGTCGACGACGTGGACGCCGCGCAGGCGATGTTGACCTCGCCCTCGCCCGAAACTGCTGCCTTGATGCAGAGCCACGGCGTCCTCCCCCCGGTGACCACCTACATCGAGAGGTAGCCCGAGGAGCTGGATTCGTCGCGCCGGAATCCTCAGTCGGCTATAAAGCCGGGTATATCGCGCATTCGACCTGGCGAACAACGGACCCTCGTACCCCCGCGATGGCGGCTGGCGTCAGCGATCACGTCTGGAAGATCGAGGAGATCGTTGCCCTACTCGACTCCTAGAATTAGGGCATGTGGTCGGCGGATGTGGTGAAGACGATCCAAGACCCCACCGGCAGACGCGAGGTGAGGATCGTCCGGAACTCGGACGGGAGTTTCGCTTTTGAGGAGTGGCGACTTTCCGCCTACCACAGTGCGATTGTTAGACGAGGCGAATTCTGGGAGCCGATATCCAAGGGCCGGACCTTCGCGGACTCCCCTGAGACGGCTGAGCGCGAGGCTCGGGCCGGGGTAGACTGGCTGATCCCCCAATAGCGGGGATAAGGCGGATTCGACCTCGCGATCGCCATGGCGGTGAGCTGTTCTCCGACCGCACCCTCTTTCGCCGCGCAAACGGGGTGGCGCTGTCAGGTCCCCTCTTGGACCTGGATGAGCTCGTCGGCGACCAGGCCGTGCGCCTCGCGGTGAACCGCGTTGGCGGATTCCTTGTCTGGTGCCTCGACCAGGCAGTACGCCCTTCCGGACTCCTCATCGAACCAGTACTTGTGATACGTCACCCCGTACTTGTTCTGAACCGCAAGGTCTTGCTCGTGCGCGCCCTTGATCGCCTCAGCCGTAAGACCACCGATCTTGTGGTGGGTATCCATGAACAGTGGCAAAGTCTTCCTCCTGGCGCACGCCGTTGACCGGTCCTGGCGCAAAAAGCTTGACCGGGCACCAGACTCTAAATCAACGGGGGACGCGCTCACCGATCGCGTGAGAGGGCGAACCCTGATGCTACGCCTCGCCGAGAGGGATCGGGCCACTGGCGCCGTCGGGCGCAGGGGGGAACTAACGGGCATTCGACCTGGTCAGTCGCGTTCCTTCACGGTGCGGTCAGTCGGACCGGTGCTCGGGCTCGTTCTCGGCCCTACCACTGGGAGTTGGAATGCTAGCCGGAGCCGCGGACTGGGCAGGGCTGGGGCTGTGCGACGGGGCGATGGTGACGGTGCGGAGCGACTCTTCGACCCAGATTCTCTCTTGGAGGCCTTCAATCGCGCCCGCAAGCCAATCGCGAACGTAAACGGCGTCGATGCCTAGTGTATGTCGCCCCCGCCGGTCCATCCGGGTGAAGGCTCCGACGAGCCACTCGAAATCCGTGTACACGTCGGCGCCTTTTTCGGACCGCGACTGCTTGGTGAACGGCTCAAAGACTAGCCACCAGATAACGACAGCGTGCCCAAATAGGCTCCAGAGCAGCTTGACGTCAAGGTGCCTGCGCCGGCTGAGCGTGCCCAGCCCTTCAAAGAAGATGCCAACGGCCGTACCGGCTCCGACGGGGGTCTGTAGTTCGTCGCGAACGGCGAGGAGGATCGAGAGTCGATGGCGAAGCATGCGCTCGTCGTCGAATTGTCGGGTTAGGTCGGAGACCAGCTCGACGGCGCGCACGCTCCTCGCCACTCGTAACTGACGGTAGATAGCGATGAACGTGATCGCAAGTGCGGTGAACTGGAGCGCGGCCCAGAACCACTCCGAGCCTGGTCCGAAGAACGCCATCCCGTTGGTGTTGATGAACGTCACCGCGTGTCTCTCCGTTCCGCTGACCTGATGGTCGGGACGATACAGAGCGAGGAATCAGCCAGCAACGAGCGGCGGGGATTCAGCTCGCAGTCAGCCACAAAGTGGGGGATAGCGCGCATTCGACGTGACGAGCCGTGTCCCCTGCACCCCCGGTCGGCGCCGGCGTCAGCCACCACGTCTGGAAGATCGAGGAGATCGTTGCCCTGCTCGACTAGAGTTGGACTTTCCTCCGGTTCACAGTTCGCCATATGAGCCAACCAGCGACCAGGACAGCCATCGCCCCCGCGAACGCGATGAGTACCAACACGATCAGGGTGCCACGGCTAATGACGGTGAACCCGTTGATCTGGAAGTGGTAGGTATCCGCAAGCGGCATCATCGCTATCCGATCATATTCCTCTCACCCTCAGCCACTCACCTGTCGTTGTGCGGCCGCCTAGCTCAAACTGAGGCACTACCCGAAGCCGAGTCGTGGGTCAGTTTGACGAGGGCAGATCGGGGCCCGACTCAAGCTCAATGAAGATGTAGTTGAGAGCGCCAAAGGAGTAGCAGATGAGAATCAGATTGTTGATCTGCCCCGGCATAATACCCTCAGCTAGGTGATGGTCACAGTGACCGCAGACCCATGTGATGTCCCCACTCCCAACCACCATCGGCACACTCGTCGCGGGTTTCAGTCGGGAAACATTCCCCGCCTGGTGCTCCGAGAGTACCTGCCCCTGACGTTTTCGCACGAGCCGCTGCCTCCCGGCCTCTACCTTGTGGACGAGACTTTGCTCCTTGGGCCTACCCAGCGTCTAGTTGGGCAACGATCTCCTCGATCCTCCGGACATGGTCCGAAACCCCAGCCGCCATCGCGGGGGTCCGAGGGTACGGGTTAGCAGGCTTATGTGGGGCCGCGCGAAGTTGTAGTAGATGAAGTGCAGGGACACAGCGGCGGCAAGGTTCTCGATCTTGCGGGAAACGCATTGGTCAGCCGCGTGAACCGGCGCATGCCCATCCGCATAGTGAGGTTCTGACGCTCGACGTGTGACGTACCGACCTCGGCCAGATCGGGCGTGTTTCGTCTCCGGTGGTGATCATCTCATCGCTTCCAGCACCACTCGCCCGCCCAGGTTGCTCTCTAGGCCCGCGGTGCTGACGTTGCCGCCCGTAGCGCTCCCCCTATAGCCACAAATTCCGCGTGACGCCGCGCCGGCTCTCCAGGGTGCCCCGGATGAACCGCACTAGACAGCGCCCAACGCTCGAGAAGCAAAGTCGCACGCTGATCGCGATCGTCATCCGACTAAGGTCTCCCAAGCTCACCATTCCGGCTGCTCAACGCAACGGCTGGCCAGGAACGTTGCAATGTGTTTTGGCCGCCCCCAAGGCCAGGGCCACCCGACCTGACCACGATGGGTAAGTGAGGTTCCTACGACCGGGCGTCGAAGTCGCTTCGCCGCTCCGCGCCCTGTCGGCGAGGCGACCCGTGGCCGGTCAGGCCAACGTCAGCCTCCGCGGCGCCGGCATCCTGAAGCACGTCTAAAACGTCACGCAGCGCGGTGACGAGTCGAGTGACATCTCGTTCGGGAAGAGAGCCCAGTCGTACGGATGCCTCACGCTCTCGAGGCTCCTCTGATGAGAGCCGGGGATCCCAGGCTCCCGCCCACGTCGGTGCGTCGGCGCCCTGCTCCCAGACGGCTGGCGGGTCAGCCGTCCGGAGGTTGAACCGGTATCGGTTCCCGAAATGGTCGCCGCAGTAGGCGGCGAGGTTGGCGGCCGGATGGTCACTCACCACGGCTGCGCCAGGGTCGAGGTACCCGTGCGCCTTGCCGACAAAGAGCATGTTCTGGAAGGGTCCCGGCTCGAAGATGTCGCCGGGCGCCAGATGGAGCGCTCCCGATAAGCCGTTCGCCTCTGCGCCGGCCGAACGGTAGACGTTTCCCCGAGCGAGCATCCAGACGACGAAGTTCAGCGCCGGCCCGTTGCCCACATTGCGCACCCGAACTGCAGCCCATGGCTGTTCGCGAATGTCGAGCGGAGGCTCGTCAAGCAGGATCAGCAGCGGTATGGTGGCGAACGTGCGATCCTCGTGCGCTTGCTCCGCCAGTGCTCGCGCCCCTTCCGTCTGCTCGGCGGCCGCCTCAAGCAACGCGGTGGTGCCCTCCTGGAGGTGCCTCATGGTGGCATCCACTCGGGCGTTGCGCCGTATCCACAGGATGATCGCCACCACAAACGCGACCAGCACCAGCACCACAGCCGCTGCTGTGATGCTCTGGACGATAAGACTCCAGTCCATGTATTCGCAGTTTAGTCATTGATCCAACTTCTGTTGAATGCGGAGCGCCGTGTTTAGCCAACGACGAACCTGTGCGATTGCGGGGCGCCGGCGCCTTGACCAGCGCACGGACGCTTGCCAGTCCATCGTCGGAGGCGCCGCCCTCGCTCATGCGACCGAATTGCGGTAGCGGTCCCAGCCGATTGAGGAACCTCGTCCATCGTTAATACAACCCCCCTGGGCCGCCGAGTGAGATCACCGTCGGCTGGCAACCGTCACCTCCTTCGGCCCGCTCAGGATGCATTGCGACGTGAATCATCTTCGCCCCGCAGGCCCCGAGGACATCTAGGGTCTCTTCAGACCCCGGGACGCCGCTAGGCGTCTTGCACGCGCTCATAGGTCAGGATGACGACGTCACCCTCGACGGTCCGGGTGTCGACGAGGCGCATGGCCTTCTTGTCGCTGGTCTCGCCGAAGAAGCGCTCGCCGGCCCCGAGCACGACCGGGTAGATCTTCAGCCGCAGCTCGTCGACGAGGTCGTGCTCCATCAGCGTGTGCACGAGCTGGAAGCTGGCGGCGACCTGGATTTCCCCGTTCAGCTCCTGCTTCAGCTTCGAGACCTCGCTCACCGCGTCGCCTTTGAGGACCATCGAGTTGTTCCAGTCGGGATGTTCGAGCGTCGAGGACACGACGTACTTTGGCAGGCTGTTCAACCTGTCCGCCAACGCGCCACTCCGGGATGGCCACCGAGCGGCGAACCATGCGTAGCTCCGGCGACCCAGCAGCAGGGCCTCGGCGGCCAGAGCCTCTTCGAGCGCGAGCTGGTTGAGCTGTGGGCGGTCCTTGATGAGGCCGACCCAGCCCCCGACCCTGAAGCCTTCGTCACCGGCCGGGTCCTGAATGACACCGTCGAGCGAGACGTTGTCGATGACGACGATCTTTCCCATCTCAGTTCTCCTTTCGTGAGCGTTGAAAGGTGATCGTGCCCCTCGTTTACGCGTTCTGTCTTTATCCGCCGAACGAAAGCGAACAATACTTTTCGGAGCGAAATCTCCGGCGGATTCCAGTAACAAGCGCGGCGACCAAGCTCAACAACCTCGTCAGTTGCTAATACAACCCCTTCGACCGAAATGACCTTCGGCTGGCGCTAGGGGTGATCCGCGGGAAGCGCCGACGGGAGTGCGCCAGCAGGCGCAGCCTTACGCTTCAGGCGCAGAAACGGTTGCTCTAGATATCTGTAGGAGGCCGTTGCCATACCGACCGCCATGAGACAGCCCACGAGAAGTGGCAGCCAGCCGTCACCGCCGGCAAAAGGCTGGATCAGAGCGGCCGCCGGCGCCGCATACAGGTAGATCCCGTAGGACCGCTGCCCGACCCATACCAAAGAGCCCGTCGATAGGACTAACGCGATTCGACCGCTCTCATGCTGGGTGACCGCGAGAACCAGAAACATAGCCGCAAAGTCAATCCATGTGAGCGAGAGGCCGATCGCGCGGTCTTCCTGAACTACGAGAGCGCCGACGACGAGCGCCATAGCGGAAAGGATGCCGACGACATTCCAGGCGCGCCGGGGCACGATCCTGAGGTATCCGAGGGACTCGGCCAATGCAGCGGCGCAGCCGAGGAGCAAGGCGCCCGCACGAGCATCGGTTCGGAAGTAGGCACCATTAGAGAACAGCAAGTGATCCCCCGTCGATAGCAGCGCGCCTACGAGTGCAACCGTCAAAGCGAATCGACGACCACCCAGTCGCAGAGCCGCAAACAACGCAATCGGCCAGACCCAGTAGAACTGCTCTTCGATCGCGAGCGACCAGGTGTGGACCAACAATCCGCTGTGGACAACGCCGACAACGATCAGCCAGTTGGCCATGTACCCCATGGCTCCTATCGCCTCGCGGGCAGTGTCGGCGGCTGACAGTGGCCACTCGATGAATGCAACCAGCAGGGCTAAGGCGATGGTCGCGCTCAGCGCGGGAAGCAGGCGGAGCGCTCGGCGCAAGTAGAAGGTCCGAAGGCGAATGTGCCCAGTCAGTTGCCACTCGACGGTGAGCAGCGCGGTGATCAGGTAGCCACTGAGAACGAAGAAGACATCCACACCCAGCCACCCGCCACGCGCGACTTGGCCCCACGAGTGCGAAACGAGGACGGCCAGGACCGCCAAGGCACGAATGCCGTCAAGCGCAGGCCGGTAGCGGAACGACGCGGGAGCCAGGGCCGCCTTTTGCCCGCTAGAGGTGCTCGCGTCTAAAGCGGTCATAGGTACTAATGCTCACGGCGCACTCAACGGACGCCTACTGCGAATCCGTGGCCACCATGGTCGAGTCCGTCGACCGAGCGTTCCGCGCGGTGGGCTTGCATGATCGTCGTCGCCGCGGTGACCCGTGGAGTCGCGCAGGGGAGCGCACCATGTGACATAAAGGAAAGGTAGCTTCGACTCGTCAGCGATTCCGCTGGCGTTGCTGGAAAGTCACTCTCGCCTCCGCGAGCAGCCCGACCCGCCATTTGATTGGAGTACGAGAGTTCGCTCAAATTTGGCCGCGCCCGTCTTGACCTGACCGGCGGTACGAAACGCGGCAACCTGGTCCTGCTCTGCCTCCTAGCGAACAGCTAGCGCTCCGCGAGCCCGGCTGCCACGAGGTCGGCTCTGGTGTGTTAATTGCACGCTGGGGTGAGCCGCGATCCGCTCACTCGACCCGCTCGAGCGCCTGCACAGCGCACGACTTGAGCCACCCCGGGTTTCATAGAGACTCGTTCTACTGAGTCCCAGCCACTGCCCCCGGGGCTGACGGGTGGCAGTCGGTCGCCTCGAGTTCAGCGGGAGGAACCATGTCGATGCCGCCGAGCGCCCTGATGTCCATTCGCGTTGACCGTCCTGCTGCATTGCCACTAGCATGGGGTCCACCGGGGTAACGGCCGAGGAGTAGGGGGATGGATCCCGCGTTGAGCGAAATGCGGCTTGTACCAACGGTAGCGGGGCTCGCCGTCCGTGCGGGCAACATGCCACATCGGGCGGCAGCTCCTGCGCCATCGCCTTGCTCCCGCGGCAGCCAGTCTGACCCTAGCTATTGGCTGCTCGGCCCCGGAGACTCGCCGCTGATCCCATCAGACCCCACAGCCGGGCTTATTGCGGGAGCGCGCATTGATCCGGTTTTCGAACTCGCATCGCGCGCGCGAGGAATCAGGAGTCATGGGTTCCAAGGGTTCATGGGATCTCTCCGGGCCTGGCGATCGTAGTCCGCCGGTCAGCTGGCCTCAGCGACCACCGGCCAGAGGTGGCATCCATCTCCGTCTGGTTGACGCTAAGGCGGCTCGACTCGGGGCGCCCAGCGGAGACGGTCTTAGCCCTCAGGAGGGTGGCTCCTCCCAAAATCGGTCGCGCGTGTAGTCGGACTCTCCAGCCTCGATGCTCCGCTTGGCCTGCGTGTACGCCCAGGTCGGGATGCGTAGCGGCGTTGTGCGGCCGGCTGCGGAACCGACGGGATGCGGGTCAGACCAGCAGCGCCCGGGTCCCGTCCCACACTTCGCGCACGATCTCGGCCGCGGGCTTGGCCTGGGCCATGGCTGCGGACTGGCCGGCCCAGACCTGCATGCGCTGCGCGTCGCCCGCTTTCTGCCCGGCGGCACGCAGCGGGGCGGTGAGTGCCCGTTGTACGGGATAGGGTGCCGGTCTTGGTGCGTCGGGCGCCGTCGCCGCGCGAACATAGTCGGTCGCGATGCTTCGGCCGGCGCGGCCGCTGAAGACCCGGCTGATCCGTGTCTCCTCCGGTGCCGTCGTGCCCAACTCGTCCGCCCACGCCGGTGACAGCCCGGCTTCGGGGGAACGCAGGAATCCCGTGCCGATCTGGACGGCGCTTGCGCCCAGCAGCAGGGCGGCGGCGACGCCGCGGGCGTCGGCGATGCCCCCGGTCGCCACTACCGGGATCCGCACCGCGTCGACCACCGCAGGGAGCAAGGAGAAAAGGCCGACCATCTGCGCCTCCGCGTTGGCGGCGTCGAAGCAGCCGCGATGCCCGCCGGCCTCCATCCCCTGAGCCACGACGACGTCAGCCCCCGCCGCTGCGGCTGCGCGGGCCTCGGCCACCGTGGAGATGTTGGCGAACCAGACAATCCCGCGGGCCTTGATCCCAGCGACGAACTCCGGCGGGAACAGGCCCATCACTGACGAGACGATCGGGGGCGCCGCTTCGAGAAGCGCCTGACACTGCGCGCCGAAATCCGGCGGCGTCACATCGCCGGCTTCGGCCGGTACGGCCGGCCCCCAACTGCCGAGAAAATCGCGCACCCGCGCCTCCTGCGCGACATCGCGCCGGGGCGGTGCCGGTTCAGGAATCCAGAGGTTGAGCTGGAAGGCACCATTGCTGGAGGCCCGCACCTCATCGACCCATGCCTTGATCTCAGCCGGCGACAACAGAAGCGCACCGCACGATCCGAGGCCGCCTGCATTGGCGACCGCGATCGACAGTGACGGCGCGCTGGCACCGGCCATCGGCGCAAGAAGGATCGGCAACCGCAAACCGAAACGGCGGCAAAAGACGTCGGCTCGACCGAGAGGAGTCGTCATGCACCACCGTCCTTGCGTCTTCGACCATGTCGCGGCGTCAGAATCATTGCTGGTGTCCTGCTGACCGGCCCGCCGAACCACGCGTCAAGTTCACTGTCGCGAGCAGCGGCGATACCCAGCTCTGGTAGGAACTCACGAAGCCGGCGACGCCGTTGCTCAACGAACGTGCACTCGCCGGCGAGAAAGACATCCATGTGCGATCGTTCGAGTGAGTACCATCGAAGCTTAAGGTTCGGGAGCTCAACGGAATCTATAGAGCGCGAGTACTCCAGGGAGGTCCGCAAGGCGACCACCGCCGCCCTGTGATCAATAAGCGTGCCGTCGAGGTCAACGAGAACAGCGGCACTCACAACCGCGTCAGCGTAGCCTCCGCGCCCTCCGTGGCGACCAATCCATTGCTTCTCAAGGTACGTGTTTCTGAACATAAACGGACGAATTCATTCGGACCACGTTCGATTTTCTGCTCGCCCAGTGTCGAGCCCTCGACAGACACTTGAGGTCGAAGGTCCACCTGGTGCCCTGGGGCTAGAGCGGTAAGACCGACATGGCCAACCTTCTGCGGGTCGGCCGGGGAGCACCTCGCTTGATCAGTAGCGCCCCTGAGATACCCACCACGAGATCACCTCTAGTGTGTTAATTGCACGCTGGGGTGCGCCACGGTACTCGTCCTCGACCCGCCGATCCAGCACACGGAGGGGACCCACCAGTTTGCCGTTGTAGGAGGATCAAACTGGGCGAGGGATTGCGGCATCAAAGGCAATCGTCCGCGCGACAAACCGGCCGGAGTCACCGATCGGCACGCATAGCGGCACCGTAAAGGGCAACTCTGTCCCCCCTCTGGTGTGTTAATAGCACGCGGGCGTGTCCTTCGATGACCACGCGAGATTGCGCGTGTCGGGCGCCGTAACGCCTCGTTGAGGCGGGGTTCGTACCCGTGCACAATGCAAACCTTTCGGCCGTCGTGAGGGACCGCCGCTCCGCCTCAGCGAAGAGAAGGCTCAACGAGATGCGGCAGCGCGAACGCCTGACGAAGCAGGACACTTGAGCGGCGACCAGAACGGAGGACTCAACTCGAGAACAGAGGTTTCCTGAACATGGCGACGCAGCCGGTCCTCGAATTCAGCAGCACGGCCTTCCTGGGCTGTATGCCGCCCACGAGTCGCGAGCAGATTCTTGTCAACAGCACCAAGATCCGATATGCCGCCGGGACGATCGCGTTTCAGCCTGGAGACCCCGACCGGGCGGACATCCTTGATACCGGCTTCGCCCGCATCTACCTCTCCTCATCTGAGGGGCGCCAGACCACCGTCAGGTACGTTCACCCGGGAGAGCTGATGGGTGGGCTGCTCGTCATGGGCGCCGCTTTCGACGGCTCCGTGCAAATCGTGGTGGACTCGACAGTGACCCATCTGGACCTTCTCGCCGTGCGTCGGCGAGTGGTCGCGGACGCGGCGTTGGGAAACGCCGTCGCGGCGGATCTCGCCCGGCGGTATTCCCATGCCGTCCGCACGATCGGCCTTCACGCCTTCGGATCCGTCATGCAGCGCGTCGCGTTCGATCTCTTGGAGCGGGCCAGCCGAAGCCAACTGTCCACCGGCCTGCTGGAGGCGGAGGTGTCCCAACAACAGATCGCCGACGGGATCGGCTCCGCCCGCCAGGTTGTGACTCGGGGCTTGGCTGAATTGCGGTCACGCGGTCTGGTCGCCACGACCCATCGCCACGTCAGCATCCTGGACCCGGTGCGTCTGGAGGCCCTGGCCTTGTCGAATCTCGTCTGAGGACCCAGCCCGTAGACCTGTCACACAGGTGACATCAATTGCGCAGCAGTGCGCCCCACGGTGGCGATGTGCCACGTCATGGCACAGCCGAGCCCAACACTGATTCGACTACGGCCACGACGTGGTCAAGGAGGAACAATGTCCGTCTCCCACGCAACCGACCTCGCCGACCAGGTCGAGCGCGCCAACACGAGCGGCCTGACTCCGGTGGTATTCATCCACGGCCTCTGGCTGCTGCCGCACAGCTGGGACCGCTGGGCCGGGGTGTTCGAGCAGGCGGGCTACGCGCCCGTTCAGCCCGGATGGCCCGATGACCCCGAGACTGTCGAGGAGGCCAACGCCCATCCCGAGGTGTTCGCCCACAAGACTGTGGGACAGGTCGCCGACCATTGCGCGGACGTGATCGGGCAGCTCAACGCGAAGCCCGCCGTGATCGGGCACTCCTTTGGGGGCCTCCTGGTTCAGATCCTTGCGGGACGCGGCCTGTCGGCAGCCACTGTGGCGATCGACCCCGCGCCGTTCCGCGGGGTGTTGCCGCTGCCGTTCTCAGCGCTGAAATCAGCGTCACCGGTCCTTGGCAACCCCGCCAACCGCAACCGGGCCATCCCGCTCACGTACGAGCAGTTCCGCTACGGCTTCGCCAACGCCGTCAGCGAGGAGGAGGCCAAGCAGCTGTACGAGACCTTCGCGGTGCCGGCGTCCGGTGCGCCGCTCTTCCAGGCAGCGACGGCCAACCTGAACCCCCGGACCGAGGCCAAGGTGGACAGCAAGAACCCCGACCGAGGACCGCTGCTAATCATCTCCGGCGAGAAGGACAACACCGCGCCTTGGGCGATCGCGAACGCCTCCTACAAGAGGCAGAAACGCAACCAGGCAGTCACGGAGATCATCGAGATGCCCAACCGCGGGCACGGGCTCGTCATCGACAGCGGCTGGCGTGAGGTCGCCGACACTGCGCTTGCGTTCGTGAAGCGCTTCGTGAAGTAAGCAGAAACGTACACCCACCTTCCTCTTTCCACCCCACGGTCGGCCTCGAGCTGGCGTGCGAGGCGCCCTCGCTCTGGTGTGTTAATTGCACGCTATGGTGAGCGAATAGCGTCTCCCTTGAGGTCTGGTGAGCTCGACCCGCACCGATACTGAGCGAAATGGCACACGATTCCTGCATGGCACAAGAATCGGTCCCAGGCTGTTATTCGTGTGAGCACAATGCCCAACCCACTCTGCGCCGACACGAGCGAATCTATGACGACGGGCTCTGGCGTGTTGCCCACTCGTTCAACTCAACGTGGCTTGGCTGGCTCGTGTTGGTGTTACGTCGACACGCTGCGTCAGTAGGCGAGTTGACGTCTGATGAGGCTGGCGTGTTTGGATGGCTCGTTCCAGCCCTCTCTCGAGCCCTGGAGGCCGAACTCAAGGTCCCAAAAGCGTATGTCTTGTTTCTTGCCGAGCAGGAAGGTTTCGACCACGTTCATGTTCACGTCATCGCGAGGCCCCCGGAGTACGCCCGCGGTATCAGGGTCTTTGAATTGATACAGCGACCGTCCGACGAGTGGGTCAGCGCCGCGGACATGGACGACTTAGCCGAGCGTATCGCCCCGCGCCTCATCGCGGTAAATAGCGCGTAGGGCGGGGCCCGGGATGACCGGGCAACCTGGGCCGCCGCGAACCGAAAGGTCGTCGTAGCTCCGGGTACATTCCCGGACACCGGCCCGCGAAGGACCATTTACCCTAGGTACACATTGCGACGCTCGCGGCCGGCCGCCATTGCCAACAACAGCGCGTTGCGGTACTCAGGGTGCGCAAGAGAAAGTGCTGGCCATTCATCGACGCCGAACCAACGCAGTTCGTCGTGCTCTGTAGGCGCGCAATTGGTCACCTCGCCTGTCCAATCTGTCACCACCCAGATCGCCAACTCGAAGCTTGGCTCGGGTTCGAACGGATGAAGCCGAGCGAGTGGCGGGCCAGCGGGCGGACTGATCCGAATGCCGCGTTCTTCGGTCAGCTCCCGAACGAGTGCGTCGAGCGGAGCTTCACCAATCTCCACATGACCGCCCGGCAGGTCCCAGACCCTGGGATACGAGGCGCGTCCCGCACTCCTGTGCCCCGGAAGGAGCCGCTCGTGTCATCGCCCTATCGTCCCATGACCCCGCTCTCGCGCCACTCCCGCGCAACCGAGCGTAGTTCCGACGGGTTATCCCATCCAGAGTGCAAGTCAGCTGAAGTGGTGGAGCACAAGCACGGGATCGCAGCCCTCGGCAACACAGCGCGAAAGTACATCGCCAGCTATGAGCGCGTCGAATGTGGCGGCCAATGGCAGCCAATCACGGCGCTGATTGGCCAAACTCTGAAGCCGATCCGACGATATTCCTGACCTTCTCGGTCGTCGGCCGACGCTGACGCTCTTAGGCGCAACCGCCTCCGCCGAGGCTTCGACGCACCGCGCCGCGCGCTCGTCGCTAGTCGAAGCGTCGAACCGATGTCGGCCTGGTCACTCTGATCGGATTGGGCCACGAGGACACGATCGGTCCGACGGGTTCCGCATCGGTAACTACCGAGAACCCAACGCCGGGGAATATTGCGAGCACTTCTGCGGGGTCGGTTAGTGGGGTCGTCATCTCGGCCCAGCCCTCGCGAACGTGACCACACTCAGTCGGGATTTCGGGAGTCCTGGTAGCCGATTCGAGTGCCCATTTGTGTACAGGCGGCGTCAGCGCACGACGTCGAACCACGTTTCGGCGCTTAGCGGCTTGGTAGCGAGTTCCACGGCCCTGAGACTACGGAATACCAGCATCTCCAGATCGGCGTGCTCCACGTCGACGAGAAGGCCCGGGGTGACGGCGGCGGCGAGCCGGTTAGCGCTTGCAGGGACCCGCCACCGGCCGCGGCCTCTAGTAACAATTTGGCGGACCCTGGGGTGGTCGACGCCGACCTCGCCGACGGGGTCGACGCCGCCTCGCCGGCGACGGCCAACCACCTGTCATGACCGGCCCTCGCGATGGTAGGCGGATGGGCGGACCTTACCCACGGCCACGGTGGACGAGCCGTGTACGCGCTGTTGGAAATGCGAGCCAGACGGCACCGATCAGCAGGGCCACAGCATAGACGGCTACCGCAGGTACGGAGAACGCCGACTGCACCACCGTCTGCCCCACGCAGCCCCCAGAGCTGCAAATGGGCGAGTGCCCGTTCGTATCGATGGTGAATGCGCCACCTGGAGACAAGGCTCCACTCAGCACCGTTCCTATCAACCCGAGACCGACAAGCCACGCGGGAAGGGCGAGCAGCACCCGCTTACTCGCAGTCACGACGACAGCGACTATGAGCGGCACTGTTGCCAGCAATGACCCCAGGATGTCGCCAAAATACACAGCAGCGCCGCTCGCTGCACCCAGGGCAAGCCATAGGAGGAGCCAGGCCGGAAGGCGGATCCTGCGCACTCTGTTAGTACAACACCATCCGTTGGTCCGACACACAAGATCGGATCCTCAGGTGTGTTAATTGCACGCTGGAGTGCGCGAGGGATTCCTCACGTGGGCGGTCATGGAGGGCGACACGGGGAGCCCTCCATGACCGCTTTCTAGCTTTAAGGTATCCGGATCCGCCAGAGGCCGCGACCGTGGGTGGCGGCGAGCACCGTGGTCCCGTTCGGGTCCAGGCGCAGGTCGTTCAACGAGGTGTTCGGCAGGTTCGTCCCGAGACGCGCCCACGCTGTGTTGGTTCCACCGCCAGCGTTGGCGATGAAGGCGCCGATGTCGGTAGCGAGCAGCAGCTTGCCGGCGCTGAGCACGAGCGCGTCGCTAGGAACGTCCGGCAGAAGCACCGAGATGTCGGTCCAAGTAGCACCACCGTCGGTGGATTCGAAGACGTGACCGGTCCCGCCACCGGGGATCCAGTGGCGCGAGTACCCGTTGTACACGGCGTAAATGTGTGCTGCGTTCGCGGGGTCGACCGTCAAGCCGGCGACATAGCGATTCGGCAGGTTTGGCGCGGAGATCGTGTGCCACGTCCCGCCGTAGTTGGTATCGATCCCGGACGCGAAGGGAGGCGTGCCGCCGATGTTGCAGTTCCCGCACCAGCCGGCGTAGGTGACGCTCCCGTTCACCGCGAGAGCGGTGATCGAGTGACCGGCGCCGGTGTCATGGACGTTCGTCCAGCTGCACGGTCCGGGTGGGGTGGCCGCCGGCTGGCATACAGTCGCCCACGCGGCGGTATCGTCCCAGACGTATTCGCCGCCGGCAACCCAATGGTTGGGATTGTTGACGTCGGTTGCAAGCGGTGCGATGAAGCGTGGCGTCGGATCGCACTTGGTGGGATCGAAGGGTCCGATGACGCTGAAGCATGACGGCGAGATGGTGAGGTAGGTGTGTCCACCGTCGGTGGTGAGATACGGGTTCAAATCCACGTACTCGCCGACCATGTCCATTGCGTTGGCTGGGTTGACGATGACGTCGCCACCGTCTCCGCCTGCGGGCGTGATGCTGTGGCCCGAGCCGGGTTGAAGCAGCGACGTTCCGTTGTCCTGCAGGCCTCCCCATTCGGCCAGGCCCGAGCCCATGGCACCAGCTTCGGCATCGTAGTACTGCAGGGTGTGGAGGGTGTTGTTGAGATCGCTCCAGCCGCCCATCGGCGCGGTGTTGTCGAGAGCCCGCGAGTAGACGCCACCGTCGTTGCCGATGTAGACCTTGCTGCCGACGATCAGCACTGCATGCTGGTCGGGATGGGTCACCGGCGGGCAGGTGTTGGTCGCATCGCACGCGAAGGCGTAGTTCCAGTACGGGCTGATCGTCGTCCACGTCGCGCCGGCGTCGAAGGTCTGATAGACCTCTTCGAGACCCGCGAACACGTGCTGGTCATTGTTCGGGTCGACCGTCAGGAACTCGTTGTACCAGGCTTGAACACCGGGCGGAACACCGGTCGTGCATCCTCCCGACCCCGAGTTACAGAGCGTCGTTGAATTTGCGATGAGCGTCCAGGGACCGCTTGGATTGCCATTGGCAGACAGGAAGATCCCTTGAAGGTTGACGTGCGAGGGTGCCTCGATCATCGCATACAGCTTGGAGCCACTCTTCGAGTACGCGAACGTGGTACGCCCGAGGTCGCTGGTGTTGATCGCACCCGTCAGGGTGAGTTCCGAGAACGTCCCTGCCAGTCCGTGGGTGGTCGACATGTAGAAGCCGTTATATGCGGTGTCGGCAGGGGGATTGCCCTGGCCCCGCCAGCCGTCAGCAGCCAACACGGAGGCGCCACCGCTGCCCGGCACGATGACAACGTCTGTGATGAACGAGGTCTGGTAGGGGTTATGGGTGGGATTGGGATCGGGCTTGAGGACCAGCGTCCACGGGGAGTGGATGTTGCTCGCGCTCCGGCGCCAGAGGCCATTGTTCGAGGCGTCGTACACAACGCCGTTACCATCGAAGACTAGGCGGTAGCTGGTGAATCCGGAGAGCTCGCTGCCACCGACCTGCGACCACGAGGCGCCCCCGTTGGTCGACCGGAAGACACCCTGTCCCGCGTACGAATCGGCGTTGGTGTTGGCCTCGCCTGTGCCCACCCAGAGGGAGTGATCGGCTGGGTTGACGGCAAGCGAGCCGATCGAGAGCGTCGGGCCCTGATCGAAGATTGGCTTCCAGTGCTGGCCGGCGTCGGTCGTCTTCCAGACGCCGCCGTCTGCGAACCCAGCGTAGATCGTGTTCCCGTCAGCCGCCAGGGCGGTTGCCCGCCCGCTGACGTTGCGGAAGCCGGCGCCGGCATTCGACCAGACAGGGTCGGTATACCCGTTGGGCTGGGCGTTGTCGGAACCGGTGCTCAGCTGAGTCCAGTTGCTGCCGACGACCGGCAGTGCAGCCGCCTGCGCCTCGGCGGCGGCCAACGCCTTGCCTGACACCGTAAGAGCCGGGGCGGTGCGCTCCAGGCCGTACGCGCTGGCTTCCTCAATGCTCAGGGCGTCTGCTGAGTGCGAATTCGACGTCAGCACGCGGAGCGCGTTCTCACTCCGTGCGGCGCCATAGAGCCCAGGCGATGCGCCCGCCTGTGCCCCCGAGACCGCCAGTGCCACAAGGGATGCGATCCCCGCGAAACCGGCGACCGAGGACCGTACCTTGTTTGGTCCGAAGCCAGACATGCTGCGCCTCCCAAAAGCGAGTGATGCTCGCCGCTCTCCTGGATCGAGCACATCATGTACTCCTTTCGTCTGGCGCGTGTCAACCATTTGACGCATCAGGGACTACCGCCTGCCTTGTCACGAACCTTCTGGCGGCTTCAGGTTGTTTGATTGCACGCTGCGGTGCCGGAGGCCCGTATCCCCGCCGGCCGCTGCCTCGCCCCGCAATCGAGGCTACTCGCCGTGCGGCGACGCGTCCATTGGGAGGGGCGACACGACACTCTCGAGATGAGCTGCGAACGCCTCAGTCATGCGAACGCCTCAGTCAAAAGAGCCTCGACCGGTGGGGGTGGCGGACGAGAGGTATGAGGTTAATGTTTGGAGAGGCTGCGCACTCGAGGTCCTAGCCACGGACTTCTTCCTGACGTTCGACGAGTGTACTTCTTAGGTGAAACATGGCCCTCGACCTACTCCCGGTCCAACCGCCGGATTCAAAAGGTCGGGGAGCTGGATTGGACCGCCGGGATCATGCGCTGTCAGTCTCAATTGCATTCGGAACGAAGACTCGTGCCGACACCAGCATCTCGACGCAAAGGGTGATCTGCCGAGCGTTCGGTTACGTATTCGAGAACAGAATGATCCGAGACCACCGAGGGCGCTATCGTTGCCCCTCGCCCGCCGTGACCCTGGCCTGGAACCTTACAGCCATCGCCGAGCTAATCAAGGGCTGGAGGAATGCACCGGGACTCGAACTCTGGCAGCGGTTCGACGGAGAGTTCCGCATTCTGCGATATTGGCCAGGTCCATGACGGTGCCTAAGCGTGAGGTTCACCAAACCCGCTCGCGCCTGTTGAAGGGCCAGAGCTGACCACGTCGCCGGTACTAGGGTCGGATCAACGGCAAGGACACTTGCCTCACGTCCGAGACCTGATCAACCCGACCCAGGAACCCGGCTATATCACGAGGGCCGCCGTTCCAGGCCGGCGACCAGGTGTATGTCGGTCTGGGCGCCTTCAGCAGAAAGCTGCGCGCCGCACGCGCACATCAGTTGCCAGACGTCACCCGGCGCACCGTGCAGTCGAGCCTCAAGCTCGCCAGTCCAATCGCGCCCGCAACGGGCGCACTTTATGGCGATAGGCTGCTCAGTCACGCTTGGCGCGCTCCCTCGGCGCGGGCTGCCAACCGCGGGCCGATTGAAAACCGAGAGTGAGCCAGTTCATACTGGCCAGGGGCCGGGCATGGCCCACCCAAATAGCTGTGCCCGGCCTCGCCCCGGGTGATCGCTTGGTCTGCACCGTGTCATAGCGCCCTCTCCCTTCTGGTGTGTTAATTGCACGCTGGGGTGAGCAAGGGGCTCCTCACACGGCATAACAGTGAACGCCAGTGCCCGAGCCACACGTAACCGTCGGGAGCGTTCGACACCTTGGCCGGGAATCCTCGCCGTGGCGCTTGCGGGCCCTCCCAGCACCCTCAATCAGGGCTTGACTTTGTGTGGCAAAGCGTTGTAGCTTTGTGGTGCAAAGTCAACCGAGGAGGTCCCAAACATGGATAACACCCGTGATCTGGAACAGGCCGCGACCGCCGGCAACGGCGATGTGCTCGATCCGCGCGAAGCAGCGCGGCTGCTGGAGCAGACCAGCCGCGAAGCCCGACGTCAATTCTCCATGAACCCGCCGCTGGCGACGGCGCTGATGGGGGTGCTGGTCCTGCTCGCCTACGGCGCCCTGTGGCTCTCGGTGCTTGGGCAGCAGCCTTACACTGGACCGAACCTCGGCGTGATCGGCTTGGTGTACGCGACCGTGGCCGTCGCGATCGGCGTGTCCGTGACGTTCTACAGGCGAGCAACTGCCGGCGTGAGCGGCCCCTCCGCGAGGCAGCGCACGGTCGAGGGCATTGCGATCCTCGTGTCATACCTCGGCAGTCCGGTGATTCAGACTGCACTCAAGTACGACGGCGCGAGCGCTGCGATCGTCTATGGGGTGATCCCGGCGGCAGCGCCGCTGATCATTGTCGGCACGACCGTCGCGGGCATCGCTGCCACCAAAGCCGACTGGCCGCAGTTCGGCGCCTCGCTCGCGGTTGTCACCGGGGGCGTCGTCGCCGCGTTCGTGGGGCCGATCGATGCGTGGCTGGTCGCCGGAATCGGCCTTTTCGTCGGGGTGGTCGGTTACGCCGCTGCCACCGCGTGGCAGCGCCGCGCAGCCGATCGCGGATGACGGCGGATGCGCTGGACCCGCTGATCCACGCGCCGGCTCGCCTGCGGCTCGTTGCGACGCTGGCCGCGCTGCCCGAAGGCGACGCGCTCTCGTTCACCCGCTTGCAGCACATGCTCGACTTGACGCCCGGCAATCTCATCACGCACCTCCGAAAGCTCGAGGAAGCCGGATACCTGTCCAGCGAGAAGACGGGCAACGGGACGGCGTCACGCACCTCGATCGGCCTCACCGGGCAAGGCCGAGCGGCACTCGACGCCTACACGTCCGCGCTGCGGGGCCTGCTCGGCGGGCTCTGAGTTGCTCGCCGGTCAACTTCCCCACCGGAGATACCGTCCACCGCCCGCACGACGTCGTCCTGGCTGGAGTGATGTTTGCAGCATGCCCTACCGGGCTTCTTTGCTCAGCATCAGCCGAGCGGGTTCCGGCCTTGCAAGGCGCACGGCAGGCCCCATGCGACGCTTCGTGGGCGCACCGTTGTGTGCCTGCATACGACCGGTTGCGGGTGGACCGTCCGGTACGTCGCTCAGGTGTGTTAATTGCACGCTGGGGTGGGCGACGGTGCTGCCTCTTGACGCGGTGGGAACATCACGATCTCAACAAAGGAGACATGCCGATGGGAATCGATGCTGGCGAGACACCGAGAGCGCAGGCTCACCACGTCACTGATTCACTGGTCGAGGTCGACCTGGTCACGGAACTGGAGGCATTGCGGGCCACTGACTCGTACCAAGCGGCAGACCATGCCGCGAAGACGATCGCCAAACAGCCTGGAATCCGCGTTGTACGAATATCACCTCTATCACCCCCCTCAAGCTGGCCCTCCCGCACTGGCTTCGGCCAGAAGGTGGCCGGCCTTTTCGCGTTGACAGGGTCCTCGCCCGGCCCCAAAAAGAGAGAGACCCTAGCGCGTTTGCCAGGGGTCCTCCTTCAGGTAGGGAATGAGAGTTCTTGGAGATTCCCTCCCCTTCGGTAATCCTCGCACCGATCCGAGGTGCTCAAAGTCGCCTAGCGCGCTGCTAGAACGTATAGGTGTCGCTGGCGATGACGATGGGATGTGTCGGAGCGCTTCTTGCCTTGATGGTGTCGATCCCGCTGGTCGGGGGCACACCCGGAATCTTGTAGGTGATCGAGATCACCCCGCTGCCATTGGCCGTGAAGGCTTGCGGCGTGCTCGTCAGCGCCGTAGTGCCAACGGAGGCTGACCCGCCACCCGTTGTGGGGAGGAACAGGAGGTAGACGACGGCCCCTGGGACGCCGGAGCCGCTGCTGTTCAACGCTGTGAGCGTCACAACGACGCTGGCATTGGCGCCCAAGGTCCCGGTGGAGGCAATGGGGTGCGGGTGGATCTTGTACTTCTGCACGCCATTGAAGATGTAGTGATCGGTGACGCGAATGGTTGGGCTTGAAGCGGTGTTCTGTGCGGTGATCACGTCCTCGCCATTGGCGAGAAGCGTCGACGGCGTGTGGTAGCTGATGGCGATGTGGCCGCTCCCGTCGGTCACGAACGGCTGCGCCTTC
This sequence comes from Candidatus Dormiibacterota bacterium, assembly GCA_003162415.1. Classification (GTDB taxonomy): domain Bacteria; phylum Chloroflexota; class Dormibacteria; order Aeolococcales; family Aeolococcaceae; genus Palsa-851. Next base: position 338,430 of record PMOL01000008.1, read on the forward strand.
AGCGCAAGGGCAGTGGTGCCCACGAGCGCCGACCCCCCACCGGTCTTGCTGTGCTTGAACGTCAGGTACACGGTCGCCCCGGGGACCGGCGCGGTGGTCGAATCCTCAGCGGTGAGCGTCACGGCTACCGTGGCGCTCGCGGCCAGGGATCCAGCCGCGGCGATAGGCGATGGCGAGAGCACATAGTTAGCCACCGGCCCGGCGGCGTGCGCCTCGAGCGGGGCTGCCGATATCGCCGCGATACTTAGCCCGATAACCATGGCCACGCCTGCGACTCTGTTCGCCCTCATCCCTCAGCTCCTCTAATCCCCTGTCCGCTACGAAAGGCAGCAATCGTGCCATATCCGTCAATCGCTCGTCAATCTGGCCATCCGTCGGGTACTGGATCACGTCGAAATGGAGTCGGACAAAACCACGGTCTGGGTTCCTGAGCCGCCGGGGCGAGCCGACAGCAACGGGGCGAGCCTTCAGGAGTGGAATGAGTTTCCGTTTGAGTAGGGGGGCCGGGCGGCGCGTCACCGTGGCACTTTCGGTCGCTTGCCGTCAGGGGCCGCAGCGCACGCGCCGTCGACTTTGGGAACGAAATCAGAACGGAACTCCCGACTGGCCGTACCTTGAGCGTGGCCCGCACTGCGCTTGACACCGACCCGGCCAAGCGCGGAGAGTGACGGCGATCGCTAATCAAGAGGCGCGAGCCGACGGCAGGGAGATGACGGTGGTGCAGTTTGGATGGATCAGGCGATGGCGTTTCAGCGCGGCGCCGGGGGTGACCGTGATATCGGCGTCGTTCGCGATCGTCCTTGCGGGATGCGGAAGCGTCTCGACCTCGACCTCGCCAGCAACCAGTTCCCGCTCGTCACCCACCGCGGCAGCGCCATCTCCCACCCCGACGCCACAGTCGATGGACGATTTCGTCAGCCAAGCCAACATGCTCTGCGCCGCTGCGGGCGCCGCGGGCGCCGCGGTGCCGAAACCGAGCACGTCCAACGGATCGGTCACCAACCCTGCCGCGAGCGACCTACCGGTGATCGCGACCTACTTCGCCTCGCTGATCACCTTTGAACAGCAGCTGGATTCGCAGCTGCAAGGCCTCGGCACGCCCCCTTCAATGCAGTCGGTGTGGACACAGTCCTTGGGCGCGTACGAGACCATCGTCTCCGACTTCCAGGCTGCCCAGAGCGCGGCACAATCCGGAAATCTCAGCGCCTATGAGACAGCAATCGCCCAGGAAGTGACCGACAACAACCCGGTGGTTCAGGACTTCAATGAGTTCGGCGCCACCGTGTGCGCGGGCGGAAGTTCGTCATCCCCTTCACCATCGGCCTCAGCCAGCCCGACTCCGACCTGACGCTAGAGACGGCAGCCAAATCACACCGCGCCGAGGGTTTGGGGAGCCGACCAAGAGCCTGTACCGACATCGGACCTGGCGTGTTGATTGCACGCTGCGGTGCGCAACGATGCTCGTCCTCAGGCCCCTGAGGTACCCCGAACACGAACCGCTGCGTGTCGAGGGCTGCCAGCATGAGCACGAGGACCATCCTCTGCGACTGCCGCTTCCCTGGGTACCAAGTCAAGGCGAGATCTCTCACCGGGTCTGAGCTCGTCAAGAAGCGCGCCAACAGCGCATACTCAGCCCCCTTCCCGCATGACTCGCTGCCAGTGGCATTCCGGTCGAGGGGGCAGTGGCTCACGCGGTACTGCTGCGGGATGGGGTGATATGAGAGGACACCGTCAGGGGCTCAAGAGCTCAAGGGGCGTCGCACGCCTCGCGATTGCTGGCATCGTCGCAGCCGCGGTAGCCGTCGTGACTAGCGGCGCCGTGTCGGCGAGCGGCTGGGCTCTGGCCATCAGCCCCAATCAAGGCGGCAGCAACAACGTCCTCAATGGTGTGGTCTGCACCAGTTCGACCAGCTGCATGGCGGTCGGATACTACAACCTGCCGAGCGCGCCGCAGACGCTGGTCGAGACCTGGAACGGAGCCACCTGGTTGATCGTCGCCAGCCCCAACCCCATCGGGGGCGGCGGCCTCAACGCCGTGGCGTGCACCAGCACAATCAGTTGCACTGCGGTGGGCCACACCGGAGCGACCTTCTACCAGACCCTTGTCGAAACCTGGAACGGCGCCACCTGGTCGATCATCCCCAGCCCCAACCAAGGCGTCAGCGACAACGTCCTCAATGGTGTCGCCTGCACCAGCTCGAGCAACTGCACGGCGGTGGGCACATACGCGGGGACCGGCAGCCAGACCCTGGTCGAGAGCTGGAACGGTGCCATCTGGTCGATCGTGCCCAGCCCTGACACCAGCACCACGGAACAGAATCTCCTCGAAGGTGTTGCCTGCACCAGCTCGACCCGCTGCGTTGCGGTCGGTTTCTACTACAACGGGTCCGAGTACCAGAACCTGGTCGAGAGCTGGAACGGAGTCATCTGGTCCATCGTGACCAGCCCCGACAGGGGCACCGGACAGAACAACCTCGATGATGTTGCATGCACCAGCTCGACGAATTGCGTGGCGGTGGGGTTGTCCTACGTCGCGTCGGTCGCGAAGACCCTGGTCGAGAGCTGGAACGGATCCGCCTGGTCTGTCGTCGCCAGCCCCAACTCGGGCACCGGCGGCTTCCTGAGCGGCGTGTCCTGTACCAGCTCGAGCCGCTGCATTGCGGTCGGCTACTCCATCAGCGCCACGGCCAACGATTCCCTGGTCGAGAGCTGGAACGGGACCGCCTGGTCCATCGTCGCCAGCCCCAACGCGGGCACCACGTACTCGCAGTTCATCGGTGGCTTCTGCAGCAGCGCCTCCAACTGTTTTGCGGTGGGCGCCGACGACAACCGGTCGGGTGTCGCGCAGACCATGATCCAGCAGTGGAACGGCACTGCCTGGTCGCTCTCGTTTAGCCCCAACCAGGCCGGCGGTGACAACAGTCTGAGCGCTGTGTCGTGTACGGGCTCGACCAACTGCATGGCAGTCGGCGCATATTTCAACGGGGTGGCACAGCAGACCCTCGTCGAGCGTTGGAATGGGAGCATCTGGGCAGTCATCGCGAGTCCCAACCAGGGCAGCAGCAGCAACGCTCTCAGCGGGGTGGCCTGCAGCACATCGACCAGTTGCGTGGCGGTTGGCACCTACGCCAAGGCGGGCGTGGAACAGACGCTGGTCGAAACCTGGAACGGGAGCACTTGGACCATCGTCACCAGCCCCAACTCGGGCACGGGAATCAACGTCCTCAACGGTGTCACCTGCACCAGCTCGACGAGTTGCGAGGCGGTGGGTTACGCATTCAACGGATCGTCGATCGCCCAAACGCTGATCGAGAGCTGGAGCGGGAGCACGTGGACGATCAGCAGCAGTCCCAATCAGCCGAGCAGCACCAACACCCTCACCGGCGTGTCCTGCACCAGCTCGTCCGCCTGCACGGCGGTGGGCGCCTCTGTCAACGGAGCGTCGATCGCCCAGACCTTGATCGAGCGCTTGAGCGGCGGCTCCTGGACGATCAGCTCCAGTCCCAACCCAGGCACCATCACCAATGAACTCAATGGGGTGACGTGCACCAGCTCGACCAGTTGTCTGGCGGTCGGCGACGACTTCAATGCGTCGAACGTCGATCAAACCCTGGTTGAACAGTGGACCGGAGGCACGTGGTCCACTGTCGCGAGCCCCAACCAGGGCGCCGGGAACAACTCCCTGCTCAGTGTGTCCTGCCCAAGCTCGACCAGTTGCGTGGCGGTGGGCGACGAGATCAACGGGTCGAGCGTCGAGCAGACCCTGGTGGAGGCCTGGAATGGGAGCGCCTGGGCGATCGTCGCCAGCCCCAACCAGGGCAGCAGTAGCAACGCTCTCAGCGGTGTGGCCTGCACCAGCTCGACAAGCTGTACGTCGGTGGGCGCGTACACGAGCTCTGGAGCGTCCCAGACCCTGGTGGAGACGGGACCGGCCGCCTCAGTCAGCAGCAGTATCTCGGTCACCTCCCCCACCGCCGGGGCGTCGTGGGCGCGGGGAAGTTCGCATGCGATCACTTGGTCGTCCTCAGGCAGCCCCGGAGCCCACCTGAAGATCCAGCTCCTCAAGTCGGGGAAGGTTGTGATCACGATTGCGAAATCAGTGCTGACGTCGGCCGGTACCTTCACCTGGAAGCTGCCGAGCACCCTCTCCCCCGCGACCACCTACCAGATCAAGATCGTCTCGACGACAAACTCCAAGATGTTCGGCACTTCGGGCACGTTCTCCATCACCTGATACCAGCCGCGAGCACAAACTGGAGTCACATGGCTCGCCCCTTGGGGGCCTCTTTAGTTGTACGCCCCGCTGGGGTGTTGTCATCGCCTCCTTTGGGTCACTCAACGTGGTGCTATCACCACACTGGCTCAAGGAACAAAAGTTGTACGCCAGGGTGTGCCGCCATCACCTTCTTCGGCGCGCTCTGTCAACCTGGATACGTGGAGCTCATGCACGCAGATCCGGCCGAGGCCAAGGCGCTACGGGACCTGCATCTGATTACCTGGGAGGCGACATATCGGCTGCGTGCGAGCGAGACGTGGTACCGCGAGCGACTCCGCGCGCACGCTGTTCGCGATTGGGGCGAGATTGTGCGCTCCCAGGCTGCCCGAGGTGGCGGGGTGCTGACCGCCAGATCCGATGGGCGGATTGACGGCTTCTGCCAGTACGGCCCGACCGAAGATCATGATCACGATCGCGAACAAGTGGGACAGATCCACCGCCTTTACGTGCATCCAGTACGACAGAGAGCCGGGATCGGGCGATCACTCCTTATCGCGTCGGTGGGCTATCTTCGCCAAAGCGGCGCGCACACAGCGACCTTATGGGTGCTCGAGACGGATCAGGCCGCCAGAGCCTTCTACGAACGACTGGGCTGGAAACCCGACGGAACCCGTCAGACCCATCCACCCACCGACCTCCGCTACCGACTGCTGCTCCGCTGAGCAGCGCGATCAATGCGAACGCACGACTGCACGCGGCGTGACGCTCAGCTTTAGGGGAAACAACGAACCACGAGAAGCGGGAAGCCATCACCGCGACGGCGTCGCCGCTTCTTAACCTGGTCCGATCCCGCGCAGGCACCGCCGCCGGATTACCTGCGCCTATCGCAAGCTCGGCATCCGCTCACGCGCGTGCGACTCGCCTCCATCTCGCCGGCGGTGGCCGACGGGATGGCTTACATAGGCTCGCGGACGGCTAGCTCCCGATGAGATAGAAGACAACTCCAGTCCGAAGCAACCTATCCCGTACCATCGGATAAGCATGGCGCATAGCCCGCCCACGGAAGACGACCTCGACGTGAAGCATGATTGCGTCCTGGGGTGCAGCGTCGCTGGTCGATTCGATCCGTCTGGCGGCATTTGCGGATGCTCGCCTGGGGCGCGACTGTCGGCGACGGAACATCTTCGACATGCACCCGTCGACTCATATCGAGCACGTGTTGGGGAGATTCGCGTGACCGGCTGCTGACTAGGGTGTCGAGATGCTGCAGTTCCAACCGTAGGTCTCGGCAACGCGCGCGGCCGACGAGGGGTCAGGCTGGCTCATGATCGCTTTGTATCCCGGCTCGACCGCGAGGTCGGTGGGCGTCAAAAGCGGCGAGTTGGTGGCAACCTCTGGAGCAAAGTGCATCACCATAAAGAGATTGGCCTGCTTCCCGGCGTAGCTGCATTTCACGTCGGTCATCGGTCCTGACCAGCCATGGGACGGGGTGCCGCAGGCTGTCAGCCCCAACATCAACACCGCCCCTGCTAACGCGATCCGTCGCACCGTGGCTCCACCTCGGCGGCACTGGCGTAGCCGCCGCTGCCCATCATGGCACCGGACTCATCGGTTTGCCGGGGTCGATGTACCCAGTGACGTCCGCGACCGATAGCCTGAGTTCAACAGCATAGGCGATCGCCTCAAGGGACATTGGCGGATGTTGGCGTGGGCGTCGGGTCCATCCTTTGATTCGTCGTTGACCGGCCTCGGACCTCACCCTAGCTTCTCGGATGCTTCGGATGCCTCGCTGATAAGCTTCGGAGGTGCGCGCTCGACGAGCCACTCTGGGCGTCGCGGTTGCGACGTGGGTAATCGCCACGATCGCGGCTACATTGCTGTTGGGCAACGCCTTCGGCGCTAATTCTTGCGCCGGATGGACGGGATACGTTCCGCTCGGCTCCTGCGTCAAGACGTTCTGGTCAGCGGCCTTCTACGTCGGCCCCGCGATCGGGTTACTGGCAGGGGCATCCGCGGCGCTATTGGCTGATCGCGCGGCCCAGCGCCTGGCATAGAGCGAACTGACCGAGGAACTCATCCGTAACTCCTCCTGGGTACATTCGGGAGTACTGGCATGCGCGAGAAGTACCTCCTTCCGCTGCGGGACCTAGTTGGTCTGCCGCTGGGCGAGGTCTTCGAAAAGGAAACGCGATACTCGGCGGATCCCGCCAAAGCTGGTTGACAAGGAGCCGCGGGGTCAGCGGGGGAGTTGAGTGCACGTCCGCTGGTCGCTGCTCCCCATCACACGACGGGGTTGCGGGTCGCCTGCCGGAATCACGCGAGAGGCACCGGATCAGTGGACCCGCGTCCGACAGTGACGAGTCCGTATAGCGATCGTCGGTCCGCCAACGTACTGACCGCGCGACGGTCAAGCGCGCAAGGTACCAACAGGCGCTCCACGTGCCTTTCGGCATCCGCGTCTGCCTAGGAGACCTGGCATGGGTCTGGGAGTTGGAATCTTTTTGCTGGCGGTTGGCGCTGTACTCGCCTTCGCCATCCACGTCACGACGAATGGGGCGATCGATGTCCACACCATCGGCTGGATCCTCATGGCAGCCGGCGCTCTGGGGATCGTGCTCTCAATGATCTTCTGGTCGTCCTGGGGTGGTCCAGGGAGCCTCACGCGACGTCGAGAAGTCGTTGACCCCGCCGGCGGGACGCGCACGACGACGATCGATCAGCGCTAGTCCGACACTGGGCGTCACCACGCCCTTCCGGTACTCGGGATCCCCTGGTGCTGGCGCCAGGGGTCTCTCCTTCGTCAGTTGTGGTGATCTCCTCGCCTCGTGCGAGTGATCACTCACATGTCAACGCACAACGCGGTTGTGATGCCGCTTATCCCGGATCTGATTCGGCCGGCGTCTGGGCTATGAAGCGCCGACCACTGATCGACTCTGAGGAGTGCTTGAGCCGGGCGGCGCAGCTCCGCCTGACGTTCGGCCTTTCGACGGCTGGAGCAGCGCGAGAGCCTTGGCACGGCGGGCGCGTTGCCGAACTGCCCCACTTGCGGCCCCCCCGTAGGTGCCTGCGAGGGCAGGGACAAGCGTGCCTCTCCCTACCCCGCGGTGATCCGCCCGACAGCGTTGTTGAAGCAAGTGAACCACATGGCCCCGTCCGACCCGAGCACGATGTTGTAGGGGTTCATCGTGCAGCCGAAGAAGTTGTGGTACTTCGTGACAACGCCCGTCGTAGTAATCCTCCCGATCGAGTTGTTGCCAAAATTGGTGAACCATATGGCGCCGTCGGACCCGACTCCGATCCCCCACGGCTCGCTGATACCGGTCCCGGTGTAGATCGTCACTACCCCCGTCGTGGTGATCCGCCCAATCGAGTTGCTGCCAAGATTGGTGAACCACATGGCCTCGTCGGGCCCAGCCGCTATTCCGATCGGACCGTTGATGCCGGTACCTGTGTAGTTGGTGACCACTCCCGCGATGGTGATTCGCCCAATCGAGTTGTTCCCAAGATTCGCGAACCACAGAGCCCCGTCAGGCCCGGCGGCGATTCCCCACGGCTCGTTGATGCCGGTGCCTGTGTAGTTCGTGACTACACCATTCATGGTGATCCGCCCCGCCGAGTTGCTGTCAAGGTTGGTGAACCACATGGCCCTGTCGGGCCCGGCTACGATCTCCTGCGGGTCGCTGACGCCAAGCGCCGGTGTAACTGGTGACCGCACCGGAGGTGGTGATCCGTCCGATCTCGCCACTGATTTCAACAACCCAAACTCAGCCCGGGGGCTCTCTCTTTGTCAACAACCTCTATGGGCACTACATCTAGCTGCCCGAGCGCACCAGACGCGGTACGAGTTCGCGGTCATTGAAGATGTCAATGGATACCGCCCGGTCGTCGACCACCGTGAACGCGAGGATTGCGAACGGGATACCTTCGTCGAATGCGACCGCGCCGGCCGTACGGTTGATCAGAGCTGGGCGGACAAATGGGGCGAACTTGCGAGCCATCATCGCCGCGCGCGCGACCTTCTCGGCGCCGCGCAACTCGAACACGCCGGTGCGACTATGGGAGCGCGCCACGACATCGGGGTCAAGTACCGCCACCAAAGCGTCGAGGTCGCCCTCCCGGGCAGCCGCGAAGTAGGCGTCGACGACGGCCCGCTGACGAGCCAGGTCAGAGTCGGGCTGTGGCGCGGCACCTCGGACGCGGCGCCGGGCGCGGCTCGCGAGCTGCCGAGTGGCCTCGGGTGAACGCTCGATGAGTGCTGCGATCTCATCAAACGGCACACCGAACATGTCATGCAGCACGAACGCGAGGCGCTGTGCTGGGCTGAGGGCGTCGATGACGACCTGCAGTGCGATTCCCACGGCATCCGCGAGCAGGGCTTCGTGTTCGGGATCATCGCCTGCGTCGATCGAGACGATCGGCTCGGGGACGAAGGCGTCGAGTGGATCCTCAGGGTGTGAGCGCCGGTCCCGCAGTATGTTCAAACAGATCCGTGCGACGACCGTGGTCAGCCACCCCTCGAGGTTGTCGATTTCCTCTGCGTCCACCCGCTGGAGTCGCAGCCACGCTTCCTGCACCGTATCGTCGGCGTCGCTCAAGGACCCCACGATCCGGTAAGCGACCGACCGCAGCCGCCGGCGCTCGCGATCGAAGCTGTTCGCTAACTCGAGCTGGTCCATGTCACATCGCGGCCTGGCTTGGGGTCATGTGGAGTAGACCCCGACAACCCAACGAATGTGACAGGAGGCGACACGATGGCGCGGATTCAGGGAGTACCGCAGGGCCAAGCCGGGCCTATGGTCAAGCTCATCTACTGGTTCATGCGCAGAGGCATGAAGAAGCTGACCGGGCGCGAGCCCGCCTACGGCAGCGGGATCGAGCCAGTCGAGATCTGGGCGCATCGACCGAAGATGATGAGCGGCATGGGCAAGTTCCAGCAGGCGGTACGGAAGGGTAACGCGGTGGAAGAGCGCCTCAAGAACCTGATCGAGCTAAAGGGCGCGCAGATGATCGGCTGCGAGTTCTGCGTCGACCTCGGCTCGCAGATTTGCCGCAACTCGGGCCTCACCGATCAAGAGCTGTTGGCGCTCCCACGGTA
>PMOL01000010.1 GCA_003162415.1 Candidatus Dormiibacterota bacterium
GCTGTCCTGGGGTACTCGCTCGACGGAGTCATTCGCTACTGGCGTCCTGCCCCGCTGCGGGTCGTGACCGTGCTCGCCATACTCGCATCGTTGGGCTCTGCCCTGGTTGCTCAGCGTGACTTCCTTGCGCCCATCTACACAAACCAGGTGGCGGATCCCGAAAACGTTTTGCCGCAGGCGCGAGAGATCGACGCAGGTACCAGCGCTCAAGACCTGATTGTGTTCGACGGTCTCACGTGGTCGCCGGCGGTACCGTACTACGCGCGGCGACGAGGGATGATGCTCCTCCGGACCATCGTCACGACCCGGCTCCTCGATGCATTGCCAGCGCAGGGATACACGTATCTCTATACCGCTCCAGGGAACGTTCGGTTTTCATCCATAGCGCGTGAGGTGCTGGAACGCTGGGACTGGTTCGGCGAGGTGAGCCAAGATCTGTTCCACCTCGGTTCCAGCTACGCGAGCGTTGACAGTGCAGGGATCGCCGCGACGGCCACGCCGTTCCAGCCCGCGGCGGGATCCGTATCACTCATCCCCGCACCAAAGGTGATGACCTGCGATGGAGTAACGACAGACATCGCTGTTGCGGTTGGCAGCACCGTCACGCTGCAGTTTGCAACGCCCCCCCAGGCGGCCGATGGCAGCCTCGCCATCAATGGGCAGTGGATCCCCGAGGAGAGCACGGTCGTCGTATCGTCGGGGGACGATCCAGAGGGCTCGCTGCGGCTTGCGTGCGAAGGCGGGACCGCGCTCGATCTGTCCGGTGTGTACGTGCGGCCCCCTGACGGCCTGCCATGACCTTCGCGCGGTGGCTACGTCGGGAAGGGATGTCCACCCACCAGAGCCCTTCCACACGTACATCGCGGACGACGCGGCATCCTCGCGGCGGCTTCGACCAATCAGTCATCGCGTGCGACCGTCGCCGGGACCCACAGTCTGATCGCGGACCATCATTTCTTCCAGACCTGGGGTCCACACTGTGCGATGCTGGCTCGTGATCGCGAGGGCATCGTACCCGTCAATGCAGGCCACCCAGGCGGCGCCGCGCTCCCCCATGACGAAGGCCGCGGTGGAGTACGCGTCGGCATAAGTAAGGCTGGGGCCCACGACCGTCATGCTCAGGAGCCCCGAAGGGGGCGACGCAGCGCGCGGGTCAACGATGTGATCGCCACGCTCGTACGTCTGCGTGCTGATGCCGAGCACATACGCCTCCTGGACCACCGCCAGGAGCGCCCGATCGATGCGTCGTCGTGGCTCGAGCAGTGACGGGAAGAAACTGCCCGAGCGCAGCTTGGGAATCTGCAGCTCCAGGCGTCCCGAGCCGGTGTCGAGGACGCGCTCTCGGTACCGTTGCGGTACGTGGTTCGTGTCGACGCTCGCTCGTGTGGGCCGGCGCCGATCTGCGCGGCCGCCTTGGCTTCGATCAGCCGCTGCATAGCGTGTTCGATTACGCGTCGGAGCACGCCCGTGTCGGCGCCCTGAAGTTGATCGAGCAGCGCCTGGTGCGTCATCCTGTTCTGGGCCATCGTGGGTCTCCTGGTTTGGGTAAGAGCTTCCAAGAGAACTCCGCGGTGGCCTTCTTTGTCTACCTCGTCGGCAGCCCTGAGGTCACCCCGGATTTACACCACACTACGGGACATCACTTCTGCTCTCCGCCGCACAGCCCTGTCAAGAGACCGTGGGTCCGGGTAGTGGGTCAGTTTGAATCACGAAGGCCGCCCTCGGGAAGTGGCGCTTGAAGCGCCCGCGAGCCGAGCGAGGAATGGCCCGATCGGGCCATCTTGATATGGCTCATACGCTCGATGGCGCGCCGGCGGCGAGGTTGTAGATTGTGACAGCGGCCGCAGGACGATCAATCCCGCGGTAGTGCTGACGCGGAAGGCGCCGTCCCAGGTCGTCGATAACGCCAGCGAACCCCTAGACGAGGAGAGATGGCTGACCACTGGATGATTCGCGGTGTCGAGTACGTTAACTGCAATTGCAACTGGGGCTGCCCATGCCAATTCGGCGCGCCCACGACGTACGGTCACTGCGAGGGCCTCATGACCGGCCACATCGACGAGGGTGTCTTCAACGAGACCAAGCTCGACGGTCTCAACTGGGCGCTCCTCATCTATTGGCCTGGCGAGATCTCGCAAGGAAACGGCACCGAGCAGGCGATCATCGACCAGCGCGCCGATCCGGCACAGCGCGAGGCACTGAGGAAGATCCTGCATGGTGAGTCGTCCGTTCCCGGCGCCACGCACTTCTACGTGTACAGCAGCACGGTGTCGACAGTCCTCGACACGCTGTTTGCTCCAATCGACCTCGCGATCGACGTCGAGGCGCGAACGGCCAACGTGAAGATCGGGGATCTGGTCGAGTCTGTCGGCGCGCCCATAGTCAGCCGCTTCAGTGGCCAGCCGGTGCGGGCTGCGATCAGTCTTCCAGGTGGATTCGAATACACCTATGCGGAGATGGGCAGCGGCAACACGACATCTCGAACTGGGGTCGAGCTCGAGCTCAAGGACAGCCACGGTCAGTTCAGCTTCCTGCACATGAATCAAGACGGCGTCATCCGGTGACGCTGATCTCGCTGCCAACCGAGCTTCTGCACCGGCGGTCCTCCCCGCTGCTCGCGCGGGCCTGGACATCCAGTAACGGAGCGCGCGCCGACGCCACGTGGCGAAGAGCCCATGTGGCTACGATTTCGGGTGGTTCGTCACAGTACAGACGCCAAACATGCGCTGCTCATACACTCGGGCGCGGGGGTGCAGAGTCGGATCACATCACAGGACTGCGTCATGAGTCCGGCAATTGCCGCGAATCGGCCACCCACATCGACATGAAGGAAGTGATCATGGGGCAAGCTGTCGTCCATTTCGAGATCATCGGGAACGACCCCGAGAGGCTCCGCGGCTACTACGGCGATCTGTTTGGCTGGGAGTTCGACACGCCCTCGCCGGTATCCAAAGAGGTATCGGAACCGGGGAGTTACGGATTCCTGAACCTCATCAAATCCGAGGATGGGACAGGCATCCGCGGTGGTGTCGGCGGCGGACCCGGTTACCCCACCCACGCTGTGTTCTACGTTGAGGTCCCGAAGGTGGAAACCGCGCTGCGGCGGGCCGAGAAGCTCGGGGGTACACGGGTGATGGGTCCAGTCGAATCACCAAACGGGCTTGTTGTCGGTCACTTCACCGACCCCGAAGGCACCCTGATAGGCGTCGCGGGCGCCGCGTGAGCGCTGCTCGGGTACCCCTGGGAGCCACATGGCGTCAACAGTGAATGGCGACAATAGTGCCCGACAGCCCGTGACGACGCTGGCGGGTTTCAGTAGCGAAAACGCCGTCGCCACGACGTGGGCGAGCGGACAGTTAGTTCTCGAGGATGCCGAGGTGTACTGGATATCGTCGGTACGTCCGGACGGACGGCCTCATGTGACCCCGCTGCTGGGCATTTGGCTGGATGGCGCCATGTACTTCTGCACGGGAGATGACGAGCGCAAGGCCAAGAACCTCGAATCGAACTCGCACTGCATCCTGACGACCGGCTGCAACAACCTCGATGGTCTCGACGTGGTGGTGGAGGGTAAGGTCGCGAAGGTGAGCGGCAAGACCGAACTGCAAAGCGCCGCCGATACGTACGAATCGAAGTACGGCAGCCATTTCACGTCACCAGATGGCACCTGGTTCGGTCTGGGCGACTCGATTAGGCAGAGCAAGGTGGTGCTGTACCGGCTGGCTCCTGCGCGAGTCCTGGGTTTCGCTAAGGGGGAAACGTTCAGCCAGACTCGCTGGGAGTTCGCCTGAGCGTCCCGGTCTTCGGACGTGACATGGTCCGCGGACATGGTTGTCGCCGAGCACGTGTCGCGTCGAGGTCGGCCACGAATCTGCCATAAAAGTGGACCATAGGAGCACTGATCATGGAGACATGGGAACTGTGGTTTCCGGCAGCTGCCGCCAATGGACTTCTTTTTGCACGCGCACGCGTCGACTCGACCGACGCTGTGTGGGTGCACTCACCGCCCGAACTCCTTTCAGTGGTGGTTCGTGACGGTGAATCCGGAATCCTCTCGGCGGCGAGCGAACTGCGCCGTAGCGGGCCGCACTTCCCCATGGCTCGCCTACAGCGTGCGGGGATGTCAATTCGTCGAAAGGATCGCTGGCCGGCAGAGGCAGATCTCGGCTCGCTTGTGATTCTGCCCGGAGGGGAGGCCGGTGAGTTGAAGAGTTGGTGGAACGCCGACGACGGTGGTGAATGGCGTTGGCAGCTCGCGTTCTACAACCACGTCTAACGTCCGCGCTGACGACGATTCGGTGACCGAGCCGATGAGTTATGCCGACGCGGCCGTGTCAGGGTCAATAGGAGTTGCGAGGAGCTGCCCCCTCACGATCGGATTGCGCGTCTTACGCTTTTAGGGTCGGTTGGCTCCTCGTGCGGAACGTCCGAACCGCGTGGGCGAACCGGCCGGCCCGGAGGCCGGCCGGTCCATATGACAGGCCTTAGCGAGACGCGACGGCCGCAGTCTCCTTCCAGGCCATCTCCAGCGCCGAAAGGTTCTCGCCACCAAGCACCAGACGCGTATCCGTCGCGAGGTAAACGGTGGTGAGATTGATGCCCGCATCGGCGAGGCGACGCGTGACCTTTCCGAGCATGCCAGGTTGATTGTCAATGCGCTCAACAATCACTTCCGACTCGTGGGTGACCTTGTAGCCGACCTTGGTGACGGCGCGGCTGGTGGCCGCCTTGTCGGTGGTCAGCAGGTGAACGATGACGCTCCCGTTCTGCTCGACGGCGCACAGGCCCTCGATGTTGATCTTCTCGCGGCCCAACTCCTCTGCGAGTGTCGCAAGACTGCCCTTGCTGTGCGGTACGACGACGGTGAAGTCATATGCGTGCATGACTGGCCTCCTGTGTCGGGCGCCGAGTGTCTCAGCTGGCCCGACCTCCACCGTGCGCGTGCCGTCACACGAAACGCAACCGATGCGATCCCCGCACTGTCGTCGGGCGACGCATACCGGTCGAAACCCTTGGCGGCATGCTGCGATGTAGCCGTTCCGACGGGCGCGCATACGAATCCAACGACGGAATGAACTGGCAGCTGGCTGCGGTCAGGTGGGCGTTGGCGGCGCGTGAGCGAAATCGCGAGCATACAGGTGCTGTCCGCACGCCAGACACTTCTTGACGGGCTGCTCGCGCGGCTTGGACACCTCCGGCTGATCATCATCATTTGGATGTGCGTCATCCGGATTAGCTGTATCAAAGCTCAGCGAAAGAAGACGGTCAGAGCCACAGCGGGCACACAATTGAGACAAGGCTTCTCCCATCGTGCCGCGCGCTCATGCCTTCGTCTGTCCGCTAGCGCGCCGTCCGGCGCTAGACGCGTGGCTCGTTGTCCCGATGAGGGGTAACAGGTTTCTTTGCGTCCCTAGGGGTGCGGCGGCCCGCGCAGATCCACGGCCCAGAGAAAACTACGCTCACCTCATGGTGTTCCTGCGTTGTGCCCTTTGGATAACTCCATCCAACTGGGCGGTGATAGCTCGGTAGCACTCACACGCGGCTGCCTCGAGCCCGACGCGATCAACGATGGTGACTCGACCGCGGTAGTACCTGATGAGGCCCGCGGCTCGAAGGCGCTCTGCGGACAGGGTGACCGTAGCTCGACGCGAGCCGAGTATCTGGCTTAGAAGCTCGTGGGTGACGGCGAACTCGTCAGTGCCGACGCGGTCGTGGCTCATGAGCAGCCAGCGGCTGAGGCGCTCTTCGTTCGAGTGGAGCCGATTGCACGCCGCCGCCTGGGCGATCTCGCCGAAGAGGGCCCGAACATAATCGTTGACGAGCTCCTGCAGACGGGGGTCGGCTTCGACCTCGTTGACGAAGGTCAACGCGTCCATGCGGTCGATCCATCCTCCCACCGAGGAGATGGCCCGGAATGCGAGTGAGCCCCCCGGGCGGATCGGCACCCCGACGATGCCTTCGTT
>PMOL01000002.1 GCA_003162415.1 Candidatus Dormiibacterota bacterium
TCGATCTTGAGATCGTGGGCCCGGAATCGCTCCATCGAGATGCCGTCGGCGACGTCTGCAAGCTCGAGGGCGAGTGCGAGATCGTCTGTCACCGAGAGTGAGCTTACCGGTCGTGGGATGTGCCACGACCTGCACCCCCGTGTAGCCTTAGCGGCTGACTCCGCGTTGGCGGCGGTGCGTCCAGACATCGAGAGGTACTTCCATGGCTCACATCAAACTCGACGTGCTCGCTGAGAACGGCTACGCCATCCTCGGCGACGGCCCGGCGATCCCCCCGGAGGAGTGGGAGGGGCTTGAGTATGTCGACTGGAAGTCCGGCGGCGACACCAACTTCGCGCCGCTCGCCTCGGCGAAGGGCGAGATGGAGTGTGCCGGCTTCTGGGATCACGGCAAGCCCGACAAGGACGGCATCTGGACCTCGAACCGCGAGATCGCGCCGACGCTGTGCAAATACGTCGAGGCGGTAGGCGCGAGGTACGGGCGTGTGCGCGTGATCAAGCTCAACCCCTCGTCGGAGGCCGATGCGCTCCGCCAGCTGCATCAGGACGACAACAACCGTTTGAACCCCGATGGCGAGGGCTGGGTGGTGCGCTCGTGGCTCGAGCTCAATGCGCCCGAAGGTTCGCAGTTCATCCTTCGCGAGGTTCGCGACGATCCGTCCACGGAGAGCCGCATCCCGCTGCATCCGCGCCGTCAACTCGTGATCGACACCGAGCGCCTGTATCACGTCGTGCACAACCCGGGACCGAATCCCCGGTACGCGCTGATCACGTCCTTCGAATCGGGGCCCGTGCTGGATCGCTGGATCGCGTCGCAGCGGCTCGAGGCCGCGCAGCGGGTCTGATCTCGTCGGGTGCCGGGCGACAGCGCCGATATACTCTGGCCTTCGCGCGATACGAGCGGGAGTAGCTCAGTGGTAGAGCACTACCTTGCCAAGGTAGGGGTCGCGAGTTCGAGCCTCGTCTCCCGCTCCAGTCGCAGAAGATACCGAACCGCCTGCTCGACGCTGGTGAGCTTGCCGATCGAGATCATCGCGAGAACCCGTGCTGCATGAGCTCCAGCGTAGGGGCGAAACGCTCACAGAGCGCTTCCAGTTTCGCCGTTCAACACCCGTCGCCACCGCTGGTGTAATTGCCTGTGCGTGATGGTGGGGGTCGGCGATGGCGGAGGGACGTTGCTGCGGGTGATGGCCGTGACGGCGATGGCGGCTGTGCGCGGCGGTGGTGTGGCTGAGGCTTGCGAGTGATGATCGCGGGGTGTCTGGAGGCCGGGGGTGATGAGTGGACCATCGCGTCCGCGCCTACGCTGGGCCGACCGGCACGCGTCGGGCCACCCCAATCACTAGCCAACGCGCTCCGCAGTAGGATCTCCACATCGATTGACGGATCTACTAATTCCCTCGTTACGTACACTTCTCGGACCACCCAGGTACATGTTGCGCGAGCGGCCGAGACCGCAGCGAGGAAGCGACGTGGATCAATGAGCGGGCGCTTGTATCGGAATAGACTTACGTGGGCGATGCTCGGCCATTGATCGGACGAAGCTGGCAGGTCTAGGCTGCGTGCGAGTTCCTGCGTAGGGCATTCACATGATCTACACGAGTCGCGAGTGCCATCACGGCGCTCCTGGTTGCCACGAGGCGTTCAAACCTAATCGTGAAGGCGCGGGAGTCGCGAACGGTGGCGACGATACCGCGAAGCCATCGGGCTCCTTCCGCAGACCATATCTGCGCTTTATCGAGGGCGTACTCGGTACGCACAGCAATGACCGTTGGCGGAGATCTGGGTCGCAAACTCTCGCCCGTCACAGCTAGCGCCCCCCATCACCCGGGTCAACGCACGGCCGCCCGCAAGAAGGCGGATCATTCAGGTCCCGACACTCGACGAGGAGGACACGCCATGACCGACCAACCGAAGCCGCACGACCAGCACGACTCCGAACTCCAGCTGGTGCTGACCATCGGCATCGAAGGCTTTCGGGAACTCGTCTCTTGGGTGGCTGAAGGCACCACCCCTGAGTCTCGACACGCCCGCGGATCCACGGTGCGGCAGGTCATCGATGACGTAGTCAAGAACGTCGATTCAGCGAAGATCAATCAAGCACTTCTCGATGAGGCGGCGCGGCTCAGCAAGGAGGCGCCACAATGACGGACCTGTGGCCGCACGTGGCGCACGAGTGTCGTCTGTGACGGCAGGCGCCATCCATTCCCACCACGTGCCGCTCGATGACGCGGTCCCCAAGCACGGCCGCCACGGTGCTCACGCTGGATCTGGGCCAAAGGGGGCTTTCTAGCAACCGGTAGCGAGCCCTCGCCGCCCTATCTTCTCTGGAGCGGGCGGCAGGTCGCGCGCCCTCTGCAGATTTCTAGCGCTGCTGCGGCCACGGCCACAGAGTGGATCACGTGAGCTACATAGGCTCCCCACAGGGTCCGCCGCGAGAGGCTGTCACGCAGATGGAGGACCAGGCATGCGTGGACGGGAAGATCAGCGCGTCGTTGCTTGGGACGCCTTCGTCAAATGACGATCGCGATCTTGACGCCGAGCAGAATCAGCGGCCAGAGGAGCACTGCGAGAATGGCGGACAGGATGGCGCCGATGGTCCCCACATGCTCGAAGAAGTGATGCGTGGCGGCGACGACTAGTCCGATGACGATCCAAATCAGGGGCAGCAGCAACGATAGTCGCGGGCGGTTCACCATCCGAATCCTACGCTCGTGACCGGGCGAAGCTGGTCAGCTGGCTTGCACGGTGCTGGATAGACGAGCGTGCGCCAAGGAGGGCCGGCGGTCCGGCGCCGCCGACCAACTCTCACTCCCCTTGGCGTCACGGTTGAGCCGTCAGGGTTGTGAACTTGGCGATTGGCATCCGGCTCTGTCGGTTCGCCACCATGTCGATGGAACGCTAAGCATTCGGCAGCTCGAGGTGATCGACGCGAACGCCACGACTGCCGGCGTGCCGATGTTTCGGCGATCAGAATGCGGGCTCCGCGTTCATCTCGATCGGCGTCGGCGGCGGACAGATGAATGAAGTTCGTGCTAGACGCCGGCACGAGGGCCTGCTCGGTCACTGTTAGTCAACACAGCGGGCACGGTGCCCTGGGCACATGAGCACAACTCCTGCTGCCTCCGCG
>PMOL01000009.1 GCA_003162415.1 Candidatus Dormiibacterota bacterium
GGCACCCCGACGATGCCTTCGTTGCCAATCGAGGCCACCTCCACGCTCGTGCCTTCCTGGAACGGCGTGACCAACGAGACCACGCAATTGCGGGGGAAGTCGACGAACGCAATTGGCTCACCCGGCTCGAACAGTATCGTCCCGGAATCCAGGCACACCGGACTCAGCGATCGTCGGAGCCGCCGACTGCCGTCCATCGGAAGCGCATCAAGAAGCCGGTTTGCCCGGGCGTTGACGCTCATGCCGCGGTCCACGTGGGTTGCCTCTTGCGCGTTTCACACGCGCTGTTAGGGCGGCGGCTCTCTCAATTGGCACCCGTCACCCGTCGACCGCGGCGGCCTAGCCTTACAAACTGATCCTACGCTTTGGGGGACGGCACGCTCATATCGCGGCCCCTGCGCCGTCAGGTACCTGTCCGGGATAGAAGCCGAGCCTCGCGAGCGGCTCCACCAACTCCTGCTCCTCGTACGCAAGGTGTGACAGGAGGGCGTCGGTCAGGAAGTCAATCGCATCCTGGATGGCATCGTGACCCTCCGGTCGTGTCATATGCTCAACCAGCGCGTGGTCGACCTCCTCAATCGCCTCGTGGATAACCAGGTGCTCATCGGTCAAGCGATCGATCACCGGTTTAAGCTGCGGTTCGCGGCGCGCCAGGTGGGGGAACAGCACGGAGTCTTCGCCGCTGTGGTGCGCTGCTACGACGCTGCAGTAGCGGGAGCAGACCGTCCCCAGCGTCCAGTCGTTTTGGCGCAGGGCCATCTCGTTCAGCGCCGCCCTGGCGTCCGCGGCGTGCATCGCGCCGTCTCGCACCTCCCGCAGGATATCCCGTAGCTCCGACAACTCCTGCCGGAGCATGTTGTGGACTCGTACAAGTGCCTTGGCAGCGCCGCGCCCCGCATCGCTGTAGCTGACCTTTGAACCGAGACGGTCGCGCCGCGGCCGTATCGACTCGTCCCATGGGGCCCGATCGCTGAGACGGGTGGTTCCGTCGGACGTCGGGGTGACCCCAAGCCCGTCGACCTCGGTCTCAGCAACCACCGCCGCCAGCTCGGCCGGCGCACCGGCACCAGCCGCGGTACGGCTGGCCCCCCCAGCTGACTCGCCCGGTCCGCGCTGCCGCGCCCGCGTAACCGCCTCACGCACGCGGGGCACAACCTCAGCCGCGAAGTCCACAATCGAGCGTGGGTCGGTCACCGTCACGATGAAGGTGCCTATCCCATCCTCCAGGGCGAGCCTGGTGAGCTCCGCGGCCGTCTCTCGTGCGGGCGGGTCGACTCGCCCCAGGTTCAGTAGGCGCCGGATCGCGTGGGGGTCCCGGCCGGCCGCCACAGCGGCAGCGTCGATCGCGACATTACCCGCGGTGAGCTCGCCGGGTTTGAGGCCGGCGATTGTGGGCAACCAACCGTCGGCGAGCCGGCCGACCAGCCTGAGCATTCGGGGCTTGTATGCGCCGACCCAGATGCCAATGTTGTGCACCGGCGCTGGCCCGCGGGCGGCGCCAGCCAGCCGATAGTGCTGGCCCTCGAACCGCGCGTCGCCCGACGCACCCGTGTCCCACAGTTCGCGGATCACATGGATGCCCTCCTCGAGCGCCTCCACACTCTCGCCCGGGCCGAGGCGCCGCCCACCCATCGCCTCGATGGCGTCCCAGGCCATGCCCGCACCGATACCGAGCTCGAAGCGTCCGCGGCTCAGGATATCGAGGCTTGCGGCAGCTCGCGCGACCACGGCCGGCGGCCGGAGCGGCAGGCTCAACACGTTGGCCGACAGCCGAACGCGGCCCGTGCGCGCGGCGACGAAGGACATCAGCGTCCAGGCGTCCAGCCGGGCCGCCGAGTAGGGATGGTCGTTGAAAGTGACAAGGTCGTACCCCGCCTCCTCGGAGAGCTCGGACCAGGCAACCACCTCATCCGCCGATTCGGCCGCGGGTGTGATGAAGACACCGAACTCAATGCCGTGACCGTAGTCGCCGATGCGAACTCCGTTCATGTCCTCACCTCCATGGATGACCCGATTACATCACCAGGATCGCTGCGCGCCGTGCGTTACGTGTTCAGCTTCGCTTCGATCTCGATCTGGAGATCCACCTGGTCACCGACGACGACGACGCCGGCT
Organism: Candidatus Dormiibacterota bacterium; assembly: GCA_003162415.1. Lineage (GTDB taxonomy): Bacteria > Chloroflexota > Dormibacteria > Aeolococcales > Aeolococcaceae > Palsa-851. The sequence goes on from PMOL01000009.1 coordinate 2,116, forward strand.
TCGAGGATCGTGCTGAAGTCGACTCCAAAGTCACGCCGGTTGATCCGGCCGACCGCAGTTGCTCCGGCGCGCGTGCCCGCCCTCGGGTCGGTCGCAAAGCCTCCCAGGTCGAGTCGGAGCGTGATCGGTCTGGTGACAGCCTTGAGCGTGAGCTCGCCGTCGAGCGCGTAGTGATCGCCATCGCGGCGAACGGCAGTCGAACGAAAGCTCATCGTCCGGTACTGGTCGACTTGGAGGAAATCTGCTGCGCGAATGTGCTTGTCCCGATCCGGGTTCCCGGTATCGATGGAACCGAGATCGATGGTGGCCGTGACGCTCGAGTCGAGCAGGGACTCGCCGGTCACGATCTCACCGCTGAAGGAGGTGAATTTGCCGCGAACCTTGCTGACCATCATGTGGCGCACCGAGAACCCGATCTCGGAATGGGTCGGGTCGATCGTCCAGGTGCCGACGACGTAGCCGGGGATGGTCTGTTCTGCTGTCGTGGTCATGGCGGGCACTCCTTGCTTGGTGGTTCAGATATGAATGGTATACCACAAACTATTTGTATTACGCAAGTAGCAAGTTGCAGATATACTGTTGGTTCATGACCAACACTCAGACCCAAGCCAGCACCGCCACCACAACGTTGGCCGACAGGCAGCTGCTGCCCCTCATTGACCACCTTGCGCGCGCTGCCCGTCGCTCCGGCGAGGCGACGCTGGAGCCCGGGGGGCTTCGCCCACGTCATCTCATCGCGCTGAGGCTCCTCAGTGAGGGCGGACCCACGAGCCAGCAGGCGTGCGCGGACTCGCTGAGCCTGGATCCGAGCAATGTTGTCGGCCTGCTCAACGAGCTTGAGGAGCGTCAGCTCATCACCCGACGTCGGGATCCCACCGATCGCCGCCGCCACATCGTCGAGCTGTCACCCCGCGGCGAGGACGAGCTCAGTCTGGCCTACGGCCGGCTCCGCGTCCTTGAGGACGATCTCTTCAGCGCCCTGAGCGCCGGGGAGAGGGCAACGCTGTACGACCTGCTCGTCCGCGCCGTGAATGGCGCATCGCCTCAATGCGAGGTTGCTGATGGTGTCGGTGACGGAGGAACACCGAATGGCAGCGTCCTCGGTCGACCTTCCAATCAGCTTGAGAGTTGAATCGAGACCGTATCTCAGTTGGTCTGTCAGCGAATCGACTCCGCATCGTCCTATACCGCCAACTACGGGGGTCGGATGTTCACGAGGCACACCTGACGCCTTCGAGGCACTTGAGGGTATAAGTTTCCTTACCGAGCGTTTGGCCCGATGATGCCGCCCTTTCTCGCGTAGCCGGCGTACGAGACGCGCACATCCTTGGTCACGACAAAGCGCGCCCGACGCCCGAATTCCCCATACGACATCCGTCCCCTGCGCAACCGCCAGAGCATGCGGAGCAGCTGCGGCAGTTTGACGCCCGGGCCGAGGCCGACGATATCGCCGCGCTCGAGCTGGTGCCGGCGCATCACCACGTGAAGCTCATCTGGGGTGATGAACTGGTCCCAGGCATGGAGGTTCCGTGGCATCCAGGCCGTGACGCGCCATTCCTGGAGGAGCTTGATCATCACGAACCTGCTCCTGCGGGTGCGATTGATAGTGTCGAAGACGTAGAGGCCACCGATCCGGAGCACCCGAGCCGTCTCGCCAATGACCGCATCAAGGTCGCTCACGTGTTCCAGCACGTCAACGCAGCACGCGATATCAACGCTGTGGTCCTCAAGAGGCAGCTTCTCGCCGGCGCCCTCGCGGTAGTCAATGCTCAGTCCCACGGCGCTGGCGTGGGAGCGTGCCGTGTTGAGCGAGGAGGTCGACGGGTCGACGCCGATGACACGCGCGCCCAAACGAGCGAACTCCTCTGCGAACAGTCCCCCACCGCAACCGATGTCCACAACCGACTTGCCCGCGGGATCAACACCGAGCTCGCCGAAAACGCGAGTGAAGTACTCGAGACGGGCAGGGTTGATGGCGGTGCGAATTGCGTTCAACGGCTCGTGCTCGTCCCACCAGATGTCGCCGGGTCGGTTGTAGATCTCATTGTCTACGGGCATGGCTCGCCTCCTCACTTCCCCGGGCTAGCGGATGGGGGCGTAACCGGGTGCCTATGTGTAGGTGACGGCTTCGTCGCCACGCAGCGCGACGCCGTCCGACCCGCCCTCCCTTCCTCCGGAGGCTGCCGGGGCATGTGCACCCGGCAGCCTTGCAAAGACCTGGCCAGCGATGAGGAGCTCTGACGTGACATCGACAACCCTGCACTATCTCCGGAACCACCTGGAGCGCACATCAGCGGTGCACAGCCCGCCGTTCATCATCTCGCGCGTCCTGGCTGTCGGGGTTGCGGTCGCACTCGCGGTCGATGCCTACGTCCACGCGACGAGTTCGGGTTTCTACGATCCCGCCCGGGGAGGGCTCATCACCGAAGGAAACTTATTCCGCGCGGAGGCCTTGGCCAGCGGTGCCCTGGCCGTTCTGCTGGTCCTCCGCCCATCACGATGGACTCTTGCGGCGGCCTTGCTGGTGGCCGCCTCAGCGCTGGCTGCCGTCGTGGTATATCGGTACATCGATGTGGGAGCGATCGGTCCGATTCCGAACCTCTATGAACCCACCTGGCAGGTACCGGGAAAGCTGCCCTCTGCGTATGCGGAAGGGCTCGCGGTCCTGCTCAGCGCGATCGGCGTAGCGCAGCGACGGCGGGGCCGCCCCTCCCGCCAAAATGACGCACGAGGTTCGTCTACAGACGCGGCTATCCGTCACTATTCGGCGATGTCCGCTGCCCGAACCGACAACGCCAGGGAGCTGGCCGAGCCGTCTCGACCCCGTGGTAGGTGAGACACGATGGTCTTGACCGCCAACCAAGTGGAGCAGTTCGTCGAGGAGGGCTTTGTCAAGCTCGAACGGGCGTTTCCCGAGGGCGTTGGTGATCAGTGTCGACGGGAGCTCTGGGACGCCATTGGGTGTGATCCATTCGACCGATCGACTTGGACTCAGCCGTTCATTCGCCTTGAGAGCTTCCGCACACCCGCGTTCCGAGCGGCCGCAAACACGCCTTCGCTCCACGAGGCGTTCGATCAACTTGTCGGCGCTGGGCGCTGGATCGCATTGACCGGTCTCGGAACCTTTCCTCTCCGCTTTCCGAGCACGGATGCGCCGCTGGATGCCGGGTGGCATGTGGAAGCCAGCTTTGCGGGAGCCCATGGCGAAATGCGCGTCAATCTGGGCTCCCGCGGGCGCGCGCTGCTCATGTTGTTCCTCTTCTCCGAGGTAGGCTCCGACGATGCGCCGACACAGGTGCGTGTCGGCTCGCATCTCGACGTTCCGCAGTTCTTGGAGGACGCCGGGGACGATGGCGTGTCATGGATGACACTGTGCCAACAGGTAGTTCCCGCCTCGGCCGGCCGGCCCATCGAGCTGGCCACGGGCTCCCTCGGAGATGTGTATCTCTGCCATCCGTTTCTCGTGCATACGGGGACTGCTCATCGCGGCAGTACGCCACGGTTCATGGCTCAGCCACCGCTCAGATCCATCGAGGTGCTTGAGCTGGACTCGCCGAATCCGACTCCAGTGGAGCGAGCGGTCATGAACGGTCGGGGCCGCTGACGCGGCCGCCGGTTCGGGTCTGGCTCCTGGTCGACGCGACGCCGCCCGACCGCAGCGTTGCCCACACGCCGGCCTCCCCGTGCTCGACCAGCGTCGGAGGTGACGTGGTCAAGATCCGTTGATGCGGCGACCGGTAACCTCCTCAATGGAGAGTCTCACCCAATGCTCGCTGGAGCGCGCTGCCCAGGAGTGCAGCGGCCCGCGACGAAGCTCGTCCAATTGGCTTTCGTCGGTGATCTCATGCGCCGTGCCCTTGACGACGACACTCCATCCGCTGTGAAAGAGCGCGCGGCTATCGTCCACTTCAAAGACGACGGGCGCGCCGCCGGCGATCGCGCTGAGCTTGGTTCCCGGCTCGGTGCAGAACACGATCGAGTCGTCGTCCGCGAGATAGTTCACCGGAAGAATCAGCGGCTGCCCGTCGACCACGAAGCCGATTCTGCCGACGTAAGCATGGAGTTGCAGGAGGTCCACGGCCTCGGCTGTGGTGAGTTCGTGGACGCGTGTCTGACGGGGGGTTTCCATGCTTTCTCCTCTGCGGACCGATGGTTGATTGCTACGTTGGACGCCGGCAACGCTTGAATCCAGAGCCATGGGTCCCACACTTTCGGTCCTTAAGACCCTTCGCTGAGTGCGGTCCATGCCCGATGCTACGGGCAATGGACAGCAGTGACATTCCCGGCAACCACCGTCATGATCAGGGCGGGGTCCTCAGCTCTTGACCGCAGTGCTGCCGCCCGGCTACCCGCCCGCATGGGCGATCGACGCCGTGCTCGCGGACGGCGGCACGGTGCACGTTCGGCCGATCCGCCCCGACGACGCGAAAGCGCATCGGGCGTTCTTCGCGAACCAGTCGCCGCAGAGCGTCCATTTCCGCTTCTTCGGCCCCAGGTCGGAGCTGAGCGATCGCGAGGTGACCAGGTTCACGACCGTGGACTACCACGACCGGATGGCGTTCGTGGCCTTTCTCCGCGACGAGATGATTGCCATCGGTCGCTACGACCGGCTCGCCGCCGGCGACGAGGCCGAGGTCGCGTTTGCGGTGGCGGACGAGCATCAGGGACGCGGGCTGGCAACGTTGCTCCTGGAGTACCTCGCGACCTACGCGGGCGGCAACGGGATCACGCGCTTCGCGGCCGATACGCTCATCGACAACCGGAGCATGCTCAACGTCTTTCAAGCGGCTGGGTTCCGGCGGGAAAGCCGATCGATCGAGTATGGAGTCGTCCACCTCGCCTTCGATATCGAGCCGACCGGAGACTCGTTGGCGGCGAGCGAGCGGCGCGCCTGGACCGCCGGCGTGCACAGCATCTCCAGAATCCTGCAGCCGGCGTCCGTCGCGGTCATTGGCGCGGGACGCAACCCTACCGGTATAGGGCACACGGTCGTCCGCAACCTCGTCGACGGTGGCTTCAAAGGTTTGGTGTACCCGGTCAATCCGCACATCGACACACTGCTTGGGCTCACCTGCTCGCCGGACATCGAAGCGATCGATGGACAGGTCGACCTGGCGGTTGTGGCCATCCCCGCCGCACAGTGCCTCGCGGTGGTCGACGCATGTGGTCGCAAGGGCGTCAAGAGCCTCGTGGTCATCTCCTCGGGCTTCGCAGAGGTCGGTGCGGACGGCGCGGCGCTACAGGCTGAACTGCTCCTGCGCGCCCATCGTGGTGGCATGCGGGTGGTCGGGCCGAACTGTTTCGGTGTGATCAACAGCGCGCCTGACGTGTGCCTCAATGCCACCTTCGCGTCGAGGGCGCCCATCCACGGCGGCGTCGCATTCGCGTCGCAGTCGGGCGCCCTGGGCATCGCCATCCTTGAACAGTCCGTGACCTCGGGACTGGGGCTCTCGAGCTTTGTGAGCATGGGGAACAAGAGCGACGTCAGCAGCAATGACCTGCTGCGATTCTGGAATCAGGACGGTGAGACGCGCGCGATCCTGCTGTATCTGGAGTCGTTCGGCAACCCGCGAGCATTCGCGCGAGTCGCGCCGGTGGTGTCGCGCACAACGCCGATCGTGGTCGTGAAGTCAGGACGGAGCTCGGCCGGAGCACGCGCTGCCGCATCGCACACCGCAGCGCTTGCGAGCCCCGATATCATCGTCGATGCGCTCTTCCGGCAGGCCGGTGTCATACGTGTGGATACGCTCGAGGAGTTGCTCGATTGCGGCCAGCTCCTGGCGAATCAGCCTGCGCTGGCCGGGAACCGTCTCGCCATCGTCGGCAATGCCGGTGGTGCGGCGGTACTCGCGGCGGATGCGTGCGAAGCGGCCGGCCTCAGTGTCCCTGAATTCGACGTGGCCACACAGAGCGCCATTCGCGCGGTCGCGCGACCAAATGCAGGCGTGAGCAACCCCGTTGATCTCGGCGCCGACGCGACTCCGGAGCTCTTCGAGACCGCGCTACGAGCAGCCCTCCGGTCGTCGTCAATCGACGGCGCCGTGGTAATTCTCGCTCCAGTCGCAACGGCCGGCGCAGAAGCCGTCGCCAGAGCTATCGCCGGAATCGACGCCGGTGCGCGTCCGATCGTGTTCGTGCACCTCGGCGTTGGAGGCGGGCTGACGGCGCTGCGCCATGACGAGGTGTCAATTCCGTGCTATGCGTTCCCGGAGCGCGCCATTCGAGCACTTGGACGCGTCGCCGAGCATTCGAGCTGGAAGCGCCGGCCAGTGGGTGAGAGCGCACACCTTGATGGCATCGACGCGGGTGCCGCACATATGATCGTCATGGAGTACCTGGCCGGACACCCGGACGGCGGCTGGCTGACGCCAGACGCCGCGGTTGCGATGGTCCGGGCATTCGGCATCGAGACTGCCGCCGAGATCGCGGTGTCGTCGGCCGATCAGGCCGCCGCGGCCGCGCTCCGGCTGGGTTGCCCGGTGGCGCTGAAAGCGACTGGAACGACGATCCTGCACAAATCCGATGTGGGTGGCGTCAGCGTCGACCTCGCTTCGGCGCCGGAAGTCGCGGCGGCGTACGCGTCGATGGCAGCCCACCTGGGCGATTCCATGGAGGGAGCCATCGTCCAACCCATGCTGCGCGGCGTCGAGCTCATTGCGGGGGTTGTGACCGACCCGTCGTTCGGCCCGGTGGTCATGTTCGGGAGCGGCGGTACCGCCGTTGAACTCTTTGGCGACAGAGCCCTCCGAATCCTGCCGTTGACCGATCTCGATGCTCACGAGATGGTCCGGTCGATTCGAGGTGAGCCGCTGCTGCTCGGTCACCGAGGTGCGCCTGCAAGCGACGTTCGGGCGGTCGAAGACGTGCTTCTGCGGGTCGCCCGCCTCGCGGACGAGGTTCCGCAGGTGGCCGAGATGGATCTGAATCCGCTGATCGCTTCTCCACGTGGTGCGGTGGCCGTTGATGTGCGTATCCGTGTGGCGCCGTGGCGACGACGCGCCGAACAGGACGTTCGCCGCCTGCGCTGACCGGATCGGTCGTTCGATTCTCTCCGTCGTGTCGACGCGCGGCCACTGCGACGACGCAGCGCGTTCAAGGTGGGCGACGTGATGCCTCGCAGGTCGAAGCCAAATGGCCCGCGCACATCAGGACTGATGACCCTGGTGCAGGTGAGCCGATGCGCGGACACTCAACTCAGCGGAGCGTTCGCTATTCAGCACGCAGCAATCACCAACAGGAGCACGCAGCTATGAAGGCACTTGTCTACCACGGTCCCGGGCGCATGGCCTGGGAGGAAGCTCCGAAGCCGGAAATCGCCGCGGACACTGACGCGATTGTCCGGGTCGACGCCACCACTATCTGCGGCACGGACCTGCACATCATGAAGGGTGATCTTCCCGCAACCACCGACGGGCGAATCCTCGGGCACGAAGCCGTCGGCACCGTCGAGTCGGTTGGCATCGCGGTGAAGACCGTGAAGCCAGGAGACCGTGTGCTCGTCTCCTGCGTCAGCGCGTGCGGGACATGCAGGTTCTGTCGCGAAGCACGCTACGGGCAGTGCCTCGGTGGCGGCGGCTGGATCCTCGGTTACATGATCGACGGCACCCAGGCCGAATATGTGCGCGTGCCGTTTGCGGACACGTCCACGTATCCCGTCCCGGCGGGAGTCAGTGACGAGGATCTGCTCATGCTCGCAGACATCCTCCCGACCAGCTATGAAGTCGGAGTGCTCAACGGTCACATCTCGCCGGGCGACGTCGTCGCGGTCGTCGGTGCCGGCCCCATCGGGCTCGCCGCGATGTTGACGGCGCAACTCTTCAGCCCCACGCACATCATCGCGATCGACCTCGCGGATGTCCGCCTGGAGGCAGCCAAGCGCTTCGGCGCGGATGTGGTTATCAACAGCGGGCGCGACGATGCTCTCGCTGTGGTGCGCAAGCTCACCGGCGGCCTCGGAGCTGATGTCGCCATCGAGGCGGTCGGTATTCCGGCTACGTTTGAGCTCGCGACCACCCTGGTGCGACCCGGGGGCCGGATCGCCAATGTCGGCGTGCACGGCAAGCCGGCGACGCTGCATCTGGAGACGCTGTGGACGCGTAACGTCACCATCACCACGGGCTTGGTTGACACCTTCAGCACACCGACCCTAATCCGCCTGCTCGCCGGAGGCCAACTCCACACCGACGCGTTTGTCACCCAGCGCTTTGCGCTCGACGAGATGGTGGCCGCGTACGACACCTTTGGGCGGGCTTCGGAGACCGGTGCGCTCAAGGTGGTGCTCACGGCTGCGAGCGCTTCGCCCAATGGAAAGGTGGCCGAGCTCGCGGGCGCACTAGCGGGGCGATGAGAGGGGACGGAACTGAGGATGCTCTCGAGGGTGTCGTACCTCTTCGGGCGCAGGAAACATTTGATGGGTGAGGCCGGATGCATACATACCGGATCGGACTGATGCAAACACACTAGTCGCAGCAACGAATATGCTGCACCAGAGCGAGAACGGCAGGCACCCGCAGCGTGAGGATGCCTGCTTCGACCCGGCTGCGAAGTCGATCGAAGAGGGCAGTGTCACTCGCCGAACCGAACGACGAAATCGGGTGGATCGCGATGCCGCGCTCGCTGGGACCTCTCTACCCCTTGAGCGTCACGAGTCCGCCGCCGTCGGCGACGGCTGCAAGCGCCAGAGCATCAAGGCTTGCAGTGTCAACGAGAGCGGGCGCTCCCGACGGCACCTGGCGGCGGATCGCAGCACCGAAGTCGTCACCCGGTTCCACGACGAGGTCAGCACCGAGACTACGCACGAGGTCTTCATCAGGCTGAGCTGCCGCCGCGAGAACCGTCAGGCCGTCGGCCTTGGCCAACTGGATCGCGTAGCCGCCAACAGTACCCGCGCTGCCGACAATTGCAACGGTGGCCCCGCGAGGGAGTGCGAGAGCGTCGAGTGCGAGCCGCGCAGTGGTCGCATTCAGGAGCAGAGTCGACGCCGCAGCAAAAGTAGCTCCGCTCGGAACGTGCAGAACCGATGGCTCGCCGACCACAACCTGTTCCGCGTAGGCGCCCACCATGCTGCCACATATCGCACCGAGCGTTGCGGGTATATTCTCGCGCGATGTCCTCTCCGATGCTTTTGTGCGGTGTCGTCGCGGGTCCGCTGTTTGTGAATACTCCACCCCGAACTGATTGCCTGGACCGTTTGTGGGTCAGCGCCGGCTGAGGTGTTTCCAATGCGCCCGGGCGCTGAGGGTTCCGGCGCGAGCGGTTCCACCCTGACCCACCTCGAAGGCGGGCTCAGTCGCGTCTCCTATCCAGCCGACGAACTCGCGACCATTGACCCGCTCGACGGCCGTCCGCTCCTCGCCCGCTATGACCTCGAGCGCGCGGCGAGGACCCTGCGCGATCGGCAGCACGACGTGCGCAGCCCTGTACGTGGCGTCTGGCGATGGCACGACGTGCTTCCGGTGCGTGACTGGTCGAACGTCGTGACGCTGGGGGAGGGCTCGACCCCTTTGCTGGAGGCGACGCGCGTTGGGCGTGCGTACGGGATCAGCCGGCTGCTCGTGAAAGCAGAGAGCCTGAACCCGACCGGATCCTTCAAGGCGCGCGGCATGTCGGTCGCGGTGAGTCGCGGCATCGAGCTTGGAGCCACGAGCTTCGTGATGCCGTCGGCGGGGAAGGCCGGTGGCGCGCTGGCCGCATACGCGGGCGTCGCGGGGGTGCAGGCGACGGTGGTGATGCCGAGTGACGCGCCCATCGTGAACCAGGCCGAGGTCGCGGCATGCGGCGCCGATCTCATCCTCGTGGACGGCCTCATCTCGGACTGCGGGCGGTTGACGGCGCGCATCGCCGAGCGCACCGGCGCATTCAATCTCAGCACGCTGAAGGAGCCGTATCGCGTCGAGGGGAAGAAGACGATGGGGATCGAACTTGCCGAGGACCTCGGCTGGTCGCTTCCCGATGTGATCGTGTACCCGATGGGTGGTGGGACCGGACTCATCGGGATGTGGAAGGCATTCGCGGAGCTCGAGGAGATGGGCATGCTCGGCAGTGCCCGGCCCCGGATGATCGGTGTGCAGGTCGAGGGATGCGCGCCGTTGGTGCGCGCGTTCCTCGCAGGCAGGCAATTCGCGGAGCCGTGGGTAGACGCCACCACCGAGGCGGCGGGGTTACGTGTGCCGAGCACCGTTGGTGACTTTCTCGTCCTCGAAGCGATCAGTGCATCGGGTGGCACCGCGATCGCAGTGCCAGAAGCTGCGCTTGTACCAACTCAGGCCTTCGCGGCACGCCATGGCGCCGGATTCCTGAGCCTCGAGTCGGCCGCAGCATTCGCGGCGCTGCCGGAGCTCAGGAGTCAGCGCGCCGTCGAACCGGGCGACACGGTGGTCGTGTTCGACACCGGTGCCGGGTTCAAATCGACGCTGCCGGAACTGCCGTCGCGACGATCCGTGAGCGCGAAAGACGCAGACTGGGAGCCATTGCTCAGCGGCTACGCACCGGCGAGCCGGGCGGGGACCACCTCAGTCCGTGGCGACGGCGCGTCCTGAATTAGCGAGCTCCGTCCTCCTCGTCCATGCGACGAGGTCGTCCGCCGGCATGGTGTTGATGACCATTTCGGCTGAAACATCGCACGCGGCAGCGCGCTCGCAGCCGCGCAGCTGCCACTCGAGCTGACCCGGCGCGTGCGCGTCGGTGTCGATGGCGACCCGGCATCCGGTCTCGATCGCAAGCTTCAGCAGGCGAGTTGGGGGATCGAGCCGTTCCGGACGTGAGTTGATCTCGACCGCGACGTGATGCTCGCGGCACTCCGCGAAGACAGCGTCCGCATCGAACTGCGACTCGGGTCTCCCCCGGCCGACGACGATCCGCCCGGTGCAGTGACCGAGAACGTCCATGTGCGGGTTGCGGATTGCCGTGAGCATTCGCGGTGTCATCTCCGCCGGCGGCATGCGGAGCTTCGAATGCACGCTTGCCACCACGACGTCGAGCTGCGCGAGCAACTCCGGTTCCTGGTCGAGCGAGCCGTCGTCGAGAATGTCGACCTCGATGCCGGTGAGGATGCGAAACGGCGCGAGCCGTGCGTTGATGCCGCGCACCACGTCGAGTTGCTCGCGGAGCCGCGCGGGGCTCAGCCCGCGCGCCACCGTGAGCCGCGGTGAGTGATCGGTGAGGACGATGTACTCGTGCCCAAGGGCGATCGCGGTCCGAGCCATGTCCTCGATGGGGCTGCCGCCGTCCGACCAGTCCGAGTGCACGTGGCAGTCACCGCGCAGTGCCCGGCGCAGCGCCAGCGCCTCGTCCGCAATGGGCGGGGCCTCGGTTTCGAGGCGTTGCAGGTATGCCGGGATCGCCCCAGTCAGCGCCTCCTCAATGACCCGCGCCGTAGCCGGCCCGATCCCGGCGAGATCTTGCAGGGCGCCGCGCCTGCTCCGCTCCTCAAGCTCCGAATCGGGAAGCGCACGAACGACGGCGGCCGCATTGCGAAAGGCACGCACGCGATAGGAAGGTTCTTGCTCGCGTTCGAGGATGTACGCAATGCGCTCGAGAGCTGCAACGGCGTCTTGGCGGCGTCTCAATTTGGCCGTCGCCAGACCATGACGTGGCGCTGGTTCGGGAACCTCAGCGCACCGCTTTTTTCACGAGCGCTGTGATCTTTGCCTCTTCGATGGCGGTCAACTTCGTGAGCGCATACGAATTCGGCCACATCCCGCCGTCGTCGAGTTTCGCCTTGTCGCTGAAGCCGAGTGTCTGGTATCTGACTTTGAACTTTCCTGCGTTTTGGAAGAAGCAGATGACATCGCCGTCCTTTGTGTACGCCGGCATTCCGTACCAGGTTTTCGGTGCGAGGACCGGTGCTGCGGCTTTGATCAGAGCGTGGATCTTCCTGGCCATCGCGCGATCCGGTTCCTGCATCCTCGCGATCGCAGCAAGCAATTCAAGTTCGCCATCAGCCCTCGCGGCCTCCGCCTTCAGTTCCTGGACGCGCGCTCGCGCAGCGGCCTTTTCTTCGGCGCTGAATCCCTGGGAGGCTTTGGCGTTCGTGCTGGTGCGCGTCGCCGAGCTCGGCTTCGTCCTGGCTGCGGTCTTCGTCGGGGCCATGGTTCGCGCTCCTGTCCGAGAGTTGGTGGGTGCGACATGCGCGAAACCAATCTTATTCGGGCGGTCCGCGTCGGCGAGCCGCCCGGCGTCAAAGGGCACGATATCGATAGCCCGCACGCCGGACGGTGCGTGATCGACCCTGGACGACTAGATCACGGACTCGGCCCTTGCACGGTAACTCCCCTGGCGGAACTCGTCGGTGAGTGACGGACGCGACGGCTGCCAGCCGAGTCCGGCGCGGGCCCTGGCGGCGTCCGTGCGCTGATCGAGCAGCAACACCTCGGCAAAGTAGTCGCCGAGGCGCGTCCGAGCCTCGGCCTCGGAACCCGGCACCGCCCCCGGAGCGCCGGCCGCGACCGCGGCAGCCTCGGTGAGCTCAGCGACGGTCGGATTCAATCCGTTACCGATCACGTAGTAGCCGCGAGCCGTGTCATCTTCCAGCACGCGCCGGAAGACCTCTGCAAGATCCGCAACATGCACGTTGGACCAGTGCTGCGCTCCCGTGCCGAGCATGATCAGATTGCCGGCGGCGTCCCGAGGCGAACCGAGCAGCAGCCCCGGAATCGCGCCGCCTCCGTCACCGTAGGCCACGCTCGACACGACCACGACCCCGCGCAAGTCCTTGGCGTCGAACACTCGGCGCTCGTTTGGCTCCTTCCAGGCCACCATCGCTGGAGCGTTGAACGGCGAGCGCTCGCTGATGGCAGCGTTGGCACCGTAGACCCAGATGCCGCTGATGCTGATGTAGGGCTTGCCGGTGCCATCGAAAGCCTCGATCGCCGCGTCGACCACCGCACTGTCGAGGGCCGCGCTGGTCTCGTCATTGGGGCTCGCGGTGTGGATCGCCGCATCCGCCTGAAGCAGCAGGCTCACCACCGCCGGTCAATCGTAGAGGTCGACGACGGCCGTCTGAACCTCGGGACCAAGCCTGTCGGCCTGAGCTTGGTCGCGAACGAGCGCTGCCACCTTATGGCCGCGCTCCTGCAGTTCTCTCAGGACGTGAGATCCCACGAACCCCGTCGCTCCGGTGAGTGCCACGTTCATCTTCGGTTGCCCTCCTGGCATGATCGCTGGCGAGGAGGCCAGCTTGAACGTTCAAGCTTGAAGTGTCAAGTGAACCGTCAAGTCGCTATTTCCTTCACTTGAAAAAGGGAGTGACCGGGGTATGCTTGCGGGATGGCTCAACCGCGCCGAGGCGCGAAGCAACCGCCGGTCAAGTGGCTCACCGCGTCGGAGCTGGAGTCGTGGCTCTCGATCGTGCGGCTGCTGACCTGGCTTCCCTGGTCGATCGATCAACAGTTGCATCGTGATTCGAAGCTGAGCATGGTTGAGTACCAGGTGCTCGCGATGCTGTCCGACAATCCCGATCGAACCATGCGCATGAGCGCGCTTGCCGAGGTCACAAACGCATCGTTGTCTCGCCTCTCGCACGTGGTCGAGCGTCTCGAGCGGCGGGGGTTCGTCCGCCGGGCGCCGGATCGCACCGATGGGCGCTTCACCAAGGCAATCCTGACCGACGTGGGCTTCGAGACACTTGCGGCAGCGGCGCCCGGGCACGTGAGGCATCTCCGATCACTCGTCATCGACGTGCTTTCGCCCGAGCAACTGCGACGACTCGGTCGTGACGCAGCCCACATCATGGCTCGCATCGAGAGTTCAGGAACTAGCTAGTGCACCGGTCCTGAAATAGCTTTCGGCTTGGCGCTGGCGAGAACCCGATCAGCTGGCCTCAGCCAAGCGAACGGATGGCAATGCGGACCTGCGTACTAGCCGACGGCCGTTTGTGCTGCATACGTTGAATTGATGAGCGTTGCCATACCAGACGTCGCAACTGAGTAGGTCTTGTGATAGGCGAAATCGGATGCGATCAAGACGTTGTCCGGCGTCCAGAGCGTCGGGGTCAGGTAGTTGTCACTGGTGACAACCACGACATGGCCGCTCGCCAGGTCCAGCAGGACGACCCTTTCATTCAATACATTGGTGCACGAGAGCGAAATCGCTGCGAACTTGGAATCGGCGGTGAGCGCCGCCCCTGCGATGCACCGTGGAAGACCGCTTTGCTGCAAGGTCAAACTCGAAATGCTGTAGTTGGTCTGCGTGCCGTCCGGCGCGATGACCCGAAGCGCTGGAGCCGACCCAACACCCGTGCACACGATCGTCCCGTCGTCGGCGATGTCTTGGAAATTGCAGTCCCGTCCGATGCGACCTGCGAGACCCGTGGCATCTCCCGTCGCAGGATCAATGAGGATGGCCGGCGAGATCGCCAATGTCGAAGGGTCACCGAAACCGCCGCACGTGTTGTCACCTTGCGCCACGATGCCGGCAGCCGTCCACGCCACCAGGCTGACCTGCGTGACTCCTGCGCCGAAGGACGCACTCCCGATCTTCCTCGCTCCGCCGCCGTCGTCGGTGTAGATGTCGAATGCTGCTCGAGTTGACGATCCGCAGGCCGGCGAATTGGTTTGCACGGCCCAAGCCCACGCCTGACCATCATCGCGTCCAACCACTGACGGAGAACCGGCAACGTTCTTCTCGAGTGGTGTGACGGTGCCGTCTGACGATACCGCGACGATTGAAACCGGTCCGCCCGGCCCGGCGACCTGCTGGCCGTCGGTTCCAATCATTCGACCGCCAAATGGGCCGGAGATCGCCAACGTCGCGTCACCGCCGATGACGGGCCCCGAGGGCATCGGAGCAGTCGTCTGTCCGCTAGCCAGCATCAACATCCCCCGGTCGGGGTCGACGCCGGTGAATGCGACGAGGAGCGGCATGACCGAGGAGCGTGTCGGGGTGGGGGATGGTGTCGCAACGACCGAAGCGCTTATCGATGCCGGTGAGGACGTTGGTGAGGACGTCGGTGAGGGCGTCGCCGCTCCGCAGGCTGCCAGGGCAGCTGCGCAGGTGATTACCAGTGTGGTTCGTTGGATCCGCATCGAGTGGTTCCTTCCATGCTTCGGAGTGTGCCTGCTAAACGACCAACGCTCTGCTTGGTTACGCGACTGAAGCGTTCGCGAGCCCGGTACGGCAACCAGCGCCAAACCGAAAGCTCTTTCAGGACCGGTGCAGTAGCAGCCGCACTCGCGTCGGCGAATACGTCATCTTCGAAGGCGCCATCGGGATAACTGCTAGAAAGGTCGACGCGGCAATGACGGCAAGCATGAGTGGCTGAAGGTGCTGAGCGCTGGGCGGAAGCTGGAGTTGCACGATCTCGACAGCGCTGATCGCGATCGCCTCAATGAGGGCAAGCAGCGGCCATCGACGAGCGATCAACGCGATAGGCACCGCAACCAACATGAGGTCCTCACCGGTAACGTGCGGCGAGCAGAGCAGGGAGAGCACAAGTCCGAGGCCGACAGCCGCAACCGGTTGACCGCGTACCGCGTCGCGACGCCACAGGAGCAGCGCGGCGGCAATCGCTCCCAGGCACCCAGCCGCAATGAATCCGGCCTCGCCACTCCCTGTCACGGCCGAGACCAGGGATGGCAGACCAATGCTCCTGTCTGATTGACCAGGGTAGATGCGCGCCATGAGCTGCACCAACGCGACGAACCCGTTGGGACCGGTGATCACCAGACTCACCACGATCCATCCAACCGAGCCGAGGAGTAACCCCGCGAGGTACCGCCAGGACCGTGCGGCGACCAAGGCGGGCACCACCAGCCAGAGCACCTGCGGCTTGAGAATTAACGTTGCTAGAAGCACCCCGGCCCATCCGTACATTCGGCGCTCGGCCAGAAGTACCGAGCCCAATAACGCGACGGTCATCAGCGAGTCCCACTGGACGATCGCCTCCACGGCGGGGATGTTCATCACCGCAGCGACCGCAATCGCCAATTGAACCGGCCGAGAGGATACTGGTGCCAGCCAATGAAATTCGAGTAGCAGGGCGAGCGCGAAGAATAGGGTGGACGCGAGCACGGCGATTTCACTCGCAACCCAGAGATTTGAACCGGCGAGAGGACTCAACAGGAGCGCTCCGGCCGCGATGTTCGTGAATGGAGCGATGAAGTGATCGTCCGCCGGGATGTGGAGCAACCGCGCTTCGGTGCGCTCCTGGGCAACGGGCGAGAAGAGATGCGACGGGTCAGAGGCGACTAGCCGGCCGCCGGTCACGAGCGCGATTGCGTCACTGTCGCCGGGGTCGGTTATCTCGCGGTGCGCCTCCATGACGAGCGCGCTGCCGAGTACCGCAACCAGCAAGAGCACACCGATCCATGGGGCCGCCCGCCGAAGCGTGACACGAGGTCTGACGACAAGCGGACGGGAGTGACGACCTCTCATCGATATGGCGCCGTGGTACCACGCCTGGATCGAGGTGGCCTCCCAAGGATCGAACCGACACAGGTCCGTAACGCAGTTTCGATCCGAAGCCTCCCGAGCGAAAGGGCGACCCGACCCCGGCGTCCTGGCCGCGGGGTCAGGCACCCTTGCGAGACCGTGAGATTCTGGCGGTGTCAGGAGCCGGTAACGATCCGTCCCGGAACGGTTGCCCATGCCCGGCGGTCCATAGAATCGCTCGGTGGTAGAAGGGCTCGCGATCGCCGTCGGAGCCAAGAAGCCGGGTAATGGATTCCGCGGCTGGGGCGAGGGCCTGCGGTCGCCCGCCATGCGATGGCGCGTACTGCTGTTGCTCCGGGTTGCCGCGATCGCCTCCGCAGTCGCCGGATTCCTCGACTTCGTGGTGGCGCCACTGCAGGGCCGGTTCGCCGGCGAATTCGAGGACTACCAGGACTACCTCACCGCCGCCCAAGCGGTGACGCGGCACACGGACATCTACGGCGCCTTTCTGAATCACGTGCAGCCGATTCCCGTGCAGGGATTCGACTATCCGCCGGTGGTCGCGTGGCTGCTCCAGCCCCTCGCCGGCGCGCCCTCCACGATTGCCGCCACCGTATGGCTGCTCGTGCTGCTTGCTTCCACAGTCGCGGGCACCGCGATCATCGCGTTTGAGCTACTGCCTGCCAGGTGGCCGAGGCTCGAGCTCACCGCCGTCTTCTCGTTCGTTTACGCCCCGGTCACGTACAACCTGTGGCACGGACAGATGAGCGCCGTGGTCTACCTGTTTCTTGCGCTGGCTCTGCGTTCGTGGTTGCGTGGCAAGCAGTTCTCGCTCGGCGTCTATATCGGCATCGCCGCACTCATCAAGCTCGCGCCCGTGTTGCTTATCGTGCTCCTGCTGCGCCGGCGCTGGTGGGTGGCCTGTGGATCGCTCGCGGTGACCCTCGCGTTGGGCACCGGCGTCGGAGTGCTCGCGCTTGGGATCGGCACGCTGGGTGAGTACGTCACACGGGTCGTGCCCGTGCTGGGGCAGCAGAACGGATGGATCTACAACCAATCGGCCGCCGGCGCGGCGAGCCGCTTGGTCAGTCATTCGGTGCTCGCGTTTCAGCCCTCGTCCACAGTGATGACGGTGATCATCGTGGCGATAGCCGGAGTGGCAATCGGTGTGGCGGCATGGATCGTGCGGCCCGCCGAGGTGTCCCGAGACGTTCGGGGCGGCCAGTTTGCCCTCGCGATCCTCGCCATGCTCCTGGCCGGCAGCGTCACGTGGTTCTGGCACCTCGGGGCGCTGCTCATCGTGATGGCGTCAGTGGCGGCGCTCATCGCCGGCCGCGAAGTCCACCGGCCGCGACGGATCGCGATCGCGGGATGGGCAGTCCTGCTGACGACGGGTGTGGCGGCTCCGCTGTTCATTGCATTCACGTCGATGCCCGGACTGATCGCGCTCAGTCACAGCCGATGGTGGTGGCCGGCGCTGCAGTTGGTATCGGCACCAGCGTTGGCGATGGCGGCTCTTTTCGTGGTGCTCGCGGTCGAGCTTCGGCGGCAACCTCGAGCGGATGGCTCCTCGTGCGACGGCTGACGCGTCTCGGGGCGCTCACGCTGGCATGCGCTTGCGTGGGGAACATGCTGGCCGAGGCCGCGCGCGGTCTGCGGGACGCCTTCAACACAGACTTTCTGTCGAGCTTCTACACCGCAGCGGACATGCTGCGCCATGGCGACCACGCAATCTACTGTTCGGCTTGCCTTCAGGCTGCTGCGCAGCGCCTCTTCCATGCTGGGCCAGCCGTCTTTTCGTTTCAGTACGACAATCCCCCACTGGGTGCCTGGTTGCTCCAACCTCTGACCTATCTCGGATCGCAGACTGCGCTCGCCTTCTTCCTTCTTGCGTCGCTGGTCGCCCTTGGTGCAGCCGGTTGGCTTCTCTGCGACGACATCAGGCGCACTCCGAACCACATCTTGATCGCCGTCGTCGCGTTCGCTTCATTTCCGGCGGCAATGACCTTCGCGTACGGGCAATGGGATGGATTCCTCGCGCTTGCCGCGACCGGTGCCTACGTTGCCCTGCGGCATGACCGGCAAGTGCTTGCCGGCCTGCTGATCAGTGTCCTCATGCTGAAGCCCCAGTTGATGTGGCTTGTTCCCGTCGTTGTGGTGATTGCCGGATCATGGCGTGTGTTGTACGGGATGGTCGTTGGTGGCTTGATCTGGGGTCTTTCGAGCGTCGCGATCCTTGGGTGGCCGGACACCGTGCTGTGGCTACGTCAGATATCACCGAATATCGTCGCGCGCACGGGCCTGTCCCTTCCTCATGTCCTCGTGGCTTTTGGAGCAACCTCATCCCTGGTCGTCAGTGCATCGGTCGTATTGCTCGTTGTGACGGCAGTTGCGCTGTTCGCTGCACGCCGCTGGCTGAGGTCGCTCGAGCTCGAGCGGCTCTTGTCATTGGGTTTGCTGTTCTCAATGCTGGCAGCACCGCACCTCCTGTCCTACGACTTGATTATTCTCGCGCCGCTCATCGTGATATGGGGGCGAAGGAACGAATTCCATGCGCTCGGGGCAGCGCTTGTGTTGTCAGCAGCGTTTCTCGTCGATCTCGTTCTCCCGATGTCCTGGGCAATTGTCGAGGGCCTCGCCTTGCTGGGTGTCGCGTTCTTGTATTGCCATGACATCTGGTCCGCGCCGGCCAGCGATCTCGCGGACCCAACGAGAAGGTTGGGGGCCACCTTGTTGCGAGTTGGCCAGTCGACCTCCCGGGATGTGGGGTCCGCCCGCCCCTAGCGGGCGGCGCGGCCGGTGCAGATCGTGCGCCGGATGTGGTCGGTGCCACTGATCACCACCGCGTCGGTGCATCGACCGGCCTCTGGAAAGTCGCCGTGCGCGGAGAGGGGGTGGTAGTAACGGCACCCGGCAACGGTCTCCTCGGAGTACGGGCACAGTCCCAGCGCGTCGACATCTGACTCAACCGGGTGTGTGTCGGGATGTCGTTCATGGTGTCCCTCGAGCATCAGGACTCCATGGTGGCCGTCCGGACACCTTCGCCACCAGTGCCATTTGTCCTCAATCGCGAGTTTCAACCGGTGGCGATCGCCCGCAGCGCGAAGAGCAACGTCACCACGGCTCCGCCGGCAAGCCAGATCCGCTGCTCACGACCGCCCAACCGTGTGCCGATCAACATGGCGAGCGGGAGCGTGAGCATCGTCGCGGCCCCATAGAACCAGTGGATGAGCTGCTGCGGAGCGTGGCCGGTGGCCACCAGGGCCAGCCCGATCACAACCTGAACAGCGACCAGGGCGATCATCACACGCAGGTAGAGACGGACGACTGGGAGGATCCGTGGCTGCAGCAGTCCGGCTATCGCGGCTATCGCGCCAATGGCAGCCGCGACCGTCAGTACGACACCGTACCGATCATGGATCAGCACGAAGACTATGGTAACGAAACGGTGGGATATCCCAATCCAGGCGGGTCGTTGGTCACACCCTCGGGAGGCATAGGTCACCGGGTTTCGTCAACGACCGGCCCTAGCAGGCGGTGGCGCCGCCGCGCACACTCGCTTTACACGCTCACGACACACGGAGGCTGCTGATGGACGCGCCTGCTCCATACATTCATTGGGGCTTCATCCTCATCTCGCTTCCGAATTTCATCCTCATCTGCGTGATGGTGCTGCTCTTCGTGCTGGCGCTGGTCGCACCCTTCCCCTCGCACCGGCCGAAGGAGCCGCATGATCGGTAGCGAGACCCCGTCGGAAACCGTAGAGCCAAGCGCGACCACGGCGCCCGGACCGGTCGTGGAGCCTGAAACCGGATGGACGGCGTCTGTCCGTCGCCGGGTGGAGAAGACGCTTCCGATCACCGAGCTGCTTCCCACCAAGCAGCCGGCATATATCGGTTCCTGGGTTTATGTCTTCGGTGTGGTCACGATCGCGGCGCTCTTCTGGGTCGTGCTCAGCGGCGTGGTGCTCGCGTTCTTCGGATCCGCGTGGTGGCACGTGTCATCGGTCGGGCATTTCTTCAACAGCATTCACTTCTGGTCCGTGCAGATGTTCTTCATCTTCATGGTCCTGCATCTCTGGGGACAGTTCTGGGGGGCGGGCTGGCGCGACGGACGAGCCAAGACCTGGATGGTCGGCGTGGTGATCTTCGCGATCAGTGTCGGCACCGCGTTCACGGGGTACGTGATCCAGCAGAACTTCGACTCACAGTGGATCGCGATCAACGCCAAGGACGCGATCAACTCGACGGGGTTCGGTGGCCTGTTCAACGCACTCAACTTCGGGCAGATGTACGGCCTGCATGTGATGCTCTTCCCAATCGGTGTGACCCTTCTGGTTGTGCTGCACATCATCCAGGTGCGTGCGAAAGGCGTCGTCCGGCCGATCGATGACCCCATGCCGGTGACGCCGTGAAGGCGTCCAAGGTCGACAAGCAGACCTACTACCGCGGGGTCCGGATGATCCCGTACGACCTCCTGAAGGAGGTCACGATCGCCATGCTCGGCGTGCTGGGAGTCGTGCTGATTCTCTCGGCGGTGCTCTCGTCGCCGGACGTCCCCTCGGTGACCTTGCAGAGCTGGTCGAAGGCGGATCCCGTGGACTTCCTAACGACGGCAACGGGCGAGCTCGGCGGCTCAACGCTCGTCGCGACGTATGGACCACCGTACAACTCGGGAAGCGCCGCTGCGCAGAGTTGGGGGCCGTTGGCTCCGCAGCAGTGGGCAGGTGTGCACGTTCCCGTCAACGCCCCCAATGACTTTGTGCTTGAACCGCTCACGCAGGCAACCGCGGGGGACGTGGACCTCGCCTCCGCGTTGAGCACGTATCAAGCCGCGTCGGGGGATCAGCAGCAGAAATGGCTGGCGAATTACACGACCGGCCTCAGCACAGCGACGGTGGCGGCTGACGGAACCGTGAACGTCCCATCGGGAGACTACGGACCGGTGTCCGTGCTCATGGACCGGATGCTCACGCTGGCCAGGTCCGGCGGCCTGGACGCGCTGCTGCTGACCAGCAACCACTTCTACCAGACCGACTTCACCCGGCCGCTCCTCTTTCTCGATGACGGGGGCTACATCGCCAACCTCGCCACCCAGCAGAAGCTGATCGGCAGCGACTGGGGCGTCATGAACGAGACGGGTCGCTATCCAGGTTCGGCGTGGCTCTGGCTCTACACCATGTGGTATCAGATCCCGCCGTTCAACTCGCCGACCGGATTCCTGGGTATCAGCGCAGCCAACACCGATCTGGCCGTGGTCGGGGTGATGCTGATCCTCACGGCCCTGCTCTTTCTGGTGCCGGTCATCCCCGGCCTGCGCGACATCCCGCGCTGGATCCCGATTCACAAGCTGATCTGGCGGCGGCACTATGCGGAGATAAGGCAGGCCGCCGGCACGGCGAAGGAGTAGCCGGCACCGAAACGCGACCGAAAGGGTCTCCGTTCTCTCATTGAGAGGATGGCGCGCGCTTGCGCGCCCGGCCCCGGTCAAGCATGTCAGTACTCACCAGTCCCGATACCCCTGCCGTCGCGCCTGAGGCACCCCTTGGCCCGACCCTGCATACCCAGGAGCCGGGTGAGCCAGACCCAGTTCCGGCGCGGCATCGCGGCATCCGCTGGGCGGCGCGCCTGGTGCTCCTCTGTCTGATCGGCGGCGCGATCGCCTTTGCGGCAAACGTCGCCACCGATCCGAGCATCGGAGGCGCCCCAGCGGTTGTGAAGGCCATCGACCGCGCCCACGGCTCGTCGGCGGTCATGATCGCGCCCTCCGATCGAATTGCCCAGGCGCTGGTCGCCTCCGAGGACGCGACCTTCTATTCGAACAACGGCGTCGACGGGGTGGCGTTGGTGCGCGCGTTCTACGGATTCTTCACCGGGCAGGACCTCGGCGGCAGCACCATCGAGATGCAGCTGGCCCACGTGCTCTACCCCGCGGTGACCGATGGCTTCTGGGGCCGTGTCCGGCGCGTCTCACTCGCCCTTGAGTTCGATACCCACTACACGAAAGCGGCGATCCTCTCGATGTATCTCTCCGCCGTGTACTTCGGCCACGGGTACTACGGGATCCAGGCAGCGAGCCGCGGATACTTCGGCGTTGCGCCTGACCAGCTGACCTGGGCGCAGGCGGCGCTCCTTGCCGGGGTCGTCCAGGCGCCGACTGCGCTGGACCCGCTTCGGCACCTCGCCGCCTCGACGGCTCGAATGACGTATGTCCTCGAGCGTCTGGTTGGGGACGGCGGGCTCACGGCAACCCAGGCCGCTCACTGGGAGGCGTCACCACTCCGGCTGGTCAGCTCGTCGCCGGCGTTGTCCTGATCCGGTCAGCGCCGGCTGCGGATCCCGCGGGCAGGGGCGATCAGCACCATGCCGGAGTAGATGACCACGGCAACGGCAACGTGCATGACCATCAAGACGGCGACTTCGTTCAGCGGCTGACCACGAATGAGCAGCCACGCATCGGGAAGGAAGAGCGCCAGGCTGATCAGCACCGTCAACCGGCCATAGAGCCAGCGCGGGGCGGAGCTGACATGAGTCAGCACCGGCCAGCCCACGGCGCCGATCACGACTCCAATGATCGTGAGCTTGGCGTAATCGCTGAACCGGAAGTGCCCATATCCTGCCGTACCCGGAAGGAGATGCGTCCCGATGGCGACGATGATCGCGTCGGCGCACAGTGAGCCGATGATGGCAGTCAGTGTCGCAATCGCGAGCCTCGCAGCCGATGGTTGGTTCGGTGCAGGCGCCCAGTCGATGCGAGCAATGGCCAGCGTGCGATCGATCAACGGCGTCTCTACCCTCACCCCAGCAGCCTATCGTGCGCACCCTTGCAGAACGGTGAAGGTATAACGGTGCTTCATGCTCGTACTCGTCGCTGAAGACGACGCGAAGCTCCGCGAGGTGCTCGCGCGTGGACTGCGCTCCGCCGGCTACACGGTCGATGAGGCCCGACGCGGCGATGAGGCGCTCGACCTGCTGCTGATGAGGACATACGCGGCCGCGGTGGTTGACTGGCACATGCCCGTCATGGATGGCATCGATGTCGTCACCGCCGTCCGATCACGGAATCTCTCCACGCCCGTGCTCATGCTCACCGCGCGCGACACGCCCTCTGATCGCATCCGGGGCCTCGATGCGGGGTGTGACGACTACCTCGTCAAACCGTTCGATTTCCAGGAGTTGCTGGCCCGCTTGCGTGCCCTGATGCGGCGCCCTGCCGCGACCCTCGGGGTGCGGCTTCGCGCCGGTGCGCTCGCCATCGATCCGGCGGCACGGAGCGCAGAGATCAACGGCACCGCTGTGGCGCTCACTCCCACGGAGTACGCGATCGTCGAGCTGCTGGTGCGACGCAGTCCCGCGGTCGTGAGCCGCGAGATCATCGCCAACCATGCCTGGACCGATGCTCTCGATCCGATTGCTTCCAACAGCATCGACGTCCACGTCACTCGACTGCGCGCCAAGATCGTCGGAGCCGGCATCAGCGTAGAGGCGGTGCGCCGGGTCGGCTACCGGCTCGTGGAACAGGGACTGTGAGCACACGGCTCCACAGCCGAGCGCTGCGCATCGCCTTGATCACGATCGCGCTGGTCGCGGGACTGCTGGTCGCGCTCTGTGCCGCGGTGGACGTCATCGTGGCGCAGACGCTGCGGTCTTCAGCCACGGATCGGTTGACCTCCGAGCTCACCCAGCTTGCCCATCAGCGTGGCACGCCGACTCTCCAGGAGCCCGACGTCGATGACCCCGTCCTGGTGTGGAACACCGACGCATCCGGCGCGGTGATCGGGTCGACGGCCGGGGCGCCGCCGCTCCCGCGGAGTGCGGTCACCGCGACCTCGCCGGTCGAGATGCGCCTTGAAGGCGCTGACGTCCTGGTTGCGGGGGTGAGCATCCCGGGCGGCAGGCTCATCGGAGCGGTCAGTCTCGGCAACGAGTCGAAGACGCTCACGGCGCTGCTCGTCACCGAGGCAATTGTTGGGCCGATCCTGCTGGTATTCGTGTTCGCGGGAGCCTTCGTGGTGGGCCGTCAGACGGCCGGCCCGATCGAGCGCGCGCGGCGACGTCAGCTCGAATTCACCGCTGACGCATCGCACGAGCTGCGCACGCCACTGGCAGTCATCGAGGCCGAGACGTCGCTCGCGCTCACCAACCTCGAGTCCGCCGGCGCCGACGACCCAACCCTCCGTCGCGTTGCGGACGAGACCCGCAGGATGCGAAGCATCGTCGAGGACCTCCTCTGGCTCGCCCGGTTCGACGCGCTCCCTCCGGACCCGATCACCCAACCGGTCGATATCGTCACCGCCGCCGATGTCGGGGCGCAGCGGTTCGTACCGGTCGCCGAGCACGCGGGGCTGCATATCGAGCATCGCCGCGATGGAGCGACGCTCGCCCTCGTCGATGCACCTCCGGACTGGATCGATCGGCTGGTCGGAGTGCTTCTCGACAACGCGTGCCGGTACACGCCTACCGGCGGCAGCGTCGGCATCGAGGTGGGGCAGGATCGCGAGCACGTCCGCCTGACGGTGAGCGACACCGGTCCGGGCATCCCACCAGAGCGTCGGGCACGAATCTTCGAGCGCTTCCGCCGCGGCACCAGCGACGGCGACGGCGCCGGCCTCGGGCTTGCGATCGGCAACGCCATCGTCGAAGCGACCAGGGGTCGCTGGCAGATCGCCGACGTACCCGGTGGGGGGACCTCAGTCAGCGTCGTCTGGCCGCACTCGCGCACCCGGCTCGTCGATCGGATCGAGTCGTAGGGCGGCGCGAGGACAGTCCGCGACTGCGCGGAGGGCATGTTCGAGGAGGTCATCGGGCAGCGGACGCGACTCGATGACCGGGTATCCCCAGTCATCCATCCGGATTCGCTCGGGGAAGAGCTCGCCACACATGCCGTGCGCCTTGCACTTGATCGGGTCGACGCGCAGACGGACTCTCACCACCAGCCCGCCTCAACCGCGGGAATGGGGAGCAGCGGGGGACGGTCGGAAAACCTGCACTCCCCCTGCTTGAGGTGGTGGCGAAGGTCGGCGGCGAAGACCTCCATGGCGCTCGTGAGAAAGAGCACCGCCCCGTCAGGGTGCCTGCAGGCGCCTCGGCCGCGCACGTCGTTGGACCAGCGCGTCAGCAGTTCAAGCGCGGCGGGACGAGCCCGTCCGGTGGCGACCTTGTGGAACGTCTCGGCGATCGCCGGCAAGCCGGCGTGACACGGGCCGCACTGGCCGGCGCTCTGGCTTGCCAGGTAGGTCAGCACGCGGTCGGTCTCGGTGATCCCGCAGGTCGTCGCGGGAACGACGACAAGCACACCGGTCCCGAGCGACACGCCAACCGACCGCAGGGAGTCGGCGTCGATGGTCCGATTCCAGATGCGATCCGCAGCGACCCAGCGGCCGAAATATCCACCGAGGAGGACCGCGGCAGGTGCCTCGTCGACGCCCCCGGCGCGATCGACGATCGCCGAGATGGTGGTGTCGCACGCCGCCTCGAGGACACCCGGCGTCCGCACGGCACCGCTCACCGTCAGGAGCGCTGTCCCGGGAGACCGTTCGGTGCCGACCGAACGAAACCACGTCGCACCGAAGCGCGCGATCAGCGCCGCGTGTGCCAGCGTCTCAACGTTCTGAACAAGGGTCGGCAACCGGTCGACCCCGCTCTGAAACGGTCGCGGCGGGACCACCTTCGGTTTGGCCAGATGGCCGGAGACCCGAGCGATCAAGGCGGTCTCCTCGCCGGCGACATACCGGTTCGGACCGACCAGCACCTCGACGAAACGGTCACTGTCATCGCGCCGCCTCCGCTCTCGGATCGCGGCGCGCAACGCAGCTTCGACGTCGCCGTGGGAGCGCGTCGTGTAGATGACCACGCGTCGCGCCCCCAACGCCTCGGCCGCGTGCTCGAGGCCGTCGAGGACGAGATGCGGCCGGTAGGTCAGCAGGAAGCGATCCTTGAAGCTCGCCGGCTCGCACTCGGCGGCGTTGGCGACCACGACGGCGCCACCGCCGTGCTGCGCCTGCTCGGTGACCGCTCGCCACTTCACGCCGGTCGGAAAGTCGGCTCCGCCGCGCCCGCGCAGCCCGCTTCGTTCGAGCGCGTCGATCATGGCGCCCGGTTCCATCGTGGAGCGTGGCCCGAAACCGGCGAGGTGAGCATCAAGGTCCTCTGGCACCGGACGTGAGGGCAGCAACCGGCTCGTCGTCCCCTCCGCAGGTGCCGAGAGGCTCACGATCCCGCCTTCTGGGTCGCCAGGGTCCCGCTGGCCGAGCCGTTGCCCTGGTCGACGACCTGGATCGTCGCCAGGACGGCGCCGCACTGGCCGGTCACTCCGCTGTTGCCGATGGTCGCGGGCGCAACGCAGAGGCGCGCTCCCGATCGGGTCACCGTGAGCGTCCCGCTCCCGTCCGCGTTGGCAACGATCACGACCTGCAGGGTGCGGTCGCGACTATCCGTAAGCGTGGCGGTGGCGCTTGCGGCTGAGCGAACGAGGCTGCCCACCAACGGATCGTTGAGCCCAGTGCTCAATGCCGCGACCGGCGCCGCGGTACCGGCCGGAGTGTCCACGCTGCCTGCGAGGAGATCCGCCGGCGTGCCGGCTGCTTTGGCCCACCCGTGCTCGAGAGGGCCGGCAGCCATCCAGGCGACCAGGACGGCAGTCGCCACGCAGCAGCCCGCGATCCCGAGGACCCGCAGCGCGGTGAACCGTGGTCCGGCGAGCGCGAGGCGCCAGATGAGCGCAGCGATCACTGCGACCAAACAAAGGGCAACCAGGGCAAGTGCCCAGACCAACTTGGTGTCAGTCCCGGTCCCGACGCCGTGGATGACCGCGATCGGCCAGCTCGCGTAGGCGAAGAGGTGAACAAAACGCCAGGATCGCCAGCCGAGACGGTGACGCATGAGGCTGGTGGCGGTGATGGCGATCAGCAACTCGAACGCGACGACTCCGAGCCCGAGCCATAGAGGGCGGTACGAGGCGATGAAGGGTACAAAGGCGTCGACGAAATTGAGTTTCGCGAAGGGATCGATCACCGACGTGAGGATGTGAATCACGAGGAACACGCCGACCAGGAGTGACAAGTTGCGGTGCAGCGACTGGACCACGAACCGGGGCCAGCCACGCCGGCTCTCACGTGATGAGGTGAGCACCCCGAGCACCACGCTCGCACTGAGCAGAACAAGGGCGGTGTAACCGCTGGCACGTGTTGCGTACCACATCGGCGTCGGTCCGGCCAGTGCCGCTAGCAATTGCAGCGTCCGGTCAGGAGCCGCCGGAGATCGCTACTGGTGCCCCGCCGTACCCGTACTGAGGTTGCTGAACCGGCGCGACCAGCCCGGGAGGCGCGTTCCCCGCGTTGTCGGTGGACCCGGGTTGCGGTGCCGTGGCCGGAGTGCGGCCGGGGAAGCTGGTGGCCGCCACCAGTGCGAGCACCCCGGTGAACCCGGTTGCCCCGATGGCCGCGTAGATGGTGAAACGGCGGGCGCGAGCTAGACCGAGGTCCCTGCGAAGACGGGCGGAATCCAACTGCGACTGTCGCGCCATGGACGAGAGCTTATCTGGCGCAGCCTTGCTGAACGGTGAAGGTCGGCGGGTTGCAGCCGGACGTGATGTCCCCCAGCACGAACTCGATCGTGCCGGATGCTCCACTTGCATGGTGCCTGCAGCCAATGGGAGCGCGAGGAACGGCCACCCCAGCTGCGTCACCAAGCCGATGAAGAAGCCCGCGGCACCTCCGACGGCAGCCATCGTGAGGTTCCTGCCGAGGGCCGCCACTTGCGCCAGGGACAGAGCGAGGCCACCGCACGCGATGGCGGCTGTCGGCTCGGCAAACAGCGTGAGTCCGACCATGTCCTATATTCGGTTCGCATTCCCGAGTCGATGCGGAGCGCACGCGGACCGCCCGTGTGAAGATGCACGCCACGTACGTGACTCAAGAGAACGCCGTCATGACCAGGCGACCCTGGTGGCGCAACCGATTCTCCCTTGCGATCGTCGCACTGGCGGCATCCGTCGCGGCGCTGTACCTCTACAGAATCGGGACCGACCCTCCGGGGCTCTACGCCGATGAGGCAAGCATCGGCTACAACGCCTGGACGATTGCGCATTTCGGCACTGACCAGTACGGCAACCACTTTCCGCTCTTCTTCGTCGATTTCGGGGACTACAAGGGGCCGGTTGCGACCTATTTGGTAGCGCCGCTCACGTGGCTCTTCGCGAACGGCGCCGCCGTGGTGCGGTTGCCCAGCGTGCTCGCGGGAATCGCAATCGCTCTCCTCGCAGGACGAATCGCCATGGTGCGAACCGGCTCGAGGTTTGTCGCTGTCGTTTCGATCGCGTTCGCCGCACTGCAGCCGTGGATCTTCCTACAGAGCCACACGATGCTCGAGGGGAACATCCTTATGGTGCTGTGCGTGATGTGCGCCTGCTGGTGTATCACCGAGGCAAATGTTGCTGGAGCGTCAGCGAGGTGGTGGACCGGCGCAGGCGTGGCTCTGGCTGTCAGTGTGTATGCGTACTCCATCGGGCGCCTCCTCGCTGTCCTGGTGGCCGGCGTCGTCGTGGTGAGCTTTGCGCGCAGTGGGCGAGACAAGATCCTTCGGTTTCTGTTTCCGATCGCGGTCGCCTATGTGGTCCTGGCGATCTGGTCGTTCGAGAACCCCGGTGCCCTCCTGGCTCGACTTCAATCGGTGGGTCTGCTCGCCGACCACCCATCCCTACTGACAGCCGCGACACGATTACTCGGTAACTACGGCAGTTACTTCAGCCCGAGCTTCCTGGTGGGTCACGGGGACGGCAACCCGCGCCAGACGACGGGCTTTGGTGGGGTCCTGCTCGACGCAACCATCCCGCTCATGGCCATCGGCGCGATTCGGCTTGTATCGAGGTGGCGTGAACCGTATGCGCGCTTCGTCCTTCTCGGCGCACTGGTGGCCCCGATCCCCGCGGCTCTGACACTCGTCGCGCCTCACGCCCTTCGTGGCGCGGGGCTGATCCCATTTCTCCTCCTCCTCATGGTGGAGGGAATCTCCTGGGTGTGGGCGCTGCTACCGACGCGGCGTCTCATCGCCCTGGGACTGGTGGCGATCACGCTCGCAAGTGCGGCCCCGTACTTTGTCGACTTCTTCACGACATATCCAACCCGTGCTGAGAATGCCTTCGAGACGGGTGAGGGCGCGGCACTCGTGCTGGCTTACTCCGATGCGCAGCCTGGAAATCATCGACTCCTGCTCTCTGCAACGCTCAACCAGCCGGCACTCCAGCTGATGTATGCCGTCGGAGCGCCCCCTCCGCAGAGCGAGTTCGTTCGCCGGGCGCGGATCGTCGTGGTCACAACCGTCGCGGAGCTGGATGCTGCGAATGCGGGCGACGTGATTGTGATCGGTCCGCATGACGCTCCGCCGCCCGGCGCCAGGCTGCTCTTTGTGGTGGATGGGGGCCGGATCGTCGACGCGCCGGCAACCGTGTCGAGCGCTGATCTGCTCTGTGTCTACCAGGAGTGATGCGCAAGCGGACTTCGGCGACACGCAACTACCATGTTCGCCATGCGAGCCATGGTCCTCGACGCGCCTCGCACCCCCCTGCGTGAAGCATCCATGGACACGCCACAGCCGGGCGCGGGCGAGGTGCTCGTCAAGATCGGCGCCTGCGCGCTCTGCCGGACCGACCTGCACATCGTCGACGGAGAGCTGACCCATCCCAAGCTGCCACTGATTCCCGGTCATCAGATCGTGGGCGAAGTCGTGGACGCGGGAACCGCGGTGGAGGCGATACGGGCCGGCGATCGGGTCGGGATTCCGTGGCTCGGATGGACATGTGGGGTGTGCATCTACTGCACGACCGGGCGCGAGAACCTCTGCGATCGAGCCCGGTTCACCGGCTATGACATCGACGGCGGATATGCGGAGTACGCGGTGGCCGACGCGCGATTCTGCTTTCCCATCGACCGCTCCTACAGCGACATCGAAGCGGCGCCGTTGCTCTGCGCAGGGCTGATCGGATACCGGTCACTCAATGCCGCCGGGGATGGCGTCCGCCTTGGCCTGTATGGCTTTGGCGCATCGGCGCACATCGTCGCCCAGGTGGCGCGGTACCAGGGACGGCGCGTCTTTGCGCTCACGCGGCCCGGCGATACCGCGAGCCAGGAGTTCGCGATGCATCTCGGTGCGGTGTGGGCGGGCGGTACCGATCAGACGCTGCCCGAGGAGCTCGATGCGGCGATCATCTTCGCGCCCGTCGGCGCGCTCGTGCCGCTGGCGCTCGCCGCCGTCTCGAAAGGTGGAACGGTTGTCTGCGCCGGCATCCACATGAGTGACATCCCGACGTTTTCGTACGACCTGCTCTGGGGTGAGCGCAGCGTGCGATCCGTCGCCAACCTGACGCGCCAGGACGGCGCCGAATTCCTCTCACTGGCGCATCGGATCCCGGTGCGGGCAGAGGTCGAGACGCTGCCCCTCGAGCAGGCGAACACGGCGCTTTCCCGCCTGCGGGACGGCAAGGTGCAGGGCGCGCTGGTTCTCACGATCGCCTGATCGAGGCCAAGGGGCCGGACCGGTACGAGACATCGACGGCCGGCTGCGACCTTACCTCGACGCGGGAGAGGCCCAGCGGCGGCAACAGGTCGGCGTCCCGCTGCGCGACCATTTCGGGGTGAGAGAGACCAGCTTCCCCAGACAGCAGGCTCGGACGCGCCGTTTCAGCCTTGGCGTTCCGCGAGATTTCGTGATCTCGCCGGACGGCAGTCGCGTCGTGTTTCTGCGCACCCGCAGCGGCACCGACCGGCGCACCTGTCTGTGGCAGTTCGACGTGCGCGCCGGGACATCGACAGTGATTGCGGATCCCGCGATGCTGGCGCACGACGACGGCAGCGAGGTTCCCGCGGAAGAGCGGATGCGTCGCGAACGGGCGCGCGAATCGTCCGGTGGCATCGTGCGCTTCTCAACCAATACCGATGTCACCCGTGCGGTGTTCGACCTCGCCGGGAAGATCTACGTCGCCAACCTCATCGCCGGTGGAGCGAACGAACTTCCGGCGAGCGGCCGCGCAATCGATCCGCGGATTGATCCCACCGGCACCCAGGTCGCATATATCGAAGCCGGCGCGCTGCACGTGGTGCGCACCGACGGTGATGGGGCGCGTGTGCTGATGACCCCGGAGAACGACCAGGTCACGTATGGCCTCGCCGAGTTCGTCGCCGCCGAGGAGATGGGTCGCCAGAGCGGGTACTGGTGGTCGCCCGACGGGTCGCATCTGCTCGTCGCACGCGTGGACGTATCACGCGTCCTTCGCTGGCACATCGCGGACCCGTCCAATCCCGCGACGCCCCCGGTGTCGGTCGCGTATCCGGCTGCAGGAACCGACAATGCCGGCGTCACGCTCCATGTTGTCGACGTCAACGGCTCGGCGAGCGTGGACGTGCGGTGGGATCGGATCGGCTTCGAGTACGTGGCCATGGTTGACTGGTCAGAGCATGGATTGCTCGTGGTGGTGCAGAGCCGCGACCAGCGCACCATGCGGATCCTCGAGGTGGACGCGTCGAACGGCGAGACATCGCTGTTCCGGGAGGACACGGACGACGCCTGGGTCGACATCGTCGGGGGCGTGCCGGCGAGGTTGCGGGACGGGACGCTCGTCTGGACGGTTGATCGCAACGGCGCGAAGCGACTCGTCATCGGCGACGAGATGGTGACCGGCGCGAATCTCGAGGTGCGCGATGTCGTCGACGTGGACGGCGACGTGGTCGTCTTCCGGGCTTCGGCGACCCGGACCGAGGTGGGCGTCTACACGTGGTCGCGCGCCGATGGCGTGGCGGAGATGAAGCCGGAGGGAGCAGCTCCCGGGCTGTGGCGAGCGCGCCGGGCAGGTGGCACGATCGTGATCGCATCCCGCGACCTCGAACGCCCGGGTGTGCGTGTGTCGGTGCACCGCGATGGCCGGCGAGCGGGAGAGATCGAGTCGTTCGCGGAGACCCCATCGATCACGCTCAACGCGCGCCTGGTGACGGTCGGCGCACGCAACCTTCACGCCGCCATCGTGTTTCCGAATGGACACGAACCGGGGAGTGGAAAGCTGCCGGTGTTGCTCGATCCCTATGGCGGGCCCGGAATGCAGAAGGTGGTTGCGTCAGCGAGCATGTACCTGGAGGCGCAGTGGTTCGCCGATCAGGGGTTTGCGGTGATCGTCATCGACGGCAGGGGGACACCCGGCGGTGGGCCCGAGTGGGCCCGGTCGATCCGCGGCGATCTGGCAGGCCCTGCGCTCGAGGATCAGGTTGACGGCCTCCAGGCCGCAGCGGCGGATTGGCCGGACCTGGATCTGTCGCGAGTCGCCATCCGCGGCTGGTCGTACGGCGGATTCCTGGCCGCCCTCGCCGTCCTGCGTCGCCCCGACGTCTTTCATGTCGCGATATCGGGAGCACCGGTGACCGACATGCGTCTGTACGACACCCACTACACGGAGCGCTACCTCGGCGACCCGAATCGCGAACCTGGCAACTACGACACCGGGTCCCTGATCCCTGAGGCCGCACGCCTCAGTCGCCCGCTCATGCTCATCCACGGGCTGAGCGACGACAACGTCGTCGTCGCCCATACGCTGCGATTGTCGGCAGCGCTGCTCGCCGCCGGGCGCGATCACACCGTGCTCCCGATCAGCGGTGCCACTCACATGGCCAATGACGAGGCGGTGGCCGAGAACCTCCTGCTCCTGGAGCTCGCGTTCATCCGCCGGGCGCTCGCCGGCATGAGCAACGACTGAAGGTCAGGGGACCGCGATCATCGCGATCGCAACCACCGCCAGGCCGGCGCCGAGCCCCTGCAGCGGCGTCATGCGTTCGTGCGTGAAGAAGCGAGCGCAGAGCACGGTGAACGCCGGGTAGAAGGACGTGAGCAGCGCCGTGACCGAGAGCAGACCCGTGTGGGTGGCGTATAGGTAGAGAACAACGCCAGTCCCGTCGAACACGCCGCCGATCGCGATGATGCCGAGCACGCTTCGCCGGGCGATCGGCGAGACGCCGAGGGCCAGCGCGGTGACGAGGGCTGCCGCGGCCGACCCGAATCGGCCACTCACGAAGGCGGTCACGCCGGCGTGGCTCGCATCGTGAAACAGGATGAAGAACATTCCGAAGGCGAGACCGGCAAACAGCGCGAGACTCACGCCGAGCCGGGCGTTGCTCACGCCCTCGCGGCTGGGCCCATTGATGAGGACGAGCGCGACGAGGCCGACGACCATGCCGGCCACCTGCCAGACCTCGAGGCGGTCCCCTCCGATCAGCCCGACAGCGACCGGGAGCGCGGCGGCGACAAACCCGGTGATCGGAGCAACGACGCCGATCAGGTTCAGCGACATGGCTCGGTAGAAGGCCACGAGCCCGAAACCACCGATCGCCCCGCCGGCGAATGCCTGCAACGCGGCCTGCGCATCCCAGCCGTGGGGCAGCAGGACGAAGGCGAGCGGGACTGCCACCAGGCCGACCGACTCGACGGCGATGGCAACGCTCGGGGCGCTGCTCCTCCTGCCGGCGAAACCCCCGCTGAAGTCGGCGATGCCGAGGGTCACCGCGGACGCCATGGCCGTCAGCGGCGAGAGGGGAAGGGTCATGGCCGCGGTCACGGTAGCCGACCGGACGTGCCTGACCACCCTCTTGCGGACCCCCGAGCGGCTGATCGATACTTCCGCCCGCAGGCCGCCTGCGAGGCGGTGACGGGTGGAGGACGCGCAGATGAGTGGCGACACCGTCGTCTCGACGCCGGAAGCGGTGGATGCGGACGCCGCACAGCTGGCGAAGTTTGGCTATGGACAGGAGTTGCGGCGCGTCCTCAACCTGTTCGAGAACTTCGCCGTCGCCTTCTGCTACATCTCGCCGGTCGTCGGCATCTACTCGCTGTTCGTGCTCGGCGTCGGCACCGCCGGTCCACGATACCTCTGGTTGCTGCCGATCGTGGTCCTGGGGCAGCTCTTTGTCGCGCTCGTCTTCGCCGAGCTCGGAAGCCACTATCCGATTGCCGGCGCACTCTTCCAGTGGGGCAAGAACCTGATCGGGCCGAACTATGGATGGTGGGTCGGGTGGATCTACGGGTGGGCCCTGATCATGACCGTCGCCTCGGTGGACACCGGCTTCGTCATCTACGCCGGTCCGCTCCTCAACAACATCTTCCACACCACCATCAACTCCGCCGACCCGAATCAGATCCTCATCTTCACGGTCGTTCTCATTCTCATCCAGCTCGCATTCAACATCGGCGGGGTCAACTTCCTCGGACGCATCTCACAGATCGGTGTCTACTTCGAGATAATCGGCACCTTCGGGATAGCCATCCTGCTCGCGATCACCGGGTTCCACCACGGGTTCGACTACCTCTTCTCGAGTCAGGGCGCCGAGACGGCTGCGACCAATCCGCTCGGTGTGGACTTCGGTGGCAACTGGTGGCTCGGCGCCGCCTTTGTCGCCGTCCTGGCGCACGTCTACATCTTCTATGGGTTCGAGTCGGCCGGTGATGTTGCAGAAGAAGTCGTGCACGCATCGAAGCGTGTTCCACGCGCGATCATCTCCTCGCTGCTGACCGCCGGCGTGACCAGCTTCATCCTCGTCGGGGCGTTGCTCCTTGCGATCCCGGCGGGCGCCAAGGGACTCAGTGAGACGGTGGCAGGAGGCGTGCCGTTCCTGATCAGCTCGAACGTGTCCAGCCAGGTCATCCAGGACCTCGCGCTGTTCGTGGTCTGTTTTGCCTTCTTCAGTTGCGGGCTCGCGATTCAAGCGGCCGCAGCCCGGCTCATCTACTCGTACAGCCGCGACCACGCGCTGCCGGCGAGCAAGACCCTCTCGCGCGTGTCGCCGCGCTTCAGAACCCCCGTGAATGCCCTGATCGTTGCAGCGGTCATTCCCGCTCTCTTTGCGGTGCTCGCACGCTTCACGCCATCGTCGAACATCACCATCGCGTTCATCACCATCCCGGCGAAGGTCAATGCGCTCTTCCTGCTGGTCTCCTTCGCCGTCTCGGGCATCTACCTGTCGTTCCTCCTCGTCGTGGTGGCGGCACTGATTGCGCGGCTGCGCGGCTGGCAGGCGCAGGGCGCATTCCGGCTTGGCAGGTGGGCAATTCCCGTGATGGTCGCCGGGTGCGTGTGGCTGGTGGCGATGCTGGTCAACATCCTCATCCCCTCGGGGATCACCAGCCCGAGAGGCGCACTGTTCAACTACGACTGGATTACGTTGCTGGTCGTGGTCATCATCCTCGTGATCGGTGCGATCTACACGCTGATCGCGCGTCCGGCACGCAGGATCGCGAAGCCCGCACAGACGGGAACCGGTTCCTAGGAAGAGCCCTCGCCAGCAGAGCGGCGACGATCAGGCGATCGCGTCCTCGGTGACCGGCTCGGCGACCGAGGTAACCAGCGAGAGCTTGACTTGGTCGCGACCGCCGCGTTTGGCCTGGTACATGGCGACGTCGGCCGCCCGGATCAGATCCTCGAGACGCCCACCCTGCTCCGGGAAGCTTGCGATCCCGATCGACGCGGTGACGTGCTCGATGCCGCTACACGCCGCCGGTATCGGAACGTTCCGCAGGGCACGACGAAGGTCGGCTGCGACGCGGGCGGCACCCGACGATTCGGCGTCACGGAGCACGAGGATGAACTCCTCACCGCCGAGGCGCACCGCGGAGTCACCGGCGCGTGTGATGCGTCGCAGCTCGGCCGCGACGCGCTGCAGCACAGCGTCCCCGGCGGCATGCCCGCCGCTGTCGTTGATCGACTTGAAGTGGTCCAGATCAACGAGCACGACGCTCAGCGGCATGCCGCGCCGCCGGCAGTCGGCGATCTCGAGCTCGCCCGCCTCGCGGAGCCAGCGGCTGTTGTAGAGACCGGTGAGCCCGTCGGTCGCAGCGCGACGGGCGAGCTCCTGGTAAAGCTGGGCGTTGTGCCACGCCATCGCGGCGGTGTGGCCGAAGAGCGTCGCGGTCTCGAGGTCCTCGTCGGTGAATCGGTTGAGACCCATGCGCCTGCAGTTGAGCATGCCGAGCTTGTGATCGCCGGCGAGCAGCGGGATGAGCAGCAGCGACTCGTGCTCGAAGGGCGTGTTGGGCACCGCAGCGGCAGCCGGGTGCGCTCCCGCGTTGCCGAGATTCTGTGGCGTGCCAAGGGCAAACGCCCACCCGTTGACGCCGACCGAGAGCGAGAACACGTCGGCCATGATCTCCGCGGCCTGGCGTCCGGTCGCGAAGGCGGCGACAAAGCGATGGTGGTTGTGATCCGCCTCGTAGATCGACAGGTCGTCTACGGGCACGACACGCTGCAGCTGCTCGGCGATGGCCGCGAGGATGCGCTGCGGATCGTGCTCCGCCTGCAGGGCGAGCGCCGCACGACTCAGGGCATGGGGCAGGCTCTCCGGAGTCGGCAGCGCGGGATGCGGCTTGCGCCGTGGCGGCTCGTGGCTCGGCGCCGCGGGTTCGACATATGCGGGAAAGGATTCGACCCGCCGGGTGGCGAACCACGCGGGCTGCACGAGGGTCGCCCCCTGCACTGACGGCTCACCCAGGATCACGGGCTCGCTGAGCACGTTGCCCTGGCCGAATTGCACACCCAGGTCCATGAGGCTCTTGAGATCCGCCTCGGTCTCGATGCCCTCGGCGATGATGCGCGCGTTGATGTGGGTTCCGAACGACAGCAGCGAGACGACGAGCGCCCGTCGCGAGTCACTCGAATGCACCCCGCGAATGAGGTCGCGATCGATCTTGATGAAGTCGGGTCGGACCTCGGCGATCACAAGCATGCTCGCGTGTCCTGCACCGGCATCGTCGATCGCGATCCGAAAGCCGCGAGAGCGCAGATCGGCCACCACACGACGGAGACGTGCGACGTTGGGCACCGGCACCCGCTCGCTGATCTCGAGGACGACGTGCTCGGGAAGGACCCCGGCGTCATCAGCGAACTGCGCCAGGCGCAGCGCGGCGTTGGGCTGCGCCAGGGTCGGCAGCATCACATTGAGGAACAGCGTTGCGGGAAGCGTGTGCACGCTCCCGGCGAGCCCGGCGCGGATGCACGCCTCGTCGAGCTCCTTCTCCATCGACTCGCCGGCGGCGTCGAACAGCGCGCTTGGCACCTGCGGTCCGGCGCCGGGGTTGATGCGGCACAGCGACTCATAGCCCAGGGTGACGCCGTCGAGGAGGCGGACGATCGGCTGCATGGCCGGGCGAATCCCTCCGGATTCGATGAGCCCGCGAATGAGCTCCGGCGTGGTGCCGTGCTCGTCGCCGTGCGCAGGCACGGGGACGACGGCGCCGCCGAGGCGCAACCACGCGGGTCCGAGTTGGGCGGCGACCACCTGCAGGAATGGCAGGGTATCGAGCCCACTGACACCGCCACGCCAGGTGACCAGGACTGCGAGGAGCTCATCGCCGCGCTCGACCGGGACCGCGACGAACGGTCCAGCGCCGATCTCACTGCGCAGCGCGGCGCGCTCACTCGCCGAGAGGTGGGGCACCAGGCTCATGAATGACGTGGCCAGGTCGAGGCTGGTCGCCGGCGAGCGTCGCATCGCCGCCGCGTGGATGCACGGGATGACGCTGGTGCGGAGGTGGAGGCTGGAGAGCTCCCGGCCGAGGATCGTCTCGACTCGTGCGAGCGACTCGGTCTCGACCTTGTCCCCGAGGAGCCTGACGCGGTCACCCTCAAGCTCCGCGAGGTAGCTCCTGAAGCCGAGGTCACGCAGGCACCCGCCGGTGAGCTCGAGCAGCTCGTCTCGCGACGCAGCTCGCGCGATGCTGCGACTCAGCTGCGAGAGCGTGCGCAACGCGCGCCGCGACGAGTAGGCCTGAAGCTTCTCGGGGTGCATCCCGTCGAGGATCGGCTGCACCGTCTGCGGACCCGATGACAAGCATGTCGCAGGGCACCATCAATAGGCATGCCGGCGGTGTGGGATCTCGCATGTCCGACCGCGGCAGGGATATCGCGGCCCGCGTTACTACCCCGTCACCGCTTGGGATGGGGCTATGTCGCAGTGGTCTTAAGACAATCTCCCTACCGTCAAAGGGGGCACCGTCCCGAGGAGGATTGTCATGGGTAGGATGAGCCGTTGGGTCAGGCTGGGGGTCGTCATCATCGTCGCGAGTCTCACGTTGGGGACGGCGACCGTCGCTGCATCGGCGTCAACGTTCAATGGGACGCCGACGCCGCAGGTGCACGTGCACTAGGGCGAATCCGTATCAAGGGGTGCGCCGCTGAACCGCGAGCGCCCCGGGTGAGGTCGGAGCGAGCTGTGGACGCCGAGCGCCTTGTGCGCCGGCGTCCCACTCCTCCGTTGGATGGAAACCGTGATGTGAGTTGGGGCTGTTCGTCTGGACAGTCGAAGGACGCGTGACCTGGGCACGGCGACACAGATTCGTCTGACGCTCGGTGCCAAGGTGTGACTGGACTACGGGGGAATGGTGCCGATCAGGGAACCAATGTGGGAGACAGTTTGAAATCCGCAGTCATGAGCGACGTTTCCCCCGGCCGTTCCGCCAAAGCGGCACGGACGGGGGTGGCGCTCCAGCCGGTCATCGACCTCATCGACCGCGTCGATCTGGGGTACGAGGCGCTGCCGCGCCCGGCAGATGTCTCGCCGCGCACGCTCATCTCGACGGCGCTGACGCTGGCTCAGCACACCGGCCCGGCGGTGCTCCTCGTTCCCCTGCATCGCGATCTGCTGGCCGCGAAGGATTTCGACGTTGTAGCGCAGGCACAGCGCCATGCCGTGAATCCCGGCGAGCTCGCCTGGATCATTCAGAGTGAGATCGAGACCGACCTCGACGACGTCGGGCTCCGGCGTCTCCTCGAGCTTCGTGACCTCGGCTTCCTGCTGGCCGTCGACGGGGTCCTTTCGCCCTCGCTCGATCGCCGGCTGATCGCAGATCTGCGCCCTGACTTCGTCTTTCTCGACCCGGCCGTCGCCACTCGCCTCGACGAGAACGAGGTTGCCAAGGCCCATCTCGCGGCCGCGGTCGTCTTCGTCGCCCGCCTCGGTGGGCGGATCGTCGCCCGCGGCATCGACAGCAAGGCGACGGCCTCGGCGATGGCGGACGTTGGCGTCCAGTACGGCGTCGGGCCGCACCTCGCGTATCCCCTGGTCGTGGAATCGGGGGTGGCCGAGCCCACCGACGAGGTGGTTCCGGTGGCCTGGTTCCAGCGCCGCGAGGTCCGCGTCTTGAGTGAGCGTGGCGACACCCTGCGCGCGCCGATCGAGATGACCCCGCTGCCGGTCGCCGGGGCCGCCGCGCTGGACGATCGAAGCTTCGCCCGGTTCCTCGTGGACGCGGCCCGCACGCTGCAGGCCGAGCACGACCCCGAGCGAATCCTCGAGATCGCCGCAGAGCGCATCGGCCAGATGATGATCTTCGACCGGCTCGCGATCTTCGAGGCGGACTGGGAGCGACACCGCTTCAGGCCGCGGGTGCTCGCCGGGCCGGGAACCGAAGGGTTCCTCGAGATGGAGGTGTCACTCAACGACGGCATCACCGGATGGGCCTTCGGGCGCGGCCAGCCATACCGGTGCGCCGACACCGATTCGCACCCGGCGGCATCGACCATCCCCGGAACGGCTCGCGAGCCGGAGTCGCTGCTCTCGATCCCGCTGATCGCGGGCGACCAGCGCCTCGGGATCCTCGACGTCTGGCGCGACGGTCTCGACGCCTTCACGGAGGAGGATCTCGAACGCTGCGCGCTCCTCGGTTTCGTCACCGCGGCCGCGTGGGGGAATGCGCAGATGTACGGCGAGCTGGAACGTCGTGCGCTCACCGATGCCCTCACGGGGCTGTTCAACATCCGCTGGTGGCGCGACATGGGTCCGCGCGTCATGGCCCAGAGCCTGCGCACCGGGGCCGGCGTCGGCATCCTGCTCATGGATCTGGACCACTTCAAGCAGGTCAACGACAGTGCCGGTCATGCCGCCGGCGACTCGGTGCTGCGCGCCGTTGCGCGAGCGCTGCGTCGCGTGGTGAGGGACAGTGACTATGCGGTGCGGTACGGAGGCGAGGAGTTCCTCATCGTGCTCACCAATTCGACCGTTGAAGGCGCGATGCGCGTTGCCCAGGCGTTGCAGGCGGCAATGGCCGAGCTTCGGGCGCCAACCTCCGCCATCGAGCGCGTCACGGCGTCGATCGGCGTCGCCGTGTTCCCCGACCACGGCCATGAGCTCGACGACGTGGTCGCGGCCGCCGACCTTGCGATGTACCAGGCCAAGCGCGACGGACGGGACCGGATTGCCGTTGCTCCTATATCGCTGAGCGAACTTTCGGACGATCCGTCAGACGACCGGCTTTCCTGAGGGAGCAATGCCGAGGGCGTCACTCAGCTTGACCCTACCACCGACGCGGAGCACCGAGTTGCGGTAGATGCGTCCCGCGATCGCGACCAGGATATAGATGGTCGCGATCACCAGGACTACGCTGATCGCGACCTGCCAGAAGGGCGCCACGCCTGCCGCGATGCGCACCGGCATGATCACCGGTGAGAACAGCGGGATGAACGAGAAGACGCTGGTCGCCGGGCTCCCGGGATCGGGTGCCGCGACGGTGAGCGCGATGATCCACGCGGCGACGAGCATCAGGGTCACCGGCAGCGCCACGCTGGCCACGTCCTCCTGGCGCGACACCATCGAGCCCGCGGCCGCGTAGAGCAGGGCATACATCAGGTAGCCCAGCACGAACCACACCACCCCGCTGATGACCACGTCGATACCGAGTGTCGGGATCGACACCAGCTTGGTGGCACTGGCGAGCACCAGGGCGACACCGGCGATGAGCACGACCTGTACGAGCGCAACCAGGCCGATGCCCGTGATCTTGCCCAGCATGAGCTGCCACGGTCGCACCGTGGCGAGCAGGATCTCGACGATGCGGTTGGACTTCTCCTCGATCACTCCTGCCGCGACGAGCTGTCCGTAGATGACCATGGTGACGTAGAGCACGCCCGCGACGAGCAGGCCGATGACGATCTGCTCCACGCGCGCAGCGTTGACGGGTGAGAGCTCATTGACGCTCACCGAGAAAGCGAGCTGGCCATCGACGTCGCTGGGGGGAAGACTGTGCTTGGTCAGGTATTGATCCAGCACCTGACCGCGCGCGACGTCATTGAGCACCGTCTCGAGCGTGAGATCGACCTTCGACTGAACCATCATCGTGGTACCGGCTCCCGAGCCACTGACGAGGGCGTCAAGCGTGCCGCTCTGAACATCCGCCTTTCCGGCCGCGGCTGACGTGTAGGGATGGACGTTGATGGTCTCCCCGAAACCCGCCGCCTCGGCGCGCACGGGCGCCGAGATGGATTGCGCTGCTCCGACGAAGCCGACTTCGAGTGAGGAAGTCGATGTGTTGAACACATACGCCTGGAGCAGGATGTAGCCGCCAATCGCGATGACCGTCAGGGCGGTCGTGATCGCAAAGACGCGCGTTCGAATGCGGGTCATGAACTCACGCGTCGCGATCACCCGGATCAACGCCTGGCTATTCATCGACCGCCTTCCCACTCATGACGTCTCGGAACAACTGCGTCAATGCCGGTCGCTCGCGCCGGAATTCGTGCACCGGGCCGAGTGTCAGTGCTTTCTGCAGCACCGCCTGCTCGCCGGCGTCGTCGGCGAGTTGGAGCAGCCAGCGCGAGCCGTCCTGCTCGACAAGCGTCACACCGGGGACGCCGTCATACCACCCGGCGACGGCGCCGGGAACGTCCACCCAGAAACGCAGCGGCCCGCGTTCGGTCAGCTCAGCGACGGTCCCGCTGGCGACCATCTGTCCGTGGTTGATGATCCCGACGCGATCACAGACCCGTTCGACGATGTCCAGCTGGTGGCTTGAAAGCACGACCGGTTTGCCCGCATCTGCTTCGGCTCGCAGGACGTCGGTCATCGCATCGACGGCAACAGGGTCGAGCCCCGCGAAGGGCTCGTCGAGGACGAGCAGGTCGGGCGAGAACACCAGCGCCGCGGCGAGCTGCACGCGTTGCTGGTTGCCGTGGCTCAGGCTCTGCAGTTGGCTCTTCGCGCGGTCGGCGAGTCCCAGCCGTTCGAGCAAGGCGATCGACGCCTCGTGTGCGGCCTTGCGGACGACCCCGTGAAGCCGCGCGAAGTACTCGAGTTGCGCGATCACGGACATCTTCGGATACAGCCCGCGATCCTCTGGGATGTAGCCGATGCGCCGCCGGGCCGCGAACGTGATCGGTGAGCCGTCCCAGATCACGCTTCCGGAATCAGCCTCGAGAACACCGAGCACCACCCGCATCGTG
Source organism: Candidatus Dormiibacterota bacterium (assembly GCA_003162415.1). Lineage (GTDB taxonomy): Bacteria > Chloroflexota > Dormibacteria > Aeolococcales > Aeolococcaceae > Palsa-851. The sequence goes on from PMOL01000009.1 coordinate 44,716, forward strand.
GTGGTTTTGCCGGCGCCATTTGCGCCGACGAACCCGAAGATCTCGCCCGGTCTGACCTCGAAGCTGAGATCGTGGAGCGCCTCGAGCGGTCCGAATCGCTTGGTGAGGTGGTTAAGCTCCAGCATCGTGATGGATCTCCGCCGATTCGGTGTGGCCGAAGGTAGGGTAATGCTACGCAAGGTCCCAGAGGTCACCGCCGGTTTCTGGATCACCAAGGTGTTGACGACGGGGCAGGGCGAGGCGACCTCGGACACGCTCGTGCATCAACTGCCGCCGGTGGTGGCGGTGGCCATCGGCTTTGTCGGGCTCGTCATCGCGCTCGCTTTGCAATTTGCGACGCCACGGTATCGTCCATGGATCTACTGGTTCGCGGTGGACATGGTCGCGGTATTCGGCACCATGGCCGCGGATGTTCTCCACATCCAGCTGGGAATCCCCTACCTGGTGTCGACCATCTTCTTCGCCGTCGTGCTCGCGGCGGTCTTCGCCGTCTGGTATTCCACCGAGCACACCCTGTCGATCCACACCATCAACACGGTGCGACGAGAGGCCTTCTACTGGCTGACGGTCATGGCGACCTTCGCGCTGGGAACCGCGGCGGGAGACATGACGGCGACCACCTTTCACCTCGGCTACTTCGTCTCCGGCGTCTTCTTCACAATCCTGATCGCGATCCCCGCCGTCACCCACCGCTGGTTCGGCCTGAACGCGATCTTCGCCTTCTGGTTCGCCTACATCGTGACCCGGCCGCTCGGCGCGTCCTACGCGGACTGGCTCGGGGTGTCCCACGTTCGAGGTGGCCTGAACTGGGGCTCAGGAAGCGTCAGCGTCGGCATGACGGTGCTGATCGTCATCGCGGTCGCGCTGCTTGCCAGAGCTCACCATCGGGATGCATCGGACGACGAGCCGTAGAGGCCCGCGCTCAGAAACCCGGGAAGATGCGCCTCAGCATATCCAGGTCGATCCCGTCTGTCTCGACGGTGGCCGGCGTGTGCTCCGGATCCAGCCTGCCGTAGGTGAGCCGGACCAGGGCTGACGCCGGCATCCGCACCGTCGCCGCCGCGGGCGGCATGTCGGCGCCGGCAGGAAGGAGCTTCACCGTATCCGACACCGAGAGCCGGAACGCTCGATCGGGGTCGGTGGTCGTGATGTCGACCTCGAGCGGTCCACCCTGCGTGTTCCCGGAACGACGCGCGGCGGGGTCGAGCCAGTCGACCATCCAGGAGACGGCGTCGCCGGCGACCTCCGCGTCCGGGTCACGAATCACGATGACGTCCCACGTGTGGATCGCGTGCTCGGAGAGGCGCATCCGCAGCAGCCGGGTTGCGTCTGCCGGGCCTCCGAACAGGTTCATCTGCAGGGCGTCGAGCTGATCGGCAGGAATTGCCGCAAGGCGGTCCAGGAACGCCTCGTCGGCGATGATGCTGTTGCGCGCCTGGTCGGTCGGGCTCATCGCATTCCAGACATCCCAGATCCGCGAGAACTCCTCGCGGCCGGGCGTCTCGGCGCCGGCGAGCCCTGCGTCGAGCATGAGCCCGAAGATCTGCGCGCCGCTGCCGATATGCGACAGCACCTGCGCCGTCGACCAGTCCGTGCAGTACGACGGCCCCGCGATCTCTTCGTTGGTCAGCGGACGTGTCGCCTCGTCGAGACGGCGGTGCGACGACCGCAGCGCGGTCTGCAATTCCGTGTTGGCACTCATGGTTTCGTCCCTTTGGGTGAGTCGCTCAGCGGGTTGACGTCGTCTGCAGCGGCGGGGCCGGTTCCGGTGCCGGTGGAGTCACGGCGGGAGTGAGCGCCGGTTCTCCCTGGCGCCACAGACCTGACGGCCACCAGTTGCGCCGTCCCAGCAGCACCACGATTGCGGGAACAAGGATGGTGCGCACCACGAACGTGTCCATCACCACACCGAAGGCCACACCGTAGCCGATCTGCTGAATCTGGGATCCGCCCGACGCGCCGCCGCCGGCGAAGGCGAGCACTGCAAACGTGCCTCCGAGGATGAGTCCCGCGGTGGTGACCGTGGTGCCGGTGGCGCCGATCGCTCTGCGCACCGCCTCGCCGGTCCGAAGGTGATGCGACTCCTCTCGTATTCGCGTCATGACCAGCACGTTGTAGTCGGACCCCAGGGCCATGAGGAACACGAACATGAGGAACGGCAGCACGAAGTTGATACCGCTCTGACCGCCGAAGTGGACGAAGATCAGCGCGGTGAGCCCGAGCGCTGCGAGATACGAGAGCAGGACGCTCGTGACCAGGTACAGCGGCGCGAGCAGGCTGCGCATGACGATCGCGAGCAGGATGGCGATCAGCACCGCGACGACGGGAATGATGTGCCAGAGGTCGGACGAGGACAGCTGATTCACGTCGTAGGCGAACGGCTGGATGCCGAAGACACCCTGTGCGACGGTGTGCACCTCCGCGCCGGAGCGGTCGGCGAGCGTGCGGAGCGCGGGGATTGCCTTGATCGGTGCCGCAGCCGCGCCCTTCTCGACGCCGATGTACTGAACCGTGCGGCCGTCCGGACTGACGAAACGTGCAAGCGCCTCGGCGGCGAGGGTGCTGCCGTGATCGTGGACGGCGACGAGTTGCGCCGGCGTCAGTGCCTGACCGGAGAATGCAAGCGGCCCCTCGACCGTTGCAAAGCCGCCGCCCGACTGCAGCGCCGTCTGGATCGTCTGCAGATCGTCAGCGTGGGACCAGATCGGCGTTCCGAATTTGTAGAGGAACTCGGTCGCGTTCAGGTTCGCGCTGCCGTAGTGCTCGGAGATGAGCGTGTCACCGGCAGCAGAGTCGGTGCCGGTCGGGGCCGACTGATCGGCGAACCCGGCGGTGGTGGTGCCGAGCTGTCCGAAGGCGATCGCTCCGAAGATGATCGCGCCGATGACCGCGACCGGCATCGGATGGCGAACCACGACCGCGGCGATGCGGCCGTAGATGTTTGCGCGCGGGTGCTCGTCGAGCCGAGCACGTGACGGCCAGAAGACCGCGCGTCCAAAGATCGCGAGCAGCGCAGGAAGGAGTGTGAGACCCGCCATGAGCATCAGTGCGATACCGATCGCGAGCGCGGGACCGAGCGCCTGGTAGAAGCTGAACTGCGCGATGATCAGCGACATCAGCGCGGCCATCACGATGAGTGCGCTGAAGGTGATCGACTCACCGACTGTCGCCACCGCACGGCGAACGGCGTCCTTGGGCTCCAGGCCCCGGCGCAGTTCCTCGCGCATTCGGAAGACGAGGAACAGGCCGTAGTCGGTCCCCGCTCCGAGCACGAGAACGATGAGGATGAACTGCGTGATCGCCGACACCTGCACCCCCAGGTGGGTTGACCCGGCGATGACCGGGCTGGCCAGGGCAAGCACCAGCGCGGCGGGCAGGAGGGTGATCAGCGGCGCGAGCAACGCTCGAAACGCGATCAGCAGCAGGGCGATGATGAAGAGCAGCGAAAATTCCTGCACGGAGCCCTGCGAGCTCTTCGACTGACTCTGCTGATCGACGAATCCCGGGATCGTTCCCGTGAGGTGAACCTGGAGCCCGGACGCGTCGCCGGGAAACGTCGCGCGGATGGCTTTGACCAGGGTGATGGCATCGGTTCCCGCGCTGAAGGGAGGCAGGTCGGTGACCACCTGAGCCTGCTCGGCATGCTTGTCGGGGGAAAGCCCGAAGTCCTGTACATGGGTCACCCCGGAGAGGCCTCGGATCCGCCCTTCGAGTGTGCTGATCGCCTGCAGGTCCGACGCGGTGAGCACGCCGCTCTCGCGCGCCGCGACCAGGGTCGCGATGCCGTGCTTCGAGTTCTGGAAAGGCTGAGCGAGGTTCTCCGCCTGCACCGATGATGAGCTGGCGGGGAGAAAGCTGCTCTGCGAGTCCTTGGCCACATCCGAGAGGCCGGGGAAGGCCTTGACCGAGACGATCGTGATCAACACCCACCCGATCACGATCGGCCAGCGGAATCGAACCGAGAAATTCCCGATGGATGCGAAGAGCCGGCTGGTCATACGCTCAACCGGAGGACGCGGAGGGGGCCTTCGGGCATTGGATCGAGTATGGGTGCACGGCGTTCCTTCATGCCCCGGATAGTACACGCCATGAAGTTTTTAGGGACTTCTTAATCTTTCCTAACGATTACGAGTCAAAGCCGAGACCGGCGGTGTCGAGCGCCCTGAGCCAGAGATTGCGACGCCCCTGGTGGCGATCCGCGCGGTCCAGCGACCAGCGCGTCAACTGGACCACGCCGTAGCGGAATGGCTCGGGAGGAAAGGGGATGGGACGGGTGCGAACCATGCGCAATGCAGTGCGCTGGTTACGCCTTCCCTCGAGAAGATCGAGCATCACCTGGGCGCCGAAACGGGACGCTCCGACGCCGAGCCCGGTGTATCCGAGCGCATACGCGACACGCCCACCGTGGCTGGTTCCCCAGAAGGCGCAGAAGCGGCTGCACGTGTCGATTGCGCCGCCCCACCGATGCGTGAAACGCACGCCGGCCAGTTGCGGGAACGTGGCGAAGAAGTGGTTCGCGAGCTTGTCGAACGTCGCGCCGCGCTGCTCGAGCTCGACGTCGACGCGGTTCCCGAAGTGGTAGATGGCGTCGTAGCCGCCCCAGAGGATCCGCGAGTCGGCGGTCAGACGGTAGTAGTGAAATTGGTTGCCGCTGTCACCGATGCCCTGACGGTGCGCCCAGCCGATCGATGCCAGCTGCGCAGCCGACAGCGGCTCGGTGACGAGCACGTAGTCGTAGACGGGAAGGATGAACGGACGCAGGCGTGCCAGCAGCGGCCGATCCGCGTTGGTCGCGAGCGCGACGCGGCGGGCGGAGACGCTCCCGTGGGCGGTGGTCAGCCGGATCCGCTCCGTCTCCGCACTGACACGCACCACCGCGGTGTCCTCGTGGAGACGCACGCCGGCGTCGAGGCAGGCGCGGCGCAATCCCCACGCGAGCTTTGCCGGGTTCACGATCGCGGTGCGGTCGTGGATCCACAATCCGCCCTCGTAGGTGGGTGACGCCACCTCGCTGCGAATGCCATCTCGATCGAGGACGTCGACGCGGTATCCGTGTGCACGCATCGCGTCTGCCATTTCGACGAGCTCGGCGTACTGCCACGGTGCAGTCGCAGCATCGAGCATTCCGGTGCGCTCGAAGTTGCAGTCGATGCCGTGATCGCGAACGGTCGACTGGATGGCATCGAGGTTCTCGACACCCATCCGCTCCAGGGTGTCGAGCTCGTCGCCGAACCTGCTGACACCGTTCGCAAACCCGTGCGTGAGGCTCGCGTCGCAGAAGCCTCCGTTGCGACCCGAGGCTGCGCCGGCCGCGCGCCGTGCCTCGAGCACGACGATGTCGAGTCCGGGGTTGCGTTGCCGGGCGAGCAATGCCGACCACAGACCGGTGAAACCGGCACCGACGATGGCGAGGTCACACTGCGTCTCGCCCTCGAGGCGCGGTTCCGGGTGAGGCGCCTGCGGATCGTCGAGCCAGAACACGGCCGGCGCCGCATCGCGAAGAGCAGGATGGCCGGGCGGCTCAGTCACGGGGCGCATCTTCCCAGAGCACGGCGGCTGGCACGACGACACCGGCCGCGGAGCTACCCGGTGGCTGCCGCCAGCGCCGAGTTCTTGACCATGATCACCGCCAGCCCATCGTCGTAGACCTTGGTCCACTGCGGGTCGACCTCGAGCGCGAGCACTGCCGGAGCGCCCGGGACGTCGATGACGTAGTCGATGTTCCACGACGTGAAGATCCGCTGCCAGTCGGGGTTGCCGGTCTCGACGTCGCTCACCTGCTGCATGACCTTGTTGCCGAGCAGCGTCGCCTCGCCGAACGAGAACACGCGCCGGCTGGGATCCGGATAGAAGCGGTAGATGAGGTACCCACCCCAGCCGTACTGATTGAACATGTGGGTCCCCACGTTCGGATGCGCTGCGAGCCAATTCGACGCGCCGACCGGGAAGTTTGCCGCCGTCGCCCCTGATTGATTGGACAGCGTCGAGTGCACGAAGTACGCGCTGCCGACGATGGCGACGACGAGAACAGCGGCCGCGCCGGCGAGCATGTCCTTGCCGCGCGGAACCATCCACGTGCGCACGCGCTCAGCCAGCGCGAGGCGGTCCCAACCCACCGAGAACGACCATATGAGCAAAGGCGCTTCCGCCGCCACGAACAACGCGGAGTGCCGAACCGCGGAGAGCGCCAGGTAGGTCACCACCGCGGTCAGGCACACCTCCCACAACGATGGACGTCGAAGCACGAAGGCGACCGGAAGAAGGAGCAGCATCAGCTCGAATCCGCGCTCCGAGAGGACGTGGAAGTTGGGCGACTGCCACTCGGCGATGAAGTTCTGCTGAATCCCGGAGAACTGCGGCTGGATGACGTATCCGTAGAGATGGATGCCGTTGGGATTGATGACCGCGGCGACGACGCATGCGACGAACACCAGCACGAGGTTGCGCGTGCGGCGCTTGTGGACGTCGCCGTCGACGCGTCGCACCCAGTGCACTGCCTCGACGAACGCAGCGACGCCCACCGGGACGAGGCCGAAGAGGAATCCGCCGTGCAGGTTGGCCCACGCGATCATCACCAGCGGGAGCCAGTAGATGGCGCGCGATCTGCCGCGAAGGTAGCGATCGAGCCAGAGCAGCTCGAGGCAGCTCAGCGTGAAGGTGATCATCTGCGGACGCGGTCCCCAGACGAGGACTCCGCCCAGCGCGGCGACGCCGATCGCGATCGCGGCGATGAGCTTGTTGCTCGCTTCGAGCTGGACGCGACGCCAGATGAGCAGGAATCCGACGAACGTCACCGCGCCGAATGCAAGTGACACCAGCGCGAGTCCCCCGACCTTGTAGACGAGGTACGCGATGATCTCGGTCGTGTACTCCGGATCGATCCATTGCTTGCCTGCGACCGTGAACGTGAACAGGTCGCGGGAGACAACCTGGTGGTGATCGACCATCCACTGGCCGGTGACCAGGTGCCAGAAGATGTCGGGATCGCCGCCTCTGCGCACCAGCACGCACAGGATCACCACGAACGCGGCAACCACCAGCAGCTGTCCGGGCGTGACGCGTCGCAGGCGACCACGCAGGGCTTCGGACATCACGCGGAAGGGTACTCAGTGCCGCGCCCGGAGCGACCATCCGCGTCGCATGTCACAAATCCAGGGTCCGCGGTGCTTCCCATGATGTGGCCGTGCCCTCCGCCCTGCAAACCGTCGGACGTCACCTCTTGACGGACATTCCCCGTCCAACGCCCGAGGTGGGCGTGCGGCCGACCAGCTTCGACAGGCTCTTCGCGGAGGAATACGCCAGGGTCACGGCGATCGCGCGGCGCGTGCTGGGAGATCCGGCAGCGGCCGAGGACGTGGCCCAGGAGGTGTTTCTCGATCTCCACCGGCGGTTCGGAGAGAACCCCGGCGCCAAGGCGCCGGCATGGGCGCGGACGGCGGCTGCGCACCTGGCACTGAACGTGATCAGGAGCAACCGGCGCCGGGCTGGACGCGAAGAGCGCTATGCCATCGAGCCGAGCCTGGCGCACGATCCCCAGGCTGCGGTGGAAGCAGCCGAGACCGGCAGGGCCGTGCGTGCGGCGCTGGCCCGAATCCCGAGGCGCCAGGCCACCGTGCTGGCGCTCCGCTACAGCGGCTTGAGCTACGCCGAAATGGCGTCGGCTCTGGGCATCCGAGTGAATGCGGTGGGAACGAGACTGCGGCGCGCCGAGGCGCGCCTGCGCAAGGAGGTTGGCGATGCATCCGTCTGACGGCACTCTGCGCCGCTCACTCGACGAACCGGTAGCCGTGGACGCCACAAACCAAGCCCATCTGGCCACCTGCGGTCGCTGCGCCGCGCGGGTTCGGCGCATGAGCGCCGACGCCGCTGCGGTGCACACGATGCTCGTGTCGCCCGAAGCGGTCGTCGACGTGGCCACGTCCCGAGCCCGGCTGGCGCGCCGCGAGGCTGAGACCGCCGGTGCGCAGGGGTCCCAGTGGCCGGCACGACGCACGTGGTCCGGCAACAGGCGAACCAGCCGCGTCATGGCCGGGATCGCCGTCGCCGCTGCGGCCAGCGTGGTGCTCGTGGCCACGGGCACCGCACAGGACTTCCTCAGCATCTTTCAGCCATCGCAGGTCACTGCAGTTCCGGTGACGGCGGCGGACGTCCGCTCGCTCGCCGGCCTCGCCAGCTACGGGACTGTCACCGGCGGATCGACGATCAACTTCCAGCCGGAGCCGGACGCCGCTGCCGCCGCGTCCGCGGCCGGTCTCGGGGTCCCCGTGGTGGCCGCGCTCCCAGCCGGGACCCCGGCTGCGCCGAAGTACGCCATCGTCTCCGGAGGAATGGTGACCTTCACGTTCGATGCGACACTCGCGGGGGCGGCCGCGACCCGGGCGGGTGGTCAGCTCCCCGCGATGCCGGCTGGGCTCGATGGCAGCACGCTCTCGGTCTCGATCCAGCCTGCGGTGGTGGTGTCGTACGGCGTCGACCCGGCGACCTTGCTGCAGGGCGGGGCCGGCGTGCCCTCCGGTCCGGCGTTCATCCTGGTCGCAACGCGCACGCCGACGGTGACTTCGACAGGCGTGACCGCGCGCCAGCTCGAGGACTACCTGCTTTCGGTTCCCGGGATTCCGGCGGAGGTCGCCTCGGAGATCCGCGCCGTCGGCAATCCCGCAGTGACCCTCCCAGTCCCCATTCCCATCGACCTGGCGAGCGGTTCGTCGGTCATCATCAACGGTGCGCGCGGCCTGCTCATCGGCGACTCGACGGGGCTGGGCAGCGCGGTCGTCTGGCAACACAATGGCGTTGTGGACGCGATCGCCGGAACGCTCACCGTCAACGAGGTGCTCGGCGTCGCCCGTTCGACCCATTGACGCCTGACGGCACCGCCGCTCCGCCCTCCGCCGACGCGGCGGCGGTGCGGACCCTCGAGCTCACCAAGCACTACGGGGCGTCGGTGGCGCTCTCAGGGCTGACCATGGTCGTGCCCCGGGGCGAGGTGTTCGGATTCCTGGGCCCCAACGGAAGCGGCAAGACGACGGCGGTGAAGCTGCTCCTCGGGCTCAGCCGCCCGACCGGCGGCGAGGCCTGGGTGCTCGGGCGTCCGGCGGGGGACCGCCAGACCCGAAGCCGCGTGGGATATCTGCCCGAGCTGTTCCGGTACCAGGGGTGGCTGAGTGCCGCCGAGGTGCTCGGCCTCCACTGCCGGCTCGCGGGGGTCGCGCGCTCCGAGTGGCCGGGGCAGATCTCGGGAGCACTGTCCACGGTCGGGCTCACCGACCATGCCGATGCCAAGGTGGAGACGTTCTCGAAGGGCATGCAGCAGCGTCTGGGCCTCGGCGTCGCGTTGCTCGGGAACCCGGAGCTGGTGATCCTCGATGAGCCCACCTCGGCGCTGGACCCCGTCGGCCGTGCCGACACCCGAACGATCATCCGGCATCTTCGAGAGCGCGGATGCGCCGTCTTCCTGAACTCGCACCTCCTCGGCGAGGTCGAGCAGATCTGCGATCGCGCCGCGGTGGTCGCCGACGGTCATGTCCTGGCGATCGGGCGCCTCGACGAGTTGCTCGGGAGAGGCGGGGTGCGCCTGCGGCTCACCGGGCTGACCGACGTCGGGCGCGCGGCGCTCGCCCGCCGCGGGACGCTCGCCGAGCACGACGGGTGGTTTGTCGTCGACGGCGTCGATGCCGGCGCGGTGCCCGATCTCGTGGCCGACGTGGTGGCCAGTGGTGCCAGGGTCTACGCCGTCGAGCCGGTGCGCCAGACGCTCGAGGAGCGGTTCCTTTCCCTCATCGAGGCCGAGCAGGCGCGATGGCAGCGCTGACCCTCGCGCGGCTCACGATTCGCGAAGCCGCCAGGCGAAAGCTGTTGCTGGCGCTGGCGATTCTCACCCTCATCGTGATCGGGCTCACGGGCTGGGGCTTTCAGCACCTGTCGACGATCACCAATCCCGACGGAAGCCAGATCCCCGCGAGCGAACTGCGTCTCGCGGTCTCGCAGGTGCTGGTGCTCGTCGAGTTCATGTTCAGCGGCGTGCTCGCGCTCAGCGCCGTGGTCGTGGCGTCGCCGGCAATCTCCAGCGAGATCGAGTCAGGCGTCGCGCTTTCGATGCTGGCTCGCCCGGTCAGCCGGTACCAGGTGGTGCTCGGGAAATGGCTGGGGCTCGGCGCGCTCATCGTCATCTATGTCGCGGCGACCACAACCCTCGAGCTCATCGTCGTTCGTGCGACGACGGCGTACGTCCCTCCCGGGCCGGTTGGCCTCGCGCTCTACCTGAGCGCCGAGGGAATCGTGATCATGTCGCTCACGCTGCTGATCAGCACGCGACTGTCGGGGATGACCGCCGGCGTCATCAGCCTGGTGCTCTTCTTTCTTGCCTGGATCGGCGGTATCGCCGGCGCGATCGGCCAAGTGTTCGGCAGTGTCGGGATCAAGAATGCCGGAACCATCAGTCAACTCCTGCTGCCGACCGATGCGCTCTGGCGCGGATCCGTCTATGAGCTCGAGCCGGTCCTGTATCGCGACGTTCTCGGCGCGACCACCGAACGCGCCGGCAATCCCTTCTTTGTCCAGTCGCCGCCCTCGGTCGCCTACCTCGGCTGGGCGGCGTGCTGGGTGGTGCTGATCGTCTCTCTCACCGTCTGGAGCCTCCACCGCCGCGAGGTCTGAACCGTTCACGACGCTTTCCATCGACACTGCCGGTTGGCTATCCTGCGGCGGCGCGGGGCGACCGTCTCGGAGCAGGGGGTAGGACATGAGCGACGGATCCCAGGGCCCGATCCATGGACGCCGGTCGGCGAGGACGCCGCTCACCGCCTCATTGCGGCGCATGTTCGCCGTTCACGAATCGGCAGCGGCTCGCGGGCTCCCGGTCGAGGCCGTCCTCGACGAGCTCGAGGAGCGGACGGTCGCTCGCCGACCCTTCTCGCGCCGGCGCTTTCTCACCGGTGCGGCGGTTGCGGGTGCGGGCCTGGCGTTCGGCCCCGTGGCGACCCGCGCTTTCGCGTCGGTACGACACGCGACCTCGCACCCTGGGCACCGGATTGCGGTGGTCGGCGCTGGGCTGGCGGGCCTGCGCTGCAGTCACCTGCTGTGGACGCGCCACGGCATCACGTCCACGCTCTACGAGGCGCATCCCGCACGCATCGGCGGCCGCTGCTGGTCGCTGCGTCACTATTTCTCCAGCGGACTGATCACCGAGCACGGCGGGGCCTTCATCGACTCGAATCAGTACGCGGCGCTGAATCTTGCTGCGGAGCTCGGCTTGGAGCTCGAGGACTACAACGGGGGTGAGCTGCCCGGCCTGCCGGAGATCTACTGGTTCGACGGCGCGTACTACACGTACGCCGAGGCGAGTGCGGACTGGAAGGCCTTTGCCTACAAGGCGTTTCACGACGCGGTGCGGGAGTCGAATACGGCGTCTGGTCTCGCGCGTCTCGACAGGCTGTCAGCGCCGGAATGGCTGGATCAGACTCCGATCGGCAGCTCATCGCGATTCGGCAAGCTGATGCTCGCCAACACCGTCTCCGAGAACGGCGGTGCCCCGGGGGAGCAGTCTGCCCTCGACCTCATCGGGCTCACCGGAGTCAACCCGCGCAGCTCGCTCGACCCACTGCCCGGCTACGACGAGAAGTGGCACATCGTCGGGGGCAACGATCAGCTCGTGCACGGCATGGCCAGCCAGCTCCCCGAAGGCACCGTGCAACCGGGTCACCGGCTGGTCGCCATCCGCGAGAACAGCGACGGGGCACACACCATGACCTTCGATGTCGATGGGCGGACCCGTGACGTGGTCGCGGATTACGTCGCACTCGCGCTGCCCTTCACCTTGCTGCGCGACGTGGACCTCAGCCGCGCCGGCTTCAGCGCGACCAAGCGCCGCGTCATCGAGACGTTCGGGATGGGATCGAACGCCAAGATTCACATCGAGGTCGCCGAAAAGACCTGGGCGCGGCACGGCTTCAACGGCGTTGCGTACACGGACCACGACAGCTTCGACGTCTGCTGGGATGACTCGGTGCCGCTGGGTCCGGACGCGGCGCCGGCACTGCTCCTCGCGTTCCCGGGCGCGAACGCCGGTCGGAACACGCTCACCGGCGACGCCCATGGACCCGCACCGGCCGCGGACGTCGACTGGTTCCTCAACCGGGTGGACCGGATCTTCCCCGGCACGCGAGCCGCGTTCACCGGCGCCGCCTACGAGGATCACTGGGTGCGGGACCCTTGGGTCAGAGGCGCGTATTCGTTCTACAAAGTCGGGCAGTACGCGACCTTCGGTCCCATCGCAGCGGCCGCGCAGGGGCGGGTGCACTTCGCCGGCGAGCACACGTCGATCAACAACCAGGGATTCCTCGACGGCGCTGTCGAAACCGGCGCGCGTGCTGCCAGGGAGATCGTCGCCCAACTCTGACGCCTGGGGGCGCCGGGCTGCGCGTGACCTACGCGGTGGCTGCCCGCTGTCGAGCTCGGTAGGTCCGCGCCTTCTCGCGGGAGCCGCACACCCGCATCGAGCACCAGCAACTCCGTCCGTTCTTGGATCCGTCGTAGAACGCCCATCGGCACGCGTCGCTGCGGCACACCTTGAGGCGCTCCCAGGTGTCCATCAGCGTCGCCTCGACGATCGCGGTCGAGATCATCCCGAGGAAGTTGTCGACCCCGCCGCAGTTGACCGCGAGCGTCGCCCCCAGGGCCGAAACGACCGGGCGCAGGGGCGCACTGCCGAGCAGCTTCTCCAATCTCACAGCCACGGCGGGATCCACGTTCTCTCCTGTGTGTGCCTCAAGGAGATCGCGCAGCGCCTCGCGAGTGGCGACGAGCCGGGCTCGGTCCTTCTCCGACACCTCCAGGTCGGCGCCAACGGTCTCGCGCAACCAACGTGCCGCCAGCGTTCCGGTCAGAAGCTCATCTGCCCCATCGGGCATTTCGGTGCTGTTGATGAACTGCTGGACGAGGGCGAGCGAGCCGGGGGCGGGGCTGCGCGGTTCGGGGTCACTCATGTTGAATCGTCACCAGTATACGCATTTGACAAGTGATGCACGATGTTGTACGATATCACCAGTAAACCAACTTAGACGGTGATTCAAACGGAGGAATCGCAATGTACGGAGCTCTGATAACCGAGATGGCCCAGGTCGCTGAGCAGGAGCATATGCAGGAGGCGATCATGGCGCGGGCACGCGCACAGGCTCGTCGAGCGCGCCGCAGCCGGCTCGGGCCGGGACGGGTTGCCCGCGCATGGACCGCCTTCTGGGCGCCTCGCGACATGGTGCTCGTGTACCGGCGCGCGGCTGACAACGCCGCGGCGGACCTGACCCCTTGCGCGGACTGCTAGTCCGCGCAAGGGGCGCGCGCCCCACGCCGTGGCCCGGTGAGGGCTCAGGCCCAGAGAACGTGCGAATAGTGGGACGGCAGCTCGTCGACGTCGACGTTCGGCCAGGTTCCCGGCGGAAAGAGCCCTCGTTCCAGGTACTGCCAGGCGGCCGTGTGGTTCACGCACGCGGGGACGTTGGGCCCGAAGTGCGGACGCGCAGCGCGATGCGGGTCGCTGCCGGTGTGCTCCGGCTCGCTCGAGTACAGCACAACACCCCTCACCGCAGCCGGGTCGCTGGTCGCTAGCGAGCAGTACGCCCCCGCAAAGGATCCGTTGATCGGATTCTCGTAGAAGGCAGCGACGTATCCGGAGCCGCCAAACGCTGCGACATAGGCGGCGATGTATGTCGAGGAGACCGGATCGCTCGTCTCGACATCACGAAAGATCGCGACTCCGTGCGGAGCCCCGAGCGAGGTTGCCTGCGTGATCGCCTGATGCGCGTCGGTGGATCCCGACGTGAACGCGCGATTCGGATCATCGAGGAGCAGGATCGAGAGCCCCTGCTGGTGGATGTACCGCGCCTCCGAAGTCGAGAGCTCGCTGCTGTAAATGAGATATCGCCCGACGAACTGCGGGGCGCCGAGATCTGTTCTGGTCTGCGCGATGTCATTGCTGGTCTGGACGTTGTCGACCGTGTCGATCCCCCACCAGGCGCCGCTCGATGTCGCTGCCTGCGGCGCGCTGTGGTGGGGTGTCGCGTCTGCCGCGCGGGCGGTCTGGGTGGTCGACAGGGCGACGAGCGCGATCGTCGCGAGGGCGATGCTCGACACACGCGCAGCACTGTGAGCCATCGATCGCCCTCCTCGAAATCTGCGATGCCACCGGTACTCCGATGGAGCCGGCCCATCCTACCCGCATCGCCAGGATCTTCCGGTGGCGACCCCTCCGACGCGAGTCGCGATTCAGAGGAGCCGCGTGTCCGGTGCCGCCACAGTCAGCCGGCGCAGAGATTCACGTGTTTGGCGGTGAGGATGTTGGAGACCGCGCTCACCAGGCGTGAGCGGGGAAGCGTCCCTGCGTTGACCGCCGCCACCAGTGCCGCCGCGGTTGAGGCGGTGAGCGACGCGACCTGCGCGGACGCCGCTGTGTAGAGAACCATGTCGGCGCCCGCGGTGATCGACGCAACCACGGCCCTGGGTACGGAGTAGCCGATGTCGACGAGCGCTCCGGCCGAGAGCGAGTCGGTGATCACCAGACCCTGGAATCCGAGCTGCTGGCGCAGCACCGTGGTCATCACCGCCGGCGAGATGCTCGCCGGCAGCGTCGTCAATCCGGGGACGCCGGCGTTGGCGATCATCACCACCGGCACCCCGGCTGCGATGGCGCTCTGGAACGGCAGGAGACCGGCATGCCGAAGGACGCTCCACGGCTGCGTTGTCGCGGGCGAGACGTCGGTGTTGGCTGACGCCTGGCCGAGCCCGGGGAAGTGCTTGACGACCGGGATCACGCCGCCGGCCTCGAGCCCCTGGAGGAAGGCGACGCCGTCGGCGGCGGCCACGCTCGCATTGAGGCTGAACGATCGCGTGCCGTCCGGGTCTCGGTTGTTGGGTCCGACGCCGTTGTCGAGATCGAGCACCGGCGCCAGGTCCATGGTGATCCCGGCCGCATGCATGCGGAGTGCCACGGTTGTAACGAGCTGGCGGATCTGCGCCGCCGACATCGTCGATGCCATCTGCCTCGCCGAGGGCAACGATCCGACGAGGTTCGCCATCCGCTGCACCACGCCCCCTTCCTCGTCGGTCATCACGAAGGGGGTGATGCCCCCGGGCGCCGTAAGAGAGAGCGCATGGAGGCTGGAGCCGAGGTTCACCGGGGCGGAGGAGCCGAAGAGGATGACCCCGCCGGCGCCGGCGGCGATCTCGGCTTTGACGGCTGCGACGTTCGATTCCTCAACCGGGACCACGAGCGTCTGCTCCGCAAGCCGGGTGAGGCTCCAGGTGGCGAGCACGCTCGGGTTCGTGCAGACGTTCGGCGTCGGTGTCGGGGCGAGGGTCGGTGTCGGTGACGCCGAGCCAGACGGCGTCGAGGTCGGTACCGCCGATCCGGATGGGCTCGTCGAGGTGCCTGGCAATGCACAAGAAGCCAGAATGGTGGTGGCTGCCGCGACGGCGAGGAGCCCGGGCGCAACCGTTCGCATGCCGGTTATACGGGCGGCATGGCAAAAAGGGCTCGCATCATCGGGCCAGAAGAGAGTTCACGGAGCAAGAGCCCGAGGTCGGAAGACCAGTGCCGGCGTGAGCGGTTACGCCTCGGAAAGTGATCCGGCGGTCTGTAGCGCGGGCTCGTCGGAGACGTCCCGATGCGGGCCCGTCAGCGTCTGCGACGCCGTCTCGCCGGAGATCTCGCGCAGGGTGCGGCCCTTGGCCCGGATGTACAGCCAGGCGGCGCCGAGAAAGAGCACGCAGGCCAGGAGCACGATCCCGATCCAGAGCGTCGGCACGTTGACCAGCTTGAGCCCGGACACGAGCAGCACCGCCGCCAGGGCACCGCGCAGGAACGCCGTCGGCGCGTACGACGACACGCTCGCCCCGATCAGCACCCCGGGGATGCTCCCGATCAGGATCGACAGGGTCAGCCCGAGCTTGAAGTCCCCGAACACGATGTGCGCCAGCGCCGCCGAGCCCACCATCGGGATCGCCTGGGCGAGGTCGGTCCCGACCATCTGGGAGCCGCGCAGCCGCGGGTAGAGGAAGAGCAGCAGGATGATCACCAGCGTCCCCGAGCCCACCGAGGTGATGCCCACGATGAACCCAATGCTCGCCCCGATCGCCAGGGTTGGGACCTTCTTGATGCGCAGCTTCTCGTCCACCCCGGCGCCGGTGCCGTTGCGGTGGTCGAGGTACATCTTCAGCACCAGGGCGCCGACGGCGAGGAGGAGGACCGAGCCCAGGGCCACGCTCACGATGGTCTGCACCCGGCTCCCACCGCCGACCACCTTGAGGAAGACGACCCCAAGGAAGGCCGAGGGCACCGAGCCGAGCGCCAGCCAGCCGGCTAGGTTCCAGCGCACCGTGCCCCGGCCCGCGTGGACCGCGGCTCCGACCGGCTTCATGATCAGCGACGCGACCAGGTCGCTCGAGACTGCGGCCAGCGGCGCGATGCCGAAGAGCAGCACCAGGATCGGGGTCATCAGCGCGCCCCCGCCCATCCCGGTGAGACCCACGGCGAAGCCGACGATCAGTCCGGCCAGCGCCACATAGATGTCGATGTGCACCCCCGTCGACCCCCTTCGCCGAATGTTTGACGCCTTTGGACTACTCTGCCCGACGAGCAACTCTCGCGTCAACGAGGGTCAGCGGATGGAAATCATCGCTCCAAGCGAACGGTTCCAGCGGACGGCGGATCTACGCCGGCGAATCTCGCCAGTTCGGCGAGCGCGCGCCTGACCGCTCCCAGCCGGGCGGCGCAGCGAGATCGAGCGCACGGTGATCCGTGGCGACGATCGACGCCTGGTGCGCCCAGAACTCGAAGAGGCCGCCCTCCCCAGAGAAGCGCTTCGACGAGTCTGGGATCGAAGGGGCCGAGCCGGCTGAAGCGTCCTCGATGGTGACCGCACGGTGCGCTACCCCCACACCTCCGCTGCGGTCTCGACGATCAGGCGAAGCTTCGCAACCTCCTCCTCATAGGTCAGGACGTTTCCCTCGACGGTGGAGGAGAAGCCGCACTGTGGGGAGAGGCAGAGTTGCTCGAGGGGCACGAACTTCGCGGCCTCGTCGATGCGCCGCTTGAGGTCGTCCTTGGCCTCCAGGTTGCCTCGCTTCGTGGTCACCAGCCCGAGCACGACGTACTTGTCCTTGGGCACGAACCGCAGCGGCTCGAAACCTCCGGAGCGGGAGTCGTCGTACTCGAGGAAGAAACCGTCAACCCCAAGGTCGCCGAAGAGGGCCTCCGCCACGAAGTCGTAGCTGCCCTCAGCAGCCCATGACGAACGGAAGTTGCCCCGGCACATGTGCGTGGTGATGCGCATGCTCGAGGGCTTCGCCGCGAGCACGCGGTTGATGTTCTTGATGTACAGCTCGTGCTGATGCTCACGATCGCCGCCGAGCGAAGCGATCAACTCGCGCTGGCGCGGGTCGTTGAGGTACGCGAGGCTGGTGTCATCGAGCTGCAGATAGGTGCATCCCAGGGCGCCGAGACGCCGGACCTCCTCCGCGTACGCGGCGATGAGATCGTCCCAGAACCCGGTCATGTCGGGATACACCGACTCGTCGATGGCCGCTCGACCGCCGCGATAATGGACCATGCTCGGCGACGGGATGGTCAGCTTCGGCGTAACGCCCTCGGCGACATTGTCTTTCAGAAACTGAAAGTGGTCGGAGAAGATCGTCTCGCCGAGGCGGATGCGCTCGTTGATCCGCAGCGCGGCCGGCGCGAAATCGAGCGTGCCGCGGTCGTTGAAGAATTGGACGTGCAACCTCTCTTCTGCCTGCGTGACGCCGCCGAGCTGATAGATGAAATCCATATGCCAGGCGCTGCGGCGAAACTCGCCGTCGGTCGCCGACCGCAGACCCACCTCGCGCTGCATCGCGATGGCGTCCCGGATCGCCGCGTCCTCGACGTCGCGGAGCGCCGCCGCTGTGATCGCACCCGCGGCCTTCTGGGCGCGTGCATCCATGAGCTCACGAGGGCGCAGGAGGCTGCCGACGTGGTCGGCGCGAAAGGGTGGCTCAGTGCGTCTGCTCATCGCATGTGCTCGTCGACGGCGATCAGGCGCGGTAGCGTACCCGATGCCGCAATCCCTAGGCTGCGCGGTTCATGCCCGAGACACCGCGAAACGATTATCTGAACTCTGGTTCGTCGCCCAGCGTGGCGCGGCGACGAATCCGCAACCGCGCCCTCGCCATCGGTGTCAGCGTCACGCCGTTCGGTTTGTCATTCGGAGCTGTCTCCGTCGAGGCGCATCTCAGCCTGGTGCAGGTGTGTCTGCTCTCACTGGTGCTGTTCTCGGGCGCTTCGCAATTCGCGCTGGTCAGCATCATCGGTGCCGGGGGTTCGTATCTCTCCGCAGTGGGGACAGCGCTGCTCCTCGGTGTCCGCAACGGCCTGTACGGAGCGCGCATCAACGCGCTGCTGCGACCCGCCGGATGGCGCCGTTTCGTGATGGCGGAGGTGACCATCGACGAGAGCACGGCGATGGCGGTCAGTGAAGCGCCGTCCGGCAATGCCGCGCGTGCCTTCTGGACGACCGCACTGAGTGTGTACGTGCTCTGGAACGCGTCGACGGTTGCCGGCGCGCTGGTCGGCAACGCGCTCGGCTCGCCTGCGACGACCGGTCTCGACGTCGCCGGGCCGGCCGCGTTCGTCGCCCTCCTCGCTCCCCGTCTCAACACGGCGCGCATGCGGGTGGCGGCGCTTGGTGCCGGAGCGGTCGCGCTCGTCACCGTGCCGATCGTGCCCGTCGGTGCGCCGATTCTCATTGGCGGCCTGACGGCGGTCGCCCTGCTCTTGGTGCTCGACCGATGAAGCTGTGGCTTGCGGTGCTCATCGCAGCAGGCGGCTGCGCCGCGTTGAAGCTCGCGGGTTTCGTGGTGCCCGTGCGTCTGCTGGAATCCGCTGCCGCGAAGCGGATTCTGGAGGCGCTCCCGGTCACCTTGCTCAGCGCGCTGATCGCGGTCTCAGTATTCGCGACGGGGAGTTATCTCGTGCTCGATTCGCGCGCCGCTGGCCTCGCGGTGGCACTGATTCTGGTCGCGATCCGCGCTCCATTCCTGATCGTCGTGATTGCAGCGTGTGCCACTGCGGCGGGAGTACACGCCCTGTGATCCGAGGCCGCGGGCGCGGCGGGGGGGACACGCGCGCATGATCAATGTGTGGACGCCGAAGGATGGCGAAACGCGATGCTCGAATGGGCGCTGCCCGACGCCATCCTCGCTGCCGCGCCTGAGCAGCCGTGGGGATTTCCGGCTGAGGTGTTCCGCTCGCGCGCCGAGCTGGCGACGCCGGAAGACCTGACCTTTGCCAACCGGCGTGCGCGCGACGCGCTGCCGGAGGGCGGCACCGTCCTCGATGTCGGGGTTGGCGCTGGTGCGGCTTCGCTCCCGCTGCACCCGCGATGCTCGCTCATCACCGGCGTCGATTCGTCCAAGGAACAGCTGTCTGAATTTGCGCGCCAGGCGACGCGCCGCGGCGCCACTGCCCGTACCGTAGACGGTGGATGGCCGGAGGCCGCGACCAGGACATCGATCGCTGATGTCGTGGTCTGCAACCACGTCGCTTACAACGTCGCCGACCTTGCTCCGTTCGTCGTGGCGCTGACAGCGCATGCGCGGCGACGTGTCGTCATGGAGGTCACCAAGCAGCACCCGACTGCGTGGATGGCCGACCTGTGGTGGCGATTCCACGCGCTGGAGCGACCGCTTCGCCCCGATGCCAATGACGTGGTTTCGGTGATCCGCACCCAGGGATTCGCCGCTCGCCGTCACGCGGAGATCTCGCGACGACGCGCCGGGGGTTTCGAGCATCGCGAGGACGCCGTGGCGTGGATACGCCGGCGTCTGTGCCTCGAACCCGGACGCGATGCCGAGGTGGCCGACGCGCTGGGCGAGCGCCTTGTGCACGACGGCGCGTTCTGGTCGGTGAAGCCGCCGATCGAGCCCGTGATAACCGTCTGGTGGGACGTACCGACGGAATTGCGGAGTAGGGTGAAGTGATGCACGACCACGGGCCGGCGCCCCACTCACACGGGGCCGGCGCCGACGACCAGGGACGGCTGGTCGCGGCGCTGTGCCTGATCGCCGCCTTCATCGCTGCCGAGGTTGTCGTCGCGGTGCTCGCCCGCTCGCTCGCGCTCCTCTCCGATGCAGCGCACATGCTCACCGACGTCGCCGCGCTGGGGGTGTCACTTATCGCGCTGCGTCTCGCCCAGCGTCCGCCGAAAGGGGGGCTGACCTTCGGTCTCAAGCGCGCCGAGGTGCTCGCCGCGCTGATCAGCGGCGCGACGCTCCTCGTCCTCGCCGCCGTCCTGGTCTTCGAGGCGATCCTGCGCTTCGCCTCGCCGCTGCCGGTCCAGGGCGCTGCGGTCATCGCGATTGCCGTGGTGGGAATCGGGGTCAACCTGGCGGTCACATATCAGCTCTCGCGGGCGAGCCGGCGCAGCCTCAACATCGAGGCGAGCTTTCGCCACATCCTCACCGACCTCTACGCGCTGATCGGGACGCTGATCGCCGGCATCGTCATCGTCACCACCGGATTCGAGCGCGCCGACGCGATCGCCTCGGTCGTGGTCGCCGGCCTCATGGTCTACGCCGGCGTTCGGCTGCTCGGCAAGGCGGGTCGCGTGCTCCTCGAGGCATCGCCCGCCGACCTGGATCCCGAGGTCATCGGCGTCGCGCTCGCAGCCCACCCGCACGTCGTCAACGTCCACGACCTGCACGTCTGGGAGCTGACGTCGGGATTCCCGTCGCTCTCCGCCCATGTGCTCGTCCACCCCAAGGACGACTGTCATGCGATCCGCCTCGACCTGGAGCGATTCCTCGAGGAGCGCTTCCACGTCGAGCACACGACCCTCCAGGTCGACCACGCCCCGGCGGAGTTTCTGCGCGTGGAGCGGCTGGTACCGGACCCCGGTCGGACCGCCGGCTGAGAGTCCGGCTCAGTCGGTCTGGGCGGCCGCGGCGCACTCGGCGCAGACGCCCAGGACCGCGAAGTGATAGGGGCGAAGCTCGAAGCCGAGGCGTCGCTTGGCCCCATCGGCCATCGCCTCGAACAGATCCTCGGGTGCCTCAATGGTGGCGCCGCACACCTCGCACACCAGGTGGCCGTGGGCTTCGGTGGCCAGGTGGTAGGTCGCCGCGCCATGTCCGAGGTGGGTGTGCACCACGACCCCGAGGCGCTCGAGCTCCTCGAGGTTGCGGTACACGGTCGATGGGTGGACGTCCGGCGCCAGCGCTCGGACCGCCACCAGCAGCTCCTCGGCGGTGGGATGGTCCGCCCCTTTCACCAGCGCGGTGAGGACCAGGCGGCGGGCGGTCGTGACCCGGGAACCGCCGTCCCTGAGCTGGGCCACGAGTTCGTCGACGGTGCTGCTCATGGCTCAAGAATAGCTGTCACCCGCCCCCGTCGCCCGGACGACGCATCTGGCTTCTGGACGCTGTTGCGTGCTGGTCGCGTTTTGATACTCTGGGCGGGCTCCTGACGTTGAAGGAACATGAGGAGGAAGCCCATGGCCGCGACCGCGTCCCGCCTGGCCCGGATCCGGGGCTCGCTGTCCCCGCGGGAGTGGGGACGCGTCGGCGGCATGGTCGGGTTCATCGTCGGGCTCTACGTCGTCGGGTGGGGTGTCTTCATCCTGGCGATCCTTCCCCAGCATTCCAAATTCCTGGGCATCGGTGTCGCGGTCACCGCCTACACGCTCGGTCTCCGTCATGCGTTTGATGCCGACCACATCTCGGCGATCGACAACACGACTCGCAAGTTGATGTCCGAGGGCAAGCGGCCGCTCTCGGTGGGCTTCTGGTTCTCGCTCGGGCACTCGTCGGTCGTGTTCGCGCTCGGGATCGGGCTCACGTTCGCAGCCCGGGCGATCATCGGTCAGCTGAGCAGCTCGAACTCGACGGTCGCGACCTTCGGAGGGATCGTCGGCACCCTGGTATCGGGAACGTTCCTCTACCTGATCGCCATCCTCAACCTGGTGATCCTCGTCGGGATCGTGAAGGTCTTTCTCGAGATGCGCCGCGGTCGCTACAACGACGAGGAGCTCGAGCAGCAACTCAACGCGCGCGGGCTGATGACCCGGTTCTTCGGCAAGCTCATGCGGTCCATCCGCAAGCCGTGGCAGATGTACCCGGTCGGCGTGCTCTTCGGCCTCGGGTTCGACACCGCAACCGAGGTGGCGCTTCTGGCGGCGACCGCGGGCGCCGCAACCGCCGGGCTCCCCTGGTACGCGGTGCTGAGCCTGCCGATCCTGTTCGCGGCGGGCATGGCCACCCTCGATACGCTCGACGGGTCCTTCATGAATTTCGCCTACGGATGGGCGTTCTCCAAGCCGGTGCGCAAGGTCTACTACAACATCACCATCACCGGCCTCTCGGTCGCGGTCGCGATGTTGATCGGCACCATCGAGATCTTCGGGCTGCTCGCGGCCCAGCTCAACCTCTCCGGTGGTTTCTGGGCCTTCATGTCAGGCTTCAACATCAACGAGGCCGGCTTCATCATCGTCGGCCTGTTCGTGATCACCTGGGCTGCGGCGCTCGCCATCTGGCGATTCGGGCGCATCGAGCAGCGGTGGGAACGCGCTGCAGCGCGGCAGCGATCCGGCTGACGAAGCGCTACTCGGCCGTGATCGCGCGAAGGATGTCGACGCGGGACGCGCGAATCGTCGGGAAGATGGCGGCCACGACACCGAACACTCCCGCGATGATCGCGTAGACGATCAGGTTCTCGCCGGGCACCGCGATCTCGGTGATGCCAAGAGCGCCCAACGACCCGCTCACGGCCACGCCGAGGCCGAGGCCCACGGCCAGCCCGAGCACGGCTCCGAGGAGCGAGATGATCACCGACTCCCAGCGCACCATCGACCTCGTCTGTGACCGTGTCATTCCCAGCGCCCGCAACAGGCCGATCTCGCGGGTGCGCTCGAGAACGCTGAGGATCAGCGTGTTCGCGATTCCCAGAACGGCGATGACGATTGCGAACGCGAGCAGCGTGTAGATGAGATTGAGGAAGCTGTCCAGCGAGGCGCCGACGAACGTCCGGTATTCGGAGCGGCTCATCGCCATCAGCAGCGGGAACGACTTCACATCATGGTGGAGCGCCGTCTCCGCCTGACTCAACGAGACACCGTTGGCGGCGTTGGCAAGGACGATCGCGTCACGCTCGGTGGGCACGTTCGGCGCCATGGTCGCGATCGAGACCACGTACCCGCTCACCAGTGCGTTGGCGGTGTAGATGCCTCCGATGCGGATGGGGACGTTCGCGCCCTCTGGGAAGTCGAAGGTCACGAGCTGCCCGATGTGCACACCGGATGCGGTCGCCTCAGTGGAGTCGACGATAGCCGTGTTCGAGGCGGCGATCGCGGACGCGGTTCCCGACACCATGGACAGCGACAGCACGCTGCCGAGGTTGGCAGGGTCGATGGCGGCGATACCCTGCGAGCTGCCCTTGATGATCACCGAGGTGCCGCGGACCTCGGTCACATCCCGAAGGCTCGGGTCCTGCTGCAACGCCTGGGCCGCCTGCGTGTTGAAGTCCGGGCCCTGCGTGAACACGATGAAGTCGGCACGAAATGCGCCTTCGATCGCATCGTTGGTGGACACGCGAACCGAGTCGGTGATCACCGCGACACACGTGACCAGCGCAAGCCCGATCATCAGTGCCGCTGCGGTCAACGCGGTGCGGCGCGGATTGCGCCTCGCGTTCTGTCCCGCGAGGATCCCGGGCGCTCCGCGAACCTGCGCCACCGGCCATCCCAGCACCGTCGCGACCGGCACGACCAGCACCGGGGCCAGCAGCGCAACGCCGAGGAACACACACAGGAAACCGACACCGATGAGCTGCAACTTCGACCCGGCCGAGGTGAAGAGCCCGGTCACCAGTGCGGCGCACCCGAGCACGAAGATGACGAGGCCAATCACGACTCGGCGTCGCGGCAGTGGCTGGGTCTCGGGGAGTGCTTCCGCGAGCGCGGCGACCGGCGCGATGCGCGTCGCACGCCGCGCCGGGAGGCTCGCGGCGATGACGGTGACGATCGTGCCGACGAGCACTGCGATGACGACGGTGCGAGGGAGCAGCGTCACGCCGCCCGTCGAGGCCGATCCGAATACCGACAGCAGCGCTCGCGCAATGAGAATGCCGACGACGAAGCCGAGGATCGACGCCACGAAACCGGTCACCGCCGCCTCGACGAGCACGGACGTCATCACCTGGGCTCGTGTGGCACCGAGCGCACGCAACAGCGCCAGCTCACGCGTCCGCTGCGCCACGAGAATGTTGAACGTGTTGATGATCAGAAAGCTGCCGACGAACAGTGAGATGAACGCGAAGACGAGCAGCGGGGTGCCGATGAACGTGCTGATGGTCGACTCGGTGCTCTGCTCCGCCGCCGCCGCCGCCTGCTGTCCGGTCTCAGCTACCGCGTAACTCGGAAGGGCGGCGGCGATGTGCTCCCGGAGCACGACGTCGGTCACGCCACTCTGCGCGCTGACCAGGATGCTGTCGTACTTGTTCTGACCCTCCAGGACGCGCTGCGCGGTCGACTCGGTGAACAGCGCGATGGTCGCCCCGGCCAGGTTGTCGGAGCTTCCGTACCCCGCGATGCCGGTGATCGTGAAGTGCTCCTCGACTCCTCCCAGGAAGACGATCGGCAGCGACTGCCCCACCGTGAGCCCGTTCTTGGCCGCGGTGCCCGCATCGACGACGACATCACTCGGCTGTGTCGGTGCCTTTCCGCCGCGCAGGCGATACGGCGAGATCGCGCTGTCGGTGATCCAGTTGGCGCCGAATGTCGGAGGACCGTTGCCGCCGATCGGCTTGCCGTCGTGCCCGATCAGCGTTGCGCCCTCTCGAAAGAGGCTGCCCACAGCGTCGTTGACGCCGGGAACTCCGCGCACTGTGGCGAGCAGGGAGGTGGGGATTGGATGGTTCTGGCCGCCGCCGACACCGCCCGATTGCCCCGCGATCGGCCGGCCATGCACGGTGACCGCGACGCCGGCATTGGCCGTCGCGAAGATGCTCGTGAAGGTCGCGTTGATCGTGTCGGTGAGGATGAACGTGCCCGCGACGAATGACACGCCGAGGATGACGGCAATCGTGGTGAGCGCGAGCCGCAGCTTGTGGGAGAGCAGGCTCCGTAGGCTGATGCCGATCATCGGTCAGCGCCCGATGACGGCGTCAGTCACCGAGATGGCGCATGACGTCCAGCACGGTGTCGGCGGTGGGTGAGTGCATCTCACTCACCACGCGCCCGTCCGCCAGGAAGACGATGCGGTCGGCGTGTGCCGCGGCAAGCGGATCGTGCGTGACCATGATGATCGTCTGACCCAGCTCGGTCACGGCGTGCCGGAGGAAGTCGAGGAGATCCGTGCTCGCACGCGAATCGAGGTTGCCGGTCGGCTCGTCCGCAAAGATGATCTCCGGCTGGCTTGCCAGGGCGCGCGCGGCGGCGACGCGCTGCTGCTGCCCACCGGAGAGTTGATTCGGCCGGTGCTTGAGCCGGTCGCCGAGACCGGTGATGCGCACGACTTCGGCGAGCGCGGCCGCGTCGGGTTTGCGTCCGGCGATGGTGAGTGGCAGCACGATGTTGTCGAGGGCTGACAGCGTCGGGACCAGGTTGAACGACTGGAAGATGAACCCGACCCGGACGCGGCGCAGCATGGTGAGCTGACGGTCGTTGAGGCTCCCCAGCTCGATGTCGCCGATGTGCACGCTGCCGGACGTCAGCCGGTCGAGCCCCGCGAGGCAGTGCAGGAGAGTCGATTTGCCGGAACCGGACGGCCCCATGATCGCGCTGAACTGGCCCTTGCCGAAGGCGACCGTGATCCCGTCGAGCGCCCGCACCATGGCGTCGGCCTTCCCATACTCCTTGACCGCGTCGGTGGTGCGAGCTGCGACGGGTCGCGAGTCGGTCGCCGTCGTTGATGCTCCCGCGGTCGTGATCGCTGCCATTGGCTGCCAGGGTAGACGAAGTCCGGGTTTCGGACCGCGGCTTCGGC
This sequence comes from Candidatus Dormiibacterota bacterium, assembly GCA_003162415.1. Lineage (GTDB taxonomy): Bacteria > Chloroflexota > Dormibacteria > Aeolococcales > Aeolococcaceae > Palsa-851. Next base: position 70,717 of record PMOL01000009.1, read on the forward strand.
AGCGGTGGGGACAGCGGGCAGGGGGCGGATCGCCGCGTCCTCGCGGGGAGCCCTTGTTAGAGTGAGTTGGTGACCGGGGCCGAACTTCCCATCGGCGAGCGGAAGGCGCGAGCAGTCGAGGAGATGTTCGACCGGATCGCGCCTCGTTACGAGTTGGTCAACCGTGTGATGACGCTCGGGCTCGACGCGGGATGGCGCCGTCGAGCGGTCCGCGAGCTGCAGCTCGACCCCGGCGCGCAAGCGGTCGACCTCGGATGCGGGACCGGCGACCTCTGCAGGGTCCTCGGACGCGCCGGTCTTCGAGCGGTGGGGGTCGACATGGCGGCGGGCATGCTCGCCAAGGCGCGCACGGCAGCGCCACTGGTCCGCGCCGATGCGCTGCAGTTGCCCCTGCGCAACGAATCGGTCGACGGCGCGGTCAGCGGGTTCGCCCTGCGCAACGTGGTCGACATCGCGGCGTGCTTCGGTGAGGCGGCGCGAGTGATCCGTCCGGGCGGCCGGGCCGTCTTTCTTGAAGTGTCGGAACCGCCGAACCCGTTGGTGCGCCTCGCGCACTCCTTCTATTTCCGGCGGATCGTCCCCCTGGTCGGTGGGCTGCTCTCCGACCGGAGCGCCTACCGGTACCTGCCCGCATCGACCGCCTATCTGCCCAAACCTGACGACCTCCTGGGGCTGCTGACCGGTGCAGGATTCGCGCGCTGCCGCCGGGTGCAGCTCGGGATGGGCGCGGCACAGCTGTTGATCGGGACCAGACGATGAGCGCGGTTCGCCCGGCGCCCGATCTGGCCTCCGGGGCGGCGCAACGCGATCTCTTCGAGTGGCACACGCCCGGCACCGGCGTGGTCGTCCAGCGCCATGACTACGGTCTCGCCGCCGCAGGCGATTCGCGGGCGATCCACGTGCCCGCCGGTCCGAACCACGTGCATCGCGCGGCCTCCCTGGCTCGCGACGCGCTCGACGAGACGCCTGGCCTCGGCGTCGTCATGGGAGCGCTTCCGTTTGACGGGACCTGCGAGGCCATCCTGCGGCTCCCCGAGCGAGTGATCCGAGTGGTTCCTTCGCACGGCGGGGTCGCCCCACAGCCCGGGTGGACCGTCACCGACCTCGTGCCCGACCCGCTCCCGACCGAGTACGAGGCCGCGGTGGAACGCGCGCTTCTGGCAATCGATGCGGGCGAGGTCGAGAAGGTGGTGCTGGCCAGAACCCTGCAGGTGAAAGCCGACGCTTTGATCGATCCTCGCCTCCTAGCCCGACGTTTCAACGCCGGTGAACGCGGATCGTTCGTGTTCCTCGTGGCGCTTCCCGGAGGTGCCTCGACCCTCGTCGGGGCCTCGCCGGAACTGGTTGTCCGACGCAGGGGACGGAAGGTGTTCAGCGACCCGCTGGCCGGGACCGCCCGCCGGTCTCAGGATCGGACGCGTGACCGGGAGATTGCTCGGCAACTGCTGGAAGCCGTGAAGGAACAGCGAGAGCACCGGCTGGTTGCCGAGGCGGTCGCCGACGCCCTGACGCCGTTCTGCTCGAACCTCGTCGTCGACAGCGAGGCCGGCCTCACGTCGACGGCGACGCTCTGGCATCTCCACACCGCCATCAAGGGGACGCTCAAGGCGGATGCTCCTGACGCGCTCAGCATCGCCGCCGCCCTGCACCCCACGCCGGCGGTCTGCGGAACGCCGCAGGCGGCCGCAGCTGCACTGATCACCCGTCTCGAGCCCTTCGACCGCCGTTTCTTTGCGGGTCTCGTCGGATGGGTGGACACGCTTGGCGATGGGGAGTGGGCATTGACCCTCCGCTGTGCCGAGGTATCGGGGTCGACCGCGCGGCTGCATGCGGGCGCCGGCATCGTGGCGGGGTCCGAGCCGGCGTTGGAGGATCTCGAGACCGAGGCAAAGTTCGGTGTTGGGCTGCGTGCGCTCGGAGTGGAGCCGGCCCAGATCTGAGCGGCGGCTACCCGGCGAGGGCGGCCGTGACAGCCTGCGCCACCGCGGCGCGCAGCTCGACTGCTCGCCCGCGATCGACCCGAACCCTCACCAGCTGCACACCACCCGAAGTCTCAGCCTCGCGGATCGCCGGAACCACAACACCGGCGCTGTCGACGGTGCGGACCCCGACGCCCGCGGCCCGCGCGATCGCCTCGAGGTCGAGCCCATGGGGGGTTCCGAAGAGCAGTTCGAACTCATCTTTCGGCAGCGACGCCTGGGGAAGCATCGAGAAGATGCCGCCCCCGTCGTTGTCGATGACAACCAGCACCACAGCATGCCCATGCCGAGCACCCCAGAGCAGGCCCGAAGCGTCGTGGATCACCGAGAGATCGCCGAGCAGCGCGTAGGTCGGACCGCTGACCTCGGCGACGCCGAAGGTCGTCGACACCAATCCATCGATGCCGCTGGCGCCGCGATTGGCCAGAACTCGGAGTCCCGGGCGCGGCAGCATGTACATGTCGAGATCGCGAATGGGCATGCTCGAGCCGGCGAAGAGCACCCCGTCATCCGGGATCGCAGCGGCAAGGTCGCGCGCGATCCTTCCTTCGAACGGCTCGTCCCACGAGTCGAGCAATGCGTCGACGGCCTCGCGCACGTTGCGGTCCGCGTCATGCCACTCGGCGAGCCACTGCGGTCTGGTCGCCGGCAGCGACGATGTCGTCGAACGCACGGCGGCCACGACCTCGGTGGGATCCTCGTCGATGGTGAGCGTGGAACGCCGATCGGGGTCGGCCACGAGTTGATCCGGATCGAGGATCAGCAGCCGGTCAGCGCTTCGAACCAAGTCCTGGACGGCGCGCGATGTCGGAGCCGCGCCGACCTGGATCACGAGGTCGGGATGCTGGCGCTCCCGGAATCCGGCATTCGCCGCGAGCAGTGCACCGGCTGAAAGCGCACCGCCGCGCCCATGCCCCGCAGCCGCGTCGCGAAGCCCCGAGAGCGGCTCGGCGAGCAGTGGCCAGCCACGTTCGGCGCACAGTTCGACGAGACCTTCGGGCCGTGCTCGCAGACGGCCGGCCACGACGACGATTCGATGGCCCGTACTCACCTCGCGAAGGAATGCGGGCATCCGGCTCGGAGACCGCTGCGTGGCCGAGTACGTCGCGTACTCGAACGGTGTGGCGTCGATGCTCCTGCCGCCTGGCAGCAACGGTTCTCGGAATGGCAGGTTGAGGTGCACCGGGCCCGGCGGAGGGAACCGGACCGCATGCTGGATGGCGTTGGCGCCGGCGGACGACCAGCGCACCCGTTCGTGCGGCGCCATCAGCGGCACTCCCGTGTCGTGAAACCACTTGACGAACGTCCCGAAGAGATTCTGCTGATCGATCGTCTGGTTGGCGCCGACATCGTGCAGTTCGGGAGGTCGATCTGCCGTCATGACGATGATCGGCACGCGTGCCATGTATGCCTCGACGACAGCAGGAAAATGGTTGGCCGCCGCGGTGCCCGATGTGCAGAACATCGCGACCGGTTGTCCTGAGGCCGCCGCGATCCCCAGCCCGAAGAATGCCGAAGCGCGCTCGTCGACGTGGACGTGCAACGTGATGCCCGGATGACGTGCGGCCGCGAGCGCAATCGGGGTCGATCGAGACCCGGGCGTCATGCACATGTGGGTGACGCCGCCGCGCACGAGCTCGTCGAGCAGCGTGGTCACGTACGCGAGCGCGACGTCGCCCTCTTGCGGATCGATCACGTGCCGGCGAGGAGCTGCAGGTTGACGGCGGGCCTGCCCGGTGCGAGCCAACCGTCGACCGGGATGAGGGGATGGTCGACGACATCCGACTCGAGCAGCGACGCGGTGCCCGCGCCATGCGCGAAGGGCGCGTCGGGGAGTGATGCCGCCACCGCCACCACAATCGCGAGCCCGACCGAGGTTTCCAGCGCACTCGACGCGATTGCCGGAACGCCGCTCTCCTCTGCCGCGCGCAGCGCCTCGCGCACTCCGCCGATGCGTTGCGGCTTGAGCACGACCGCATCCGCAGCCTCGAGCCGGCGGAGGCGGCGCGCGTCCGCGGTCGTGCGGATGCTGGTCTCCGCCGCGATGAGCATGCCGGCATGGCCGCGCAGGGCAGCGAGCTCCTCGAGCGATGCAACCGGGTCCTCGGCGAGCTCGATGTCGTAGCTGGCGAGGCGCGACAGCTCGCGCCTCGCGGTCTCGACATCCCACGCACCGTTGGCGTCGAGGCGGATCTTGACGCGTGGTCCACATGCCGACCGGACGGCCGCGACCCGATCGATGGAGTGCTCATCGCCCACCTTGACCTTGATGGTGGCGCAGCGCGAGCTCAGCGCCAGCGCCGCCGCAACGTCGGGTGCGACCCTCGGAATCATCGCGTTGACGGCGACGCGATCTCGCGCAACCACAGGAAACGGCACGGTCGCGGCTTCGAGCGCCGATCGTTCCGCCGCCGCGCGCTCGGCATCGCTCCAGCTCGGGAGCGGCGAGCACTCTCCCCACCCGGCCGGACCCTCGATGAGATACCCGCTGCGCATGGTCACGCCCATCACCGGGTGACGCAGCGCAATGCTGAAGGGGACCCGCCTCACGACGCGAGCAGCGCCCCGGCGAGCACGAGACCGAACAGCAGCTGCAACCGCGTGATGCCGATGAGCGCTGGAACCAGCGCCCGGCCCTCGGCGTTGCGAATCACGCGCAAGGGGCCGATCGCGAGGGGAATCGTGGCCAGGGTGAGGGCGACCAGCCACGGGAGCGAGCGCACGAGCGCGCCCACCGTTGGCAGGATCAATGCGATCACGACGACGGCCACGAGCAACGTCCGGCTCGTCTGCGCACCGAGCCGCACCGCGAGGGTCCGCTTGCCCACCGCGCTGTCGGTCGGGATGTCACGCAGGTTGTTCACCATGAGCAGTGCGCACGCCAGCAATCCCACCGGCACCGCGAGCCAGAGGATGCTCGCATCGAGCCGGTCCTGCTGGACGAAAGCGGTGCCGCACGTGGCGAGGAGCCCGAAGAAGACGAACACCGAGACCTCGCCGAGCCCGCTCGCCGCGTACGGCTTCGGACCACCGGAGTACAGCGCCAGGGCAAGCACGGCGAGTACACCGGCGGCGATGAGCCATGGGGTCGTGAGCACGGCAAGCACGACGCCGGCCACCGCCGCGATGCACACCATGACCACGGCAGCCGCCGCAACCGCGCGCGGAGGCGCGAGCCCGGAAGCGACCAGACGCCGCGGGCCCACGCGTGCTGCCGTGTCCACCCCGCTGACGCCGTCGAAATAATCGTTGGCGTAGTTCACGCCGATCTGCAAAGCGACGGCGACGAGCAGGGCGAGCAGCGTGCGTGGAATCGAGATGGCATTGCGGCCGGCCCACGCCGCCCCGACGAGGACGGGGACGACGGCGGCGACCAGGGTTCGTGGCCGCGCACCGATCCACCAGACGGCGAGCGGACCCGGNNGGGAACTTCGCGAAGTCGGGTTTGCGCTTCTCGACGTACGCGTCGCGACCTTCCTGCGCTTCCTCGCTCATATAGAAGAGCAGGGTTGCATCGCCGGCCAGCTGCTGAATACCGGCGAGGCCGTCGGCATCCGCGTTGAAGCCGGCCTTGAGCAGGCGCAGGGCGAGCGGACTCATCTCGAGCATCCGGTTGCACACCGCGACCGTCTCCTCCTCGAGCTTGTCGAGCGGGGCGACTCGATTCACCAGGCCCCAGCGTTCGGCCGTCGCCGCGTCGTACTGCTCGCAGAGGAACCAGATCTCCTTGGCACGCTTGAGGCCGACCGTCCGCGCCAGGAGTCCGGAGCCGTAGCCGGCGTCGAAGGAACCGACCTTCGGTCCCGTCTGGCCGAAGACGGCGTTGTCGGCCGCGATGGTGAGGTCGCAGACCAGGTGCAGCACGTGTCCGCCGCCGATCGCATAGCCGGCGACCATTGCGACCACCGGCTTCGGCAGACGGCGGATCTGCATCTGCAGGTCGAGAACGTTGAGGCGACCGATCCCGGCGGCATCGCGGTAGCCGTCGTCACCGCGGACGCGCTGGTCGCCGCCGGAGCAGAACGCCTTGGTTCCCTCGCCGGTGAGCACGATGACGCCGATCTGCGGGTCGTCGCGCGCCATCTCGAACGCGCGGGCCAGCTCGAAGAGCGTCGTCGGCCGGAAGGCATTGCGTACCTCGGGCCGGTTGATGGTGAGCTTGGCGATGCCGCCGGCGGTCTCGTAGCGGATGTCCTCCCATTCGCCGGCCGCGACCCATTCCACGATGGCATGCACCTCACGTTGAACTCGAATCGATCGCTTTCGATGGTAGCCCGACAGGGTCAGGGCGGGCCGCGGCGCTACCCTCGCGGCATGAGAGTGCCCCAGCTCCGGCGCGCGCTGCGAACGGGCGACCTCGCCGCGGTCGCAATGCCGCCTGGGGCCCCGTGGCTGCCGGTGCTCCGCCACGCTCGCGACGTTGGGGCGGCGATTCTCCCGATCGACTACCGCCTGTCCCTGACGGAGCGGGCGGCGCTGGTGGACACCGCGCAACCGAGCGTGATCGCCGACGAGGACGGTGTCCGGCGGGCCGATGGCGTGCCGATCGACCCCGCGATCGCCCTGGTCATCGCAACCTCGGGGACGTCCGGGCACGCCCGCCTCGCCGAGCTGCCCTCCCTGGCGGTCGAGGCCGCGGTGCTCGCCTCCGCGGACGCCATCGACGCGCGCCCGGAGGACCGCTGGCTCTCCTGCCTTCCCGTGGCGCACATCGGTGGGCTGCTCGTGCTCGAGCGCCACCTGCTCCTGGGCGCTCCGGTCACATTCCGGCGCCGCGTGACCCGGTCGGTCATCGCGCGGCTCGGTGACGCTCGCTTCACATCGCTGGTGCCGACCCAGCTCACTCGCCTGCTCGACGGCGGCGCCGACCTCGGCCGGTTTCGAGCGATCCTCGTCGGCGGATCCGGCGTCGACGAGGAGCTCGCGCGCCGGGTGGCCGAGGCGGGCGTGCGCATGGTTGCGACGTATGGGATGACCGAGACGTGCGGCGGTGTCGTCTACGCAGGACGTCCGCTGGCCGGTGTCGAGGTTCGGGTCGCGAGGTGGGGCGAGCTGCTGGTGCGAGGACCGACGTTGATGCGCGGCTACCGGCTCGACCCGGCCGCGTCGGTCGAGGTTTTCGAGCCGGGCGGCTGGTTGCGCACCGGCGACGGCGGCGAGGTCGACGACGATGGAACCGTTCGCGTCCTGGGCAGGCTCGCCGGGGTGATCGTGAGTGGCGGCGAGAAGATCTGGCCGGCTGAGGTGGAGGCGGCCCTCTCGAGCCACCCCGACGTCGCGGCAGTGCTGGTGTCGGGAAGCTCAGATCGTGAGTGGGGCCAGCGCGTCGTCGCCCGCGTCGTTCCCCGGAGACCCGCGTCGCCGCCCACCCTGGAGTCGCTGCGCGATCACGCGGCAGATACCATCGCCCGCCACAAGCTGCCCGGCGAGCTGATCATCGTCGAGCGCCTGGACCGCACATCGCTGGGCAAGATCCGGCGGTGATGAGCACTCAGGCGCCGGATGCTCTGTATCGCGGTGGATCCGACTCCGACCCGGCGTCGATGCGATCGATGCGACCGTCGCGCACCAGCTTGTCGAGGTGCGCCTGCACTGTCCATGCGGCGAGCGGGTACAGCTCGATCGGGTAGGCCGCGTACAGCGAAGGCACGAGGTCCATCGGTGTGAATGCGGGCCGTCCCTGCGCAGCGGCGAGCACCTGTGCCTCACGTTCCAACCGATGCGCGATGTATTCGTCGATGAGCGCGCCGGCGTTGTCGACCCGCTCGCCGTGTCCGGGCAGGATGGTCAGCGGCTGCAGCGCCTGGACGCGTCGCAGCGACTCCAGGTAGTCGGTCATGTCGCCCTCACCGGGGTGAACCACCGACGTGGTGCCGTTGAGGATGTGATCGCCCGAGTAGAGGGTTCGCGCCGCGGGATCGAAGAAACACAGGTGGTCACGAGTGTGCCCGGGCGTGTGGACCGCAACCAGTTCCATATCGTCGATGCGCAGCGCGTCTCCGTCGGCCATTGCGTGCGCATGCTCTTGACCGGCGGTGGGGTCGAAGCAGTGCACGGTCGCGCCCGTCTGTTCGGCCAGGCGAAGGGCGAGCGGACGGTGATCGGGATGCGAGTGGGTCAGCAGGATGGTTGTGATGCCACCACCGCGTCCTCGGGCGGCGTCGAGAATCGCGCCGAGGTGCTGATCGTCGTCGGGGCCTGGGTCGATGCACACGAGTGACGAGCCGCCGAGCAGGTACGTGTTGGTTCCGCGCCCGGTGAACACCGACGGGTTGGGTGCAAGCACCCGCGTCGGCGGAGCGCTCACGACCGGTCCTGATCGTTCTGGAGTGACAACCAGCCGGCGATGATCTCGGGTGTGATCTCAGTCTCCTCTATCGGGGTGGCGCCCAGTGTGCTCAGGATCGCATCGACGGACCCGAGCCGGGCGAACGTGTGGCACATCATCCGGGTGGGTGGCATGATCGCCGGCATCTCGAGCTCGAGCATCGACTCGGGCCGGTGCCAGCCACCCTCGACCGCCTCAGCGGCATGCACGTTCACCGTCTGGTCATCGGAGGCACCGACTGCGAAGAAGCGCGTGTCGTAGCGGCGACCCTCGCGCGGTGGGGTGATGAAGTGGCCGATATAGACGAGCCGCTCGGGCGCCATCACGAGGTCATGTGCCGCGAGCGCCACGGTGATACCGCCGCCGGCGAGCAGCTCCGAACGAGCGGCCTGGATGCGCGTGTCGAGGTCGCCGTCGGCGCGATCCTGCGCGGGACCGCCGATGAGGATGCCGACCTCCTCGAGCACCTCGCGAACCCCCGCAACCGCATACGCAGCGTCGCCGGTGCCGTCGGCCTCGTCAACAGCGCCGCCCGGAAACACGAACGCATCCGCGGCGAAGCTGCTCCGGGCCGGACGGCGGAGCATGCAGACCTCGACACCGCCGTCAACGTCCCGGAGCAGCGCCACCGTGCTGGCCGGTATGGGAGCGGCGGTGTCGGTCATCAACGCATGGTATTGGCGCGCCGTCAGAGCATGGCGCCGGCGTGGAACGCGACACTATGGCGCGCCCATGTCATCTCATCTCGAAGTCGCGCTCGAGCTCGCCGACATTGCCGATGCGATCACGACGGCACGCTTCCGCGCACCGGACCTGCGCATCGACACCAAGGCGGACAGCACGCCGGTGACCGATGCCGACCGGACCACCGAACAGGCGCTTCGCGATGCGCTCGAGCGGTTGCGTCCAGGCCAGGAGATCCTCGGTGAGGAGTTTGGCGGGGAGGGGCAAACCGAATGGCGGTGGATACTCGACCCCATCGATGGGACGGTGAACTACGCCAATGGTGTCCCGGTCTGGGCGACGCTGATCGCGCTCATGCGCGGGGACCGAGCAGTCTGCGGCGTGGTGTCGGCGCCCGCGCTTGGCCGGCGCTGGTGGGCGGCGACCGGCCAGGGGGCGTTCGCCGGCACGGGACAGCGCATCCACGTCTCGCGGACGCCGACCCTCGAGGACGCCTACGTCTCGTGCACCGACGTCCGCGATTTCGCGACCCGGCGTGGCGAGCGAGGCTTTCGGACCCTGCTCGAGCGCGCCCGGGTGGTCAGGGCATTCGGTGATTTCTGGTCCCACATGCTCGTCGCCGAAGGCGTGATCGATGTGGCCGTCGAGGCCTGGGTGAACCCGTGGGACGTGGCCGCAAGCCAGGTCATCCTGGTCGAGGCGGGAGGGCGCTTCAGCGACTTCGATGGCGCCATGCGGATCGACTCGGGGAACGTGATCACCACCAACGGCCTGCTCCACGATGAGCTGGTGGCCCTGATGGCAGATGGGACGGGAGCCTAAACGAGACTGAGTTTCATGTAGACTGCCGTCTCATGAGGTTTCCACGTCCGCGTCGGCCCTCGGACATGGCTTGCGTCATGGCGGCCGGGCTCGCGTTGATCGCGGTGGTCAGCGCATGCGGCGCGACCAGCAGCCAGCCGGTAAAGGACACCATCGCGGTGGTGGCGGCTGAGAACCAGTACGGCGATGTCGCCGCCCAGATCGGCGGCAAGGACGTGTCTGTGACGTCTGTTGAGAGCAACCCGAACACCGATCCGCACACGTATGAGGTCAGCCCAAGCATCGCGCAGCAGGTCGGAGCCGCCCTGGTGGTGATCCAGAACGGGGTCGGCTACGACAACTACTTGACCAGGATCCTGTCGGCTTCCTCGAACCCCTCTCGCAGGGTCCTCAACGTGCAGCATCTGCTCGGGCTCCCGGACAGCACTCCCAACCCGCATCTCTGGTATGACCCGACGACCATGCCGAAGGTTGCCAACGCCCTTGCCGCCGACTACGCGGCGCTGAAGCCGGTCGATGCCTCGTATTTCACCGCGAATGCAAGCCGGTTCATCGCGTCGCTCAACCCCTGGCTGCAGGCCCTCTCGAGCTTCAAGTCGCGGTACGCCGGGACGCCGGTGGCTACAACGGAACCGGTCGCGGACTACATGCTGCAGGCGGCGGGTGCCGACAACCTGACGCCCTTCAAGTTTCAGGCAGACATCATGAACGGTGTCGATCCTGCACCCCAGGACGTGTCGCTCGAGACCAGTTTGTTCACCCAGCACAAGGTCAAGGTCCTGGTCTACAACCAGCAGGTCACCGACACGCTGACGCAGACCTTCATCAGCGCCGCGCAGTCCGCGAAGATCCCGGTCATTGGGGTGTACGAGACGATGCCGACGCCCGGCTACAACTACCAGTCGTGGATGCTCGCGGAGGTCACTTCGCTGCAGAAGGCCGTCGCGGACGGCATCTCCACGCAGCACCTGTAGACGTGCAGGGACGCGCCGCCACCGGCTCGGACGAAATCCTCGCCATCGACGGCATCAGCGTCACCCTGTCCGGGCGCGAGATTCTGAGTGATGTCACCTTCCACATCAACGCGGGTGAGTTCACCGGGCTGATCGGCTCGAACGGTGCCGGCAAGACAACGCTGCTCCGGGTCATCCTCGGGCTCATCAGCCCGAGCGCCGGCATGGTGCGCGTTGAAGGCGGCTTGCGGCGTCAGCCGCTGATCGGATACGTGCCCCAGCGGATCACGCTCGACCCGGACATGCCGTTGCGCGCCCGCGACCTTGTCGGCCTCGGCATCGACGGACAGCGGTTCGGGCTGCCGTTGCCGTCGTCCACCCGGCGCAAGCAGGTCGACGAGATGCTCGAGGCGGTCGACGCAACGCGCTTCGCGGAGTCGCGCGTCGGCAATCTGTCCGGGGGCGAGCAGCAGCGGATTCTCATCGCCCACGCGCTGATCAGCCGTCCGCGATTGCTCCTCCTCGACGAACCGCTCGCGAACCTGGACATCGGCAGCGAGCAGGAGGTGGTCGATCTGCTGGCGCGAATCGCGAGGGAGCAGCGGATCGGCGTGCTCATCTCGACGCACGACATGAACCCGCTGCTGCCCGTGATGGACCGCATCGTCTACATCGCGAACGGCCGCATTGCGACGGGGACGACCGCGGAAGTTGTCTCGAGCGAATCGCTCACCAGGCTCTACGGCGTGCACGTCGACGTCATCCACGTTCACGACCGCATTCTCGTGGTGGCGGGACGCCGCGAAGAGGCGCTCCAGCACGGTGACACCGAGTCGATCGTCGAGCTGATGTAGCCGTGCCCGGTTTCCTTTCGCCGCTCATCGAGCCAGGCTTCTTCTCCAACCTGCCGGTGCAGACCGCCCTCGTGGTGGGTGGAGTGGTCGCGGTCGTCTCCGGCATCGTGGGCACGTTCACAGTCATGCGCGGCCAGTCCTTCGCCGGTCACTCGCTGGCCGATATCGGCACCGCGGGAGGATCGGCGGCTTTCGTGCTCGGGATCAGTCCGCTCTTCGGATTCGTCGCGATGAACCTGATGGCCGCGGGTGTGATGGAGTGGATCGGTATCCGGCGACCGCGGGGCCGCGACCTCGCGACCGGAATCGTGCTCGGTGCGGCCCTCGGGCTCGCGGCGCTGTTCCTCTACCTGGACACGACGGCGTCGAGCACCACCGGGGCGACGGTCAATGTGCTCTTCGGATCGATCTTCACCCTGCCCGCGTCGATGGTTCCCTTCATCGCGATCTTCAGCGTCGTCGCCGCGGCAATCGTGCTGGTGATGTACCGGCCGCTGGTCCTCACCTCGATCAGCGCCGACCTGGCAATTGCACAGGGCATACGGGTGCGCCTGGTCGGGATCGGCTACCTGGTGGCGCTGGCACTCGCGGTGTCGCTGTCCGCGGTGACCATCGGGGCGATCCTTTCGACGGCGCTGCTCATCGGACCCGCGGCCACGGCGCTGCGCATCACCAACCGGACGGGTCGCGCCGCGGCGATCGCGGCCGGCATCGGAGTCGTCGCAACCTGGCTCGGCGTGCTGCTCGCGTATGACTCGTACTACTGGTTCCCAAACGGCGGCGGGTGGCCGGTGAGCTTCTTCGTGGTCACCCTGATCTTCCTGGTCTATCTCCTTTCCCAGCTACGGTTTCGCGGACGCTCGGCTGCACAGCGCCGCTCGACCGCGGCGCAGGCACGCTGATGTTCTCCGCCCTGATGCTCAATGCGTGGGGGTCGGCGTCGATCGTCGCCATCGTCGCCGGCGTGGTCGGATTCTTCATCGTCTTGCGCGGGTCGGCGTTTGCAGCGCATGCGCTGCCCAACGGGGCCTTTGCCGGCGCGGCGGGCGCAAGCCTCATCGGCGTCGACGCGATCGTCGGGCTCGCGGTCTTCTCGGTGCTCGGGGCGCTGACCATCGCCGGGCTCGGGCGGCGGGCTCGCCACGACGTCGCCACGGCGCTCGTGATCGTGGTGATGCTCGGCCTGGGATCGCTGTTCCTGTCGATGACCACCGAATATGCGCCGGAGATCTACTCGCTGCTGTTCGGCGAGGTGCTGGGGGTGAGCAGCAGTGAGCTCGTTCCCATCGCGGTGATCGGGGTCGTCTGCATCGCCGCCGTGTTCCTCGTCTATCGACCGCTCCTGTTCTCGTCGGTGATGCCCGAGGTCGCCGAGGCGCGCGGCGTGGGCCGCGGTCGCATGGAAGTCGTGTTCCTGCTCGTGGTCGCGCTCACCACCACCATGGCGGTCCCGGTGGTGGGCGCACTGCTGATCTTCAGCCTGCTCATCAGCCCGGCGGCTGCCGCCCGGTCGTTCACCGACAGGCCGTTCACGGCGATGGGCCTGTCCGTGGTGATCGCACTGGGCACCGTATGGTCGGCCATCGCGCTTGCGTATCTGTCCAATCTTCCGATCGGCTTCTTCGTCGGCTCCATCGGTGCGGGGACGTACGCCGTGGGCAGGGGATGGGCCGGATGGCGCAACCGGCGGTCCAGACCACGCATGGGAGCCACGGGACGATCGCCCGCCACCGCGCAGAGCTCGTAGACGGGCTGAGGGGACCCCGGCTCCGGCTTCAAACCGGACTATTCAGCCTCCGCCGGGGTCCCCTCCGCCCTCGGCTGGTGCAGCCTCACCGCGCGCCCCGCGGGTAAGATCGGCCGGTGCCAGAGCGCCCCCGCGCCGAGCGTTCCCGTCCCTTCGGCCTCGTCGGTGCGCTTGTCCTCGCGGTGCTGGGGGCAGCCTGCGCCAGCGTCGCCGCCGCCGGGCCCGTGCCCTTCCGGGTCGGTGCGATCTTTCCGCTCGCGGGCAGCACGGCGCCGGACTCGACCGACGAGTATCTCGGCGCGACCCTGGCCGCGCAGATGGCAAATGCCGAAGGAGGCGTCGCCGGCCACCAGATCTCGCTCGATCTGCGCGACGTCGAGGATCAGGGCCAGATCCCGGCTGCGGTATCGAGCCTCCACGCCGATGGAGTTCCTGTCGTGATTGGCGCATACTCGTCGCAACTGTCGATCCCCGCCGCCGCCGCGGTGTCGGCCGCGGGCATGGTCTACTGGGAGACGGGCGCGGTCGCCGACCGAGTCACCGGCCAGGGCTCGCCGCTGGTGTTCCGCGTCGGCGTGAACGGCGCAGAGCTCGGCGCCAATTCCGGGAAGTTCATGCTCGAGCAGCTGGTGCCGCGCATGGGGATTCCCGTCGGCAAGATCCGCGTGTCCTTCGTCACCGCGAACGACGACTACGGACACAGCGTCGCGGATGCGACGCGCACCGCGCTCGAGGCAGGCGGGATGCACATCAGCGACGAGTCCGTGTACAACCCGTACACACCCGACTGGACGCCGGTCATGCGCGCGCTCGCCGCGGAGAAGCCCGACATCCTGGTGCTCTCGTCGCACATCCAGGACGGCATCGCTTTCCGGCGCGCATTCCTCGCCGCCGGGCTCGAGGTGAAGGTGTTCATGGGCACGACCATGGCGCAGTGCGACCAGGACTTCGGCAACGTCCTCGGCGCCGCCGCGGTCGGGGTGTTCGCATCGGATCGCCCCCAGGGCGACTTCAACCCGGGTGTCCTCGATCCGCAGGCTCGGGCGCTGTACGACCGCTTCGCCGCCCTCTGGAAGCAGCGCACCGGCGAGGCCGCGCCGGACGAGGAGGGGATTGCCGGGTTCACCGCGGCGTGGGTGCTCTTCGCTGATGTGCTCGGCCGGGCCGGGGATGACAGTGCGCAGAGCATCGCCGCCGCCGCACGATCCCTGGATCTTCCCAGCGGCAGCCTCCCCAACGGGGGCGGTGTGCTCTTCTCGTCCGCAGCCGGTCAGCTGGGACAGAACACCAGGGCGGCCGCGGTGGTGTGGCAGTGGCAGTCACCCCGCCACAGCGTGGTGGTCTGGCCGCCCGTCTACGCCACCGGGCAGGTCAAGCTCGCTGCCGCCTCGTGATTGGCTGAGGCCGCATCGAGGCATACTCGGACCATGGAAACAGCGACATTCGGCGCAGGATGCTTCTGGGGCGTGGAATCGGTATTCGAACAGGTCGACGGGGTCACTGCAACCAAGGTCGGCTACACCGGCGGCTTCACGCAGGCGCCGTCGTACGAGGACGTGTGCTCGCATCGCACCGGACATGCCGAGGCTGTCGAAGTCACGTTCGATCCCGCGCGCGTGAGCTACGACACGTTGCTCGACATCTTCTGGATGAACCACGACCCGACGCAGCTCAACCGCCAGGGCCCCGACGTCGGCGACAACTACCGGTCGGTCATCTTCTTCCACTCGCCGGAGCAGGAGGCTGCAGCGCTCACGTCAAAGAAGCGCCTCGAGGAGTCGGGCCGCTACCGTCGCCCGATCGTCACCGAGATCGTTCCTGCCGCAGAGTTCTGGGACGCCGAGGAGTACCACCAGAAGTATTTTTCCCGTCAAGGAATGGTTGCTACGTGTAACATTCCCGCGCCACGGAACGATTTGACCCTACTTTCTGACCCTAGAACGTAGTAGCCTGACCCTAGTCATCCGTGCGGGTCACGAGGTACGGGATCATGGCTAGGGTCGAGTTGAAGCGCGGCGAGGGTACGTTGCGCGAGCGCCCGGACGGTCGGTGGGAGCTACGCCGGGTCATCGACGGCCGCCAAAGGAGCTTCTACGGTGCGTCGCGGTCTGAGGCGTTGGCCGCACCGACGCGAGCCGCAGAGAGTGCCCGCCGTGACGCTGAGGCGGCCGCAGACGTGACGGTCGCGGCCTACGTGGCCCGGTGGACGGTAAATCGTCGCTCGGCCGTGCGGGCTTCCACGATCCGGCACAATGCGTCCTCGCTATCGAAATGGGTACTTCCGGCTATCGGTAGCCGCAAGCTGCGAACCCTCACGGTCGACGACGTGCGCGCTATCCAGGCGGCGGCGGCTGTCCATTGCCAGCCGGGTACGGTGCGGACGCTGAACCTCGTCATGCGCGCGCTCTTTCGGGATGCGGTCGAGGATGGACTGATGACGTCGAACCCGGCCGCGATCCGCGCCCCACGCGTCACGCCTCGCGATCTGTCGACGCCTCCGCTGTCCGTGGACGAGGTAAAGCGACTGCGCGAGGCGGCGCGCGGTGACCGTTTCGAGGCGTTGCTGTGCCTCGTGCTGACTGTAGGTATGCGTCCCGGAGAATTGCTCGCGTTGAAACGTCGTGACGTCAACATGGTCGACCGCACGGTGAGCATACATGGCACCGTCACGGACGCGGCCGATGGTGGACTGACGATAGGCGAAACCAAGTCGCGCGCCGGACTGCGCAAGGTGCCGATGACGGCGGCGTGTGCGTCTGCGTTCGAGCGCCAGTTAGACGGACTGAAATCTGACGCGCTGATTTTCCCGGCCGATAACGGCGGGTTGCTGGCGCCGACGAATTTCCTGTATCGATACTTCTACCCGTTGCTCGTGCGCGCGGGACTGCCGCGCGTTACGATGCGCGATCTTCGGCATACGGCTTTGACCTACATGGTCGCTGATAAAGTCGATCCGGTTACCGTCGCGAAGATCGCGGGACACAGTAACCCGTCGATGACGCTGAACGTCTATTCACATGCGACGCCGCAAGGGTCGGAGCATGCGCTCGAATCTATGGAGCGACGTTTCAGCTAACGCGAGGCGGCGCAGCGCGGGTAACCTTCGAGAATCGCGACAGCGCTACTCCCGCGCTCCGCGTCCGACATTGGCCCGCGACCCGAGAATCGCCTATAGTCGGGGCAAGGGACGCACGAGTGGGTACATCGGAACAGCCAAATCGGCCCAAGCTCTTACTTGCGTTGGCAGGCTTTGTCGTCGTGTTCGGTGCCGTGTCATGGCTGGTCACGTCGGGTATCCATCCCCACGTCACGCCACCACAGCCGACCCACCCCGTCAACATCACACCGCGTCCAACACCAACTCCTCTCGTTTGCGCGTCTAACGAGCTGGCACTGACTGGCGTAATCAACACATGTGTCACGGCGGCGCCAGACAAGACTTCCACATGCTCGATCAGCGTCAGCGGTGGCGTCCTTGACGCCGTGCTGCGCTTCGCTGGGGGCAACCAGGTGATCGTCCTCTACATCGAACTCAACGCTGGCTTCTACACTGGCCCAGGCACGTACAATCTGCCACCGTGGCAGTTTGCGCTCGGTAAGAATGACGTGCCAAAGGTTGCCGTCCTCCAGTCTACGACCGGCACATTCTGGGAATCGGTCAACGGGGCTGTACGCGTTCTCGCCGTTGATGGGCGGTCGGGAATCGTGAACGCCATCCTCCAAGCCTCCTCCGTCGGCGTCCAAGCTTCCAACGGCCAGACTGTCGTGCCCGGTCCTACGCTCAGCGTTGATGGGCCGTGGGCTTGTCCCTGACTGTGCGCCCGTCTTGCCGTTCCTCAGCATCATGGCGAAACCTGAGGCCATATGCAACGTCGAGGCGACGGCGCGGCCTTACCATCGGCGTGCCGTTGCGCCTAGCGTCGTTCGTACAGCGCGGTCAGTACAGCGATTGCGTCATCCACGGTGCGCCGCTCCTGTAGCGTCAACGGCGCCTGAGCCCCGAACAAGTATTGAACGGCTTCGATGACACGGCGAGCGAGCGCTAACCGTACCGCGAGCGCGTCCTCTGCGACTTCGATCATTTGCTTAGCGGGTTCAAGGTGTGCGCGCGCCGCGGGGATGACCGGGCGACGCGCGCTATTACCTCGAATGACCTGTTTTACGCCTGGTTAGTGATTAGCACGCAGGCTGACGTCAGCGCGAGCGTGGTGGCGTTGAAACGGCTGTAGCCGCTGTAGCCATTCTCCCCGTAATCTGCAAAACGCTCTCGCAGCACGGACACGGACGAGCCGCTGTACCTCACGGGCAACGCCTTGCCGACATTCACGAACGCGCCGCAGATACCGCCGCCGCTCGCCGCTTGAGCAGCCCATCCGCCGTTGCTCTCGAACACCTTGTTACCGAACAGGGTAGGAATCATTTGCACGGCGCCCGTGCTGTCCGTGTCGCGTGACCACGGCGCCGAAAAGACGAGCAACGGATGCCCCGCGCCGTCGACCGAGTTCATGAGCGCCGCCATCGCTGACGGGCTAAAAACCCAGATAGCGTCCGCGCGATACGTGGCGTTGAGGGCTGACCACACATACACCAGATGCGCGGGATCAAACGTCGTTAGTGCGGACATGGTGACTGAGCTTGCGCCGCTCCCCTTGAGAGTGCTCGTCATGTCCTCCTCTATGCCCCTCGCGGTCCTCGCGACCCATGCCTGACGCAAGACCTCCGACAGATCGAACCCCGCATCGTTGGCGAGCGCGAATGACACTCGCGCGAATTCGCCAGCGGAGTACGCTTGCGCCTCGGGCCATGCGATATTGCCAAACACGGCATCCACACCAGTGTAGGCCGCGTCCTCAGCGAGGATACCCGCCACGTTGCCGGCGTCAATCATCGTCGGAAAATTCATCGGTGCGCCGGGATGCGGATCGGCCGAAGTGTCCACCACGGTTGTATGACCGAATAGAGCGCTCATAGCCGTCATATCGTGGACGATATCCGCGTTGAACGTCGTGGGCACGAGGTAACCTCCGGCCGCGCCGGTAGCCGCGCCCATATCTCGGGCTTCGCGCGTGAACTTTCCGCTCCGAATGTACGCATCGAATGCTCGCGCGGCGCGTTGTTCGGCGGTTACTGGCGGCGCCGTCGGCGTCGCGGTGCGCATTGCGGCATTCACAGCGGTCGTAACGGTACTCCTGAGCTTGTAACCATCAAGCTCGGTGCGGTGCTCTTTGCTGTAACGCCGCTGCCGCTCAAAAAACTGCGCTCTTGTCTCGACTAGCTTTGCCATTACACGACCCTCGCGCCGCTTGCGTTGACCTTGCGCCCGCGCTTGTCGGTGACCGTCTCGGTGATACCGGTACGCTCTTGTGCGCGTCGTGCTTCGGCGATTACATGCACGCGCGCGGCCTCGATCTTTTGCTCGGCCTTCAGGCGCGCATCGGCCTGCGCTACCGCGTCGCGGACCGGTTGGTCGCGTTCCCATGCGGCGCGCTGATCGTGTCGGATCGCGCTCTCGTACACAATACCCGCGGGAATGCCCGATGCGATAGCGCGGAGCTTGTCGGCGTGGTCGACAGCGACCAGGTAATCGTTACCAGAACGCCAAAGTCCCTTTGGGAGATTGCCACGCGTACTCGCGTCGGTGAGCATGTGCAGTGGCATACCGCAGAGTGCGGCTGCCTCGGTTGCGGTGAGGACTTCGGCCTCGACCTTTCGTGTACGCGGCGAAACCGTCGCCTCGGTCTTGTGCGGCGCTTCGGCCGTTGCAGTTGGCATAGTCCAATTTTACCAAAGGGCGATAGTTGCTCTTTCATGGCGGACGCCGTTCATTGCATCAGCACGGCCGACCGTGTAATGAACCAACTCGCGCGACGCGGTACGCTTGACATATGACCTACACGACAGCGCAAGCGGCGAAGGTTGCAGACGTCTCCACAGTCACGATTTGGAGAATGGTTCGCGACCGTCGCCTACCGGCTCAGCGTGTCGGCAAGCGCGGCCGCATTCGCATTGATCCGGTGATGCTCGCACTCGTGCTCGACGGCGCCGCGGTCCGCGTCGTCTAGTGTCCACCATCGATCGGACTTGCCAGCAGGGGCACGGATACGCGGTCAGCACAGACGCACCGCTCACCACGCGCTGTCCATGCGGCGCGCCGCCCGCCCCTCGCTATCCGCTGTATCGTGAAGTGCGCAGCGGCGGCCTCGCGCCTGTCCATGCGAGGGCCACGAGCAAGGCTACAGTGACGCTGTAGGGGCTCTAGCAGGCCGTCGGCCGGATTCGATGACCGCTGAACCCCGCGGGTCATCTGTGACGGCGCTTGCAGTCGTACTGATAGTCGGTAATCGGTCGGCTACAGGAAGGGCAGCACGGCCCCGGTGTACTAATAATCTGATCTCGTGGCGGTTCCGCATGGGTAGGGAGACCACTTTCGTCGTTTTTCGGACTTCTTGATCTCGTTGGTATAGGTTCAGATTTCGCCAACCGTGCCACGGACGCGTAAACGGTCCGCGCAGTTACGCCGAGACGCTGTCCGATGGCGTAATTCGACATACCAGACGCGACCAGGGTCGCGACCTCTGCGTCGCGGTTGACCATCGCCGCGTGCCGCTTCACCTTGCGCGGGCGGCCGATTGCGGCGGTCATGACAGCCTATCGTGGGTCAAGTGGTAAAGCTCGGTCTCGAATGCCCGGAGCGCGAATGGCCCGGAGCAACGCGACATGGACCGCCAGAAATCCTCGTCAAGACGGCTCGTGAGCCCGACAAGGCGCCGGAGACGGTCGGCGCGGATGCGGTTGCGGTCCTCGCGGGAATCCGCGTCGCTCGCCCACGCAGACGTAGGGCAGCATCCGCACCCGAGCCAGAATAGCCGACGACGGATGGCGAACCATGCGAAATAGGCGCGCGGGAAGCGCAGAAGTAGGCGTATCACGGCGCGGGTACATCGCGCGGCGGGTACGCCGGGTCTGTCCAGTGGACGAAAACCCCATCTGTCAGGGTGAAATCTACCGGCACGGAGTGAGTAGCGCGAAGGTTTACCGGGACAGGTTGCCCGAGATCGTGCAACGCGCGCACGTAGGCCGCGGCTTCGTCGGTGGACATGTGACGCTGACCCCGCTGCGGCGCGAATAACGCGACGCTCTGGTGCATGAGGCGCGTTGCGCGCTCGCCGTCGGTCTCGGGCGGTAGAGACGGTATCCAGTCCTCGCGTTCCGCAATCGTTGCAGCCTGCGCCTCGATGGTCCGCGCGTCCTTCGTAATCTGACGGCGCATCTGCTCAATGACACTCGCGCCGTTCCCCTGGAACTGCCAGAACTTCGCCACTATCCGGCCGCCACAAGGTAGCCGGGCGCGGGTTCGGGGTTTAGTCCCTCGCGCCGGAACGCCTCAAGGCGGCTACCGGGGCGAATGTTGGTCGATGCCACGCCGAGATTACGACGGCTAAGCGGCGAAACTCCGATCTCGCGGCCGAGGCTGATGACCATTCGGTGCACTACCTGCGCGTTCTGAAGCACTTCGTGCGCCTGTCGGGGGTTCGTGGTCGCTTCGTAGTCGCGCCAGAGCGCGGATTCCTTGTCGACGACGTCAAAGTATCGCGTCACTAGGTGGATCTCTGCCTCGCGGATACTGCGCGCCGCCGTACTCACACAGAACGCCGCGTAACCGCGTTTCGTGGTCATCCGCCACGCCTCGCGGGCAGGCGGAAGGGTAACCGCGTCCTTATCGGTCTCGACGTCCGGTAAACGATCGAGATAAGCGTGCTTATCGGTGCTACTACGTGGTCGTGCCATATTCAAATCGTACCGAAAACCCATTCCAAAGCCCAATCCCAAACCCGCGCGCGCTCAATAACGACGCGGCAAAATGGGACTGGCGGGATCAGCGAGCGACCTCGCGCGCGCGAGTTCTCAAGCGTTTGCGTGATTGGCCAAGCGTTTGCACGGCGGACGGCATCATTCATCGCGGCATGTCGCCTCAACGCGCGCGCCGGACAGACCGGGTACTCGTCCGGTGGGCACATCCTGATTTCCTTGCGGGACAGACTTTGCCAAGAGGTAAGACCCATCCGCCGTCATCGGTTGCCGACGGCGTTGCTCGGCGCGTCGCTTCGCGGTTGCCTTGCCCCTAGCGCTAGCGGCGTATGCTCGCTGCGCCTTGGCGTGTGCCGCTCGGTCGTCGGCGCTCATGCCGTCTCACTCCGTGCGTGGCGCACCGCATAACGTCCGTTCGTCAGGCGTTCGACGTAGCCCATCTGCGCTAGAAGTTCGAGCGCAACAAACGCGGCACCGTATGGGACGCCGAGCGATGACGCACCGTCCATCGCGGTATGCGGACGATCCAGGGCGGCGAGCACGGATCGCAGTGCCGCCGTAGGTATTGGCTCGCGCGACACTTCGGGCGGTCTCCACCTTGGGCTAAAGGGTGTCGCCGGTTCGCGCTCGTCGGCGTCTCGTTTGCTATGGCTGCGACCTCGATCACTGTACTCGCGCGCCCCGAAGTTCTCGGTCATCAGTCAGTCACCGGATCGCAATCGGGACCGACCATCGTCCGAGAGCCGCAGAACTGGCAGCGGGTCACGGGCGGGATGTAGGGGATGACGAGCCACGGGCGCCGATCGCTGCCGACGTACTCGCGTCTGATGCCGAGGCGACGTCTCGCGGCGTTCAGCGACAGGCGCATGTGACCCGCGGCCACCGCGCGACGGCTGATGTCTGACGCGTAGTCCGGGAGTTGGTCGCGTAGCCATGCCATCGCGGCAGCGGTTCGCGGGGACGGCGGCACCGTAACCCCCATCTTCTGGCCGCGGGTTGTGCGCTTGCGACGCGGTGTCGAATCTGAGGCTTGATCGGCGTCGACCAGGACAATTCTCGGGTCGCTCATGGCGTCACCCGTATACAGCTGGATTGTGGGCAAGACACCGTGAATCGTGGACAAGACACCGTGACCCGTGGACAAGTCAAGACCTGCCCATATCCACGGTGACTTGTCCATCCAAACATGATCTGACGGTGTCTTGTCCACGCTTGGACGTAGTCGGATGTGGACAAGACACCGTGGAGACGTCTCACGCCGCGTCCCCGGCTTCGGCTTCTGCTTCTGCTTCTGCGAGCGTCTGCCGGTCAGTCTGGTAGTTCCGCGGCCCCGCAGTCGGGTCAGGGTCAAGTAGGCGATACCGCCATTCCGCGGGCATCGTGCCTTCGACGGCGAACACGTCGACGTCAAGAGCTTCACGCGCGCGGCGCAACGTATGCTCGAAGATGTCGTGCGCGGCGGCGTCGGCCTTGATTGCCTTGATGGACACGCCGTCCGGTCTGCCGTGGAGACGGTCATTCAGGAACCGTTCCGCCTTATCCTGCGCCGATAGACCGTCCAGGTCATCGCCGTCGGCTGTCGCCTTGATCTTGTCGCGCGGCGTCAGGAGTTCGGCAGTCGTGAGTTCCGATTCTCCGTCCGCGACAAGATGCGCCGTCGTGATCCGCCCGTCGATGGTCTGCTCAGTGATCCGCATACGAAGGGTCGGCTGCAAGCGTCCGACATTGGTCTTAGCGTGCGCGAGAATACGAACCAAACTGTCCTCAGGCTCGCGCGGGTCATCGCCAAAGAGCAGTACCGACCGCGCGAGGTTGCCGAATCCGCCCGATCCGCTGATGCGGGTCAGTACGTCTTTCGCCTCGCGGCGGTTTAGATGCATGACGCCGACCACTGAAAGTCCGAGGCGTTCTGCCATGTGCGCGAGCGGCTTGAGCACCGCGCGTACGTGCTGCTCATTCCATGTGTTCGTGGTCGTTGGGATGTGCGCGACGACAGTATCGACAATGAGGACACGAACGTTTCCGCGCTTGCATGCGGCTTCGAGGTCGGCGACCTGTCCATCGATGGCGATGTCATCCGGGTCACCTTCGGCGTCGATAGCCTCGACGAAATGGATATACCGCATGTCGGCGCCCGCGGCGATGAGCCGTGGAACGATGGTCGCGGCGCGGTGATCCTCTGCGGACGCGAGGGCGACATGTACCGGAGTTCCGAAGAGCGCGCCCGGTACGGTGCCGCGCGAGAATCCCGCGGCGAGCCAGTGCGTCCCCATTGACTTGCCCTTGCCACCTTCGCCGACGATCAGCGTCAACATCCCAAGCGGCACGCGGCCATCCCATGCCCAGTCGACATTCTCAGGCTCGATACCAACCGCGTCGACAAGCCGTATGCGAAAGTCGGTCACGTCCTCGGTGGCCGTGTCCCGCTGGACAATCCCGATCGTCGGGTTACGCCCGAACCGAGACGCGGCGGGCATGACTTCGCGTGCAAGTTCGTCAGCGGTGAGTGCCGGGTTGCAGAGCGCCGCGTTCCGTTGCTCAATGATCGGCCCGATTTCGTCGACGGTCATTCCGGCGTCGCGCATCCGGCCGACCATTGCGACCAGGGCCGACACGCGGTACCCCTCGCGGATCGGTGAGAGTGAATCGGAGGCCGTGTCGCGTGCGCCGTTACTCGTCGACGACGGCGCCGTGATCGCTTCGAGCCATGTCGTCGCGGTCATCGCGGACACTCCATCTGCGGCTCGTCATCCTCAACGACGTAGGCGGACGGGCCAACGTAGCTACCCGGAGCGAGTACGTATCCGCCATCCCCGCGGACGTCAATACCCGGACCGAGCTTGCCTGACGAGTTGGGAACTCGTTGCGCGGCACTGACGCGGAGATAGATATGGAGCCCACCGCTCGGCGTGCGCACGGTCCTCGTTATCGGGAGCTTGCCTAGCTTCGCTTCGAGCGTCTTGAGCGACGCGAACCCATCGACGCCGTGCTTGACGTCGATATCAACGACAACGAGCCCGTGACCAGTAGCGATGCCGATGTTCCACGGTCCGCCAGCAAAGAGACGCGCGACGGCGTCCGGGTCGGACGTTGCGACGTTCGGCCAGTCTCGGAGCGTCGGAACCTTCGACCCGTAGGGTACGGGGAACACGCGGTAACCGTCAGCCGCGAGTGCTTGCGCCGCGCCCAAACCCTCGGACGTGGGATAATTAGGAGACGGTAGCGCGGTCATGGTTCGACCCCTCCGTTGCGTCGTCGAAGCTTTCCCGAGCTTCGGCACGCCTAGCCGCGCGGTAATCTGTCGGGCTGTCGATCCACCCGGATACGACCTTCCAGACGAACCCATACGTACAGCCAACCGCCTTAGCTACTTCGCGGATTGTCAGACCGCTGGCATACAGATCGCACATACGCTGTCGATCGAAGCGTCGCTTCGGTCCGTGTCCACGGGGTCTCATTTGGGGCCTTCTAAGGGCTGTAGTAGTCATGTCTACTACTAACGATACTCAGGCCGAAAGCTGGCTCAGCAAGCGCCGCAAACCCTTGCCCTGTAACGGATTTCTACATGCCGGGTGGTCATGGGGCACTGACCGCTGAGCCACCGCGACCCCGATCACCGATTACCCGAGTTAGGTGGTCATGGGGCACTGCCCGCGATCCCGCGACCCGATCCCCAATGCTCGCTTGCCGTCCGGGGCCGCAAATTTCCCTCCCGCGGCGCCTGACCGAGCGGCGTCCGTGGATCGCCTCTCGCGCGTGCGTGTAAGGACGCGGGGCGCCTGCTAGAGCGCCCGTCACGGGTTCGCGTGCCGCGGCTCTCCTTTCCCTAGTTCCTAGTGGTGCAATACCTCACAAACGGTGAGAGGATGGCTACAACGCGTCACACGACGCAACCAACATTGCCAGGAGGGCATGCCCATACGGAGGTCATCGGAATGGACACGACGACGACACTACTTACCCCGCGCGAGGCCGCGGCCGAGCTTCGCATCAGCTTGAGCACGTTGCAGCGCCTTGTGCGCGAGGGACGGTTGCCGATGGTTACGACGTCCGCGCATCGGCGCGGAATCCGGCGCGCGTCCCTGGATTCCTACGTGGACCGCAACGAGCGGTTCGCAGGCGCGAGGCGCGCAGCATGACCGCGCGCACGACAACCGACACCGCGGAGCAGCATCGCGACGACTTTCTCGAAAGCATCCGCGACGGGTTGGGCGGTGGAATGCTTGACGCCGTGCTCCATGAGTACGCAGATGCACGCCTCGCGGGAACGAGTACGAGTGCGGCGATGCGTCACATATGCGAGTGCATCGAGGGCGAGTGGGAATGCTCGGCCCCCGGATACTTTGAAGCGCTCGACGCTGAATGGGCAGCAGGGCCAAGGACCGAGGGCGCACGACGCGCGTTCATCAAGGCGCACGGCTACGATCCGACCGACGACGACGGCGACGACGTGATGTTGACGCCGCCCGAGGACATCGCAACCCTAGAGCGCGATACCGTAGCGTATCGTCCGGTCGCCAACGAGACCTTCGTCTGGGAAGCTCTGGACAAGGACGGCGCGACGCTCGGGTACATCGAGAAGTGCACCGATGACGTCGTCGAATTCGCGCGCATCGCGGACGCATGGCCTGATGTGGCGTGGACGTCGTGAGCACGACAACGAAGCCGACCGGTCGCTGCCATCCGTGCGAGCGCTGCGGCGTCTGCGAGTGCGAGACGGGTTACAGCGGCGTCGCCGACTGGCTCGACAAGCGCGGACAGTGCCCCGTATGTGCGGACGGCGGTTGGCGAGACTTCGGGCACGATAGTGTCGTCGACCCCGGCGAATTCAACGACTTGGCCGCCGAGCGGATTGAGGCATGGGCAACGGCACATGGCTACCACCAGGACGCGTAAGCCGCTCACCGAGGCGGCGCGTGCAGCGAAGGCCGCACGCGGCGCCGCGTCTTACGCCGCGCGCACGGTCACCGCGGAGCAGCGGACGCGGCAGCACGCGGCCGACCGCAAGTACAAGGCTGCGCCGGAGCATCAAGCGCAACGGCGCGCGTATAACCGCGCGCGCAACGCTACGCCGGAGCATCAAGCGTATGAACGCGCGCGTAGGGCTACGCCGGAGTACCAAGCGTATGAACGCGCGCGCCGAGCTACGCCGGAGTACCAAGCGCAGCACCGTGAAAGCGAGTACCGCCGCCTGTACGGCATCACGACGGCGCAGTACGAGCGCATGTTTACAGCGCTCGGCAGCAAGTGCCCGCTATGTAAAACCCCGTCTCGAAGCTCGCGGCGGCTCGCTGTCCACCATGACCATATCCTCGATGACCGGGTCGCCCGCGGCGAGATCACCAAGGCCGATACCGTCGTAACCATTCTCTGCGGCCGACACAACCGATACCTCACCCTGTACGGCGACAGCGCAGCCGGGCTGCGTGACGCGGCGGACAAGCTCGACGCAGCCGCAGCGATTACGCGCGCAGCCTTACGAGCGACGGTATCGCCCGGCGAAGTCGACATGCTGCGGGACGAGACCGACGACGATGCGTAGGCGTAAGCCGCTGCGGCAAAGCTACTGCACTGACTTTGATCCGCTCCATACGCCGGGCGCCGCATTCTAACGCCCCACGCGTCGCGAAGCTCGGCCGGATGGACGGGCTATCATGCGGTCGTGGACTGGAGTACGGTAGTGCCGGTCGCAGTCGGCGGCGGAATTGGGTTCATTAGCGGCATCGTTGCGACCTTGCTCAGCAACTGGAACGCGCGGAGAATCAGCCGAGAGGACCGCGTCGCCGCGCGTCATCAAATGGCGAATCTCGAAATCCTAGTCCTTGCGAACCGTATGGTCAGCGACACAATGAGCGTGAACATAGCTATGCGGGGCAATGGTCTCGAAATGCACGCGGTCAAGGATGACGACATACGGCGCACACAGGCCATTGCGCACTTCGCCTCGGGAGCCACGCAGACGCGCTTTGATGAGTTGATGGCGCGATGGCGTGAATGGACAAGTGCCTCCGACGGCACCGCGTTAGGTGACGCCAGAGCGAAAGTGAGAGAGGCGTCGGATGCTCTTGCCGAGCACGTAACAGGCGAGACCGAGTGAGGTTGCGTCGTAGATCGCTCCCGCCCCTGCTGGTCAAGGCAGGAGCCGTCGCCGTGTGCGCGCTCACGGTGGTGGCCTGCGATCCTAGTGGAAATCCGTCCTACAACGACGGATACGAATGGGGTATGGCTAATACGGTCGGCATCCTTGTCAAGCAAGCCCCGAGCTGTTCTCAGGTACAGATGGCGACGCAGCCGCCCGCGAAGCCAGCCGACCCCAACTTCCTGACCCAGGAGAACACGCCCGAAGGGGCGGGCGAGCCGCACGACGACTACGCCCAATGGTCGGCCGGTTGCAAGGCCGGAGCACAGCAGATCATCCAGAGTTTCAACTCTCCGTAGCGGGTTCGCGCGTCGCTGCGCTACAAGGTCAATGCCACCCTATGAGCCCGCTAGCCGACCATCGGTCCCGGCGTTTTCTCTTCGCCGCGGTTATCAATTCGACGGTATCGCCCGGCGAGGTCGATATGCTCGCGTCCGAGCATAGCGACGATGCGTGCTAGCTCAGAAACGTATTCGGAAACGGCTATGATGCGGCCGTGGATTGGGGAACGATTCTCGTAACCGGGTTAGTAGCCATCCTGTCCGCTGCCGTGGGCGGCGTCATCGGCGCATACGGCGCGCTGAAGGTGTCCAAGGTCGACAACGCGGCGACGGATGCACGCGCCGCAGAAGAGCGGACCGCGGCGCTCGCGCTCAGTCGCGAGGAGCGCGTTGACAATCGCCGAAAGGAGGCTTACTTAGAGTTGACAAAGGCAGTCGCGGGTACGCTTCAGCCCTTCGCGGATTATCTTCATAACCCTGTCGGGTTTTTCCCCGCTGCCTCGTTCGATGCTTTCGTATCGGCACGAGCATTCGCTCTCTTTGGATCGGCCGACGTCCATCGGATGTATCACGAGGTATTCGCAAAGTTCACGATTTTCAGCCAACAGTCGGGCGACCTCCAACAGCGGCGTGTCCAGTACGATCCTGTGCAGGTAGCGGCTCTCGCGTTCGAGGAGCAAATACGTCGCGAGATGTCGCCAGAGTGACAACGAGATATGGAAGCGAGGCATCGCCGGCTCGCCGTGGTCGGCTGGACTTAGACGGAACAGATGTCCGTATCGGGATGCCAGTAGCCCTGTTCGCCATTCGCTGAACCGTTCAAACAGTCGGTGCGAGCCTGCTGGACTGATTCAGTAGTACTCGCGCATGCGTTAGCGAGAGAGAATGCGTCGTCGCCGCACGATTCAGGGATCACGTTTCCGTTAGCGTCGAAGTCGACTTGATAGTGATACGTCTGGCCATCGCCCGGTGACTTGTAGTCAATGGCGCAGACGTCGGTGACAACCGCAGACCACGTGCCGCCGACGCGCTTGCACGTCGCTAACTCAGTATCGAGAACGGCTTGGGCCGCCGCTGCTGCGGCTGCTGACGCGGATGCTGATGCTTGGGCCGCTGCATTGAACGATGCCGCCGCAGAGTTGATCGCTGCGCCTGCTTCGGCGTTCAATGCGGTCACGCCTGCGTTGTACGTGGAGACGTCTGTCGATACGGCTCTCCATTGTTGAATGCCGGTAGTAGTCGATATCGACACAAGGAGGCCGCCACCAGATACGGCTTGGTACTGGCAGTCGCAACCGCTCGCGAACCACGAGTTATTGGTGATTCCCGCGACTTGAAGTAGGCCGTTGCTCAGGGTTGCCGTGCCGTGCTGTACGGATACAATATCCCCATAGGTGGCAGGATCGAAAACGGCCGAATCCGCCGTGCCTACACCGTTCTGAACCTGAATGAATAGGAGCCACGAGTTATCCGAGGCTTGGAGTAGGTAGCCTTGCTCCGGTGCGATTTCAGAGGTTGGCTTCGGCGTCGTGGCGCTCGCAGCACAGCCCGACAGCGCCAGCGCAACGGCCGCAAACAGCAGTAGTCCCTTCATCGCGCGAGCCTAGCACCGCGCCAACGGACGCGCCTCTAATGATTCCCGCGCGCCGTCGGGTAGTCGCGAGAGCGCAGGCGGGGCATGACGTCCGAGTGAAAGAGCCAGGCCGGTGCTACCAGTTCCTTGCTGATTTCCCCGATAGTTGTCGTCACTCTTCGATGTACGCGGCTCGCTGTGCGTTCGATCCGATTAGCCACGAGTTCGCACATGCCGCCGATACCAGCGAGTTCGACGGCAACGCCTTGGTTGAGGGTAAACACCACCACGGCGGCCGTCCCGAACGCGATGGCAGCGTCGTGTAGCCGATCTGCGCCGGGAGTATCCATCCAGCAAGTGTACGGGACGCCAGCCACGGATTCAAACGGCTGTTCGGGCGGCGGTCATAGCCCTACGCCGTCGGGTAGCCCGTCTCGATGCCCTCCCGAATCGAGGCAATGACGGCTCGGTGCGCCTTTAGCTCTCGGGATACCTCGACTAGGGCCGTCGCGACACTAGGCGGGACTGCGGCGTCGTTTACGCAGGCTTCTAGCGCGGCGTCGACCTTTGCGCCCTGCGCGACAGCCACCTCATGCCATCGGCGGTAGTCCTCAATCCATTCGTTCGCCATGCGCGGGCACTCTACCCTGCCGCTAGGCCGCCCGCCTGCGCCGCGTCCCCGCATACCCTTCGTGGTCCGTGATGAACCGTTCTAGCGCCGTTACCCTCACACGCCGTGACCGCCCGAACGTGACCGAGGCGAGCTTGCCGTCACCGATCAGGGTATAGACGGTCCGAGGCGACACAGCGAGCGCGGTCGCAGTCTCGGGGATCGTCAGAAGAGGGACGGGCGCTGACATGACGGGACGCTACCACTCGGTCGCGACCCGCCGCCGCAGATCGCGTCCTGACCCTAGATTCTGACCCTAGATACCGGCGCGCGTTGCACGTTGGCGCACGTCCTCGCGTATTCGGACGGTCGGAGCAGAGCGAATCAATCTCGCCAATCAGTCTCCCACCAGAAGTATTTCTCCCGGCGCGGAATCGCGGCGACCTGCAACATCCCCGCTTAGGGCTCCGCACCGTCGCGGAGGACGGCGAGCACCGCGCTGCCGTAGCGCTCGAGCTTGGCCGGACCAACGCCCGGGATGGTTGCCAGCGCGCCGGCCGTCGCGGGGCGGCGCTGCGCGATCTCGGCGAGAGTGCGGTCGTGGAAGACCACGTACGGCGGCACTTCGGTGCTCCTCGCCACCTCGAGCCGCCAGCTCCGTAGGGCTTCGAACGTTGCCGACACCTCTGGTGTCATCACGAGCGCGGGCGCCGAGCCGCCCGCGGCCTTGCGACCCCCGGCGACGCGTACCGGCGGGGCGGTGCGGACATCGACGTCGATAGCTTCCTCACCGCGCAGCACCGCGCTGCCGCGTGGCGTGATGCCGAGCGTGGGTTTCTCGCCGTGGCCACGGCTGATGCATCCCAGCTCCACGAGGCGTTCAAGCAACTCGCGAATCCGTTCCAACTCCCAGCCTCGGAGCGCGCCGAACTGCTGCAGCTCGGTGACCCAGGACCGGGAGGACGTCCACGCATCGACGCCACCGCGAAGGATCGAGGCGATGCGGACACCGCCGAGATGCCCGTCGAACCGTGCAACGCAGGCGAGCGCCGCGTTCACGTGTGCGGCCTCGACTGGCGCATACGTGGTGCGGTTGCTGTCGAGGCAGTTGTCGCACGCCATGCAGGTTCGCGCCACGCCCTGCTCGCCGAAGTAGTCGGCGATGCGGGCGTGCCGGCAGCCTCGCGTGCCGGCGTACTCCATCACCTGGTTGACGCGCGCGTAGGCGTTGGCCTTCAGCACCGTCTGCTCGTCGAAATCGACGGGCGCCCCGGTGAGCCGCCGGATGCTGCCGTCGGCCTGGACGACCTCGGCGCGCCGGAGCAGGTCGAGCGCAGCGCGCGCACCGTTGACCGAGACGCCCCGGGCCTGCCAGTCGTCGATTGTGTCGCTCCCCTCGCGAAGCAACTCTCGGTAGACGGCGCGCACGACGTCGCGCTCGGGGTACGCCTGCTCGATGAAGAATTCCTGCAGCTGGCGGTCGGCCGGGCTGTAGAGCAGGATGCACTCAGACGGCTCGCCGTCACGTCCGGCGCGACCCGCCTGCTGGTAGTACTCCTCGAGGCTCCCGGGGAAGTCGTGATGGATCACCCGGCGGATGTCCGGAAAGTCGACTCCCATGCCGAATGCCGACGTGGCGACGATCGCCTGCAGACGGCCTGCGGCGAAGCCCTCGTGCACGTCCTGCCGCGTATCCCCGTCGACGGCACCGTGGTACGCGGCGACAGCGATGCCGGCGCCGGCGACCAGTTCCGTGACCTCGTCGGTGGTCCGTCTGCTCCCGCAGTACACGAGTGCGCGACCTCTGTCCGGTCCGACGAGGAGGAGCAGCGCGTCGCGCTTGTCGGCCGCCCCGCGGCAGCGGATGACCGACATGGTGAGGTTCTCGCGCACGAATCCCGTGACCCGCTCGACGGGGGTGCTGAGCCCGAGGCTCGATGCGATGTCGGCGCGAACGCGAGGCGTCGCCGTCGCTGTGAACGCGCCGACGGGCGGCCGGCGACAGGCAGTTATCGCATCGCCGAGGCGCCGGTAGTCGGGGCGAAAGTCATGGCCCCAGCTCGAGATGCAATGCGCCTCATCGACGACGAATCGGTCGACCGTGAGCCTGCTCAGATTGTCGAGGAAGCCCGGGGCGCCGAGACGCTCCGGTGCGAGGTACAGGAACCGAAGCTCGCCGGCGGCGGCCGCTCGCAACGACTCGCTGCGGGTCGCGGCCGAGACCTGGCTGTGCAGGCACGCGGCGGGAACCCCGAGCGTGTTGAGCCGCGCGACCTGGTCGACCATGAGTGCGATCAGGGGCGAGACCACGATGGTGAGCCCGCCGCCGGCAATCCCGGGAACCCAATAGGCGATGCTCTTCCCGGAGCCCGTCGGCGCCACGAAGAGCACGTCCGCGCGTGCCTCGGATGCGGCGACCACGTCGGCCTGTCCCGGCCGGAAGTCCGCAAATCCGAAGGTCTTCTCGAGGACCGCGCGAGCCCGAGGCGAGGGCTCGAGCGGCATCAGCTCGCTGACTTCTCCAGCTTGAGCGCGCAGGAGTTCATGCAGTAGCGCTGGCCGGTGGGCTCGGGTCCGTCCGGGAAGACGTGGCCGAGGTGCCCGCCGCACTTTGCGCACCGGATCTCGGTGCGCGGGATGAGCATGCTCCAGTCCCGATGCTCCTCGACCACCCCGTCGCCGAGCGGCTCGTAGAAGCTCGGCCAGCCGGTGCCCGAGTTGAACTTCGTGTCGGAGCTGAACAGCTCGGCGCCGCAGCCGGCGCAGGTGTAGACGCCCTTGTCGTCCACGTGGACGTACTGCCCGGTGAAGGGCCGCTCGGTGCTCGACTTGCGAAGCACGTTGTACTGCTCAGGCGTCAGACGCTGACGCCACTCGTCGTCGGTGAGGGTGACTTTCTCGTCCATGGTGTTCAGGTTTTACCCCGTTTGGCGGGACTCGACGCATACAGTGCCGCGGCCGCCGCGTGGCTCTCCGCGATGTGGCGGCGCAGCGACTCGGGTTCGAGCACCTCGACGTTCGGGCCCCAGCGCATCAGCCACGGGCGCATCTCGACCTCGCCGGCAACGTCGAGGCGCACCTCGATGCCGCCCCCGGGAAGATCGGTGCGCTTGGCGTGCGCCGGCCAGGGGCTCTCGTCGACCCACTGGCGTGCCTCGGGGGTGAACCGCAGCACCACACGGTCCCCGCGGACTCCCTGCCAGATCGCCCATGAGGCTCCGAGCACGGTGTCGATGTCGAAGTCGTCGGGAACCGCGAAGCTCGACGGGAGCAGCCGCGCCGACCGGATCCGATCCAGCCGGAAGGACCGCACCTCGCGCGACACCGAATCGCGCGCGAAGACATAGATGTGCCGTCCTTCGGCGGTCGGCTGGATGAAGTAGGGGCGGAGATCGCGGCGCGTCTCGTTGCCCTTGGCGTCGACGTAACGCACCTCGATCTCCCGATGCGTCACGAACCCGTCGATGACGGTGCGTTCGACCTTGAGCCGCTCGGAGTCGGCAGGACGCCGCTCCGCCGCCGCCAGCGTCCGGCGGAGGTACTCGCTCACTAAGGGCACGCTCAGCGCCCGGGACAGATGGGCGAGCGCACCGACCAGCGCCGGGTCCTGCTCGGGGCGCACCTGCTGAAGGAGACGCACCGCCACCAGCAGGAGCGTCGCCTGGTAGTGGTCGAGCTGCAGTGGTGGGAGCAGGCTGCCCTTGCCGATGCGCCAGCGACCGCCGGTTTCCTCGACGTCGATGCCGGCGTTGTCGCGCAGGGTCGCCACGTATCGCTGGACCGTGCGCGTGTTCACCTCCAGCTCCTCGGCAAGCTGCCGCGAGGTCAGCCCAACCTCGGTCTCGCAGAGGCGAGCGAACAGCTTGATGACTCGAAGCTCCTTCTCTCCCTTCTCGTAGACGCCTGGCACGCCAATGAGCCTAGCGTGTCGTCTGGGATTCCGAGTCGAGGGCTAGCGCGTAGCCGAGGAGAAGCGGCCCTCCTTCTCTCTGCTGCGTCCCGGTGGGTACGAAGCCGAGCTCTCTGTAAAGCTGCCGGGCGCCGGTCATGTTCGAATCGGTATCAAGCGTCATCACGAGCTTGCCTTGGCGGCGAGCGGTGTCGATGCAGGCGAGCATCAGGCGCCGGGCGATCCCGCGGCCCCGATGCTCCGGGCTGACGCCGAGCATGCGGACATGTGCCTCGTCGGCTGCAAGTGGCTCGCTTGGTGCGGGACCGATCCGCGATTCGAGCTCGAGGGTGACCGAGCCGGCGATGACGCCGCGGTCGACGGCCACCAGCACGATCGCCCGCTCGGCGCGGCTCTCGACGTCCGCGATCCGCGCCAGGTAGGGCTCCCAGCCGGGTTTGTCGGGTGTCCAGTACTCGCGAAACGCGCTCGCGGTGGCCGCCCCGACAGCCGTGTACTCGGAAGCGAGGAGCGGTCGGATCTCGATCTCGTCGGCCACGACCAAAACCGTACGCGACAGCCACCTGTCGCCGCCCCGGCGCATCGTCGGCCCATGGACACGCAGACATCCGGTGCGGAGGACCGCGGGATCCCAGCCGATGGCCCCTACCTCCGGCGCGCGCAGGCGCTGGTTGCCGCTCGGGCGGAGCTTTTCGTCACAGGTCCGGCGCGTTCGGTGCGGCTCGTCGGCATCGCCGGCCCGCCGCAGGACCGAACCGCCCCGCTCACGCGCCAGGGGCGGCAGCTGGCCCTGCCCCTGCCGCGCGAACGAACCCGGCGGCGAGCCACGATGGTGCGCTGATGCGATTCCTCCAGGACGGCTGTCCGGTGTACACGGCCACGGATCTGTGCGACTACCTCGCCTGCGGTCACCTCGTCGCGCTCAAGCGACGTGTCGCGGCCGGCGAGGTGATCCCGAGCGACCGATCTGCCCTGAGCGAGGTGCTCGCGAATCTCGGCGCCGGGCACGAGCAGCGCCATCTCGGGAGCCTCCGGGCTCGCGGCCTGCGCGTCAGAGCGTTCGAGGACGAGCGCGACCGGTACGCGAGCACCGCCGGCGAGCTGCGCGCTCTCGAGGCGGAGACGGTCACGGCGATGGAGGAGGGGTACGACGTCATCTATCAGCCGACGTTCTTCGACGGTCGCTGGATGGGCCGCGCCGACTTTCTGCTTCGGGTGGACACGCCCAGCGCTCGATGGGACTGGAGCTACGAGGCGGCCGACGCGAAGCTTGCCCGCCGAGTCCGTTCCGAAGCGATCCTCCAGCTCTGCGAGTACTCGGCGCACCTCGAGCGGCTCCAGGGAATCGCGCCTGCCCGGATGCACGTGGTCCTTGGTGACGGCACCGAGCATCCGTATCGCGTTGACGAGTTCTCCGCGTACCACGCAACCGTGAAACGTGATTTCGAACTGGCCATTCTCGTCGACGCGGCGACCACGTACCCAGACCCTGTCGAGCACTGCAACACCTGCGGTTTCGCCGCGCGCTGCGCCGCGCAGCGAAAGCGGGACGATCACCTCTCGCAGGTCGCCCGCATGCGCTCCGGTCAGGTGCTCGCATTGAAGTCGGCTGGAATCACCACTATGACGGCGCTCGCCGAGTCTTCCCCCGACGCCGATCTGCCCGCACGCATGAGCATCACGAGCTTCCGAGACCTCCACGCGCAGGCGGCATTGCAGCACCGAGGTCCGCACGCCGACGGTGTCCCGCGACACGAATTGCTCGATGCCTGGGAGGTTGGGCACGGTCTGTGCGCGCTGCCGAGCCCATCACCAGGCGATCTCTTCTTCGACATGGAGGGCGACGGCCTCGCGCGGGATGCTCCCCTCGAGTATCTCTTCGGCGCGGTCGACACTCGCGGTGAGTACCGCGCCTGGTGGGGCCACGACGAGGCCGGGGAGCGCCTCGCATTTGAAGGGTTCGTCGACTTCGCGATCGCGCAGCTCGAGCGCCACGCGGACATGCACGTCTACCACTACGCGGCGTACGAGAAGACCGCGCTGCGCCGGCTGATGAGCCGCCACGGCACCCGGGAGGAGGAGGTCGATCGCCTGCTCCGCAACGAGGTGCTCGTCGATCTCTACCGCGTTGTCAGGCAGGGAATCCGGCTGTCAACGGATTCGTACTCGCTCAAGAAGGTCGAGCGCCTGTACATGCCCGCACGCCAGGAGTCGATCGCGGACGCCGCGGGCAGCATGGTCATGTACGAACGCTGGTTGACCAGCCGTGAGGATGGGAGCCAGGGCGACGCCACGCTGCTCGATGAGATCGCGATGTACAACCAGCGCGACTGCGTCTCCACCTCGCAACTGCGCGACTGGCTCGAGGCGCGTCGCGTCGAGGAGGAAGCACTCCGCGGCGCGCCGATCGACCGTCCACCGGTCATCGAACGCTCCGTGACCGACGCGCTGCAGGCGAAGATCATCACGACGCAGGGGGTCGCGGACGCGCTCATCAACGATGTGCTGGTGGATCCCGAGTTGCAGACCGATGCCGAACGAGCGAGATGGTTGCTTGCGCCACTGCTCTCGTACCACCGGCGTGAGAACAAGGTGAATTGGTGGCGCCATTTCGATCAGATCGCGATGAGTCCGGAGGAGCTCGAGCGCGACACGTATGCGCTCGGACCGCTCGAGATGATCGGCTCCCACGAGGACGGCCACCGGATCATCGAGCGATACCGGTTCGAGCCGCAGGAGCACCGCATCGGCATCGGCGACAAACCGCTCGATCCCGAGGCGGACGTGCGCTGGGCGCCGGTCGCAGGCGAGGTCATAGAGCTTGACTCCGCGCGAGGGGAGATCACGCTTTCTCGCACGGCTGGCCAGGCGGAACGCGGTTCCGTACGCTTCCTCATCCCATCGACGCCACTGCAGACGGATGCGCAGGAGGAGGCGTTGCTCGACCTCGGTCGATTGGTCGTCGCCAACGGACCCGATGCTCCAGGCTCAAATCGCGCCGGGCGCGATCTGCTGATGCGCCTGCCGCCACGGCTGAACGGCACCGACTGCGTGTTTCGCGGCCTCGGTGAGACCGCGACACGGGCCGCGATCCGCCTGATCCTGAGCCTGGACCGAGGGTGCCTGCCGGTGCAGGGCCCACCCGGCGCGGGGAAGACTCACATGGCCGCTCTTGCTGCCCTCACGCTCATCAAGGACCGTCGAGGACCGGTCGGTGTCACAGCGGTGACGCACAATGCGATCCGGACGCTCCTGGGCAAGATCGAAGAGCTCGCGCCGTCTCTTGGAATGGAGATCCGCATGCAGCACCGCAAGGGGGACGGAACCGGTACGGCATCGATCCAGATCGCACGGAGCAACGACGTTATCGAGGCCGCCATCGCAGACGAAACCGTCGACGTGGTCGGCGGGACGTCGTGGTTGTTCGCCCGCCCCGAGTTCGAGGGGTCATTCGACACGCTGATCGTCGACGAGGCCGGTCAGATGTCACTTGCCGACGCTCTTGCGGTGTCGCGCGCGGCTCGGAATCTCGTCCTGGTCGGCGACCCCCGGCAACTGGCGCAACCGCTGCAGGGAAGCCACCCGCGCGGCGTCGGCGTGTCGGCGCTGGACCACCTGCTCGGCGGCAACGTGACCATCCCTCCCGAGCGTGGAGTGTTGCTCGACCTGACCTGGCGCATGCACCCTGACGTGACCAGCTTCGTCTCACGGTCGTTCTACGAGGGACGGCTCGGGTCGGAAGCGCAGTGCTCGGGTCAGGCGGTGGTCATCGATGGTGTCGCGGTGACCGGGCTGCGCGCGTCATTTGTCGAACATCACGGCGATCGGGTGCGCTCCGATGCCGAGGCCGAGCGAGTGCGCGATGTCATCGACCGGTTGATCAGAGCAACCTGGCGGGATGACGCGGGGCGCGAGCGTCCGATGACCCTCGACGACATCGTGGTCGTCGCACCGTACAACGCGCAGGTCGCGTGTCTCGTCGAGGCGCTGCCGGCCGGTGCGCGGGTCGGCACCGTCGATCGCTTTCAGGGACAGGAGGCCGCGGTGAGCATCTTCTCGATGGCCACGTCCAGCGTCGAGGATCTGCCCCGCAACCTCGAATTCCTGTTCAGCCTCAACCGTCTCAACGTGGCGGTGTCGCGGGCCCGCGGGCTCTCGATCCTGGTGTGCTCGCCCGAGCTGCTCCGCGCACGCTGCCACTCGCCGGAGCAGATGCGGCTGGTCAACGCGCTCTGCCGGTTCGTGGAGATGGCCGACCCGTGGACCGTCGCGCCTTTGCCCGCGGCTATGCTGCCGGTATGAGCAGCGATTCCTTGAAGGACCGCCTCGTGCAATCCCTCCTTGCCGCGCGCGACAGAGAGGCGGTGCTGCTCGCGTTGGTCGACGACTCGCCGCCCGCCGGGGATGGGCGTTGGAGCGCCAAGGACAGCATCGCCCACCTGAACACCTGGCGAGAACATGCCATTCGCGCGCTCGATGCTGCGCAACGTGGGGCCGCCTTCGAGGGGCCTGCCAACGATACCGATATCGACGCACAGAATGCTGAGATTTACGACGCCCATCGCGCCGATAGCGCGTCTACCGTACGTGCAACCGCCGCCGAGAGCTACACGGCGCTGATCGACGCGGTCAACGCGTGCTCCGCGGCGGATCTGCTGCGTGAACGCCCTGACAACGGTGGCCCGGTGTGGCGCGTTGTTCCAGGCAACGGTCACGGGCACGTCGCGCAGCACCTCTCGTACTGGGCAGTCGATCACGGCGATCCTGCGGCCGCGGAGGAGGCCGCGAAGTGGAGCTATGCAATCGACTCGGAGCTGTTCCCCGACAACCAGCCGGTTGCCGACTACAACTTCGCCTGCTTCTACGCGCGCAACGGTGATGCCGACAAAGCGTTGCCGCTGCTGAGCACCGCGCTGCGGGCGCGCCCCGACCTGCGCGTCTTTGCACTTGAAGACGTGGACCTCGAGCCGATTCGCGACGACCCGCGCGTGGAGAGCCTCCTCGGCGCCTGATTGCTCATCGGTCAGACGCCGGGTGGCGTGACCCGCAGCCGATCGATGAACAAGCCCTGCAGGGAACGACCGATAGGCCCACGTTCGTCGTACAGCCGGCTGTGCGCGACGCCGACACTGTGGCGATCGACGTCTGTGCTCGCATCGAGGCAGATCCATTCGCCCTCGGGTTGGCGATGGAGGTAGACCGTGAGATCGGTGTTGGCTGTACCCACTGACTTCAGTTCGGGGGCCTGCGTACCCAGCACGACAGTCAGGGCTGAGAATGGCGGAAGACGCGCGTCAGGTCGAGCTTGGCGACGGGGGCAATGTCTGCCCCGCGGGAGCGAGAATCACCTGCTCGTCCGCCAGGAGCCCCGATGTGATCTGAGTCAGATTGTTGCCAACGAGGCCGATGGTGACGGTCGTTGCGTAAGGCTGTCCTCCCGACCAGACGTCAACCTGCAGCGCGTTGTTTGCGCCCGTGAACAAGGCCGTCGATGGAACTGACAGCACGTTGTTCGCAGAGGCGATGGTGACGTTCACGGATCCCGTCTGGCCGTTTCGCAGCCGGGAGTCGGATTGGCCGAGCGCGATCTCCGCGTAGTACTCGGGTACGCCACCGACCGGCGCCGCGCTCGGTTCGATCGAGTAAACCTTGGCGTTGAGCGCCAAACCCGGTATCGCGTCGACGCTGACTGTTGCCGCCTGGCCCGAAGCCAGCAGCACATCTTCGTTTTGGCTGAACAACGCCCGGAGAAGGAAGGTCGCGCCGTTCCCGAGTTGCAGCACGCCGGAGGCAGTGGCGAGGACGGGGAAGCTTCGCGGCGCCACAGTCGCAAGTGCAGGCGCAACCTGGGGCCTGTTGAACGGCGCGCGCACGACCGGCGCCATGGTGACGAAGACGAGCCAGGCTCCGAGGATCGCTGCGGCGGTGAGCAGCAGTCTGCGGAGCCGCGTACGGCTTTTCATGGAGTTGTGCGGTATACCTGCATCCGCTGCGCTCATCCCCCTGCCTCCTGCAACTCAATTTCTGGCTTCCACCTTACGACGATGGCAGGGCAATAAACTGAGGCGACATCAGCGCGCGGCGAGCCCACCTTGTGGCAGGGGCTCGCTGGACGGTGGCGGCTGCCCTTCAGGCCTTGGTAGAGCCACACGCAGCCGATCTATGAAGAGCGACTGGAGCGCGTGGCCGACTGGCCCTCGCTCGTCGTACAGGCGGCTGTAGGCCACTCCCGTGCCACGCCCATCCACGTCTGTACGGGCGTCAAGGCCGATCCACTCGCCTTCGGGCAGTCTATGGAGCGCCACAGTGAGGTCGGTGTTGATGAACAGGTATTCCCCCCACGGCACCGCCGCCGAGACGCCATTGCCAAAATCGGCCGCCGCGAGCGCGCGCTGCAGTGGCGTCGTGGTCTGGCCGGCGACGACCGGGCCGGTCAGGCGCATCCACACTGTCGCCGGCCCCTGCTCGATGAACGAGCCACGTGCGTACCGCATCTCGACGCCGGTGCGATGAAACGCCGGGTCATCGCTCTCCGGCGTGTGCGCGACCGAGTCCGCCGGCCCCGCGAATGGCACGTCGAGTGGCGGCTGTTCGCCGAGGTCCAGGTCCGCGATGCGCATGCGCCAGGCCGTCGCACGGCAGAGCTCAGTGTTGCCGTCGGTGAGCGTTGCGCTGAGCATCTGCACGCGCCGGCCCTCGCGCTCGATGCGTGCCGCAACCTCCACGGGTCGCAGCGGCACCGGCCGGAAGATCTCGACGGTAGTTCGAACAATCGCCATCGGCGCCTCAGTGGGCAGCGCCTCCATCACGCCGGCCATGAGTGCGGCCGGCGGGCCGCCGTGCATCGCGCCGCGATCCCATGGCCCGCGTGCGTGCTCGCTCGGGACGTAGCCGCGCCGGTTGGGCGTGAACAGCGCTTCGGACATGGCCGCATGGTGCATGAAGCAGGAGCGCGAGCGGAGTGCACCACTTCGGCAGCCTGCTACGCTCCCATGCCGTGGCGTTCAGAAGCACGACCATAGCGGCACGGGGCATGCGGTTTGACGCGCTCATGAGCGGACCCGCGGATGGCGAGCTGGTCCTGCTGCTCCACGGATTCCCGCAGACCGGCGCCTGCTGGCACGACGCGCTCAACGGTCTGGCCGCCGCCGGGTATCGAGCCTTCGCCCCCAGCCAGCGCGGCTACTCCCGAGGCGCCCGTCCTGTGGGTGTTCCGGCGTACCGGGTGAGCGAGTTGTGCGCAGACGTCCTCGCCATCGCGGCCGCCCTGGGGCACGACCGCTTCCACGTGGTCGGCCACGACTGGGGTGGTGTGGTCGCCTGGGCGCTTGCCGGTGACCGTCCCGACGCGGTGGCATCACTCACCGCCGTCTCGACGCCGCATGCCGGGGCGCTGCGACAGGCGCTCCACGGCACGCAGCAGCGCCTGCGCATGGCGTACATCCCCGTGCTCCGCCTCCCCCTTATCCCCGAATCGCTGATCGAGGCCGCGGGCGGCGTCGTCGCCGAGTCGCTCCTGACCGCGACCGGTCTCAGTCCCGCGCACGCGCATCGCGATATCACCGCACTGCGCGCCGTCGGTCCCACCGGCGCGCTGAACTGGTATCGAGCCCTGGGCACGGAGCGCGGACATTCCGAGCCCGTGAGCGTTCCCGTGCTGCATGTCTGGAGCGACCAGGACCCGGTCTTCTCGCGTGAGGCAACCGACCTGTCGGCCGAGCACTGCACCGGCGACTATCAGATTCTCGAGCTCGAGGGCGGATCGCACTGGATCCCCGACGAGCATTGGGGTGACGTCGAGGACCTGTTCCTCGAGCATCTCGCGGCCAACCCAGCCAACGCCGCCCGCTGAGGCCGGCGCGTGGGCGTCGTCGAGGTCACCGGCACCGCTCAACGGCGCTCGTGGGAGTCGGTGGGATTGCCCGAGGTGGAGCGGGTCCGTCCGGGGCTGTGGTCGATCCCCGTGCCGCTGCCGAACAACCCGCTGCGCTATGTGCTCGTCTACCTGCTCGAACTGGACACCGGCGTCGCGGTGATCGACACCGGCTGGAGCACCGAGGAAGCCTGGAAGGCCCTCGTCGCCGGGATGGCGGTGGCCGGGTACGCCCCGTCCGACGTGAGGGCCATCCTCATCACCCACATCCACCCCGACCACTACGGGCTCGCCGGCCGGTTGCGCGAGGCGTCAGGCGCGTGGGTCGCACTCCATCCCGCCGACGCCGCGCTGCTTCCCGCGCGCTACGGCCACGGGCTCGAGGGCTTGCTGGCGAGCATGGACGCGCTGCTCATCGATGCGGGCGTACCCGATGAGACGCGGGCCGAGCTCACCGGCGCGTCGATGGGGATTCGCGAGTTCGTGGCAGCCGCCGAGCCCGATGTCCTTCTCCAGGATCGAGCACCGGTGCCGCTGCCGGGCTGGGATCTCGTGACGCTGCACACGCCGGGCCACTCGCCTGGC
Organism: Candidatus Dormiibacterota bacterium; assembly: GCA_003162415.1. GTDB lineage: Bacteria > Chloroflexota > Dormibacteria > Aeolococcales > Aeolococcaceae > Palsa-851. Next base: position 112,864 of record PMOL01000009.1, read on the forward strand.
CACGTCTGCTTCCTCGACCGCCGCGGCCGCATGCTCTTCAGCGGCGACCACGTCCTTCCGCGGATCAGCCCGAGCGTCGCGTTCCATGCGCAGCAGCCGGCCAACCCGCTGGCGGACTTCCTCGACGCGCTGCGCGGGGTTCGTGACCTTGATGTCGACGAGGTGCTGCCGGCGCACGAATGGCGCTTCCGAGGGCTCGACGCGCGCGTTGACCAGCTCCTCGACCACCACTGCCGGCGGCTCGACGAGACCGCTGCGGTGATCGGCAGTGCCCCCGGCCTCACCTGCTGGGAGACGACGCTCCGGCTTCGCTGGTCGCGGGACTGGTCACAGATCGTGGGCTTCATGCGCCGCGCGGCGGTGGGCGAGACCCTCGCGCACCTGGTGCTCCTCGAAAGCACCGGGCGGGTGCGCAGCGACGACTCCCGTCCGGTCCACTGGTACCCGGCGGGCACCTCAGACCACTGAGGTCACTCGGCCGGCCGATCCCGACCAGGTAACGCTGATGGCGCCGGTGAGCAGTGCCACACCGAGCAGCAGCACAGCCACCCAGGTGATGCCTCGGCCCGAGGCGAACACGAGGGATGTGAGGGCGACGCCGAGCGCCGTCCCGAGTCCGCGCGCCATGTTCAGGAGTCCCCCGGCCGCGCCCGCCCGCTGCTGGGGTGCTGCGAACATGCTCGCCGCATTGTTCGCGGCCACGAACATGCCCATGCCCGCGCCCGCGACGGCGAGCGCCACCACGATCAGATCCGCTCGGGTCGCCGACGCGGCCAGCAGCGCCATTCCGGCGGCGGTCAGGATCATGCCGGCGCCGGTCGGCGCGCGGGGGCCGATTCGGTCTCGGATCGCCCCGCCAAGGGGCGCCACCACAGCAAGTGAGACGGTGAGCGCGCTGAGTTCGAGCCCCGCGGCGAGAGGGCTGTAGTGGAGCCTGTTCTCGAGAAAGATCGGGACCGCGACGAGGCATCCGAAGAGGACGACGTAGGACAGCATCGCCGCGGTGATACCGGCCACGAAAGCCGGATGCCGGAACAAGGCAGCATCGACAACCGAGCCCGGCACGCTTCGCTGGCGCGCTACAGCGCCGACGAGGAGCGCACCGGCGACCACAACCAGCGCGGGCTCGGCCCATGGAGGCGTTCCCGACTGGGCAGCGAACGATAGCGCCGCGAGCACGGCGGCGGGGATCGCCGCGAGCAGCAGGGTCCCGTACGGGTCGATGCGGCTCGTCGGATCGTGATGGGTGCTTCGCGGTAGGAAGAGCCAGCCGAGCACAAGCCCGATCAGCCCGATGGGGATATTCACGAGAAAGATGAGCCGCCAGCCGCCGAGCGAGGTGAGCGCCCCACCGAGCGCCGGACCGACGCAGAGCCCCACGGCCTGGGCGGCCCCCTGCACGCCGAGTCCGGTGCCCAGCCGCCCTGGGGGAAGCACGTCGCGGATCAGGGCGTACGAGTTTGCCTGGAGCATCACGGCGCCGACCGCCTGCACGAGCCGCCCCGCAACGAGGAGGCCGAGGGATGGCGCCAGCGCACAGGCGGCCGAGCCGGCCACGAAGATGCCGAAGCCGTACGTGTAGAGGAGCTTGCGGCCGACCCGGTCGGCTATCCTCCCGACGGCAGCGACCATGCCCGCCAGCACGAGCACGTAGACGAGCACCACCCATTCGACACTTGCGATGGATGCGTGTAGGTTGGTGCGGATGGATGGAAGCGCGGTGGCGACAATGCTCGCGTCAAGCTGACCCATGAACGCTCCGACGCAGACGGTCGCCACCGCGAGCCAGGCAGCGGAATGGAGCGCTCGGATGCGCGCCGGCCGGCGGGGCTCCGTGAGCATCCGGCGAGCGGTGCGGCGCGGCCCCTCGGGTTCAGACACGAACGCCCGGGCCTCGCTGCTCACCGTGTTCATGGGGGACCGCCATCACCACATCATCCAGCACGGCCGCGTCTGGGACCGGGTTCGGTGGCTGATGTCTCCACCCGGTGACGGAACGATGGTCGGCGAGATCGGATCGATTCCGCGCTCGATACTGCGATGACGCACCTGTCCACGCGCCCGGGAGGCCGCAACCGTTGACCCAGCAGCGCATCCTTCTTGCTGACGACGAACCGCGCCTGCTGCACGTCGTGGGGCTGTATCTCAGCATGGAAGGCTTCGAGGTCAGCGAGGCCTCGGACGGCAGCGAGGCGATCTCCATGCTCGAAACCGAGCAATTCGACCTCGCCATCCTCGACGTCATGATGCCCGGCGTCGACGGGATCGAGGTGTGCCGCTATATCCGCTCGCAGCCTGCTACGCAATCGATGCCCGTGCTCGTGTTCACCTCGCTCTCCGCTGACAAGGACGTCGAACGTGCGCGCCTGGCCGGCGCCAACCATCTGATTACCAAGCCCTTCAGCCTGCCGGGACTAGGCGCGGTGGTCCGCTCCTGCTTCGAGGACGCCCCAGCCCTCGCCGGCTGACCTCCTCTGCGGGGTCGCTGCGTGAGAGCGTTTCTCAGGCGATCGCTCGGGTGAACCGGCGTGCCCCGATCAGCACTCCGACGACTGCCAGCGCCGCCATGATCGCCAACCCTTCGAACACGGCCTGGTCGAAGCCCTTCCCATTGAAGAGATCGCGTGCCGCGTTCACCGCGTAGGAGAGCGGATTCGCCTTGGCGATGTCCTGGAGCCAGCCCGGTGCAAGGTCGAGCGGCAGGAGCACGCCGCTCAGGAGCAGCAACGGCAGCGAGAGCGTGAAGATCAGCGGCGCGTATGAGTCCTCGCTCTTCAACGCGAGCGCGGCGGCGTAGGCGAGCGACGACATGCCGAGGCCGATCAGCGCAACCAGTCCAAGCATGACGATGACTCCGACGACGGTCGGCTTCAGCCCGAAGGGAATGGCGAGCAGCAGGAGGATGAGGGACTGGACCACGAGCGTCAGGATGTCGCGCAGCGCGCGGCCGAGCAGCAACGCAAACCTGCTGACCGGGGTCACGCGGAATCGCTCGATGACCCCGGCGCGCAACTCGGCGATGAGCCCGAACCCCACACCGCTGGCGCCGAACAAGCCGAGCTGGATGAGCAGTCCCGGGACGAACACGTTGTACGCGCCGCCGCCCGGGAATCCGTGCACCTGGACGAGCGATTTCAGCAGCGGCGCGAAGAGGACGAGGTAGAGCAGGGGCTGGATGACGCCGATGGCCACCCATGCCGGGTTGCGCAGGAACACCAGCAGATAGCGCTGGAACATCAGCCACGTGTCTTTCAGCAATTTCATGACGCTTCCCTCCTACGCCGCTTCGCGCAGCGAACGCCCGGTCTGACGCAGGAACACGTCGTCGAGGCTCGGACGGTTCAGTGACAGTGAGGCGAGCGGGATGCCCGCGGAGTCGAGCACGCGAATGATCTGGGGCATCGCGGTTTCGCCGCGGTCGACGTAGAGCCGCACCAGGTCGTCGGCAGCGGTCGCCTCACGAACGAACGGCTGACCCCTGAGCAGCTCGAGCACTCGGTCGCTCGCCTGGTCCGTGCCGACCACGACGACGTCGCCGGCGACCTGACGCTTCAGCTCATCGGGTGTGCCCAGAGCGACGATCTTGCCTTGGTCGATGATCGCGATGCGGTCGGAGAGCGCGTCAGCCTCCTCGAGGTAGTGCGTCGTGAGGAACACCGTCGTGCCGGTGTCGCGCAACCTGCGGACCTCGTCCCACATTCGAGCCCTGCTCTGTGGATCGAGGCCGGTCGTGGGCTCGTCGAGGAAGAGCAGCTGAGGGAGGTGCATGAGCCCGATGCCGATGTCGAGACGGCGCTTCTGTCCTCCGGAATACGTCTTGGTCGGCCGGTCCGCGCAATCCGCGAGCTCGAGCGACTCGATGAGCTCCGCTGCGCGCGCAATCGCACGCGGCTTGGTCATGCCGTAGAGGCGTCCCTGGATGACCAGCTCGGTCCGGCCGGGGATCTCCGGAGCGCTGCTGCCTTCCTGGCTGACGTAGCCGATGACGTAGCGCACCTTGGCGGGTTCGCGCCGGAGGTCGAAACCCGCGACGGTTGCTTCGCCACTGGTCGGCGGCAGGAGCGTCGACAGCATCCTGAGCGTGGTTGTCTTGCCCGCACCGTTGGGCCCGAGGAAGCCGAAGATCTCGCCTTTCTTGACGTCGAGATCGACCCCGGCGACCGCTTCGACGGGTCCCCGGCGCGACTTGAATGTCTTTCGAAGATTGTGTGTCTCGATCATGGTGTCTCCTCCCTGGTGGTGGACACGGGCTCGCCTCGCTCGCGATGGAGCAACTTTGCGAGGTGGTTTTCCCGATGGCGGCTGCGACGCTCGGCGTCGGCGGCGTGCATCGCCTCGAAATGCGCTCTGATCAGCTCCTCGTTCCAGACCAGAACGCCTTGCTGCATGTCAGCGAGGATGGATCGGATCCAATCGACCTCGGCCGTGGCCAGCGCCATCGCGTGCTCCAGCTCGAGCAGGACGAGCCTGGGGAGCCCGAGATCGTCCTGGGCCATGCTGAGCGTTGAGTCGAGCGCGGACACCCGTGCGCGGAGCGCGACCACACGGGTTGCCAGCGCGGTCTCGGCCCGCTCCTGGGTGATATAGCCGAGCAGTCCCACCGCGACCCGGAACACCGGCGTCTCGTCGACAGGCGTGGAGAGGAGGTCGGCGAGCCAGTTCTCGAGCTCCTCGCTGCCCTCGGGGGTAATCCGGTAGACGGTTCGCTCCGGCCTCCGGCCCTCGCGGCTGGTCTCGAGCGGCTCGATGTATCCAGCCCCTTCGAGCTCCTCGATTGCCCGGTAGAGGCTCCGGGTCTTGCCGACGGCATACGCCTTGTGGCGTTCCTTCAACAGCCGTTGGAGCTCGTACGGGTGGCACGGCTGCTCGCTGAGCAGGCCGAGCGTGGTCAGTGCGACCATGTCCTTGGGCTGAGTGCGGATTTCCATATTGCGTTCCGCACTATAGCATGATGCACGCTTAGATGATGGGTCTCAGTCCTCGCAATGCCGGGCCACCTCGTGGTGCTCCTGCAAGTACTCGCGGATCGCGATCAGGGCGGCAATGCCGTCGCCGACAGCTGAGCCGAGTTGCTTCGTGGAGCCGCGGCGCACATCCCCGGCGGCGAACACCCCGGGCATCGAGGTGGTGAAGCCGCCTTTGTCGTCGACGAACCCGCGAGCGTCGAGGTCGACGCTGCCGCGGAGGAATGCGGTATTTGGGTCGAGGCCGATGAACACGAACGCTGCGCGCGGCGTGACCACCTGCTCCTCACCGGTCGCACGGTCGCGGAGGCGCACCGACTCGAGATGTCCCTTGCCGGCGAGCTCGGTGACCTCGGTATTGCGATGCACGACGAAGCGCGGATCGTTGTTGATCTTGTCCTGAAGGAGCCGCGAGGCGGTGAGCTCCGGCTCTCGCTGGACGATGCGGATGCGCTCGGCGAATCTGCCCAGAAACAGTCCTTCCTCGAGCGCCGAGTTGCCGCCACCGATGACCAGAAGCTCCTCGGCGCCGCGGTAGAACGGACCGTCGCAGGTGGCACAGAAATGCACGCCGGCGCCGATCAGGTCGTCCTCCCCCGGCACGCCGAGACGCCGGTACGATGACCCCGTCGCGATCAGCACCGCATGGCTCTCGATCTCCTGGCCGCTTGCCAGCTTCAGGCAGATGTCGCCGGCCTCGGCACCCTCCGCCGCGACGTGCTCGACGCTCACCGCGCTGAGCAGTTCGACCTCGTAGCGGCGGGCCTGTGCGATGAATCGCTCGGCGAGGTCGGCACCTCCAACGCCGTCGGGGAAGCCGGGATAGTTGTCGATGCGCTCGGTGACGCCGGCCTGGCCGCCGAGCCCGCTGCGTTCGATCACCACGGCGTCGATGCCTTCTCGGGCCGCGTAGATCGCGGCGGCGAGCCCGGCCGGGCCGCCACCGACGATCGCGAGGTCGTAGCAGCTCCGCTGAGCCTCGAGGGTCAGCCCGAGCTTGCGCGCGAGCACCTCGTTGGTTGGGTCGATGAGTACCTCGGTGCCGTCGAAGACGACGGTCGGAATCGTGCGGCCGCCCTTCTGCAGCTCCTCGACGTGCTTGAGGGCCGCCGCGTCCTGGTCGATGTCGACCCAGTCATAGGCGACACGCTGCTCCGCGAGGAATCGCTTCGAGCGCTTGCAGTCCGGGCACCATGGAGCCCCGTAGACGGTGATCTGCGGCATCAGGTGAGCTTCGAGAGATCGGTGCTGATGCCGGCCAGCGTACCGAGGAAACGATCGACGATGTCGCCCTTGGCGTCGATGACAATCAACGTCGGTGGGTCGATCACGTTGTACTCCGAGATGATCACTTCACTGGCATCGTTGACGCTCGTATAGGGCACCTTGTAACTGCGTTCGTAGGCGGCGCCGTTGGCGATCGGGTCCTGCTCATCCACCCCGAGGAAGATCACACCTTTCGGCATCCATTGTGCAGCCAGCTTGTTGAGGTCTGGCTGCTCCGCATTGCACGGGCTGCACCATGAACCCCAGAAGTCGAGCACCACGACGTGCCCGTGTGTCGACGACCATGCGAACTCGGTGCCGGTGAGCGTTGGGGCGCTGATCGGTGTTGCCGGCCCCACGGGACCGTTGCCCGCGATCGGCACCGAGCCCAGGTCCTGCTGCAGCCCGCACCCGACCAGCATCAGGGCCGCCACGATCCCGGTAGCAAGGAGTCGCGCCCTCACGGTGTGACCGCCAGGTCCTCGAGCACGAGCCGCGCCAGGTTCTGGTCACCTTCGACGACAACGCGAGCGCGAGCCCCGGGGTCGCCGGCGCGGCCGCAGGTGAGCACGGTCAGGGTCGGCAGGTCGAGCCGGAGTGTCGAAGCCTGCGAGCTGGGGATCGTCGACCCGGCCCGTCCCCTTTCGCCGTCGAATGTGATGGCCCGCACCGCACCACCCGGCCCGCTGACATCGAAGACGATCACCGTCCCGGCGGAGGGGGCGATGCGCTCCTGGAGCTCGTGAGCAGCTCCCATGAGCATCCGCTCGCGGCTGTGCGCCGCGGCGACACCGTCGAGCCCGCCGGGCTCGCCCAGCGCGCGCCGGATGTCCTGTTCATGGGCCCAGAGATCGAACACCCGGATCGCGAGCAGCGAACGGACCTTGGACTCACCGAAGAAGCCACGGCCCATCTCGTCGAGCTGCGAATCGGTCAGCGCGTCGAGTCGGGCCAGCCGTTCCGCGGTGACCACGCGGTACTCGGCGAGGAGGTCGAGCAACGGCACAGCCCGCCGGGCATCGACACCGATCTCCATGAACGCCCCAGGCTGGTTGCGGATGTAGGGCAGCCCTTCGGGCGGCATGTGCTCGACCCGCGGTCGCCCGACCAGGATGCCTTCGAGGTCGGTGATGTGCGCGATGTGATCGCGGACCGTCCAGCCGGGACAGCCGGTCGGCAGCATCGCTCGCTCATCGTCGAGCCCTTCCGCCAGCATGCCGACATTCGCGAAGATCTCGGCATAGGCGCTGCGGAAGCCTTCCGCAGTCGTGATATTCCCGCTCTCCATCGACGTGCAGCCTAGCGCGTCGCCACAATCAATCGCGATGCCACCAGGTGCAGAATCCGGCAGCGCCGCCGGAATGACCGCGGTCAACTCGTCGGGGTTCCCGGCCCCGGCGGGCATCTATGCCGTCCCGGTGGTGCTCGCGCCTCTGTCCGGGCGGCTCCACGTGCTCCTGGTGCAGCGGGTCGAGGCGCCCTTTGCGGGGACATGGGTGCTCCCTGGCGGGTTCATGAGTCCGAGCGAGCGGCCCGAGGAGACCGCCCAGCGCAAGCTCACCGAGAAGACCGGGGTCGGCGCTGTCTACCTCGAGCAGCTCGAGACCTACGGGGACCCGGAGCGCGACCCGCGCGGGTGGATTCCCACTGTCGCCTACCTCGCCCTCATCGACGCGGCGGTGCTCCGGGCAGACGAGTCCAGCTCGCGGTGGGAACCTGTCGACGCGCTCCCGCCGCTCGGCTTCGACCACCCCCGGATCGTCGTCGATGCCGTCGAGCGACTCCGCGGCAAGCTCTGGTGGTCGAACATCGCGGTCGGGTTGCTCCCCGAGCGATTCACTATGCCGCAGGCGAGGCGGGTGTTCGAGGCGATCAGCGGCGTGACCTACGAGCCTTCGAACTTCCGGCGCGAGCTCGAGCAGTCGGGCCTGGTGCGTGCCACCGGCACGCTCGCCAAAGGAGGGCCGGGACGTCCCGCCGCGATGTACGAGTTCGTCGAGCGTCAGCCCGCATGGAGTCTTCGCCGGTCGCGTCCGCCGGCGATGTTGCGACACCGAGCCTGATCCGCGACTCCCGACCTTCACTCAACTGCTCCTGCATCGTTCACGATACCGCGCAATTGGGCGCCCACCTCCAGCACCCACGCGAGGAGATCTGACATGACCGACCAGCCCGTCCCACCGGCACCGAGCCCGGCACCCGTCTCGATCCCCAAGGTCGAAGAGCTGTTCCACCGCGTCGAGCATCCGCGCATCGCACAGCGCAGAAACGAGAAGCCGGTCAAGGTTAAGGACGAAAGCGTCGGAATCAACGGGCATTTCGCGCTGATCATCACGGCTGTGGTCGGTACGATGTGGTGCGCTTACGTGTTCACGCTGATTTCGCTCGTGAGCCTGCCGGACGCACTCAAGAGCGGATCGCTGATCACGATCATCAGCTGGATCGCACAGACGTTCATCCAGTTGGTCCTGCTGCCGATCATCATCGTGGGCCAGAACATCCAGGGCAAGGCATCCGATAAGCGCTCCGAGCAGACGTACAACGACGCAGAGGCAATCCTCAGCGAATGCCTGCAGTTGCAGGCGCACCTTCAGGCGCAGGACACCGTGCTCGACGATGTGGTCGCCCACGTCAAGCAGCATCACCAGGAGTTGCAGCGGCTCGCCGCGAGGGTCGGCCCCGCGAGGGCGTGACGCCGTCGCGTGGCAGCGCGCGCGACTGCTGGATCGTGCGTTGTGTGGGCGTGCGCCGTGCGTAGAGTCGGGAGGTGCCGTGCGACCACGCCAGCGCGTTCGCGCCGCCATGAGCGCGATCACCTGCGCGCTCGGCCCGGATTCCGCGGGGACTCTGCTGATGCGACTGCTCGGGCGGGCGCGTCGCAGCATTGACGCCGCGGTCTACGAGGTCGGGCCGTCGTATCGATGGGCCCTGGTCCGCGCTGCGGAGCGCGGCCTGCGTGTGCGCCTGGTGCTCGACGCGCACGTTTCCGACGGTAACGCGGCGACTGCACGCGCGTTGATCGATGCCGGTGCCGGGTGTCGGGTGGCCGGGGTGGGAGCCGACGCCGCCCACGGCAAGTTGCTCATCGTCGACGGGACGTTCGCCGTCGGCAGCGGCAACCTGCTTTGGCGCGATGCGCCCCGGGATCCTCATCTGCGCCTGCCTCCCGCTGGGCCGCCCCTCGCCGGGACGCGGGAGTGGTGGGTGACCGTGGCCCACGCCCGCCGGCTGCATCGGTCCGCGGACGACGCGTTCGAAGCCCACTGGGCCACGGCGACGGCGCCGCCGGCCGGTTGGGCCGTGGCGTCCGACGTCACAGCGCCCGCGGTGGGCATTCCAATGCCTCAGGTTGCTCCGAAGCTGCTCTGCGCGCCATCGGGCCGGCTCGCCCTGGTGATCGGCGGGGCGGCGGTCGGGGAGGCGCTGGGCGATCTGGTCTCCGCCGCCCGTCGACGGGTGCTGGTCACGGTTCCCTACGCGCATCCCAGGGCGCTGCCGGTTCGTGAGGTGCTCGATCTGATAGCCGAGGCGTCCTCCCGGAGGGTGGCCTGCGCGCTTCTGCTTGGCGCGATTCCCGACCCGAAGGAGGTGGACCTGCTCGCCGCGCTGCCGTTTCCCGTCCGCCGCATGGACCCGGCACGCTCGACGTCGGGCCATGCGAAGGGGCTGGTGGCCGACGGTGCCGTGCTGGTCTCCTCGGCGAACTGGAGCCAAGCTGGCCTCGGCGGCAACTGGGAGGCCGCGCTGTGGATCGACCACCCCGGTGCTGCCGCGTATTACGCTGCAGCCTGGCGTCGCGACTGGGAAACGTCACTCGCAATCGACGTTTGACGCCGGAAGGCCTCGTCTATTCTCTTGGGATGCCCGATGTCGAGCCCTCGGCCCCCGCCGAGCCCGATCCGGCCGCTTCCGGCCCCGCCCCCCTGACCCTCCCGGCGGTACCGCTTCGGGACAACGTGGTGTTCCCGTCGCAGCTGGCACCGCTGGCTGCGGGCCGGCCGCGCTCGGTTGCGGCTCTCGAGGCCGCGGTCAACGGCGACGGGCGTGTGGTCCTGGCGATCCAGCGCGATGCCGAGCGCGACGAAGCCTCCATCAACGACGTGCATGCGATTGCGGTCATCGCCCATGTCGGCGCATTCCGGCGGCTTCCGGGCGGCGGCGCGCATGCGCTCGTCGAGGGCAAGGAACGCGTCCGCATCGATGCCTTCGACGCCTCCGGCGACGCCTGGATCGCTACCGTCACGCCGCTCCCACCCGAACCGGTCGAGGGCACCGAGGTGGACGCATTGTTCGGATCGGTCCGAGGCCTGTTCGCCGAGTACGTCAACGCCGGAGCCCAGGTCGGAGCCGACACCGCGGTCGCGATGGCGCGCGCGTCGCAGCCGGAGCTGATCGCCGACATCGCCAGCACCTGTCCGGATTTCGGATTCGACGATCGCGTCGCCCTCCTCCAGGAGACCGGCACCCTCGTCCGCCTTCGCAAGCTCATCCCGCTGCTCGCCCGCGAAGTCGAAGTTGCCCAGCTGCGCAGCAAGATCCACGAAGACGTTCAGAAGACCATCAACAACTCGCAGCGCGAGCACATCCTCCGCGAGCAGCTCCGCGCCATCCGCAAGGAACTCTCGGAGCTCGACGACGCCGGTGAAGACGACGAGGACCTCAGCGCTCGCGTGGAAAAAGCAGGAATGCCCGACAACGTCAAACAGCGCGTGCTGAAAGAAGTCCACCGCCTCGAGCAGATCCCCAGCGCCTCCCCAGAAATGGGAATGGTCAGAACCTGGGTCGACTGGCTTTTGGACCTTCCCTGGATAGACCCACCCGCAGAAACACTCGACATCGAACGCGCAGCGGCCATCCTCGACGAAGACCACTACGGCCTGACAAAGGTCAAAGATCGTGTGCTGGAATGGCTCGCTGTCCGCGACCGGATCCGCGTCAAGGCCGCAACAGAGCTGGCGACGGCGCAGGCGGCCAAGGTTGAAGCAGAGTCCGAGGCGGGAACGTCTACCCAGGAGGCGGGTGGCGGCACGGGGGGAAGCGCCGATGTGCTGACCGGCGCCGCGCAAGACGTTCCCAGAACGCAAGACGATGAGGAGTCAGACCGGGCAGGCGAGCGGCGAGGGGTCCCCGTGCCGACAGGACCCGCCGCACTCGCGACCGCTCCCAAGCGCCGCACGTTGCAGACGCCGATACTCTGCTTCGTCGGGCCGCCCGGCGTCGGGAAGACGTCGCTCGGTAGATCAATCGCGCGAGCTCTTGATCGCAAGTTCGTGCGCATGAGTCTCGGCGGCATTCGTGACGAGGCTGAGATTCGTGGCCATCGTCGGACGTATATCGGCGCGCTGCCGGGCAGGATTATTCAGTCCATGCGAACGGCCGGAACGCGCAATGCGGTGATCATGCTCGACGAGATCGACAAAGTCGGTGCTGATTTCCGTGGTGATCCGTCGGCGGCGTTGCTCGAGGTGCTTGATCCGGAACAGAACTGGGAGTTCTCCGACCACTACCTCGAGGTTCCGTACGACCTCTCACAGGTGCTGTTCATCACCACGGCGAATATCGTCGACACGATCAGTCCGCCGCTCCGCGACCGCATGGAGATCATCCGGATTACCGGGTACACGGAGCAGGAAAAGGTACAGATTGCCGAGCGCCACCTGGTGCCGCGCCAGCTCGACCAGCACTCGCTCGACGCGGGTGAGCTGCAGATTCCGCGCGAGACCATCGTCGCGATGCTGCATGGGTACACCCGCGAGGCCGGCGTGCGCCAGCTTGATCGCACCATCGCCGAGGTCGCTCGTAAGGTGCCGCGCAAGCTCGCTGCCGGGGAAACGCCTCCCGTGGTCATCACCCCGGAGGACCTCTCGGAACTGCTCGGTCCGCGACGGCATGACTACGGCGAGGCCCACGAGCAGGACGAGATCGGTGCCGTGACCGGTGTCGTGGTCAGCGAGGTGGGCGGCGACATCGTGACCGTCGAGGCGCTGGCCATCGAGACGAAGCCCGAGCTCGTGCTGACCGGGCAGCTCGGCAGTGTGATGGAGGAGTCCGCCCGTGCAGCGCTGTCGTGGGCGAAGGTCCACGCGGTCGAGTACGGCGCGCCCCGAGACTTCTTCGACACCCATGCCATCCACGTTCACGTCCCAGCAGGCGCAATCCCCAAGGATGGGCCTTCCGCCGGGGTGACCATGGCGACCGCGATGGTGTCGGTTGCGTCCGGGCGGCGCGTGCGCCGCGACCTCGCGATGACCGGCGAGGTGACCCTGCGGGGCAAGGTACTTCCCATCGGCGGCGTCAAGGACAAGCTGCTCGCCGCGCACCGTTCGGGGCTGAAGACCTTCATCCTGCCGGCGAAGAACGTGCGCGACCTGTACGAGGTCGACAAGGAGATCCTCGAGGCGATCGAGGTCGTTCCCGTGGATAACGTGGGTGAGGTGCTCGACCGCGCGCTGGTCGCGTCGGACGCCCCACGCCGGCGTGAGCGGGGTGCGGGGTTCGTGCTTCCGATCACCGCTTCGGACGTCCTCGGCCCGATCAACGCCAACCCCGCGTAATCTTTCGGTCGTGACCGACACGCTTCGCGACCTCCTCGAGCTGGCCATCGTGGTCGACCCGACGTTCGATCAGAACTGCTACGTGCTGCGCCGGCGCGATACCACCGAGGCACTCGTCATCGATCCGGGATTGCAGTATCCGCAGACACTCGACCTGCTGGAGAAGCGCGGATTGCGCTGCGATCGCATTCTCCTGACTCACGGCCATCCAGACCACGTGAGCGGCGTCCCGGCGATCAAGGCGGCATTCGGATGTGAGGCTGCGATCCATCCCGATGATCGCGAACAGCTCGACGCCGTTCGGTACCTTCCAGGTGTTCCGGACGACCTACCCGACGTTGTGTGCGAGGAGGATCTAAGCGACGGCGAATTGCTCCGCTGGCACGGCCTCGACATCGAAGTCGTGCACACGCCGGGGCACACCCGTGGGTCGGTGTGCTTCAGGATCGGACCCGACCTACTGTCGGGCGACACGCTGTTCCACCGCGGTGTCGGTCGCTGCGATCTGCCCGGCGGATCGTGGCCGGCACTCATCTTTTCGATCGAAAACCGCATCTATACGCTGCCTCCCGACACGGTCGTCTACCCCGGCCACGGTCAGCGCACCACTGTGGATGAGGAGATGCGCGGCAACCCGTTTGTGGTGCATCCGCGATACCGCTGACCGGGGGACCCTGTGCTACGGTGGTTGGGAGGGGTGTTGAGAGTGAGCTTGGTTATGCGTACAGCACTGGTCGTCGGCGCCTGCGCCATCGTCGCGGTTATGACCGCCGGCTGCGGCGATACCACGAACATCGCGGCCTCGTCAGCCGATCCGACGTCGGGACTGGCATCACCCTCCGCATCCGCATCGGCGTGTGCGAACCCGCAACTCAGTTCGTCGACCTCACCAGTCACCCGGCTGGCGCTCACGGTCAGTGGAATCCCGTATGGCGGCCCGCCGCTGAAACAGATCACCGACGGCGAGATGAACAACACCCCGAACAGCGACCAGCGCGGATTTGCCAATGCCACCAACACGTATCGCATCGAGGACGACGTCGTGCTCGATCCTTCGGCGCTCAACGCAAGCGCGGACTACCCACAGTTGCGCGACGCGGCGAAGAAGCAGTTCGTGTCAGTCACGAGCGTATCGTCGCTCGGACATCTCGGCTGCCAGGCTGATGAGTTCATCGGCAAAACGCTGACCGGGTACAGCCAGGTTGGCGTCGCGTTGCAGGACGGCGATGTGATCGCGGTCGTCCTCGTTGTCAATTCCGCAGCGCCGGTGGATCCGGCCTTCGCCGCAGCGGTCGCTCTCGCTCAGGATCAGAAGATCGCCGGCGCGGCGGCCTGAGGTCAGTCGGTCCGGCCGAGGCGCTCGAGCAACTCGTGCACGATCGCCCCGGTGACCCCCCAGATGATCCGGCCGGACACCTCGTAGTAGTGAACCTCACCGCGCATGCCGTCGCGCTCGATCTCGCGAATCGTATGCGGCGCCACCATGAGGTCTGCGATGTCGACATGAAACCACTCAGCGATCTCGAAATCGTCGGACCTGAACTCGATTGGCCCGCGCTGCAGACCCACGACCGGTGTCAGCCACCGTCCCGAGACCACTGTCGAGAACGGGGTCAGCGCGCCGAGGATCTCTACGCTCTCGGCCCCGATCCCCAACTCCTCTCCCGCTTCGCGGAGAGCCGTCGCCACCACGTCCGCGTCAGTTGTCTCGGCCCCTCCGCCGGGAAACGCGATCTGGCCCGGGTGATGGCGAAGCTCCTCCGAGCGGAGTACGAAGAGGAGAGGGACGCGCGGCGTCGCCGGATCGCACAGAAGCAGCACCGATGCCGGTCGCAGGCCGTCCGGCGCAACCGGCGCGCCGGCCGGGTCGCGGACCGCCAGCCGCAGCCGATCCACGAGGTCCGGTGCGACGGTGCTCGCATCGCCGTCGAAGCTCATTGTCCTGTCGAGGCCGTAGGCTTGAGTCGATGAGCATCGACGTCCCCCGCGATACCAAGCCCCGCCGGCGTTGCGCGAAGTGCGGTGGCGACATGCGTTTCTCGCATCGCGAGTACGCCGGCAAGGGGATGTCGGCCGCCGTGCTGCGCTGTGCCGGCTGCGGTGACGTGATTCGCGACACCGCGCGCGAAACCTCGCCGGTGCCGCAACGCCACACCTCGAAACGTCATCGCGACCTCGATGCGGGCCCCCCGGCGAATCCCGTCCTCGACCCCGAAATCGCCGCGCGGCTTTTGGAATCCACACGCGACCCGGGTTGAGTCATCGTCCCGCGGCCGCAGCCGCTCGCGCCGCCGGGACGAAGCGCTCGAACCACTGAACGATGTCGTCGCTGACACGGTCACGATCGACATCGACGGAAATCGCGTGGCCGCTGCGAGGCAGCATCTCCAGCTGCACCGCCTGGCTGCCGACGAGCCGCCGCGCAATCTCTCGGGCACAGCGCGGATCGATGGATCGATCCCGTTCGCCGTGCACAACCAGCACCGGAGCACGGACTTCGGGCAGCTCCTTGCGGACCACCGCGCACACGCGGCGAAGCTCGTCGATGCTTCGGGTGGGACGCACGCCGTAGCTATGGAGCTCCTCGACCGCGTCGGGATTCCAGAGGTCGACGTCGTCACCGGCGCGATGCCAGCGGACCACGCGCTTGAGCAGCGGGAGCAACGGTGGTAGCGGTCCGCTCAGCCAGATCGGCGCCGCAAGCGTGGCGACGGCTCGGACGCGCAGATCATGTGCCGCGAGGTGGAGCGCGAGCGTGCCACCCATCGACTGACCAGCAACCACGACGTCATCACACTGCGAGGCCAGCTCATCGAAGGCCGCCGCAACACCGGCCGCCCAATCCTGCCAGCGCGTTCGCTCCAGGTCATGCGGCGTCGTGCCGTGGCCGGGAAGCATCGGTGCGTAGCATCGATAGCCACGGGTTGCCAGCACCTCGCCAAGGCGACGCAACTCTGGCGGCGTGCTGGCGAAGCCGTGGATGAGGAGTGCTCCGCGCGGTCCATCGCCAAGGCGCCAGGGGCGGACGACCTCAGGGTCGAAGGGGGCAAGGGTGCGCGCGGTCACGCCTCCGAGTATATGGACCGCGCCGCTCACGCTCGGTGCTACCGTCGCCCGCGATGGGTGCGGAGGTGATGCGGCAGGCACTCGAGACGGTGGTGTCAGACCGCTCCCTCGACGTCGCGACCGCGCGAGCGGTGATGGACACGATGATGGACGGGGAGGCGACGCCGGTTCTGGTCGGAGCCCTGGTGGCCGCACTGCGCACCAAGGGCGAGTCGGTTGATGAGCTGAGCGGGATGGTCGAATCGATGCGGGCGCATGCCACACCGGTAACCCTGCCTGTCGAGGCCGTCGACACATGCGGCACCGGAGGCGACGGCGCCGGCACCTTCAACATCTCGACTGCCGCCGCGCTGGTGGCCGCCGGCGCCGGATGCCCGGTCGCGAAGCACGGCAACCGTGCGGCGTCGTCGCGGTGCGGCAGCGCAGATGTGCTCGAGGCGCTCGGCGTCGTGATCTCCTTGTCGCCAGACGGTGTTCGACGTTGTGTGGAGGAGGCCGGCATCGGCTTTCTCTTCGCACCCGCGTTTCATCCTGCGTTGCGTCACGTCGGCCCCGTCCGCAGCGAGCTGGGCATTCGAACCGTCTTCAACGTGCTCGGCCCGCTGGCGAACCCGGCTCGGGTCCGGCATCAGTTGCTGGGCGTTTCGAATGCGAGGCTCACACCCATGATGGCCGAGGTGCTGCATCGACTGGGACACGTCCACGCGCTTGTCTTCACCGGGCCGGACGGCGTTGACGAGCTCGGAGTCGGCGGAACCGCGCGGTGTTACGAGGTCACGGTCGAGGGCGTCCGCGATTTCGTCCTCGACCCGCGCGACGTGGGGCTCGAGCCGGCTCCGCTCGATGCGGTTCGTGGCGGCGATGCGGCAACCAACGCCGCAACCATCCGGTCCGTTCTCGACGGCGAGCGCGGGCCGAGACGCGATGTCGTCCTGCTCAACGCCGCAGCCGTGCTGGTCGCAGCCGACCACGTCACCACGTTGCTCGACGGCGTGGCAGTGGCGGCGGCGTCGATCGAAACCGGCGCAGCCCAGCGCGCACTGGAGCGTCTGGCTCGCGTGTCCCACGAGATGGCCGCGTGAGCCGCGCGTCGGCGCTGCTCAGCCTCCAGCAGATCGACGATCGCATTGCGGCAATCACCGCGGAGATCGCCGGCGTCGAGGCTTCAGTCAAAGGCGATCCCGAGCTTGATCATCTGCGCAAGGCGGAAGCCGCGGCGCAGGAGGAGCACCGCACGCTCGATACCACCGCGAGGCTTGCGGAGCTCGAAGCGGCATCGCTGCAGAGTCGCATTCGCGAGCTCGACCGGCGCCTCTACGGAGGCACGGTGCGCAACCCCACGGAGCTCATGGAGATGCAGCGCGAGCTCGAGGTGATGCGCGCGAAGCTCTCCACGGCGGAGGACGACGCGCTCGAGCGCATGGAGCAGGTGGACCAGTCGCAGGCGACCCTGCAGAGCGCTTCCGCCCTTGTGGCAGCACGCGAATCGCAGCGCGCCGGTGCGATGGAGCCGATGCGCGCGCGCCTCGCATCGCTGACCGCGGAGCGCGACATCCTCAACGCGGAACGTGACGCAGTCCGGGCCGACACCGACCCGGCCGATCTCTCGCTCTACGCGCGCATCGCGGCGCATCGCCGCCCCGCGGTGACCGGTCTGGCGGGCGACTTCTGCGCCGGCTGCCACATGCCCGTGTCCAACGAGGAACGTCGCGCCGTGCGCACGGGGACGGGGCTCACCCAATGCGCGAATTGCGACCGGATCCTCGCTCCATGACATCGACGGTGGTCGCATACACCGACGGCGCCTGCTCGGGAAACCCCGGTGCCGGCGCGTGGGCATACAGGATCGAATGGCCGGACGGCGTCGTCGACGAGGCGGCTGGTGGTGAGCGCGAGACGACCAACAATCGAGAGGAGTTGAAGGCGGTTCGCGAGGCGCTTCGTCGCATTCGCGCGCGCATCGGCGACGATCCTGCGTGGCGGATCGTGGTGCGCACCGACAGCCTGGGCGTCATCAACTGGCTCACCGGGTCGTGGAAGCGTAAGAAGAATCTCGACCTGTATCCGACCATCGATCCCCTCGTTGATGCGCGGGTGCGATTCGAGCACGTGCGTGGCCACAGCGGCAATCCAGGCAATGAACGCGTCGACAGCCTGGCGGTGGAGGAGACGCAGCGGATCCTGGCCGGCTCCGCCGGCGGGGGTAGCGCGTGATGAGGGGAGTGCAAGCCGGCCGATAAGCCGGGTTCTGTCCTCGCCTGCGCGGCAGGCAAGTGACGGTCATCCATCTGGGACGCCGGTTACCCGGCGCCTCGAGCGGCCCACCTGAGACACGGGGAGCGAGCAGCTCCTGAGCGCCGAAGCGCTCGGTCTCTGTTTGGCCTTGCTCCGGGCGGGGTTTACCTGGCCGGCCGGTCACCCGGCCGCCGGTGGGCTCTTGCCCCACCATTTCACCGTTGCCCCGGACGGGTCCGGGGCTGTGTCATTTCTGTGGCACTCTCCTTCGGGTCACCCCGACTGGGCGTTACCCAGCGCCCTGCTCTGCGGAGCCCGGACTTTCCTCGGACGCGTGTGTCCGCGACCGTCTGGCCGGCTTGCCCGACGAGTCTATCCTCTGGGGCTGCTGACCAACGGGATCCGAATCGAGGAGATCGCACCACTCATGAATCGACGTCTGCTCCTGCACGCCGGAGGTGACGGCACGTCCGCCCGGCCGGCGGTCATCGAGCATCTCCGCGGTGCTCGCCGAGCGGTGATGATCCCGTATGCGCAGAGTGACCACGACCGTGCCACCGCCCGATTCCAGGAGTGGCTTGCGCCGCAGGGAGTCGAGATCATCGGCGTGCACACCGCGAGCGATCCACGCGCCGCAATCGGCGGAGCCGAGGCCATCTTTGTCACCGGTGGCAACAGCTTCCGGCTGGTGAGCGCACTCCACAGCCTGTCGTTGATCGACGCCGTGCGATCCGCGATCGACAGCGGGATTCCGTATTACGGAGCGAGCGCCGGTGCCAACGTCGCCTGCCCGACGATCCGGACCACGAACGACATGCCGATCGTGCAGCCGCCCAGCTTCGCCGCGTTCAACCTGGTTCCGTTCCAGATCAATCCGCACTACATCGACCCCCCGCCACCCGAGGCGCGGATCGGCGAGACGCGCGAGGAGCGCCTCACGGAGTTCCTGGAGGAGAACGACGTTAGCGTCGTCGCGCTCCGCGAGCAGGGATGGCTGGAGGTCGACGGCGAGTCGATGCACCTGCGGGGGACAGGTGGGGCAGTGCTCTTCCGGCGCGGCGCCGATCCTGCGGAGCTGAAAGCAGGCGTCGACCTCTCCGCGCTCCTCGTCGAAACCCCTCGCTTCGACGCCTGACGACCTTTCCAGGGAGAGGTGAAGCGTACATTTGTTTGCGTTGACGCCTCACCACACAGGTGTTAGGGTTCGGCGCGCCGGTGGAGAAAAGTGGTGAGTAGTGGGGATACCGACGTGACGACGGAGAGGCTCGAGCAGGTCCGAGTCGAGATGCGTGTTCCGGTGACGTTCTGCGGAACGTACCACCACCATATCGATGAGAAGGGACGCGTGGCGATCCCGGCCCAGCTGCGCCGCTTCCTGCCCGAGGGCAGCGTCGTCGCCCCCGGGCCTGAGAACCGCCTGATGATCTGGCCCCCGGACGAGTGGGCGGTGAAGAGAGACCTTTTTCTTCGCACCGCCGAAACACCCGCCCAGGAGCGGCGCTTCATGCGCCTGCTCATCGGAAACAGCTCGCTGTTCGAAGTCGACGCCCAGGGACGCCTGCTCCTCTCGGCACAGCAGCGCACCTTCGCGCAGATCGTCGACCAGGTTGTCTTCGTCGGCCTCGGCACCGGCGTCGAGATCGTCGCCGACGAGCTCTGGCAGTCCGACCAGGCGGAGCTCAGCCCCGCCGAATTCACCCAGGTCTGGGACCTGGTCCACCAGCGCGGTACGTCCGCATCTCCGTCCCCGGCGTGAGCGCCCCAGACGGATCCGCCTCGATCAATGACCATCCCCCTGTCGCTCGTGGCCGATATGGGGACGCTCGACGACGCCACGCCCGGTGTCCCGTCGCCTGACGGCGCGGGCCACCGGCCGGTCCTTCTCACACCCCTTATAGAGAGCCTGCAGCCCCGGCCCGGGCAGATCGCCGTCGACGCCACGTTCGGCACCGGCGGGGTCACGGCCGCGCTCCTCGAGCGCGTCTCACCGGGCGGCCGGGTGATCGCGATCGATCGCGATCAAAGCGCTGTCGACGCCGGTCGCGCCCGCTTCGGCGCAGACGGCGCCGTGGAGATCGCCCAGGGCGACTTCGCCGACCTCGAGGCCATCGTCCACGCCCTTGGCGTGACGGCAGCGGATCTCGTCGTCTTCGACCTCGGCATCTCCTCAGTCCAGCTGGACGACCCGGCACGCGGCTTCAGCTTCCGCTTCGACGGACCGCTCGACATGCGCATGGACCCGAGATCGGGCACGACCGCCGCGCATCTCGTCGATTCGCTGACCGCGGACGAGCTGACGTCGTTGATCCGTGACTACGGCGACGAGCGCTTCGCGCGGTCGATCGCGAGCCGGATTGTCAGAGCGCGGGAGCGCTCGCCGATCACCACCACCACGCAGCTCCGTGAGCTCGTGGAGCAGGTGGTGCCCCGGCGGTTCTGGCCGAAGCGGATCCACCCGGCGACGCGCACCTTCCAGGCGCTTCGCATCGCGGTGAACCACGAGCTGGAAAGCCTCGAACGAGGTCTGCAGGCAGCCATCAGCATCCTCCGGCCCGGTGGGCGTCTTGGGGTCATCTCCTTTCACTCTCTCGAGGACACCCTTGTAAAGAACGCACTCCACGTCGCAGCTCAGAATTGTGTCTGTCCGCCCCAACAGCCCCACTGCACCTGCGTCCACCGGGCCACACTCTTTCTCCTCACCCGCAAGGTGATCCGGCCGGACTCGGCCGAACTGGCCACGAATCCGAGATCTCGCTCGGCGCGGCTGCGGGTTGCGGAGAAGCTCGCCACCGACGGGTGACGGGCAGCCCACCTCTCAACGCCTCACTTCGCGACCCCAGGGGAGAGCCGCGCCTGGCGCGGCTCTCCCCGCCATCACGCTCGCTTCGCCGGCCCGGCACCGTCGGTGCCCCTCCATCGTCCCTCTCAACGATTCACCACTGGAGACCAGGGCAGTGTTCCAATTGCGTTTCGCACCTGGCGTCGACCGCGGGTCGACACCGACGGCCGCCGGCGTCGACGACGTTCCATTCGAACCACTGGTTCGGCGTCTGCGCATCCGCCGCGGCGGACCCCGTACGCCGCTGCCGCTGCTTCCGGTGATCGCGATCGCCGCGGGCATCGGTATCGCGTATGTCAACCAGACCGCGCACGTCACCACGGACACGTACCAGGCGACCCGTCTCGCCGCGCAGCAGCAACAGCTCGTCGCCCAGGACTCGCAACTCAACGCTGAGCTTTCGCGACTCGAGTCGTCGGAGCGGATCATCGCCTCAGCGCAGCACATGGGCATGCGCCCGGCGGCGCGACCGGCGTTCGTGGTGGCCGCGCCGCACGGTGTCATCACGTCACCACCGGAACAGCTCACCGGGAGCGACACCAAGAGCGCGCTGCAGCAGCTGGTCGGCGCGCTCGACGGCGCCTTCGCCGGGACCGGCACGGGTCGATGAACCCGCGCCGCCGCTCACCGGAGTCGGCGCGCTCAGCCCACGCGCGTGCCATCGCCGACGCACCGGACCTGCGCCGTCGCGGGCTCTGGCTGGTGCTCGCATTCCTGGCGATGGCCACAGCCGTCTTCGGCCGCCTCGTGCAGATCCAGATCATCCAGGGCAAGTCGCTGGCTGTGGCCGCCGCTCAATCGCACACGTCGTCGATCACGCTGCACGCCACCCGCGGTGTGATCCTCGATCGGAACGGCCGCGTCCTCGTGAGCAACGTCCAGGTCTTCGACGTGTTCGTCGACCCGGCACTCGTGGCGGCCGCCGATCGCAACCAGGTCGCGGGCATGCTCGCTCCGATACTGCAGATCACCTCCGCCCAGGTACTGCGCGCGCTCAACCAGCCGAATCAGTTCGACTACCTCGTCAAGGGCGTCTCGCAGGACGTCAACGACAAGCTCCAGGCGCTCGGACTGAGCGGCATCGGCACCGTTCCCTCCGAGGAGAGCGTCTACGAGCCCTCACCGGTGCCCGGCCTCTCCTTCGCTGCGAACCTCCTCGGCTTCGTCAACGGGAACGGCGCCGGTCAGTATGGCCTCGAGGGTTACTACAACTCGATCCTGTCAGGCGTGAACGGGCACGAGTCCACGTTGACCGACGTCAACGGCAACGCCATCGTCCTCGGCGAGCAGCAGAAGGTTGCGGCCGAAAATGGCGATAACCTGGAGCTGGGCCTCGACCCGCTGACCCAGAACTGGGCCGAGCTGGCTCTGGCCAACGGCGTGAACTCCTCGAAGTCTTCGTCGGGAACGCTGATGATCATGGACACCAAGACCGGCGCGATCGAAGCCTGGGCTCAGTACCCGTCCTACAACGCCAACAGCTATGAATCGGCGAACTTCGCGGACTTCCGGGACCTTGCGGTCGCGCAGCCCTACGAGCCGGGGTCGATCATGAAGGTGATCACCTTCGCCGGCGGCCTCAACCACAACGCGTTCACGCCGAGCACGGTGATCGACGAGAAGCAGCAGCGGATCGACGGGTTCCTCATCCACGACTGGGACCGGCGTTCCCACGGCAACGTGACCATGCAATGGGTGCTCGACGACTCGCTCAACAACGGCGCCATCGACGCCATGAAGATGGAGGGCGAGAACGCCTACTACAACAACCTGCTCGCCTTCGGGATCGGCGCCCCGACCGGGATCGACCTGGCGGGCGAGGCCAACAACCCGCTGGCGCCGCAGTCGTCGTGGAACCCGCTCAGGTACGCCGAGGCCACCTTCGGGCAGGGCCTCGTGACCACACCGGTGGAGATGCTGGCCGCGGTGAACGCGGTCGCCAACGGCGGCGTCTGGGTGCAGCCGCACGCCGTCAACGCGATCATCAACCCCAATACCGGCACGACCACGCCCTTCGTCCCGGTGACGCGGCGCGTCATCTCGACCACCGCTGCGAATACCCTCGCGCACATGATGGTGGGTGTGGTGAACGATCCCGGCGCCGAGGGGAAGCGGGCCAAGATCCCGGGCTACAGCATGGAGATCGCCGGCAAGACCGGGACGGCCCAGGTGGCGCTCCCCAACGGTGGCGGCTACGGCCCCAACGTGGTGGCGTCGTTCGTCGGGTTCATGCCCGCCACCAACCCCCAGTTCACCATGATGGTGATCCTCAACAACCCGCAGGTGAACGCCGGCAACCGCTTCGGCTCCATCCTGGCGGCACCGATCTGGAAGCAGATGGCCGAGCTGATGCTCGATGACCCAACGCGGATCGAACCGTGAGGGAAACGATCGCTGTCGGCGTGCTCGCCTTTGTGGCGGGCGTCGTGCTCTACCCCGTGTTCATCGGCCTCCTGGTGCGATTTGGCGCACGTCAGCATGTCGCCTCCTACAGCCCGGCGAGCCACCGCGCCAAGGAGGGCACCCCAACGCTCGGCGGCCTGCTGTTCTGCCTGGTGGTCCTCATCGCCTGGCTCGCCGTCGATCGCTCGCGCCAGGGATTCGTTGCAATCTTCGCGTTGCTCGCCGGCGCGATCGCCGGTGGCCTCGATGACATCGTCAACATCAATGACGTCTCCAGGCTCGGCCTGTCCGTGTACCAGAAGCTCGGGCTCCAGGGCGTCGCCGGTGTGCTCGTCGGGGTGGGGCTGACCATCGCCGGGTTTACGAACCAGTTCTTTCCCGGGCTCGGCGCGCCCAACCTCGGCTGGGGCCTCGCGATCGTGGCGGCGATCGCAGTCGTCGCCACCAGCAACGCGGTCAACCTGACCGACGGTGTCGACGGGCTCGCCGCGTCGTGCACGACGCTCGTGCTTATCGGCCTCGCCATCATCGGGGTGACCCGCGGCGACCTCACGGTCGCGGTGATCGCCGCAGCGCTCGCCGGCGCGGTCGCGGCTTTCCTGCTCTTCAACTGGTTCCCGGCGCGCGTCTTCATGGGCGACGCGGGGTCGCTGGCAGTCGGCTGCGTCATCGTCGCCCTGACCGCGGAGCTGCACCTCATCTGGCTGCTTCCGGTTCTCGGGATCGTGTTCGTGGTGGAGGCTGCCAGCGTCGTGGTCAATGTGACCGCGATCCGCAAGTTCGGCACTCGCGTCCTGCGCGCGAGCCCGATCCACCATCACTTCGAGGAGCTCGGGCTCCGCGAGCGGCGCCTCGTCGCGGCTTTCGCCGCCGCCGCGGCGGCCGGCACCGCCATCACCGTGCTGTTCGCCCACGTCGCCGGCCCGGTCACGTGAGCGAGAGGCCCGTGGTGGTGATTGGCGCGGGACGCAGTGGTCTCGCCTGCGCGCGGACGCTCGCCGGCGAAGGTCATCGAGTCGTCCTCGTCGATCGATCGGACACGCTGGCGATCCGGGAGCGAACGGCGCTCCTTCCGCGCACCGTCGAGGTGCGTCTCGGTGGCTATCCCGACGACATCGCGGCGGAGGCGCTCATGGTCTGCCCGAGCCCGGGAGTGCCCTGGAACGCACCCGAGCTCCAGGTCGCGCGTGACCACGGGGTGCCGGTGCGGAGCGAGATGGATCTCGTCTTCGAGCGCTGCCGGGCGCGCATCTGCGGGATCACCGGGACCAACGGCAAGACGACCACGACCGCGCTGGTCGCCGCGATCCTGGAACGAGCCGGGGAGCGCGTGCATCTCGGCGGCAACATCGGCGCCACCATGCTCGACCGCCTCGACGTGGTGAGCGACACCGACTGGGTGGTGCTCGAGCTCTCGTCGTTCCAGATCGAGTCGGTGCGCGAGCCGCGGTGCGCAATCGCATGCGTGCTCAACGTCACCCCTGATCACCTCGATCGGCACGGCGACTTCGAGACGTATACCGAGACCAAACGACGCCTGGTGCGGTTCGCGCTCGACGACGCCGTGCTCGGCTTTGACGATCCGATCACTCGCGAGATGGCGGCGGTGACCACGTCGAGGGTGCGTTACTTCGGCCTGCATCCGGGCATTGCCGACGGCGCAACGCGAGCCGGCGACGATGTGGTCAGCGTCAATGCGGGCTCGGCGGCGCCGGTGCTGCCGGTGCGCGACATTCCGCTCTTCGGGGAGCACAACCTGCAGAACGTGCTTGCGGCCGTGGCCGTCGCGCGCGCGGCCGGAGTGGCGACGCCCCCGATCGCAGGCGCGGTGCGCGACTTTCACGCGGTGCCGCACCGGCTCGAGACGGTTCGGGACCAGGACGGCGTGCTCTGGGTCAACGACAGCAAGGCGACCAATGTCGAGTCCGCCATCGCGGCGTTGCGCTCCTTCCCGGACCGGACGATCGTGTGGATCGGCGGCGGCAAGGGTGCGGGCACCTCCATCGAGACGCTCGCCGACGAGGTCACGGCCCGGGCGCGTCATGCGGTGCTCAACGGAGCCAGCGCCGGGGAGCTCGACGAAGCACTCGCCCGGCGGGGTTTTGCCGCTCGCACAGTCGTGCCGTCGCTCGGGGACGCGGTGGCCACCGCGGCGGAGCTCGCCCGTCCAGGCGACGTCGTGCTGCTCGCACCCGGGTACAAGAGCTTCGACCAGTTCCGTGATTTCGAGGACCGCGGTCGCGCGTTCGGCGAGGCGGTCCGCCACCTCGCGGCACGCTCGGCCGGGAAGGGCTGATGGCTGCTCGCGCCGGCAAGCTCTCCGAGGGCCTGGCTGGAAAGTGGCGCTGGCGCGGCGGCGCTCGCGTCGCCGGAGCCTTCGCGTCCGCGGATCGCGCGGCCGCTGCCGCTGGGGTCGACGGCTGGCTGATGATCATCGTCGTCGGTCTGGTCGGCTTCGGCCTGGTGATGGTCTACAGCGCCTCCGAGGCGCTCGGCTTCCTCTGGTACAACGACCCCAACTACTTCTTCGCCCACCAGTTGATCGGCGCGGTCCTGGGTGGCGCCGGCCTCGTGGTCGCCGCACGATTCGACTACCACAACCTCTCCAGGCTGGCCCGCCCGGCGATGCTCCTGATGCTGGTGCTGCTGGTCGTGGTGCTGATCCCTCACATCGGTTCGCGGCATTTCGGCGCGCAGCGCTGGTTCCAGGTGGGTCCGCTGTCGGTCCAGCCGTCGGCGATCGCGGTTGGCGTGGCGATCGTGTTCTTCTCACGCTGGCTGACCGACCGTGAGGGAACGGTGCGCACGCTGCGAGGCGTTCGCGACTACATCATCGTCCTGGCCGTGCTGCTCGGCCTGGTGCTCATGGAGCGAGACTTCGGCAGCTCGATCGTCATCGCCGCGACGGCGCTGATCCTGCTCGCCCTTGCCGGGGCGCGGAAGCGGCACCTCCTGCTGATCGTCGTCGGCTTCGGAGCCTCCGGCCTCGCGCTGGTGGGCCTGGTGGCGTACCGCGCCGACCGTCTCGCCCACTTCCTTAACCCGTGCGCGGCGGCGCTCGGCTCAGGGTTCCAGAACTGTCAGGCCCTCTACGCGTTCGGCTCCGGAGGGATCTTCGGCGTCGGCCTCGGCAACTCGGTGCAGAAGTACGAGTGGCTCCCCGAGGCTCACACCGACTTCATCTTCGCGATCATCGGTGAGGAGCTTGGCCTGATCGGAACTGTCGCGGTCGTCGGGGCGTTCCTCTTCCTGGCGTGGCGCGGTGTGCGCGCATCGCTCCGGGCGCCCGACCGATTCGGCGCCCTGCTCGCGGGAGGCATCACCTCGTGGATCTGCATGCAGGCGTTCATCAACGTGATGGCGGTGACCGGCGTCATCCCCACCACGGGCATCCCGCTGCCCTTCATCAGCTACGGTGGCACCTCGCTGGCGACCACCCTCGTGGGCATGGGCATCCTGCTCAACATCTCCGCCCAGGGTCGACGGCAAGGGACGACCAATCGTGCGCACGTTGATCGCTGGGGGGGGAACTGGGGGGCACTTGACCCCGGCACTGGCGGTCGCGCTCGCGCTTCGAAGCGATCGACCTGACGACGAGGTGGCCGTGGTCGGCCGCCGGGACGGCGTCGCGGAGCGGCTCGTGGAGGCGGCCGGGATCCACCTCGAGACGCTCGACATCAGCGGCGTCGACATCGGCAGCGCCGGCGGTGTCGCCCGCGCCACGACCCAGGTCACCCGGGCTACCATCGCCGCGCGCAGGCTGCTGCGCAGGATGCGGCCCGACGTCGTGGTCGGTGCCGGCGGCTACGTCTCGGTCCCCGTCGTGGTTGCGGCACTCGCGCAGCGCATCCCGGTGGTGCTTCTCGAGCAGAACGCGGTACCGGGGCGGGCGACCCGGATGCTCGCCCGCCGGGCGCGGATCGTCGCCGCGTCGTTTGCCGAGACCGCGAGTCACCTTCCCCACGCCCGCGTCGTCCACACCGGCAACCCGATCCGTGCCGAGATCCGGGCCGTGACGAGCCGTCCCGCCGGCGAGCGCCTCCGCTCCGTCCTGGTCACCGGCGGATCCCAGGGCGCGAGGCGGCTGAACCGGGCGATCGCCGGTTGCATGGTCGAGCTGCTCAGCAAGGACCCGGAGCTGCGCATCGTCCACCAGTGCGGCAGGCTCGACTACGAGGCGGTCGAGCGCGCCGCAGCGGCTCTGCCCCCGCCACTGGCGTCGCGTTACACCGTTTCAGCCTTCTTCGACGACATGGCGATGAGAATCGGTCAGAGCGACCTCGTCGTGATGCGCGCGGGCGGGTCGTCGATCGCCGAGTGCTCGGCACTCGGCCGTCCCATGATCGTGGTCCCGTACCCCCACGCCGGCGGGCACCAGCGCCACAACGCCGCGCCCTATGCCGCGGCGGGGGCGGCATTGGTCATCGACGACGCCGAGTGCACCCCGGAGCGGATCGGCAGGGAGATCTCGGCACTGGTCGCCGACCCCGCTCGCTGGCACGCCATGTCTGCCGCGAGCGCGGCGCTCGGACTCCCGGACGCCACCAACGCCGTGGTCCGTCTCATCGTCGAGGCAGCAGGGCCGACCCGGAGCCAAGCCGCCTGACGATGCATGTGCACGTTCTCGGTATCTGCGGCTACGCCACCTTCGGGGCGGCAACCCTCGCACTCGATCGCGGCGACCGGGTCACCGGTTCCGACGACCACGCGTATCCGCCGATGAGCGACGCGGTGACCGCAGCGGGGATCCAGTGGGAGAACCACAGCGACCCGGCCAACCTCGACCGCTGGGGGATCCCCGATCTCGTGGTGGTCGGCAACCAGACCCGGCCCGCGAACCTGGAGCTGGAGGCGGTGCGCCGGCGTGGGATCCCGTGCGTCAGCGAGATCGAGTTCTACGTCTCGCTCGCCGGTGACCGTCAGCGCCTCACCGTCTGCGGCACCCACGGCAAGACCACCACATCGGCGCTGCTGGTCCACATCCTTGAGCGCGCCGGCATGGACCCCGGGTTCCGCCTCGGCTCGACGTCGCTCGACCTAGGCGGCACCTCGAGGCTGGGCACCGGGCCGTTCGTCTTCGAGGGCGACGAGTACACGTCGGCGCCATGGGATGCGCGCCCGAAGTTCCTGCACACTCGACCGCACGGCGCGTGCGTCACCCGCCTCGAGCTCGACCATCCCGACGTGTATGCGAGCCTCGAGGCCTACCGCGAGCCGTTCGTCGAGCTTGCAGCGACCATGCCTGCCGATGGCATGCTCGCCCTCTGTGCCGACGATCCCGAGTGCCTGGCACTCCGCAACGCGGCCACCAGTGTTGTGGTCACCTATGGCACGAAGTTGGGGAGCGACTGGTGGATCAGTGACCCGCACGAGCAGGACGGCATGCAGCGGTTCCATGTCGAGCGGCGTGGGGCGGACCCGCTCGATGTGGTGCTGACCTTTCCCGGGATCCACAACGCGCAGAACGCATGCGCGGCACTCATCCTCGCCGAGTTCGCGGGCGTCGATCCCGCGATCTCGACGGCGGCGTGCGTGGATTTCCTCGGTCCGGCGCGTCGATTTCAGATCCTCGGCGAATCCGCCGGGGTGGCGGTCGTCGATGACTACGCGCACCATCCGACCGAGGTCGCCGCCGCGATCGACGCCGCGCGCCAGCGCTATGGTGGCCGCCGCCTCATCGCCATCCACACGCCACACACCTACTCGCGCGTGAGCCGGCTCCTCGAGGACTACCGTCGGAGTTTCACCGGCGCGGATGTGGTGATCATCGGCCCGATCGAGGAGGCGCGAGAGCGGGGGATGCCCAGGACGGTCTCCAGCCAGGATGTCGCCGACCGCGCCGGGGCCGATGCGGTGCACGTGGTCGTGTCGAGCGACGAGGCGATCGACCTGGTGACGCGAATCACCCGGCCCGGCGATGTCCTGCTGGTGCTCTCCCTCGGCGGATTCGACAGGCTGGCGCCGCGCCTCCGCGACGCCCTGGAGGCACAGGGTGTCCGCCGGTGACTGGCTGGACACGTTTCCCGGGGTGCGCGGGAACGAGCCACTTGCCCGTCACAGCCAGTTCGGGGTCGGTGGTCCGGCGCGATGGTTCATCATCACCCGCGACACGAGCGTGCTCGCCGAGTTGCTGCGACGCTGCGGCGACTCCGGGGTGTCAGTGACCATGCTCGGGGCCGGCAGCAACACGCTGATCAGCGACGGGGGGATCGACGGGCTGGTGATCCGCCACAACGATCGCCGCCTTCGCGTGGTCGATGCACGGACCATCGAGCTCGGTGCGGGCTGCATGATGCCGCGCGTGGCACTCGACTGCGCATCGCGCGGCCAGGCGGGCGTCGAGTTCGGCATCGGTGTTCCGGGAACGCTCGGCGCGAGTGTGTACGGCAACGCCGGCGCGTTCGGGACCGAGATTGCCGATGTGCTCGTCGACTGCACGTCGCTCGATCCACGCGGAGAGCCGCTGACGCTCAGCGCCGCCGAATGCGATTTCGGCTACCGGCGCTCCCGTTTCAAGGAAGACCTGAGCGGCAACGTGGTCGTCAGCGCGCGGCTGCGCGTGCACGCCGACGATCCCGATCGGGTCCGCGAGCGCACCGACGCGATTCAGGCGGAACGCAAAGCCTCGCAGCCCTACGGGATTCGCAGCCTCGGCAGCGTCTTCACGAATCCGCCGGATGACAAGGCCGGGCGCCTGATCGAGGCGGCGGGGCTGAAGGGACGGCGATCCGGTGGTGCGCAGATCTCGCCGAAGCACGCGAACTTCATCGTCAACGCCGACCACGCGACCGCCGCCGACGTCCTGACCCTGGTGCGCGTCGCCCACGACAGCGTGCGGGAGCAGTTCGGCGTCGATCTCGAGCGGGAGATCATCGTGCTCGGCAGCGAGACGTCCGGTGAGCAGCGTGCCTGACGCGATCAGGGTCGGCGTTTTCTTCGGCAGCCGGTCGGTCGAGCACGAGGTCTCGGTGATCACCGCGCAACAGGCGATGGCCGCACTATCCGCGGATCGATTCGTCCCGGTGCCGGTGTACATCGCCAAGTCAGGCGCCTGGTACACCGGCGATCAGCTCCTCCACCTCGACCGCTACAAGGACATCGATCGATTGATCGCCGCGTCGACGCGGGTCACCATGCGTCCGGACCCGACCAGCGGGGGCGAGCTCATCGAGGTCGACGGACGTCGCGGGCTGCTCGGCGGGCCGGCTCGCGCTGCTGATCGTTTCGACGTCGCGATGCCGCTCGTGCACGGATCCAACGGTGAGGACGGGACTCTGCAGGGACTCTTCGAGCTGGCGGAGCTGCCGTACTGCGGATGCGACGTTGCGTCCGCGGCCGTCAGCATGGACAAGCGGCTCTCTCGAACCACATTGCGCGGCGCGGGTATCCCCGTGCTCGACGACGTGATGGTCGCGCGCGCTCGCTGGCAGCGCGAGCCGGACGCTGTCTGCGCGGATCTCGCAGGCCGGCCGGGTTTCCCGATGTACGTCAAGCCGCGCCGGCTCGGATCGAGCATCGGCGTGGCGCGAGTCGAGACCGACGAAGGGTTGCGAACCGCCCTCGACGTTGCGTTCGGCTACGACACGTCGATCCTTGCCGAGGCAGCCCAGGACGGCGGCGTCGAGATCAACTGCTCAGTGCTCGGATCGGGAGACGACGTGCAGGCATCGATGTGCGAGCAGCCTGTGAGTAGTGGCACGCTCAGCTACGCGGACAAATATCTCAGTGGTGCCAAGGGAAAGGGGGGCGTCAAGGAGCCCGCGGCCGGGATGAAGAGCTCGCAGCGAATCATCCCCGCGCCCATCTCCGACGCACTGACGAGACGCATCCAGGAGACGGCGATGGCGTCTTTTCGCGCGATCGGCGCCGCCGGCGTGACCCGTGTCGACTTCCTCGTCTCTCCGGACCGCGACTCGTTCGTCGTCAACGAGCTGAACACGCTGCCCGGGTCGCTGTCGTTCTACCTCTGGGAAGCATCCGGCGTGCACTTCGACGCCCTGCTGACACGTCTCATCGATATGGCGATCGCCCGGCACCGCGAGCAGCAGGCAACCACCTCGTCGATCGACACGTGGCTGCTCACCGGTCGGCCGGGCTGAACGGCGACGCGAGCGGGGGCGGCTCGACCGCGGCCGGAGCCTCCGGAGAGATCCCCCGCGCGGCACTCGAAGACCGCGGCACCGGCCATCCGCTCCTGCTCCTGCATGGGTGGGGAGTGTCATCCGAGTTGTTCGCGCCGATTCTTGATGGCCTGCAGCCGGGACGGCGACTGATCGTTCCCGACCTCCCGGGGTTTGGCGCCACCCCCGAGCCGGGCTCGCCCTGGTCGGTGCATCGATACGCGGCCTGGTGCGTTGCTCTGCTCGATCGGCTCGGGGTCGCCACGGTTGACCTCATCGGGCACTCGAACGGCGGACGGATCGGGATTGCCATGGCCGCGACGTATCCAGCGCGCGTCAGCCGCATGGTGCTCGTCGGCAGCGCCGGCATCCGTCCGCGGCGGACGTTGCGCAGCGCCGCGCGGGTCCGCTCGTACAAGCTGCTTCGAGCCATGGAGCGGTCGGGAGCATTGCCGTCGGGACTCCGCCGCGCGGCGGCACGCAGGGCCGATCAACGCGGTTCGGCGGATTACCGTGCGGCGTCAGGGGTCATGCGCGGCACACTCGTGCGGTTGGTCAACGAGGATCTCCGAAACCTGCTGCCGCAACTGCACCTGCCGGTGCTGCTCATCTGGGGGGAACACGACACCGAGGCGCCGCTCGACGACGGGCGCCTCATGGAACAACTCATCCCTGACGCCGGACTGGTCGTCTTCGAGGGCGCCGGCCACTTCGCCTATCTCGAGCAACCGGCGCGTTTCTGCCGCATCGTCGAGGTGTTCCTCCGCGACGACCCGGGCCAGGTCTGGGCGTGAGCCCACTGGTCGGTCCGCTTGTCGTCCTCGCGGCGGTGGTCTGGGTGGTCCTCGTCTTCCGAATCGTTCTGGTCGCTGCGCGGATGTTCCAGATCGAGGAGTACGAGTCGGTTCGCTTTCTCCGCTGGGGACTGACCCGCGAGTGGCTCGCCCATCGCGCGGTATGGCTCGGTCTCCTCCTGGGGGCGGTGGCACTCAGCGTTGCCGCAGTGCTCCCCGCGGCGCGCCCGATCGGCATCGCCATCGCCTGGCTGGTCTCGGCGGCCGCAGCGCAGTTCACCTGGCGCTGGACATCGCCGAAACGGCCGCTGGTGATGACCGCGAGGATGCGCCGCCTGCTCATCGCCGGCGGGTTTCTCGCGGTGGTGCTGGCGGCCGCGCTGGCGCTCGGCATCGTCGCCCTGCACCCGGTCGTGTCGACAATCCTTGTGCTCATCGCCGCGGGCCTGGTCACCAGCCTCAGCGAGATCCTGCTGGTTGCTGCCAATGTCGTCACCAAGCCGGCGGAGTCGCGGATACGGCACCACTATCTCGCGCTCGCCTCGGAGCGCATC
Source organism: Candidatus Dormiibacterota bacterium (assembly GCA_003162415.1). Classification (GTDB taxonomy): domain Bacteria; phylum Chloroflexota; class Dormibacteria; order Aeolococcales; family Aeolococcaceae; genus Palsa-851. The sequence goes on from PMOL01000009.1 coordinate 145,659, forward strand.
AGGATGGTCGACCCGGTGGTGGTCGCCGTGGTCGGCAGCTTCGGCAAGACCAGCACCAAGCACATCCTCGCCCAGTTGCTCCAGCCCCACGTCAACACGCTGCCGACCCGGAAGAGCTTCAACACCCTGATGGGCGTGACCCGCGTGATCAACGAGGATCTCGCACCCGAGAACCGCGTCTTCATCGTCGAGATGGATGCGTACGCGCCGGGAGAGATAGCCGCGATCAGCGACCTCGTGCATCCCACGGTGGCGATCATCACGGCGATCGGTCCGCAGCACATGGAGCGCTTCGGCACCGTCGACCGCATCGCCGGCGCGCTGTACGAGGTCGCGGCCGCCCTGCCCGCCGACGGCACACTCATCCTCTACACGGGTGACGAATCCGGTGCCGCTCTCGCGCAGCGGGCGCGCAACGACCGGCGTCACCTGATCCGCTACGCGCCGGCCAATGACGGCGACAACGTCGACGCCGATGTCATCGCCTCGTCGATCCGTGTCGATGCGCACGGATCGACATTTCGCTGGCGCTGGGAGGCCCTCGGCCTCGACCGGGAGGTGGCCATCCCGCTGCTCGGGCGCCATCAGGTCGCCAACGTCTGCGCCGCACTCGCGGCGGTGCATGTCCTCGGCTACTCCGTCGACGATGCCATCACCGCCGCGGCAACGCTTGAGCAGGTCGAGCATCGTCTGCAGCTGATGGCGACTGCAGGTCCGTTGACGGTGATCGACGACTCGTACAACGCCAATCCGGTCGGCGTGCACAACGGCCTCGAAGTCCTCGCGGCGATGCCTGGCGCACACAAGTTCCTGATCACGCCGGGGCTTGTCGAGCTCGGCAGCGTCGAGGACGAGGAGAACCGGCGCTACGGTGCGCATGCCGCGAGGGTGTGCGACCACGTCATCGTGATGTCGGCGAAGACGAGCGCCGCGTTGTGTGCCGGGCTCCGCGAGGGCGGGATGAGCGAGGACCGCATCCACGTCGTCGAGACGCTCGACGAAGCGACGCGGCTGCTGCAGACCCTGTCGGGTCCCGGGGACGTGGTCCTCTTCGCCAACGACCTCCCGGACACGTATCTCCCGGTCGCGCACGCGGCTCGCAGCTAGGGCGGTCACGGCGGCGTTCCCTGGGAGATAATCGGCCCGGCCCCGTGCGGCCGCCACGTCTCAGCACACGTCTCAGCCTGCGTACATGCAACGTCTTCACCGCACCGAGCACGTCTTGTGAGCACCGAGGTGCTCGACGAGCGCTCGCGCCACGTCGCCCTCGTTCGCGCCCAGGCGGCACTCATCGCCGATTCGTCGCGGCCGGTTCGCCGGCTGGTTCTCAGCCCCGGCTCGAAGCTGACATCGTCGCCGCGCAAACGCCGTCACGGGCGCCGCGGAACCCCGCCGCCACCGCCCGCGGCCAGGCGGCACACGTCCTGGAGGCGGCGGGTCATCGCAGCGGCCGCGCTCACGGTGCAGGTCGGCCTCCTGGCCCTGGCATTGATGCTCCCGGGGTTCCAGGTGCACAAGGTGACCGTCGTCGGTACTCACCTGCTCACCACCGGCGCCGTGGTCGCCGCAGCGGAGGTGCCCGAGCAGAGCATCTGGACCATCAACGGCGCCGCGATCCAGGCCCGGGTGCAGGCGCTCGCCTGGGTGGCCAGCGCGGTGGTCACCACCGACTTGCCGGCGACGGTGGAGATCTCGGTGGTGGAAAGGGCGCCGATGCTCCGCATCCGTCGCGACGGCACCGACACGCTCGTCGCCTCGGACGGAGCGACGCTGCCCGCGATCGACGCAACCCCCGCGGCGCGAAGCGGCATCCCAGTGCTGATCGACGACCGCGCCGGGTCGCCACAGGCCATCAACCCGGTGCTGGTCCAGCTGCTCAGCTCGATCGCGCAGCGATTCAACGCCGTGTTCGGCTGCTCGGTCGCCGCCTATCTGTGGGGGGCGGACGATGTCGTGAGCATCTGGACGCGCACCGGCTGGCGGGCCGTTCTTGGCCACCTCGACACCCAGGATGCGATCGCTGCGCTGCCGGCACAGATCGAGACCCTGGCCGCCCTCAAAGGGCGGCTCAACTTCGTCAAGCCGAGCTATGGCTACATCGATCTCGAGGCCGCGCCATACCCGGTCAGCGGCGGGCATCCGGGACTTCCCGCGGAGGTGAGCGCGGCGCTCCTGCCCGTCGCCCCGGCGATCCAGCCACCCCAGGCGGCGTCCTCGGTCCCACCACCCACGGCTCCGCCGACGCCCCGTCCGACGCCGGCGACGAGTGCCAGCCCGACCTCGGGCATCACGCTCAACACGCCTCCCGCAACCACACCTACCGCGTCTCCCTGACCGAGGAGGCTGCCTAGCGGACGCGGTCCCAGGGTCGCGCCGCGCGCAGCGCGGAGAGGATCGCGCGGGTTGCGGGTGAGCGGTTCATGGTGTAGAAGTGCACGCCCGGCGCACCCCCGGCGAGCAGCTCGGCGCACTGGAGCGTGGCCCATGCCACCCCCAGCTGGAGCACCGCCTCGGGGTCATCCTCGCGGGAGCGGAGGGCATCGAGGAGCGCATCGGGGATCGACGCGCCGATCTTTGACGTGAACCGGCGGATCTGCCCGACGTTGGTGACCGGCATGATGCCCGGGATGATCGGCACCGCCACGCCGGCGGCGCGCGCCCGGGCCACGAAGTCGAAGTACATGCGGTTGTCGAAGAAGAGGTTCGTGATCAGATAGCTGGCGCCCGCATCCTCCTTGCGCTTGGCGGAACGGACGTCCTCGTCCGCGTCCACCGACTCCGGGTGCTTCTCCGGGTAGCAGGCGCCCCCGACGCAGAAGTCATAGCGGCCGGTGATCAGCTCCATCAGCTCGCTGCCGTGCGCGAGCCCGCCTTCGGCGGCAACGAATCGCTCGATGCCGTCCGGCGGGTCGCCGCGCAGCGCGAGCACGTTGTCGATTCCGGCCGCGCGCAGGCCCTCGAGAATCTCGTTCAGATCGTCCACCGTCGCGTCGACGCAGGTCAGGTGGGCGACCGGCTCGATGTCGAGCTCACGCCGGATCCGCGCGACCAGGTCGACGGTCCGGGCTCGCACCGACCCGCCCGCGCCGTAGGTGACCGACACGAAGGTCGGCTCGAGCTCGCGCAGGTGGGAGATCGCCTCGAAGAGCTGACGAACGCCGTCGTCAGTCTTCGGCGGGAAGAATTCGAATGAGAAGATCGGCTGCCGGCGTCCTTCCAGGACGGTGTCGAGGCGCATGGTGAACACCATGCTACGGTCCGCGAAATGCTTGCGGCGTATGCGTCGGCAGTTGGCGGCGACGACCCTCTCGCCAACCTGACGGTCGGAGACCTGCCGGCACCCGAACCGCAGCCCGGCTGGGCGCGCGTGAGAGTGCGCGCGGCGTCGCTCAACCACCACGACATCTGGACGCTGCGAGGGGTGTCGTCGGCACCTGTGACCCCTCCGCAGATCCTCGGCTGCGACGCCGCCGGCCATGTCGACGCCTACGGCGGCGAGCCGCCCGCCGGGGCCCCGCCGGTGGGGGCCAGGGTGGTCGTGTATCCGATCATCACCTGCGGCCGGTGCCCCGCCTGCCTCGCGGATGAGCCACTGGGATGCCGGTTCTTCCGGATGCTCAGCGAGCCACCGCTCGGCGGGGCGCTCGCCGAGTACGTGGAGATCCCGGCCGCGAACCTCGTGGTGCTGCCGGACCAGGTCAGCTTCGCCGACGCCGCGTGCCTGCCCACCGCCTACCTGACCGCATATCGGGCGCTGTTCGTGCGTGCGGCCCTGCGCCCGGGCATGAACGTCCTGGTCCAGGGCGCTACCGGGGGCGTGGCAACCGCGTGCATCCTGCTCGGCCGGCTCGCCGGCATCACCGTCTACGCCACCTCGCGCGACGAAGCCAAGCGGGCGTTCGCCGTCGACCTCGGCGCCGAAGCCGCCTTCCCGGTCGAGCGCGAGACCGCCCGCGCGGTCATCGGCGCCACCGGAGGCCTCGGCGTGGACGCCGTCGTCGACACGGTCGGCGAGCCGACCTGGGACCTGAGCTTGCGAGCGGTGCGACCGGGCGGTGTCGTGGTCGTCCCGGGAGCGACTGGCGGCCCGAATCCGCCGGCACAGCTCAACCGGATCTTCTTCCGCAGCGTGACCATTGCCGGCACCACCATGGGGACGCGAGGGGAGCTGCGCAGGCTCGTCGATCTGACTGCAACCGGCGCGCTCCGGCCGCTCATCGGGTCGACGCACGCGCTCCGTGACGCGGCAACAGCGTTCGCCGAGATGGCCGGCGGCGACCTGCGAGGCAAGATCGTCCTCGAGGCCTGAGCCGTGGCATCGCCGGTGACCTGACGACCACGCTGATTTCGAGAATTGCGTAGACGCCTTGGCCGAGCGGTGTTACGGTTGCGCAGCTTCGGCGGTCCATTCAGACCGCGGCGCACAGGGCCTCGTCCAGAAGGTGCAGTGGCGAGGCCCTGTCCGTGTCTCCAGGACTGGTGGAGACGAGTGATCCCGAGGTCGGGGATTGGACTGGCGAATGCGCTTGACTGGGTGCCCGACCTCTCGAAGACAACCAACATGTTGTGGCATACTGGGCCGGCGAACCCAGCATCTTGCGGTTTTGCGCCCGAAAACCCTTGAACGGCGCACCCGCGACGGCTACACTCGGAGACCTACACAGTGACCCGTCCTCGCCGCGTCTTCGCACTCGATCTCGGAACGACCAAAGTCTGCTGCGCCGTCGCAGATCTTGAGAGCACCGGTCTCCGAGTGCTGGGCGTCGGAATGGTGGCTTCGAGGGGGGTGCGCAAGGGAGCGGTCGTCGAGATCGACCGGGCTGCCGAGGCGGTGGCCGAGGCGGTCGACATGGCCGAGCAGATGTCGGGCGTTGCCATCGACTCGGCCGTGGTCGGGATAGCGGGGGGTCACATCACCTCGCAGAACAGCCGGGGCGTCGTGGCCGTGGAAGCCGGTCATCGCGAGGTTCGCGACCAGGACGTGCATCGCGCCATCGACGCCGCACGTGCGGTGAGCGTTCCCTCTGAGCGGCGCATCGTCCACGTCCTGCCCCAGCAGTTCACCATCGATGGACAGGAGGGCGTGCGCGACGCCATCGGCATGGCGGGCAATCGGCTCGAGGTCGACGCGCACATCATCACCGGCGCCAACACCGCAATCCAGAACGTCGTCAAGGTCGTGCACAAAGCCGGGCTCAACGTCGACGACATGGTGTTGCAGGTGCTCGCGTCCGCTGAAGCCGTGGTCACCGAGGACGAGATCGAGCGCGGCGTCGTGGTCGTCGATGTCGGTGGCGGCACCAGCGATATCGCAGTGTTCGCGCGCGGCAGCATCGTGCACACCAGCGTGATTCCGGTCGGTGGCAACCATGTGACCGCAGACCTCGCGGTTGGTTTGCGCTGCGACCTCGAGACCGCTGAAACCGTCAAGCGAAACTTCGGTCACTGCCTGCAGCTGACGCTGCCCGCCGACGCGGAGGTGACCCTGACCCCGATGGGCTATGACGAACCGGTCGGTGTGCCGCAACGGTATCTCGCCGAGATCATCGGTCCGCGCGCACGCGAGATGGCGTCGCTGATCGCCGCGGAAGTCGAGCGCGCAGGGCCGCTCGGCATGTTCCCCGGCGGCATCGTGATCACCGGCGGCGGCGCGCTGCTCCGCGGATTTGCCGAGGTGGTGCAGCAGCAGACCAACCTTCCGGCGCGCGTTGCGGCCCCGATGGGACTGCACGGCATGAACGACGAGATCCGCGGGCCGAGCCACGCCACGGTGGTCGGTCTGCTGCGCTGGGGAGCCCGGAGCAACCTCGGCCGCAAGCCCTCCCGCTCCAATGGCAAGAGCTCGGACGGCCCCGCCGCCGGGGTGAAACTCTCGAGGTGGTTTCGTGACCTCTTTTGATCATCTGCGCACCCACGGACTCGATCAGCCAGGCGATGCCCTGGCACGACGGCGATCGTCATCCCAGTCGCCCCCAACCCGAGAAATGACAACCCAACGCGAGGAGAAAGGCATGGCAGACCTCGACCGGACACTTGACGGCAACGCCCGCATCCGCGTCGTGGGGGTCGGCGGCGGCGGCAGCAATGCCGTGAACCGCATGATCCGGAGCAACCTCAAGGGCGTTGAGTTCATCGCGATCAACACCGATCACCAGGCCCTCAGCTCCTCGTCCGCACACCTCAAGATCCGCATCGGTGGCAAGCTGACACGCGGACTTGGCGCCGGTGGCGATCCCCAGAAGGGTCAGGACGCGGCAGAGGAGTCCCGCGAGGAGTTGACCAAGGCGCTGGCCGACAGCGACATGGTGTTCATCACCGCGGGCATGGGCGGTGGCACCGGCACCGGCGCCGCGCCGATCATCGCGGAGATCGCACGCGAGTCGGGCGCGCTGACCATCGGTGTGGTCACCAAGCCGTTCCGCTTCGAGGGTCTGCGCCGTCAGAAGTCGGCCGAGGAGGGAATAGCCAACCTCCAGGGTCGGGTCGACACGCTGATCACCATTCCGAACGAGCGGCTCATGCAGGTGGTCGACAAGAAGACCCCGATCGGTGACGCGTTCAAGGTTGCCGATGACGTGCTGCGCCAGGGCGTGCAGGGCATCAGCGACCTGATCGTCTTTCCAGGACTGATCAACCTCGACTTCGCAGACGTCAAGACGATCATGCAGGGCCAGGGGCAGGCACTCATGGGCATCGGGTTCGGGAGCGGCGACACGCGCGCGGCGGACGCCGCCAAGGACGCGGTGGCGAGCCCGTTGCTCGAGACCACCATCGCCGGGGCCAAGGGGATCCTGCTCAACGTCACCGGCGGCCCGGACCTCACCCTCTACGAGGTGAACGAGGCAGCCCAGCTGGTGAGCGAATCTGCGGATGCCGACGCGCAGATCATCTTCGGGACGGTCATCGACGAGCACATGAAGGGCGAGGTGAAGATCACCGTCATCGCCACCGGATTCACCGGTCAGATCGATGTCATCGGCACGCTCAGCTACGAGCCGTCAGCCCGGCCGATGGTCTCCGACCAGCGGCAGCCGGCGTTCAACGTCGGGGGGAAGCCCAACGGCCCGTACAGCGTCGACGACCTGGACATCCCGGCGTTTCTGAGGGACCGTCGGTAGGTTTGGGTCCGGTGCAGCTCCGGCCGCGGTCGCGCCGCAGGCCGGGGCTGCATCCCAAGCCACCAGGGGGCAGCAGGTGAAGTGCCCGTTCTGCGGCGAGACGGACATCAAGGTCGTCGACTCGCGCGATTCCGAGACCGGTGAGGCGATTCGCCGCCGTCGAGAATGCCTTGGCTGCAGCAAGCGTTTCACCACCTACGAGCGCGTCGAGGTGCCCCCGCTCTATGTCCTCAAGAAGGACGGAAGGCGCGAGGAATTCAGCCGCCCCAAGCTGCTCTCCGGCCTGGTCATGGCGTCGAAGAAGACGCGCCTCGCCCCCGCGAACCTGGAGTTGATGGTCGCGGAGATCGAGAACGCCCTCCGGAGCCAGAACATCTCCGAGATTGCGAGCCGGGAGGTCGGCGCCATGGTGATGGCGCGGCTGCGCGAGATCGACGAGATCGCGTACATTCGATTCGCTTCGGTATATCGATCGTTCAAGGACGCCCAGGAGATGCGCGCAACTATCGAGGACGTTCTGGCCCATCCTCCTGGCACCCGTCCCGATACCGCCCGCCGGCAGCGCAAGCGCCGCGACACGGAAGGGCGCGAGTTACCGCTCGATCTCGGGAAATAGGGTGACGATCGCGGAGGAGGTGCCGGTCGCGGACCGGCTGACAGCAGTTCGTGCTCGGATCGACGCCGCCGCCCAGCGCGCGGACCGGGACCCGGCCGGCGTCCTCCTGATCGCCGTGACCAAGGGGATGCCCGCCGCACGCGTCGACGAGGCAATCGCGGCCGGGGTCGGGGACATCGGCGAGAACCGCATCCAGGAGGCCGCGTACAAGCAGCGGGAGGTGCGCAACGCCGCCCGCTGGCACCTGATCGGCCACCTCCAGACCAACAAGGCCGGGCGCGCGGCGGCGCTCTTCGATTTTGTCCACTCCGTCGACAGCAGGCGCGTCGCCGATGCGCTGTCGGCGCACCGGCCGGCTGGGCGTGACCCGATCGGCGTGCTCGTGGAGGTCGAGCTGACCGGCCTGCCGGGGCGTTCCGGCGTCGCGGAGTCCGATGTCGAGGCGCTCGTCGAGCAGCTCGTCAATGTCCCGTCCATTCACCTGATGGGCCTGATGACGATTGCACCCTTCTCGCAGCAAGCCGAGGACGCGCGCGCGACATTCACCCGGCTCCGCCGCGTTCGCGATCACATGGAGCACATGACCGGGTGGGCGCTCCCGGAGTTGAGCATGGGGATGAGCAACGATTTCGAGATCGCCATCGAGGAGGGCGCCACCATGGTGCGCATCGGGCGGGCGATCTTCGGCGAACGCGCGGAGTAGAGGCTCCCGGCAGTTCGGGAGCGAACGATCTGCCGGTATCCTTGAGGCGATGCCCAGGTATTCGGCCGTCAGCGCGCGCGCGGGTTTTCCCGAGGCGGAGCTCGAGATCCTCGAACTCTGGCAGCGCAACCATGTCTTCGAGCGCAGCCTGGCGATGCGTCGCGACGCGCCGCCCTACGTCTTCTACGAGGGACCGCCCACTGCCAACGGGCTCCCCGGTCTGCACCACGTCCTCGCGCGGTCGTACAAGGACGTCTTTGCACGCTACAAGCAGATGACCGGCTTTTCGGTGGCTCGAAAGGCCGGTTGGGACACCCATGGACTCCCGGTCGAGCTCGAGGTCGAGCGTGCCCTGAAGATCAGCGGCAAGAAGCAGATCGAGGAGTTCGGCATCGCGGAGTTCAACGCGCGCTGCCGAGCATCGGTGAACGAGTACATCGGCCAGTGGCGCGAGATGAGCGAGCGCCTCGGTTTCTGGCTCGACTTCGACCACCCTTACCGCACCTACGACGGCACGTACATCGAGTCGGTGTGGTGGAGCCTGAAGGAGCTCTGGGAAGACGACATGCTCTACCAGGGGTACAAGGTCACGCCCTACTGCCCCCGATGCCAGACAACGCTCTCCTCGCACGAGCTGAGTCAGGGATACCGCGAGGACACACCCGATCCATCCTTGTACGTCAAGTTCCGGCTCAACGATTCGGACGGCAAGACGTTCTTCCTCGCCTGGACCACAACACCGTGGACACTTCCGGGCAACGTCGCGCTCGCCGTGCACTCGCGCAAGCCGTACGTCCGGGTCGTGCAGGGCGACGAGTCGTACATCCTCGCCAGGGAACGCCTTTCCATCCTCGACGGGGACTACGAGATCGTCGAGGAGATGGATGGATCGGACCTCGTCGACCTGACCTACGAGCCGCTCTTCACCGACATGCTTCCCGAGGGCCTCGCCTTCGTGGTGCTCGACGCACCCGAGCTCGTGAACATGGATGAAGGCACCGGCATCGTCCATACCGCTGCGGCATATGGCGTCGCCGACCTCGAGCTCTGCCAGCGAATGGGTGTCGCCGTCCGCCACGTCGTCGGGCTCGACGGCCGTTTCCTCGACGGGCAGGCGCGGTACCGCGGGATGTTCGTCAAGGATGCGGACCCGAAGATCATCGAGGATCTGCGCGAGCAGGGAAGCCTTTACCGCGCCGAGAGCATCCTGCATTCGTATCCGTTCTGCTGGCGGTGCGAGACGCCGCTGCTGTACTACGCGGTCACGTCCTGGTTCATCCGGACCACGGCGGTGAAGGAACGCCTGCTCGCCAACAACCGCAGCGTTCGCTGGCAGCCCGCGCACATCCGCGACGGGCGTATGGGCAACTGGCTCGAGAGCCTCATCGACTGGAACCTGTCGCGCAGCCGCTACTGGGGGACGCCCCTGCCGATCTGGGTCTGCGAGGAATGCGACGCGAAGTTCTGCGCGGGAAGCGCCGCCGAGGTCGGGTTGACCGTCGACGACGACCTTCACCGTCCGTTCATCGATGACGTCACCCTGCCCTGCAGGGCGTGCGCCGGCGTCATGCGGCGCGTGCCGGACGTCATCGACGCCTGGTACGACTCCGGCGCGATGCCCTACGCGCAGAAGCACTATCCCTTCGAGAACCGAGAGCTCTTCGAGCACACGCACCCTGCCGATTTCATCTGCGAAGGCGTCGACCAGACGCGCGGCTGGTTCTTTTCGCTGCTCGCCGAGTCGACGCTGCTCTTCGACTCGCCGGCCTACAAGAACTGCGTCGTGGTGGGCACGCTGCAGGACAAGCAGGGCAAGAAGATGTCGAAGTCGCGGCGCAACACCATCGAGCCGAGCACGATCTTCGACCAGTTCGGTGCCGACGCGGCGCGCTGGTACTTCTACGCACAGGGAGTTGAGAACGCCGAGTTGCGCGTCAGCCCCACGTCGTTCCAGGACGTCGTGCGCCTCTTCATGCTGACGCTCTGGAACGTCTACTCATTCTTCGTGACCTACGCGCTCACCGAGGGATACGATCCCGCGACGGCCGCTCCGGGGGTGATCGAACGCCCGGTGCTCGATCGCTGGAGCCTCGCCCGGCTCGACGAGACCGTCGAGGCGGTGCGCGAGGCGATGGAGCGGTACGACGCATCGGATGCCGTCCACGCCGTTGAGGGGTTCGTGGAGGATCTCTCCAAGTGGTACGTGCGGCGCTCGCGCCGCCGCTTCTGGAAGAGCGCCGGCACCAGCGACGACTCGCTGGCGGCGTTCGCCACCCTGCACACGGTGCTGATCACCCTAGCAGGGCTCATCGCGCCGTTCATGCCATTCATGGCCGAGCGCATGTACCGCAACCTGAGCGGGTTCAACGGCGATCCACCCGCGTCGGTTGGGGCTCCCGACTCCGTCCACCTCACCGATTACCCGAAGGCGGTCGGCGCGTGGCGTGATCCCGACGTGCTGGTGGGGATGAGCCGGCTGCGCCGACTGGTGGAGGATGGGCTCGCCGCACGCACCACTGCCGGCGTGCGTGTCCGTCAGCCGCTTGCCAGTGCGACCATCGCCAGCGATCCGCTCGCGCCCGAGCTCGAGGCCATCTTCATGGAGGAGCTCAACGTCAAGGGCGTGCGCTACGTCGACCCTGCCGGTGAGCACGCTTCCGTGGAGTTCGACACCACGATCACCGACGAGCTCCGGCTCGAGTGGCTCGCGCGCGAGGTCAGCCGCAAGGTGAACGAGCTGCGCAAGCAGGCGGGACTCCGGGTCGAGGATCGGATCACGCTGCTCGTCGACGCCGACGCCGACGGCGACGTGCGGCGTGCCGTCGACGCACAGCGCGAGTGGCTGCAGGGGGAAACGCTCGCGGTCGCGATCGAGGACCGGCGCGACCAGGCGCTCGCCGAGTGGGAAGGCGAGCTGGGAGGCGCACGATGCTGGCTGGGAGTACAGCGGTAGCGGCCCGCCTGCGCGCCTCGCGGCGGCGGATCTACGCGGTGATGCTCGGGACCGCCGCGGCGGTTGCGCTCGTCGACCACCTCACCAAGTGGCTGGTCGCGTCGCATCTCTACGTGGGCCAGCAGATCTGGCAGGGCTCGTTCGTCTCGATCGACCACGTCGAGAACAGCGGCGCCGCGTTCAGCGTCCTGCCGCAGCTGCACTGGCTCTACCTTGCGGTGGCGCTGGTCGTGAGCATCTACATCGTGTTCTTCGGGTACCGATACGGGACCACGTGGTACCGGCAGGTGCTGATCGGCATGATCCTCGGCGGCGCGCTCTCCAACGGCGTGGACCGGCTGGTCATGGGCTCCGTGGTGGACTTCATCGACTTCCACTTCTGGCCGGTCTTCAACGTCGCCGACAGCTGCATCGTGGTGGCGATCGTCCTCCTGCTGGTGCTGAGCTTCGTCCCCTCGTCGCACGCGCCGACGTCGTCCGCATCATCGGCGCCGTCATGAGCGCGGGCGCTGCAGCGGTCGCCACGCCTCGTCTCGACATGTGGCTCGCCGGCTCGAGGCACATCACGAGGCACGCGGCGCGAACGCTCATCGACGCCGGCCTCGTGACCGTCGACGGGCGGCCGGGACGCCCCGGGCAGAGGGTTCGCGACACCGCCGAGGTGGTCGTCAAGCAGCCGACACCGAGTCTTACTCCCGTGCTGCTGTCCGGCACCGTGGCTCAGCCGGCGATGGCGCTGTGCATCGTCGATGAGGACGACTCGCTCGCAATCGTCGACAAGCCCTCCGGCATGGTCGTGCACCCGGCGCCGGGCCATCCGGCCGGAACCCTCGCCGATGCGCTCAAGGAACGGGGGACGACCTGGTCGCTCCTCGGCGGGAGCGAGCGAGCGGGCATCGTGCACCGCCTCGACCGCGATACCAGCGGGCTGCTGGTCGTCGCCAAGACCGAGGCCGCGCATCGCAACCTGGCGAAGCAGCTCAGCGATCGCTCACTCGGGCGCACGTACTGGGCGCTCGTGCACGGGGGCTTTCGCGAGGACACCGGGACCATCGACGCGCCCATCGCCCGTCATCCGCGCGACCGCCGGCGCATGGCGATCGTCGAGGGGGGCCGCGAGGCGATCACCGACTTTCGGGTCGTCGAGCGCCTCAGTGGCGCGACCGTCCTCGAGGTCTCGCTGCGGACCGGGCGGACCCATCAGATACGGGTACACCTCGCCTCGATCGGCCATCCGATCGTCGGCGACAGCGTCTATGGACGCCCCGACCCGGATCTCCGGCGCCCCGCGCTGCACGCGATGCGGCTCCGGCTGCGCCACCCCGGCGACGGGAGTGAGCGGTCCTACGAGTCGCCGATCCCCGACGAGCTGATCGAGGCCACCGAGCGGCTCCGACCGCTGCTCCCATGAGCGGGCACGGGAGGCTGATCGTGCTGACCGGGCCGAGCGGCGTCGGCAAGGACACCGTGCTCCGAGAGCTGTTCACCCTGGACCCGTCGCTCGAGTACTGCGTGTCGTACACGACCCGCCCGCCCCGTCCCGGCGAGATCGAGGGGGTGTCGTACTTCTTCGTAGATGAACCGGCGTTCCGGGCGATGATCGATCGCGGCGAGTTCTTCGAGTGGTCGACCGTGTATGGCGAGCTCAAGGGCCGGACCTTCGAGACCGTGAACAGGTCGATCGCCTCGGGGAAGGACACGGTCATCAAGATCGACGTCCAGGGCGCCGAGAAGGTGCGCGCCCGGACGGGAGACGACGGGGTCTACATCTTCCTGTTGCCCCCGAGCCTCGACGCACTCGAACAGCGGCTCATCGAGCGAGGGACCGAGGACCCGTCGAGCCTCAGCTCACGCCACGAACGCGCGGTCGCTGAGCTCGCGCTCAAGGACACGTACGATCATCAGGTGGTGAACGATGATGCGAAGCGCGCGGCGCAGGAGATCGAGTCGATCATTCAGGCCGCGCGGGCGAGCCGGAGGGAGTCGGCGTGACCGGCCCGCTCGACGGCCATCGCATCCTGGTCGGCATCGGCGGCAGCGTGGCGGCGTTCAAGGCGTGCCAGGTGGTCACCGATCTCCGCCGGGACGGCGCCGAGGTGAAGGTCGCGATGACCGAGGCAGCGACGCATTTCGTCACGCCGACCCTGCTCCGCGCGCTCAGCGGACATCGCGTCGCCTCCAGCATCTGGGACGACGAGCCGGCCGAGGCCGGCCATGGCATGACCCATCTCGACCTGGCGTCCTGGTGCGAGGTTCAGGTGGTTGTCGCCGCATCGGCGGATCTCATCGCCCGCCTCGCACTCGGTCTTGCCGGAGACCCGGTGACCGCGACCGCACTGGCCTGCCGCGCGCCGCTCTTCGTTGCGCCGGCCATGGAATCCGCCATGTGGGAACACCCGGCGACCCAGGGCAATACGGCGACGCTGGTCGCGCGTGGGGGGCGCATCATCGGTCCGGTCTATGGACGGCTGGCGAGTGGCCACGAGAGCACCGGCCGTATGGCCGAGCCCGACGTGATCGTGGCCGCGGTGAGGGATCTCCTTGTCGGCGGGGGCTGACCCCACCATCAACGGCCTGCGCTTCGTGGTCACCGCGGGCGGAACCCGAGAACCGATCGACCCGGTGCGTTTCATCGGCAATCGATCGAGCGGGAAGATGGGCAACGCACTCGCCGCGGCGGCCCTCCGGCAGGGTGCGACGGTCACGCTCGTCACCGCCGCTCCGGCACCGGCTGCGCAACCCGGGCTCGACATCGTGGAGGTGGAGACCGCCGCCGACATGCACGCTGCGGTGCGCACCGCCCTCGCGGATGCGAGCGTTCTCATCATGGCCGCAGCGGTAGCGGACTGGCGCCCGCGCGAGGTCGCGGGCAACAAGCTGAAGAAGGGAGCGGAGACGCTCACCATCGAGCTGGTGCCGACCGTCGACATCCTCCGCGCCCTTCGCGATGACGGCGCGGCGAAGGAAGTCTTCGTGGTCGGATTCGCCGCGGAAACCGAGCACGTGATCGACAACGCACGTGCAAAGCTCGACGCCAAAGACCTCGATCTCATCGTCGTCAACGACGTCTCCCGGGAAGGCATCGGCATGGGAGCTGACGACAACGAGGTCACGGTCATCGACCGCGACGGCACGGTGCAGACGATCGCTCGTGCGCCCAAGAGCGACGTTGCCGACGCGATCGTGCGCATCATCGCGAGCAGGGTTCGATGACGTTCGCATCGGTCGTCCCGGAGACGCGCTCGCAGCTGCCTCGCGACGCGTACACGTATTCCATTCCCGACGATCTCGCCGAGCTCGTCCTTCCCGGCGTGCGCGTCGAGATCCCATTCGGCAAGCGATCGATTCTCGGGTACGTCGTCGAGCGATCCGAGGAGACGGAGTTCGCGGAGGTTCGGGCCATCGACCGCGTGGTCGACGAGCCGCGACTGATCCTCGATCACCACATCGCGCTGGCGCGCCAGATCGCGGATCGATACTGCGCGCCGCTTGGTGAGGTGCTGCGGGCGATGCTGCCGAAGGGGGTTCGCACTCGACCGTCGCGCCGCTCTGGACCGCGATCGGTCTCACGGGCGGTCGCAGAGGCCGGTGCCGCCGGGCCACCCGAACCACCTCCGACACTCAACGACGCGCAACGCGCTGCCACCGTCCCGCTGCTCGAGGCCATCGCGACCCGAACCCACCGGCGCGTGCTGCTGCATGGCGTGACCGGCAGCGGCAAGACCGAGGTCTATCTCGCCGGCATCGACGCAGCCCTCGCCGCGGGTCGCGGCGCGATCGTGCTGGTGCCCGAGATCGCGTTGACCCCGCAGATGATTCGCCGGTTTGCGGTGCGCTTCCCAGGACAGATCGCGGTGGTCCACTCGGCGCTCACCGACGCGGAGCGCGCGGCCGAATGGCGGCGCATCCGGAATGGCGAGCACTCCGTTGTCATCGGCTCACGGAGCGCGGTCTTCGCCCCGGTCGTCGACCTCGGGATCGTCGTCGTCGACGAGGAGGATGCACCCGCGTACAAGCAGGATCGCGTTCCCCGCTATCACGCCGTCGACGTCGCGTTGATGCTCGGGGCGCTGTGCAACGCACCGGTGGTCATGGGGAGTGCGACACCGCGGGTCGAGAGCTTCTTCCGCGCCCACACCGATGACCTCGAGCTGGCCACGCTCCCTGAGCGCGTGAGCGGCCGTCCACTGCCACCGATCGAGGTCGTCGACCTCCGTGATGAGCTGAAGGCGGGCAACACCAATGCGCTGTCGCTGAAGCTCGATCGCGCATTGCAGGAATGTCATGCCGACGGCGGCCAGTCGATCCTCTTCCTCAACCGTCGCGGGACATCGACAGTGGTGCTGTGCCGGACGTGCGGTGAGGCACTCACCTGCCGCAACTGCAGCGTGTCGTTGGTGCACCACGTGGACCGGGCCAGCTGCGACTGCCACTACTGCGGACTGTCGACCCCGCTGCCGGCGGCCTGTCCCACGTGCGGATCACGCGCCATCCGCGCGCTCGGCATGGGCACCGAGCGCCTCGAGCGTGAGGTGCGCGAACGCTTCCCGGCGCTGCGCATCATCCGCATGGATCGCGACACAACGCGATCGCGTGACGCGTACTTCGACATCTACGACCGATTCCGCCGCCATGAGGCCGACTGCCTCATCGGGACGCAGATGGTTGCAAAGGGCTGGGATCTCGGCAACGTGCGGCTCGTCGGCATCGTCAACGCCGACACCTCGTTGCACTTCCCCGACTATCGGAGTGGCGAGCTCACCTTCTCGCTGCTGACCCAGGTCGCGGGGCGCGCCGGACGCGGCGATGAGCCGGCGCGCGTGGTGCTTCAGACGTACAGCCCCGGTCACTATGCGGTCCGGCATGCGACCACGCACGACTATCTTGGCTTCGCTCGCGACGAGATCCGTGTGCGCAGGGCACTGCGATTTCCGCCATATGCGCGACTGTGCGTCTGCACCTTTGCGCACAAGGACGACCATGAGGCCGAGATCGAGGTGCGCCGGGAGGCCCGGCGAGTGTCTGATACACTCGGAATTGGTGCCGGGCTCGATGTCCTTGGTCCGACGCCCGCGTTCCTACACCGCCTCCGTGGCGAGTACCGCTGGCAGATCACGGTGCGAGGCACAGACATCGAGAGGGCATTTCCTCACCTTCCCAGGGCTCGGGGCTGGAGCATCGACGTCGACCCCGGGGCGTGAACGGAGACATAAGCGTGGCAGTCCTTCCCATCGTCCTGGTCTCAGACCACAACGACGTGCTCACCACCAAGGCAATCCGCGTGCCGCGGGTTGACGATGAGATACGCCGTCTCATGGACGACATGGTCGAGACGATGTTCGAGGCCAACGGCGTCGGGCTCGCCGCCCCCCAGGTCGGCGTGTCGCTGCGCGTCATCGTGCTCCGCGTCGACAACCAGATCTATCAGCTCGCCAACCCGGAGATGGTCCGCACCGACGGGGACCAGACCGGGTTCGAGGGCTGCCTGTCGGTGCCGGGATGGGTCGGCGAGGTCACGCGTCGCATGCGGGTCGTCGCCAAGGGGCTCAACCGCCACGGCAAGGAGGTCCGCGTCAAGGGCGACGGCCTCCTGGCCCGGGCCGTGCAGCACGAGCTCGATCACCTGGACGGCATCCTCTTCACGAGCCGGGTGAACGAGGGGACCCTGCGCGAGGTCGAACCGGCAGAGGAGGCTGAGGAGCCCGGCGTCGTCAGCGCTGTGTGAGGCTCGTCTTCTGTGGCACCGCTCTCTTTGCGGTGCCGTCGCTCAGGGCTTGTGCCGCCCATCACGTGGTCGCGGCCGTGGTCACGCGCGCGGACCGTGCCGGAAGCCGAGGCCGTCCGGCGCCGCGGCCGGTGGCCGATGCGGCGCGTGAGCTCGGCCTCGACCTGCTGACGCCGGCCAGGATCGGTGCGCCCGAGATGGTCGCAGACCTGCTCGCGCTCTCCCCGGATTGCCTGGTTGTCGCCGCGTACGGTCAGATCCTCCCCTCTGCGCTGATCGACCCGCCGCCCCATGGTGCGGTCAACGTTCATGGCTCGCTGCTCCCGCGCTGGCGAGGCGCATCACCCATCGCGCACGCCATCCTTGCCGGTGATTCGGAGACGGGCGTCTCGATCATGCGGATGGAGGCTGGTCTCGACACCGGACCGGTCTATTCGACGGTGCGTGTTCCGATCCACGGCAGTGCCACCACTCCGATGCTCACCGCGACCCTCGCGGACCTGGGGGCCTCGGAGCTGGTCGCGGTGCTGGCCGCGATCGAAGGTGGGACGGCGGTCGCGACGCCGCAGCCCGAGGAAGGGGTGACCTATGCCCCGCGGCTCACGCGCTCCGATGGCGTGGTCGACTGGGTGGGGCGCTCTGCGATCGAGGTCGATCGGATGGTGCGTGCCCTGCAGCCGTGGCCCGGCGTGCTCGCTCCGATCGATGGGGTCGACGTCCAGGTGCAGGCGGGTGGGGTCGCGGATTTCGATCCGGACGGCGCCCCCGGGACCATCGTTCTTCGCGACGGTGAGTCGGTGGTGATGGCGGCGCGATCGGGCGGGTACCGCATCGACCTGATCACGCCTGCGGGCAAGCGGGCCATGACGCCGGCGGCGTTCCTGCGCGGGCGGCACAGCCGCGAGGCGAATCGCTGATGCCACCCGCACGAAGGCCAGGCGACAACACGCTCGCGGTCAACCGCCGCGCGCGCTACGAGTACAGCATCGTCGAGACGCTCGAGGCCGGCATCGAGCTGACCGGTACCGAGGTGAAGTCACTGCGCACCGGTCGTATCCAGCTGCGTGAGGGCTACGTGCGCGTCGAGAACGGCCAGGCGTGGCTGATGCAGGTGAACATCGCCTCGTACCAGCACGGCAACCGCAACAATCCCGAGCCGGAGCGGCGCCGGCGTCTGCTCCTGCACAAGCGAGAGATCGAGTATCTCGACGGGCGCGTGCACACCCAGGGGCTTACGATCATCCCGCTGAAGCTGTACCTGGTGCGCAACCGGGTGAAGGTCGAAATCGGCCTGGCGCGGGGCAAGAAGCTCTGGGACAAGCGCCAGGACGTCGCCAAACGCGACGCCGAGCGCGACATGGAACGCGCCATCAGGCGCTGACCGCGGGGCTGTCAGCCGGTCGCGGTGCGAAACTCGGTCGGTGGCGGTGTTGCCTGAGACGCCGCGCTGGGACGGTTGGCCTTGATGTCCGGAACGACCTGGGCGGCGAGGGCGTCGATGCGCTGGCGCAGCTCGCGCAGGCCGGTGCCGCGGGTCGCGCTCACGGCGAGCGCTGAGACGCCGGCAACGTCGCCGAGGCGCAGCCGGGCGGACCGAACCTCCGACGCGGTCAGGCGGTCGACCTTGCTCAGCGCGAGGATCATAGGCTGATCGCATTCCATCGAGCGCAGGGTCTCGAGCACGGTGAGCAGCTGCTGCTCGGCGTCCGGGTGCGAGGCGTCGACCACGAGGCAGAGCATGTGGGCCTGGCGCACCTCCTCGAGGGTCGCCGCGAAAGCCTCCACGAGCTCGGTCGGGAGCTTCTGGATGAAGCCGACGGTGTCGGTGAGGATGACCAGCTTGCCGGACGGCAGCTCGAGCCGCCGGGAGGTGGGATCAAGGGTCGCGAAGAGCAGGTCGTCGGCGAGGACCTGGCTGTGGGTGAGGACGTTGAGCAGCGTCGACTTGCCCGCGTTCGTATAGCCGACCAGCGCGCACGACGCCAGCGGGACGTTGGTCCGAGCGGTCCGGCGGGTCCGTCGCTGCCGTTCGATCACCACGAGGCGTTCGCGGAGTCGCTTGAGCTGCTGGCGGATGAGCCGCCGGTCCACCTCGATCTGCTTCTCACCAGGACCACCTCGCAGCCCCACGCCGCCGCGCTGGCGCTCGAGGTGGGACCAGCCGCCGGCGAGGCGGGGGAGCAGATGCTCCAGCTGCGCCATCTCGACCTGCACCCGCCCCTCGGCGGTGATCGCGCGGCGGGCGAAGATGGCGAGGATGACCTCGGTGCGATCGAGCACCGGGACGCCCCACTCTTCCTGGAGGTTGCGCTGCTGGCGGGGCGTCAGCTGATCGTTGCAGAGCACGGCGGGGCTGCCGAGCTCGGCGAGATGGGACGCGAAGGCGGCGACCACGCCGGAGCGGAAGAAGGTTGCGGGATGGGGCTCGCGGAGCGAGATCAGGCTCCGCTCGAGCACTTCGGTGCCGAGCGTCCGAGCCAGTTCCTCGAGCTCGTCGAGCTCGATGTCTCGCTGCTCGCGCTCGTCGCGGCGCGCGACCGTCCCGATGACGATCACCCGCTTCAGCTTCGTGCCGACAGCCGGGTCAGCCCCCGATGGCGCGTCGAAATGGGGCAACTAGCGCGTCACCGGTCCGACCATCAACTGGAGCACCCGTTCAGCCTAGCAACGGCGCTCGCTCTCTGCTGAGGCTCGACGTCCAAAGCTCCTCACGGTGGTGGTGTTACACCGGGGATCTTGAGCTGGATGAGCGCGCTGCCGGCCAGGGTGAGCCCGGCGGCGACCAGGATCGCGAAGGTGGTCGATACGCCGAGGACCGGCCCCGCGAGCGCTGAGCCGATCGGCACGCCCGAGAAGTTCAGCGCCATCGACACTGCGAAGGCTCGACCGAACCACGCCCGGGCGGTGCGCCGCTGGCGCAGCGAGAAGGCGCTGACGCTGGAAGCCGCGTCCGCGCCGCCGGCGATCGCGATGCCGATGGCGATGACTGCCAGAGATGGGACCAGGAGCGCGAGGACCGCAATACCCATGATTGCGCCGAAGAGGGATATCGACTCGCGCTCGCGTCCTTCGGTCCGGATCCTGCCGGCGATCAGCGCCGCCGGCACCCCGGCCGCTCCCCCCAGAGCGAGTATCGAGCCGACCACCGCGGCGTTGCCGTGGAGATGGAAGACGACGACGGGCAGCGCGACCATCACGATCCCCCACCCAACATTGAGCGTAGAGAACCCCATCGCGATCCATCGCAGCGTGCGATTGGTCACGACATACACTAGCCCTCTCACGGCTTCGACTAGGATCCTGCCCGACACGTCGGCGGAGTGGGCGGGCTCGCCGACTCCCTGCAGCGCGATGGCGCCGGCCACGTATCCGACAGCCGCGCTGGCCAACGCTGCCTCGCTGCCGAGGAGCGCGATGAGCGCGCCGGCGAGAGCGGGGCCGGTGATGTTGGCGACGCCGAAGCAGACGCTGTCCGCGGCGTTGCCCCGATCCCAGAGGTCGCGCGGCACGATCAGGGGGAAAAACGAGCGGGCGCCTGCGATGCTCAACGTGCTCGTAAGCGATCCTGCGACCAGGACGACGTAGAGGGCCCATACCGGGAGAAGGTCGGCTGCGGCGAGGACCACGATGGCGATCAGGCAGACCGCTGCCACGGTGAAGTCCAGGGTCATCAGCCGTTTGCGTCCATGACGATCGAGGAGCGCGCCTGCGATTGGGCTCAACAGCAGCCCGGGAAAGATGAGCAGGAAAAGGCTCATGCCGGCGACGCTCGGCGAGTGATATCGCTGCAACGCGAAGAGAACGAGACCGACGGTCCACATCTGCGACGCGGTCCGGGTGAGCAGCGAGCTGATGAGCAGCTGCCGGAACCCGGGCAGCTGCATCAGCCTCCCATAGGTCGCGGGGGGTGCGACGACGCCTTGTCCTGCGGTCATTTCGGTGGCCGTGGACATGCCGGTTCTGTCAGTCGCTGGGCGTGCTGCGACGCCGCGACGGTATGCACGCATCCAAGCCTATCCGACGGGCTTCTTTTTGCGATTCGCGAGATGAACGCCGTTACGCGCCACCACGATGCATCCCTGGCACGACCGACAACGAGCGCCGGAACTCTGTCGTCGGGCATACGTGACGTCCGAGCCGTTCTTTCCGAACCTATGTTCTATACTACAGGAATGTGTAATGCCGGGGTCGCGGTGAACCCGCTCGAGGCCGGGGATATCGGCTTCGCTCATTTCTCGCTCCTGGCTGGGACCGCCCGGGCCCTCAGCGCGCAGCCGGCACATCCCGATGTCGAATCGGTACCCGATGACGCATCTGGAGATGACCTCGCTGATCCCTTAGATCCCGCGACGCCCGTTGGTTCTCTCCCCTTCGACGAGCACACCCTCCTGGAGCTGGCCCGGGACCACTCGGTCGGCCGCTTCATCCACGACTGCAACCAGGCCCGCCACGCCCATGACGCGGCTGCGGTCCTCGCCGAGCACGTGAGTGCCGCCGAGCCGCAACCGCTGCGAGTTCATCCCCTGTGAGGGCGGGTTCACGGCCCTGCGTGGCTATTTCGATCCCCTCGCCGCGGCAACCATCAAGACGGCGGTCTTCCCCCTGGCCAAGCCCACCGGCGCCGGCGATCACCGCCCCCTGGCTCGGCGCTTCGCTGACGCCGTGGTGGAGATCGCCAGCCACGTGCTCGACCTCGGGGCGGTCCGGACCACCGGTGGGGCGAGCACCCACCTCCAGCTCACCGCCTCGGTGGAGACGGTGATGGGCCTGGAGGGAGCGCCCGGCGGCGAGCTCGAGTTCGCCGGCGCGGTGCCTGCCGCCACCGTGCAGCGGCTCGCCTGCGATGCCCGGGTCCGCCGCATCCTGCTCGGCCCCAACTCCGCGGTGATCGACGTCGGCCGCTCCCTCCGCCTCCCGGGCCCGGCGGCCCGCGCGGCGCTCCGGGCACGCGCCGGCGGTTGCGAGTGGCCCGGCTGCGACCGTCCGGTAGCCTTCACCAACGCCCACCACGTCGTGCACTGGTGCCACGGCGGCAACAGCGACGTGGAGAATCTCGTCCTGCTCTGCTACCGCCACCACTGGATGGTCCACCAGGGCGGCTGGCAGTTTGCCCGGGTGGAGCAGGGGCGACTGCTGGCGATCCCGCCCGCCCGAGGCCATCGCTCCTGGATTCGCGCCCCCGATACTGCCGCCTCCGGGTAACGTCGCCTCCGGCCGGGAATGTCGCCGCGGGTTCGCGTCGCCGCGGGTTCGCGCCGCCGCCGGTTCACGTCGCCGCGGGTTATCCCGCCACCGGGTAACACCACCCCTGCTTACGTCGTTGCCCGGTGATTCCGCCGCCGGAGATGTCGCAGCCGACGAGTAAACGCAGCCCGGCCGCAACCGACGCGCCGGCATGCCAACCCCTGACTGCATGTCGTGCCCTTGTCTGGGGTTGTGTGGCTTGCAGATCGACGCGGTATGATCGTTGGGCACGGTGATCTCGGATCGCTGCGTTCCCATGGGGGCGTACTGGTTTCGACGGGGTCGTGGGTCGTGCGAATGCGAGTCGAGCCCCGGGCTCGTAAAACCGGGAAAAATATACGTGCGAATAACGCACCCCTCGCCCTCGCTGCGTAAGTAGCAGAGACGAAAAAAGCTCAGGCTTCGGCCTGACGTCGACCGTCTCCTNNGACGGACCCGACGTTAATGCAAGCAGTCTCGCCGCCCGGTGGCGCCTCGGCGCCGGGCGGGACATTCACCGAGGCTGGCCGCAGCCGAGCCTGGTCCCAGGGCGCGGCGACGGTGAGATTAAAACCGGGACTACACTCGTAGATGTCGCATGGAACGCGGCTTCGGACCCGGGTTCGATCCCCGGCGCCTCCACCATCATTCGGTCAGCCATCACCGCGTCGGATACACACGATGTGCCACGTCCGGCTCGCGGCTTCGCCGGTCACGACAAGATCACGACGCTGTGCCGAAGCCCCTTAGACGTCGTGTGGTCAGTGCCGCCATCGCCGAGGATCGGGGCGTGAACATCGTTCAGTCGCCCGAGACCATGGCCGCTCCGGTGATGCGCGCCTGGTTCGCCGTTGCCTCTTCTGAAGAGAACCTCGAGCTGATCAGTCGTCATTACGGCGCAGCGCCGTCAGGTCTGCCGCCCACACGACTGCTCGTCGAATGGCGCGAGGCGGGTCACCCCGACCCAACCTTGTGGATCAGAGACCGGGTCCAGGCCATCGTCGAGGACCGCGCCGCTTAGGCGAAAGGCAACACGGCGCGCGGCGCATCGTGAGCCGCAGGGTCAAGCTCGCCCCTCTGGATCAGTGGAGTCGGCCTCCGCTACATGGCATGCGGCGTCGTGCGCCGGGTCCATCGGTCGGAGTAGGTTCGATCGGACATCGCGCAGCAGGTCGATCACCCGGCCGTCACACGCCGCTGACGGCGGTATCCAGCTCCTGCCACGTCGACCCATGCAGCGCCCACAGGTGCACGGGTTGTGTGGCGTACGGATTGCTCGGCGCCGCCGACCCAAAGATCAGGAGCTGGCCGCTCGTGCCGTCGGTGATTTCTGCGCCCGGCTCGATCGGGAGGCGCGCGACCTTCAACAACTCCCACGCCCGCCCTGTCCAGGACGCGAGTGCCGGCAGGGCAAGCATCGGACCACAGTTGCAGAGCGCCAGCCGCTGGGTGGCCGGGTCGAGCGCGAGTGACGAACCCGGAAGCGGCTCGGCCGTACCGGCGAGCTGGTCCCAGCGCTGGCCGTCCCACCGCCAGGTCGTATCCAGAGCGCCAAGCTGCGACTGGGGCGCGTAGCAGCATCCCTCCGCGATCAGCGAGCGGGTGATCGGGTCGAATGCCATCGGAAGGGCGAACGCGCTGGGGGCAACCCCGCCGTGAACCTTGAGCACCCAGCGGGTCGCGTTCCAGGTCCAGGTCTGGTCGCCTCCCGGCGCATTGCCGGCCGACGTGACCAGGACCATCTGGTCAAGAGCCTCGTCCCACGACATTGATGCGCCTTCGCCCGGCGGAGGACCGGCTGCTCCGGCGTCAAGCTCTCGCCAGGTCGCCCCGTCCCATGCCCACGTGTCGCTGAGCGATCGTCCGCTCGTCACGGGTGCGTGGCGTCCGCCGAAGAGCAGCACCTGTTTCGTCCTCGGGTCGTAGGCGATGGCGGCGTCGATGCGACCCGGGGGACTCATCGGTGGGCTGGCCAGGCTCCACCGACTCCCTGTCCAGATCCAGGTGTTGGCGTAGTTGTCGATACCGCCGAAGAGGATCACCTGGAAGGTCGCCGGATCGTCGACGACGCTGAAACCGATGCCCGAGATGGGTCCCTGCGGGATCGGGGTCGGGTCCGCCGACGGGGTTGGCGGGAGCGGCGGAGCGGGGCCCGGCGGCCGCTGCGCTGACGAGATCGCGAGGCCGGCAGCCGCCGCGGCAGCGATCACGGCCACGAGCACCATCGACGATCTCATCGTCGCAGTCTGCGCGGGCACAATCCTCTGATGAGCGCATCCCGTCCCGAC
This sequence comes from Candidatus Dormiibacterota bacterium, assembly GCA_003162415.1. GTDB lineage: Bacteria > Chloroflexota > Dormibacteria > Aeolococcales > Aeolococcaceae > Palsa-851. The sequence goes on from PMOL01000009.1 coordinate 170,285, forward strand.
ATCATCGCGACGACTGGAGTGCAGCCGGAAGCGGCGGTGGAGAGGCTTCCGCTGACGGCCCTGCTGTCGCAGGCGCTGGTCGCATTCACGATCGAGTTCGACAATGAGGCCGAGCATCGAATGCCACGCCACAGGGTCACCCGCGGCGATTCTGGCGCGCGGGATGGGCCGTGGCTCGTGTCGATGGTCATGTGGTTCAACTGCATGCGCCACGTCGGCGAGGAGCCGATCACGGTCGGTGAGCTCGAGCGTCGCGCGCGCACTCGAACCAACCTACCGGGCATGCGGCGATGGCGCTACATCGATGTCGAACCGGACCCGGACGACGCGCGCGCCAAGCCGCCCTCCGCGGCGCTGCGGGTGCGAGCGGCCGCCAACGGCCGGATGGCACAAAAGGTCTGGGAGCCGCTGGTTCCGGTCATCGAGGCGCGTTGGGGCGAGCGCTGGGGAGGTGGGCCGATCGTCTCGGTGCGCACCGCGCTACGCGCCCTCGTGAGTCAATCCGTTTTCGACCTCCCTGACTGTCTCCCCATCCTGGGCTACGGGCTCTGGTCGGCAGGGCCATCGCGCGCATCGTTTGCTCCCGCGGACGGCGGAGCGGGTGATGACTCACTTCTGTCGCTCCCCACATTGCTCGCACGCGCGCTCCTCATGATCGCCATCGACTTCGAGGCAATGTCCGAGGTGTCACTCGCCAGCTTTGCGGACGTCCTGCGAGTCCTCGACGTGCAACCCATTCCGATTCGCGACCTGCCGCGCCGGTCGGGCGTCTCGAAAGAGGCGATCAGCATGGCGATGGGCGTCCTGGCCAAGCGCGGACTGGTCGTGATCGACACGAACCCTACAGGTGGTCCCGGCAAGGTCGCGCGCCTCACCGCGCGGGGCTTGACATCGCAACGCACGCACGCGGGGTTGTTGCGCATCGTCGAGGAGGAGATGGAGTTGCGTGCAGGCGCCGGGGTGATCGGCGCTCTACGCGACTCGCTGTCGCTATTTGCCGGTGATTCGCGTGGGTCAGGGCTGTTCCCTGCGCTGGAGCCGAACCCGGAGGGATGGCGCGCATCGATACGCAAACCCGAGACGTTGCCGCACTTTCCGATGGTGCTGCATCGAGGTGGCTATCCCGACGGCAGTTGATGACCTGGTTCGCTGCCACCTGATGCTCGGATAGACTTCGGGCGAACGCAGTTGGGGAGGGACGTCCGACCGGAGGCAGGCAATGAAATACCAAGTTCGCGAGAAGATCTTTCGCCTCGGCGAGGACAACGACATCCTCAACGAGGCGGGTCAGCCGGTATTGCAGGTCGATGGCAAGGTGTTCAGCCTGCACGGTCTGATGGTCGTCAACGACCTGGCCGGAAACGAGGTGGGACAGGTGAGCCGGAAGCTCGTCTCGCTGCTGGCGACCTACGACATCACGCTCACGGGCGGGGTCAGCGCCGAGGTGCACCAGCGGTTCTCGGGGCCGTTCCATCCCAAGTGGACCATCTCCGTCGCCGGCGGCGCCGACATGGAGATGACCGGAAACTTTGCCGGGCACGATTTCATCCTCACCGAGAACGGCCAGACCGTCGCGACCGTGTCCAAGGCGTGGATCAGCCTCGCCGATTCCTACGGTGTCGACATCGCCGACGGACAGAACGATCTCCTCATCCTGTGCAGCGTCCTGGCGCTCGAGGCCGAGCAGGATCGGAGCGAGGAGCACAGCCGTGGCGCAGGTGGGCTCGGTGTCATCGGAGGGCTCGGCGGACTGGCGGGAGGGGGTGGACTCGGCGACATCATCAAAGGCCCGCTCTGACCGAACACCTGTTCTCTCTGGGATGCTAAAATGACAGGTCCCAGATGAGCGACATGAGTGCGTTCCACCCCGCGGTTCGGGCCTGGTTCGAGCGCCGGTTTCCGGAAGGCCCGACCCCTGCCCAGGACGAGGGCTGGCCGCTGATCGCGGGGGGAAGCAACACCCTGATCGCCGCACCGACCGGGTCGGGCAAGACGCTCGCGGGGTTCCTCGTCTGCATCGATGCGCTCTACCGCGCGGCCGATCGTGGTGAGGTGGTCGAGGGCGCCACGCAGGTGGTCTACGTCTCGCCGCTGAAAGCGCTCGCGGTTGACGTGCAGCAGAACCTGGAGACGCCGCTTCGCGAGATTGCCGAGGTCGCGGCGGACATGGGGATGACCCTGCCCGCGCTCCGCGCCGAAGTGCGGACCGGGGACACGACGCAGTCGATGCGTGCGGCGATGATCAAGCGCCCGCCGAACTTCCTGGTCACGACCCCGGAGTCCCTCTACCTGCTCGTGACCGCGCAGCGGAGCCGTGCGGCGCTCACCACGGTCACGACCATCATCGTCGACGAGATCCACGCGGTCGCGCGCGACAAACGAGGGTCTCACCTGGCAGTGACGCTCGAACGTCTCGAGCGGCTGTGCGCGAAACGGCCGGTGCGCATCGGTCTTTCGGCGACGCAGCGACCCATCGAGACCGTCGCGCGATTGCTGGTCGGTGCAGGCCCGTCGCGCAATAATCCGGACGGCAGCCCGCGCTGCGCGGTCGTCGACGTCGGCCATCGCCGTGCGCTCGATGTCGCCATCGAATTGCCGTCGGGTGAGCTCGAGGCAGTGGCGTCGCGCGAGCAGCTCGGCGAGGTGCTCGATGCCATTGCAGCGCACGTTCGCGCGCACAAGACCACCCTCGTCTTCGTCAACACGCGGCGCATGGCGGAACGTGTCGCCCATCTGCTTGCGGAACGTCTCGGCGATGACCTGGTGGCGGCCCACCACGGGAGCCTCTCCAGGGATCGACGCCAGCGTGTCGAATCCCAGCTCCGTGCGGGTGAGTTGCGTGCGCTGGTCGCCACGGCATCGCTCGAGCTGGGCATCGATATCGGACCGATCGAGATGGTGTGCCAGATCGCATCGCCGCGCAGCATCGCGACCTTCCTGCAGCGCGTCGGCCGGTCGGGGCACAGCCGTGGTGGCACACCGAAAGGGCGGCTCTATCCGATGACCAGGGACGAGCTCGTCGAGTGCACAGCCCTGCTCGCCGGGGTGCGGAGCGGTGCGCTCGACGCGGTGCACCCGCCGCACCTGCCACTCGACATCCTCGCGCAGCAGATCGTCGCCGAATGCGCGGCGGACAGCTGGCGCGAGGACGACCTCTTCGAGCTGATGCGCCGGGCGGCGCCGTTTGCGGAGCTGACGCGCGACGAATTCGACCGCATCGTCGAACTGGTGTCGGACGGGATTCCGACCGGACGAGGGCGGGTTGCAGCGTACCTGCACCGCGATCAGATCAACGGCGAGATACGGGCGCGACGCGGCGCTCGGCTGGCCGCGCTGACGTCGGGCGGCGCCATCCCGGAGACGGGCGACTACCGGGTGCTCGCGGAACCGGACGACACCTTCATCGGCACCGTGAACGAGGACTGGGCGATCGAGTCCTCGGCGGGCGACATCTTCCTGCTCGGGAGCACGTCCTGGAAGATCCGTCGTGTGGTCGCGGGGACCGTGCGCGTGGTGGATGCGCACGGCGCGCCACCGTCGGTGCCGTTCTGGCTCGGTGAAGCACCGGCGCGCACCGCGGAACTGTCACGCGAGGTTTCGGACCTCCGCAGTGGGGTTGATGCACTGCTCGCCGAGGGTGGTGCCGACGAGGCGATCACCTGGGTCGAGCAGCGAGCCGGCGTCGACAATGACGTTGCGTCGATGGTGGTGCGCTACCTGGCTGCGGGCCGAACCGCGCTCGGCGTGGTGCCGACCCTCGAGCACATCGTCCTGGAGCGCTTCTTCGATGACAGCGGCGGCATGCAGCTGGTGGTGCATGCGCCCTTCGGCGGACGTGTGAACCGTGCGCTCGGTCTGGCGCTGCGCAAGCGATTCTGCGCGACCTTCGACTTCGAGCTGCAGGCGGCGGCCAGCGATGATTGCGTGCTGCTCTCACTCGGTCCCCAGCACAGCTTCCCGCTCGAGGACGTTCCCAAGTTCCTCTCGTCGAACACGGTGGAGGAGACGCTCCGCAAGGCGGCGATCTTCGCGCCCATGTGGGCGGTGCGCTGGCGTTGGAACCTCAACCGATCGCTCACCGTGCTGCGCTTCAAGGGCGGACGCAAGAACCCGGCGCCCATCCAGCGACTCGAATCCGACGACATCATGGGCGCGATCTTTCCGCAGCTGGTCGCGTGTCAGAACGAGAACCCGACCGGACCGGTTGAGGCACCCGATCATCCCCTCGTCAATCAGACGATGTACGACTGCCTGCACGAGGTGATGGACGTCGACTCCCTGCGCGAGCTGGTCCTGCGCATCGAGCGTAAGGAAGTGGAGATCAGCTTCCGTGACACCGTCGAGCCGTCGCCGCTCGCGCACGAGATCGTGAACGGCAGGCGGTACACATTCCTCGACGACGCACCGCTCGAGGAACGCCGGAGTCGCGCGATCACGTTGCGACGGGGGCTCCCGGTGGAGGCGCGCGACCTCGCGGCGCTCGATCCCGATGCGATCGCCCGCGTGCGCGCCGAGGCCACACCCGATTTACGCGATCACGACGAGCTGCATGACCTGCTGGTCTCGCTGGTGGTGACCCGGGCTGTCCCGGCGTGGACCGCCTGGTTCGATGAGCTTGTCGAACGAGGCCGAGCGCTGTCGGTCACCAAGGACGGCGACGTCTTCTGGTGCGCCATGGAGCGTGCCGCGGGGATCGAGTCGCTCTGGCCCGGAGCGACGCTGACGCCGCGGCCGGTGGAATTCCCCCGCGGACGGGCCGGCGCGTCCCCGGACGGCGACGCGCTCGCCGCATCGATCCTGCGAGGACATCTCGAGGTGAGCGGTCCGATGACGGTCGATGCGATGTCCGATCGCACCGGGCTGCGTCGATCGGAGGTCGCCATTGGGCTTGCGGCGATCGAGGGTGACGGGTTCGTGATTCGCGGTCACTTCGATCCGGGGATCAGTGATGAGCAGTGGTGCGCGCGACGGCTGCTCGCCCGGATTCACGGGTACACGCAGCAGCGTTTGCGGCAGGAGATCGAGCCGGTGACTGCGCAGGATTTCGTGCGATTCCTCCTTCGCTGGCAACGGGTTGCCCCGGGCACGCAGCGGGAAGGGCGCGCCGGAGTCGCGGCGACGATCGCGCAGCTGCAGGGCTTCGAGATTCCCGCCGGCGTCTGGGAGGAGACGGTGCTGCCGAGCCGCGTGTCCGGCTATCGCAGCGCCTGGCTCGACGAGCTGTGCATGTCGGGTGAGGTCGCCTGGGCGCGCCTGAAGGTGCGCGACGAATCTGCGACTGCTGCGCCGTCGCGGAGCAGCTCGTCAGCATCACGCGCCACGCCGGTGACACTGGTCATGCGATCCGACCTGCCGTGGCTGCTGCAGTCGGTGCGCGGCGACGCGCAGCCGCTCGAGCCGGTGTCGGGCGCGACGCTCGATGTCCTCGAGGCCCTGCGCGAGCACGGCGCGCTCTTCACTAGCGACATCGTCACGCTCGCTCGCAGGCTCCCGAGTGAGGTCGAGAACGCACTCTGGGATGGTGTGGCGCGAGGCCTCCTCACAGCCGACGGTTTCAGCGCGGTGCGCCGCCTGCTGGTCAGCCGCGGGCTGGGGCGTTCACGGCCGCATCATCGCGGGCTTCGCCATGGAGTGAGTGGCTACTCGTCAGGCGAAGGCCGCTGGTCGCTCGTGCCCCGAGTGGCATCGGTGGCGGAGCACGATGCGCTTGCCGAGGCGATCGCCGAGCAGTTGCTGGTGCGCTGGGGAGTCGTGTTCCGCGACGTCGTCGCCCGCGAGACGATCGCGCTGCCCTGGCGCGACGTGGTGTGGGCGCTGCGTCGCATGGAAGCACGGGGCACCGCGCGCGGCGGACGTTTCGTCACCGGGTTCGCCGGTGAGCAGTTCGCACTCCCCGAAGCCGTTGATCAACTGCGTGGCGTGCGCCGTCGCGAGCGCTCCTCGGAAGTCGTGCGCGTCTCGGCCACGGATCCGTTGAATGTCGCGGGCATCCTGCTGCCCGGTCCCCGCATCACCTCGGTGAGGACCAACAGCGTGGTCTTCGAGGATGGGCTGCCGGTTGCGAACGTGGGTCCCCCCTTCGCTGCCGCACCAGCGCGCTAGGTCTCGCAGCGCAGCGGGCTGCGTGCACGGGTCATTACGGTGGAGCCGGCGCTAGGTGCTGGTCGCCGGCACTGGTTCGAAGAACAGCGCACTCGGCGTGGGATCGGCTGCCACATCGGCCAGCGGCCAGAGGATCGTGAACTTGCTGCCGCCCCTCTCGTCGCTGTGGGCGCTGACGGTTGCGCTGTGAGCGTCGCAGAGGCGCCGCACCAGCGAGAGTCCCATGCCCATGCCGCCGTGCCGTCGCGTCCGGCTGTTGTCCTCCTGGTAGAAACGGTCGAAGAGGCGAGGGATGGCCTCGGCGCTGATGCCGATGCCGTCATCGACAACCTCGATCCGGCAGAGGCCTGCGCCCTTGACGGGGCCGGCGCTCACGCTGACGTGGCCGCCTTTCGGGGTGAACTTCACGGCGTTGTCGATCAGGGCGCGGAGCACCTGACGGAGGCGGAACGGATCGGCGTTGACAGCGGGTGAGCCGCGAACATCCACGGTGAGCTCGACGGGAAGGCCATCCTTGAAATGGCGCCTCACGTCGTTGGACGCATCACTGATCGCCGCCGCAACGTCCACGGATGACATGCGCACGTCGATCGTGTCGGAGTTCACCAGAGCGAAGTCGACGACGTTCTCGACCGTCTCGCCAAGCAGCTTCACCGAGATGTCGACGTCGCGCACGATCTCGAGCTTGGTGGCGTCATCCCATTTGTCCCACGCAACGTTGAGCAGCTCGATCTGTCCCTGAATGGCGAGCACCGGCGTCCGCAACTCGTGCTGCGCCGTGTCGAGGAAGTCGCTCTTCAGCTGGTTCAGCTCCTTGAGCGTGCGTACCGCCTCGCGTTCCTGCTCGAGGGTTCGAGTGTTCTCCACCGCGACTGCCGCGTTGTTGGCGAGCGTGATCAGCGCTCGTTCGTCTCCTTCGGCGACGGGGTGCGTGGATCCCACGACCAGGACGCCGGTGAGCACCTCCTGGAAGAGCATGGGAACGGCGATCACGGCCCGCCCGCCCCATTCGAGGCGGACTGCGTGCCCGGCGGTCAGTTCGTCGACCGGCATCGCGTCGGTCATGTCGGGCATCTCCGGACCGCGGCTTCGCAGGCGGAGAAATTCAGAGCCCCGCCGGGTGTAGACGGTCGCACTCGCGGATCCACCTGCGATCGCATCTGCGGCGCTGAGCACCGCGTCCTGGAGCTGTTCGATGCCGCCGGTCGTTGTCGTCAACGCTCTCGACACCTCCTGGAGCCGGACGACGGATCCGTCGATGTGCTCGATGTAACCGGCGATCTGCTCGCGCATGCGGTTGACACCGGCGGCGAGCCGTCCGAGCTCGTCGCGTGAGGTGACCGGGATGTCCGAGGTGTAGTCGCCGGCGGCGATGCGCTCGACGCCGCGCTCCAGTCGCGACACCGGGCGGCGCACGAAGCGGTCGACGAAGAGGAGCACGAGCAGGCAGACCACCACCAGCGCGGTGAAGGCGATCTGCGCGATCGTTCCTTCGTCCTGGGCCGTCCCGGCGGCGAAGATCGACAGCGGTACCTCGACACCGAGATACCCTGCAACGGCGGTTCCGCCGGGTGCCTCCAGCGGGACGAAGCTCCCGGCCACGGTGCCGACGCCTCCAACCGTGTAGATGGCGTGGGCGGCGACCTCACCGATTGCCGGATGCGCGACCTGCTGTGCAATGGCGGACGGTTCCGCCGATGGCGTCGGGGTGTCGGTCGTGCCCGTGAACCGGACCAGGCTCGCGCCCGGGCCAGCGCTGAGGAACACCGGCGTATAGCCGATGACCGGGCCGTATCGCGCGAACTGCGTCTGGAGCTGCGCGCTGTAGACGACCACCCCGAGGGGAGCGTTCGACCCTCCCTGGGGGTTGAAGACGGGGACGGCCACGTCGAGCGCGGGCAGGCCGCCCGCGAGCCCCTCGACGCCCTCGACGCCCGACGGGCACTCCGCCCGCAGCGCCGGGCTCGCCGCGATCGTCGCGTTCGACTGCTGGCACGCAGCGGTGGTCTCTACCTTCAGCGCATCTCGAACCGATGTAAGCGATGCGGTGACGTGGGGGATCGCACCCGCCTCGCAGGCGCTGGTCGCCGGATGGATCGTGGCGCCGGCCGATCCGAGGCTGTCGCACTCACTGGTGTACAGAACGGTGCCGGCTGCATTCACCACGACCACGCCGAGCCCCGGCAGGTTGACGATTCGCTTGTCGGTGAACTCGGCCGCCACCAGCGCTGCCGGGTTGGTCCCGCTCAGCGCGAGCTGAAGCGAAGAGAGCGTCGCGACTGCAGTCGCCGCGTACTGCGCCTGCGGCTGGATCACCCGCGAGATGAGCTCGCCTGCGACCCCGGCACGGTTGTCCGCATTGGACAGGGCGCCGGCGTTGGTCTGCTGGGAGCGGCTCACCAGCAGGAATCCGCTGACGCCCGCGATCACCAGCGCGGTGAAGACAATCCCGCCGGCCAGCAGGCGGCCGGCGAGGCTGGTTCGCAGCCCAAACCTGCGGACGAAGAGGCCGCGGGCCGGTCGACGCGCGCGCATGGATCGAGCCTATTGGGGCGGAGACGGCGCCGAATGGGTGACCGCTCGCAGTCCGGAAACGGGGCCGTGACGAACGATCTCCGCTGCCCGAGGCATCGGGCGTTCCGCAACGCTCTCGGACCCGTACGCTTACGGCATGCCCTTTCGCCGCCGGAGGCCAACGAGAATCGTGACGGCCGAGCCGGACCGTACCGGCGTGGGCGCATTCCTGAAGCGCTGGATGATCCCGCTCATCGGCGCGCTGACCCCCACCGCGCTGATCGTGGTCAACATCGCGGTCTTCATCGTCAAGAACCTGACCGAGTTCCGCATCACGATCTCCATCCTCGCCTTCGTCAGCGGGCTGATGCTCAACTCATGGGCCGGCCTGAACATCTACCGGATGCTCAAGCTGCGCCGGCCGGATCACCCCCTGGTGCACGAGCGCAACCAGGAGGTCGTGCTCGTCGTCGGCATGGCGGTGATCATCATCGCCGCGTTCCTGACGGCGCTCTTCTGCTACCTCGGGCTTTCGGATTACAACCACCTGCCCAACGGGCTCACCTTCTTCACCGGGGTCCTGTCGGCAGCGGTGCCGATCCTCCTGCGGGCCGCGTTTCATCGCGGCGTGCCCAAGGGACGCGGGGGCAGTGGACAGCAACAGATCAGCACGGTTGCCGGACTGCCTCCCGGCGCCATGCCGTCACCTCCGACCTCGGCCTCCGCTCGCGACACGATCCCGCGGCGATAGGGCCGCGCGTGAGCCGCCGCCGCGAGGATCCCGGGGCATAGAAAAGGCGGGGCGCTTTCGCGCCCCGCCTTCGAACCTCTGAGAGGTCAGACCTCTTTGAATTCGGCGTCGACGACGTCGTCCGCGCCTGCGCCCTCACCCGCGCCGTCGCCGCTTTGGGGAGCGCCGCCGTCGCCGTTGCCGGCGTGCGGCTCACCCGCTCCGGGCTGGGCCTGCTGGGTCTGGGCGTACACCGCCTCGCCGATCTTCTGGATCGACGCGGCCAGGTCGTCGTGCGCGCGCTTCATCGCGTCGGCGTCGTTGCTGGCAATTGCGTCACGAACTGCCTTGACCTTGGCCTCGATGTCGGTGCGCAGCTCGGCTGGCACCTTGTCGCCCGCATCCGCGAGCGCCTTCTCGGCCTGGTAGGCAAGCTGATCGGCACGGTTGCGGGTCTCCACCGACTCGGCACGCTTGCGGTCCTCATCGGCGTGGACCTCGGCCTCCTTGACCATGCGCTCGACCTCGTCCTTCTGGAGCGTTGTCGAACCGGTGATGGTGACCTTGTTCTCCTTGCCGGTCCCGCGGTCCTTGGCGCTGACGTTGAGGATGCCGTTGGCATCGATGTCGAAGCCGACCTCGATCTGCGGCATACCACGTGGTGCAGGTGGGATGCCATCGAGCGAGAACGTCCCGAGGATGCGGTTGTCCCGCGCCATCGGGCGCTCGCCCTGGAGCACCACGATCTCGACGGACGGCTGGCTGTCAGACGCTGTCGAGAACACCTGCGTCTTCGCGGTGGGGATTGTCGTATTGCGCTCGATCAGCTTGGTGTTCACCTCGCCCTCGGTCATGATCCCGAGCGACAGCGGGGTGACGTCGAGGAGGAGCACGTCCTTGACCTCGCCCTTGAGCACACCGGCCTGGATGGCCGCGCCGATGGCGACAACCTCGTCCGGGTTGACTCCACGATGCGGTTCCTTCCCGGTGAAGCTCTTGACGAGCTCCTGGATCACCGGCATACGCGTCGAGCCACCGACGAGGATCACCTCGTCGAGCTCCTTGGCCGTCAGATTGGCGTCCTTGAGGGCCGCCTCAAACGGAGCGCGGCAACGCGCGGTGAGGTCTTCGGTGAGCTGCTCGAACTTGCTGCGCGTCAGCGTGATCGCAAGGTGCTTCGGGCCGGAGGCATCCGCGGTGATGAACGGCAGGTTCACCTCGGTCTCCTGACGCTGCGAGAGCTCGATCTTTGCCTTCTCGGCAGCCTCGGTGAGGCGCTGCAACGCCTGGCGGTCGCCACGGAGATCGATGCCCTGGTCCTTCTTGAACTCGTCCGCCAGCCAGTCGACGATCCGGCGGTCGTAGTCGTCGCCGCCGAGGTGGGTGTCACCGTTGGTCGCCTTCACCTCGAAGACGCCTTCCCCGACCTCGAGGATCGAGACGTCGAAGGTTCCGCCGCCGAGGTCGAAGACGAGGATCTTCTCGTTCTCTTTCTTGTCGAGTCCGTAGGCGAGCGCGGCTGCGGTGGGCTCGTTGATGATGCGGACGACGTTCAGCCCGGCAATCTGACCGGCGTTCTTGGTGGCCTGCCGCTGGGCGTCGTTGAAGTACGCGGGAACCGTGATCACCGCGTCGCTGACCTTCTCGCCGAGATATGCCTCGGCGTCGGTCTTGAGCTTCTGCAGGATCATCGCGGAGATCTGCTCCGGCGTGAAGTGCTCGCTGTTGATCTCCACCTCGGCGCGGCCGTCCTTGCCGGCCACCACCTTGTAGGGGACCTGCTTCGCCTCGTTGCTGACTTCACTGACCAGGCGGCCCATGAAGCGTTTGATCGAGTAGACGGTATTTTCGGGGTTGACTGCCGCCTGGCGGCGGGCCAGCTGCCCGACCAGGCGCTCGCCGGTGCGCGTGAACGCGACCACCGACGGAGTGGTGCGGCCTCCCTCGGCGTTGGCGATGACGGTGGGCTCCCCGCCCTCCATCACTGCGACCACGCTGTTGGTGGTACCGAGGTCGATACCGACGGTTTTTGCCATTTTCCTGTCCTCCGGGACTGATAAACACGATGGTGGATTGGGCGTCGCACGAACGCTCATATCGAATACCTCGCGCGGCCAACATGCTAAACGTAGGGGGATGGACGACTCCCGGCCGATCGAGGAGGAGCTGCGAGAGCTGCGCCTCCGCGCCGACGAGGACTTCCTCGAGCCGGACGGCGTGCGCGAGGCGGGCAGGCACCAACTCGACCTGCCCGAGCTCGGGCTCCGGGTGAGCGTGACGCGTTCCCGCTACCCGAACCGGCCCGATGGGATCGATCAGTACGCGGTCACCATGTCCCGGCCCGAGCTGGACCGGCCGCCGGGAAACCAGGAGGTCGAGATGGTGCTCTCCTCGGCGTTCGGAGCCGCCGCCGGCATGGCGGTGGAGCGATCGGGGGGCTCGTCGAGGATCCGGATGTTCCGGGTGCCGGCGTCATTGCCGGGCAACGATCAGTCTGTGTCGGCGACCTCGTAGCCGTCGGCGCCGATCAACGGCACGAAGCGGCACGGACCCAGTGACTCGGTCTGCCAGCGCCCGTCGACCAGCCGCAGGCGGGTGAGCTCCTCGCCGCCCGGGTTCTCGGTGATCGGCACCACCAGCCGGCCACCCTCGACGAGCTGGCGGGCGAGCGCCACCGGCAGCCGCGGTGCCGCCGCGCCGACGGCGATTGCGTCGAACGGCGCCCGCTCGGGAACTCCGAGGGTGCCGTCGCCCTCGAACACCTCGACGTCGTACTGGAGCCGGCGCAGACGTTCCGCCGCCGTCTGGGCGAGCGATCCGACCCGTTCGATGCTCACGACGTGAGCCCCGCACGCGGCCATCACCGCCGCCTGGTACCCGGAACCGGTCCCCACGTCGAGCGCCCGGTCGCCCTCGTGCAGCTCCAGCGCCTCGACGACGACCGCGACCATCAGCGGCTGGCTGATCGTCTGCCCCGGAGCATCGATCGGCAGCGCTCGGTCGGCGTAGGCGTGGTCGCGGTCCGCCTCGAGCACGAACTCCTCGCGCGGCACGCCCGCCATGGCGTGGAGCACCGCCGGCGACCGAATACCGTGCTCGATCAGCGACGCCATCATGCGATCACGATCCGACGTAGCGGCTAGCCTCGGGGGGTGAGATCCAGGTCCGGCGGTGGACTGTCCGGCAGCTTCCAGACGATCCATTCTTTCTGCCAGCGGCGATGCAGGTCGTTCGCGGACTCGACGGCCTCGTGATAGAGCCTCTCGAAGGCCACGAGGTCGTGAGCATCGAGCGCGGTCATCAGCGGGTCAAGATCGTCGAGGATCCACTCCTCGATATCGGTGGTGTACTTCGGCCGGGTGACCTCGCAGAGGCGAAGGAGCTTGCGCATCTCGCGGAGCTGCCAGCTCGCCAGCGGCCAGTTGGTGGCCCGCGCCGCGTAGAACGCCTTCCAGAACCGCGCGCCGATCTCGGGCATCAATCGCGCCAGGCCGGGTTGCAGGGCCGTGAGCTGCTCGAGCTCGAGACGCTCCGGGTTCTTGGGCTGGGCGCTGATCTCGGTCATGTTGAAGTTCAAGTCTACGGACGAGCGCCCATCGGGAACCTGCGGAGCGCGTCCCGCGTGTCAGTGCCATGACTACCGCAGTCCAACGCGCACGCTGGTCGCGACCGCTCGTGGGTATCGCATCGGTTGCAGTCGTCGGGGCGGGGTTGGGTGCCTTCTTCGGGATCCGGGCGGTCCAGGGGGCCGGCTCGGCTCCATCCGGCGGGCAGCCGCCCGCTCGCACCGAGGCGGCCATGGCCTATGACCCGGCCAACGGGTCAGTGGTGCTCTTCGGCGGACAGAGCCGGTTCAGCACGCTCAACGACACGTGGATCTGGAACGGATCGGCGTGGAGCCAAGCGCATCCGAGAACGTCACCCCCTCCGCTGACCAACGCCCAGATGACCTATGACCCGGTGAGCCACGATGTGCTCCTGGTCGGAGGTCCGGAGCTCGAGGGGTCGACCGGCAGCCCGATCGCGTGCTCGGCAGGCTCGGGAACCTCCTCCTCCGGTTCGGGGGGCTCGACCACCACATTCGTCCCGCCCCTCAACGCAATCCCCGCCGACGCGCCGTTGCCGCCGGGTCCCACGGCGAAAGCCGGCAAGGGCACGGTGGTGACGCCGCCGAGCTGCGCAACGGTCGCGTCGCCGGGTCCCGCCACCTGGTTGTGGAGCGGCAGCGACTGGTCGAAAGCCTCCGCGACGACGCCATTCATCGTGTTTGGGAGCGCCGCGCTCGCGACCGACCCAGCCTCCGGACGCGTCGTCCTCCTCCCGCGCGGACCGTTTGCCGTGCCCGCTCTCGGGGCGGCGCAGCCGGCGATCGCCTGCGTTGCGCCAAATCCGGCGGCCCTGCACCCGCAGGTGAAGTGCCCGTGGCCGATCACTCCCACTCCTGCATGGGCCTGGAACGGGCACCAGTGGAAGGCGATGGCCTCCAACGTCAATACGCAGTCGTTCGAGCTGTTCAGCTCATCGATCGTCGACGACGCCGTCAGCGGCAAGCTGGCGACCTTCAGCGGCACCGTCGCGCAACCGGTCCCGACGCCGCTCCCCTGCGCGAACTGCCTGGGCGGCGGCAACGCGCTGCAACCCCTGGCGACCAAGACCGGGAGCGAGGCCCTCTGGACCGGCACCAGCTGGCGGCAGGTCATCACCTACGATGGCGGTCCGGCGATGCCGGGTGCTGTATTTGTGGGGGACCCGGCAACCCACAGCGACGTTGCGCTCTCGGGCAACGGGCAGACCTGGATCTGGACCGGCGTCTGGACCCGCGCCCACCCGGGCACCACCCCTCCGGTCGTGAGCGGAGCGGCCGCCGTCTTTGACGCCGCGACGGGTCAGGTGGTGGCTTTCGGAGGCGCCGGCACCTCCTCCCGGGAGGCCGGCCTCTACGACCAGACGTGGACGTGGGACGGCTCGAACTGGACTCAGCGCGGTGGCAGCGCGGGGCTGAGCGTGGTCATCCCGGTGCCGTCGCCGATGAGCATTCCCCCCTGCCTGCACATCAACCCCGCGCCCGAGCCGGTGCAGACGGCGGCGGCTCAACCGGCAGCGGCTCAACCGGCCGCGGTCTGCCCGGGCACGAGCACCGGGTCCATCGGCGGCGGTTCAGGGAGCACCGGAGGCGTGACCGGGGTCGCCACCGGGAGCGGGGCCGTCGCACCCTGAGCCGCCACAATGGCTGGCCATGGCAGATCTCGACGACGTTCGCATCGAAACGCTCGAAGATCACCAGGACGCCGATGTTCGAGCGATGCTCGTCGACCTCGCACTCGCTGAGCAGCAGCACTACGACCATCCCGAGGAGAGGCCGGAGCAGCTGAGCGCGCGCCTCACGACGGCTCCTCGATTCTCCGGTGAGAACCACATCCTGGTGGCCCGCGCGTCGGGCGGGGAGGCGATCGGGCTCTGCTGGGTCGTGCTGTTCGACCCCGGAACGGGTCTCGAGGCGGAGGTTGCGGAGCTGTACGTCCGACCCGGCGAACGCGGCCAGGGCATCGCCCGAAGCCTCATGGCCGACGCCATGCATTTGATCCGCAGCCGCAACGTGACCTTCGCATGTGTCTGGACTCGAGGTGACAACCAGGCTGCCCTGGGCGCATACATCTCAGCGGGATTCACGCCGACCGAGCAGACGGTGCTCACCTGGCTCCCGCTCGAATAAGTCGAGCGGCCGGGATAATAGCCGCTCCATGACACTTTCCCGCGCCGAGGTCGATCACGTCGCAACCCTCGCCCGTCTCGGCCTGAGCGACGCGGAGAAGGACCGCCTGCTCGGTGAGCTGGAGGCGATCCTCGACCACATCGAACGGTTGCAGCGGGTCGACACGTCGACGCTGGCGGAGACCGCGCAGGTGGGCGACCTCGTCAATGTCCTGCGTGCCGACGTCCCGGAGGCGCCGATCGGCGCGGCCGCGGCGCTGCGCAACGCTCCCGCGACTGACGGCAGCTACTTCGTGGTTGGAGCGATCCAGGGCACGGAACTTGACGCCTAGAACCATCACCGAGCTCGCGGCGGCGCTTCGCGACGGCAGCACGACACCACGCACGCTCCTCGACGCCGCGCTCGCGCACGTCGATCGGACTGAGCAGGATCTGAACGCCTACCTGGCGGTCACGCGCGAGCTTGGCTACATGCAGGCCGATGCCGCGTCGCACATGCTCGAGGAGCATCCCGACACGGCATCACCACTCTGCGGCATCCCGATGGCGCTCAAGGACGTGCTGTGCGTCGACGGCATCGACACCACCGCGGGATCGAAGATCCTGCGCGGCTTCAAGCCCCCGTACACGTCCACGGCCGTGCAGCGGTTGTTCGACGCCGGCGCGGTGTGCGTCGGCAAGACCAACTGCGACGAGTTCGCCATGGGGTCGTCGACCGAGAACTCTGCGTACGGACCGGTTGGCAACCCATGGGACATCGAGCGTGTGCCGGGCGGGAGCAGCGGTGGAAGCGCGGCGACGGTGGCCGCGGGATCGGTGCCGTACTCCCTCGGCAGCGACACCGGTGGTTCGATCCGTCAGCCCGCAGCACTGACCGGAGTGGTCGGTTTCAAGCCGACCTATGGACGTATCTCCCGTTATGGGCTCATCGCTTTCGCGTCGTCGCTCGACCAGATCGGCCCGTTCACGCGCACCGTCGAGGACTGCGCGCTGGTCTACACGACGATCGCCGGCCATGATCCGCGTGACAGCACCTCGGATCCTCGCGCGGTCGACGATCCGCTCGCATCACTGCACGCCGGGGTCGCGGGAATGCGTCTCGGAATCCCGCGTGAATATCTCGGCGAGGGCACCGAGCCCGGCGTCCGCGACGCCGTGCAGGCCGCCTTCCGAGTCCTCGAGGCGCAGGGGGCGACCCTGCAGGAGGTGTCGCTGCCCAGTACCGACGTTGCGCTCAGCGTGTACTACATCATCGCTCCCGCGGAGTGCTCGTCCAACCTCGCGCGCTACGACGGCGTGCGTTTCGGCAGCCGTGTCGAGCGGCCGTCACTCACCGACACGTACCTGCAGACGCGGGGCGTGGGCTTCGGCAACGAGGTGAAGCGTCGCGTGATGCTCGGCACCTACGCGCTCTCGAGTGGCTATTACGACGCGTACTACCGACAGGCGCAGAAGGTCCGCACGCTGGTGAGCCAGGAATTCGAGGCCGTGTTCAAGGAGGTAGACGCAATCGTCTGCCCCACCTCACCGAGCGTCGCCTTCCCGATGGGATCCCGCGATGATCCACTGTCGATGTACATGTGCGATGTGGTGACGCTGCCGGCAAACCTGGCGGGCATTCCCGGCATCTCGGTGCCCTGTGGTTTCGTCGACGGGCTCCCGGTCGGGCTGCAGGTGATCGCTCCGCGGTTCGAGGATGCGCGCGTCATGAGGGTGGCGCACGCCTACGAGCAGGCGACCGACTTCCACGCGCAGCTCTCGCCATACGCGAGCGCGGCCGCATGACCGAGACCGCGACGATCGCAGCGGCACTGGATCGGTACGAGGTGGTGATCGGCCTCGAGGTGCACGCGCAACTCCTGACGCGCAGCAAGATGTTCTGCCCGTGCCCGGCGGACTACACGAGCGCCGCTCCCAACGCGAACACCTGCCCGGTGTGCCTCGGACTACCCGGTGTCCTGCCGACCATCAACCAGGAGGCCGTGGACTTCACGGTGCGCACCGCGCTTGCGCTGCACTGCGACATCCCGCCGTTCACCAAGTTCGACAGGAAGAACTACTTCTACCCGGACCTGCCCAAGGGCTATCAGATCTCGCAGTACGATCTGCCCCTGTCCGTCAGCGGGCATCTCGAGTTTCCGGTCGGCGGCGATGCGGTTCGATGTGGCATCACCCGCGTCCACCTCGAGGAGGACACCGGGACGATGCACCACGCCGGCGACGTGCTCCAGAGCGCGACTTCGTCGCTGATCGACCTCAATCGCTGCGGCGTCCCGCTCATGGAGATCGTCGGAGAACCGGACCTGCGGACGCCGGAGGCTGCGCGCGAGTACCTGGTGCGATTGCGTCAGATTCTCACCTACATCGGCGTGAATGACGGCAACCTCGAGAAGGGATCGTTCCGCTGCGACGCCAACATCTCGCTGCGCCCGCGAGGTGCGCAGGAGCTTGGCGTCAAGGTCGAGGTGAAGAACATGAACTCCTTCCGTGCCGTGCAGCGAGCGCTCGAGTCCGAGATCGAGCGCCAGACGGAGGTGCTCGACGCCGGTGGAACGCTCGTGCAGGAGACGCGCGGCTGGGTTGAGGCGCAGGGACGCACGATCTCGCAGCGCAGCAAGGAGCAGGCGCACGACTACCGCTACTTCCCCGAACCCGATCTCCCGCCGCTGCGCCTCGACGCAGCGTTCGTTGAGCGGGTGCGTGCGACGCTGCCCGAGCTTCCCGAGGCCCGCGCGCATCGGTTCCAGCAGCAATACGGGCTGACCGCGTATGACGCCGCTGTGCTCACGGACACGCGCGACGAGGCGGACACCTACGAGGCCCTCGTCGCTGCCCGTGTTCCGGCCAAACTTGCCGCCAACTGGCAGAGCGGAGATGTCGCCGCGCTGGCGAACGAGCATCATGTGCCGCTGCAGCACAGCGGGCTGGGCATCGATGGGCTCGCGAGCCTTCTCCGACTTGTCGATGCCGGCACGATCAACGGGCCGACCGCCAAGGAGCTCCTCGCCGAGCTGTATGTCTCCGGCGGCAATCCCGAGGGGCTGGTGCGGGATCGAGGTCTGGCGCAGGTCAGCGACACCGCCGAGCTGAGTGCTCTCGTCGATGCTGCAATCACTGCCAACCCGGCCGCGGCAGCGGACTTCCGCGCCGGCAAGCAACGGGCCCTCGGCCAGTTGATGCGCGCTGTCAAGGAGGCAACCGGCGGCAAGGCCGACATGCCGCTGGTGAACCGTCTGCTTCGCGAACGGCTCTTGGAGCAGTAGCCCCGGTGCGTCTCGGACGCATGGTCCATGGTGGACTGTGCCTTGCCCATGACGAGCAGGGCGCGACGATGCTCGTCGAGGGCGGCATCCCGGGTGAAGACGTGGAGATCTCAGTCCGGTACCGGAAGGGGTCGACGTCCTTTGCCGAGGTCGTGCGGGTTGTCGAACCGTCGCCGCACCGGGTCACACCACCGTGCCCGTACGTGCCGAAGTGCGGCGGCTGCCAGCTCCAGCACGTTGCCTATTCGCACCAGGTCGAGCTCAAGCGCGACATCGTGCTCGACGCGCTCCACCGGCAGCACATCGAGCATCCCGCGCCACGCATGTACGCGGTCGATGATCCCTGGCGGTATCGCATTCGCGGTGAGTTCCACGTCATCGCCGGCACTGAATCCACGCCGCCGGCGCTCGGCTTCAACCGAGCACGCAGCTGGCGGCCGATCGCGGTCGACGACTGCCTGATCCACCACCCGCGCATCACCACCGCGCTGCCCGCGCTGCGCAAGCTCCTCAATTCCAGTGCGACCAACGCGCTCGGCACGCTCCACCTGACGGTCGGCGAGGAGGGTCAGGAGCTGCTCATCCACGCCAAGCCCACGAAGGGGTTGGCGAGTGGCGCGCTGGATGGCGGCCTCGATCTTCCCGAGGGCGGACGGGTCAGCACGACGTCGACGACACTTCGCTGGCGGGGGATGACCTTTCGGGTCACTCCGGACGCGTTTATCCAGGTCAACTGGGCGCAGATGGATGTCCTGTATCAGTGCGTCATCGACGCGCTTGGCGGTCATGCGGGGCTGCGGGTGGTTGACGCCTACGCCGGGATCGGTGTGCTGGCCAGCTATCTTGCCGTAGACGCGCGCGAGGTGGTGTGCATCGAGAGCAACCGCGGCGCTGCGCAGCTGGGCGTCCTCAACGCGCGCGTCAACGACGTCGCCGAGCGCATGCATTTCGTGCTGTCGCCGGTGGAGGATGCGTTGCCTCGCGTCGGCGCCGCGGAGATGGCGGATGTCGTGATCCTCGATCCGCCCCGTGCAGGCTGCTCGGGCCGCGTCACCGGGTGGCTCGCGCTCGCAGGCCCGGAGCGGGTCGTCTACGTGTCATGCGATCCCGCGACACTCGCCCGCGACCTGCACACCCTGGTCGCGTCGGGGCCGTATCGCGTGGACTTACTCGACATCGTCGACATGTTTCCGCAGACGTATCACGTCGAGACCGTTGTGCAGCTCACCCGCACCCAAGCGGCCTCCGATGCCGAGGCGCCGGAGCCCTCCGGTACCCGCTGAGGGGTACTCTCAATACCTGCGGCGGCGGGTCGCTGCGGAGTGGTAGCGTACGTCTGTTCGTTGTCATCGATCGCACCCAGGAGGCACTGTGCAGCAGCCGTCCGCGACCGGCGACAAGATCGAGTCGGGGGGCTTTGCCCACCTGCATACGCACAGTGAGTTCTCGCTGCTCGACGGAGCCTCACGCGTCAAGGAGCTCGTCGACACCGCGAAGGCGATGGGGCAGACCGCGATCGCAGTTACCGATCACGGCGTGCTCTACGGAGCGGTCGATTTCTACGCCACCGCGCGTGCGGCAAAGATCAACCCCGTGCTCGGCTGCGAGATGTACATGGCACCGCGCTCGCGCCACGATCGCGAGGGCAGGACCGACCGCGATCCCAACCACCTCATCCTGCTCGCGCGCAACGACGCCGGCTATCGCAACCTCATCAAGCTGGTCAGCACCTCGCATCTCGAGGGCTATTACTACAAGCCGCGCATCGATCGCCAGCTGCTCGCGGAGCACGCCGAGGGTCTGATCTGCCTGTCCGCGTGTCTCGGTGGCGAGCTGCCGCAGGCGATCCTTCGCGGCGACATGGCCGCAGCCGAGACGGTGGCTCGCGACCATGCCGAGATCTTTGGTGCGGACGGATACTTCCTCGAGCTCCAGGACCACGGCATCCCCGAGGAGGACACGGTGCGCGCCGGTCTGGTGGAGATCGCGCGTCGAACCGGCCTGCCGCTCGTGGCCACCAACGACTCGCACTACATCAAGCCCGAGGACGCCGAGGCGCACGACATCCTGCTCTGCCTGCAGACCGGGGCGCGTCGCGAGGAGGAGAAGCGATTCCGCTTCTCGGGTCCCGAGTACTACCTCGCGAGCACGCAGCAGATGCGCGATCGATTCGCCGCCTACGGCGAGGCCGTGACCAACACCATGGCGATCGCGAATCGGTGCCACGTCGAGATTCCGCTGGGGCAGAACCTGCTGCCGACGTACTCGCCGATCCCCGAGGGCCTTGACGCCGACACGTACCTCCGCGAGCTCTGCGAGGCAGGGGTGCAGGATCGCTACGCGGACGCGGTCACCGAGGAGGTGCGCGAGCGTCTGCACATGGAGCTCGACGTCATCCGGGAGACGGGATTCTCGGCATACTTTTTGATCGTCTGGGACCTGATCCGGGCGGCTCGATGCGACGGGGTTCGCGTCGGCCCAGGCCGCGGCAGCGCCGCGGGCTCGCTGGTGAGTTACGTCCTCCACATCACCGACATCGAGCCACTGCGCTACGGGCTCATCTTCGAGCGATTCCTCAACCGCGAGCGCGTGCAGATGCCCGACATCGACATCGACTTCGACGACAGGGGACGCGACCGCGTGCTCGCCTACGTGCAGGAGAAGTACGGACGCGATCGGGTCGCGCAGATCATCACCTTCGGGACCATGGCTGCGCGAGCGGCGATCCGCGACGTCGGGCGGGTGCTCAATGTGCCCCTCCCGGATGTCGACCGCCTGGCGAAGCTCGTGCCGCAGGTGGTGAACATCACGCTCGATCGAGCGCTGAGCGAGAGCCGCGAGTTGAAAGAGCTCTACGAGCACGAGGACTGGGCGAGGCACATCATCGACAACGCCCGGCGGCTGGAGGGGATCTGCCGCAACGCGTCGACGCACGCCGCAGCCGTCGTGATCGGATCCGAACCGCTTGCCAATATCGTGCCGTTGCAGCGCTCGACCGCCGGTGACGGCACCGCGGTGACCCAGTACGACATGAATGGCGTCTCGCAGATCGGCCTGCTGAAGATCGATCTCCTCGGACTGTCCAACCTCACGGTCATCGACGAGGCCGCCCAGATGGTTCGCACCTCGCGCGGCATCGATCTCGACATCGACCAGATCCCGCTCGACGATGCCAAGACGTACGAACTCCTCGGCAAGGCCGACACCCACGGCATCTTCCAGCTCGAGGCGACATTCGCCAAGCGAATCCTCATCGACATGCAGCCCAAGTGCCTCGAGGATATGGGAGTCGCGGTGGCGCTCAACCGACCGGGGCCGATCGAGGGCGGGGCCACTGCAACGTGGATGCGGCGCAAGCGCGGCGAGGAGCCGGTGACGTACATGCTCCCCGAGCTCGAGCCGATCCTCAAGGAAACGTACGGGGCGATCCTCTACCAGGACCAGGTGATGAAGATTGCCTCAGCGGTCGCCGGGTTCACCCTCGGTGAAGCCGACATCCTGCGCGCCGCGATGGGCAAGAAGGACAAGGTGAAGATGTCCAAGCAGCGCGAGCAGTTCCTGAGCGGTGCGGCCGCGCGCGGCGTCGCAGCGGACACGGCGTTGCAACTGTTCGAGCTCATCGCGCTCTTCGCTGGGTACGGATTCAACGGCGCTCACAGCATCTCGTACGGACTGATCGCGTATCAGACCGCGTACCTCAAGGCGAACTACCCGCGCGAGTACATGTGCGCGCTCCTCAACAGCAGGGCGGACAACTTCGACAAGCTGAAGCAGTCGATCCTCGACGCGCACGCGCGCAACCTCGTCGTTCGCCCGCCGGACGTCAACCGCAGCGCATCAGCGTTCAGCCTTGGCGATGAGGCCCAGGGCGAGATCCTCTACGGACTGCGCCACATCAAGAACGTGGGCGAGCGCGTCGCGGCCGAGATCGTTGCTGAACGCGACGCCGCCGGTCCGTTCGTCTCGCTCTTCGACCTCTGCCTGCGCGTGGCGAGCCGCGACCTCAACCGTCGGGTCGTGGAGGCGCTCATCCGGAGCGGGGCGTGCGATTCCCTCGGCGAGCGCGGCGCCATGCTGGCGGTGCTCGACCGTGTCATCGACCGCGCGGCATCGATCCGCCGGGAACGGGAGTCGGGGCAGACGTCGTTGTTCGGCGACACGATCGTGTTGATCGAGCCCGTGTCGCAGGCTGCGGACGACCTGGAAGGCCGCGACGTCAGCGGTCCCTTTGCGATAGCCGCCGACGAGCGGCTCAGCTGGGAGCGCGAGTTTCTCGGCATGTACCTGAGCGACCACCCGCTGCGCAGAATTGCCGGCGAGCTGCAGCAGCGTGTCGACACCACCATCAACGAGCTCGGCGCGCATCTGGACGGGCTCATCGTCCAGGTGGGCGGTGCGATCCGCGACATGCGCACCTTCGTGCCGCGCCGGAGCACGACCGGCCAGCGGATGGCCGCCCTGCAGATCGAGGACCTGACCGGCAGCGTCGAGGTCGTGGTGTTCGCCCGCGTGTTCGAGGAGTGTGTGTCAGCGTTGCGGCCGGACGCGGTGATCGTGGTGCGTGGCAAGGTCGAAGCCGGCCGAACGACCGGCGGTGCAACGTCAACCCCCGGTGCGGAGGAGGAAGATCGCGTCGACCTCGAACCGCCGCAGATCCTTGCCGAAGCCGTTTACGCGTATGACGATCCGCGTCTGGCCACGTGGCGTAAGGACAGCACCGTGCACATCAGCGTCAACGCTTCGCAGATCGGCGTTCTCGGGGCACTCCGGCACGCGCTCGAGGAGCACCAGGGCGATTGCGCGGTGATCCTCCACGTCGACTCGGGGACCAGCGTCGACGAGATCGCGCTCGCCGTCGACTTCGCGGTCGAGCCCTGTCCTGCGCTGGAGAGAGCGGTGGAGCTTCTGGTGGGGGACGACGCGTATCGCATCGAGATGCGCCGGGTCCGCGCGCCGGAACGGGAGCGAGCCGCCGCTCGGCGCTGACGCAGGGCCGCTCGGCCCTAGGGGTAGATCCGCCCGAAAACGAACGTGATCGCGATGATGACCACGATGTACATGACCAGCGCCGCGATCGCCGGCACGTCCACCGCGGCGGTGGCTCCGCGGCGGTGCAGGCCCGCGAACGGAGCGACGAGCGGATTGGTCACGGACCGGATCATCTGCACCATCGGGTGCCACGGGTCGGCGTGGAACACGCCGAGCAGCACGCGGATGAAGACAAGGATCGCGATCGCAATGGCGATATCGATCACGAGCTGTTCGATAAGGCTGAAGATCGCGAAGGCAGGATCCGGAGTGACGCCGCTGACCAGCAATTCCAGGATCTGAGCGACGAACTGAATGACAACGATCGCGAGGATCGGCGAGAAGTCAATGCCGCTGAAGCTCGGGAGGATGCGCCGGAAGGGCGCGAGGATCGGATCGACGATGATCCGAAGCCAGCGCACCACGGGATGCCACGGACTGAGCCCGATCCAGGACACGGCGATCCGCGCAATGATCAGCACGGTCAACGCTCCCGCGATGAAGCCGATGACGTTGACCAGGGGGGATTGAGTCACCGAGCTGCGGCCGGTTCCTGAGCAGTCGCGGGTTCAGCAGGAAAGCGCTTCTCGAACCGCGAGTTGGTGCGCCGCCACAGCAGGTAGAGGAGGGGAACGGCGATCACCAGCGTCGCGATCGACGTCCACTGCGCCTCGCGCAGCCCAAGCGGTCCAGGCGGTTCGCTCTTGCGGAACTCGAAGAGGATCAACTGGCTGATCGCGTAGAGCGCGACGTACGTGATCGCAAGCACACCCGGACGCACATTCCGGCGAAACAGCAGCCACAGGATGAGTCCAATGCCGATGGTCCCGAGCGCCTCGTACACGGCCGCGGGCTGATACGCGATGCACTGCGCGGAGGTGCAGAGGCTGAACCCGGTCTGGAGGATCGCGTGTGGATTCGAGTATGCCGTTGCCCAGGGAAGGTTGCTCGGCGCACCCAGGATGTCGCCATTGATGACGTTGCCGATGCGTCCGATGGGCTGACCGACCACGGCGAAGACCACACCGCCGTCGAGCGCGATCCACGGGTTGTATCCGTAGCGCCACGCACAGATGGCGAGGGTGATGAAGCCGGCGATGATGGCGCCGAAGAAGGCCATCCCACCCTGCCAGAACGCGATGATGTTGACGGGGTGGAGGATGTAGTTCTGCCACAGGTCGAGCTGCTGGACGACGTAATACAGGCGGCCACCGAGCAGCCCGAAGACAATCGTCCAGACACAGATCTTCTCGGCGATCGCTTTGGGGAGGCCACGCCGCTTCGCGTAGGGGAGCACGCCGAACTGATACGCCGCAAGGAATGCCACCGCATACATGACCCCATACCAGTGAATCGGCAGGGGCCCCAGATTCAGGACCGGGTCGACGTTGATGGTGATGAAGCCGACAGGGCCGGGGCTAGCGGGCACGGCTCTCATGATGCGGAGTTCCGGCGGCCGCATGCACCTCGAGGACGCGATAGCCGCCCTTCGATCTGACCCGTTCGACGCGATGACCAAGACCCGTCAGCCATGCAGCCAGCGAATCGGCACCGAGATGACGCTGGACCACGAGGGTCGCCACGGCGTCCGGTTCCAGGCGTCCGATCCAGGTGAGGAGCAGCTCGTGGAGACCCTCTTTGCCGAGCCGGACCGGTGGATTCGAGTAGACGGCGGCGAACCTGATGCCGCCAGGGATCGCATCCGGTTCGGCGGGGACGACATTGAGTGCGCCCGCGTGCTCGGCGTTGCGCGCGCAGAGGTCGAGGGCCCGGCGGTTGACATCAACCGCCCACACACGGGCGTCCGGATTCCGTAGGGCGACGGTGATGGCGATCGCGCCATATCCGCAGCCGACGTCGATCACCTCACCCGCGGGAACCGGGGGCAGGCTGCGGAGCAGCAGGTCGGTGCCGAAGTCGAGGTGGCCGTGCGCAAACACACCGCGGTCGGTGTCGAGCTCGAAGCTCAGGTCCGGGAGCGTGACCCGGATCGTCCTCGGGCGCGAGGCGACGGTCGGATCCGGCGTGAAGTAGTGATCCTGGCTCACCATCGCAGGGTAGTAGGCTGCGGCGGTGAGGACGTATGACGTGGCCGTTGTCGGCCTCGGCGCAGCCGGTGCGGCGACCCTCTACCAGCTGGCGCGGCGCGGGATCAGCGCGGTGGGCATCGATCGATTCTCCCCGCCGCACATCTACGGCTCGACGCACGGGGATACACGCATCACCCGTGAGGCGATCGGCGAGGGCGAGGCATACACGCCGCTGGTCCAGCGGTCGCACGCAATCTGGCGCGAGCTCGAGGCCGAAACGGGTCAACAGCTGCTCACGCAATGCGGCGGACTGATCCTCGAGTCGGCCGGCGGGGGAGCTGCCGGGCACCATCGTCACGAGTTCCTGGCCAGTACCATCGCCTGCGCGAACCGATACGGGATCAAGCACGAGCTCCTCTCCGCCGCGGACGTGGCCGGCCGGTTCCCGCAGTTCGGCTTGGACGGTAATGAATCCGCCTACTACGAACCCACCGCCGGCTTCGTCCGTCCGGAGCGCTGCGTCGAGGCGCAGCTGACGGTCGCGGGTCGCCTCGGCGCAGAGATTCGCCGTGACGAGCGGGTCCTCGCCGTCGAGTCGTCCGCGACCGGCGTGCGACTGCGGACCGACCGCGGCGTCGTCGAAGCGGGCAGGGTCGTGCTCGCGGTGGGAGCGTGGGTTCGCGACTTCGTCGCGGCGGAGCAGGTGCAGCTGTTCAACGTCTACAGGCAGGTGCTCCAGTGGTACGAGCTGAAGCCGAATGCGGTCGATCACACGCCGGGCGCCATGCCAGTCTTCATCTGGGGATTGAGCGACGGCAACGCGTTCTACGGTTTCCCGGCGATCGATGGCACCCGCGAGATCAAGGTCGCCAACGAGCAACTCGACACCGCAACCGGCGCGGACGAAGCGTCGCTCGAGGTTGATCCCGATGAGCCGCGTCAGCTGTATGACTCACTGATCGGCAAGCGACTCCCGGGGCTTTCGCCGCACTGCCTGCGTGCGGTGCGCTGCCTCTACACGGTCACGCCGGACGCCAACTTCGTCATCGACGACCACCCGGATCTCCCTGGCGTGCTGCTGGTCTCGCCCTGCTCGGGGCACGGGTTCAAGCACTCGGCCGGCCTCGGCGAGGCGATCGCCCAGCGCATCACCGCGGGCGAGAGCGACGCGGATCTCTCGCCGTTCCGGCTCGATCGATTCGGAGCCGCCGTCTAGAGCTTCCGCGCTTTGACCGCGGTCCCGTAGGCGCAGATCTCGGTCCAGGTCCCGCCCATCTCCGATGTGTCGAATCGCATCGCGACGATGGCGTCGCCGCCCTTGGCCGTGGCCTCGCCACACATGCGCGCGATGACCTCCTGGCGGCTCTGCGCGAGGTTCTGAGTCATGCCCTTCAACTCGCCACCCATGAGCGATTTCAGGCCGGCGCCGAACTGGGAGCCGATGTTCCGGGAACGGACCGTGAGCCCGAAGACCTCACCGAGAACCTCGGTGATCTCATAACCGGGCAGGTCATTGGCGGTGCTGATAAGCATGGGCGTGCCTCCTGGTGAACCCTGCATGGGTCGGCTTGTCTGGCGACCTCTCTTCGTGATACCCAGGACTCCGCCGTCCCAGGCAGTGCGGCGCCCTTGCGCCGACGGTCAAGCCTGCATTCGGGCCAGGGATTCACGCTCCGACTGTGCTCGCGCGGAGAACCAGGCGAGCGCCGCCGGCAGCACGAACGGCACCATCAGCAGGCGCAGCCAGTCCCAGAGCGTATTGCCGCGGAAGCCGGTCCAACCCCAGTCCAGGGCGTACCCACCCAGGACCACCACCACGAAGACGGCCAGCCCCGCCAAACCGACCGCGCGCCACCGACCCTCGAAGCGCTTGTTGGTCGCGAACCACAGTGGCAGTGAGGCGACGACCACGGGCAGCGCGAGCAACTCGAGCCAGTCCCAAAGTGTGTTGCCCTTGAAGCCGGTCCACCCCCAGTCGAGGGCATAGCCACCCACGACCAGGACGACGAACGCGAGGCCGACGATGCCGAAGACCACGTGCCACTCCATCATCCAGCGCTGCCGCGTCCGATACCAGATCGGTAGCGTCGCGAGCACCACCGGGAGCACGATCACGTGCAGGAGATCCCACAGTTGATCGCTCGGCTTCACGCCGGTCCACGACCAGTGGAACTCGTAGCCGCCGAGGAGCGCGATGGTCAGTGCCACCACGCCGCCCGGGAGCACCCACTTGATCAGCGGAGACAGCGGCTCCGGGCGAGGCGCCGCGGTCCGGGCTCGAACGAGATCCATGCCGGCAATGATGCCGCGCTGACCGGCGGATGCGGCGACAGCGACGAGGAGTTCGCCGTCGCCTCACCCTGCTCAGCGTATGGAGCAGGAAAGGTTGGCGGACACCAGTGAGCCAGTGGTGACCATCACCACCTGGCTTGAGCAGGGGACATCTGCACCAGAGGCCTCGGCTAGCAGATATCGCCCGGGGGGCAGGTCAATGCGCACGGTGACGCCTTCATCGCCGGTCACAACCCGACGGCTCTCGGAGAATCCAGTTGAGGTAGCGGTGAGGGTCACTGGGATGTGTGGCTGAGTGACTATCCCCGGCGGCCCGCCCACCAAGCTCACGTCAGCAACGACGCCCGATTGCTGCACAGGTGGCGAGCCGCAGCCGTGGGCGAGCAGAGCGAGTAAAGGTATGCCCATCGAAACCAGCCGAGACTTGCGCATGTGGTCTCCGAGCGTACCAGCCGCTCAGTGCCAGCACGTGCGAGGGACAGCACGAGCCGTAACGTGCCGGGAGAGGGAGTCGAACCCTCGCCGGGGGAAGCGGAAACCCCGGTCCTGAATTGCCAGGGGTGGTCAGAACGCGTCAAGTGTAGCCATGGGTTGACCCCTGAAATGGACACGAAATGGACAGACTTTGGAGAAGGCGGCTTGCAGAAGGCACTTGTTCTCGCCTAAGATGGGCTGGAATCGGGAGAGGGCTGGGGGTTTCAGGTAGTGGGTTCGAGCAGATTCAAAGGTGGAAACAGATCAGAGATGTTCACAGCACTCCCTCGAATCAGTCAGGTGTCGCGTATTCGGGCGGTCGCTGTGCTTGTGGGACTTGTCCTCGCAGCCGCCCTTACTCCGATGACTGCAGTCAGAGCCAGTTCCTCGGTTTTGACAGCCGCAACTCCTAGGCATTTGCTCGCTAAGTTGAGTGGGGCATCCGCTGGCGACCAATTTGGTGATGCCATTGCCGTGTCAAGTACAACCGCGGTGATCGGCGCCGACGGTGCAGGATCGAATGCCGGCGCGGCTTACATCTACACCAGGACCTCGCTCGGATGGAACACGACCCCGACCGCCGTGCTTCACGGGGTCACGGCGGGTGACGAGTTCGGGGTATCCGTAGCTATTTCGGGAGCGACGGTGGCAATCGGTGCACAAGGTCGCAATTCCGGTACTGGGGCCGTATATCTCTACACAGAGACAGCCAGCGGATGGGAAACAACTCCGACCGCTGTATTCAATGGACCTCACGCGCAGGAGCAATTCGGCAGTGCGGTTGCGCTGTCGAAGGGCGGCCTTCTCGTCGGAACGGGGAACTACGCAGCCTACCTATTTGCAGAAACGTCTAACGGTTGGAACAAGGCTCCGACTGCGGTGTTTTACCCCGTCGGGTGCAGCTTCGAAGGCTTCGGGAACGCGGTCGCGCTGGAGGGCAAGTACGCGGTGGTCGGAGCCCCGTCCACTGGCACGTGTTCAGAGGCTTACATCTACACGAAGGCGAGTGCGGGCTGGAATACGGCCCCGACCGTAATTCTCGCTGATAAGTCGACATATTCTGTATTTGGCGCCTTTCTTGCTATGAGCGGCACAACCCTCGTCGTGGGCGCCGTATTTCAGAACAACAACAACGGTGCTGCGTTTGTGTTTACGAGAGGCGCTGCGGGATGGGCGACAACGCCGGCACTTGCTGTCCACGGAGACAAAGGGTCCGAGTTGGGGAAGTCGGTCACCATATTGGGAGGCCGCGTTGGGGTCGGCGCCATCAATAATTTATACGGAAACGGCGTGGGCGCGGCCTACGAGTTTGTCAAGTCTCAGTCCGGCTGGGACAGCAAGCCGGCGCTCGTTCTGCATAGCTTCGTGGCAGGAGATGACTTCGGGTATTCGATGGCGTTATCAACGGGCACAGTATTCGTAGGTGCCCCCGCGTTCAACCCTCTTTCAGGCGCCGTTTACATATTCAGCAGTTGACGGCCACGGCAACCGCTAGTGGCCGACGAGCGGAGTGCTCGCTCGCGGCATCGCGACGGCACCTCGCGGTAGCCTTCGCTGACAGCTCTGTATCCGATGACTGCGGATGGGAGCTAGGGTCACACTCCCAGAGGACCAGCTCAGGTATCGACCGAGGCGCTACGCTGCGCGCAGAACGGCCCTGATGGTTGAGGTGTACCACTGGCTGCCGCCATGGGCCGTTGGGATGGCCTTGGCGTTGAAGTAGGCAGCGATTGCTTGGAGCGTTTTACCCTGCGCACGCTGGCGCTTGATCGTTTTCACGACCGAAGCCGGCAGAACACGGGGCCTACCGCAATGAATGCCCTTCTTCTTGGCTACTGTCATGGCCGCGACTGTCCTCTGGCCGATGAGTCGGCGTTCAAGCTGGGCAAAGGTGACAGCCATGTTCGCCATTGCTTCACCCATCGGTGTAGACAGGTCCAAGTCTAGATCGAGCACGCAAACATTGAATCGCTTGGATTGTGCGCGTTGGAGCAGCGATCCGAAGTCCACGACACTACGGCTGATGCGATCGAGCTTCGCGGCGACTACGCCCTGGGCATCCCCTGATTCGCAGGCCGCTACAGCGTGGTCATATCCCGGCCGCTTCCTGGTCGTTGCGGCGGACGCGATATCTTGAAAGACCTGTAGCAGGGTCCACCCGCGACGGATGCACTCACTCTCGATGGCAGCGGTCTGAGCCTCCAAGCTATGCCCGCTCGACCCCTGCTCGTCGGTTGACACCCGAACGTACCCGACAACTCGATCGCCCTGGTGCACGCGGCGAGGGTAACATAAAGGGAACCCTTAGTGTTATCGTATTCGACTCTCGCGCAAGCAAGGCAGCAACTTTCAGTCGCAACAAATACACATAGTCGATAAAATCACTCGGCTACGTGAAGCCGAACACCGTGACTTACGTTCGGACCCTAGTCATCCGGGTGTGTGCAACTGCCTTCGCACGCGGCGTGGGCAGCCTCGAACGCACACTGGGAGTTGGCATGGCAGGGAATAAGGCAACCGGCCCGTCGGAATCTTCAAACGATCCGAACTACTATTGGGCCTGGGTCAAAAAGTCCTTCGGGCTGGTCGCCGCCGATGCGACCAGCCACGGCCGGTTGCTCTTCGCGGCGTTGTTAGCAGCAATCGTCGGACCTGCCTTGGTTCGATTCGGCCTATCCTTCAGCAGTCAGCCGTCGGCTGTACTTGCAAAGATCCAGGCGCAGATCTCCGCCGACCTAGGCGCGAACCTGTTGGTCACCGGGATTGTGCTCGCCTTCGCCGTGGTGCTTTTGGTCTTAGGCGGACTATTTCGCGCTCCTAGCTACCTCAACCATGAGCAGTCGTTGACGGTAGAACACCTGCGTGCGGAGATTGTTCTTCAGACCGATGCCCATGATGAACTTCACCGGAAGGTCAGGGAGTTGGAGGACAAACTCTCGCGAAAGCCGCTGGACCCGAAGCATGAGGACGATCTGCGCAGCATCATCGATAAGCTTCTCATCCACCCGGCAAATCTCGATGCGAGAGAAGGGCTGCTCGTCCTCGATCTGGAAGCCCATCAGCCAAAACGAGAAGTGTGGAGCCTCCGGAAGGAACTATTGGACATGAGCGCCAGATCACAACAAGCCTACAAAGCCTTTGACGACCAACTCGTCGGCGAACTAGATCGGCTTGATTTTGGACCATATCGGCGGTGGGTGGAGCAAATAGCGGCAACGCGAAGGACGCTACCGAAGCAAGCTCCACCACCGTGGGCGTGGAATTGTGTGACCAGTGGCGGCTCGACTGATCTGCGGCTCGATAACTGGCCTGTCGCCCGAGTAACAACCGTGGAGGAGGCCCTAGCCGCGTACAACAAAGTGATCGAGCTGTGGAATGCAGTGCCCGATTGGGAAACGTACAAAGCCCTCTGGCATTCGGATCCTCAATACTCGCAGGTGAAACAATCCCTCGCCGACGAGATCGCTGACCTAAAATTGACAAACTTTGCCGGTACGGGACCGTGCGAGCATTGCTAGCCAACGCTGTTCGGTAGGGCAGGTCGGCAAGCCGGACCGCGGGACTTCACAAGTAAGGGTGATGATCTCTTCGATCTTGCCGACCTAATCGCTGATGTCAGCCGCATTCGCAGGGGTTATGGCACATGGCTTGACGAGGCTCAGGTCTACAGGAATGACGACAGAGAGGTCGCATGGCAGACAAACAGCCGGCACCGGAGCATCAGATCACGGTTGACAACGAAGGCGGCCTCCACTTCGACGGGTCAGCTGAGGAGCTGCATTCCTACGTAGACACGCTCAACCAGAGCGTTGCCTCGATGTACGCTCGCTGGGAGAAGTACCTGAATGCCCAAGAACTCAGCCGTGTCGGTGAGATTCGCGAATGGTGGCACGAGGACAGTGCAGAACGTGAAGAACTCACTGCAGAGGGCTGGCCACCTAATGGCTCGTTTCCAGAGCCTGGTACTAGAGCGTTCGAGTACATGAGAGAGATTGCGCAGTTCCATCGGGTCGCCGAGGACCGGATGATCGCAGAGGCAGAAAACCGGGAAGAAGAAGGGGCGGAAGCAGGAACGAATCCTCTCACTTCTGCTCAGTAGATCGTCCTATGAAGCTCCGACATCTTTGCCTTCTCCTTGTCCTCCCCACATTTACTATTTGCGAGGCAAATCTGGTAAGAAAGTGACATTCCGTATTCGACTTTTTGAATGGGTCGATCTTTTTGGTATCGACTGAGGAGTGTCTCCGGATATTCTTGGGGCTGGGTAGGACGGCCAGTATTCGGCTGAAAACTGCGACTGACCCTCATTACCTCCCGTATCGGAAAATGGAATACGAATAATTGCGGCACTGATGTTGGCTCGACGAAAACGACGGGGAAGCATCGTAACTGCGTAGACGAGGTGTTAGAGAAGAACGATATTTTCTGCTACTCTTAAGATATTCGACGGCCACTGCACTTCTTGAGACTTGCGCGGTTCGGCCATCCCATCATCAATTGTTTGAAAACATTAGGAGTAATTCCAAGGGTTAGATAGTTTCTACCGGCTGGGGAGACAGAATAAGCATGAGAGAGCTAAATCTGCGACCGTCATTGGCAACACCCGGCTGCATGGCATCCGTCCCTTCAGAGTAATGTCCTGAGAAAGTACCAGTTCCGAACGGGGGAAACCTTATTAGGAAGGGGGAACCGTATCTAAAATACGGTTGAGACTTGCCCCGGTTTCATTGCCCGTCCCTCATCAACCCTACTCCCTATCGTTCGCTTCGCTCACTCAGTCGTCAGTAAGCACGTTCTGTGTCGTTCGCTTCGCTCACGACTTGCAGATTGATTGATGGGTATTGATTGAGGGGTAAAATCTAGCGTCGATTTATCACTATACCTTTGCGTTGTCCTGAATATGGCCTGGCCTTTACTGGTAGCGAAGCAAAAGGCGTTCCGGAAAGTGAGCAAGGTGAAGGGCATTGGTACGCCTGTTTTGTAATTTACGTCCCCCGGAAATGCATATTGCCGTTTGGCTGCCGGCGAATTTCCAGACCGATATCCACCCGTGCCCTCGATGAGCGCAGCCCTGCGGAAATAATGCCGCCAAGCGTTCGGTCCATCGGGGTGATGCGCACCCTGGTAATAGGGCGGGTGGCGGAACAAGAAACGGTCATCGTGCCCAAGGGCTCGGGAATCGCGGAAGCGCGAAGGTCATGCAGCCCGGCCCCATGGAGCCGCTGCTCGATGGCCAGCCGGTAACCTTCGCTCGAAGGGATAGGGAGAGCCCGAGTGGGTCTACCCCCGAGGCGCATATTGTGACCTCGAAGCTGTCCCTCCGGGGTCTCTTTTCTCGTCTGTCTTTACGTTTCGAATACGCCGGCGATGATGTGCTCACCTTTGTCAATGGAAGGAAGCAAGTCGGTCGATGACTACTCCCGAGCCGTCCCCCTAGCCAAGGGGCTGCAGTTTCGCCACGAACTATGCGGCAACTTTGTGGAGCGCACATCGACTTGGGTGCAGAAGAGCCTCGATCTTGCTGGATTTCGGTCTCCGCTCCAAGGAAAGCCAATTCGCGCGAGGCGACTTCACTATCGGCTTACCCTCCAGCCAGCCATCGCGCCAAGCAACCAGCAAAGTGCGCGCCCTATCCCGTGGTGATTCGCCCGATGACGGCGCCGGCAGCTGTGAACCACATGGCCCCGTCTGGGCCGGCGGCGATCCCGAGCGTGTGCCCTTCCATCCCGATGTTCGTCACAGCCCCGCCGGTGGTGATTCTTGTGATCGTGGTGCGGCCTCCGTTGGTAACCCACAACGCCCCATCGGCCCCGGCCGCGATGTCTGTCGGGATAGGGCCGATCGCGGGGCCGCTGTACAGCGTCACGCTCCCATTCATGGTGATCCGTCCGATCGCGTCGTCAAGACTACCGGTGAACCACATCGCCCCGTCTGGGCCGGCTGCGATCCCGTTCGTTCCACTGATGCCGC
Source organism: Candidatus Dormiibacterota bacterium (assembly GCA_003162415.1). Classification (GTDB taxonomy): domain Bacteria; phylum Chloroflexota; class Dormibacteria; order Aeolococcales; family Aeolococcaceae; genus Palsa-851. The sequence continues at coordinate 204,400 of PMOL01000009.1, forward strand.
CGAGGCCGGTGCTGTAACTCGTCACCTTCCCTGCGGTGGTGATCCGCCCGATTAGCCCGCCGAACTGATCGCCGCCAGTGAACCACATGGCCCCGTCTGGGCCGGCGGCGATCCCCAGCGGGGCGCTAATGCCGGGACCGCTGTAATTGGTGACCACCCCGGTGGTGCTGATCCGTCCGATGGAGTTGTTGTTAGTGAACCACAACGCCCCGTCGGGTCCGGCCGCGATGTACTGGGGGTCGATAATGCCCGAGCCCGTGTAATTCGTCACTGTCCCCGCAGTGGTGATTCGGCCAATCGAGTTGTTACCGCTATTGGCGAACCACAGAGCGCCATCAGGTCCAGCGACGATCCCGAGTGGGGAGCTAATGCCGGGACCGGTGTAACTAGTGCTTACCCCCGAGGTTGTGATCCGTCCAATCGAGTTATCGGCCAGGTTGGTAAACCACAACGCCCCATCAGGCCCGGCCGCGATCTCGTAAGCGTATTCGATCCCGTTGGTGAAGTAGTTTGTCACCACCCCGGAGGTCGTGATCCGTCCGATTGAGTTGGAATTGGTAAACCACAACGCGCCATCAGGCCCAGCCACGATCCCGCGCGGGTAGGAAAGGCCGGAAGCGGTGTAATTGGTGACCACCCCGGAGGTCGTGATCCGTCCTGTCGAGTTGTTGCCATTGTTAGTGAACCACAGGCGTCCATCAGGCCCTGCGGCGATCCCCGTCGGGGAGCTAATGCCTGGACCGGTGTAATTGGTGACCACCCCACCGGTGGTGATCCGTCCGATGGAGTTATTGCCATCGTTGGTGAACCACAAGGCTGCCCCATTGGGCCCAGCCACGATCCCGAGTGGGGAGCTAATGCCGGGACCGGTATAATTGGTGACCACCCCAGCAGTGGTGATCCGTCCGATGGAGTTGTTGCCACTGTTAGTGAACCACAAGCCTCCGTTGGGCCCAGCCACGATTCCGAGCGGGGAGCTAATGCCGGGACCGGTGTAATTGGTGACCACCCCGGAGGTCGTGATGCGCCCAATCGAGTTGTTGGCATCGTTGGTAAACCACAAGGCACCGTCCGGTCCGGCGGCGATGTACTGTGGGGCGCTAATGCCGGGACCGGTGTACATCGTCACCTTCCCAGTGGTGGTGATCCGTCCGATTGAACCTGAGGTATAGGGGTTGGTGAACCACAAGGCCCCGTCGGACCCGACAGCGATTCCGCGCGGGAAGTTGATGCCGTGGCCGCCGTAGATCGTGACCACCCCGGCGGTGGTGACCCGTCCGATGGAGTTCTCGCCATCGTTAGTGAACCACAAGGCTCCATCGGGCCCAGCCACGATATCTCCCGGGTCATTCACGCCGTGGTAGAGCGTCACCACGTGATGGAAGCCCGTGCCAGATGCACTGCCGACTGTTGCTCCGAGGGTTAGGGCGGGCACTCCAATCAGCACCGCAGCCAAGACAGCCAGATGTCGGGTCAGCAAGCGGTGACGTACTACTCGTTCAGAACGTCCACGCTCCTGATGTCCCGCCTTGAGCGGTGAAGCTCCGCCGCGACCCGTTGGTCGAAGATGAGGCTGCGGTTCCGAATGCGAGCCGCCGATGACGCTCAAAGCCACCGATGCGGCACCACCAGCTGCGAGTGCACACCTCATGGCTATCCCCCTGTCTCTCAAAACAGCCCTGATTTTGGCAGGAAGGGCAGACTGACCAGTGCTGCCAGTCAGGAGACGCCGGAGTAGTTGGCGCTGCCGTAAGACTAGATCTGAAGCTGCTCGCATACCCAGAGCCCTACGGGCGTCAAGGCACATAGCCGTGGAGTGAGACGCCGTAATTTGCGTTCTCGGTACACACGTACACGCGTCCGTCAACTGGGATCACGGCACCGACAAACGCAGCAGCGGAAGATGGCGGCGAGAGGGTTCCGAGCAGGGCACCGGTGCTGCTGTTGAGCATGACGAGCTTATTCAGCGCATTTTCGTTGGCGATGCCGAGTACCGTGTAATCGTCGTCATCAACATAGACGACGCCGTTAGCGATCGTGGGCGCGTCACCTTGGTACTCCGGGTCATCCCAGACCAAGCTGCCATTGGTGGCATTGAACGCTGCCACGCCATTCGTTGCTCCCGCTCCGGCCGCAAATACGAGCCCTCCGGCAACCGCGGGAGCGCTGACGTCTCCGGTCAGGGCAGTCTCATGCCACACGATGCTGCCCGTTGCCGCGGAAAGTCCGTAAACACCACATCCGGTCACATACAGCATTGAGCCGGAGACCGCGACCGCCGAGGCTCCGCATGTGTCGATGGCCTGCGACCAGATGACCGCCCCCGTGGCCGCATTGACCTTGTAGATGACGGCCTCGGTGTTGTTGGAGCCGGAGGCGAAGACGGCGCTCCCGTCAGAAGTGAGGGAGGGTGAATCGACGGAATCGGAGTAAGGCCCCTGATCGTCTGGAAGCCCGATCGACCAGCGGACCGCCCCCGTCGCAGCATTGATTGCGGCTAGATCGCTCTCATCATCTTCCGCGTATACCGTGCCGTCTCCTGCCGAGGGTGGCTCTATGCCGAGGCTGACCCCCGAGAACAGGCACATGACCTTCTTGCCACCGGTGCTGATCGCGGCAACACCTGGATCGTCCAGCTCCACCCAGACGCGACCCTGTGCGAATGCCGGATCCGACGTGTCCTCGCCGCAGATGCCGGTTCTCCACTCGACCGCGCCGGTTGCACCGTCGATCGCTGCAACGTCATAGTTGTCCGAGAGATAGACGACGCCGCCGGCCACGATGGGGTCGGCATATACCCCATTGACGCGAGTGCTGAAGGCGCTGACCAAATGACCCACGTTTGCTCGGGTCAGGACGGTCTCTGATGGGTTGTATCCAGAGTGTTGAGCGTTGAAGCCCCACTGTGTCCAGTTGGCCGGTGATGTCGTTGCGGCGCTGGCAGGATGGGATCCGCCGATGACGCTCATAGCCACCGATGCGGCAACACCAGCTGCGAGTAGAAACCTCATGGCTATCCCCCTGTCTCCTGAAAACAGTTTCGATCTTAACAGGTTGATCGGTGGCTCGTCAGCCGTGGCCGGATATTTGTGGTGGAGCCAAGGAGACGCCGTCCTCCCAGTTGCGAAGGGTTCCTCTAGCGGTGACCGCTTGGGCAGACAGTCGATGCCCATCATCGATGGGCTTTGCATCCGGCAATGGCCAGCCTCGTCGGGCACGAAGGCGACGTCACGGGAACGTACTCGAGACGATCGTTGTGCCAGGAGTAGTCTTAACGCTCACGTCCACATTGGCTCGGACGACTGCGCTTTCAGGTCAAGAAACAACTGTAAATAGCAGAACTCATTGCAACAAATAAGATCATTTGGCGCTGGTGATCCGGCCTCGAGAGTACGCTCGTCCAGCGGGAATGTTCGGGTCAAAGTCGAGCTTTTCCCGGGTTACAATCATTGACATGAGAGAGCATCGGGCCGTACACGTCAGCACTCGTGATTTCGCAATGGCGAAGCATCAACAGCGAGGTGAAGCAGCGCCACGCACGGCTCGATCACGTTACGAGATTAGGGTGGCAGCAACGCTGGCAAGGAGGGGCCCGGGATCAGCCCGAGAGCGTGACGGTGGCTGAGGCGTTGTTGTTGACCAAGCAGCAAGCCGCTGATGCTCTTGCAATCAGCGTTCGGACGCTAGACCGGTGCAGGAACGAGGGCGAGTTACCGGCCGTTTACCTGGGGCCGCGTACAGTTCGATTCCGGCCAGAGGACGTGGTGGCCTTCAGGGATGCCAAAGTGAATACGCAGCCGGTGCTGCAGTGGCCCTTGATGACGGTACCGCGCGGCAGGCGCTAGGCTTGCCCACGACGATGACTAAGCCGTATTCACGTCGCGGCACGGGTAGCTACCGTAAGCGAGGCAAAAGCCATCAGGTGCGGATAGTCATCGATGGCGAGACCCGGTGTTTTAGCGCCGCAACGAAGACGGAAGCGCAGGCAAAGGCTAACGCATTTCTAGCGCAGCCGCAGAGCAGCGTCAAATCACCAACCGTCGGCGAATGGCTGGCCGAGTGGCTTACGCGGAAGAAAGCGCGACGCGCACCTCAAACGGTGCGGCCATATGAATCGCATGCCAGGGTTCACATTGTTCCCCTCCTTGGGAAGGTACGTCTCGATGCACTCACGCCTGAGCACATCTACAAATTGCACGAAGCTTCCGGCGGTATGGCGCTCAAAGTGCACATGACGTTGGCGACGGCTCTGAATGAGGCCAGGCGATACGGTCACCGCGTGTCCAACGCAATCTCCATCGTGGATAGACCCGACAGATCGCCCAGCAGAGCCGTCGCGCTGAGTGCCGATGAGGTCAACCGGCTGGTTGAGGCTGCAAAGGGTGATCCGCTGGAAGCTTTGTATGTGTTGGCCGTCACCCTGGGGATTCGGCAGGGCGAACTCTTCGCGCTGCATTGGCAAGACATCAACTTTCAGTCGCGACAAATATACATAACCGGTAACGTCACGCGGCAACATGACGGAAGCCGGGTCATCAACAAGCCGAAGACCCCGGCTAGCGTCCGGACCCTGGTGATGCCCCAAGTCTGTGCGGATGCCCTGGCACGAACGCCGCAGACCAACGAATTGGTATTCCCGGGACCTGACGGGAAGCCGTGGGTTGCATCCAGCTTCTACAAACGCTGGCAGGCGATGAGGATGCTTGCCGGCCTCAGGCCCATCCGATTCCATGACCTGCGTCACACAGCGGACACCCTCGCGCTTGACGGCGGGGCTTCTGTTCTGACCGTGATGAAGACCATGGGCCATACGTCGCGTTCGATGACACTTGACCGCTACGGCCACCTGAGCGATGACGCTTCCGAAGACCTAGCGGACGAGATCGATGCGCGATTCGGGCCGCGGATTCGGGTGCTTCCCGGTCGCCGAAATGGACACGAAATGGACAGCGAGAAGAAAAACCTAGGGATTGCAACGGATTCCGCGTGCCGGGAGAGGGAGTCGAACCCTCACGAGGTTGTCCTCGGCGGTTTTTGAGACCGCTGCGTCTACCATTCCGCCACCCCGGCAGGGTGGACAGCGTACCGGCTCCCGCCGGGAACCGGAGCGCGTGCTGGCGCGTACCCTCAAATGCATGGACGACGAGGCGCTCCTCGAGCGGGCACGCCGCGGCGACCGCGATGCCTTTGCAGCAATTGTCACTCGCCACCAGGATGAGCTCTACACCATGGCACTCAGGATTCTCGGGACACCGGCCGATGCGGCCGACGTCGTTCAGGAGACGTTCCTTCGCGCCTACGTCAGGATCCCGGTGCTTCGCGGCCAGACGATCCGGGCCTGGCTCTTTCGCGTCGCCATCAACTGCAGTCACGACGTCCAGCGCCGCAGCATCCGCCGGCCGGCAGATCCGCTCGAAGATGCGGAGGGCAATATCGTCGAGCTCCCGGATCCCGATCTCGGGCCAGAGGCGACCGCCCTGGCGCGCGAGCGCGTGGCCGCGGTACGTGAGGCCCTGCTCACGCTCCATCCCGACTTCCGCGCGGTCGTCGTCCTCCGGGACGTCAACGAGCTGAGCTACGAGGAGATGTCCGCAGCCCTCCGCGTCCCGATCGGAACCGTCAAATCCCGGCTCAACCGGGCTCGCTCGATGCTCGCCAAAGCCCTGCGCGGCACCGCCGCGGCCCCCGGGTTCGCCGAGGAGAACGCGTGAGCCCGCGCCGCCACCTGGACGATCTGTTCTCCGCGGCGTACGAGGACGAGCTCTCGCCGATCGAGGAGGCGCGCTTCCACGCGCACGTGCAGTCGTGCGCGCCCTGCGCTGCGGCGTATGCGGAGTTCCGGGCTTCCGTCGAGGCTCTCCGCGAGCTGCCGAAGGCGCGGATGCCCCATGTCGTGCACCTTCCCTCGACATCTCCGGTCGCCGAACGTCCGCCCCGGCCGCGCATCGGTCTGGGTTGGTTCAACCTCGGGGTTCTGCGCCGCTTCCCCGCGACCGCCATTGCCGGCGCCTTCGTCGTCGTCCTGGCGGCCACGGCCCTGTTGCATGGCGGCGCAACCCCGACCAGCACCCCGACCACCGGCTCGAGCAGCGCAGCTCATGCGCCAAGCGCCACCTCCGCGCCATTTGGCGCGGCAGGAGGTCCCCTTTCCACCGCATCCTGTACCGGCTCGATCGTCAGCATCGCCGGGGCGTCGCCCCCGCCCAGCTTCAGCCAGGAGGACCTGGCCACCGACCCGGCGCAGCCGGCGATTCAACTGGTCCTCGCGGCGCCGACGCTCCAGGTCACCTCGGGCAAGCCGGCCCTGGTGTATGCGCAGCTTTCGGTGCCGGTCACATCGCTGTCCAATCCGGGGACGGGATCCGCTCCAGTCACGTCCCGGACGGTGCTGCCGTGCGTGTCGGTCGCGGTCGCGAGGTCCAGCAACCGGCTGGACGTGCTCCCCGCTGTTGAGACCCCGGGGGCGGAGGGCCTGGGAGTGATCGACGGGTCGTACGGATACGTCGTATCGCCCCGCACATCGGGCCCCTTGCTCACCTTCAAGGTGCCGGCCGGGCTCGTCCCGGGTACCGAATTGCTCGTGGTTGCGAGTATCCCGGCCGGCTACACCGGCTTGAACAGCCCGCCGCTGACCGCGGAGTTGACTCTCACCACCCGCTGACTCCCCGGCCGCGCCGACCCCTCCTTTACTAGACTGGAAGGCAATGCACCGCCGCCTGGCGTGCCTGGCTGTGGCGCTGCTGGTCTCCGGCTGCAGCTTCACCGGGTTCGGCACACCCCCAAACTACGGCTACCTCGTGATCACTGCGGGTGGCGTTGGCCTTCGCTCCGGCGCCGCCGACGTCCCGCCGAATCTCGATCTGCGGCTGCATGCCACCGGCGCGCCGCTCCAGGCATCGGATGTGACGGCGACCCTGGACGGGAACTCACTGACCCTCGCGGCCCAGCACCAGGACCTCCTGGCAACAGTGCAGCCGCTGCTGCCGCTCTCGTCGCCCCACCGCCTCTCGGTGGCCGTAGCGGGTATGAGCACCCAGAACATCACATTCACGGTCGTTTCCCCCACCGCCGCGATGCTCGCGGCCCACATCGATCCGACGAGCGGGCTGGTGGTCGACGCGGTCTTCGACGACGCACCGTCGCAGCCGGCGGTCGCCGCTGCGCTTCCCGGCGCCACCGTGACCTGGACCGACGGTGACCACGCACGGATCACCTGGAAGGGCAGGGCACCCGCATCGATCACGCTCCCCCCGTCGATCACCACCGCCGGTGACGCTCATCTCGATCCGGGGATCACCCTCTCGTTGGTGGGTATCGCTCGGCACACCGTCCGCCGGGTGACCGTCCCCGGCCCACCCGTCGTCACCGGCATCCCCGTGGACGCATTTGTCATCAACACCTCGGCGTCGAACACGTCGCTTGCATTCCACCTCGGAAAGGTCGCCGAGGTCACCCCGACCGGCTGGCAGGCGCAGGCGGACGGTTCGATCCTCGGGACGCCGGATCAATCCGCGGTGGGTCGCGCCGGAGCGGCAACCCTCCCGATCTGGCCGTCGCTCGCCAATGACTCAACCAACCCCTCGGCCACGGACCAGCTGCTCAACAGCCCGACCGCGGTCAACAGGCTGATCAACGAGATGGTCGCCGCGATCCGATACGACGGCTACCGCGGCATCAACGTGGACTTCGAGGGGATGCTCGCCGCGGACAAATCGCCGTTCACGGCGTTCGTCCAGCAGCTGGCAACCGCGGTGCACGCCCGTGGCGCGAAGCTGATCGTCGACGTCGTCCCGCACGACTTCGCCGGGGTGAACGCGTACTCCGCCGCGTATGACATCTCCGCAATCGGCAAGGTCGCCGACTACGTGGATCTCATGGCCTATGACCAGCACGGTGACGGAGGGACGCCGGGCCCGGTGGCGGGCCTGGACTGGGACAACTCGATCCTGCAGGCGACCCTGCCAGACCTCAACCCGGCCCACGTGCTCCTCGGCGTGCCGCTCTACGGCCGCGCCTGGGGAAGCAGCTTTGGCGGCGCGGCGGCGTATTCGAACGTTCTCTACAACGCGCTGAGCGTGCCGGGCGCGCAGGTCGACTACGACTTCGGCGCCCAGACCCCGTTCATCGTCTCGCCGAACGGCTCGCTGATCACCTACTTCGACGATGCCGACAGCCTGGCGCGGAAGGTCGCGCTGGTGCACAAGTACGGGCTGGCCGGGATCGCCGCCTGGCGGCTCGGCTTCGAGGACCAGGGGTTCTGGTCGCTGTTCCGCGCCTGACGCGAGCCTAGCTCTCTGAGGCGCCGGTCCCGAGGTCGGGGAGGTTGAGAGTGTTCACCCAGTCGCGAATCTTGGCGAGCCGCTCCTCGCTTTCGGGGTCGGTCTCGGTGAGCTCGCCGTCCTTGTCCGCCTCGGGGAGGACCCCGGCCTTGTCGAGCACCTCGTCGGCGACGAAGATGCCGGCTCCGACCCTCACCGCCACGGCGATGGCGTCCGACGGGCGGGAGTCGATCTCCAGGCGGCGACCGTCCACCTGGGCGAGGATCCGCGCGTAGAAGACCTCATTGCTGAGCGATGTCACCACGATCCGTTCCACGGTCACCTCGACCGCGCTCAGCAGGTTGGCGAGCAGGTCGTGCGTGATCGGTCGCTCGGGGGTGATCCCGGTGATCTTGAGCGCGATCGCGTTGGCTTCGTTGATGCCGATCCAGATGGGAAGGTAGCGATCGGCCGTCTTCTCTTTGAGGATGACGACGTGCTGGCCGGTTGGCATGTGCACCCTGATGCTGTCAACGGTCATTTCCACCAGGTCGGCCATGCCTCGATCATAACCCCGGGAGTGCGCCCGCGAGGACATCCATCCCTCGCCGCTACCATGGATCGCTGTGGCTCGCGAGACTTTGTTGCTGGTGGATGGGCACAACCTCGTGTACCGGGCGTTCCACGCGATGCCCGCGCTGAGCAACAGCCGGGGCGAGATGACCAACGCCGCCTACGGCTTCACGTCGATGCTTTTCAAGGCGCTCAACGACACGACGCCGACATATGCCATCGCGGCATTCGACCCCCCGGGACCAACATTTCGGCACGAGAAGTTCCCGGAATACAAAGCGCAACGGCAGCGTGCCCCTGACGAGCTGCGTGCCCAGTTCCCGTGGGCGCGCGAGGTCGTGGAGGCGCTCGGCATCCCTATCGTGGAGATCCCAACGTTCGAGGCCGACGACGTCATCGGCACGCTGGCGCAGAAGGCCGAGGCTGCGGGACTCGATGTCATCATCCTCACCGGGGACCTCGATGTGCTGCAGCTCGTCACCGAGCACATCCGCGTCTTCGCCAGCCGCCGCGGACTCAGCGACACGATCATCTACGACGTCGACAAGGTTCGCGAACGCTACGGGTTCGAGCCGCCACTGGTTGTCGATTTCAAGGCGCTGCAAGGCGATCCAAGCGACAACATCCCCGGCGTCCCTGGCATTGGCGAGAAGACCGCGATGTCACTGGTGCAGCAGTACGGGCCGCTCGAGAACGTCCTCGCAGCCGTGCCGACCATGCCGCCCGGGCGCGTGCAGCGCGCGCTGGAAAGCCATGTGGAGCAGGCGCGGTTGAGCAAGTGGACGGCGACCATCAAGGTCGACATCGACATCGACCTGCCACTCGAGGGCGCACGCCTCTTCAACTACGACGAAGCGGCGGTGCGCGAGCTGTTCGACCGCCTGGAGTTTCGCAGTCTGCTCCCGCGGCTGCCCGGACGCGCCGTGAACGACGGTTCGGCGCCGGCCGCGGCGCCGGCAAGTGAACCAGCGCCGTTGCCCGGCGACCTGCAATCGCCGGCGACGGACGTCGAGATTGTCATCGATGCGCATCAGGCAACTGACGCGACGCAGCGCATTCGCGCAGCCGGCGCGATGGCCGTCCGCACCGTCGTTGACGGCAGCCCGAGAACCGGCGACATGATCGGTGTCGCCTTCGCTCCCAAAGGGGAGGACATCGCCTACTACATGCCCGTGTGGCATGCGGGGCTGGAGCGCAACGCGGATCCGGCGGCGATCGTCGCACTGGAGGAGGTGCTTGCGGACAGCACGATTCCGAAACGAGGCTACGACCTCAAGCGAGAGCTGCTCGCGTGGCGACGGCGCGGTATCGCGATACAGGGTCTGGAGTTCGATGCGATGCTCGCCGCCTATCTCACCAACTCGCGCCTCAAGGTTCCGACACTGCCGGTGCTGGCGCACGACCTTGCGTTGCTGAGCGTCGAGGCCGAGGAGACATTGCTCGGCAGCGGTCGCGGCAAGCGCGGGATCGCCGATGTTCCGGTGGAGGAGGCGGCCGCGTACTACGGCGTGTGGGTCGGCCTGCTCGATCCGGTCGGCGAGAAGTTGATTCGCGACATGGAGCGGGCCAACGCCACCCGGCTCCACGACACCATGGAGCTGCCCCTGGTCCCCATCCTCGCCGCCATGGAGGTGGAGGGAGTCGCCGTCGATTGCGATCTGCTCGGGGCGATCAGCGCCGAGATGTACAAGCGCATCACCGAAATCGAGAACGAGGTGCAGGAGGTCGCCGGGTACACGTTCAACCCCGGCAGCACTCAGCAGCTGGGGCGATTCCTCTACGACGACCTCGGTCTCGCCAGCGGGCGCAAGACCAAGACCGGGCGGAGCACCGACGCCGACACGCTCGAGGCCCTCCTCGGGGAGCATCCCGTGGTCGAGCAGATACTCGAGTGGCGCCAGCTCACCAAGCTGAAGAGCACGTATGTCGATGCTCTGCCGTTGCTGTGCACCGCGGACTCGCGGGTGCACACGTCCTTCAACCAGGCGGTGGCGACCACTGGCCGGCTGTCGTCGTCCGATCCGAACCTGCAGAACATCCCGGTGCGCACCCAATGGGGGCAGCGAATCCGCCGCGCGTTCCATGCTGACAAGGGCCAGCGCCTGGTGAGCGCGGACTACTCGCAGGTCGAGCTGCGCGTACTCGCCCACGTGACCGGTGAGACGGAGCTGATCGAGGCCTTCCAGCGCGGTGAGGACATCCACCGGCGCACCGCCGCTGAGGTGTATGCAGTCGAACCCGAGGCGGTGACCCCGGACATGCGCCGCATCGCCAAGGTGGTCAACTTCGGTGTGGTGTATGGGCTGAGCGACTTCGGGCTCGCTCGCGACACGGGCATGAGCCGCGAGGACGCGCATTCGTTCATCGATGCGTACTTCCGCAATTTCCCCGCTGTCACCGTGTACCTCGAAGGGGTGCGCAACCATGCCCGGGAATACGGCTGGGTTGAGACCTTCATCGGCCGGCGTCGCTACATCGCGGACATCCGCGCGGCCAACCGTCAGCTGCGCTTCGCCGCCGAGCGCATGGCCGTGAACATGCCGATCCAGGGTGGTGCGGCCGACATCATGAAGCAGGCAATGATCCTGGTCGACGAGGCACTGCGCGAGCGGGGGCTGCGCAGCCGCATCCTCCTCCAGGTGCACGACGAGCTCCTGCTCGAGGCGCCGGCGGAGGAGGTCGACGACCTCGTGATGCTCCTCCGGGATCGCATGGGGGCGGCCGAGGCACTCAAGGTGCCCCTCGATGTTGACGTCAAGGTCGGCGACAACTGGGGGGACATGACGCCCATCGCGAGGAACTGAGGGTGCCGGAACTCCCCGAGGTGGAGACGGTTGCCCGCGACCTTCGTACTGCGGTCACGGGACGGCGCATCGAGCACGTGACCGTCGACCGGCCCGATATCGTTCGTGTCCCGGATGGCAGGATGCTGCCGGCGCTGCTCACGGGACAGCGCTTCGAGAACGTGGATCGCCGCGGCAAGTACCTGTTGCTGGAGCTCGATTCCGGCGACGAGCTGATGGTGCATCTCGGCATGACCGGGCATTTGCTGGTCTGCGATGCCGATGCCCCGGTCGCGAAGCACACCCACATCCGCGCCTCGCTCGACGACGGGAACGAGCTCCGTTTCGACGATGCGCGTCGCTTCGGCCGGGTGGCCTACGGTTCGCGTGATGCGCTGACCTCTGCGCGTGTACTCCCCAAGCTCGGCGTCGAACCCCTTTCCGACGCGTTCTCGCAGGAGCGGCTCGACGCGGTGCTGCGGAAGACGACCAGGACGGTGAAGGCCGCGCTGCTCGACCAAAAGGGCGTGGCGGGACTCGGCAACATCTACATCGATGAGGCGTGTTTCCTCGCGGGCGTCCGGCCCACCCGGCGGTGCCATCGCCTCACCCGCCGCGATCGAGCGGCCCTCCTCGATGCCATCCCACGGGTGCTCACGGCAGCCGTCGCCAACCGGGGCACCAGCGTCGATGACTATCGCGATGTCTGGAATGCGCGCGGGAGCAACCAGGAGCGCCTCCAGGTGTATGGGCGCGGCGGGCTGCCCTGCTTCGTGTGTGGCACGATCCTGCGCCGCACCGTCACCGCCGGCCGCACCACCGTGTACTGCCCGCACTGCCAGCGATGACCCGGGTCACCATCGCGAGCTACGACGACGATCCGCCGCTCGGTGGTCAGGGGGTCGTCGTGCACGGCATCCGAGCGGCATTGGAGCGCCGCGGTGTGCGCGTGCACACCATCTCGGGCCGCGGGGAGCACGCGATCGCCTTCGGGCGGCGGACCGGCCGGGCGCCGCTCGATTTCTCCCTGCAGCTCAATCGATATCCGCAGATCCTGCTGCGCGCCGCGCCGGACGTGATCCATGCGCAGGGCGGGCCCGGCGGGGTCCTGTTGTGGAAGCAACTGGGTCCGCCGCTCGTGTACACGGCGCATCACACGTACCGGCAGGCGCACCCGCGCGGCTCCGTGAAGCGATTGCTCAACGGCGTCGAGGCGCGCTCGTACCGTGGTGCGGCGATGGTGCTGCCGGTCTCGCGATCGACCGCCAACGCGCTGCTCGAGATGGGGATCCCGGCATCGCGCATCGAGGTGCTCTCCAACGGAGTCGATACGGTCGACCTACCTGGCGTCGATCACGAGGACGGACGCGTGCTCTTCGTCAGCCGCATGGAGCGGGAGAAGGGTGCACTCGACGCGGTCACGGTGCTGCAGGCGCTGACGGCCGCGGATCCGCGGGTGCACGGTGTACTCGTGGGGGGCGGCAGTCTCGAGCCAGAAGTCCGCCGGGCCGCCCAGTCGAGTGGCGGGCGAATCGAGTACCTGGGTGCGCTCGATCGCGACGCCTTGAATCACGAGTACGCCCGCGCCGCGGTGGTGCTGATGCCGTCGCGGTTCGAAGGGTTGGGCATGGTCGCCCTCGAAGCACAGGCGGCGGGAACGCCGGTCGTGGGCTTCGATGTCGACGGTCTGCGCGACGCGGTCGGCGTTGGTGGGGTTCTGGTGCCGGCCGGTGATATGGCCGCGCTCAGCGCCGCAACGACGCGGCTTTTGGACGATCCCGAGCTGCGAGCCGAGGCAGGCGCGCGGGGACGCGAGATTGTCCTCGCCGAGCATTCCTGGGACGCGATTGGCAATCGCCTCGAGGAGATCTACGCGGCGGTGCGCTGAGGTCGAATTCGGCGAGAGTGGGACAGCGACTAGACTCGAAGCGTGCCCGCCCTGGAGTTGCTCGCGCCCTTCGAACCTGCCGGTGATCAGCCCGCCGCCATCAGGGCGCTCAATCGCGGGCTGACCGAGGGTCAGCGCGAGCAGACCCTGCTGGGGGTGACCGGCTCGGGGAAGACCTTCACGATCGCCAACGTCATCGCGGAGCAGCAGCGTCCGACGCTCGTACTCTCGCCGAACAAGACCCTTGCGGCCCAGCTCTGGGCGGAGTTCCGGGAGTTCTTCCCCAAGAACGCCGTCGAGTACTTCGTCTCCTACTACGACTTCTACCAGCCCGAGGCATACATCCCGCGCACCGACACGTATATCGAGAAAGACTCGTCGCGCAACGACGAGATCGATCGGCTGCGCAACAGCGCGACCCGCGCGCTGCTGACCCGGCGCGACGTGGTGGTGGTGGCCTCGATCTCCTGCATCTACGGCATTGGGTCGCCGGAGAACTATCTCGGTGAGTCGATCACCGTGAAGCGCGGGGAGTCGTGGCGCCGCGACATCCTGCTGCGCAAGCTGTCCGACCTGCAGTACTCACGCAACGACATGGACTTCGGGCGCACGCGCTTTCGGGTCCGCGGCGACGTCGTCGATGTCCAGCCGGCGTATGAGGAGATCGCGACCCGGATCGAATTCATGGGTGACACCATCGAGTCGATCAAGGACTTCGATGCTCTCACCGGTGAGATCCTCACCATGCGCGACGAGCTCACCGTCTTCCCGGCGACTCACTATGTGACGCCGCAGGAGCAGATGACGCGCGCGCTCGTCTCCATCGAGGCCGAGCTCGAGGATCGTGTGAAGCTGCTCGAGACGCGTGGACGCCTCCTCGAGGCCCAACGGCTGCGCCAGCGCACCAACTTCGACATGGAGATGATGCGCGAGACCGGAACCTGCGCAGGCATCGAGAATTACTCCCGTCACCTGAGCAATCGCTCCGAGGGGCAGCGCCCCCACTGCCTGCTCGACTTCCTGCCCGACGACGCGCTCCTCATCGTCGACGAGTCGCACGTCGCGGTTCCCCAAATCGACGGCATGAACAAGGGGGATCGCGCTCGCAAGATTCCCTTGGTGGAGTATGGCTTTCGGCTCCCGTCGGCGCTCGACAACCGCCCCCTGACGTTCGCCGAATGGGACTCGATGATCGGTCAGATCATCTACGTCAGCGCGACGCCGGGGCCATACGAGGAGTCGCGCGCGACGCAGGTGGTGGAGCAGATCATCCGGCCGACCGGCCTGGTGGACCCCACCATCGAGGTGAAGGAGTCGCATGGCCAGATCGACGATCTCATCTCCCAGATGCGACGCCGGATCGAGAAGCACGAACGCTGCCTGATCACCACGCTGACCAAGAAGATGGCCGAGGACCTGACCGACTACCTGCGTGAGGCGGGGATCAAAGTGCGATACCTGCACAGCGATATCGATACCCTCGAACGCGTCGAGATCATTCGCGACCTGCGTCTCGGCGTGTTCGACGTGCTGGTCGGAATCAACCTGCTGCGCGAGGGACTCGACCTTCCCGAGGTATCGTTCATCGGCATCCTCGATGCTGACAAGGAGGGCTACCTTCGCGGGTATCGCTCCCTGATTCAGACAGTGGGGCGCGCTGCGCGGAATGTGTTCGGCCACGTGGTCATGTATGCCGATCGCACATCGGACGCGATGGAGAAGGCGATCGCCGAGACCGACCGTCGCCGCGCGATCCAGGTCGCATACAACGTCGAGCACGACATCACGCCGCTCTCAATCGTCAAGGCTGTGTACCAGATGGAGTCGCACCGCGACCAGCAGTCGCTCCGCGCCGCCGCATTCCAGGAAGCGTCCGGGCTGCCGCCCGACGAGGTGCTGCGCCTTGCCAAGGACGTGGAGAAGGAGATGCTCCGCGCGGCTCGCGACCTCGAGTTCGAGCGTGCCGCGGAGTTGCGCGATCGCTTGGTGGAGCTTCGCCGGCGCATCGAGGGAGTGGAGGAACCGGAGCCGGCGCAGACCCATCGAGGCAGGGGGCGGCCCGTCCACTCCAGGTAGGGCTTCGGTCCTCGACGCATGGCCCGAGAGCGGGCCATGGCGCATTCGTGAGGACGGGGCAACGCGTGCTCGCAGTAACGAGGGCCTCCGGGGCAGCCCCGCGCGTGACGTGGCCGAGGGCCTTGACCCAGCGTACATCTGTTCGGTAGGATTCGTCGCCCATGGCCACCGAGTTGCAGCGCGCCGTCCACCGCCTCCACTACGTCTGCGCCGAGTGCGGGGCAGAGGCACCGAAGTGGCAGGGACGCTGCCCGGCGTGTGCCGCATGGAACAGCCTCAGCGAGGACGTCATGCGGCTGACCGGCCGCAAGCCCGGACCAGCAATCGCCGCCGCGACCACGACGCCGATGGAAGCGGTGATGGCCGCACCGTCTCATGTCCTCCCCACGGGCTCGTTTGAAGTTGACCGCGTCCTGGGAGGGGGGATCGTTCCCGGCAGCGTCGTGCTGCTCGGTGGTGACCCTGGCATTGGGAAGTCCACCATCGCGCTGCAGATGTCGCACAGCTGCGGCAACGTGGTGTCACCGGCGCTCTACTGCACTGGTGAGGAGTCGCTTGAGCAGCTTGCCCTGCGTGCTCGGCGGCTTTGCTGCACCGGTGCCAGGGTTCGCCTGCTCGTCGAATCGGACGTCGACACCGTGATCGCCACGATCGAGGCGGAGCGCCCGTCCCTCGTGATCGTCGATTCCGTTCAGACACTCCGCGATGCCGGGACGCCCGGACCGCCCGGAAGCGTCTCGCAGGTCCGCGCCGCGGTCGTCCGCATGAGCGAGGTCGCCAAGGCGACCGGCGTTCCGGTGCTCCTGGTCGGGCACGTCACCAAGGAAGGGGCGATTGCCGGTCCGCGCACCCTCGAGCACATGGTCGACGTCGTCCTGTACCTCGAGGGCGAGCGCCTCGGTGAGCATCGGATGCTCCGCGGCATCAAGAACCGCTTCGGCGCGACCGGCGAAGTCGGCCTGCTCACC
Organism: Candidatus Dormiibacterota bacterium; assembly: GCA_003162415.1. Taxonomy (GTDB): domain Bacteria; phylum Chloroflexota; class Dormibacteria; order Aeolococcales; family Aeolococcaceae; genus Palsa-851. The sequence continues at coordinate 220,946 of PMOL01000009.1, forward strand.
ATGGAGCGCGACGGGATGCGCGATCTCGCAGCCCCGAGCCGCGGCATGCTCGACGCGGCATCCCTCGGGGCCTCGGGCAGCGTGTTGACGATCACGTGCGACGGGCTCCGGCCGATGGCGGTCGAGGTGCAGGCGCTCGCGGTCGCCTCGCCGTTCGAGTTCTCGAGGCGAACCGCTTCGGGCTTCGAGCTCAACCGCCTCCACCTCATGCTCGCGGTGCTCGCCAAGCGCGCCGGGATCTCCGTTTCCAAGCTGGACGTCTTCGTCAACGTGGCGGGCGGCCTCCGCCTCGCGGATCCTGGGACCGACCTCGCGGTGGCGCTCGCGATCGCCGGCACAGCGAGCAACCGGGCGGTGTCGCGCCACTGCGCGGTCATCGGAGAGCTGGGCCTCGGCGGCGAGGTGCGCAGGGTGACCCGGACCGAGGTGCGTCTCGCCGAGGCGGCGGCCGTCGGCATGGAGGCGGTGATCCTGCCCCACAGCTATCACGGCGCAGTTCCCGACGGTCTTCGCTGTCATCGAGTCTCCACCTTGATACAGGCGGTTGCACTGCTCGGGTGACCGTCGTGTCGCGCCGTCCTTCGGCGCGGAGATCGTGTGGTTCAATCGCTGAGATGCACACGCATGCCGCCCGGACGATCCAGCGGGCGCGAAATGTCTCGCGAATCATCGGCGCCAGCGTCGGTTTCGTGTTCGGGGTGCTCTACGGCGTGTTCATCCTGTCCGGCACCCCCGGCGTGCTCAACAGCAGCACGACCGCGGCTGGAGCGGCACTCCTCGCCGCGGGTGCTGCGGGAGCCGCGTCACTTGCCCTCGCCGCCCCGCTGCTCAGCGTCGAACCCTACCTCTGGCTCGAGCGAACCCTCGACGAGGCCCCGGCAGGTCAGATCATCGGCGCCCTCATCGGCCTGATCGCCGCCCTGCTGATCTCGACGATGGTCGCCGTCCTCCTCAACCCGCTGCCCTTCGGGCTCGGGGTGATCCTGTCCCTCGGTCTTGCGACGGCGCTCGTCTACGTCGGCGTGCGGACCGGCAGTCACCGCCGCGATGCGCTCGGCGTCGTCTTCGGCCGTTCCGCTCCGGTGGACATCGACCAGGGAGGTCCCGGCCCGATCGACGGCCAGCCGGTCCTGGTCGACACGAGTGTCCTCATCGACGGTCGTATCGTCGACGTCGTGGCCGCCGGCTTCGTCCCCGGACGGCTGCTGATCCCCGGCTTCGTGCTCGAGGAACTTCAGCGGGTCGCCGATTCCGCGGATCCGTTCCGCCGCCAGAAAGGGCGCCGCGGGCTCGGTGTCGTCGATGCGCTCCAGAAGGCGGATGACGTGGTCTGTGAGCTGGTCGACCTCGACTTCCCGGGCACGCCCGACGTCGACGCCCGCCTCGTCAAGCTCGCCCGGGCCCGGGGCGCTTCGCTAATGACCCAGGATTACAACCTCAACCGCCTCGCCCAGATCGAGGGGGTTCGCGTGCTCAACCTGAACGACCTCGCCAACGCGGTCAAGCCGATCGTCGGCGCGGGCGAGAGCATTGCCATCACGATCGTCAAAGAGGGCAAGGAGCCCCACCAGGGCGTCGGGTACTTCGAAGACGGCACCATGGTGGTTGTGGAGAACGGACGCAGCCACGTTGATGAGACGGTCACGGTGACCGTGACCACGGTGCTTCAGACCACTGCCGGCCGGATGATCTTCGCGACCCTCGCCGACGACGATTCCGGCAAGCCTCGGGTGTTGCGGCCGGTTCGCGCCAAGGTCGCGCAGCGCTGAGCAGCGCCCTCATCGTCCCCGCCTTCGGACTCGGCGTGAGGGCGGGAGAGGACAAGCTCTGGGTATCCGTCTCGGGGCGGCCGGTTCTTGCCATCACCCTGGAGTCGATCGCCGCGGCGAGCTGCTTCGACCTCATCGCCATCGCTGCCCCGGCCGGTCGCTGGGAGGCGATCCGGGCCATCGCGGCCGAGGGTCGGCTGCCCAGCGTCGTGCTTCTCGAAGGTGGTGAGCGGCGCCAGGACACCGTCGCCGCGGCGATCGACCGCTGCGCTGGTCACGACTGGATCACCGTCCATGACGCTGCCCGACCGCTCACGCCGCCCGAGGTCTTCCGGGCGGTGCTCGACACAGCGCAGGCTGATGGAGCCGCCATCGCCGGCGTACCCTGCGTGGACACTGTGAAGCAGGTGCAGCACGGCCAGGTCGCGGCCACCCTCGACCGCTCCTCGATCATCGCGGCGCAGACGCCCCAATCCTTCAGCGCCGGCATCCTGCGCCGGGCGCATCTCAACGCAGCGACCCAGGGGATCAGCGCCGGCGACGACGCGGCGCTCGTCGAGGCGATCGGCGTCCCGGTCACGGTGGTTCCCGGCGATCCACGCAACTTCAAAATCACATTCCCGCAGGACCTCGTCCTGCTTCGCTGCTTACTCGAGGAGGTCCGATGACCCCGCGAATCGGCCACGGCATCGACGCGCACCGCTTCATCCCGGGGCGGCCGCTGATGCTCGGTGGCGTCCTGATTCCTTACGGCCGCGGCCTGCTTGGCCACTCCGACGGCGACGCTGTGGTGCACGCGCTCGTCGACGCCATCCTCGGCGCCTCCGGGCTCGGCGACATGGGCAAGCACTTTCCGTCCGGCGACCCGCGCTGGAAGGACACCTCGGGCTGCGAGTTCCTGAAGATCGTCGCCGAAAAGCTCCACGAGGAGGGCTGGGTGATCGCGAGTGCCCACGTCATCGCAATCGCCGAGGAGCCGCGGCTGGCCGCGCATCTCGGGCCGATGTCCGAGGCGATGTCGAAGGCGCTGGATCTCGAGCCCGGGACGATCGCGGTCGGCGCGACCACCACCGACGGCATGGGCTTCTCGGGCAGGAGCGAGGGGATCGCCGCGTCGGCGACGGTGCTGCTGGAACGGCGGTGACGCTGCAGCTGCACGACACGATGAGCCGTGAGCTCGTCGTCGTGGAGCCGATCGAACCAGGCCACGTCCGCATGTACACGTGCGGCCCCACGGTCTGGAACCGGGTACACATCGGGAATTTCCGCACCTTCATCTTCGAGGACGTCCTGCGCCGCTGGCTCGAGCGGAGGTTCAGGGTGGTGACGCACGTGATGAACCTCACCGATGTCGACGACCGGATCATCAAGAACGCGGTTGAGCACGGGCATTCGCTCGATGAGGAGACGGCGCCGTGGATCGCCGCGTTCGAAGACGACCGCGTCACGCTGGGGATCCGGCGGGCGGATCACTACCCGCGCGCGACCGAGTACATCGAGCAGATGGTCGACCTGATCGAACGCCTCGAGCAAGCCGGAGCGGCATACCAGACCGATGGCAGCTACTACTTCCACATCGCTGCGTTCCCGGAGTACGGCAAGCTCAGCGGCGCGCGCGCGGAAGGCCTCGTGTCCGGCGCCAGCGGGCGGATCGACGCCGACGATTACACCAAGGAGGATGTCCGCGACTTCGCGCTCTGGAAGGCCGTCGGACCCGACGAGATCGGCTGGGACACGCGTATCGGCAGGGGTCACCCGGGCTGGCACATCGAGTGCTCGGCGATGAGCATGACGCTGCTCGGCGAGAGCTTCGACATCCATTGCGGCGGCGTCGACAACATCTTTCCGCACCACGAGAACGAGATCGCCCAGTCCGAAGCCGCAACCGGCAAGCGGTTCGTGCGCATCTGGTGCCACAGCCAGCACCTGCGTGTCAGCGGCGAGAAGATGGCCAAGCGCGTCGGCAACTTCGCCACCGTGCCCGACGTCCTCGAGGAGGGGGCGAGCCCCGCGGCGCTCCGCTATCTGCTCGCGGCGCGGACTCACTATCGCAAGCCGCTCGATTATTCCGACGACCTGCTTGCCGACAGCACCATCGCGGTGCAGCGACTGGTCGACTTTCAGACCCGCGTCGACGGACTCCACACCGCCGAGGAAGACGGCAACCCGCGCGACGAAGCCGTCCTCGCGTCGGTGCGCGGGATGCGCATCGGGTTCGACGAAGCGATGGACGACGACCTCAACCTCCCCGAGGCGATGGGCATCGTGTTCTCGGGGCTGCGTGACGTCAACCGCGTGCTCGACAGTGGAGCAGTCAGCGCGGAGACCCAGCGCACGCTGCAGCATCTCCTCACCGACATCGACGACGTGCTCGGCGTGCTCGCCCTGGTCGCCCGCGATCGTCAGGCTGCTCCCGATGCGGAGGAGCAGCGGTGGCTCGACGAACGCGCCGCCGCACGCGTGGCTCGCGACTTCGCGCAGTCCGACCATCTCCGCGTGCAGCTCGCCGGTCGCGGGATCGAGGTCGAGGACACGCCTCAGGGGCAGCGCTGGAAGCGGACCTCGCCGCACCGCGGCTGACGCGGTGGACATCCTCTACGGGCGCAACCCCGTGCTCGAGGCCCTGCGAGCGGGACGCCCCGCACGCAAGATCGTCATCGCCGCGGCCATCCGCCCGGAGGCGCGGCTCACCGAGATCCTCGAACACGCGGAAGCGCGGGAGATCCTTGTGGAGGAGGTGTCCCGCCAGCGCCTCGACGACATCGCCCACACCGAGCATCACCAGGGCGTCGCCGGATATTTCCACGCGCGCGCCGCTCTCGACCTGTACGACCTGCTCGACCAGTCACGCCCGCCGGCGCTGCTCGTGGTCCTCGACGGCATCCAGGATCCGCAGAACGTCGGCGCCATCGCGCGCAGCGCGGAGGCATGCGGCGCCGATGGCATCGTGGTGCCGCGCCACCATGCGGCGCCGCTGACCGCCGCGGCGGTCAAGGCATCGGCCGGAGCCACCGAGCACCTGCCGATGGTCACCGTGCCCAACCTCGCGCAGGCGCTCGAGGTGATCGGCGCGGCCGGGATGTGGCGGGTCGGCCTCGACGCCGATGCGCGGGATCGGTACGACACGGTCGATCTCTCGGGGCCCACAGCGATCGTTGTCGGAGCTGAGGGAGCCGGCATGCGCCGCCTCACCCGCGAGCACTGCGACGTGCTCGTGTCGATACCCATGATGGGCCACGTCGAGTCGCTCAACGCCGGAGCGGCGGCCGCGGTCCTGCTCTTCGAGGCGCAACGGCAGCGCGGCTTCGCTCCGCGCTGAGACGAGCCGTCACTCCATGCAAGCGCTGATCGTCGACGGCTACAACATCATTCACGCATGGCCGTCGCTGTATGCGACGCTTCGCGACCGCGGTCTCGAGGACGCACGTCGCCAGCTGGTGAATGCGCTTGGGGAGTATGCGGCGCAGACCGGTGTCGCAGTGACCGTCGTCTTCGATGCGCACGCTCGTCCGGGCGCCATCCCGTCGACGGAGAAGCTCGACGGGGTCACGGTGATCTTCGGTTCCAAACGGTCGACCGCGGACCATGTCATCGAACGCGCTGCGTACAAGGCTTCACAGCGCGGCGAGGGCGCCGATGTCGTGGTCGCGACCGACGACCGTCTCGAACGCGACGTCGTCGGTGCGATGGGTGTCGCGACCATGGGGGCACGAGCTCTCGAGGCAGAGGTCGCCCGGGTCGCGGGCACCGTCAATGTCGAGACCCGCCGGATGCGAGACGACAGCAAACGCAGCAGCCGGCTCGAGGACGGCCTCGACCCCGAGATCCGGCGCCGGCTCGAACGCCTACGGCGCGGCGAGGATCGCTAGGCTAGCCGGACCATGCTGGACTCGCCATCGCTGCGGGCCGGCAGCGTGCGCTACGCGGGAGCGACCGCGAGCGCGGTTGGCATTCAGGCACCGACCGCGGGTGTCACCTTTCTTCCGGCGCTCATGGCGGCGATCGTCGGTGAGGCCGGCCCGCTCGCCTTTCTGCTGGCGCTGCTCGCGATGCTCCTCGTGTCGTATGCGTTCATCGTGCTGGCCGCCGATTTCGCGTCAGCCGGATCGGTGTTCGCCTTCAACGGCAGAGCGCTCGGCTACGGGTACGGGTTCATCTCCGCATGGATGCTGCTCGGCGTGTACATCGCGTACTCGTCGTCGATCTACGCGAGCAACGCGAATTTCCTGGAGAGCCTGGCGATGTCGGCGCACGTGGCGATCGCATGGCCGGGTTTCGCTCTCATCTTCTGGGCACTCGCACTCGTGCTTGCATATCGCCGGATCTGGCTGTCCACCATGCTCATCTTCGGTCTCGAGGGCGTCGCGATCGTGCTCGTACTGGTCGTCGCCGTCGCGGTGCTGCTCAACGGAGGATCGGGCGCTCACGCCGTGTCGGCCGCGCCCTTCACGCTCAACGGACTGCCGATCGCGACCCTCGGTCTCGGAGTCATCTTCGCCTTCACGGGATTCTCCGGCTTCGAGGTGTCGGCGACGCTCGGCGAGGAGACATCGCGACCGCGGCGCGTAATCCCGGTGTCGATGATCGCCGCGCTGCTAGTCTCCGGCGGCATCTACGTGGTCATGTCGTGGGTGGAGACCATCGCGTACCCGAGCGCCGCAGCACTTGCGAGTCAGTCGGTGCCGCTGGTCGACATCGCCGGCCGGTACGTGAGCCCGGCGATGGGCACGATCATCAACATCGCTGCGTTGATCAGCGGCATCGGCGCGCAGCTCGCCACCGTCAATGGCGCGAACCGTCTGCTCTATGCACTGGCGCGCGACGGTTTCGGGCCGCGCTGGTTGTCGGCGGTGAACCGGCGCGAGCGGTCGCCGGTGGGCGCGCTCGCGGTTGTCGGTGTTGTGAGCCTCTTCGCGGTCGTGCCGTTCATGCTCAACGGGACGACGCCCATCGATGCGTTCTTCTACCTGGCCACGTATGGCGCCGACCTGATCATCATCGCGTACCTCCTCACCTCGATCGCGGCCCTGGCCTGGTCGATACGGCGGGGGCAGGCGGGCGCGGTGCGTGTCGCCGGGTTGCTGGCGGCGATCGTGGTCATGGCGTACATCATCAAGGGCACGGTGTCTCCGATGCCCGCGCCACCCTTCGATCTCTGCATCTACGCTGCGGGGATCACCATCACGGTGGGCATGACGCTGCTGCTGATTCCTCGACTTCGCGCGAACCTGTCTCGGTCGACGCTCTTCGCCGCTGCTCCCGCAGACTGATCCTGACGATGCCAGGCGCACCGACGATTCTCATGCCGCTCAGCGAGCAACTCGCGGCTGTCGCCGTCGCGTATCGCGATCAGGAGTGCCTTGTCCTGCCCGACGCGACGCTCAGCTTCGGTGAGGTCGATCGGCTCGCGAACGCGACTGCCAACGCACTGCTCGAGCATGGGATACGCGAGGGGAGCGTGGTCATGACGCTCTGCCACAACAGCGCGGCGCTTGTGGCCACGTGGTTCGCGTGCATGAAGATCGGAGCAGTCTTCGCGCCGCTCAACGCATCCCTGAGCGGCGACCCACTCGAGCACGTGGTCTTCCGTGCGGGCGGCCAAGTGCTCGTCTGCGACGGGACGCTCGCGGGTCTCGCGCGGACCGCGCTGCGCGCCATCCCGAATCCACCGCTCACCTTCGTCACCGGCACTCGGGTGCCATCCGGGTTCGCGAGCTTCGACCAGGCCGTCGACGCCGCGAGTACCAAGCCTCCGCCACCACCCGCGCTCGACCCCGCCGCGCCGGCCCGGCTGATGTTCACCTCGGGGACGACCGGCGAGTCCAAGGGCGTCGTCTGGAGCCGCAACGCCGAGACGCTGCACGCGGTCTGCTACGGCGACGAGCTGGTGCGCATCGATCGCGGCGAGACCGTCTACACGTGCCTCCCGCTGTTCCACGTCACCGCCCAGGGCACGCTGCTCGGAACCATGCTGGGCGGTGGACGCACCGTGGTCGACCGGCGTTTCGAGCCCCTGCGCTTCTGGGCGCGGAACCGATCGGTGGGCGCGGTCTTCTTTCCTTACGTGGGAACCATCATCAGCACGCTCATGTCCCGCGCTCCGCGGCGCAATGACGCGGACAACCCGGTCATGCGGGCGATGGGGAGCGCGACGCCGGCCGGCCTGTGGGAGGCATTCGAGCGCCGTTTCGGCGTGACCCTCGAGGACGTCTGGGGTCAAACCGAGACCGCGTCGTGCTGGACCCACGCAGGCCCTGGCGGCCCCGTGCCCGGAACCGTCGGCCTCCCATGCGAACGCTTCGAGGCCCGGATCCTGGGCGCAAGCGGCGTGGAGGCGGCAACCGGACAGCCCGGCGAATTGTGCATCCGGCCCTTCGAGCCGCATGTCATCTTCGAGGGGTACGCTGAGACCGGCATCAGTGCATCGGACGTGACCGGCGACGGCTGGTACCGGACCGGCGACCTGCTGTCGCGGCGTGAGGACGGTGTCCTCAGCTTCCACGGCCGCCTTCGCGAGGCAATCCGGCGGCGTGGCGAGACGATCGCTCCGGCGGAGATCGAGGCGGTCGCGCTCCAGCATCCGGCGGTTCGCGAAGCCGCTGCCATCGGCGTGCCTGCCGATGACGGTGTCGAGGATGAGATCCTGCTCTGTGTGGTCCTCGTCGAACCCTCGTCATCGACGCCGGCAGACGTGCACGCCCATCTCTCCGGCAGGCTGCCGAGATTCATGGTCCCGCGCTTCATCCGGATCGAGGACGAGCTTCCGAAGACTGCGACAACCCGCGTCCGCCGGGCCGCGTTGCGCGAAGCCGGTCGAACCGGTGCCTGGGACTCGAGGGCGCGGCGCCACCATGGCTGAGTCGAGCTCACGCCGCGTCGTGGTCACCGGCATGGGCAGCGTCTCGCCGGTCGGCAACAGCGTGCCCGAGAGTTGGGAGGCACTCAGGGCTGGTCGGAGTGGTACCGCCCCGATCACGCACTTCGATGCGTCGCGCCTCCCCGTCCGGATCGCCGGCGAGGTCAAGGGATTCGACGCGGCCGCGATCTTCGGCAACAAGGAGGCGCGCCGGAGCACGCCCCACGTGCAGTTCGCCATGGCGGCAGCGCGCGAAGCCGTGCAGCACTCCGGTCTCGACATCGCCGCCGCCTCGACCGACGTCGGCGTCCTGATCGCCTCGGGGATCGGCGGCCTCGAAGTGATCGAGAACACCACCCGCATCCTCGATGCCGAGGGCCCACGCCGGGTGTCGCCGTTCGCAGCGGCGATGGCGCTCGTCGACATGGCGCCGGGCATGGTCTCGATCGACCTCGGCGCTCGAGGGCCGAACATGGCCGTGGTCAGCGCCTGTGCCTCGGGGGCGGACGCGATCGGCCAGGCCGCCAATTGGATCCGCCAGGGCGATGCCGTGGCCGTGCTCGCGGGCGGTACTGAGGCCGGGATCACGTCGACCGGCATAGCCATGTTCGCTGCCGCGCGCGCTCTCTCGACGCGGAATGACGATGCCGCGCATGCGTCACGGCCGTTCGAGCGCGACCGCGATGGCTTCGTGGCGGCCGAGGGATCGGCGGTACTGATCCTCGAGGACCGCGAGCACGCGCTCGCACGCGGCGCGACCATCTACGCGGAGCTGCTCGGCTACGCGGCCGCCGCGGATGCGTATCACATCACCGCGCCGGAGCCCAGCGGCGATGGCGCGGTCCGCTGCGTGCGTCGCGCGCTCGAGCGCGCCGGCAAGCGTCCCGAGGACATCAAGTACATCAACGCCCACGGCACCGGGACGCCGCTCAATGACCTCGCCGAGACCCGTGCGCTCAAGCAGGTGTTCGGCGAATTCGCATACAAGGTGCCGATCTCGTCGACCAAGTCGATGACCGGGCACATGCTCGGTGCCGCCGGGGCGTTCGAGGCCATGGTCACCATCCTCGCGATGCGCGACGGGTTCCTTCCGCCGACCGTGAACCTCGACAACCCCGACCCGGAGTGCGATCTCGATTACGTGCCTAACACCGGCCGCGCGGTGGGTGCGCGAATAGCCATGACCACGTCGTTCGGTTTCGGAGGCCACAACGCGTGCCTGGTGTTCGCGGGAGGACCGGACCCGGCGTGACCGGCGCCTTCGACCTTGCCGTCATCGGCGGAGGGACGGCGGGGCTGGTCGCGGCGCAGGCCGCGGCGCAGAAGCGACGGCGCGTGCTCCTGGTCAGCGACGGGCCGCTGGGAGGGGAGTGCACGTGGAACGGCTGCGTGCCGTCGAAGGCGCTCATCGAGGCGGCATCGGTGCGGCACACCGCGGCGAACGCCGATCGCTTCGGGATCCGCGTCGGTGACGTGAGCGTCGATTTCGCTGCAGTCATGGACCACGTGCACGGCGTCATCAACGACATCGCGCGGTACGAGGACGAGTCGCATCTCGAGGCCGCCGGCGTCGTCGTGCGCCGCGGGCGCGCCGCTTTCGTTGATGCGCATACCCTCGCGGTCGGCGACGATCGTTTCAGCGCAGAGCACTTCGTGGTGTGCACGGGAAGCAGGCCGGCTATCCCGGCGATCGACGGCCTGGACGGGGTGCCGTACCTCACCAACGAGACCATCTTCGAGCTGCGCGAGCAGCCGCGCCGTTTGCTCGTCCTCGGTGCCGGCGCAGTCGGACTCGAGCTCGCGCAGGCGTTCGCCCGCCTGGGGACTGATGTGGAGGTCATCGACGTCGAGGAGGTGTTTCTTCCACGCGAGGACCCGGAGATTGCGACCGTCATGCGCGACATCCTCGAGTCCGAGGGCCTTCGCTTGCACCTCGGCGTGCAGCCGGTACGCATCACACGCGCAGACGGTGGCGTCGAGCTGACGGTTCGCGACGGCGCGGACGAGCGCCTGCTCGCCGGTGATCAGATCCTCGTTGCCACCGGACGCAGGGCGAATACCGAGGGCCTCGGTCTCGAAACGGTCGGTGTGCGGGTGGGGGAGCGCGGCATCGTGGTGGATGCGCATCTGCGCACATCGGTGCGCGGCATCTTCGCGGCAGGCGACGTGACCGGGACGCTGCCCTTCACCCACGTCGCCGCATACCAGGGGCGGTTGGCCGCGAACAATGCGTTCGAGCGTCAGCAGGCGGCGTCGTATCGGGTGATCCCGTGGGTGATCTTCACCGACCCGGAGATCGCCCATGTCGGTCTCACCGAACCCGAGGCGCGGCGAGTGCATGGCGACGGCGTGCGCATGGTGACGCTCCCGTTCACGGCCGTCGATCGTGCTGTGATCGCCCGCCGGACCAGGGGCCTGATCAAGGTCGTCACCGGTGGCAGGCCCGTAATCGGTCACGCGGGCGGCGGGACCATCCTCGGCGCCCATATCGCGGGACCGGGCGCCGGTGAGTTGATGCACGAGTTCGTGGTCGGGATGCAGGTGCACGCGTTCAGCGGACGGCTGGCCCAGGCTGTGCACGCCTACCCGTCGATGTCCGTCGGGGTGCAGCAGGCCGTGGGCCGGCTGTTCGAGGGCGGGCGCGCCGCCGCCGTCGAGCTGCGCGAGGACCTGATGTCCTGAGGCTCAGTCCGCGGCGGCGACCACCCGATCGAGCGCCGCCTTGATGATCCCGTAGCACTCGCACGAGACCGACTCGAGGCCCTCCCGGTCCACGATGGTCACCCGGCCCCGGTGGTAGCGGATCAGCCCCGCGGACTGAAGGAGCCCCGCCGAGAGCGTGACCGTTGCCCGGCGGGATCCGAGCATCTGGCCGAGGAATTCGTGCGTGATCGGGAAGGTGTCGGTGCCGACACGGTCGTGGCTCATCAGCAGCCAGCGGCTCAGCCGTTCCTCGTTGGAATGCAGCCGGTTGCATGCGGCCGCCTGCGAGATCTGCCCGAAGAGCGCCTGCACGTAGTTCTGCACCAGGTCGCGGAACGCGGGTAGCCGTTCGAGTCCCTTGGCGAACTCGCCGGCCTCGATGCGCAGCGTCCGTCCGGCGACCTGTGAGATGGCGCGGACGGCGAGCGATCCTCCCGGGACAAGCGGCACCCCGACGATCCCCTCGTTGCCGATGGTCGCCACCTCGACGATGTTCCCGTCGGCGAGCGGCGTGACCAGCGAGATCACCCCGTCGACCGGGAAATGGACATACGAGATGGGCTGCCCGGGATCGAAGATGACCGTCTTCACGCTGAGATGCCCAGGGCGAAGATGCTGCATGAGCGCGTCGCGCTCCTCGTCTGGCAGCGCCTCCAGCAGGTGGTTGCCTGCCGGCGCTGTGAGGGTGCTCGCTTTTGCCATTAGACCGAGTTTGACATTACCGCAGCGGCGCTGATTTGGGCAACCTTGAGCAGCCCCCATGGGAGAATCCGGGAGCCCAGCCGATGTAGCTCAGGGGTAGAGCAACCGCCTTGTAAGCGGTTGGTCGGGAGTTCGAATCTCCCCATCGGCTCTGGCAGTGAGAGCGTGGCTATCGGTGATCGGGTCGCGATCGGCGTCCCGATCCAGGGTGCCCGTGGTCGGGCGCCAGCTTGTGTGTGGTCCGCCGAGGTCTGACTGCACGCGGCTCGAGAACGATCCCTGCGGGGGCGACCCTTTTCGGCTGTTGCACCCGTATTAGAGTGTGACGTCGTCGAGCGCACTGGCGGAGGCGTGGCTACCCCGCATGATGGCCGGCAACCTTGAGGAAGCTCCTGGCGCCGCGATCGCGCGGTTTGAGGCCGAACTGGCGCCATTACTCCATCAAGCGCTCGGTATGGCGTCCGCAATCCTTTTGGACCCGTCAGCAGCCGAAGATGCGGTGCAGGAGGCGGCCCTGAGAGCTTGGCGTAGCCGTCACAACCGGCTGCCCGGTACCGATCTCCGGCCGTGGTTCTTCGCGATCGTCGCCAATCAGTGCCGTGAGTTGCTCCGTGGACGTTGGACACAGGTTCTACGTCTCGATCCGAGCGCGACGGTTCTTGCCGCGCGTGCTGATCGAGTAGACGCCACTGAAGACATCCTCGACTTACGCATCGCGCTTCTACGGCTCTCGACGCGAGACCGCATCGCGCTGGTGCTGCGCTATTACCTCGATCTGTCCTTCGACGATGTCGCGCTGATCGCGGGCTGCTCGATCGACGCGGCGAAGTCTCGGGTCCGGCGCGGCGAGACCGCGCTCCGAGCCGTGCTCCTGAGCGAAGCACCGATATGACTGAGGACCACATGGATCCCCTCGTCCGTGACAGGTTGCAACGGCTCATCGAATCTTCCGCTCCGGGTGCAGATGCGGAGACACGAATCCTGAAGTCATTCCGCGACAGTGCCACTCGAGCAGGTTCGCAACGGCAACTGCTGTCCCTTCGCCTTGGACGTCCGCTCAGGGCAGTTGCACTCGCGATCCTCACGGCTGCGGTCGTTGCGGGATCCGTGGTCGTCGGATTTGCCGTGCTGGCGCGGCGCGCTCCGGTTCCGGTGCACGTGCCGCCAGTCTCGGCAGCAGCAACCCCGACTGCCAGCGCCATGCCGACCGCCAGCACTGCGCCTCCCAGTCCTTCGGCGTCGCCAGCTGCTGCGAATTGGGTGAATCGCTTTGTTCCGGTCGGCGACGTCGGAGCCATCGTGCTCGGTCCCAGCAGCGTGTACGTCATCTGCAACGAGAACGAGCCCGCCGGTTCGTATTCTCCGGCGCTCGCCCACGTGGTGAGGATCGACCGAAGCAACGGTGCAATCCATGACGGCGGCAGCTTCCCGGGTGCAGGAAGTCTCGCCGTCGCGGGTGGCTACCTCTGGGTTGCGACCGCTCCGAGCCCCGGGGTCGCTTCAAGGGAGGCGAACGTCCTGTACCGTCTGAACGCGTTGACGCTCGTCGTGGAGCAGCGCACATCGATAGCCCGACTGACAACCGCGGGCAACTTCGAGCCACCTGCCCTCACCGCCGCCGGAAACGTGTTGTGGATTGGATACGGCCCCCACGTGGCGAGGCTCAACGCCACGAGCGGTGCGACGGTATGGAGCCGCAATCTCGGTGGCACGGGTTCGGTCACAAGCCTCTCCGTGGACCCCACCGGCCGGCTGATCTACGCAGGCTTCGATGGCGACCACCCGAGCATTGCCGAACTCAACGCAACCACGGGCGCGACCCTGGCGTTGACCTCCGCCTACTACGGATTTGACCTCGGGGGGCCCAAGCTGGCCGCATTCGTTGGAGATGTCTGGGTTGCATATGCAACGGGTATGGACGGTACGAATGTCGACCTGGGGGCATCGGACCTCATCCCGAGAGCAGGGGGTGTCGATGGCTTGCATTCCAATGGCCTCGATGTGTTCCGAGGCAACGGTTTCCTCTGGATGACTGACGTCGGCGAGTTGTTCTGCGCCGACCAAGCAACCGGGGCAATACGTGGCACGATCAACGATGTGCCCTTTGGCAGCCTCATTGCCTCCGACTCGGCGGGCACCGTCGCGGGCGGGTCGAATGGGGTGTACTTCCTTCGGCCCAACCCTCGCTGCTAAACCAGAGCGTCGTTAGCACCGACGGCGTCATGTAAGAAAAGCCGGGGGTTCTAGTCAGCACTTCCAATCGCCGAGAATGTGAAGTTGGGTGCGCGGTGGAGTGGGCCCAGCACCGCCGACAAAGGTCAACTCAGCATTGATGAAGCCCGATTGGCCATCTGCCGCGGTCACGCCGAGAACGCCCGCGACGGATTGCCAAAAGGCGCCGGTGGCGTACTCGCGGATGGCTGCCTTGGGCACATCATTCACACCGAGGCCATGAACCCAGGATGACAACTCATAGGTACCGGGCCCGTCATAGGAACCTTGGACTTCGATGTAGAGCAAGAACGAGTTGTGCCGTCCGGTCAAAAGGATCAGGCCGTCGAGCACATGAGACGACGTTTGACAGGGAGTCGATCCATCCCGAGTGACCTTCGCACAGTCGTTGAAGGCGCCTGAGAGTTCGAAGTCGGCCACCGAACATGTCGCGGGCACCAACGACGGTAGTTCCTCGACAAACGGCGTGGTCGTGGGTGTCGGTGATATCAGCCGGCCGATCCCGCCGGTGGCGAGCCACGATACCCCGACCACGCTCACGACGACGGCCGCCAGAAGAAGGATGGCCCTGGACCGGCTCGGCGGTTCCACTTCCATGCCGGACATGATGCCCCCGGCTGGGTTTCTTGGCTGTCTCAGCGATGATGCCGGTCGGCCAGTGGTTACAGTGTTGGCACACGCGCGTGGCGCGCGCGACCGACGCTTGGAGGGTCGTTATGGACGCGGATTTCGTCAACCAGCTGATCGACGCTGCGCAACGAGTCGTGGCGAGCGGCGCGATCTCCGCGAACGGGCACGGCAACGTGAGCCTACGAGTGCCGGATTCGGACGAGATGTACTTCACCGCCGGCCCGTCGCTCCGGAACCACGCCGCATCCGCAGTGGTGCGGATAGGGCTCGACGGGACCTTGCGCGAGGGTGAGCTCCCGCCGATTCAGGGAGCGGTTGTCGCGATGCACACGGCCATGTACGCGGACAATCCGGATGTCGGCTGCGTGCTGCACACGCACTCGCCGTTCGCGACCGCGTATGCGGTGGCCCACCGCCCGATCGGCTGCTGGGTTGAAGCCCTGGCGATGTTCGGTCTCCCGACCGGCGTGCCGGTTGCCGGGTACGGACCGCGCGGGTCCGAACAGGCCGTCGCCAACATCCGTGCGGCGGTCACGCCGGGCGTGCCGGCGGTGCTGCTGGCCAACCACGGTGTGCTCGTGTTCCACCGAACCCCTGACCTCGCGATCATGGTCGGCGGCATCGTCGAAGAAGCCGCGCAGGCCGGCATCAGAGCGGGCAGCATTGGCGGACCGGTCGAAATCCCGGACGAGCTCCGCGCGGCCGCCTTGCAGCGGGCGATGGCATTCGAGGCGAAGGGGACGGCGCGCGTCTAAAGAAGGTGCGCGATCGGATCAGGTTGTCGACGGTCCCCGTCGATAGGTGACGTGGATCGACGGGATCCGCCGGGTGACAGTCCGGCTCAGCTGACCGAAGCCGCCTCCGGTATTCGCCGGGTATGTCGCGCTGACGAACGGCTCGTTGTCGGCTTCGGACTCCACCGTGTACCCGAGGCTTTCAAGCCGGGCTGAGTCTCGAGCGAATGCGTCGTTATGCCAGTACGCCTTCTCAATAGAGGCGGGAAGCTGGTTGCGCCCGCGGATCTTTCGAGCCTCCAGCTGATTCAGCTGGTCCTCGAACCACACGCCGACGCTCCCGGCACTCACATGCGTCGGTGGAGATGCTGGTGATAGCGGCTGATCCCGACGATGATGATGGCGATGATCGACGCCAGTATCGCGAGCGTGATCAACAACTCGGGGATATGTCCAACGTTCACGTCCATACCAGCCAGATGGTAGGCCCTTTGCGAAAGCGGTGCCAGAGGGTCTAACCCGTGGCAAGCGCCGCAGGGTCGGCGTCCTCGATCGTCCAGTTCGCGGCGGCAAGCTCGCTGATCTTGCGAGCGAAGCCATCGTCCTCGACGCTCGGGAGCACCTCAGTAGCAGTACGCATGACATCCTCGTCGCTGTCGCCCACGGCATAGCTCCGGCCGGTCACGCGGAACATGGCCAGGTCATTGGGCATGTCGCCGAAGCTGATCGCGGCGGTCGCGTCGATCCCGAGCGCGCGCAGCGCACGACATGTCCCAGTGCCCTTGTCCACGCCCCGAGCGGTGACGTCCAGGACGGTCGACCGCCCGACATGGCTCAGCGCGGCCGAGTCCGCTTCTGCCGCAACCAGTTCGGCGATGTGGCGCAGATCGCCGTTGGCGTGTCGCATCGCCATAGTGCAGCACGCCGTCTCGGCCACCACCGCGCTGTCGACGACGACGCGTGTGGGCCCGTGCGGCTGTGTCGGGCTCAGGCGCCAGTACTCCTCGGTCATGCGCCAGAGTGCTCCGTCGAAGCTCGCCACCCCGGCGTCCTCGCCGAGAGCGATCTCGACGACGCGGCGGGTCGCTGTTGGTGGCAACTCTTCCATCCACGCCATCGTCTTGTGGTGCGACCGCCAGCCGATCGCACCTGAGCAGCAGACCGCCACCGCTGTGCGCCCGGCGAGCTCCTGGAAGTGCTCGAGTCCCTGAGGCGTTCTCGCCGTCGCGATGACGAACGCGATCCCGGCGGACCGGACGAGGTCCAGCGCCTCGATCGTGGCCGGGGAGATGGAGAAGTCGGAGCGAACGACAGTGCCGTCGAGATCGGTGACGACGGCCTCGATCCTCACGACGCTGAGCATGATCGCTCAGGATCGGCGGGCCGAGGGTCGCGGCTGACCCGTGTCGCCGCGACCCTCGCCGTCAGGATCGGTCGAGCGCCGACGCTGTGACGTGGGGGTGTGCTTGCGCACGGACCCGAGCGTCGATCAGCCGAGCGGATCGACCGTAGAGGTACGCCACCTCGGAAGCCGGCAGGTCCTGCTCGCGGGCCAGGCGCCGCCGGCTGTGGCTGGCGTCGTTGATCATGTCGCGGCTTCGCTCCCGGGCGAGATCGTGCAGCGCGTTCCAGTTCATCATGGCCGTGATGCTACAGGGCAATAAGGACAGTATCCGTCCTATATGATGACGAATATGGATTTGTCCGTCGGGCGGCTGCTCACTCTGATCGAGCTGCTCCAGGTCTACCGGCAGCTCAACGCCGAGGAGATCGCGAGCCGCCTCGAGGTCACGCCGAGGACCGTTCGCCGGTACATCACCGGACTGCAGGAAATGGGTATTCCCGTGGAGACCGAGCGCGGCCCCGCCGGCGGCTACCGGCTTCAGCGCGGGTTCAAGCTCCCCCCGCTGATGCTCAGCAACGACGAAGCACTGGTGATGATCATCGGCCTCCTCGCAGCTCAGCGTCTTGGGCTGTCGGCGTCGGGGAGTGCCGTGCAGGGAGCGCTCGCCAAGCTCGACCGGCTCCTCCCGGAGACCCAGCGCGTCCAGGTGCAGGCGATGCAGGACTTCGTCAGCCTCGGGCTCTCGCCGGCCGGGAGGGATCACGCGGATGCGGCCACCATCCTCCTTCTGAGCACCGCCGCGCGGGATCGCATCGGGGTACGCCTCACGTACCGGTCGGCGACGGGGGAGACGACCGAGCGAGCCGTCGACCCCTACGGCGTCGCGTTCCAGAGCGGCCACTGGTACCTGGTGTGCTTCGATCACTTCCGAGACGCGCTTCGAACCTTCCGGCTCGATCGGATGGTGGCAACCGAGGGGACCGACCAGACCTTCGAGCGTCCTGAGGATTTCGACGTCATCGGCTACCTCCGGCAGGCGATCGGCGAGGCGGTATACGGCACGCGTTGCGAGGTCCTGCTCGATCTCAGCCTCGAGGACGCGAGGAAACGCGTGTCGCCCACCGACGGCACGCTGGAGACGTCCGACGGCGGCACCGTGCTGCGGTTCAGCGCCGACGACTTCGACTGGGCGGCGGTGTTCCTCGCCGGTCTCGAGTGCGACCTGGTGGTGTTGCGGCCGCCCGAGCTGCGCGGGTCGCTGCGGACGTTGGCCGCTCGTTTGCGGGACTCGGCGCGTGCACCGAAGCGCGATCGCGCCGCGTTGCCACTCGCTCGGCGTGAGGCAGTCGATACAGGGCCGTGACACGAGTGGATGGTGTCCCGCTATGTGACCTCAGCAGACTTGTCCCATGACGTCTTTCGTACTTGCCGCGCACCCAGCCATCGATCTCCCAGCACCCGGCCGATGAGAGCCGTGAACGACCTCGCGGATGAACTCTCCGAGGCTGACCTCGCCGTGTTCGGCGTCGAGGATCGCGAGGACATGGCCTCGTTGAGCGTCGGCTCGATCGGCTACAGCCTCGACAACCTGCCGGATCGCTCTTCATTTCTCGGCGAAGCGGCACGTCACGTGGCCCACGCGAAGCGCAGCAAACACCCGCTCTGCTTTGCGCTCATCGCATTCGATCACGGTACTGATCGCGACGGCGCCGAAGGCCACATGGCCGAGGAGGCGTTCCTTCGCGACGCCACGGCGCGCTGGCGAGACGTGCTCCGCGCCGAGGATCTCATGGGCCGCTGGGGAGAGGACGAGTTCGGGATCGTGCTCGTCAACTGCACGACTGTGAGCGCAGTGCAACTGTGCTGGCGGCTGCGCGAGGAAACGCCGGAAGGACACTCATTTTCGGCCGGCCTGGTGTCCTTTGAGGGGACTGAGACGATCGACGACCTCGTCGAGCGCGCCGACGACTGCCTCGTCCAGGCGAAGGCAAAGGGCCGCGACCGGACCTTCGCCGAGGGACTCGTCGACCTCGACTGAGCGTGTCGACCGAGTCTCCGGACCCTCGACTCGGTTTGATTTGCTGACCCACGTCAAAAGCCAACAAACTTCTTGACGCATCCCCGATTCCGTGGTATGTTTATTCATAACGCTTTGGTCCCCGGGGTGGAAAACCTGTCAGGTGAGATCGAGCAACAGCTTGTCTGAAGCCTTCATACGATTTCATCAGCGCATGGCTTCGCTCTGCGATCGCCCATACTGCGATTCCGGCCGCGATGCGAAGGCGGCGAAGCGCCCATGAGTGAGCAGATGACCGAGACGCCACCGCCCGAGAACCCTCCCGAGCACGAGAAGAGCCGGCTTCGCCGCTTCGAGGATGCCGTGCACGACCGCTTCCTCGCGGCCGAGGTCGCGGCCGAGGAGGCGGCCGGGTACGGCTCGCTCACCGCGGCACGTGAGGCCGCTGAGACGGCCGCGAACCCGAGCCATGAGCTCGGTGAGGACGAGCCCGGGGCTGCCGATTCCGACTCCGATCCGCCCAAGGAATAGGGCCACCCGCCCCGTGTGGTGGGACGAGCGTGAGCCGGGCGGAGCGGTGCAATCGCTCGTCTTTTTGGCTCATCCGGGCCCATCGGTGCTGGTCACCGCGGTCCTGATCGCAATCGCAGGACTTGCGGAGCAGCGCGTCCCGGGCGCGATTCGAATCCTGCAGTTGATCGGCGCGATGCTTCCGGTCCAGTTCTGCATCGGGGTGGTCAACGACGTGGTCGATCTGCCCGAGGACACGGCCGCAAAGCCTTACAAGCCGTTGGTTCGTGGCGTCATCCGGCGATCGACGGCGATGCGCGCGGGTGTCGTGCTCGGCGCGATCGGACTGGCGATCGCCGCCACGATCAACGTCGAAACGCTCGGATTCGACGCGCTCGCGCTCGGCGCCGGTCTGGCGTACGACCTCGGCTTGCGCCGGACGCCCCTGTCGTGGGTGCCCTGGTGGGCCGGGATGGCGGTCCTTCCGCTCGAGGGCTACGCGTCGGTGGGATCGCTCCCCTCGCGGCTGCTCCTGTTGGTTCCGCTGACCGCCCTGATTGCAATCGGGCTCCATTTCGCCAATGCACTCCCCGACATCGACGGCGACCGTCGATCCGGCAGACGCAGCCTTCCAGTCATCTTGGGGGAGAGGGTTTCACGGTGGTTCGGCCCGATCGCGCTGGCTATCGCCGGCGTGATCGCCGCGCTCGTCGCGGGACCGCTCGGTCAGGGTGGCTGGGTGTTCTGGGGCGGCCTCGCGGTACTCGCCGTGGGGATTGTTGCGGTGACCGTCACCCGGTCGCGGAGGCCATTTCCCGCGCTGGCTGTGACGACGGCGTTCTTTGCGATCGCGTGGCTCGCCTCATTGCCCCGCACCTGATCGCGGCGTGACGCTTGGTACCATCGCCCGGCGTGCCCAAGTAGCTCAGTGGTAGAGCAACGCCTTGGTAAGGCGTAGGCCGTGAGTTCAATCCTCACCTTGGGCTCCAGACCGCCACATCGGCGGTTTCGAGTTCAGGATGAGCCCGAGTCCGCGGTCGTCCGTCCCACTCCGGACCCGTCGGTGTGCCTCCGCAGCACGTGGGATGTTGACCTAGACGCCCTGGGTCGGCGATTCCATATTTAGTGACCGTGAGATCGAACGGTCAAGGAGGACCCATGGACAAGGAGACCGCCTACCAGCTCGTCCTGGACGAGAACCGGCGGCTCACCGACCTCGTCGCGTCGCTGAGCGCGTCGTTTCCGCCGCTTCCGCCGCCATTGCCAGGACCACCACCGGCCCCCGCCGAGCTCCGCTACCACGCCTACGTCGGCGGCTTGACGCCCGCGGGGGTGTTCCCGTTCGCACCGGCGCTGCGGGAGCCCTCGCAGCCATTGCGGTATGCAGACTCATATTTGGCCCCCAAACGATCACGCCGGGTCTATGGGGACAGCAGCGAGCCGGCAGCGGCGGCACCGTTGGCCTCGGTGGCACCGAGCGCCGCGGTGTCCGTCACCCAGGCCATTGAGACAATGCTGCGTGCCCACGCGCTCGATTGGGCGCCGACCCAGCGCCGGAACTGTCGCAGCTACCTGCTCTCGCCGACTGGACGCTTCCAGCGCTGGTGTGCGGCCCGGGGTATTAGCACCATCGATGACCTCACCACCACCGAGGTTGCGGTATTCCTTGAGGCCATGCTCGACGCCGCCAGTGGCCCCGGGCTGCGCGCCTCCACCATCGCCAAGTTCCGTATCCACCTGCGCTCGCTGGCGCGCTTCCAGGCCGCCACCCCGGGCTTGGGCGCCGGCCTTCGTGACATCGATCGGATCCCGGCGCCACGCATGCCCCGCGACCCATTGGTCATGGCGCTGACGCCCGACCAGGAGGCGCAGATCCTGGCTGCCTGCCGGAGCACTCGCGATCGCTTGATCCTGGAGGTGCTTCTGGCTACCGGCATGCGCGTCAGCGAATTGGCAGCGTTGACCGTGGCTAACGTCATGCTCGACGCTCGGCCCCCGCGGGTGCTGGTGCGCGGCAGCGTCCACGACCCAAACTGCACCAAGAACGGCCGCTCCCGGCAGATCCCGTTTCGCCAGACGTATGCCTCGTTACCGCGACGTCTGGGTGACTGGATCCACCACCAGCGCGACCCCGAGGGACGGTCCCAGCGCCCCGAGCTCTTTCTCGGCAGCCCCCGCGTCGCGTCGAAACAGGGCGCGCCGACTCCGCTGGGCATTTATGGGTTTGAGCGCCTCTGCACGCGGATCGGGGAGCGCGCCGGCATCCACTTCAGCCCGCACATCCTCCGCCATACCTGGGCGACACGGCTCGTCAACGCCGGCGTGCAACCACTCCACCTGATGGAAGTCGGCGGCTGGAGCAGCATCGAGATGTTGCGCCGCTATTACACCCCCACTGCCGACGAGGTTCTCGCGGCCATCGCCGCGGCCGGGGGGTGACCCGGTGACCCTCCGTGCAGCACTAGTCGATCGGCGGGAGGCTTGGTGGATGTCGGCCGAGCGCACCGAGGATCGCCATGGCGACGCGATCCCCGACGCCCTCCCCGTTGAGCGCTTTGTACGCGGTGCTGCGCGCGATGCCCGCTTCAGCAGCGAGCTGCGGCGGCGCCATCTCGCGGAGCAGCAAGGCGAATCGAAGTCCCACCGGATCGAATCGCCCCGAACGAATGTCATACAGGGACTTGCCGAAAAGTTCAGGGATTGGCGGGAGACCCGGGTGGCTGGTCGCGGGTGGGCTCGACATGTCATGGATATGATGCACAACGGCAGTGTCGACGTCTAGGTGTGCGCGAGGTTATGACACACGTATATTGAACACTGAAACCCCTTATCCAATCAGGGATTTGCGGCAGATTTCTGGCGACTAAATTTGACTCGGGGTGCGCCCTCAGGACGGCACCTCGAGCTCGACGTAGCGGCACGCGCTTGACGGAACGGACGAGCGCTTGACGAAACTGCGAGCGCTTGCGGGCGCTTCAACAGCCTCGTTGACGAGGCTGTTGCAACGATGCGATGCGGTCGCGCATCGAGACATGTGAGACGTTTGCTTCCATGCCAGCAGGACGGCTTGCACCCCGTCGTTTCTGAGCCTGACCGCGGAGGAGCGCCCTCGCCGAGCACACCGCCATGCCCGTGCGCTCGTGCATGTGGCGGGCGCTTTGGGCAACGCACGTGCGAACCCTGTACACCCCGTGATCCCTTGGAGCGATGTTGTCTCGCGCGCGGGCCCCGCGCACAATGCGCCCGCGCGTAGAGACGGCATCGGAAAATGCTCAACAAGGGATTGAGCTGATGAGGAAACGACCGAATCGCACTGATAGCGAATCCCGATGTCAGCGACATGATTCTCCCCGCGGCCGCAGATCTGGTCGCTGGTCCTGCGAGGTTCAGAGGCAGGGCGAGCCGCTTGGGACGTGCGGACGATTCGGGTCTACGCCTACAGGGGATAGGAACCGCCGCCGGGGTGGAGATGACTCGCTGGGGATGGAGGGAGAGGTTGATCTCGCCACAGCGTCGCTCGAGCAGGCGGTGTGCTGGAAGAACATCTACTGGGTCACTTCCCCGCAGGGATACCGGGTTTCCACCGCCGAAGATAGCACATCCGTTCGGCCCGCTCAAGGCATCAAACGGAGCACCCACCGAACAAACCGCTGATCGCACGCGACCTCAGACGCTTCGGCGGATTCAAGGCACGCCGTGCCGCGTTCCGAGATCCACATGGCGACCAAGCAAGGCTATGCCGTACCGGATCGGTACCACGAATGAAAGGCCTGAGTGGTATCTAAGCGCGACACCAGCAGCGTCTACAGCGTCCGCAATACGAAAGGCAACGCACATGCCGATCACACCCCCAGTCGCGGCTAGATAAGCCGGTCCACCGCTATTCCCCGGATTGACAGCTACGTCCGCGATGTAAGAATCAGCTACATCCGGGACCGTGAATCCTTCGGGAGCACCGGGAGGGACGACGTCGGCCTGATCTGTCCCCCACGCTGAAGCGATCACACCGGATGTAGTGATGAGCGTTGGCACTGACAACGGGTAGCCGGATACCGCAACGGCCGCACCATCACGTGGACGCTCGATCGTCAGCGGCGCGAGGCCGTACATCCCATTGATCGTCATTCCACCTTCGACGGTCCGTGCGATGCCGCTGGCCTTGCCCGTCGTAAAGGGGTTGGGCCTAAGTTGCAGCAGCGCAAGGTCGTGGCGTGCGTCCTCTTCCACAACTTCGCACCCAATGAGTTCGAAGCTACTCCGCATCGAGATAACCGGCGAGTCGATGTTAGGCATCGCAAGACCTACCATCAGCCGCGAAGTGGGCTTCGACTCCAAAGCTCGCGCAGCGGCGGTCGTCACGTGTTTCGCTGTGAGCGCATAGCCCGCGGCATGCACGATGAATCCAGTTCCAATTACCTGAGACTCGCCATGTTCAAGTGGGTGGAGTCGGACCTGTACTACGCTCGGCCGAACGGCGTCGATGGCGAACGGTAGGGTTTCACCCAATATCTTTGGACCATACGACGTGCAGCCGATTGTCGTTCAGACGCGCTGCCTGAATCGGGATGGTCATATAGGTGGATCAACCTTATAGGCAAATGCTATTTTCTGGTCGTAGGTGGAGTGGCGGTGATATTTGCCCGAGCTGCGCGTGTCGATCTCAACGAGGCAGTACTCGCTGACGTCTTCTTCTGTGATTTCCAGCTAAAGCACGACGCTTGGTCCCCTCGCCGGGTCTCCTTTCGCGTAGGAAGCAAAGACTCTCCCTATGCGCCAAATCAGCTCCCGGCCCTGCGGATCCCAGCCACGGCATTCGAACCTCAGCACCTGCCCGGGGCGCAAACGAACTCCGACTTCCGTTGTGGTCGCCACCTCAGTCGACAACCGATCTGGGGTGTTCCCGAATCCGTCCCGTATCGATTCGATAACCGGGTAGTAGGAAGCGTCTGGCGCCTGACTGCTCCGATACGCCGTCGCCCGAGACCTAATTTCGCCGGCGATGCCCTCAAGCAGCGAGCGTTCGTGTGGGAGCAACTCCCTGCTGTGCGATGGCGCGTTTCGGTAATCCTCAACCTTATCCATGAAGACCACGAACGTCTTCTTTTCTCCCAACGCGACCGCGAAGAACTGCCAGTTCTTCTCGATGATCTTCCGCAACTCATAGATGTGCGTGTAAGCGATCAACTCGTCAGGCACTACCGCGGGTGTCCGCCGTTTCCGTTCCTCTTCCAGCCGCCCCTGTAGCTCATCGATCTCGGCAGGGTCGAGCGTGCTCTGGAGCCAGTCACCCCCTCGTGCGCTGGTGAGCACGACCTTCGCCAGTTCACGAAGGTCCGTCTCTATGATCGCGATCGCCTCGCTGGGGTCCACTCCTCAAGTCTATGGCCGCGGTCGAGGAGCGCGAGGGGGATGGCTTGCGCATGCACGAGGTTGGTTAGGTGCGTTTGCTGCCGCGTCGCGATTTGTGGCGCGTTAGCAGGGTAAGAAGGGGCGACGCCGTCGCGGTGATGGCGTCACCGCTTCCCGTGGTTCGTTGTTTCCCCTAAGGCTGAGCGTCACGCCGCGTGCAGTCGTGCGTTCGCATTGATCGCGCTGCTCAGCGGAGCGGCAGTCGGTAGCGGAGCACGCAGCCGATACGTCACCTCCCAGGTAATGAGATGCAGGTCCGGACGGACCGGGATGTGTTGTGGCGTCCTCGCCGGGACTGCCGCGTCCGCCTGGTTCGGCACGATCGCGTGACTCGCCGCGGCATCTAGGACTCTGGTGCGGCGGTACCTGGCAAGGAGCGATTGTCAATAAGGGCCTATGCCAACCACCGCTGGAATGAGATTCGGACGACATGGTGAAGTAGCTCTTGGTCGCCGTGCAGCGGCTGGTTGCGCAGCGGGCATGGCGGGAAGTCCTTCTTGCGCACGGCGGAGAGTCGGCTATGACACCATTCGCCGCGTGGCGGCGGAATTCGACATCGAGTTGCAATCCGGGCGGCTCCACGCCAAGCGCTACGGGCCCAGGGATACACCACTCGTGCTCGGCGTCCCCGGCCTGACGGCGAATCTGCAGGGCTTTGAGTTCCTCGGCGAGCGGCTGGCAACCGCGGGGATCCAGTTTGTGGCGCTGGACCTGCGTGGACGCGCCCGGAGCGACGTCACCGAGGTCGGGTCGTACGGATGGGTCAAGCACGCCGCGGACCTCTTCGCTGTCGCGGATCATCTGGATGCAAAGCAGTTTTCGCTGATCGGGCATTCCATGGGAGCGGCGGTTGCGATGGCTGCTGCAGCTCAAGATGCCGCCCGGCTCACACGTGTCGTCCTCGTCGATATGTGCGGCGTCCCGGACCCATCGACCGCGGCGCCGATCGGCGCGTCGGTCGCCAGGCTCGGCACGGTTTTCCCGTCAGTCGAAGCATATCTCGACCTGTTTCGCCACAGCGGCATCATGGAGCCGTGGAGCGAGTACTGGGAGGACTACTTTCGGTATGAATTGCAACCAGTCGATGGTGGTGTCGCAGCACGAACGAGTCGGGCGGCGGTGATGGAGGATGTGATGTTCGGGGCCGGAGCCTGCGCTTTCGACGATGCCGCTGGGGTGTATGGGCTCTGGGCGTCGCTCTCCATGCCGGTGCTCCTCCTGCGTGCGACGCGCGAGATGATCCTCGGCACCGGATTCATCCTGTCGAAGCGCGACCGGGATCGGTTCCCCGTTATGGTCGAATCGGCGACGGCGGTCGACATCGACGCGAATCACTACACCATCGCCACCAGCGAAGCGGCTGCGAGCGCGATCATCCGGTTCCTCGAGCCCACGCACTGATTCAGAAGTCAGCCGGCTGGCCCGGCACACAGTGCACATGCGATTGTTTTCCAGTGGTACGAGACAGCGATCTTTATCGGCGCAGCGCTCGTCCTCGTTGGACTCTGTTCTGGTGGCTGCGTCATCGCGTCACCAGAGGGCGGTACCCCCCTTCCAACTCACCTCTTCGGGTATCACGTCGTGTCCGTGTGCGCGCCTAGGCAGGGATGAAAGCAGTCGCTTTCACCCCGTCACCGTGCGGCGTTGCCTGCGCTACTACCTCGATGCCACGACCGGAAAGCAAATCGCCGGGTCAATCTGGTGATGTCGACGGATACCCATCCGGATTGCAGTGGGAACCAGCGTCTCCGAGCTCTGGCCGAAGAGTACGTCCCGAAGGTTGCCGGCCGAAGGCAAGCGTGCCGTAGAGCAGCACTGGAGCAAACTCGCCGACTGGGTCAGTCCTGCAGACCGTCCCACGACCACCGCGGAATGCTCAGCCCCTCCGGGACGTCGTCGGGAGACTCCGGGTAGCGCGACATGGCGGTCTGGGTGGCCCACGCGAAGTAGTCGAGCAAAACCCGCCGGAGTGGTTCGGCCGTCAGCCCAACGTCCTCCAAAGCCTGCTCAAAACAAGCAATCGCCCTGCGGTCCATCTCCTCATGTGGGCCGCCGTTGCCGCTGTGGATCCGCACGACCGACGTCTCGTCTCCAAAGGCCTCGGAGTACGTGACGGGCCCCCCGAGGGCCTCACCCCAGTACGCCGCGAGCCGCTCGCTGTGCTGAGGATGGAATCCGTGGCTGAATGCGTGACTGACTATCTCGTCGGCCATCACCCGGGAATGCCATGCCTCAGCAAGTCGTAGCAGGCCCTTGCTGCCGCCTGCGGCGTCGTAAATGCTCTGCATGTCGCCAAGTATGCCAGGGTCCAATTTGGTGCCCGGTGATCACGGATCAGCTACTCGCATTCGATTGCACCTGCACCGGAACCTCGCCAGGAGCGGTTGCCTCGGCTTGCCGCAATGCCTCGAGATCGAAGAGTAGTGGGTCGACCTCAGTGCCGACGCTGTGCACCGCGGCGGCAGGGATCACGTACGACGTTCCGTTGGCTTCGAATGTGGCGAGAGGTGTGGCGGAAGCCGAGGGGGCGGCCGTGAGCGAGATCCTCCCATCGCTGCCTGTGGTCTCGAGAATGCGTTGGCCGGTGACTAACGTGACCAAAGTGGCGGTCTGTGCGGGGGCCACCGCCACGCTGGCGACGAGGTTGGCGGTTGCGGGCGACGCGCTCGCGAGCATTACGAGCGTCCCTGATCCGAACAGTGCCAAAAGTGTCCGAATCTTGTGGCAATGGATCACGGCATCTCCCTATTTAGCGGGGCTGACGGCTTTCCTGTACCCGGTCTCATGCGGAGGAACAACGATGACCCGGCCGAAGAGGGCGGCGAGGCGATTTCGCCCGCGATGCAGTCGGCAAACCGCAATTTCAGTGCAGCGGATGACAAGCCCGCGAGCGGCGCGGTGAGATCCCGGGACGATCAGACGAATCGAGCCGTACATCACGCTACTGATCGAAGCTAAGGGCAGGCGATTTGACCTACTGCATTGACGGTGGCGCCATTTCCTTGGCCTTGATCAGGCGTCAACACAATATCGAAGATCGCGATGTGTCCAGCCTTGAAGGTTGTGACCCCGACCCCAATCGAGCCATAGAAACCGTAGCCTCCGAGTTTCGATTTGAACAGTGAGGCTGTGGTTTCATCGTTCGGGACCGCCGCCCCCGGTTCGGCCGGGTTGTCCTGGCTGATCACCAAGGAGTAATACTCACCGTTGAGCAGCCCGCCCGCCTCAATGCTGGCTGGAACTTGGCCCGGCGCCGGCTGCCCTGGGGGAGCTGAAGCGGCTGGGAAACCCGGCGAACATACCCTCGAGGTCACGCGCATGGTGCCTGAGACTGCCCCTGTGAAGGTCACCGTCGTGGTGGGCACAGACGGCGTTGGCTGCGAACTCACCTGCGCCGCCGGTCCCGGGGCGTTCGGCCCGTGGGGCGCTGCAGGTCCTGGGGTGACGCGACCCAAGTGTGCCGCCAAGCCCACGACCGCTGCAGCAATGGCAACGGCCACGACGAGTGCCCCGGTCGCGAACGTGGCGAACAAGCGGCGCGTAGCCCGCTCCTTGAACCCATTCATAGTCATGTCCTCCAACGTCGCGGTCAGCGGCTGCTGCGAGATGTGGGCGTAGAACGTCTCGAGTTGCTCGTCGATCCGGTCAGTCATGGGTCATACCCTCTCGCAGTGTTGTGAGGCCTCGAGCGATGTGTGTGCGGACTGTGCCCGCGCTGCACCCCATAAGCTCGGCGCACTCGTCGATTGTGTAACCGTGTCCCTTGGTCAGCGTGAGTGCGGCGCGCTGCCGAAGCGACAAGCGAGAATAGATCCGGCTCAGGTCCAGCATCGCTGGATCGATCGCCGGCACGTTGGGGGCGTGCATGTTCGCTGGCAGGTCGCGTTGCGTGAAGAAACCGCGCCGCGTCAGCGCCCGCCGTCGACTGATGCAGTGATTGACGCAAATGCGTGCCGCCCAGGCAAACCGATCACCGTACCCAGCCGAGCTAAGCCATGCCCTCCACGAGCGAATCAGCGCCTCCTGAACCGCGTCCTCCGCCTCGCCGCGATCTCGGAGGATGCCCAACGCGATGGCAAAGAGCCGGTGACGCTGACGAAACACGATCTGCTCAAAGGCCAGCTCATCCTGCAGCGTGCGTTCACTGGACGCGGTCAAGCGCATCTCCATCTCGGACGCCATATCAAGTAACACGCACCAGGGGTCGATTCTGCTGACATGCACGCGTTGGTCCGACTTCCCGTCGACACTGGCGAAGCTCAGCCGATCCGAGATGAGCGGGCCGCGCGGCAGCCACCTCGATCCGTTCGAGTTTTGTGAAGGCGTGGCGGGCATGTATCAGGTTCAACTGGTGTGCGCTTAGCACTCAGAATTGGCATGCATTGGCGCGCAAAGGCGGTTAAGACACAACTTCCGTCACGCGTGTTTCGCAGCTTCCGTGAGTTCAAGTCCCGGGTAGTGGTGTGAATTCGGTGGAGTTTTCACAACGTCGGTGAGTTAGGCAACGAGGCCCTCGGTGAGCGGTTGGTGAGAAACGCTGGGCCGTCGCGGTGCAGCAACCGCGCCATTTGATTGCTGACTGAAGTGTCGAGGTCCCTCCTCCGAAGGTCGCGGCGATCGGTAGTGGCTGCGGCTTTGGGGGCGTCCATCGCCGCGGCGCTCCACTTCGTCACCAACCCAGGCAATGCGCTATTGGGCGCCACCATCGCGGCACTGATCGGTGCGATCCACGGGCGCCCGCCGCGCAGCAATCGAGGACGGGAGTCGTGAAGCTGTGGCTGCCTGTGCTCATGGTCACCGTCGCGAACTGGGTCATGAAGGCCAGCGGACCGCTCGCGCTCGGGGATCGTCAACTGCCGCCTACCGTCGTCGACGTCACGAGCCTGATGGCGCCAGTCCTGCTCGCCGGGCTGATCGTCATTGACCTCGGCGGTGCAGCGTGGAGCCAACTCAACTGGCAGCAGGTGGTCGGTGTGGGCGTGGCGGGTCTCGCGCGTGTCTTCATAGCACCCATGTTGCTCGCCGTTGTCTGCGGCATCGCCGCCACTGCCTTCCTGCGACTCTTCGGCACTTGACCAGCTTCGCCTACATTTTGGCCGCCCAATGGGAGTGAGAATGTGGGGACCGGCGGCCGCTGCTCCCAAGTGCGAGGAGCCACGGACACGCCAGCGTGCCATTAACACACCAGAGCCCAGAGGCGAGTGGGGAAGATCCGCTATCGCGTCGCTGCGCTGGTTCAGGTTCCGAGGTCGAGCGGTGACACTGCTGCGCAACCGAGCGTTGCGCCGGTTAGTAACGAGCGCGCGGTCGGCGTCAGTCGGAGCCTCTGCGGCCGGCCCTTTAGACCGGGAGCATCAGCCGACGAGAGCTCGAGGGCGGTGTGATCCGCACTCGAGCGCAGTTCGGAGCTGGCATCAGCGAAGCCCGCGAACCAAACAAACACGTTCTCGTTCTCGCGTACTGGCAGAGCGGGGAAGTTGTTCGGGCTATGGTTAGTCACGAACAAAGCCAGTACCGTAGCGCCGGCGTCGATGAGCACCGGCGTCACCTCCCGAAAGAAGTAGTCGACAAAGGCGTTCTCCGCGGTGGCATCCAGGGAGTAGACGGTGGCAACTACAAGCCCGCTTCCATGTCCGTTGGTGCCACGAGGCGGGCGGGCATCCACGCCGTGTGAGAATCCGGACCCCGGTTGCGCCGGGCGGAGGAGCAGTACGTTGTCCGAGTCGATCATGGTGGCGTGAGCAGCTTCACGGTGGTCCCTCCAAACCGGCCCGCCATAGAAAGCCTTCAAACCTTCAGCCCGGGTGGCCATGTCGCGAAATCCGCGCAACCAGACGAATCGATCTGGGTCATCAACATCGCGGAATTGGCCGATCACCTGCATCCCGAGTGCCTCTTGACTCTCGATGAACTCACGATCGAAAAGATCGATGAGGACATCGCGCTTGCCCGCGTGCAGGGTGTATTGGCGGAGCTCGACGACCGTTGACAAGGTCGCCTCGGGTGTCGACTCAGAGAGTTGACGGTCGATCGACGTCATTACCGCGGTGTGCCTGTCGTCGGTTCAGCCTCAATGCTGACTTCGAGCGTGCTGGTCACGAAGGAATGATTAGCGATGGCTCGCATCCTATTCTCGCCGTATCCGGACAGGTCGCAGCGGAGGCGTCTGATCAGTGGTTCAAGAGCGTGGATGGTCGGGCACCCCAGCGTATGGAGCTCGAACCTGACCTTGGCGCGGTTCGCGGTCAGCCCCAAGCCAAGGCCCACTCGAGATAGGCAATGGGGCGCCTGATGCGGTTTATCGTCATACCTCCCGGAAACCTGCGAGGTCAGCCTCGCGCACCCGAGCGTACAACGTTGTTCCTTGAGCAACCTGTGCGCAGAGCACCACCGTGACCGGGCTGAGGTTGGTGCCGCATTTCGGGACGGGACGACGTTCGTGGTGCTCAGCTTTCAGCGCGAACGGTCCGATGCGATCGCCCGCTTGACGCGGTTCGCCAAGCGTGAGATGCGCTCCTGGTCCGACGATGTGCTCCCGCTACCGGCGAAGGACTACCAGCGCCGGAGGGCTCGACTGGCCGCTGACTTCGAGAGGTCTTCGCTAAAGGACCTCGAATTCCGCGCTGTGGAGCCGATCGCGAACGATCAGGAACTGATGATCAGGGTAGTTCCAATCGTCGCCCACGAGTACAGCCATTGCATGGTCGCCGTAGGAATGTGTATGCAGCCGTGGCTCGCGAAGCTGCCGTTCTCGCTATTCGGCCCAAACGCAGACGGGGGTTCCCACGGGGCGCTATGCAGGAAGAATCCACCGCCGGCGAACTCCATCGCATATTGAGCGTTCTCCGGGGCGTAGTAGGAGGGCGACGACTTCGGCCACGGCGAATAGAACCTAATCGGCGAGTACTTGGCAAAGATGTGGTAGATCCCGGTCGGTGTTCGCAAGGCCGCCCGACCGGTGGTGATCAGCGACGCGCCTAGCTCGCATCCGTCGCGGTAGAAGACGATCTCTTGGGTGGCGAGATCGACGGCCATCACTTTGCCGGGAGGCTCATCGTGACGACACCGAGAGGCGCTCAGCGCAGCCTGCGTGGACTTGAAGGCCGACGTGTTCTGCTCGGCGAGCGCGGCGCTGGTCGCAGTGTTGTCGGCATGGTGAAGGGCTGTAGCCTCACCACGCTGGCCCGTGGCAGCGTGTCCTTCGAACGGAAGGTGTGCGCCGCTGTCAGGCGCGCGCACCTGGGCTATGGCGCTCGCGTTGACGCAGATCCCTGCAATGACCAGAGCGACGACGCCAACGCAGCCCAGCAGCCAGTGGATCGTGTGCTGGAGTCGGTTGGGAGCTGGTTTTGGTTTGATCATGGTCGCTCGTACAACCTTCTTCACGCAGTCAATCTCACGACGCTTGATCCCGCGTACAGATCTTTTGACCGCGAGATGGCGCGATCGATTCGGAGCTCCGCGGTTCGGGTCGCTGCTTCTGCGCGTAACTTGTTGGTGGAGGCGACCGGTGCCAAGCGGGCAGAGCCGCCGGCACCCCGGTGTTGCCCCTTGCGCTGATCCACAAAGAGATCGCGCAGAGGTGGCTCAGCGGCTCAGCCGCACGCTCCACTGCAGGCGCCGGCGGGTCCGATCGGGGTGCTGGGGATGCCTGCGGCAGCGATGGATTCGACCTGATTGGTCGACAGTCCGGTTGCCGTCAGAACCAGATCGATAGTGGTGCCGAGGCTGTCGATCGTTCCGTTCGGCGAGACCGTATGGATGTACAGGTCCGCAGGAATGGCCACATACAGGGTCGTAATACCTGTTGATGCATCAGTGACGAGGGATCCTCGGTAGTCGCCAACCGTCACAGGCACGGAGCTGGCTGGAGCGCTGGCACTGCTGGCCAGAAATACGTCCATGCATCCCCCCGACTCCGACGCGGCAGTAGCGAACGAAGTTCCGACGAACTGCAACCCGCCCGGTGCGGGCACGCAGGCTGCTTCAGTCGGTTTGAACCCGGCAGGGAGTGGGATCGTGACATCGGCAAGTCGCATGCTCTGCCCACTGACGGTCGACCCGGAAGCCACTGGTGGCTCGGCTCGGTGGGTTGGCTGGTGGGCGACCGTCGAGCCGGTCCCGATGACGAATCCTACAGCGCCTAGTCCGACTCCGACCACGGCTGCGCCAAGAGCAGAGACGAGCCGCCGACGTGGGCCGCGGGCGTGGTAGTTGTGCTGGCGGAGCCGATCGCCGATGCGCGGAAGTACGTCGTCAGCGCACTGAGCGAGCGCTGCACGTAGGTCAGTCTCGAATTCGTCGGTCATCATGAGGTGGTTCTCCTTCTGTCGTTTGCAGAGGCTGTGACATATGAGACGGGGTGATCGTTGAAGTTCAGCGCCGCGCGAAGGCGGGCGAGGCCGCGAGATGCAGTGCTCTTGACGGTGCCGACTGAGCAGCCAAGAAGCCCTGCGACCTCGGTTTCAGGAAGGTCCTCCCAGTAGCGGAGCACGATCACGGCACGCTGTTGCGGTGGAAGCGTTGCCAGGGCCAAGCGGAAGTCCGAGCGCGCGTCGATTCCACGAATTACTCGGTTCGCCGTCTCGTCCGCGTATTCCTCGAGCGCACCGTTGCTGGACTCGAGTTCGTTCCTGCGACGCTTCCGGCCTTCCTGACCATCGATCACGAGGTTGACCAGGATTCGCCGGGCGTAGGCTGCGGGATGATCCATCGAGCGCACGCGGTTCCAGCGGCGAGCAGTTCGTAGCAAGGTCTCTTGAACGAGGTCTTCGGTCTCTGAGAGATCACAGGTCATCAGGTAGCCGGTCCGGATGAGATCGTTGGTGACCTCGGCCACGAACGACTCGAATCGACGTTGTTCCTGCCCTCTGGTGAACCAGTCCATATCTACTCCCGTCGTTAGCGGCTCTGTACCGTCTACCTAAGCTAAACCCTCCCAGGCAGCACAAAGGTTGAGTCGGTTCAAAGACCAGGGACTACCCGCGATCCGGAAGCAACGGTCATCCATGCACCCCCGATGCTCGAGCTGCACTGGGCGGCGGAAGCCGGCAAGCGCGGAAGGAATCGCCAAAGAACGCGCAGAACCTCAAGGCGCGGCTCGACAGCCGGAACTAGGGCGGGTCGCCTTCTACATCCCAAAGGAGTTGTGCGAGCTTGGGCGACGCGTCGCCTGGCTCGGAGACCACTTGCGGGCAGCACTCTCGCTCACCCTGGCATACCGCTTTCACACCAGAGCCCGGTCGATAGCCTCGTCGCCCGGCGCGGCACGCACGAGGTCGTTCGGCTCACCGGCGAACTGGTGTCCTTCACCTCGACGCGCCATGCACAAGGCTGTTGTGTGACGACACCCGCGGATTGCTGTGCCGGCTCCTCGGCTGCGTGCCGGCTCCGAGCGTCACAACGCGGCCTGTGAGCCGCGCCAGAGGGCGGGGGAAGTAATCGCGACGGTCATTCACGGTAACGTTGGTCCCGGTGACGACGCACCTTGAGTAAGTTGCCGCAGGCACGAGCCTCGCACCATCGCCGGGTTCCGTTTCGGGACTGGTCGTAAAAGAGGAAGCTGCAGTCCGGATTGAGACACGTCCTTATCCGCTGCAGCTGGCCCCCGATCAGAAGTCGCCCATAGGAGGCCCCAGTTGCGGCCATCACGGCGCGCCAATCCTCGCCGCGCCAGAGCGATCTCAGGGCAAAGCTGTTTTCGACGCGCACGAGGTGCGAGAACTGGCTGGAAGAGGCAAGAACTCGGTTGAGCTCAGTGAGATCGCCATCAGTCGGATCGGACCGCGATTCCAACAACCCCCGAAGAAGGTCTCGCAAGTCGATCAGATGCCGATGCATAGCGGTACTCGGGGGTTGTTCGATCGTCAGGCCGCATCGCTGTGCAAACCACCGTTGCCAGTCCTGCAGATCGAGGCGGTCGTAGATGCGCCCCGAGCCGGTGTGGTCGGTGAATCGACTGTTGACGAAGTCCACGCAAAGGTACTCCGAGAGCGTATGCGGGATTGGTCCTGGCGACCGGTGCGTCCGCGCTTTGTCATCGGATTTGTGGGTCTCGCCGTTGGTCTCCGTCCGCCTTGACCGGGCCGACACCTCTCGTGCACTTTGGGCTGGGTGACGGTCTGTCAATGGAAATGGTTAGTAGGAGGCACGCCGTGGTTCCATTTTCTAGCACGGATCGAAACCCCAGCAGCGGCTCCGGAGCCTTCCACCGCCCCTAGTCGGCGCAAGTCCAACTCAACCTTCCGGATTCCTCGACGTTCGTGTTTGTGTCGAGCATGCCGGTGAAAGACATCGCTCCCGAGGCGTCGCCGGCAACATGGATCACGGCGATCGCGGCGAAGGTGAAAGACGAGTTGTCAATGATTAGGTCGGCCATGGTCGCGGATGCGCCCGTGTAAGTGCCGGGCCCGTGGAATCCGGACGACGGCGGAGCGTTCGACACCCCGGCGGTGTATATGACCGTGTGGCCGCCGACGAGCGCCGAGCCAGGCGTCGGCACGACCCAGAGTGTGGTTGCTTGCAGTGCGCCGGCGACGTACTGGGAACACCGCTCGTGGCGGCCCGTCAGTGCATCAACAAAGTTTCCTCGTACGGCGATCTCGCCGCGCAGCGCCACCGTGCCGGTGAACACGGCGTACGGCGGTCGCGGTATCGCGGGGGTGACCTGCGGAATAGGGCCTTGACCCGAGCACGCGCATGCCAGCACTCCGGCGCACACCGCGATGAGCTTCATACTCCGTCCATGGTAATGTCCGTAGAGCATGTATGCCCGTTACACGAGTGGTGCGATTGCGCTGCTTTTGGGGATCAGCGCATGCGGGACAGATACGATGCCGCGTCCCACGCCCGCGCCGGCTCTGGCCAGACTCAACGGCACAGTGAGCGTTGCCGGCGGTTACGCGGTCCAAGGCGACTTCAGCACCGCACCCGCCGTCCTACGGGGGGCGCTGCCGACGGCGGCGCCGGCCGGTTACACGTGCGCTGACTATGCGCACGGATTCCGGATCGCGAGCGGGGCGAGCACGTTCGTGAGCCCGCCAATGCAGACTGCCGGGGCGAGCAGCGTGTACGTACAGGTCACCCTGGCGTCGGGCTACCGTGGGCCGTCGACGTACGACAGCACCACGACCCCAGCGCTGACGGGCGCCGCCTCGATCACCATCCCTCCGGCGTCGGCGCCGGTGATCGACACCTTCCGCTCGGCCTTCTACGGCAGCGTCACGCTCACTGTGCGTCCCGACGGTTCGGGATCAGTGACCATCACGGATTGGGGGAGCCCGGGATCCGACAGTCGGATCTCAGGGACTGCCAGCTGGAGCTGCACAGAGCCGCTAACGACGGGAGTAGTTGGCACAAAACGCACCCCTGACGGGAGAGGCGACAACTCAATTGAGCGAGATAGGGTTGTGCTGCTGGATACTCCGAATGGGAGGGTGCAGCAACGCGCGGCAAGAGGGGCGACGAATCCGCGTGACCGGGCACGTCAACCCTTGTCGATTGAGGGCTGCGAGCGTCGAGATGGACGCGCCCCGAACGAAATGGCCGGCAGACTCGCTCCGTGCACCTGGTGTCTCGCGTCGCTCCTGGAACGCCGGGATAGGCGTGCGAGTGGTGCGTGGTAATGCTCCGAGCACTCTTGTCTCAGATCCAGCATCGCCGAGGGCGGGCGGCGGCGGTCGCAGCCGGAATCCTTGTCGCCTCGGTAAGCTTTTCCTTACTGACCGCGGCGACAACCACCAGCACGGCTGACGTGGTGGGCACCGTGGCGCGGAACCTGCGGCCGGCGTACGACATCCTGGTTCGCCCCCCAGGCTCCACGACCGCACTCGAGGCGAGCGAGGGCCTGGTCCGCGACAACTACCTGTCCGGGATCTTCGGAGGCATCACGCTGCAGCAGTACGCGCAGGTGAAGAAGATCCCCGGCGTTCAACTCGCCGCACCGATCGCGATGCTCGGCTACATACTCGAGAGCATCAGCCTGCCGGTCGACGTGACCGGCGACCTCACGTCGGCGGACGCTCAGGTCCTGACGCTAACTGACACAGAGACCACGGACCGGGGGCTCACCAAGATCCCAGCTCGCCCAGCGGGCTACGTATATGTCACGAGTGACCCGATCCAGGGATATGCGCTGCCGACGCTCGCCACCATCAACGGAACGCAGGTCTTCGGTGCAACCGAGACGCTACCGAGCGGGAAGCAGATCACCATTTGCCCGCAGGACACCATGGAGACCGTCGCCTCCCCGTTTATCGATTACGAGGCCGAGAATGGATCGTGCTGGTCCAGCCAGAACGGATACTACGGAGCGGTGACGGGACTGGGACCTGGCCGGGTGGGTGCGTCTATCACCGTGACGTTTCCGTTCCTGGTCGCAGCTATCGATCCGGTCGCAGAGCAGCAGCTGGTCGGCCTGGGACACGCCGTCGTCAATGGCCGCTACCTCCGCGACAGCGACACCGCGGTCACCATCGATCGACATGGCGCGTCGCAGCTGCAGGTGCCCGTGCTGGCGACAACCAACCCGTTCGTGGACGACACGGACCAGATCACAATCAGCCGCCTGCCGGCATCGGCTGTCGCAACAGTGCGCCAGAACCTCCTCCCGACCCCCCTGGTTGCAGCTCTTGGCAAGCTCACCGCGACCCCGGTCTCGAGGGTCACGATCACCTCGCAGGACGCATATCAACAGCTGCTCGACGAGCTCTCGAACTCGTTGCTCGTTGACGCGTACTGGACGGCCGACCCTACGACGTATCGACCGCTGTCGGGCGGTGCGCTCGCGCCAGTCCCGGTGACAAACCCGAGCAGCGTGTGGGCCTCGAGCTTCTTCACGACCGGCTATGAAGAAGCGCCGATAGATGCCAGTGACGTCGGATTCCGGCAACTTCACGAGCAGCTGCGGACCAACACGGCGACACAGTTGCTGACGGTCCACTCGGTCGGCGAGTTCGACCCGGCCAAACTGCCGGGGTTCAGCGCGCTCTCGCAGGTACCCCTGGAAACGTACTATCCACCCGCGGTCACAGGTGCCGATCCCACAAGCCAGAAAGCACTGGGCGATCAGCCGTTGTTGCCGGACGAAAACGTGGCCGGCTACCTGCAGGAGCCGCCCTTGATCCTCACCACCCTCAACGCGCTACCGGCGTTCGAGCAGGACTTCCCGACGGCCAACACGACCGCGCCGATCAGTGTCATTCGCGTCCGCGTCGCCGGCGTGCACGGCAGCGTAACCCAGCAACTCGCGGAGATCGCTCAGGTCGCCGCCGCAATCCGTCACGCCACCGGGCTCGATGTGGACGTGACCGCAGGCTCGTCTCCCACAACGGAGACGATCGCGCTTCCCGCGGGACACTACGGGCGTCCAGTGCTGACGCTTGACGAGTCGTGGGTTCGCAAGGCTGTCGCTCTTCTCATCCTCAACGCTGTCGATGACAAGAGTCTGGCCCTTTTCGTTCTGATCCTGGTCGTGTGCGCGTTGTTCATCGCCAACGCAACTTTTGCCGGCGTAAGAGCGCGGCGAAGAGAGATCGGGGTGCTGCGTTGCATGGGTTGGCACCGCAGGGTGATTTTCACCTTCATTCTGGGTGAGGTGCTGCTCACTGGCTTTGTTGCCGGCGTCGCTGGTACCGGGCTGTCTGCTGCGCTGATCGCACTGCTGCGCCTACAGGTGCCATGGTTGCGGGTCGGTTTGGTGACTCCCGTCGCGGTCGTTCTCGCGGGATTGGCGGGACTCCTGCCGGCGCTACAAGCAACGCGGGGGCAACCGCTGGATGCTGTGTCGCCCCCGGTGCGGGCCCCAAAGCGCGCTCGTCCGGTACGTCACCTGGTCGGGTTGGTGTTTGCGAACCTGCGCCGCACACC
>PMOL01000012.1 GCA_003162415.1 Candidatus Dormiibacterota bacterium
AGGATCTGGTGCTCGTCGTCGGATTGGATTTCCACGCCGAGCGCGAGGCCCTCGAGCTCCTTGACCAGCACGCGGAACGATTCCGGGATGCCGGCTTCGAGCGTGTTCTCGCCCTTGACGATCGCCTCGTACGCCTTGACGCGCCCGACGATGTCGTCGCTCTTGACGGTGAGGATCTCCTGGAGGATGTGGCTCGCGCCATAGGCTTC
The DNA here is from genome assembly GCA_003162415.1 of Candidatus Dormiibacterota bacterium. GTDB lineage: Bacteria > Chloroflexota > Dormibacteria > Aeolococcales > Aeolococcaceae > Palsa-851. Next base: position 210 of record PMOL01000012.1, read on the forward strand.
GAGTGCCCAGACCTCCATCTCGCCGAATCGCTGACCGCCGAACTGCGCCTTGCCGCCCAACGGCTGCTGCGTGACCAGCGAGTAGGGACCCGTGCTCCGCGCATGGATCTTGTCCTCGACGAGGTGATGCAGCTTGAGCATGTAGATGTACCCGACCGTGACGTCGCGGTCGAAGAACTCGCCGGTGCGCCCGTCGCGCAGCCGCTCCTTGCCGCTGCTCGGCAGACCCGCACGCGCCAGCTCACTTTCGATGAGCTCCTCCGACGCACCGTCGAAGACCGGCGATGCGACCTTGAGCCCGAGCGCATGGGCCGCGTAGCCGAGGTGCGTTTCCAGCACCTGGCCGAGGTTCATGCGGCTCGGCACGCCGAGCGGGTTGAGCACGATCTCCACGGGCGTTCCGTCCGGCAGGTACGGCATGTCCTCGATGGGCATGATTCGGGCGACGACGCCCTTGTTGCCGTGGCGCCCCGACATCTTGTCGCCCTGGGCGATCTTTCGCTTCTGCGCGACGTAGACGCGCACCAGCTCGTTGACGCCTGGTGGGAGCTCGTGGTTGCTCTCGCGGCTGAAGACCTTGACGTCGACGACGATGCCGCGCTCGCCGTGCGGGACACGCAGGGATGAGTCGCGGACTTCGCGAGCCTTCTCACCGAAGATGGCGCGCAGCAGCCGCTCCTCCGCCGACAGCTCCGATTCACCCTTGGGCGTGATCTTGCCGACGAGGATGTCCCCAGGGTGGACCTCGGCACCGACGTAGATGATGCCGCGCTCGTTGAGGTTCTTCAGCGACTCCTCGTTGATGTTGGGAAGATCGCGAGTGATCTCCTCGGCACCGAGCTTGGTGTCACGGGCTTCGATCTCGAACTCCTCGATGTGGATCGAGGTGTACTTGTCCTCGCGGACGACCGATTCGCTGATGAGGATCGCATCCTCGAAGTTGTAGCCCTCCCAGGGCATGAACGCCACCAGCATGTTGCGGCCGAGCGCCAGCTCGCCGCCTTCAGTCGAGGGACCGTCGGCGAGCACGTCACCGGTGGCGACATGCGTGCCGCTGACGACGGTGATGCGCTGCGACAGGCACGTTCCCTGGTTGCTGCGCACGAACTTGTGGACCCCGTACCACTGGTCGGGGCCACCATCGTCAGGACGCACCAGGATGCCGATGCCGCTGTCCTGTCCGCTCAGAATCTTCTCGACGGAGCGGTCGTTGTTCGCAGGCTCCGGCCAGGCGACGCCGATCACGGTTCCGGGCTTGCGTGCCAGCACCATCTCGCCCGAGTTGCGAGCGGCATGGGTCTCCATGCCGGTGCCGACAATCGGCGATTCGGCCACCAGCAGCGGCACCGCCTGCTTCTGCATGTTCGATCCCATGAGCGCGCGGTTCGCATCGTCGTGCTCGAGGAAGGGGATCAGCGCCGTGGCGATGCTGACGATCTGCTTCGGCGAGACGTCCATGTAGTCGACGTCACCGATTGGCAGGTCCTTGAAGGTGTGACGCGTGCGGCAGGCGACGTGGGCCACCGCGAAGTGACCCTCCTTGTCGACCGGCGCGTTCGCCTGCGCGACCGTGTACTTGTCCTCCTCGTCGGCGGACAGGAAGACGATCTCATCGCTGACCCAGGGCGTGCCCTTCTCGTCCTTGTACACACGACGGAACGGCGTCTCGATGAAGCCGAACTCATTCACGCGTGCGAAGGTTGCGAGCGAGCCGATCAGTCCGATGTTCGGGCCTTCCGGTGTCTCGATCGGGCAGATGCGGCCGTAGTGACTCTGATGCACGTCGCGCACGTCAAACCCGGCGCGTTCGCGGGACAGCCCGCCTGGTCCGAGCGCCGACAGGCGGCGCTTGTGCGTGAGCTCCGCCAATGGATTGGTCTGGTCCATGAACTGCGACAGCTGACTGGACCCGAAGAACTCCTTGATGGCTGCGACCACCGGCCGTGCATTGATCAGGCTCGCGGACGTGATCGTCCCCGAGTCGCTGATGGTCATGCGCTCCTTGATGATCCGCTCCATGCGGATCAGTCCCATGCGGAACTGGTTCTGCAGGAGCTCGCCAACAGCGCGCACGCGACGGTTGCCGAGGTGGTCGATGTCGTCCGCCTCACCGTGGCCGTTGTTGAGCTGGATGACCTTCCGGATGATCGACACGAAATCCTGGTTGTCGAGGACGCGGCGGTCCTTGTCCCAGGCGCGCTCGCGCGCCTCTTCCTCACTGATGCCGAGGTTCTTGTCGAGCTTGAACCGGCCCACCTTGGAGAGGTCGAAGCGGCGCGCATTGAAGAAGAGCGAGTTGAGCAGGTTGCGCGCGTTCTCGACGGTTGGCGGATCGCCCGGGCGGATCTTGCGGTACAGCTCGACCAGCGCCTCCTCGACGCTCGTGCTGCCGTCCTTCTCGAGGGTCGAGGCGATGTACTGGTGCTCCGGATCCTCGTCGACGTCCGCGAAGAAGGCGCGGATGTCGTCGTTGCTCGCATAGCCGATGGCGCGTACGAGCGTGGTGACCGGGACCTTGCGCTTGCGATCGATCTTGACGGTGAGCACGTCCTTGCTCGACGTCTCGACCTCGAGCCAGGCGCCGCGGTTCGGGATCAGCTTGGCGGCGTAGAGCAGACGGCCGGTGGTGCGGTCCTCGGCGGCGGTGAAGTAGACGCCGGGCGAGCGGACCAGCTGCGAGACGACCACCCGCTCGGTCCCGTTCACGATGAACGTTCCCTCGCCGGTCATCATCGCGAAGTCACCCATGAAGACCTCGGCTTCCTTGATCTCGCCGGCGTTCTCGCCGGTCTTGATGTGCAGCCGGGTTTGGATCCGAAGTGGCGCGGAGAAGGTCATATCCCGCTGGCGGCAGTCCTCTTCGTCGTATTTGGGTTCCCCAAACTCGTAGTCAAGGAAGCGCAGCTCGTAATTCTTTCCGGTGTAGTCCGTGATCGGGTTGATCTCGTTGAACAACTCCCGGAGACCTTCTCTCTTGAACCACTCGAATGAATCAAGCTGGGTCTGGATCAGGTTTCCGACCTCGAGCTTGTCTGCAATCTGGCCGTACGACTTGCGGGCGGCAGTAGTGGAAAGAGAAAGGACCATATGCTAAAGTTCCCCCGAGAAGGAATGCGCGCGGGCACGCGCGGCGACGGGCACAATCCCGTATCGTAGCAAAAACCCGCGGAGAACGGCCCTTGCCGCCCGTTCGGAGCGCTTGGCGCGCTCTTGATCCGGGCTTGAACGGGAGAATCCGACTGTACCCGGGCCCGCCCGATTTGAAGCGTCCGGCTCGGAAGAGCCGGAATCGCCTCGCTCGGTGCAGCTCCGAAGGGGTTACTTGATCTCGACGGCGGCGCCTGCCTCCTCGAGCTTCGCCTTGGTGCTGTCGGCCTCGGCCCGCGGGACGGCTTCGCGGATGGCCTTCGGCGCCGCGTCGACGAGGTCCTTGGCTTCCTTGAGGCCGAGGCCGGTGATCTCCCGGACCGCCTTGATGACGTTGATCTTGGCGTCGCCTGGGTGGGTGAGGATGACCGTGAACTCGGTCTGCTCCTCGGCGGGAGCATCCGCTGCCGCTGCCGGAGCTGCCGCTGCCGCGACCGGGGCGGCGGCCTTGATGCCGAGCTTGTCCTCCATCAGTTTCACGGCGTTGACGACGTCCAGGACCGTCCAGGTCCCGAGCGCGTCGACGAACTCCTCGGGGGTGAGTGTCTTGGTGGCCATTGGTTCTCCTTAATAACTCTTGAAACGGTTCGGTCGGTGGATCGCTAAGCGGCGAGCTTGTCGCGGTAGGCCTCGAGGGTCGCCGCGAGGGTGGAAAGCGGGGAGTCGAGGGACGCCGCCAGCATGGAAAGCGGTCCGAGCAAGGCTGCGGCCAGGCGGCTCAGCAGGACGTCCCGCGAGGGGAGCTCGGCGAGGGTGCGCACAGCGTTGCCGTCGAGGACCTGGCCTTCCGCAAGACCCGCCACCAGCGGCAGCGTCCGCGTGCTCCGGAAGTGCTCGAACAGGATCCGGGCAGGTGCCGAGAGGTCCCCGTATCCGATCGCCAGGCCGACGGGGCCGCTCAGGACATCGGCGAAACCCGCCGCACCGGCGTCAACTGCCGCGCGCCTGGCGAGCGTGTTCTTGACGACGATGTAATCGATCCCCTCGGCCCGGAGCCGCCCGCGAAGGTCCTCGAGCTGCCGCACGGTAAGCCCGCGGTAGTCGGTGACGACCGCCGAGGTGGCGCGGGAGAGCTTCTCGCTCAATTGCGACACGGCCGCGACCTTGCGCGCTCCAGCCCTCGTCTCCTGGGGCTTGTCGGTGCTGGTTGGTGCCATTGCTGCCTCCGTCGATGCCGTGCCTCCGCCGATGGCGGGATCACGGCCGCGGTGCGTCTGGAGCGCATTCCGGCAACCTTGCCCACCTGCGCAGGAGATTGAGCGGGACGGCCCCGCACCTGCGGTCTTCGGCGAACGGACGACGGCGAGCCGTTTATCTGGAAGGGCGACAGCGTATCAGGCGTAGCCCGCTTGTCGCGGGCGCGCGACGGGGTGAGCACGCGGCCAGCACGCAGACTGACGTGATGCTCGGTTCACTCACGGACCGGCTGCCGCGAATCCTGCCGACCGCTCGTGCACACCGGGTCAGCCGCTCGCCGGCGGCCCGTCCGATCTCGGTCAGCCGCGAGGTGCTCCGATTCGTGATCGGGTGCGCCCTCGCCGCCGCGCTGATCGGCGGAGCGAGCTTCTGGGTGGTCGCGGGCTCGGCCACCTCCGAAGCCATCAGCGACGCCGAGGTCATCACCCAGATCGATGCCGGCGGCATCGTCGCGCCCTTGCTGACTCCCGCGTTGCTCGCCGGGGCCCCCACGGCGATTCGGGCGCTCGACGCCGCCGTCGTCGGTCGAGTGCTCAGCGGCCGCGTCGTCCGGGTCAAGATCTGGACTTCGTCGGGACGAATCGTCTATTCCGACGCGCCCGCGCTGATCGGACAGACCTTCGCGCTCGGCGATGACGAGCAGGCAGCGCTCGCCGGCGGCCAGACGAAGTCCGAGGTGAGCGACCTCAGCCGGCCTGAGAACCGCTTCGAGCGAGCGTTCGGCAGCCTGGTCGAGGTCTATCTGCCGGTACGCGCCACCAATGGGACCAAGCTCCTCTTCGAGACCTATGAACTCGACAGCGTCATCAAAGCCGACGAGCAGCGGATCTGGAGTGGGATCTTTCCGGCCCTGGTCGCGGGGCTCGTGCTCCTGTTTGTCGTCCAGGTGCCACTGAGCTGGCGCCTCGCACTTCGCCTCCAGCGGGCCAGCCACGACCGTGCGGCGCTCCTCCAACGGGCGATCGACAGCTCCGAGGCGGAGCGCTGGCGGATCGCCGGCGATCTTCATGACGGACCCGTCCAGAATCTGACCGCGGTCAGCCTGACTCTCGGGTCCGCGGCGATGCGGCTCGCAGACCCGAATCGTGAGGCTCCAAGCCACGACGAGCTGGTCAGCGTGATGGAGGCGGCGTCGGTGGAGTCGCGAACCGCGATCCGGGAACTCCGGACGATGATCATGGAGATCGCTCCCCCCGACCTCCACCGCGGTGGCCTGGACGGTGCGCTGGGGCGGCTCGCCGCGGTCGCCCAGGAGCATGGAGTGGCTGCCAGGCTCGAGACCAAGGCCTCGGCTGAGAGCCACCCGGCCGATGACATCGGGCTCGTCTATCGCACCGCGCAGGAGAGCGTCCGGAACGTCATCAAGCATGCCCAGGCCCGCACCATGACCATCAGCCTGACCCGGGAAGACAGCAGGCTCACTCTCGTGGTCATCGACGATGGCCGTGGATTCAGCCCCAAGGATCTTCACAGCCGCCAGCAGGATGGGCACCTGGGGCTGTCGCTGCTCCAGGAGCGGGTCGCCGAGGCAGGCGCCACGATTACGATCGTCTCGGCGCCCGGCGGCGGGACGACCATCCGGCTTCAGCTCGCCAGGTCCTGAGGCCCGCGGGTCACGGCCGAGCCATCAGTTTGACGTGTGAACTCAACGTCTGGTAGGCTTTCGCTTCGCTCCACGAGCTTTCCTCGTATTCGCGCGCGCTGTTTCGTGGCAGAGCGCAATTCTCAATAAACGGACGGTCGTGCCTACCTTTCAGCAGCTGGTCCGCAAGGGCCGCACCAAGCCGACGCACAAGACGAAGGCCCGCGCACTTCGGGGATGCCCGCAGCGCCGCGGGGTCTGCGTGCGTGTGTACACGACCACGCCCAAGAAGCCCAACTCGGCGCTCCGCAAGGTGGCCCGTGTCCGTCTGACCACGAAAGTCGAGGTCACCGCATACATCCCCGGCATCGGCCACAACCTCCAGGAGCACTCGGTCGTGCTCATCCGCGGGGGACGCGTTCGCGACCTTCCGGGTGTTCGCTACCACGTCATCCGGGGCACTCTGGACGCCGCCGGTACCAAGAACCGCAAGCAGGGGCGCAGCAAGTACGGCGCCAAACGCGAGAAGAAGGCGAGCTAGACCCATGCCACGCCGTGCCCGCGTTCAGAAGCGCGTCATCCTGCCCGACCCGATCTACGGGAGCGTGGGACTGGCGAAGTTCGTGAACTGCATCATGCTCGCCGGTAAGAAGAGCATCGCCGAGAAGATCGTCTACGACTCCTTCGAGAAGATCCGGCGCTCGTCGCGCAAGGAGCCACTCGACGTGTTCGACCAGGCTATTCGTAACGTCACGCCGATCCTCGAAGTCAAGCCGAAGCGTGTCGGTGGCGCCACCTACCAGGTGCCCGTGGAGATCCGCCACGACCGGCGCCAGGCGCTTGCGCGCCGCTGGATCATCCGCTACGCGCGGGGCCGGGGCGGCAAGAGCATGTCCGAGAAGCTCGCCGGCGAGCTGATGGACGCTGCCAACGGCGTGGGCGCTTCGATCAAGCGCAAGGAAGACACCCACAAGATGGCCGAGTCGAACAAAGCGTTCTCCCACTTCCGATACTGACATGTCGGTTGCAGTGGCGGCGCGCGCATTCCCCCTCGAAAAGACCCGGAACATCGGGATCATGGCCCACATCGACGCGGGCAAGACCACGACGACCGAGCGCGTCCTCTTCTACACCGGCCGCATCCACAAGATGGGCGAGGTCCACGAGGGCGCCGCGACCATGGACTGGATGGTCCAGGAGCAGGAGCGCGGGATCACCATCACCTCGGCGGCGACCGCTGCCGAGTGGCGCGGCCACCGAATCAACATTATCGATACGCCCGGGCACGTGGACTTCACGGTCGAGGTCGAGCGGAGCCTTCGCGTCCTCGACGGCGCGGTGGCCGTCTTCGATGCGGTCGCGGGCGTCGAGCCCCAGTCCGAGACTGTCTGGCGCCAGGCTGACCGCTACGAGGTGCCGCGCATCTGCTTCATCAACAAGATGGACCGGATCGGCGCGAACTTCTACGCGGCGGTGACGTCCATCAAGGATCGTCTCGGGGCACACGCCGTTCCCGTCCAGCTCCCCATCGGCGCCGAGTCCGAGTTCAGGGGCATGGTGGACCTGGTCACCGAGGAGGCGATCATCTACACCGACGACCTCGGCACCAGCCTCCGCCGTTCGGAGATCCCCGAGTCGATGCGCGAGCTCGTCGCCCAATACCGGCACGACCTCCTCGAGGCCGTCGCCGAGTCCGACGACGAGCTGATGATCAAGTACCTCGACGGTGAGACGCTGACGACCGCCGAGATCCTTCGCGGTCTGCGAGCAGGTACGGTTGGCACCAAGCTCGTGCCCGTGCTGTGCGGCTCGGCGCTCAAGAACAAGGGTGTCCAGCCCATGCTCGACGCGGTCGTGGATTTCCTCCCGTCGCCGCTCGACCGCCCGTCGGTTGAGGGTGCGGCCGTCGAAGGGGAGACCCAGGCGATCCGCAACGCCAGCGACAGCGAGCCGTTTGCCGCGCTGGCATTCAAGATCGCCACCGACCCATTCGTCGGCAAGCTCACCTTCTTCCGCGTTTATAGCGGCGTCCTGCGTAGTGGCTCGTACGTCTACAACGCCACCAAGGGCGAGCGCGAGCGCGTCGGCCGGCTCCTCCAGATGCATGCGAACCATCGCGAGGAGATCGAGGAAGTGCGCGCCGGCGATATCGCCGCTGCCATCGGCCTGCGCAAGACAACCACCGGTGACACGCTCTGCGACGAGAAGTACCCGATCGTGCTCGAGCAGATCACCTTCCCCGAGCCGGTCATCTCGGTCGCCGTCGAACCCAAGACCAAGGCCGAGCAGGACAAGATGGGCATCGCCCTCCAGAAGCTCGCCGAGGAAGACCCCACCTTCCGCGTCCGCACCGACGAGGAGACGGGCCAGACGGTCATCTCAGGGATGGGCGAGCTCCACCTCGAGATCATCGTCGACCGCATGCTCCGCGAGTTCAAGGTCGACGCCACCGTCGGCAAGCCCCAGGTGTCGTACCGGGAGACGGTCACTCAGAAAGCGCACGGCACCGGGCGCTTCGTGCGCCAGTCCGGCGGCCACGGCCAGTACGGTCACGTCGAGCTCGAGATCGAGCCCAATCCCGGCAAGGGCTTCGAGTTCGTCAGCAAGATCCACGGTGGCACGATCCCGCGTGAGTACATCGCTCCGACCGGTCGCGGCATCGCCGACTCGCTCTCCAACGGCGTGCTCGCCGGCTACCCGGTCGTGGACGTCAAGGTGACCCTCGTCGACGGCTCGTACCACGACGTCGACTCGTCAGAGCAGGCGTTCTCCATCGCCGGGTCGATGGGCTTCAAGGACGGCGTTCGCAAGGCGAAACCCGTGCTGCTGGAACCGATCATGCGCGTCGATGTCTTCATGCCCGAGGAGTTCATGGGCGACGTCATGGGTGACCTCTCCGGGCGTCGTGGCCAGATCCTCGGCATGGAGGGTCGTGCCGCATCGCATATCGTGCATGCGGAAGTTCCGCTGTCGGCGATGTTCGGCTACTCGACGGACCTGCGCAGCATGACCCAGGGCAGAGCCAACTACAGCATGGAATTCCATCATTATCAGCAGCTTCCCGCGAGCCTCGCCGAAGAGCTCGTCGCCAAGGCCCGGGTGTAATTGAGATCGTCGGAGAGAGCAGGAGTTAAGTAGAGGCACGAAATGGGCAAGAAGAAATACCAGAGCACCAAGCCGCACGTGAACGTCGGAACCATCGGTCACATCGACCATGGCAAGACCACGCTGACGGCTGCGATCACCAAGGTGCTTGCCGAGAGCGTCGGAGGCGACAACGCCTTTGTCGCGTTCGACAAGATCGACAACGCTCCTGAAGAGAAGGCGCGCGGTATCACGATCGCGACTGCGCACGTCGAGTACGAGACCGCGACGCGTCACTACGCGCACGTCGACTGCCCGGGCCACGCCGACTANNACCGGCGCCGCCCAGATGGACGGGGCGATCCTGGTCGTCGCCGCGACCGACGGACCGATGCCCCAGACCCGGGAGCACATCGTGCTCGCGCGTCAGGTCGGTGTCCCGTACATCGTGGTCGCGCTCAACAAGTGCGACGCTGTCGATGACGAGGAGCTGCTCGAGCTCGTCGAGCTCGAGGTACGTGAGCTGCTGAGCCGGTACGACTTCCCGGGTGACGACATCCCCGTGGTTCGCGTGTCCGCGCTGAAGGCGCTCGAGGGCGACAAGGACGCCGTCGACGGCGTGCTCAAGCTCATGGACGCCGTCGACACCTACATCCCGGTGCCGACCCGCCCGGTCGACAAGCCGTTCATGATGCCGATCGAAGACGTGTTCTCGATCGAAGGTCGTGGGACCGTGGTCACCGGCCGCATCGACCGCGGCATCGTCAAGGTCAACGAGGCGGTGGAGATCGTCGGCATCAAGGACACCGTCAAGTCGACGGTGACCGGTGTCGAGATGTTCCACAAGCTACTCGATGCGGGTGAGGCCGGCATGAACGTCGGCTGCCTGCTCCGCGGCATCAAGCGCGAGGACGTCGAGCGCGGCCAGGTGCTCGCCAAGCCCGGCACCATCACCCCGCACACCAAGTTCAAGGCCCAGGTCTACGTCCTGAGCAAGGACGAAGGTGGACGTCACACGCCGTTCTTCACCGGCTACCGTCCGCAGTTCTACATCAGGACCACCGACGTGACCGGTACCATCGCGCTCCCGGACGGTCAGGAGATGTGCATGCCCGGGGACAACGTCGAGATGGGCATCGAGCTGATCACCCCGATCGCGGTCGAGGATGGCATGCGCTTCGCGATTCGCGAGGGCGGCCGGACCGTGGGTGCCGGCGCCGTCACATCGATCGACAAATAAGCACTCGATAAGAAGAGCAGAGGAACCGCAGGAACACCGTGCCCCAGAAAATTCGCATCCGCCTCAAGGCATACGATCACCGCGTCCTCGACCAGGCCGCGTCCAAGATCGTCGAGACGGCTACGCGCACGGGTACACGTGTCGCTGGACCGGTGCCGCTGCCGACAACGATCAACAAGTACACGGTGGTGCGCTCGCCGTTCATCGACAAGGACTCGCGCGAGCAGTTCGAGATGCGCACGCACAAGCGGATCCTCGACATCCTCGACGCCAACCCCAAGGTGGTCGACGCGCTCATGCGCCTCAACCTCCCGAGCGGCGTCAACATCGAGATCAAGCTGTGAGCAAGGGGATTCTCGCCCGCAAGGTGGGCATGACCCAGATCTTCACCCCGCAGGGAACGTCGGTCCCGGTCACTGTGCTGGAGGCGGACACGTGCCGCGTCGTGCAGCGCAAGACGGTGGGCTCGGACGGCTACGAGGCCGTGCAACTCGGCTTCGGCGACAAGGCGGTGAAGCGGACTCCCAAGCCGATGCGCGGCCACTTCAAGCGCGCCGGCCTCCAGCCGCAGTCGCGCCTCAAGGAGTTGCGCGATCCCGGCGATGTCACGGTGGGCGCACGCCTCACGGTCGACATGTTCAGTGCCGGACAGCGCATCGACGTCACCGGCGTGAGCCAGGGCAAGGGGTTCTCGGGACAGCACAAACGCCACAACTTCCATCGCGGTCCCGTGTCGCACGGGTCGCACAACATCAAGCAGGCGGGCTCGATCGGTTCCACCGACGCCGCGCGCGTGTTCAAGGGCCTGAAGATGGCCGGGCAGCACGGCGCAACGCAGATCACGGTGCGAAACCTCGAGATCGTCCGCGTGGACACCGAGCGCAACCTCCTGCTGGTCCACGGGTCGGTCCCCGGCCACAAGAACCAGGTCGTCATGGTCCGCGACAGCGATCGCTCGGCGACCATCGGGGAGCAGGCATGAGCACCACGGCGCGCGTGGTCGACCAGGCCGGTGTCGAGACCGGCAGCGTCGAGCTTCCCGAGGCGATCTTCGGCATCGAGCCGAATGAGCCGGTGATGCACCAGGCGTTGATCCGCCAGCTGGCCAACGGACGCCAGGGCACCGCGTCGACCAAGACGCGCAGCGATGTCCGCGGCGGCGGGCGCAAGCCCTACCGTCAGAAGGGAACCGGCCGTGCCCGTCAGGGTTCGACGCGGTCTCCCCAGTGGGAGGGCGGCGGCATCGTCTTCGGTCCGCATCCGCGCTCCTACCGCATCGACATGCCGCGCAAGCAGCGCCGTCTCGCCTTGCGCAGCGCTCTCTCTTCAAAGGCGCAGGACGGCGGGCTGCTGGTGCTCGAAGGGTTCGAGCTCGAGGCGCCGCGCACCCGGGCGGTCGCCGACCTCATTCGTACCTTCGATGCGCCGCGCCGGGTGCTGGTCGTGCTCGGCTCGCACAACGAGATGCTCGAGAAGAGCGCGCGCAACATCCCCGAGGTTCGCCTCACGCTTGCCGGCAACCTGTCGGTTCGCGACATCATCGGCGCTGACACCGTGATCGTGACGCGCGACGCCATCGAGCACATCGAGGAGGCGTTCGCATGACCGCCGGGCGCAGCTTTGAGCAGGTGCTGGTGCTGCCGGTGATCAGCGAGAAGTCGTATGCATCGATGGCGTCGGGACGCTACGTGTTCCGCTGCCATCCGTCGGTGACGAAGATCCAGATCCGGCGCGCGATCGAAGAGGCGTTCTCCGATCAGAAGATCACCGTCATCGACGTCAACACCATCAACGTGCGCGGCAAGAAGCGTCGCCGCTCGCGGGGGCAGACGCGGGTGCTCGGTCAGAGCCCCAACTGGAAGAAGGCAATCGTGACTCTCGGCGCAGGCCAGAAGATCGAAGGCCTTTTCGAGGGCGTGTAGGCAATGCCCACCAAGAAATACAAGCCTACGAGCCCCGGCCGCCGATTCATGTCGGTGAGCAGCTTCGAGGGTGTGACCAAGAGCGCTCCGCAGCGCCAGCTGGTCGAGCACCTCAAGAAGCACAGCGGACGCAACGCGTCCGGGCGTATCACCGTTCGCCACCAGGGCGGTGGTCATAAGAAGACGTATCGCCTCATCGATTTCAAGCGCCAGAAGGACGGAGTCCCCGGCACCGTGAAGACGATCGAGTACGACCCCAACCGCAGTGCTCGAATCGCGCTGATCGTCTACGCCGACGGTGACAAGCGCTACATCCTCTCGCCTCACGGCCTCAGCGTCGGTGACGTGGTCAGCTCGGGTGATGCCGCCGAAATCCGCCCGGGATGCGCGCTCCCGATCACCAACATCCCGCTTGGAACCACCATTCACAACCTCGAGGTCAAGCTCGGTCGTGGAGGTCAGCTGGTGCGCAGCGCGGGAACCGCAGCGCAGCTGCTCGCCAAGGAGGGGTCCTACGCGCAGATACGCATGCCCAGCGGCGAGGTTCGGCTCATCGACGTTCGCTGCCGCGCCACCATCGGTCAGGTGGGCAATGTCGACCACGAGAACGAAGTGGTCGGCAAGGCCGGCAAGTCGAGATGGCGGGGCATCCGCCCTTCGGTTCGTGGCATGACCATGAACCCCTTCGATCATCCTCACGGCGGCGGCGAGGGACGGAGCGGTGCGGGCGGTAACCCGCAGACCCCATGGGGCAAGCCCGCGCTCGGTTATCGCACCCGTCACAACAAGAGCACTGATCGGATGATCGTGCGCCGGCGGGACAAGTAACCATGGGTCGCTCGCTCAAGAAAGGACCGTTCTGCGATGACCACCTTCTCAAGAAGGTGCAGCAGCTCAACATGTCGCGCGAGAAGCGGATCATCAAGACCTGGTCGCGCCGCAGCGACATCTTCCCGGAGATGGTCGGTCACACCATCGCGGTGCACGACGGACGCAAGCATGTTCCCGTGCTCATCACCGAAACGATGGTCGGCCACAAGCTCGGTGAGTTCGCTCACACCCGCCGCTATCGCGGGCATGGGCACCACACCGAGCGCAGCACGGCGCTGAAGTAGGACGAGATGGAAGTAGTCGCAACCGCGAAATGGGTTCGCACCACTGCTCGGAAGGCCCGGCTGGTGTCCTCGATGGTGACCGGGTTGCCGGTTGCCGAGGCATTGGTGGTGCTCAAGTTCTCGCCGCGCTCAGCTGCGGTCGACATCGCCAAGGTGATCAAGTCCGCGGCCGCCAACGCCGAGCACAACTACAACCTCGACGCGTCCACGCTTCGGGTCGCGCGTGTCGAGGTTGACGGCGCCATGATCATCAAGCGGTGGCGCGCCAAGCCACGCGGGATGGCGGGGAGCATCTTCAAGCGCACGAGCCACCTGCGCGCCTTTGTCACCGATGACCTGGCGCCGGCGAACGTGCGCCAGCGAAAGGCCGTGAAGATGCCGCGAACCGTGGTGCCGACGCCGATCGTCACACCCACCGCGACGATACCGGCAGCGAGCGCTGAAGCACCCGCTGCCAAGCCACGCCCGGCACGCCGCCGCGCACCCAAGCCGACCACGGAAGAGGCTGAGTAGATGGGTCAGAAAGTCAATCCGATCGGTTTCCGGCTCGGCGTCTACCGAAACTGGGACGCGCGCTGGTACGCCGACAAGGAATACACCAAGCTCCTCCACGAGGACATCGCGATGCGGCGCCTCATCGGCAGCCGCTTGCGCAACGCCGGACTGGCGCGGATCGAGACCGAGCGCAGCGCCAACCAGCTGACCGTGATCATCCAGACCGCGAAACCCGGCATCGTCATCGGTAAGCAGGGCGCGTCGGTCGACGCCCTTCGCGACGAGCTCGAGCGGATCTCCGGAAAGAAGGTGCGGGTCACCATCCACGAGATCAAGACCCCCGAGCTCGACGCGACCCTGGTCGCCGAGAACGTCGCCTCGCAGCTCGAGAAGCGCATCGCCTTCCGGCGTGCGCTCAAGCAGACCCTCATGCGCAGCATGCGGGCCGGCGCCAAGGGCGTGAAGATCCAGGTGAGCGGCCGTCTCGGCGGCTCGGAGATGTCACGTCGCGAGTGGGATCGCGACGGCCGTGTGCCGCTCCACACCCTCCGTGCCAACATCGACTACGGCAAGGCCGAGGCGCGCACCACGTTCGGGCGCATCGGCGTGCAGTGCTGGCTCTACCTCGGGGACTTCGTGACCGCGACCGGCGAGCCGATCGCACCCGGCAAGGATCGGGCCGAGGACCGCGGCCTCGAGGATCGCGTGCCCGTGCCCGCCGCTCGCGTCGCCGAGGCGCCCGCCGAAGAGATCGCGGTCGTCGCCGAGGCTGTCGAAGTGCCCGATGTCGAGGCGGACGAGATCCCGACCGACGATGCCATCGAGATCGACGAGGACGAGGAGGTCATCGCCGCCGCCGGCGTGGATCCCGCAGCCGGCGGCGAGAAGGTTGAGAAGCTGACTCCCAAGCGCGCACCGGCGCGTCGCAAGCCGGTCGTCGCCAAGAAGCCTGCGTCGGTTTCGCGGGCGCCCAAGAAGCTCGTCAAGAAGGCCGATGCACCGACCGACGCTGTCGAAGAAGAGGAGGAGTAGCGATGTTGATGCCGAAGCGAACCAAGCATCGCAAGCTCCACCGCGGGCGGAGGACCGGTGCCGCGCAGCGTGGCAACAAGCTCGACTTCGGGACCTACGGTCTTCAGGCGACCGAGCAGTGCTGGATGACCAACCGGCAGATCGAGGCGGCCCGGCGGGCCATGACGCGTCATGTCAAGCGCGGCGGCAAGATCTGGATTCGCATCTTCCCCGATCACGCCTTCACCAAGAAGCCGGCGGAAACCCGCATGGGAAGCGGCAAGGGCCAGCCCGAGGGGTGGGTTGCCGTGGTGCTTCCCGGGCGCGTGCTCTTCGAGATGGCCGGCGTGACCCGCGAGACCGCGCAGGAGGCGATGCGCCTCGCCGCCTTCAAGCTCCCCATCAAGACGCGGTTCCTGGTTCGCGAGGAGACCGGCTCCGACCTCGAGGCGGCGACGCCATGACCAAGCAGACCGATGCGCTCAACGAACTGCGCAGGATGACCGTGGACGAGCTCGACGATCACCTGAGCAAGCAGCGCAGGCGCCTCTTCGAGGTTCGTTTCCAGCAGGCGACCGGCCAGGTCGAGAACCACCGTCAGGTTCGCGAGATCCGGCACGAGATCGCTCGCGCCATGACCGTGAAGATCGAGATCGAGCGCGGCCTGCGGACGGCCCTTGTCGAAGCGGTCGTGGCCCAACCCGTCCAGGCGAAGGCGAAGCCCGCCCGGGCGCCCCGCGAGCCCAAGGCCGCGAAGCGCCTGGAGGTCCCGGCCGTCGTTCCCGCAGCAGTTCCCGTCGCCGAAACCCCGGAGGCCGCGGAGGCTGTCGCAGAAACCGTCGACGCCCAGGAGGATGTCGATGAGTGAGGCGATCCAGACAGCACGTTCGCGCCGCAAGGTGCGCGACGGTGTTGTCGTGAGCGACAAGATGGAGAAGACGGTGATCGTCGTGGTGCAGGACTTCAAGCCGCACCCGCTCTACAAGAAGGTCGTCCGCCATACCCGGCGCTTCAAGGTCCACGACGAGACGAACACGTGTGGTGTCGGAGACCGCGTGCGCATCGTCGAGACGCGCCCGATCTCCAAGGAAACCCGCTGGCGCGTCGCCGAAGTCCTGGAGAAGGCTCGCTGAGATGATCCAGCAGGAATCGGTGCTCAAAGTGGCGGACAACAGCGGCGCGCGCGAGCTGCTCTGCATCCGCGTGCTCGGCGGCAGCTATCGCAAATACGCCTCGGTTGGCGACGTGATCATCGGCACCGTGAAGGTTGCGCAGCCGAACGCCCAGGTGAAGAAGGGCGATGTGGTTCGCGCCGTCGTGGTGCGCACCACCAAGGAATACAAGCGGCCCGACGGCAGCAACATCCGCTTCGATGAGAACGCTGCGGTGCTGATCACCCCCCAGAACAACCCGCGAGGATCGCGCATCTTCGGCCCGGTCGCGCGTGAGCTGCGCGAGCGCAACTTCATGAAGATCGTCAGCCTCGCCCCGGAGGTGATCTAGATGGCCACGAGAGTCGAACGCCGGCATCGCGCCACCCTGATCCACGAGGGCTGGGCCCGTGGCCATCTGCGTCCGCTCGACATCCGCAAGGGTGACAGCGTCGAAGTCATCAGCGGCAAGGACAAGGGCAAGCGTGGTGTCGTCGAGCGCGTGCTCCCCGAGCAGCAGCGCGTCGCGGTGCGCGGGGTAAACCTGCTCAAGCGGCACACCAAGTCGGGCGTGAAAGGAAACATCCAGGGCGGTATCGTCGACTTCGACGGTCCGGTCCCATACAGCAACGTCATGCTCGTCTGCAATCGGTGCGACAAGACGACGCGGATCGCGCACGGTGTGAACGAGCTCGGCCGTCGCGTGATCGTCTGTAAGAAGTGCGGCGAGACGTACGACAGGGCGCAGGTCTGATGGCCGTTCAGACTGCAGAGCTGCCCCGCATGCAACGGCGCTACATCGACGAGATCGTGCCGACGCTGGTTGCGGAGTTCCGCTACCTCAACGCCATGCAGGTGCCGTCCATCGTGAAGGTGGTCATCAACATCGGGCTGGGTGAGGCGATCACCAACGCGCGGGCCATCGACGCGGCCATCGCGGACCTGAAGTTGATCACCGGGCAGGCGCCGATCGTCATCCGGGCGAAGAAGTCGGTGGCGGCGTTCAAGCTGCGCGAGGGGATGCCCATCGGTGTCAAAGTGACGCTGCGCGGCCGGCGCATGTTCGACTTCCTGGACAAGTTGCTCAACGTCGCGCTCCCGCGCATTCGAGATTTCCGCGGCGTCGACCCGAAGGCGTTCGATGGCCATGGCAATTACACCCTCGGGTTGCGCGAGCAACTCGTCTTTCCGGAGATCGACTACGACAAGATCGACAAGCTTCGCGGGCTTGAGGTATGCATCGTGACCACCGCTCGCACCGACGCGGAAGGCCGCTCACTTCTCACCGGGCTCGGCATGCCCTTCAGGAAGAACTGACCGATGGCAAAGAAGTCCCTGATCGCCAAGGCGAACCGGCCGGCCCGGTACTCCACGCAGGCGCACCACCGTTGCGGCGTGTGCGGTCGCCCGCGTGCCTACATGCGCAAGTTCGGCATGTGCCGCATCTGTTTCCGCCAACTCGCCAGCATCGGACAGATACCTGGCGTTCAGAAGAGCTCGTGGTGACCCATGACCAGTGACAGCATCGCGGACATGCTCACCCGCATCCGCAACGCCAACCAGGCCCATCACCGCACCGTGGAGATCCCGGTGTCGAAGATGAAGGTCGAGATCGCGCGCGTGCTCACCGAGGAGGGCTTCGTCGACGGGTACGAGGTCTCCGGGGAAGCGCCGATGCAGGTGCTCACGGTCACCCTCAAGCCGGGGAGCCCACGCGGACGCGCGCTTTCCGGCTTGCGCCGGATCAGCCGCCCGGGTCTTCGCGTCTACGCTCGGAAGTCCGAGATCCCTCGGGTTCTGGGTGGCCTCGGTGTCGCGATCATCTCGACCTCGCGCGGATTGATGACCGGACGCGCCGCGCAGCGCGCCGGATTGGGCGGCGAAGTCGTCGCGTTCGTCTGGTGAGTTTCTGATGTCGCGCATTGGCAGGCTTCCAATCCCCGTCCCGGATGGGGTTGAGGTCGCCCTCGAGAAGGGGAATCGCCTCAGCGTCACGGGCTCGCGCGGAACGTTGCAGCGCACCTTCGCGCCCTCGATGCTGATCAACGTCGAGACCGGCGTCATCACCGTCAACCGTCCCTCCGACGCTCGCCTCCATCGCTCCCTGCACGGGCTGACCCGGACGCTGGTCGCCAACATGGTGCAGGGCGTCAGCGGCGGCTTCACCCGGGACCTCGACCTGGTGGGGGTCGGCTTCCGAGCCGCGCGCCAGGGCGGTGACCTGATCCTGACCCTGGGCTACTCCCACCCGATCCGGTACACCCCGCCCGAGGGGATCAATATCGAGGTGCCGGTACCGACCCAGATCTCGATCAGCGGATCGGACAAAGAGGTGGTCGGACAGGTGGCTGCCAAGATTCGATCCTTCAGGAAGCCGGAGCCGTACAAGGGGAAGGGGATCCTGTATCGCGGCGAGAAGCTGCGCCGGAAGGCCGGCAAGTCGGGCAAGGCCGGCAAGACCAAGTAACCAGATCTGTATAAGAAAGTAGAAGGCTGATCAGCATGTTCACGAAGCACGATCGACGCGCCGCCCGCGCTCGGCGCCACCGCCGCGTGCGCAAGCACGTGAACGGAACGGCCACGCGCCCACGGCTCGCGGTGTTCCGGAGCCTCCGGCACATCGGCGCGCAGCTCGTCGATGACGAGAACGGCCGCACCCTGGTGGCTGCCTCGACCACCGAGCCGGCGCTGCGCGCGGTGCTCGGCGACGCCAACGCGTGCACGACCGCCGGGGCCACCGCGATCGGCAAGACGATCTCGGAGCGAGCCAAGGCGGCGGGAGTCGACACCGTCGTGTTCGACCGCGCCGGTTACCTCTTCCACGGGCGGGTCAAGGCCCTCGCCGAGGCAGCCCGCGAGGGCGGGTTGAAGTTCTAGATGGGAATGCGCATGGATCGCCGCGATGATCGCGGCAGCGAGTTTCAGGAGAAGATCGTCTCGCTCAACCGGGTCGCGAAAGTGGTCAAGGGCGGACGTCGGTTCTCGTTCAGCGCGCTCGTGGTCGTCGGTGACGGCAAGGGCCGTGTCGGCGCCGGGCTCGGCAAGGCCGGCGAGGTGCCGGACGCGATCCGCAAGGGTGTCGACGACGCCAAGAAACACATGATCACGGTGCCGATGGTCGGTACGACCATCCCGCACGAGGTGCGCTACAAGCTTGGCGCCGCCAAGGTGATGCTCAAGCCGGGAGTCCCGGGCACGGGCGTCATCAGCGGGAGCTCGATGCGCGCTGTGGTCGAGGCCGCGGGGATCAAGGACATCCTCACCAAGAGCCTGGGCACCGACAATCCCATCAACGTCGTTCGCGCCACCGTCTCGGCACTCGCAAGCCTGCGAACCCTGGCGTCGGTCGCCGAGCTTCGCGGGCGGACCCCGGAGCAGATCGTCGGGAGCCGCAAGATGGCCGACCGCATGCTCGGCCGGACCCCGGCAGTGCCCGAGATCCCCGCCGTCGAGGTGGTGCCATGAGCACGGTGCGTGTCACCTACCGCAAGAGCTCCATCGGCTACGCCTGGGATCAAAAGGCCACCGTGGCGGCGCTCGGCCTGCGCAAGCTCAATCACACCGTCGAGCACGAGGCCACCGCGTCGATTCGCGGCATGGTCCACAAGGTTCGCCACCTGGTTGCCGTCAACGGCGAGCCGGCCGACTCCCCGGCGGGCGTCGCCCTGCTCCAGGAGCTTGCAACGGAATCGGAGAACGCGGCGTGAAGCTTCATGAGTTGAGCCCTGCGAAGGGCAGCCGCCGGCCGCGGAAACGCGTCGGTCGCGGCCAGGGCGCCGGACAGGGCAAGACCAGCGGCCGTGGCCAGAAGGGCCAGGGCTCGCGCTCGAGCGTCGGGCTCCCCACCGGCTTCGAAGGCGGCCAGATGCCGCTCAAGCAGCGGCTCCCGAAGCTTCGCGGTTTCCACAATCGCTGGCGTCACGAATACGTCGTGGTCAACCTCGGCAAGCTCGTTCGCTTCGAGAAGGACACCGTGGTCGACCCCGATGTGCTCAGTGAGGCGGGATTGATCCCGCGCGTGTCCTCGCCGGTGAAGGTGCTCGCAGCCGGTCACCTCGGACATGCGCTGACCCTTCGCGTGCATCGGATCTCGGCAGCGGCACGCACTGCAGTCGAGTCCGCCGGTGGCTCCGTCGAGCTGCTCGGCCCGCAGCCCCCCGCCGAGGGTGCGGAACCCGTCGGCAAGCGCGAGCTGCGCAAGGCCGCTGCGGTGGTCGCCCGCGCGGAACTGCTCAGCCGCCCGTCCACGCCGCGCGAACCGGTCGCCAAACCCGACGGCAAGAAACGTGCCAAGGGAGCAGGCAGCGAGGCTGCAACCCAGCCCAAGCCCGCGCGACGCGAGCGCGGCGGTAAGAGCCGAGCTGTCAGCGACGATACCGGCGCGGCGCCCGAAGCCGAGCGGGACGCACCCCAGGACAACGAGGCGGAGACCGAGGACACGGAGTGAACCTCCTCGAGGCGCTCGGTCAGGCGATCCGGATCCCGGAGCTGCGACGCAAGCTGCTCTTCACCCTCGGATTGCTGGGTGCCTTCCGGATCCTCGCGGCCATCGCCATCCCCGGGACGAACCCGGTGGCGCTCGCCAAGCTGTTCTCCGGGAACACGCTCCTCGGTCTGCTCAACCTGTTCAGCGGTGGCGGCCTGCAACGCTTCACGTTGGTTGCGCTCGGGTTGAACCCGTATATCAACGCCACGATCATCATGCAGCTGATGACGGTCGTCTCCGTCCGGCTCAAGGAGCTGAGCAAGGAAGGCGAGATCGGACGCAAGAAGATCACTCGCTACACGCGCTGGCTCACGGTTCCGCTGGCCATGCTCCAGGCGTTCGGATATCTCGCGCTGTTCACCAACCCGAGCACCGGCCCGATCATCTCCAACCCGACTCCGGCAACCGAGATCAGCATCATTCTCACGCTGACCGCGGGCACGATCATCGCCATGTGGCTCGGTGAGCTGATCACCGAGTACGGCGTCGGCAACGGCGTGTCGCTGATCATCTTCGTGGGCATCATCGGCCGGCTTCCGGCGGCGATCGTCGGCTACGGCGGTACCGGCGGCACCGGGCACATCATTCAGATCGTGGTGATGGCGATCATCGCGGTTGCGGTGACGGCCGCGGTCATCGAGGTGCAGCAGGCGCAACGAAAGATTCCGGTGCAGTCGGCCCAACGCGTCCTCAACGTGCGCACCGGTCAGGCATCACAGGGGCGGCGCAACTTTCTGCCACTGCGAGTCAACGCCGCGGGGGTCATCCCGATCATCTTCGCGATCTCGATCATGACCTTCCCGACCATCTTCGCCAACCTCTTCCAGAGCAGTGGCGGATGGACAGAAACGGCTGCCCAGTGGATCACCAACAACTGGCAGGCGACCGGCGGCAACATCTTCCTCAACGTGGTGTACAACGCCATCTACTTCCTGCTCGTGATGGGGTTCACCTACTTCTACACGGCTATCGTGTTCGACCCCGTGGACGTGTCCGACAACCTCAAGAAACAGTCGACGTTCATCCCGGGCATTCGCCCCGGCAGGAGCACCGCCGAGTATCTCGGCAAGGTCATGGGGCGGATCACCCTCGCCGGCGCGCTCTTCCTGGCGATGATCACGGTGGTGCTGCCGCTGTTCACTGCCGTCCTCACCGGCGTCCCCTCGACCAGCCTCTATCTCGGCGGCACGGCCATCCTCATCGTCGTCGGCGTTGCCCTCGACACCATGAAACAGATCGAGACCCAGCTGCTGATGCGCCAGTACAAGGGATTCATCAAGTGATCGCCAGATGATCGCCTTGATGTTCGGACCGCCGGGGAGCGGCAAGGGGACCCAGGCATCGCGCGTCGCGGTCCGCCTCGGCATCTCGCACGTCGCAGCCGGGGACATGCTGCGCGATGAGGTCGCTCACGACACGCCGCTCGGCCACGAGGCCAAGCCGATCATGAACGCCGGGGGGCTGGTGCCCGACGACCTGGTGGTCAGGATGATCGAGAGCCGCCTGAACGAGCCCGATGCCACCCAGGGCGTCCTTCTCGATGGATTCCCACGGACCGTGCCTCAGGCGATCGCGCTCGACGCCATGCTTGCCGCCCGGAAGGACCGGGTTGCCTGGGTGGTCGCCCTCGAGGTCCCCGACGAGGAGCTCAAGACGCGGATCCTCAAGCGCGCCACGACCGAGGGTCGCAGCGACGACACCGCCGAAGGGTTGGCCCAGCGCCTGATCGTCTACCGCCAGGACACCGCCCCGGTGCTCGAGCACTACCGTGCCGAAGGCACCCGAATCGTGGCGATCAACGGCGTCGGTGACATCGACGCCATCACGGGACGGATCATGGAATCGCTCAGCCACGACGGCGCGGCGGTGAAGACGGCTTGAGCCCGCACGGCGTGGACAGCTTCCGCCTGAAGCGACCCGATGAGATCGAGAAGATGCGGGTCTCAGGGAAGATCCTCGGGGCCTGCCTCGCGCAGCTGGCACGCTCGGTCCGAGCGGGGATGACCACGCTCGACCTCGACCGCGAGGCGGAGACGTTCATCCGGGATCATCACTGCATCCCCGGCTTCCTCGGGTACGACGGATTCCCCAACTCGCTCTGCGTCTCCATCAACGACCAGGTCGTTCACGGCATCCCCGGTCCCCAGGTGATCAACGACGGCGACCTGGTCTCGCTCGACTGCGGCCTGATCCTGGACGGATGGTGGGCCGACAGCGGGCTGTCGGTCGGCTGTGGCGAGGCGTCGCCCGAGGTGCAGCGTCTCATCGACACCACTCGCCAGGCGCTCGACCTCGGCATCGCAGCGGCCCGGCCGGGCAACCACATCGGTGACATCGGTGCCGCGGTCCAGACCTTCGTCGAAGCCAACGGCTATTCGGTGGTCCGCCAGTACGTCGGCCATGGGATCGGCCGGGACATGCATGAACTTCCTCAGGTGCCCAACTACGGGAATCCCGGAACCGGCAACCTCATCAAGCCCGGGTACTGCATCGCGATCGAGCCGATGGTCAACATCGGACGCCCGGAGACGCGCGTCCTCGACGACGACTGGACGGTGGTGACCACCGACGGAAAGCTGTCCTGCTACTTCGAGCACACGGTCGCGATCACCGAGTCCGGCCCGGAGGTGCTGACTCTGCGCCCCGACCCGGTCCTGGCGGACGTCCAGTGATAGGAGGCGTCGATTTGCCTGCTGGCCAAGGCGGGGTTTATACTCATCACCTCGGGCTCTCGCATGAGCCTGGTTCGGCGCGCACGCATCGGGTACCGCCGGCACCAGCGTCACGGATCGCCCCCGGGACGCATCGAGCATTTGCCATCGGCTCCCTACGCCGCCAACCATGAGGAATTCGTTACCAGGATGAAGGTCAGAGCATCGGTCAAGCGCCTGTGCGAGCACTGCAAAGTCATCAAGCGCCACGGGGCGGTGCGAGTGATCTGCGTGAACCCGAAACACAAGCAGCGGCAGGGGTAAGCGACAAGTAATGGCACGGATCGCCGGCGTTGACGTCCCCCGAGACAAGCGTATCGAGATCGCGCTCACCTACATCTATGGGATTGGCCCGACCACCGCAAAGCGAATGCTGTCGCTCGCCGGTGTCCCGGCCGATACACGCACCAAGGATTTGAGCGACGCGCAGGTCGGCAAGCTTCGCGACGTCATCGCCAAGCAACTCCAGGGTCGGGTGGAAGGCGACCTCCGCCGCCAGATCGCGCTCAACATCAAGCGGCTCACCGAGATCGGCACCTACCGTGGCCTTCGCCACCGGCGCGGGCTCCCGGTTCGCGGCCAGCGCACCCGGACCAACGCACGCACGCGTCGCGGTCCGAAGAAGACGGTTGGTGTCCGCCGCAAGAAGGCGACCAAGTAAGTCATGGCCAAGAAAAAGAAGGTCGTCCGAACCCGCCGCCGCGAGCGCAAGAACATCGCGGTCGGTCAGGCGCACGTCCTGGCGACATTCAACAACACCATCGTCAGCCTCACCGATCCCGACGGCAACGTCATCGCCTGGGGATCGGCCGGTGCGCAGGGCTTCAAGGGCTCGCGCAAGAGCACGCCGTTCGCGGCGCAGGTCACTGCTGAAGCGGCTGCGCGCCGCGCGATGGAGCATGGCCTCAAGTCGATCGAGATCTTCGTGAAGGGTCCGGGGGCCGGCCGCGAAGCGGCCATCCGGAGCCTCCAGGCAAGCGGGCTCGACGTCAGCGCCATCTCCGATGTCACCCCGATTCCTCACAACGGCTGCCGCCCCCCCAAGCGGCGCCGGGTATAGGGGATTCGATGGCCAATCAAGCGGGTCCTGTCTGCCGTCTCTGCCGCCGCGAGGGCGCCAAGCTCTATCTCAAGGGCGCCAAGTGCGTCACCAACTGCACGTTCGACAAGCGCAGTGGTCTGCTCCCTGGACAGCACGGGCTTGCCCGTCGCCGCAAGCCGAGCGACTACGGCATCCAGCTCCGCGCCAAGCAAAAGGCGCGCCGCATCTACGGTGTCCTCGAGACCCAGTTCCGGCGCTACTTCGAGCGCGCCGAGGGCGCTGAAGGGGTCACCGGTACCGTGCTCCTGCAACAGCTCGAGCGCCGCCTCGACAACATCGTCTACCGGCTCGGGCTCGCCAGCTCGCGCCGCGAGGCGCGCCAGCTCGTCAGCCATCGCCACTTCAAGGTCAACGGCCGGGCGCTCAACATCGCGTCAGCGCAGCTCCGCCCCGGCGACGTCGTCGAGGTCCGGGAGCGCAGCCGCAAGATGCTCGTGCTCGAGAATGCCCAGTCGCTGGTGTCCGGCCGGCAGGTCCCCGAGTGGCTGACCCTCGATGCCGCGGCGCTCCGGGGCACGGTCACACGTTTACCCGAGCGGCATGAGATGGAACAACAAATCGAAGAGCAGCTCATCGTGGAGTACTACTCGAGATGACCATGCTCCGCGCCGGGATCGGCGCAACGTCCCTGTTCCCTGTAGAGGAGTCCTGAATGGCAATTGACATGATGACCACCCCCGCGGTCAAAGAGATCGAGAGCAGCGCCGATTACGGCAAGTTCGAGATCGAGCCGCTCGAGCCCGGATTCGGGGTCACGCTTGGCAACTCGCTTCGCCGCGTGCTCCTGTCGTCGCTCCCCGGCGCCGCGATCACCTCGGTGTCGATCGAGGGCATCGCCCACGAGTTCAGCTCGATCGAGAACGTCAAGGAAGACGTCACCGAGATCCTGCTCAACATCAAGGAGATCAACGTCCTCTCCCACAGCGCCGACCCGGTGCGCATCAGCCTTGACGTGCACGGCCCGCGGGACGTCACCGCCGGCGATATCGAGACCACCAGCGACATCGAGATCCGCAACCCCGGCCAGCACATCGCCACCCTGGACTCGCCCAAGGCGCAGCTGCGCATGGACCTGATGGTCGAGCGTGGCAAGGGCTACGTCACCGCCGAGCGCAACAAGAAGGAAGGCCAGGCGATCGGGGTGATCCCGATCGACGCCATCTTCACCCCCGTGCGCAAGGCGAACTTCTTCGTCGAGAAGACCCGCGTCGGCCAGGAGACGGAGTGGGACAAGCTGGTCGTCGAGGTGTGGACCGACGGGACGCTCGCGCCAGTCGAGGCCGTGAGCCGCGCCGCCGGCCTGTTCACCGACCACCTCGGCCTCTTCGTCCGGTTCGGCGACAACCTCGCCGCTCCGCAGCAGCGCCAGGCGCGCGGCAACGATCTTCCCAGCCGCCTCGCCGACGTGCCGATCGAGGATCTCGAGCTCAGCGTGCGCGCGCTCAACTGCCTCAAGGCGAACGACATCACCAAGGTCGGCCAGCTGGTCGCGATGAAGCAGGAAGAGCTGCTGACCCTGCGCAACTTCGGTCAGAAGTCGCTCGACGAGATTCGCGAGAAGCTCGTGCAGCGCGAGCTGGTCACCCCCGAAGAGCTGGACACGCTGTTCCAGCCGATGGCGAGGTAACCGGAACCACTCATGCGACATCGCATCGCCGGTCGGAAGTTTGGGCGCAGCGCGGCGCATCGCCAGTCGATGACGCGCAACCAGGTGACCTCTCTGCTGCGCTACGGACGCATCACGACCACCGAGGCGAAGGCCAAGGAGTTGCGCCGTTGGGTCGAGCGCGTCATCACCGACGCCAAGCCCGACGACCTCAACGCACGCCGCAAGGTCGCGCTCTACGTCAACGACCGAGAGGTCTCGAACAAGCTCTTCTCGACGTACCTCGAGCGCTACAAGGAACGGCCCGGGGGCTACACCCGGGTCGTCAAGCTGCCGCCGCGCCATAGCGACGCTGCCCCGATGGCGATCATCGAGCTGGTCGAGTAGGAACGAGCCACTCGTGCCCACCTACAGCTTCACCCTCGAGTACGACGGCACCGACTTCGCCGGCTGGCAGATCCAGCCGAGCGTGCGGACCGCCATGGGCGCGTTCAACGACGCGCTCCGTGCTCTGACTTCCGAAGCGCCCGCGCTCACCGCTGCGGGACGCACCGACTCCGGCGCACATGCGCACGGACAGGTGGTCGGATGCACGCTCGAGCGAGATTGGGCACCCGATGAGCTTCGCAATGCGCTCAACGCGACGCTCCCCGCCGACCTCGCAGTGCGCAATGTCGCGATCCGCAATGTCGGGTTCGATGCGCGCCGCGACGCGGTCGACCGCACCTACCGCTACCTGATCGTCTGCAGAGAGGGCCGCTCGCCCGTGATGCGCCGCAACGCGTGGACCGTACGCGGACCACTCGACATCGACGCGATGCGCCGTGCTGCTGCTCACCTGGTCGGCAAGCATGATTTCGCCGCGTTCGGGAGCTCGCCCCGCGTCGGTGGCAGCACCGTCCGTCAGGTCACCTCGGTAACTATTGAACACGCGGCGTTCGGCAGCGATGAGTCACAGCAACCTGGTGAGCCGGTTCTCGAGAGCATCGCCATCACCGTGCACGCGGATGCGTTTCTGCGGGGCATGATGCGGTCGTTCACCGGCGCGCTCGTGAAGATCGGCTGGGAGCGCGCCACCCCGGAGTGGCTCGCATCTCTCGTCGACACCGCGACCTCGCGCGATCCGTCCGTCTCGGTGGCACCGGCACGCGGGTTGCACCAGTGGTCGGTGCGCTATGAGCTGACCCCTGGCCAGGAGCTCGCCGCATGACCAGCATACTGACCTACCAGGCCAAGCCCGCCGAGCTCGAGCAGCGATGGTTTCTCGTGGACGCCCGGGGGCAGACACTCGGACGCCTGGCGGCCAACATCGCGCGTGTGCTGCGCGGCAAGCATCGCCCGGAATTCACGCAGCACATCAACACCGGCGAGCACGTCATCGTCATCAATGCGCGCGACATCGTGGTCACGGGGCGCAAGCGCACGCTCAAGAAGTACGACCGCTACTCGGGATATCCGAGTGGACGGCGAGTGCGTACCTTCGACGAGGCCATGGCCGTCGACGCGACCTTCCCGATCATGCACGCCGTCCGCGGGATGCTGCAGCACAACACCCTCGGTGCCGAGCAGCTCACCCATCTTCGCGTCTACGCGGGCTCGGAGCACAAACATGAGGCCCAGCGACCGCAGCCGATCACCTTCGGCGAGCTAGGGGAGATCATCGTTGCCCGCACCAGTTGAGGCATACAAGCAGGCCACCGGCCGTCGCAAGACGGCGGTCGCACGCGTGCGCATCGTCCCCGGTGATGGTGTCATCGTTGTCAATAACCGCCCACCCAGCGAGTACTTCGGCCGGCGCGACCTCGAGACCGTGGTCACGCAGCCTCTCCGCGTCACCGACACGACCGGACGTTTCGAGGTCTCGGTCAAGGTCTTCGGTGGCGGTATCGCGGGTCAGGCCGGCGCGGTGTGCCACGGGATCGCCCGTGCGCTGATCGCCGCCGATCCCGAGCTGCGCCCCGTGCTCAAGGCAGCGGGCTTGCTCACGCGGGATTCGCGGGAGAAAGAGCGCAAGAAGTACGGACTGAAGCGAGCACGGAAGGCGCCGCAGTACACCAAGCGGTAGCGTGCAGGCTCCACCTACCACGCGGACGACGGTGCGGGCTCGTGTGCTCGGATGCCCGGTCGACATCGTCGACATGGCCACCACAGTGCAAACGCTCGTGGAGATGGTGGAACGGCGCCGCGCAGATGCGACGTCGCATCCAGCGGTCGTGATCACGCTCAACCCCGAGATGGTGATGATCGCGCGGCGCAGCCCGGCATTCAGCGCGGTGCTCGAGTCCGCCTCGTTGGTGGTACCCGATGGGATCGGGCTGGTGCGAGCACTGCGGCGCCGCGGTCATCCCGAGGCCGAGCGTGTCGGCGGCGCCGACCTGATCGGCTCGTATCTTCCCGAAGCCGAACGCCACGCGCACCGCATCGCCCTGATCGGCGGTGCGCCGGGCGTGGCCGGAGCGGCGCGTGACCGCATGGTCGAAACCCATCCCGGGCTCCAGGTGGTCGCGGTGAGTGACGGGCCCCCTGGCAGCACCACTGCCTCCGAGGTGGAGACGGCACGGCCCGAGATTGTCCTCGCGGCCTTCGGCGCCGGCCGCCAGGAACTGTTCCTGGATCGCTACCTCGGCCCGATCGGCGCGGGGACCGGTATCGGAGTCGGCGGATCCCTCGATTACCTTGCCGGCCGCGTGCGGCGAGCGCCGACGCTGGTGCGCCGGGTCGGCCTCGAGTGGGCGTGGCGGCTGGCGGTGCAGCCATGGCGAGTGCGGCGGCAGTCCGTGCTCCCCGTGTACTGGTGGCTCGAGCGCCGCGAGGCCGCTGCCCTTCGCGCCAAACCGTGAGCTCCGGATGCTGAGCATCATCGTTCCGGCATACAACGAGGAACAGCGCCTTCCCGCGACGCTCACCCGGATGCGCGCATACCTCGACGGCCGCGACGAGCCCTACGAGGTCCTCATCGTCGACGACGGGAGCACCGACAACACCGTGGCGATGTCGCGGACCATCGCTGACGGCTGGCCGGAGCTCCAGGTGCTCGCACTGGAGCGGAACGCCGGCAAGGGCGCCGCGGTGCGCCTGGGCATGCTCACCGCCAGGGGCGAGCATCGCGTCTTCAGCGACGCGGACCTCAGCACGCCGATCGAGGAGGTCGAACGCCTGCGCGCGCAACTGCACGGGAACTGCGCGGTGGCCATTGCATCGCGAGCCCTCCCGGAGTCGCAGATCGACATCCATCAACCCGGGCGACGCGAGGTGATGGGTCGCACCTACAACCGCCTGCTTCGGCTCGCGGCGCTCCGTGGCCTGCACGACACGCAGTGCGGGTTCAAGGCGTTCACCGCCGACGCCGCGGTCGCGTGCTTCGAACCGCTGCGAACCTTGCGCTTCGGATTCGACGCCGAGGTGCTGCTCCGAGCCCGCCGGCTTGGCTGGACGGTCGCTGAGGTGCCGGTCCGCTGGGAGCACAAGGAGGACTCGCGCGTGAGCGCGATGCGGGACTCGATCGGCACTCTTTACGACCTGCTGCGTCTACGGTTCATTGTCCGGCGATAATCGGTAGGTGAGAACCGCCCAGCGAGCCATGACGTCGGGTCACATCGACGTTCGGGTTGCCGGCGCCCCAATTGTCGGGCTGCGGTTTCACCTCGACTCCCGCGCCGCCGATCTCGACGAACGTGCCGACGAGCTGGAGCGCCGGCTGATCGAGGTCGGCGTCCAGCGCGCCAACCTCATGGTTCGGCTTCGTGGTGTCGAGGAAGCGCGGCAGCAGGCGCTCGAGGTGCTCCCCGGCATGGGATCGCCGGCCATCATCGCCGAGATCGCAGCCACCTTCGCCGAGGGACTCGAGATGAGCACCGAGCTCACCCGTCTCGAGACCCGCGCCGAGGGGATCCGCGCCCGCCTCGGAGACGTCACCTCGGAGCAGGCGGTCCTGCGGACCATGAGCCGCCAGCTCTCGCAGGTGCCCGGGGAGTCGGTAGCCGATCCAAATCAGCGCGCCAGCCAGTACAGCCAGGCAGCCCGTCAGATCTATGAGATCGCCGATGTGGAGCACGCCGAGACCGCACGGCTCATCCTCGAGGGCCCGATGCAGCGCCTTGCGGATGCGGCCCTGGAGGCGGAGCTGATCGGCAGAAGCCTGGTCCGTGAACCGGCGACGGCGGTCGGCGCGAGCTCACGGTGCCGGACCGCTGCCGCCGAGGCCTCGGAGCAGCTCAGCGAGGTCATCGCGGGACTCCTGCCGCTCGCAGAGGAGCGGGGGCTCGTGGGGGCCGTACGCGACCTCCTCGCCGCATGGAGCGATCGAGGCGCCGTGCTCCTCCACATCCTCGGGAGCGAGCGCCGGATGCCATCGCTCGCGGAGATCACGATGTACCGGATCATGGAGCAGGCGATCGACAACGCCCTGGCGCACGGGCGTCCGCAGCGGGTGGACGCGATCATCTCGTTCCTCCCGCGCCTCGTCGTCGGCGTGGTGAAGGATGACGGCGACGGATTCGACGTCAATGCCACCGACGCCCGGATGGGACGCACAGCGGGCCTCGGGCTCATCCAGATGCGCGAGCGGGCGGTAGTGGTCGGGGGTCGGGTCCAGGTGCGCAGCGGGCTCGGGCTCGGCACGGAGGTCCGCGTCACCATCCCTGACAGCCGCGCGACGACCTAGCGACGGGGGCGACGCGCGGGGAATCGCCGGGTAGCATCGCGGTCATGTCCTCGACGCAGCGAAACTTCCGCCTCACCACGTCCGCCGGCAAGACAGTCGTTGCAGCGGTCGTGATGGCCGACACACCCTGGCAGCGCTTCATCGGCTTGATGGGCAAGCGCGAGCTCGCCGCCGACGCAGGCCTCTGCCTGCGCCCGTGCAGCTCCATCCACATGTTCTTCATGCGCTTCCCCGTCGATGTCGCGTTCATCGACACCGACGGGAAGGTCGTTCACATGTACAACGGGCTCCGACCTTGGCGGGTCTCGCGGATCGTGCGCCGCGCGAAAGCGGCGATCGAATTGCCGAGCGGTGCGCTGGCGCGCGCGGGCGTCGGTGTGGGAGACCTCCTGACAATGTCCTGATTCGGTACGGTCGCCTTCGCCACAAAGCGTGATTGGAGGAACGACGTGTACCAGGGATTGCTTGCCGAGACCGTGACCGTTGTCGGTCACAACGACGACGAGATCGGCGCGTACCTCGCCAGGCCGCTCGGCCCAGGGCCGTTTCCAGGTGTGCTGGTGATCCACCATGCCCCCGGCTGGGACACGGCGACCAAGGAGATCGCTCGGCGCTTCGCGTACGAGGGGTACATCGCGATCTGCCCGAACCTGTACCACCGCTTCGGCCCGGATCTTTCGACCGACGACGCCGCTGCCGCGGCCCGCGCCGGGGGATGGGTCACCACCGAGCAATTCCTCGCCGATGCGGCCGGCGCGTTGCGGCATGTCAGGGGCCTGCCGGTGAGCAACGGCAAGGTTGGCGCGATCGGGTACTGCTCGGGAGGGCGGCAGTCATTTCTGGCGGCCTGCGAGCTCCCCGTCGACGCCGCGATCGATTGCTACGGAGCGTTCGTCGTCAACGGCTCGCCACCCGAGATGCCGCTCAGGATGGAGCCGGTCATCGACCGCGCACCGAAGATCTCCTGCCCGATCCTCGGGCTCTTCGGCGTCGAGGACACGAGGCCGTCACCCGACGAGGTGGCGCAGATCGACGCCGAGCTGACCCGGCTCGGCAAGGAGCATGAGTTCCACTCGTTCCAGAATGCGGGCCACGGGTTCTTCGCCGTCGATCGGACGATGTACCGGGTCGAGGCCGCCGTCGAGGGTTGGCGGCTCATCCTCGATTTCTACGGCCGCCACCTGGCCTGAGGGGGAGATTCACATGTGCTCGTATGTCGTTGAGAAGACCGCGCTGACCGGGAGCGCCAAAGCAGCAGGTACCTGGTCGCCGATCAACACCGCCGTCGTCTCCGTTGACCATCCCTTCCACGCACCCGTCGAGCATGCGCTGATCGTCGATTTCACCAATGCGGGCCGGCCGGTGAGTGAGCGGGTCGCCCTGGAGCTGAGCGTCGCCTCCGCACGGGAGTTGATCGCGTGCATGCAGACGGCGCTGGACGCGTTCGGGGAGGGCGGTTAGCGGCGGGCTCGAACCGGGAGCATCGCCGCACGCGCTGCTACTCACGGCGAGTTGTCCCGCGCGCGTCCCCCATGAGCAGGCATACGTGCACGAGTGCTCGCCGCGCTCGCCCGGCTCTTCCTCGACGCCGTCGCCCCCAGGCGATGCGCCGGATGCGATGCCGTCTGCGATGAGTCGATCTGCGCGAACTGTGGCGCCGCCATGTCCGCGATGCCGTTCCCGCCCGTTCGGCGCATGCGCCATGGCAGCGGGTTCGCGGCGTTCGACTTCGTCGAGCCGGTCCGGGCGGTCCTGCACCGGGGCAAGTACGGCGGCGATCGTCAGGCGCTGTCTGAACTGGCCGCGATGACTTCGCGGCGGCTCGGCGGCCCGAGGCTGTTCACCCCCGACGCCGTCATCGCCGTCCCGCTCGGTCATCGCCGGCGCCGGCAACGCGGGTACAACCAGTCAGAGATCATCGCGGAGGCCGTCGCTGACACGCGAGACGTCCCTGTGCTCGGCGACCTGGCTAGGATCCGCGAGACGCCACCCCAGAGCGCCCGCGACGAGGCGGCCCGACGCGACAATGTGGCCGGGGCGTTCGCCTGGACCGGGAGCGATCTCGCCGGCGCCTACGTCTGGCTCGTCGACGACGTGCTCACCACCGGCGCCACCGTGGAGGCAGCGGCGGCCGTACTCGCTCACGCGGGAGCCTCGCTGGTCGACGTCGTGGTGGTGGCCGCGGTTTCGTGAAAGGCGAGGGCTGCCACAATGGACGGGAGTATGTCCATCTTCCGAAAGCCGATCAACAAGGTCCTCGGCGACCCCGTGAAGCGCGAGATCAAGCGCTACCAGGGGGTCGTGGACCTCATCAACGAACTCGAGGCCGAGATGTCGGGGCTCACCGACGAGGCGCTCCGGGAGAAGACCCGCGAATTCAGGGAGCGCCTCGGGATTGAGGGAATCGACATCACCCACGGTCAGTCCTTCACGGCCGGTCTCGGCGAGGAGACCGAGGAGATGGCCATGGAGCGGATCGAGGAGCAGGAGCGAGACGCTGCACGCCGCCAGGCGCTCGACGACCTCCTGCCCGAGGCCTTCGCGGTCGTCCGCGAGGCGTCCAAGCGCACCCTCGGCATGCGCCACTTCGACGTTCAGCTGATCGGTGGCATCGTGCTCCATCAGGGCCGGATCGCCGAGATGAAAACCGGTGAAGGCAAGACGCTGGTGGCGACCCTCGCGCTCTACCTCAATGCGCTCGAGAGTCGTGGCGCGCACCTCGTGACCGTCAACGATTACCTGGCGCGACGCGACGCCGGTTGGAATGCGGGGCTGTACCACTTCCTCGGGCTGTCGGTCGGTGTCATCGCCGGGCAGGACCTGTCCTACGTCTACGACCCGGACTTCGTCGACGACACGCACCCGGATCCGCGTCTGCAACATCTCCGGCCGTCCACCCGTCGCGAGGCGTACGCCGCCGACATCACCTACTCGACCAACAACGAGCTGGGCTTTGACTACCTGCGCGACAACATGGCGCAGAAGCTCGACCGATGCGTGCAACGCCGCCTGCGCTTCGCGATCGTCGACGAGGTGGACTCGATCCTCATCGACGAGGCTCGGACGCCACTGATCATCAGCGGGCAGGCGAGTGAGGCAACCGACAAGTTCTACACGTATGCGCGGCTGATCCCGCGGCTCGTCGCCGAGGACGACTACACGATCGACGAGAAGACCAAATCGGCGACGCTCACCGAGGAGGGCGTCGACAAGATCGAGAAGTGGACCGGGATCTCCAACGTCTACGAGATGGAGCACGCCGCGGAGGCGCATCAGATCAACCAGGCGCTGCGTGCGCACGCGCTCTGGCTCCGCGACCGCGACTACATCGTGCGCGACGGCGAGGTGATCATCGTCGACGAGTTCACCGGGCGCACGATGCCGGGACGCCGCTGGTCTGATGGTCTTCACCAGGCGATCGAGGCCAAGGAAGGCGTTGCGGTTCAGCAGGAGACGGTCACCCTCGCGACGATCACGTTCCAGAACTTCTTCCGCCTCTACGACAAGCTGGCGGGCATGACCGGTACCGCGCTCACCGAGGCCGAGGAGTTCCACAAGATCTACACCCTCGAGGTCGTGCCGATCCCCACGCACCGGCCGATGGTGCGTCTCGACGAACCCGACCTCATCTACAAGGGTGAGGAGGGCAAATATCGCGCTGTCGTCGATGAGATCGCGGAGCGGTACAAGAAGGGACAGCCGATCCTCGTGGGGACGACGAGCATCGAGAAGAGCGAGCGGTTGAGCCGCCAGCTCGACAAGCTGGGTGTCCAGCACTCGGTGCTCAACGCCAAGCTGCACGAGAGGGAGGCGGATGTCATCGCCAACGCTGGTCAGCGTGGGAGCGTCACGATCGCAACCAACATGGCCGGACGCGGTACCGACATCGTGCTCGGCGAGGGTGTCGCCGATGTCGGCGGCCTGTACATCATCGGGACCGAGCGCCACGAATCGCGGCGCATCGATAACCAGCTCCGCGGCCGCGCGGGCCGCCAAGGCGATCCCGGGGAGTCACGCTTCTTCTTATCCTTCGAGGACGACCTGATGCGCGTCTTCGGTGGCGAGCGCATGCAGGGCTTCATGGGCAAGCTCGGCGTCGACGAGGACACACCGCTCGAGTCGAAGCTCGTGTCGCGGCAGATCGAAGGAGCGCAGGCGCGCGTCGAGGGACAGAACTTCGACAGCCGCCGTCACGTCGTCGAGTACGACGACGTCATGAACAAGCAGCGCGAGATCATCTACGGCGAGCGTCGCAAGATTCTCGAAGGAACCGACACGCGCGCGAACTTCATCTCGATGGTCGAGCACGTGGTGACGGCTGAGGTGCCGACCTTCTGCGAGGGACGGCATCGCGAGGCCTGGGATTTCGAGGGGCTCTGGACGCAGATGCGCATGTTCGCCGCAGGCTTACCGCCGTTTTCCGAGGTCAGCATGGACAGCCTCGGGAATTCCGTCGAGGAGGTCACCGAGACGCTCAGCGGCGAGTTGATCGGACTCTACGAGGAGAAGGAGCAGGAGTACGGCGCGGAGTTGCTCCGCGAGGTTGAGCAGAGCGTGATGCTCCAGGTGATCGACGCTCGGTGGCTTGCGTATCTGACCCAGATGGATCACCTCCGTGAGGGCATGGGCTTCCAGGCCTACGGTCAGATGGATCCTCTGGTCGAGTACAAGGCTGCGGCGTTCACCGCGTTCCAGGACCTCACCGAGGACATCCAGCGCGAGATCGTCCGAGCCCTGCTCAACGTCCAGATCCGGCGTGTGGATCCCAACGAGACTGCGTTGCCCGACGACGCCGATGCTGGTGAGGTCGCGGCAATCCCGGCACCCACCGCCGGAGCTGCTGAGGCGACTGCACCGCCATCGCCGCGGGCGGATCGACCGGGTGGCGCCACCGACGGTGCGCAGGTACCCCCGGCTCGGCCGGCCGCTGCGCTGGCGAGCGGAGCGCTCGCGCGTGCCACCGCACCACGTGTGTCGGCACCGGTGGTGAGCAAGCCCATCGTGCGCAATATCGTCGAGTCGTCCTCGGAGGGGACGCGACGCGCGGATGGCAGCAACGGTAACGGCGCGACCAACGGTGCGAGCGGGACGCCTCAAGGCAAGGTTGGGCGAAACCAGGCATGCCCCTGCGGGTCCGGGAAGAAGTACAAGTACTGCCACGGGCGCTGACGGGCGGCAACTGCCGCGCGTGAAGAGCTGCGAGGAGACCGCTCGCGCGTGCGAGCCGGCGGTTCAGCCGGCCAGCTTCTGCGGGAGACGTGGGAGCGCGGGGCCAGGCATCGCAATGCGCAGCGGTATTCGCGCTGCGGCGGCGAGATCGAATTCCTCGGCCGGGACGGGCCGGCCCATCAGGTAGCCCTGGGCCGCGTCGCAACCGAGGTCGTCGACCAGCTCGAGGGCATCGAGGTTTTCAATTCCCTCCGCGACGATGCGCAGGCCCAGTGAATGGGCGAGGTCGACTGTCGAGCGAATGATCGACACCGCGCGCTTGTCCTCAGGCGCGCCGGTGAGAAAGGTGCGGTCAAGCTTCAGCTCGCTGACCGGCAGCCGGCGTATGTACGTCAGTGAGCTGAACCCGGTGCCGAAGTCATCGATGGACAGCTCGACCCCGAGTGCGCGCAGCCGCTCGAGGACGAGCAGTGCCTGCTCGGGGTCGGCGATGAACGAGTCCTCGGTGATCTCAAGGATCAGGCGATTTGGCTTCACCTTGCGCTTGGCGATCAGCACAGCGATCTTGTCGGGCAACTCGTCGTCGCGAAGGCTGGCGGCCGAGATGTTGACCGAGACCCGCACGTCGTATCCCGCCATCGACCATCGCGACTGCTGGACCAAGGCCTGGTCGAGCACGTCCATGGTGAACGGGCCCATGAGGCCGGCATCCGCGATCAGGCCGAGGAACGTGACCGGCGGCAGGACGCCGCGCGACGGATGGCGCCAGCGCGCCAGCGCCTCTGCCCCGGTGACCAATCCGGATGCGAGGTCGAGGATCGGCTGGTAGAAGAGCACGATCTCCCCGAGGCGTAGCGCATCGCGCAGATCCTCCATGAGCTGGAGCCGCTCGCGGGCGTTCTGGTCGTAGTCCGACGAGTACACCTGCCATGGGGCATGGGAGCGTTTGGCCGCGAACATGGCCACATCGGCTTTCTGGAGCAGGGTCTCGGGTGCGGTGCCGTGCTCGGGTGCCAGGGCGATGCCGATGCTCGCATCGACGCGAAGGCTCATGCCCTCCAGCTGAAACGGCTGTCTCAAGACTTCGCGAACACGTGTTGCCACCTCGACCGCCGCCGCAGCATCAACCGGTGCCGAGAGCACCAGGCCAAACTCGTCGCCACCGAGGCGTGCGAGCGTTCCGCTGCTTCCCACGGCATCGGTGAGACGAGGGCCGAGCTGGCGCAGGACATCGTCGCCGACGTGGTGGCCAAGGCTGTCGTTGATCTCCTTGAATCGGTCGAGATCGATCATCAGTACAGCAGTCGTGGCTTCGGCCTCGGATTCGAGGCATGCGGCGAGGCTCTCGAAGAAAAGCCGTCGATTTGGCAGGCCGGTCAGCTCGTCGGTTCGGGCCTCTCGCCGGCTGTCCGCGAGCGCGCGGAGCTGCCGAAACGCATAGGCGGATCGGGCGATGGCGATCAGGAGGGTTGCGACGGCCAGGATCACCCCGAGGGAGATCGATCGTCCGGCCGCATACACCACGATTCCCAGCGAACTGAGCAGGAAGAGGACCGGAACCACGTTGGTTGGTCGAATGGCCGAAATGCTCTTGGCAGCCGACACCCCCATACCCTGCCAGGCTGCGAAGGCCATCAGAAACGTGCCGATGAGATACAGGCTGTCCAGCGGCGTACCCGTGACGTACGTATTCGTGGTTACTTGCAGCACGAAAACGCTGTCGGCGGCCGCGAACAGAACGAGTCCGGCGCCGAGAGTCCACCAGAGGCGTCCCGGGCGCCAGCCTCGAACGGCAAACACCGCGACGACCATGGTGACGAGGACCATGTCGCCGATCGGATACGCGATGTTCGTGGCGACGGTTGCGTTGCTAACCCCAGTGCTCGCCTTGATGATCGGAGCGATCACCAGGGTGGACTCGAGCGCGGCGACCCCGAGAGCAGCGATCAGACCGTCGATCCAGATGGTCTTCGACGTATGTGGGACGGTCTCCCGCACCAGGAGGCCAATGCCGGGGAAGGCGAACACAAAAAACGACAGGAAGCAGGCGTCGGATATCGAGGGATAGGGGAGTGGGGTGAAGTACTGCACCCAGCCGGTCCAGAGGACCGACCCGGCGGTGAAGAACCACAGGCCGACTGCCAGAGCTCCCCAGCCCCAGCGCCCGCGCCGTCGCGCGATTGCCCGCCAGGTGCACAGTGTCGCGCAGCCCACATATCCGACATTGGCGACCCAGACATCAAAGAAGTAATCCGACGTTCCGGGTTTGCGAAGAATCGTCGACCCGAGGTACAGCAGGGTGAGAACGCCAGTGACCAGCCCGAGGGGCAGCACGCCTCGGGGCCAGCGGCGTCCCGTCGCGGGGATCCCCAAGGCGAGTCGGCGCAAGGCTGAACCCTCCGGCATCACAAGCGTTCCTTGTGAGCACTTCCTGGTGTGATCCGCGCGGTGGTCATGAGCCGCCGCATGGCTGGAGCGGGTTCCAGCGTATCGACCGATTTCGTTTGAATCCGCCCGGCGGCGTTACGGAATCGAAAGGCGTGGTGCCGAACCCTCTCCGCCCTACCATCAGGTGTCACGTCACGCTGGCGCAGAGCGAGCGGTGACAGACCGGCCTGAGGAGGTATCCTCGATGTCCATCGACCCAGCCAAGACCGCCGTCGTACTCATCGAGTATCAGAACGACTTCACCTCCGAGGGTGGCGTTCTGCACGGAGCCGTCGAGGCTGTGATGGAGAAGACCGGCATGCTCGCGAACACCGAGCGCGTCGTTGAAGCCGCCCGGTCGGCCGGGGCGACCATCATGCATGCGCCGATCATGTTCGCCAAGGGATACAACGAGATCAGCGCGCACCCCTACGGCATCCTCAAAGGCGTCGTCGACGGCAATGCGTT
The DNA here is from genome assembly GCA_003162415.1 of Candidatus Dormiibacterota bacterium. GTDB lineage: Bacteria > Chloroflexota > Dormibacteria > Aeolococcales > Aeolococcaceae > Palsa-851. The sequence goes on from PMOL01000012.1 coordinate 38,786, forward strand.
CGTGAAGGGCACCTGGGGCGCCGCGATCACCGAGGAGCTCGACCCGCAGGAGGGCGACATCGTCATCGAGGGCAAGCGCGGGCTCGACACATTCGCGAGCACGAATCTGGATTTCATCCTGCGCAGCAAGGGAATCTCGACGATCGTCCTGGGCGGCTTCCTGACCAACTGCTGCGTCGAGTCGACCATGCGCAGCGGCTACGAGAACGGCTACGAGGTGATCACGCTCAGCGACTGCGTCGCGGCCACATCGGCGGAGGAGCACGACAACGCTCTCAAATACGACTATCCGATGTTCTCCAAACCGATGACGTCTGAGCAGCTCATCGCTGAGCTCAGCTAGCTCCCGAGCCACCGCTCGCGGGGGGCGTCCGCCCCGGCGGCGTCCCGCTCTGCACGGCTCTCTAACATTGTGCGATAATTCGAACAGTGTTAGAGATACCTACTCGTGATAGACGCGCCGAACGGCGCGATGCCGTCATCGCCGAGATCCTCGACGTGGCGTGGGAGATCGCGCGGACCGAGGGCCTCGCCGGGCTCTCCCTCCGAGACCTCGCCGCCAAGATCGGCATGCGGCCGCCGTCGCTGTACTGGTACTTCGAATCGAAGCGCGCGATCTACGACGCGATGTTCGTTCAGGGCAACCAGCAGCTGCTCGCGCGCCTCAGCGAGCAGGAGTGGCCCGACGATCCTCGAGCGGCGCTTCGCCTCTGCGCGCGCCTGTTTGTCGAATTCAGCATGGAGGACCTTCCGCGCTATCAACTGCTCTTCCTGCGGACCATCCCGAACTTCGAGCCCTCGGCCCACGCGTACGCGGTCGCGATGCAGGTCTATGAGCAGATGCGCGATCGCTTTGCGGGAGCCGGGCTCGTCGGCTCTGCCGCATTCGACATATGGACTGCCCTGGTGAGCGGTCTCTCCGCACAGCAGATCGCCAATGACCCGGACGGAGACCGGTGGCTGCGACTGATCGACGAGGTGGTCGACATGTACGTCGACCACATAACCGCTCCATCAAGACAAAGGAAGCGCACATGACCGCAACAACCATCCCGGCGGGGACAACCACTCCCGCTGATGTCACGGCGATTCCGACGCTCGGTCACACCGAGGCGATGGGGCTTGCCGGCACCGAGTTCGCCCGGATGATCGATCTGCTGCGCACGCTGCGCTCTGATGAGTGGTCAACGGACACCGTGTGCAACCTGTGGAACGTGCGCTCGATGGTGGCGCATGTCGTCGGCATGGCTGATGCGCAGGCGTCGTTCCGCCAGTTCGCCCACGATTTTGGAGAGGCGCGAAAGCGCAGCGGTGGCGCCATGATCGACGCGCTCAATGCGTCCCAGGTACGCGACAGAGTGGACATGACACCCGAGCAGCTCGTCGATCGGCTCGCATCGGTCGCGCCCAAAGCGCTTCGATCGCGGCGTCGCACCCCCGCCGTCATGCGCAAGATGGTGCGATTCAAGCAGGACCCGCCGTTCGCGACCGAGCGCTGGCCTTACGGCTTCCTGGTCGACACGATCTTCACGCGCGACACGTGGGTGCATCGCCTCGATATCTCACGCGCCACCGGGCGTGAGATGACCGTCACCGAGGAGCATGACGGTCGCATCGTCGCCGGCGTCGTCGCGGAGTGGGCGCACCGCCACGGCAAGCCCTTCACGCTGAATCTCAGAGGCGCTGCGGGCGGTAGCTGGCGTGCCGGCGACGGCGGCCAACTCATCGAACTGGATGCGCTCGAGTTCTGCTGGACGGTCGCGGGTCGGGCAGAGGGCGACGGGCTGCTCGCCACGCCCGTTCCGTTCTAGGCGAATGCCGCCTTGGTCAGCGCATCCGGATGAACGACGCGTTGCTCCGGTACTCGCCGAGCGAGCGCGCGTCCATGTACGACATGGAGCTGCGCAGCCCGGCCACGTAGCGCTGGATCACGTCGGCGACCCGGCCCTTGTAGGCGACGATCGACTCGGCGCCCTCGATGTACTCGGGATCCTCACCGGCGAATTCCTGCTGCACCGAAAATGAGGCTGCGCCGCGCATGATCTTGAACTTCTTCCCGTCGACCACGATCACCCGCCCCGGCGCCTCGTAGGTCCCGGCGAGCGCCGAGCCGACCATCACCGCATCCGCGCCGAGCGCAAGGAGCTTGCACATGTCAGCAGGGTTGCGCACCCCGCCATCGGCGATGATGAGCGCGTGCCGGCGCACCTGCGCACATTCGTAGACGCTGTAGAGCGTCGGCGCGTGCACACCGGTTTCGGTGCGCGTCTCGCACACCGAGCCCCCCGCAATCCCCACACGGATCGCGTCAACGCCCTGGTCGTCGAGCCACCGGAACGTCTCGGCGGACGCGACGTTCCCGGCGATCATGAACGCCGCGGTGCCCTGGTCGCGGATCCAGCGCACCGCATGGGCGACCTGCTCGTGCGCGCCGTTGGCCGTGTCCAGGCACACGATGCGGCAGCCGGTCTCGACGATGCGCGCAAAGCGTTCGCGGTAGTCGCCGGTCACGCCGAGCGCAGCGGCGAGGGGCCCGCCCGTAGCCGCGACCTCACGAAGCTCTGCCGCCTGCTCGTCGATGGACTGGAAGCGAGGGAGGATGCCGAGGGCGCCGTCCTGGCCCAAGGCACGGCACATGTCGACGCCGCAGACATCCGGCATCGGCGATCCGATCAACGGAACGGTCAGCCGCAGCGGTCCAAAGTCCACCACCGGCGAGGCCTCGGTCCGGTGCGCGAGCGTCGAGCGGACACGCGGCACCAGCGACACGTCATCGAAATCGAACGCCCGGGGCATCTCGGTAAAGAGGTCGCCGATGGCTTCGGCCGATACGGCGGCAACGGTTTGCATGACTTCATTGTGGAATACTCGTGAGATGACCGAGCTTGCAGAACGCGCCACCGACGTCGCCGCCCGTATTGCTGAGCTCCAGGGGCATCTTTGACCTCGACGGCAAACGCGTCCGTCTGAAGGAACTCGACCAGGAGATCGCCGCGCCGGACCTGTGGGACGACCCACGGAATGCGGCCGCGCTCAACCAGGAAGCCTCGCGCATTCGTGACGACCTCAGCACTTGGGAATCGCTGACCCAGCGTGCCAGCGATACGCGCGAGCTCGCCTCGATGGTCGAAGCGGAGCCGGACGCGGCGATGACCCACGACATCGAGACGGAGCTCGCGGCCCTCGAGAAGGAGATCGGCCGTCGCCAGATCGAGCTCCTCTTCAGCGACCCGTACACCGACCATGTCGCCCTGATCGGCATCCATGCGGGTGCCGGTGGCACCGACTCCCAGGACTGGGCGCAGATGCTCCTGCGCATGTACCTCCTCTGGGCGGAGCAACATCGCATGCCGGTCGAGTTCCTCGAGGAATCCGTGGGCGACGAGGCGGGCATCAAGTCCGCGACCATTCGTGTGTCCGGACCGCGCGCCTACGGCCTGCTCAAGGGGGAGCACGGCGTGCACCGTCTGGTCCGCATCAGCCCCTTCGATGCCGCCCACCGAAGGCATACGTCCTTTGTGCTCGTCGAGGTGACCCCCGAGATCGAGGACACCGTCACCGTCGAGATCGACCCGGACGACGTCCGCACCGACGTCTTCCGTTCGAGCGGCGCCGGTGGGCAGCACGTCAACAAGACGTCCTCGGCGGTGCGGTTGACGCACATCCCCACCGGTGTCGTGGTCACCTGCCAGAACGAGCGGTCACAGCAGCAGAACCGGGACGTCGCCTGGCGGGTCCTGCGCTCGCGGTTGCTGGCGCTGCAGCAGGCGGCCCACGCGCAGAAGGTCGCCGATCTCAAGGGCGAGTTGATAGCGGCCGAGTGGGGGAGCCAGATCCGCTCCTACGTGCTCCAGCCGTACACGATGGTCAAGGACCACCGGACCGAGGTGGAGGTCGGCAATGCCCAGGGGGTGCTCGACGGGGACATCGACCCGTTCATCGAGGGATACCTGCACTGGGCGGCGCGCGAGGGCGCAGAATCGAAGGCATCCTGATCGGACGGATCCCGGCCACCAATCCCTAAACGGAAGTGACCAATCTGTGAAACATCGCGGGAGTCTGCCGGAACCCCGGTTTATACTGGCCGCCGACCCAGCAACGATCCCAGAAGCCATCTTATGAAGACATCGCCCCAGGGGGCAGCCTGGTGAGCGTGGCGGTCGCGGAGCGATCTGCGGCACCCCCTCAGCACGCGCTGCGCCCGGTTATCTCGTTTCACGGCGTGAGCAAGGTCTACCCGAATGGAACGGAGGCCCTGCGCGACGTTGATCTGGCGATCCATCAGGGCGACTTCTGCTTCCTGGTGGGCCCCAGTGGCGCCGGCAAGTCAACTCTGGTGCGCTTGCTGATCCGCGACGAGGCGCCCTCGACGGGCCGGATCTTCATCGACGGGCAGGAAGTGAGCCGGATGTCGCACCGCAAGCTGCCCAAGCTGCGGCGCAAGTTCGGCATCGTGTTCCAGGACTACAAGCTGCTCACACGCCGAACCGTGGCACAAAACGTGGCATTCGCCCTCCAGGTGACCCGGCCCGGCCAGCGACATATGCGCGAGAAGGTGGAGGAGGTCCTCTGGATCGTCGGTCTCGAGGACAAGCTCGACAAGTTCCCGGACGAGCTGAGCGGTGGTGAGCAGCAGCGCGTGGCCATCGCCCGTGCGCTGGTGCACCGGCCCCGCATCTTCCTCGCCGACGAGCCCACCGGCAACCTCGACCCCGATACCTCGTGGGGCATCGTGCAGCTCCTCCTCCAGATCAATCACCGCGGGACGACCGTGCTCATGGCGACGCACAACCGCGAGGTGGTCGACCTCGTGCGGCGCCGCGTCATCGCCATCGACAACGGCCGGGTGGTCAGGGATGAGGCCGAGGGCAGTTACCTGCGCGAAGGAACCGCCACCCTGTGAGGCAGGTCCTCGCCTCGCTGTGGTTCGCACTCCACAGCGCGGGACAGAACTTCAGGCGCAACCTCGGCGTCTCGCTCGCGGGCGTCTTCACGATGGGCCTGATCATCTTCCTGGTCGGCGGATCGCTCCTCTTCACGCATTCGGTCGACACCGTGCTCCAGGGGCAGGAGCAGAACGCCAGCCACCTGAAGATCTACCTGTCCGACAACGCGTCGCTGGCGGCGATCACGAACTTCGAGAGCCGGCTCAAGCACGACCCACGGGTGATCTCGGTCACCTTCGAAACCAAGGACCAGGCCCAGCAGCAGGCGTCGCAGAACCCATCGATCAAGAGCGCGCTCGCGGTGCTCGGCAGCAACCCGCTGCCCGCGTCGCTGAACCTCGACGTCCGCAAGCTCACTTACCTGAGCCAGTTCAACGCCGAGGCAAAGGCAATGCCGATCGTCGACAGCACCACGCCGACCGACTACAACTCCGACGTCATCGGCAAGCTGAACACGGTCATCACGGTGATTGAGTGGGTCGGGGCGATCATCGCGATCATTCTCCTGACCATCAGCATCGTGATCATCATGAATACGATCCGAACCGCGGTGTACTCACGGCGAACGGAGATCGAGATCATGAAACTGGTCGGTGCGACCGACTGGTTCGTCCGCTGGCCGTTCATCCTGGAGGGGATGCTCGGCGGGTTGCTGGCCGCGATATTCTCTGGGGCGGTGGTGTTCGGCGCGTACCGCCTCTTCGTGCAGGCGGCGCAGGGCAACCTGCTCAGCGTGCCCTTCGACACGCGCTACACGATCACTCTGCTCATCGTCCTCCTGGTCGGCGGTGTCGCGGTCGGCGCCTTCGGGAGCTTCCTCGGCGTTCGCCGGTTCCTTTCGGCGTGACCCCGACGGCCATCGCGCCGTCCGTCTCCCCGATCTGAGGCGCTGGCGCCAATGGCTCGAAGGACCCCCCCGATATACTCAGGGTTAGTGGCCGAACGATTTGACATCGCCATTCTCGGGGGCGGGATGGGCGGCTACCCCGCGGCGATCCGCGCCGCCCAGCTGGGCCTCAGCGTGGTGCTGGTGGAGGAGGACAAGGTCGGCGGCACGTGCCTCCACCGAGGCTGCATCCCGGCCAAGGCATTGCTCCAGAGCGCCGCGCTCCTCGATGAGCTGCGGCACGCTGATACCTTCGGGGTCACCACCGGCGACGTGCACTTCGACTACTCGGTCGCCGGGCGCCGCCGCGACCAGGTGGTCAGCCAGCTGCACAAGGGCGTGCAGTTCCTGCTTCGCAAGAACAAGGTGAGTGTCGTCAGCGGCCGGGGCCGCCTCGACGGTGCCGGGCGCCTGGTGGTCACGCCGCCGGCTGGGGACGCGGTTGAGATCGAGGCCGGTTCGGTGATCATCGCCACCGGCTCTCGACCCAAGCAGCTGCCCGGCAACCCCGCGGACGGCGCGGTGATCCTCACCAGCGACGAGGCTCTCAGGATCGACCGGGTGCCGGCCTCCGCGATCGTGCTCGGCGCGGGCGCGGTGGGCGTCGAATTTGCGTCGCTCTACCGCAGCTGCGGCGCCGAGGTGACCATCGTCGAGATGCTGCCGAGCCTCGTACCGCTGGAGGACGCCGCCGTGGGCGGCGAGCTCCGCAAGCAGTTCGAGGCTCGGGGCATCACCTGCCTCACCGGGCACCGTCTCGACCTCGGGTCGATCGAGCGCAACGAGGGCGGCGTCGCCGTGACCGTCGCCGGCGAGGACGGCAAGGAGCAACGCCTCCAGGCCGAGCTGCTGCTGGTCGCCGTCGGCCGGGCAGCCAACGTCGAGAACATCGGCATCGAGGGGACCGGGGTGGTCGTCGATCGCGGGGTCATCGCCGTCGACTCGATGCTGCGAACCGGGGAAACCGGCGTCAGCGCCGTGGGCGACGTCGTGGGCGGCTTCCAGCTGGCCCACAAGGCGCTGCACGAGGGGGTCCTCGCCGTCGAGGCCATCGCCGGCCGCGATCCGCACCCGCTCGACCCCCGCCTCGTGACCCGGACCACCTACTGCACGCCGCAGATCGGGTCCATGGGTCTCAGCGAAGCTGAGGCGCAGGCGGCCGGGTACGAGGTCGCCACCGGAGTGATGCCCTTCCGTGGGAACGGGCGCGCGCTCATCTGGGGTGAGAGCGGCGGATTCTGCAAGGTCGTCGCCGACAAGGCGGACGGGACCGTGCTCGGCGTTCACATCATCGGCCACGAGGTGACCGAGCTCATCTGGGGACCGGCCCTCGGTGGTCTGCTCGAAACCACCGCGTTCGAGATGGGACACGCGGTCGCGCCACACCCTACACTCAGCGAAGTGCTCTCAGAAGCTGCCCTTGCCGTGAGTGGCGAGGCAATCCACATTTGAGCGGCTGTGGAGCGTCGAAGCACCGCCGCCGGCGTCAGCTTCGTCCGGAGGGATGATCGACACGTGGCCATGACTCGAACTGAAACCAAGGCGCGCGCCGGCCTCGACGCAGAGACGCTCCGGCTCATGTACCGGCACATGCTGAGATCGCGTCTGCTGGACGAGCGGCTCTGGGTCCTGAATCGCCAGGGGCGCGCACCCTTCTGGATCTCCGCCGAGGGGCACGAGGCGGTTCAGGTCGCCTTTGGCATGAACCTCAAGCCCAAATACGACTGGGTGGCGCCGTATTACCGCGATCTGGCGCTGACCCTGGTGCTCGGCATGACTCCGAAGGATCACATCCTGTCGGTGCTGCAGCGCGCCGCGGATCCCAACAGCGGCGGCCGCCAGATGCCGGCACACTATGGGTGCAGGCGTCTCAACATCATCACCACGGGGTCGCCGGTCGGTACGCAGCTGCTGCACGCGACGGGGATCGCCCTGGCGTCGCGCATGCGTGGCGAGGACGCGGTGACCCTGACGTCGATCGGCGAGGGTGGCACCAGCGAGGGCGACTTTCACGAGGCCATGAACTTCGCCGCGATCCACAAGCTCGCGGTGATCTTCCTGGTCGAGAACAACGGTTTCGCCATCAGCGTGCCGTGGCAGAAGCAGATGCCGACGCAGGATGTCGCGGACCGAGCCAAGGGATACGGCATCCCCGGTGTGATTGTCGATGGGTGCGACGCCATCGCCTGCTATCGGACGGCGCGCGAGGCGGTCAAGCGGGCGCGCCGCGGCGACGGGCCGACGCTCGTCGAAGCGAAGGTGCTGCGTCTGACCTCCCACAGCTCCGACGATGATCAACGTCGCTACCGCAACGCCGCGGACCTCGAGGCGGACAAGGAGCGCGACTCCCTGCATCGGTTCAAGGCGACGCTCGAGGAGCTCGGCGTCCTGCACCCGGGTGACGCCGAGGAGTTGCGCAGCGAGCTGGTGCTCGAGCTGGATCGAGCCACCGACGAGGCGGAGGTATCGCCCTTCCCGTCAGCCGACACGGCCATGCTCCACGTGTACTCCGAGACGGGGGACTGACGTGCCTCAGAAGTCGTACATCGAAGCCATCCGCGACGGCATCCGCGAGGAGATGCGACGCGATGACCGGGTGATGATCCTCGGCGAGGATGTCGGTGCCAAGGGCGGCGTCTTCGGGGTCACCGAGGGCTTGCAGAAGGAGTTCGGCGAGTGGCGCGTGCTCGACAGCCCGCTCGCCGAGTCGTTGATCGTCGGAGTCGCGATCGGCGCCGCCATGAACGGCCTGCGCCCGATCGCGGAGATCCAGTTCCAGGACTTCATCATGCCGGCCGTCGACCAGATCATCAGCGAGGCCGCGAAGATCCGTTACCGCAGCAACGGCGACTGGAACGTGCCGATGGTGCTGCGCTCTCCGTTCGGCGGGGGAGTGCACGGCGCGCTCTACCACTCGCAGTCGATCGAGGCGATCTTCGCGCACATCCCCGGACTTCGCGTGGTCGTGCCGTCCAATCCCTACGACGCCAAGGGCATGATCGTCGCCGCGTTGCGCGACCCGGACCCGGTGCTGTACTTCGAACACAAGCGCTGCTATCGGGCGATCAAGGGCGAGGTCCCCGACGGCGAGTACACCGTGCCGCTCGACCGCGCGCGTGTGGTGCGCGAGGGCGAGGATATCGCCATATTCAGCTATGGCATGATGGTGCATGCGTCGCTCGAGGCTGGCGATCGCCTTGCTGCAGATGGGTTTTCCTGCGAGGTCGTCGACCTTCGTTCGCTCCGGCCGATGGACCGCACAGCCATCGTCGCAAGTGCGAGCAAGTGCGGCAAGGTCCTGATCGTGCAGGAGGCCAACCTCGCGGTGAGCGTCGCGTCGGAAGTGGCGGCGATCATCGCGGAAGACTGCTTCGACAGTCTCGATGCGCCGGTGATGCGTCTCGGCGGCCCGGAGATTCCGGCGATGCCGTTCTCGCCACCGCTCGAACAGTTCTACCTGGTGACTCCAGACAAGGTCGAGGCAAAGCTCCGCGAGCTGGCCGCGTACTGACCACACGAATACAAGGAATCTCGCGAAATGGCCCTGACCGTCACGATGCCGCAGCTCGGTGAGAGTGTCACCGAAGGAACGATTGCGCGCTGGCTCAAGCAGCCCGGCGATGCGATCGCGAAATACGAGTCGATCGCCGAGGTGATCACCGACAAGGTGAACGCCGAGATTCCCGCGCCGGCCGACGGCGTGATGGCTGAGTTGATCGCACCCGAGGGCACGGTCGTCCCGGTGGGCCAGCCGATCTGTTCCATCGAGACAGCCGCAGGAGGCACGGACGCCGCTCCGCCGGCTCGGGTGCAGGAACCTGCCGCGGTGGCGGCGCCCGTGGAGCGCGCCGAGGCGACGCCCGATGCCACGCCCGATGCCGCGCCGGCGGTCTCTCCGGAGCAGCAGGCAGGAGCCGAGAGCGCGGTTGCCCCGATCCAGGATGCATTCACGGAAACGGCGGCTGATGCTCCGGCGGAGGCTCCGGCCACGCAGGAGGCAGCCGGCGGCAACGGCCAGGCGGGTGGCTATCACGTGACCCCCGCCGTACGCATGCTGGTCCGCGAGCACGGCGTCGATCTGTCCCAGATCACCGGAAGCGGGATCGGGGGTCGGATCTCGAAGAAAGACGTTCTTGAGTACGTGCAGCGGCGGGACGCCGCAGGTGCCGGCTCGTCGGGTGCCGCACGCACGCCGGCCGGGGTCCCGGCTCCGGCGACTCCCCTGGCTATGGCGCCTCCGCCGGGACCCCAGCCGGCTTCGACCGCTTCGCCGGCGCCGGCACCTGCTGCATCCGCTGCTACGGCCTCCTTCACTGGGGCGGGGGAAGGGGAGACCGTTGTTCCGCTGACGCAGGTTCGCAAGGCCATCGCGGAGCACATGGTTCGGAGCAAGCAGACGTCGCCGCATGCGTACGTGATGGTTGAGGTCGACATGTCGGCGGTGTGGCGGATCCGCGATCGCGAGAAGGCGGCGTTCGAGGCTCGGCACGGTGTCAAGTTGACCTTCCTGCCGTTTGTGGCACGGGCGGTTGTCGAGGCTCTGCAGCGGCATGCCACGCTCAACGCGTCGTGGAGCGATGCGGGAGTCGTGGTCAAGAGGGCGATCAATCTCGGCATCGCGGTGGCGCTCGAGGACAACCTCATCGTTCCGGTGGTGCGCGATGCGGATCGTCTGAGCATCACCGGGCTCGCGACCACGATGGCCGACCTGGGGGCGCGGGCGCGCAGCAACCACCTCAAGCTCGACGAGATCCAGGGTGGTACCTTCACGCTCAACAACACCGGCGCGCTCGGTGCGGTGATGACTCAGGCGATCATCAATCAGCCGCAGGCGGCGATCATGACCATGGACCTGGTGGTGAAGCGACCGGTGGTCGTCGGCGATGCGATCGCGATCCGGCCGATCATGAACCTGGGCCTTTCGTTCGACCATCGCATCAACGACGGGCTCCAGGCGACCCGTTTTGTCACGTCCGTCCAGAAGCTTCTTGAAGGATTGGACCCATCCGCGACCCTCGTTTAGCCCGTCCTGGCTATCATCAGGAGGAACGATGATCGAGCAAGGCGCTTTCGATGCATGGGGGCTCCGGACGCCACCGGCCTGGGCGCAGCGCGCTCTCCGCAAGGGCATCATCGACGAGAGCCGGTTTCACGCGCTGATCCGGGTCGCGTCCGAGGACCCGGCCGTCGCGCGCCGGACGCCTCGCCACCCGGGATGCTGCTCCTGCAGGCGCCGGCCCACCCGGTCCTGCACGCGCTGGCGGGCGTAGCGGCCGCTTCGAACGCGCTCCGCCGGCCGGGCGTACAGGTGCCGGGTGGACCGGATTTCCGGGATCAGCTGAGGGAGATCGCGATCTCCTCGAGGTCGTCGAGAGCTTCCTGGAGTCCGCCTTCCATTCCCGACGCGATGACCATGTCGCGGATCTCGCTGCTCGGGTACTGCGTCAGAACGGCGAGCGTCGTCCGGCCGTTCTCCTGGGTGAATGAGACCGTCGTCACGGCCGCACCGGAACCCGGCATTCCCTCGAAGATGTCCGTCGAGACGATGCGCTCGTCAGGGACGACCTCACTGAATTCGCCGTGGAAGGCCACCTCGAATCCGGCGTTCGTGTTCATGGCGTAGCGCCACCTGCCGCCCACCCGCAGGTCGACCTCCGCGCTGGTGGCAATGCCGTGGTCGCCTGCCCACCAGCGCTTGATGAGCTCGGGGGTGGTCCAGGCCCGATAGACCAGGTGCTTGGGTGCGTTGAACTCACGCGTGGTCAGGATCTGCGTATCGGATGGAAGCGTCACCACCGCAGTCCCACTAGTCGCCGTCGCTGCCATGTCAGTCCTCCTTTTTCTTGAACTCTTGGTCCTTCAACTCTTCCAGCACATCGTCCAGACGCTCGAATCGACGCGACCAGGACGCCTCGTAGGCCTTCACCCAGTCATGGATCGGCTTCAGGTGCCGCCCGTTGAGGCAGTACACCCGTTGCCGGCCCACGTCGCGCACGTCGACAAGGCCCACCTCTCGGAGCACTCGCAGGTGCTTGGAGACGAGCGGTTGGGGCAGGCCGAGCACGGCCACGAGGTCGTTGACGGGGCGCTCGCCCGCGGACAACAGATCGAGGATCTGCCGCCGCCGGGGTTCGGCCACCGCGTTGAAGGCGTCCGTCGTGGTTGCTGCCCGAGCCATGGCGGCCATTATATGCCGATATCGGCATATGTCAAACCAAGCAGCAGGGACGGTGGAAGGGGTGGACTTAGGAAATGCGGCGCGCGGGCTCAGTCGGGATCCTGGTGCGGGTAGCGCCAGTCGGTCGGAGGCACGAACGTCTCCTTGATGACCCGGGGGGACACCCAGCGAAGCATGTTCAGCGCCGACCCGGCCTTGTCGTTGGTCCCGCTCATCCTGGCGCCGCCAAAGGGCTGCTGACCCACGACCGCGCCGGTCGGTTTGTCGTTGACGTAGAAGTTGCCGGCGGCGTAGCGAAGGTGCTCCGACGCCTCGTCGATGGCGGCCCGGTCGTTCGCGAACACGGCGCCGGTCAGCGCGTAGGGCGAGGTGGTGTCGACCAGATCGAGGACTGACGGCCAGTCCGAATCGGCGTACGGGAACACCGTGAGGATCGGACCGAAGAGCTCGCGCTGCATCAGGTCGTGACGCGGATTCGAGGTCGCGAGGATCGTGGGATGGACGAACCAGCCGACCTCGGCGTCGCACTCGCCGCCCGCGACCAGGGTGAGCTCCGGATCCGTTCGTGCCGCGGCGAGGACCGCCTCGTGCTTGCGGAAGCTCGCCTCATCGATCACCGCGCCCATGAAGGTGCTGAACTCCGCCGGGTCACCGACCGGGATCGCCTCGGTGGCGGCGGCCAGCGGATCACGCAGCCGGTCCCAGACCGAGCGGGGGATGTAGGCACGCGATGAGGCGGAGCACTTCTGCCCCTGGTACTCGAAGGATCCGCGGAGCAGCCCGACGAGCAGCGCGTCGGCGGACGCTGACGCGTGTGCGAGCACGAAGTCCTTGCCACCGGTCTCGCCGACCAGTCGCGGGTATGTCTTGTAGGTGCCGAGGTTGGCCGCGACTGTGTTCCACAGATGCTGAAAGGTGTCGGTCGACCCGGTGAAGTGGATGCCGGCAAGCGACGGGTGCTTGACCGCGACCTCCGAGACGGCGGCGCCGGGAGCTGCGATCATGTTGATGACGCCCGGCGGCAGACCTGCTGCCTCGAGGATCTCCATGATCACCTGCGCGGCGAGCAGCGCCGTGGTCGCCGGCTTCCAGACCACCGTGTTGCCCACGATTGCGGGAGCGACCGCCAGATTCCCCCCGATCGAGGTGAAGTTGAAGGGGCTGATTGCGAGCACGAAGCCCTCGAGCGGCCGGTGATCCATGCGGTTCCAGATGCCCGGGGATGACACCGGCTGGTTGTCCTGAAGGTCACGGCCGTAATGCACGTTCCAGCGCCAGAAATCGATCAGCTCGCAGGCGGCGTCGATCTCTGCCTGATGGATGCTCTTGCTCTGCCCCAGGATCGTCGCGGCATTGAGACGGTCACGGAAGGGGCCGCTCAGGAGGTCGGCGGCGCGGAGGAACACGGAGGCGCGCGTCTCCCAGGGCGCGGTCGACCAGTCGTGGTGGGCGGCGAGCGCCGCGTCGACGGCCGCCCGGACGTCGTCGGTGGTCGCGGTCGCCGCCTCCACCATCGTCAGGGAGTGGCGGTGTGGAGCGGTGACCGAGATCCGTTCGCCATGGCCGTCGAAGGTGCGCCCCCCGATATGAAGCGGAACCCGGTGTGGCGCAGCTGCCTGCATGTCGTGGATGACGGCGCGGAGGCGGGCTCGCTCGGGTGTCCCCGGAGCGTACAGGCGGACAGTCTCGTTGATCGGGGGCTGAGAACTCATCGCGGCGATTGTGGCGCAGCGAGTGTGTAGAGTGAGAGAGCGCCATGGACCAGATCCGCTTGCGTCCCGTTCCCGTGGCCGATCCTCGACCGCTGCATCAGCGGCTCCTCCCCGAGGGCGTCGATCGGCGGCCTGAGTGGCTCACCGTCAAGCTCCCAGCCGGGGATGGGTACTCGCAGATCAAGGGGATCATGCGAGGCCAGAACCTCAACACCGTCTGCGAGGAGGCTCGGTGCCCGAACATCGCCGAATGCTGGGGCCATGGGACCGCGACCTTCATGATCCTTGGCGACGTCTGCACCCGCGCCTGTGCCTTCTGCGCGGTGAAGAGCGGCAAGCGCGGCGGGGACATCGACTGGGATGAGCCGCGCCGGGTGGGCGAGGCGGTCAGGTCGATGGGGCTGCGTCATGCGGTGGTCACCTCAGTCGATCGTGACGACCTCGCCGACGGGGGCGCCGGTGTATTCGCGGCGACGATACGCTCGATCCGGGCGCTGTCGTCCGGGACAACCATCGAGGTGCTCACACCTGATTTCCAGGGCGACCATGGAGCGCTGCGCACGGTCATGGACGAGGTTCCCGAGATCTTCAACCACAACGTCGAGACCGTCGGCCGCCTTTATCGACGGGTCCGGCCGAAGTCGGAGCTCGAGCGCAGCCTCGAGCTGCTCCGCGTGGCCAAGCGCATCGAGCCGCAGAGCCGAACCAAGTCAGGTCTCATGGTCGGGCTCGGCGAGGAGATGCATGAGGTCAAGGAGCTCCTCGACCAGATGCGCGCCCACGACATCGAGATCATCACCATCGGCCAGTACCTGCGCCCGTCGCTCAAGCATCACCCCCTGATCCGCTACTGGCATCCCGACGAGTTCGCTGAGATGAAGGCATACGGCAAGTCGCTGGGGTTCAAGCACGTCGAATCGGGGCCGCTGGTGCGTTCCAGCTACCACGCCCACGAGCAGGCGGTCGCTGCCCACGCCGGGTGAGCGAACCATGAGCGTGCCGGTACTCCGCTGGGCCTGGCTGGGTACCGTCAGCTACGGCGACGCCTGGGCCCTGCAGCGCCAGGTCGCGCTGGCGCGCCGCTCGGGTGGCCTGGACGACGACGCCGTGCTCCTGCTCGAGCATCCGCCCGTCTACACCATGGGCCGCCAGGGCGAGGCGCGTCATCTCGGCGCCGGGCCGGATGCGCTCCGGGGCGCCGGCGCCGAATTCCTCGAGGTCGATCGCGGCGGGTCGGTTACTTTCCATGGGCCTGGCCAGCTGGTCGCCTATCCGATCGTCCGTCTGGCCGGCATCTTCCCGATCCCCGGGCATACGGCCCACGGCGACGTCGACCGCTATCTGCGCGCCCTCGAGGCCGGCCTCATCGCCACGGCTGCAACCTACAGCGTCGACGTCACCCGGCGTTCACCGTTCACCGGCGTCTGGTCCGGCCAGCGCAAGCTCGGCGCAATCGGCGTGAAGCTTGCCGCTGGGGTCACCACCCATGGTGTCGCGCTCAACGTGGCGACCGACCTCAGCTGGTTCGACCGGATCACACCCTGCGGCATTGATGGTGCCGGGGTGGCTTCGCTCGAGACCCTCGGAGCCAGGGATCACACCCCGGCGGAGGTGGCGCCGGTGCTCGCCGCCGCCCTCGCCTCGGCTTTCGGCTGCCGTCTCGAAACTGCCGGGCCGCTGGCTGCGCTGGTGCGCCCTGCGGCGCGCGAGGCGACAGCCGCCTGAGGATCGCCGCCTCGGCGGCGAACCCGACTGGACAGGCTCTCGGCTAATTCTCAGCGTCGTCTCCGCGCGCTCTCAGGGCGCGAATCCGGGGTTCTGGTTGGATGAATCCCATCCCCCGGACACACCAAGGAGACACCAGATGACCCACGTCACGGCGCTCAGGAACAGCGTCCTGTGTGGCCTCGCCGTCGTGGCGGTCGCAGGATGCGGCGCCGCACGGCTCACCACCAACACCGGCACCGGCCCCGCCGTGCCGAGCGCCATCGCCCCCGTGACCGGGACCGCAGCACCGCCCGCCGCGACGTCGACCACGACGCCGGACACGAGCGGCATCAACCAGCAGATCAGTGGCATCAACAGCCAGCTCAGCACCATCAATGGGCAGCTCAACGCGGCCGGGGCGGGGCTGAGCACGAGTGAAGGAGACCCATCCCAGTGAACGCTCGAGTCGTTGCATGTGGCATCGCCACGCTGACCGTGACCGCCGGCTTCGGGCTCGCGGGCTCGATCGCGGTGGACGCAGCCGGCACGCCCACGCCGTCACCAACCGCAACCCCGATCACGGTGCCGAACACCGCGGCGCTGGCGACGCTCAAAGAGCATTGCAACGTCGCGGTGCAACGCCGTCTCGCCACGCTCGCCGCCGACAACACGTTCGTCAAAGACTCGCTGGCAGTGAGCACCACAGACCGGGCAACGCTCGAAGGGCAGATCAGCGCTGATGAGACAGGCCTCGCCGCGCTCGACAAGACCATCCAGGGCGACACGAGCTATCACCAGACATGGACTGACTGCCAGACCATCGTCACCGGGTATCGCGCGTATGTCCTCGAGGATCCCAAGATCCACGAGGTCATCGCTGCCGACGGTGTCACCAAGGTCGACGCGACCTTTGCAACGCTGATCCCCGAGCTGCAGTCGTTGATAGACACCTCACCGGTCTCGGCGACTGTCAAAGCTCAGGCGCAGGCGGATCTCGACGATCTGACCAGCAAGGTCGACGCATCGCACACGTCGATCTCCGGCGTCTCCACTTCGGTGATCGACCTCATGCCGCCAGGCTGGCCAGGCAATCAGGTCGACCTGAAGAGCGCGCAACAGAACATCAAGACCGCGCACTCCGATCTCGATGGGGCGGCGGCTGACGCCAACCAGATCATCAAGTTGCTCGGCGCATAACACCCATCTCCCCTCAAGCCGTGAGGGCGGCTCCAGTGCGGGGCCGCCCTTGCGGTCGTCGAACAAACGTTCCACTATGCAAATCGCAAACAAATCGGTAGGATCGCGACCACAGGACGTCCATCTGTTCGGTCCGACTCACCCTACGTCACATCAAACCCCCGAACCCGGTGGACGCCCCGGGGGAGCGTCATGGCCACCTTCGTCCGAAACCGCGTCCTCAATCAAATGGTGTGGTCAGCAGAAGAAGAGCGTCAGCGTGTTCAGCGGCGCGAGACGCTCTGCGAGCTCGACGGGCTGCTCACTCAGCTGGAAGAGGTAAATCTTCGTGGTGGGCCGATCCCCACGCGGGTCCTCGTCGCGCTCCGGCGGCGCGGCGTCTCGTTCCGGCCGCGGACCTGCGCTGCCGAGCTCATCGAAGCGGTATTCGTTGTGCAGGAACGCTTCATGCGCCAGCCCGACGGAGTGCATCGCGACATGGCGTCGACAACGGCCGGCGAACTGAGCAGACGCCTCGCGTCCTGACAGCTACGCTGATCGGGTGGACGTCGATGCCGCCCGCCGCGCGGCCGGGGAAGCCGCGGTGCCATTGGTCGAGGACGGTATGCGCGTCGGTCTTGGAACCGGGTCGACGGCACGCTGGTTCATCCTCGGCCTCGCCGAGCGGGTCCGTCAGGGCCTGACGATCCGCGCGGTCGCAACCTCGCTGGCGAGCGCGTCGCTGGCGACCGAGGGAGGCATCCTCGTGGAGGAGCTTGGGCCCGACGGTCTCGACATCGCCGTCGACGGCGCCGACAGCGTCGACCCGGCGCTGCGCCTGATCAAGGGCCGGGGTGGGGCGATGCTGCGCGAGAAGATCGTCGCTGCCTCGGCGGCGCGGTATGTGGTTATTGTCGACGACAGCAAATACATGCCCGGCCTGTGCGGCCAGGTTCCTGTCGAGGTGATCCCGTTCGGAGGCGCCAGGACGCTCCGGACGCTCGCCCAACGAACGTCGATGGCATTCGCATTTCGCACCGGCCCCGATGGACAGCCCTTCATCACCGACAACGGCAATCTCGTGGCCGACAGCGAATACACGGAGGTGACCGATCCACCGGCGCTGGCGGAGATGATCCGCTCCGTCCCCGGGGTTGCCGGTGACGGGCTCTTCCTCGGGATGACGGATCTCGTGCTGATCGGGCACGGCGATGGGAGCGTCGAGCAATTGACCGCTCCTGGAGATACAGTCGCCTCGGGCGGATAGCTCAGCTGGTTAGAGCGCCTCGCTTACACCGAGGAGGTCGCGGGTTCGATCCCTGCTCCGCCCACGTCCGGTCGCCGCCAGCGACAGGTCGCGATGTGTCCGCGACGCGTCACGCTCTCGAAAGGGTGCAGGGGCGACGATCACCGCGGTTGGTTGCGGTTGGTCGCGGTTGGACGTGTTTTGGGAGTTATGCATTGTGAGACGGCGTTTGCTGAGCAAGCCCTCCATCATCGGCATCGCCGTGGTGCTGGTCGCCGCCGGCGTGGGAGCGTTCTTTTTCACGCGCGGCGCCGCGGCGACCGCCTCGTACCGGACCGGCGTCGCAACGCTTGGGACGGTGACGCAGACGGTGTCGTTGTCAGGGAACCTCGCTCCCGACGGCGAGACCGATCTCGACTTCGCCGGTGCGGGGAAGGTGACCGCTGTGAACGTTCAGTCGGGACAGGCGGTCGCCGCCGGCCAGGTGCTGGCGACCCAGGATCCGACGACCGTTGACGCAAGCCTGACCCAGGCGGAGGCCACCCTTGCATCGGCGCAGGCGAACCTGACACAAGCCGAGGCAGGCACGTCCGCCTCCAACCTCGTGCAGGCCGAGGCTCAGGTCAGCAGCTCATACGTCTCATATCAGAACGCCGTGACCAGCCTGGCCGACACCAAAGCCGTAAATGCGCAGATGGTCGCGCAGTCCTACAGCGCCTATACGACTGCGCAGGCATCGGCCACCGCCGCGGGCTGCACAGCCTCTGACACCACACCGCCCTGTCCACAGGACGAGGCCGCGGTCACTCAGGCCTATCAGGCGTGGCAGGCGGCAGAGGTCAAGAGCACGCAGGCCAATGACCAGGCCCAGGGTCAGGTCAACTCCGACAAGGTGCAGTGGCAGAACGCGAAGTCGTCGCTCGCAGCTCTTGGGAGCACATCGACGACGACAGCAGCACAGATCGCGGTTGCACAGAGTCAGGTCCAGATCGATGAGGTCAACCTGAGCAGTGCGCAGGCCGCGGTCGCGGCGGCCACGCTCAAGGCGTCGACGGGCGGCACCGTCGAAGAGGTCAACCTCACTACTGGGCAACAGATTTCGAGCGGTGGCACCGGCGGCGCCTCGTCCGCGAGCGGGACCGCGACGCATGCCATCGTCATCATCACCCCGGGGGTCTTCGAGGTGACCGGTTCGGTGAGCGACGCACTGGTCAACGAGATCGCGGTGGGACAGACTGCACAGGTCGTGGCCGCCGGGTCGAGCACAGCGGTCGCGGGCAAAGTGACCTCGGTCGCCGAGGCCGCGACGGTCACATCGGGCGTTGCGACCTTCCCGGTGACAGTCGTGCTGAGTGGCGCGAATCCCGCGCTGCGTCCGGGGATGTCCGCATCAGTGAGCGTGGTCATCAACCAGGTCGTCGGTGTCATCACGGTGCCCACCAGCGCCGTGCACACGACCGGCGCGGGCAGCACGGTGACGCTGTTCGTCAACGGCAAGCCGGTTCCCACCCCGGTGACCGTCGGCGCGTCCGATGCCACCCTCACCCAGATCCTCACCGGGGTCAAGGTGGGTGACCAGGTGGTCATCGCGACCATCACCAGCACGATTCCGTCGTCCACCACCGGGACCGGGCGCAGCCTCACCGGCGGCGGCTTCGGGGGAGGCGGTTTCGGCGGCGGTGGTGGCGGCGGGGTTCGCGCCGGAGGGTGATGTGACCGCAGAGATCATTCGGCTTGCCGATGTGAGCAAAATCTATGGCAGTGGAGATGCGACGGTTCACGCCGTCGACCATGTGTCGCTCTCGGTCAAGGAGGGGGATTTCCTTGCGGTGATGGGCCCTTCCGGGTCCGGCAAGTCGACGCTCATGCACATCCTCGGATGTCTCGATATCCCGACGAGCGGTGAGTATCTGTTCGCCGGCGAGGACGTGAGCCGCATGGATGAACGCGAGCTCGCCAGCATTCGCAATCGCCGCATCGGTTTTGTCTTCCAGCAGTTCCACCTGCTCTCGTCGATGTCGGCATGGCGCAACGTGGAGCTCCCGTTGCTCTACCGGGCAGCGAAGGATCGCAGGCAGATGGCGATGAACGCGCTTGCGCAGGTGGGACTGACCGACCGCATCACGCACCGGCCCAATGAACTCTCCGGTGGCCAGCAGCAACGCGTCGCAATCGCGCGGGCGCTGGTGACCGACCCGACCATGATCCTTGCGGACGAGCCCACGGGCAATCTCGATTCCAAGGCGAGCCGGGAGGTCCTCGACATCCTGACCGGGCTCAACAAGTCGGGCCATACCATCGTCCTGATCACACACGACCCGAATGTCGCGGGCGTCGCGGAGCGCGTTGTCGAGATGGCGGACGGACGCCTTCGCGACCGGGTTGCCGCATGAACCTCCTGCGCACGTTCGACACGGGCATGCGTGGCCTGCTCGGTCACCGCCTGCGCTCGATCCTGACGACGCTCGGCATCCTCTTCGGCGTCGCGGCAGTGATCTGCACCGTCGGCATCGGCACGGCTTCGGCTGATTCCGTCAACTCGCGAATCGCGGCGCTGGGCACCAACCTCCTCACCGTCTCGCCGGGAAGCACGACGAGCTTCGGTGTGCGTGGGGGATCAGGATCTGCGAACACGCTGACCATGGAGGACGTCGCGGGGCTCGCGGACAAGCAGGATGCCCCTGACGTTGCTGCGGTTGCGCCGGTGGTCTCGGGGACGGCCACGCTCGTGAGCACGAGCACCAACTGGTCGACGACGGTGAACGGCAGCAGCCCCGGATGGCTCGTGACCAACGCTCGGTCCCTCGCAGCCGGGGTCTTCTTCACGCAGCAGCAGGTCAACCAGCACGCCCAGGTTGTCGTCCTCGGCACCACGACCGCGCAGGACCTCGGAGTCACGGTCGGCTCGCAGGTGACCATCTCGGGTGCGCCGTTCGATGTCGTCGGCATCTTGACCGCGACCGGCAGCACCGGGTTCACCAACAACGATGACCTGGCGGTCGTTCCGATCACCACGGCTCAGGACCAGATCACCGGTGGCAGCCCCGATTCGGTGCAGCGAATCCTGCTGAGCGCAACGAGCAGCGCGACCATCGGCTCCGCCTACCTCGAAGCCGATCAACTGCTGCTGCAGACGCACCACATCACCAACACCGCGACGGCGGATTTCAACATCACCTCCGCGTCGACGCTCGCGAGCACCGCGGCCTCGGTGACCACGACCCTCACCATCCTGCTCGCCAGCGTGGCCGCAATCTCCCTGCTCGTCGGAGGCATCGGCGTGATGAACATCATGCTGGTGTCGGTCACCGAGCGGACCCAGGAGATCGGGCTGCGCAAGGCGCTCGGGGCGACTCCTCGAGACCTGCTCCGTCAGTTCCTCATCGAAGCGGCCACGCTGAGCTTCATCGGAGGCGTGCTCGGTGTCGGAGCGGGTCTGCTCGCCGGATTCCTGGTGCCGCGCCTCGCCGGCATCGCGGTGACCATCACGGCGACTCCGGTGATCATCTCCGTTTGCGTTGCGGCCGGAGTTGGCCTGATCTTCGGTGTCTACCCGGCGGCGCGCGCCGCTCGACTTGCGCCGATTGCCGCATTGCGAGCCGAATGAAGCTTGAACGCAGTCATCCTGTTGGGAGAAAGACCTCATGAACCGTGCCATTCTCGGCGCCGCAGGCGTCATGGCCAGCCTTGGTATCGCCGCCTGCGGGAGCGCCGCCGCCAGTGGAGGGACGACCCCCTCCGCGTCGCCGTCAACCGGCGGTAGAGGCGCCTTCACACGAAACGCGGCCTTCGGACAGCTCGTCCAGATCAAGACGTCAACACTGATCCTCAGCAGCAGTACCGGTGATGCGACGGTGACGTACGCTCCGACTACCACGATCACCCAGACGAGCACCGGGTCTCTCGCGAACATCACCTCGGGCATGTGCATCACTGCGACCGGTACCAAAGACGCGACCGGGACGCTGACCGCGACCACGGTCCTCCTGAGTGCGCCCGTGAGCGGCTCCTGCACCACCGGGGGATTTGGCGGAGGCGGCACGTTCTCGCCCCCCGCCGGTGCGACTCCTCGGCCGAGCTTCTCGCCGCCCGCCGGCGCCGCCGGTCTCACCGCTGCGCGTGGCCTCGTCAAGTCAGTGACCGGGACCTCGGTCACGCTCACCGAGTCAACCGGCACCGTGCTGACCATCAACGTCCCGACCACCGTGAGGGTGACCACATCGACCGTGATCAAGGCCACGGCGCTCCAGACCGGTGAGTGCGTGACCGCGATCGGGCCGAAGGACAGCGCCGGGACGGTTGCGGCACGATCGCTGACGATCACGCCCCCGACGGCCACCGGCTGCACTGCGGGCTTCGGCCGCGGCGGCTTCGGGGGCGGCGGCGGGTTTGGCGGAGGCGGTGGTGGCTTCGGAGGCGGCGGTGGCTTCGGCGGCAGTGGCTCAACGAGCGCCTAGCCTGGAGAACTGAGTGCGTGTACTCGTAGCAGAGGACGATCGCGGGCTCCGCGAGGTCCTGGTCCAGGGCCTCGAGGAGGCCGGCTACTTCGTCGACGCCGTCGCGGCGGGCGACGAGGCGATCGAACAGCTGCGCTTTTACGAGTACGACGTCGCCGTGATCGACTGGCGGATGCCTCGAGTCAGCGGCCTCGAGGTCGTCGCGTGGGCCCGCCGCCACAACCGCCCGACGGCCATGTTGATGCTGACCGCACGCGACACGCCGTCTGACCGGATCGAGGGACTCGATGCCGGAGCCGACGACTACCTGATCAAGCCGTTCGACTTCGGCGAGCTCGTGGCCCGGATACGGGCATTGCAGCGTCGACCCCGCAGCGTCGACGGTCCGGCGATCACGCGCGGAGCGCTGACCCTGGACCCCGCCCGGCGAGAGATCGACGTCCACGGGACCCCGGTGAACCTGACGTCGACCGAGTTCAACATCCTCGAGCTGTTGCTCCGGCGGTCGCCGGCAGTCGTCGACCGCAAGGCCATCGCCGAGCACGCCTGGCGCGACGAGACGCAGCCCCTCGGGTCCAACGCAATTGACGTCCAGATGAGCCGGCTGCGCGCCAAGCTGCCCAACACCGGTATCCAGATCGTGACGGTACGGGGCTCGGGGTACCGACTGGAGGAGGCATGAACCGGCGCCTCGAGCGGGTCAATGTCGCCTCGCTGCGGGTGGCGCTGATCAGCACCGGAGTCGTGGCTGTCGTCTACGCCATCGTTTCGATGGCCGTCGTGGTCTTCGTCACGAACAATCTGACCGCCCAGGTTGACAGTCGGCTGAGCAGCTCGCTGACCACCTACGCAGCCAACCCCCCTGACTTCACGACCGCCGGTGCGGTGAGCGACACTGGGGGAGGAGGACTCGACTCGCCGACGCTCGTCTGGATGATCTACCCGCCGGGGGCACTGCCCTTGGGCGTGACTCAAGTGACGAGTGTCGCTGACCGCACCGCGCTCCCCGCGGCGGACGCCAGCATCACTGATCCGACCACTATCAGCATCAAAGGCGTGGACGTGCGGATTGCCGGGGCCTCCCTCGCCTCCATCCGGGTGCGCACGCCGTTCGGCCCCGTGGTGAGCTCGGCGCGCCTGGTCGTCGGCTACAACGTCGAGTCCGTTTCCCAGGCGCGGTCGTCTCTGGCAGTTACCGAGGCCGCAGCCGGGGTGATCGTGCTGCTGCTGGTATTCGGCGGCACGCTGTTCGTCGGCCGGCGGGTCGGCGCCCCGATCGAACTTGCCCGGCAGCGCCAGCTCGAGTTCACCGCCGACGCCTCTCACGAGTTGCGGACGCCTCTTGCCGTGATCGAGGCGCAGACCAGCCTGGCGCTCAACCACGACCGGGACCCGGCCTGGTATCGGCATGCCTTCGAGCGGGTCGGCTCCGAGAGCGGCAGGATTCGCCGCCTGGTCGACGACCTGCTTTGGCTCGCGCGCGTTGACACGCCCCAGGGACGTCCGGCTGCGGAGCCGGTCGAGGTCGGCGTGGTGGTCCACCAGTCCGCTGAACGGTTCGCGGCGGTGGCTGAGAGCCGCGGGATCACGCTCCAGGTGTCGGTCGGCTCGGGACCGCTGGTGATCATGGGTTCGTCCGAGTGGCTGGATCGGCTGCTCGGAGTGCTCCTCGACAACGCCTTCAAGTACGCCCCCCAGGGCGGTGTCGTGGCCGTGAGCGTCGGCGCCGATGGCAACCGGGTTCGCCTGGCGGTCGAGGACTCCGGCCCGGGTATCCCGGATGACGAACGCCCCAAGATCTTCGATCGCTTCCATCGAGCCGAAGCACAGGGCGGCTATGGATCCGGGCTCGGACTGGCGATCGCGGATGCCGTCGTCCGGCACACCCATGGCCGCTGGGAGGTGAACACCTCGACGCTCGGGGGCGCTAGGATGGCCGTCGGCTGGGCTCGTGTCCTGACCAGCTCCAAGGATCCTGGCGAGCCGGATCCGCCGGTCAGCTGGACGGTCCCGGCAGCCCCGCCGCCCCCCGCTGAGGCCTAGCGACGGGCCGCCCCGCGAGATCGGGGAGGGGAAAAACCCAACTCCGGGTGGCACAATTCGGCCAGTTCGTGCCATCATAGTCCGAAACCAACCGAGTCTGGAGGAGGCCGGAGCATGACCAAGGGAGCTATGGCGGCGCTGAGCGCGGGGGTTGCCGTCTTCGGGTTCGACCCTGAACCTGGGACCCCAGCGAGCCGGGCGTTGCACGTGCTCACCATGAAACGGACCCTTCCGACGGGCGATCTCGGCCCCAGGGAGCGGTTCCCTGAGGCGGCGGTGCGCGCCGCCGGCGAGGCCGGCATCGATCTCGGAGGCCGGCGTGGCGCCCGCGGTGCCCAGCGTCTCCACCTGGTAGGCGTCGACGACGATCCGGCGCGGGCTCGGAGCGTCACCGTCTGGTACTACGCGGCCGCGCCCTACGGGGCGGTCCCAGGCCCGGGTGTCTGGTCGCCAACGGGTCGAGGGCTGCACCTCGACGCTCCCGGGGCCACAGCCCTGCGTGCCGCCCTCGACCGGCTTCGGGCCGACACCCGTCAGCTCGCCGGTGCCGCGGCCCTGGTTGGGGACGTGTTCACCGGGGACGACCTGCTTCGCCTCCACGTGGCTCTGCACGGTGGGCCCGAGGGCAGCGAGCGAACCTTCCGGCGGCGCATCCAGGAGTTGCGCGATTCCGGCGTGCTCCGCCCCGTCCGCGACACCGAGGTGGCCGCACTGCGCCTCCGGGTGCCTCGATTCCGCTCGCCCGCGGGAACCGGGGGCAGGCCCCCCGAGCTCCTCCGCTACTCGGGTGCCGGTGGCGAGGACGAGCAGCTGGCAGCGCTCAGGGCACGTCGGGCGGGCTGATCCGGCGCTACCCGGCGTCGGCGGGCCAGTCGGGCTCGGCGCTGGTCAGGACCAGCGTCACCGGCCCGTCGTTGACGAGGTCGACAGCCATATGGGCGCCGAAGGTGCCCGTCTCGACGTGGTGCCCGAGCTGCCGTAGCGCCGCGACGAAGCCTTCGTAGAGCTCGGCGGCCCGCTCAGGCGTCGCGGCGCGCACGAAGGACGGGCGGTGGCCGCGGGAGGTTTCCGCGTGCAGCGTGAACTGGCTCACGACCAGGACGGCGCCGCCGGAGGTCGCCAGGTCGAGATTCATCCGGCCGTCGGCGTCGGAGAAGATCCGGAGCGTTGCGATCCTGCCGGCGAAGCGCTGCGCGACCGCCTCGTCGTCGTTGGGGCCGACCGAGAGCAGGACGCAGAGCCCCGCCTCGATGGCGCCCACCGTCGCCGAACCGACGTCGACCCGGGCACGGCTGACCCGCTGAACGACCGCCCTCACTCGAGGAAGCGCAGGCCGCGCCACATCCGCATTGCTTCCGCCTCGGCTTCGAGAAAGCTCGGCCGTGAATCGCGCATGCCATGCACGAGGAAGCTCCAGGCCCGGCGTTCGCCGTCGGCGCCGTCGATGGTCCCGAAGGCGCTGCCGAGCGCACGTGGCGGGTACATCTCGATCCGGTTGCCGTCGCGCATCCGCTTGAAGATCGGGCGGCGCACCAGGATCGACTCGAGCGCCCGCCGGTCCGTGAGCCTGCCGTTCCGGAGGTCGACGATGCGCAGCTTGGCGATCGGGTTGTCCGGGTCGCGGATGTCGACCCTGCACGAGAAGCGCTCGGAGAGATCGCGGAGCACAAAGACGAGCGCGAGCGCGTCGGTCTCGTCGCCGGCAACGCGAATGAATCCGGCGGCGGAGAGATTGGTCCCCTGCGGGTCATCGCGGAGATCAGCGGCCACGGCCTGCTCGAAGAAGAGTTGGGCGAAAAGATCGGTCGACGCGGCGTCAGCCAGCCAGGGGAGCTGGTCGCGCCATTCCCGGCTGGTGATGAGGTCGGTGAACCGGTCCTGTAATCGATCCCGGTCGGCTGCTGCGACCCCGCGCACGCGAACGTGGATGACCCGGGCCATGCTTTGATTGTACGGGCGCATCCGTGGCCCAAACGCGCCATGGGGAGCGCAGGGCGTGCCGCTACACTGCGTCGCGGATCGCCGAGGTAGCTCAGTTGGTAGAGCACAGGTCTGAAAAACCTGGTGTCGACAGTTCGATTCTGTCCCTCGGCACCACTATTTCGAATACAAAGCTGCACCTTGTGAGCGCAATACGACCACAGATTTGTGTGAAATGACACCTTCGCTGACACCTTCGTGAAAGTTTCTCGCTAGAATCAAAGCGATTCGGCGGAGGTTTCGGGCGACCGAAGCGCTGCTGAAGTGGCTGGCTCGTGGAGGTGATCTGGCGGTGGACCCCAATGTCCCGGTGGCTACAGAACCAGGCCGGTCTCGCGCCCACAGGCGGCGCGACCCCGGCGACGGCTCGATCTTCCAGCGGAGCGATGGTCGCTGGGTCGCCCGGCTCAGGGACTCAGCAGGACGTCCCCGCTACCTCTACGCGAAGGATCGCGCCCACGCCAAGCAACGCCTTACCGAAGCGCAGACGGTGGTCCACACGGGCCAGCCGCTCCCAGACCAACGCCTGACCTTTGGGAGGTATCTCCTGGACTGGGTCGCCGGGCTAGGCGCTGGCGTCAAGCCACGGACCGTCGCCTACTACGAGACGTACGTGCGCCGGCACCTGCTTCCGAGCGACCTGGCCCAAAAGCCCCTGGCTCGCCTTGAGCCGGCCGATCTGCGCCGGCTCTACGCGACGAAGCTGAGCTCAGGTCTCAGTTCAACCTCCGTGCATCACATCCACGCGGTCATCCATGTCGCGCTCCAACGTGCTGTGGACGACGGCATCTTGGGGCGCAACGTCGCCGCCCTCGTGGGGCGCTCGAATCGGCCCAAGGTCCGGCACGTCGAGATGACCACCATTGCTGCGGGTGATGAGCCCCGACGCTTTCTCGAGGCAGCCAAAGGAGAGCGTTTGGAGGCTCTTCTGGTCCTCGCGCTCACGACCGGGATGCGGCGCGGCGAGCTGCTGGCGCTTCGCTGGAAGGACGTGGATCTCGAGCGGGGGGTATTGGCTGTGACCGGGTCGCTCCAAGGCGAGTCACGTCCGACCCTTAGCATCGCAACCCCGAAGTCAGGCAAGTCTCGGTCGGTCGCCCTGGGGACCGTCGCAGTGACCGCCCTCCGAGAGCATCGCAAGCGGCAAGCGCAGGAGCAACTTCTTGTAGGCGGCGAATGGCGCGAGGTCGGGTTGGTCTTCTCGACGGAGTACGGCGACTTCCTTTCTCCGACCACGCTGCGGTTGGCGCTACGGCGCGCGCTTACTCGGGCGGGTCTCCCAACCATCCGGTTCCACGATCTGCGCCATAGCGCGGCTACTCTAATGCTGAGCCGCGGCGTACATCCGAAGATGGCGTCGGAAATGCTCGGCCACTCGACAATCGCGATCACGCTCGACCTGTACTCCCATGTCACGGCGAACATGCAGCGTCAGGCTGCCGACGCCATCGACGCCGCACTTGCGGATCCGGCAACGCCCTAAGCCACGCGACGCATCAGGCGGGGATGGCGCCTAACTGACGATTTCGGCGCCAGCGGTTTCGTAAACCGCGAGGTGGTCGACGCCAGCGACTCGATCGCCTTTGCCGCCGGCGCTCGACTCGTCCTCTCCGATCCGCAGCACCTTTATGTGCCGCAGGCGCAGGAGCGGGTCGAGGCATCCCTGCTCCACATCCCGCCGGCAGATCACTTTCTCGCCCCCTTCACGAACATCGCTGCCGGCGCCCTGATCCTGAGCCCTCTGTCCTCCGTTGATCTCGCAACCGAGACCTCGATCGTGGTGGTCATCTCCACCGTGCTCTTCGCGTTCGCCCTGCTGTTGATGCGGCGTCTGCTGGCACCAGTGTCGTCACGGCCCATGCGGCTGGCGATCGCGGCGGCCACGGTGATGTGCATCCCGGCTGTGGAGGCTGTCGTGCAGTGGGATTCGCTCTTGACGGTGGCGCTGCTGGGTTCGGTGCTACTCGCCGAGCGACGCCGCTACGACTGGGCGGGCCTGCTCCTCGCGACCCTGGTCCTCAAACCGCAGGTGGTCTGGCTCGTCGTGGCCGCCGTCGTCGCCGCCCGGTCATGGCGCTATCTCGGAGGGCTCGTCCTCGGTTGCGCTGTCTGGCTTGCGGTCAGCACCTTCATCGCTGGACCAGCGGCGCTGGTTGCGCTCGCCCAACTGATCGGCAGCAGCTACCCCGGCCAGGCTGGCATCGGCGTCGGCATTCCCTCGCTCATCTTGGCAGCGACGGGTAACGGAGTCATAGCCTTCATCGCCGCCGGGGGGCTCGGTGTCATTGCGGCTGCGGGATTACTCTCGCGCCGGGAACTGTTCCGCGGCCGGCCGCTCGCTGCCGTTGCGATCGGTGTGTCGCTGTCGCTGCTGTGCTCCCCGCATGTCAGCCTCGAAGACCTCATGCTCCTGACCGTGCCGGTTGCATTCATCGCGCGAAGGTGGCCGAAGGTTGCGCTCGGCGAAGCCCTCGCGATCAGCGCAGCGGAACTTGTCCAACTCCAGTTCGCGGTTGGCGACCGCCATCTCCAGCCGGTTGTGCTTGCGATCATCGCGTCGTCGGCGGTGCTTGCGCTCCTTCCTCCGCGCGATCTGGCATCGCCGGTGCCCACGCACAGCGCGAGTCTCCAACTGACTCCGGTCTCTGGCGCCATCGGCGGGTTGATGGAGTTGATGGTCGTGGATACCAGAGCGCTGCCTCAGTCGCGCTCCGATCGACCAACGCTGGGTGACTTGGCGACACGGCCCCGTAACGGTCCGGATCGCGACTCTGCGCCCGCCCTAGGCTAGGCCCCGTGCCGCGAGCTACGACTCCGCTCTCGACGCGCTGGGCTGAAACGCGTGCGGGGACTCGCCTCGCCACACGGGTCTCGGTCGGCTCCGGAGACGCCACGTTACTGGCGACGGTCGCGATCGTCCTGGCGCTCATGATCAGCGCGGGATCGAGCAATCCGGCAGCGCTGTTGCTGCTGGCGATCGCATCGGCTCTGCTCATCGCCGCCCGGTCGATGGTCGCGGCCGAACCATCGAAAGCCACTTGGGTAGCGGCGATCGCCTGTTGCGCACTCGCCTTCTTCTTCAACACCGATCTCTTCGGAGGACCTGAGGTGTTCTGCGCTGCTGCAGTGGTCATCGGTGTGGTGATCGCGCTGGCATGGCGATTTCGCAGTGGCGTCGCACTAGCAGCAGCAGCCGCGGTCGCCGCCGCGACGCTGCCGTGGCATTGGGGAGTTGGGCTCTTTGATGTCTTCCGCATCGAAGCCGCGGCCGCGCAGAGTTTGCTGCACGGCGGCAACCCATACAGCGCGACCATCTACGACCGTGTCCCGATCGCGCCCGGCGTTGTGGTGATCGGTCCCGAGCATCTCCCATACGGACCAACCGTGGCCGCCGCATCGCTGCCCGGCGCGCTCGTGGGAGATATCCGCGTGGCGTCGGTGCTGTGGGCGATCGCTGCGGCTGGCGCCGTGCTTCTCGTGGCACGTCAGGGGCTGCTCTCGCCGGCAAGCCAGCGACTCCTGCTCGTACTCACGGTCGCCTTCCCGCTCATACCATCGATGGTCGTGACCGCCTGGCCCGAGACACTGATGGTCGCGACGTTCGGACTCAGCCTCGCGCTCTTCCGGCGCCATCCAGTCTGGATGGTGGTGGCGATCGCGGCCTGCCTGCTGGTCAAACCGACAGCGCTGGTGCTCTTCTTCCCGTTCTTTATCTGGTCCCCGGCGTGGCGCTTGCGGATCGTCGCCGGCAGCCTCCTCGCTCTGGCGGTCATGCTGATCTGCAGCATCGGTGTCGGCATCCCGGCGGTGGTGTTCGCCACGTTGGTGCGTCATTTCTGGGAGCCGGTGTACTACGACGGGCTGACAGTTGGAGCAGTTGTCCACAATCTGGGCGGAGGCCCACTTCCGGGATGGGTCTTCCCCGGAGCGGTCGCGGTGGCGTGCCTCGCAGTGCTGCGAGTCCGGCCCCGAGACACGGCGGATCTCTGCGTCACCGCAGCTTTCCTCTTCATGGTGTCAACCGCGTTCGCCTCATATGCGCGATTCAACTTCTACTACGTAGTCGCAGCGGTGCTCCTATTCGCACTTGGCTCCCGCGGCGTCTCCCCCGAACCGGTGAGCCGCCCATCCCGCGGCGTCAATCCTGCCCGAGTAGCGGCCGTGATCCCAGCCTGAGGCTCGAGCAGTTGCGAACCGTAGTCGTGATGCCCGCGTATAACGCGGCCAAGACGCTCGAGACGACGCTGACGAGGATTCCCCAGGGCATCGTTGACAGAATCATCCTCGTCGACGACGGCAGCCTGGATGGCACCGCGGCGCTCGCGGCGTCTTTGGACCTCGTGGTGATCTCGCATCCACACAACGCGGGCTACGGTGCCAACCAGAAGACCTGCTACATCGAGGCACTCCGCGACGGCGCGGATGTCATCGTCATGCTGCACCCGGACGGTCAGTACGATCCCGTCATCCTCGACGACATGGTTGAGGTCATCCGCAGCGGGCGCGCCGACGTCGTGCTCGGCTCACGCTTTTTCACCCCCGGTGGCGCCCGCGCCGGTGGCATGCCCTGGTGGAAACGCCTTGCCAACCGTTTCCTCACCCGCTACGAGAATGGCGTGCTTGGGCTTGGACTCACCGAGTACCACACCGGCTATCGCGCGTACAGCCGCAAGTTCCTTACCACCGTGCCGTTTCTGCGCAACTCCAACGATTTCGTCTTCGACACCCAGATCCTCACCCAGGCTGCATCGTTCAAGTTCAAGGTTGCCGAGGTCCCTGTCACGACCAAGTACTTCGACGACGCGTCGTCGGTGAATTTTCGCGTCTCGCTGATCTACGGGCTCAAGACCGTGTGGACCGTCAACCGCTACGTGCTCCATAGCCTCGGGCTTCGCTCGCGCCGCTACTCCCGATAGTCAGCACGCCGCACTTCCGTGCCGAAGGAGCTGACGTTCCCTACTGTCCAGAGGCCGATTCCAACCCCTACGGGCACCGACGCCACCCGAACGACATTCGCGAGGGTCAACCTCATTTAGTCGATGCTAGTGGCCTGGAGTTCGACGAGCGGGTTCTGGCCCTCAGCAGGACGCTGAACGCGGCCGTACATGTGCTGCCCCAACTTTGAGAGGTTTGAAGGTGGTGCTCGTTCTGTCGGGGCCTTTCGGCTCGCCTCGCCCTCGCGCTCCACCCCCGTTTATGCCGCTTGCCCTGGCTTTACACCCCCATTATTGAGATTGTGGAACGGTTTTCCCGCACTCGTTGCGGTTTCGTAAACCGCTGGCCGGGAGTTCGAATCTCCCCGTCGGCTCCATTGATCGCAATACGATTTCGAGGTCACGGCGCCCCCAACTGAGGCATTCGATTCGCCGATAAATGCCTAGTGACTACTACTGTGACGACTACCAGCGTCCAGCTACGCTCAGATTGGTCTGGCGAGGAGGGTTTCCAAGCGTGCTGCGGCGTCCCGATGAAGGTTGGGCAAGACGCCTGCATACGTATTCGCAGTGAGGGCAATCGTGCTGTGACCGAGGATGCTGCTCACCGTCTTGAGATCCGTGCCCGACGCAAGCAAGAGCGTGGCGCATCCGTGCCGGAGGCTGTGGAAAGTCCCCGTATCTACGGGGCGGGTACAACCGATCATGGGCCTGCTCCCACGCCTCGCAGACCGCACACCTTGCCCAATGCGTCCAGCGGAGCCGATGACCGTGCTGGCACACCTCACCTGACCACACCAGTCACATATTCCCCTGACCCAGGAATAGGTGGGACCCGTGCAATGTTGAGGACCAGTGTCCAGCTAGATCCCCTCAGGACAGGCCCTCCAGGGTGCCAGCTATGAGATCAGGCCCTCCTGTGGCGTCGACGAGCATGTGCTTGGTACCGCAGGTGGCACAGATGAACGCTGCGTCGAGGGGGTGACCGCAGCGACAGGCCCACCCTATGCGTCGAGCCGGGTTGCCCGCCACGACTGCGTGAGCAGGTACGTCACGCGTCGCCACCGCACCGGAACCAACCATTGACCAGGCGCCGATGCGGACACCGCCAACCACCACCGCATGCGCTCCGATGGCGGCTCCCCGCTCGACCGACACCCCCGAGACCACCCAGTCAGCGTCGGCCTTGAGCGACCCGTCCGGCGCCGCCGCCCGGGGATAGCGGTCATTGGTCAGGCAGACGCCCGGTCCGATGAACACCTCATCGTCAAGCACAGCACCGTGGTACAGGAGGGCGTTGTTCTGTATCTTGCAACGACTGCCAACCTGCACGTCGAGATCGATTAGCACGTTTTCGCCGATGATGCAATCGTCGCCGACGGAGGCGCCGCGGCGGAGGTGTGATCGAGCCCATATCCGAGTACGCAACCCGATTGTGACCCCACTCTCGATGTCCGCTGTCGGATGGAACAGTGGGGAGCGAGTTTCTGGGGAGCCATGAATCTCGGGCGCGGGAGCCTGTCCAGGACCTTTGGCAGACGTCTCGTCTACAGAGCTCAAGTCGGATCACCTCGAGGCATGGGGGCTCGGCACCGACGGAACCGTGCCTCGACTGTGCTCCCTCGTGCAGCGCAG
Organism: Candidatus Dormiibacterota bacterium; assembly: GCA_003162415.1. Taxonomy (GTDB): domain Bacteria; phylum Chloroflexota; class Dormibacteria; order Aeolococcales; family Aeolococcaceae; genus Palsa-851. Next base: position 71,686 of record PMOL01000012.1, read on the forward strand.
ACGATGACGGCGATGCAACATCTCGGCGCAGGCTGGTTCCCGAGGCGGCACGGGCTCCACCGCCGACGATCTCCAGGACGTGGAGGTCGGCAGCGCTGATGGGCCTTCACGGTCCTCGTCGCCTTCTATCAGAGGCTGCACGCACGTCACGTCGGTAGTGCTGTCGTCAAGTCTTCGTCGACGCCACCTGGCGCCAGTGGCGCTGTCCGGACTGGACGGCGGCGGCGAACTCCGTGGACACCACGGAAGGCGGCGGGGCGGGACACCGGCGGAACCTCGTCAGACGGCGTGGTTAACCATCGATCCCGAAGGGCGAGCCACCTCCCATCGCGGGCGTGGTCCGTAGCGGGAGCGATGTCGCCGGAGCACGCGACGCGCCGGGATCATGGCAACCGGTGACGTGCGGCCGGGATCGTCGTAACGCATGATCGCCGGCTGTCGAACGAGCAGCACGTGCGCGCTCGGTTTCGTGGTCGTCTGTACGCAGGCAGACCGACGGAAGGGCGACACCTGGACACGGGCGACGCCAGTCAACCCGTCCACCCGTATCGGTGCCGCCGTGCGTCTCGTTCCGGAATCGTGCTCCCGGTATCAGCACGAGCACGGCGCGGAGGACGAGTGCATCCGTCGCTGGGCGGACTAATGCCAATGGCGTCACAGTCGCGCATCGAAGCGGGACCGCGGAGTCGGCCGGCCATAGGCTGTGCCGAGTGGCGGACGTACGGACGATCTCATTGGTGTCCCGCGCCGGCTCGAGGCGCCTGCCGGCATTCGGTGTCGTCGTCGGCATCACGGGCGCGGCCGCGCTCATCTCCTTCGTGGCTACGCTGGTGCGGCTACCCACGCTGCTCGCGGCGGTCTATCGGTTCAGCGACGCCCCTGAGCTGAGCTACATCGCGCAGGGGCTAGCGACGGGCCACGGCCCGCAGCTCCTGCCAACTCAGACGTCGATCGGCGTCATCTGGTTCGACGAGCTGCTCCAGTGGCTGCCGTTCCGCGCCGGCGTCGAGTACTGGACCGGACCCGTCCTCACAGTGGCGATGGGGCTGCTCCTCGTCCGCACCGCCCACCTTGTGTTGGGCCGCAAGGGAACGCTCCTCACCTCGGTAATGCTCCTCGTCCTTCCGACCGTGGTGCTCTGGCCGCTGCTGTTTCCCGACAACCACGTCACCACGTATGCGGCGGCGGTGCTGCTCGGTTGGCACCTCGTCCTCGATTTGCGCCACCGGCGCAGCGTCTGGCGCTCCGCGATCGTTGGCACCGTCGTCGGCATCGGGGTCGTCACCGATCCACAGCTGCTGGCTTTCGGTCTCGTCCCCTATATCGCGACCGTGGCGGTGCTGCGGCGGCGGGTCACGGCACCTCAGGTGCGCTCGTTGCTCGTCACGTTGTGTGGAGCGCTGGTGGCCATCGGGCTCGCGTTTGTCGTGATGAACGCTCAGGGGATCCGCACCATCGCGATCCTGCCCGGCGGCAGCGGTCTGAGCGGCGTGGTCCGAGGCATCGGACTCGCTGTCCAGACGCTCGCGTGGACCATCGGCGGAGAGTGGTACGGCGACACGATGTCCGTTGTGGCCGTGGGCCTCTGTGTCGCCGCCGCGTTCAGCCTCGTGGCACTCGTTGTGGTCGGCGTTCGTAAGCGAGCGGGCGCCGAGCCGGGCTTCGCGTCACTGGACATCTCGTTTGCCGGTTTCGGGCTGTTTTGGGGCATGGACTTCGCATTCCTCGTCGGCGCTTTCGTCTTCCTCGGTTACGGTGCCGGCGGAGCTCCGATGCAAGGTCACTACCTAGTCGGATGCTATGTCGCAGCAGCCGCCCTGATCCCGGCGATTGCCGTGCGTTATGGCCCCAAGTCGCTGACGAGGTGGCGCTCAGGTGCCGGGGCTGCAGCGCTCGGCGCCGTGGGCGTGTTCAGTCTGTTCGCTGTCAACAACGCGGTGAGCACAGCGACCTTCGACGCGTCGCTGTTCTACGACCGTCTTCAGGTGCCGGCGGCCGCAGACCCGTTGCCGGTGCTGCTGGAACACGGACTGACTCACGGATACGCGGGGTACTGGGAGTCGTATGACCTCGACTGGCGATCCGATGGGGTCCTGTCGGTATGGCCGCTGCTCGGTGGTGCGGCGTGCGCTGGTGGGACCGGGAACCTGTGCCCCTATGCCTTTGCCCCGAAAGGCGAGTACACGCCCACCGCCGGGCAGACCTTCGTGATCACGCCGTGGACGGGGGGCGAAAGCTGCGGGCGTTCCTTGCCGTCAGTGGCGATCTTCGGGCCACCGGAAGCCGTGTACAGGCGCGGCCCGTACACCATCTCCGTGTACGGGTACGACGTGGCCTCGCGGTTGTCGAAGGACGCGAGCTTGTTCTGTTAAGGGCGTCACCTAGGACGACGAACGAAGGTCACGGAATCGACACCCGGCTCGGGGCGGTGGTGAGGCGCTACCGCCTTGGAATCCGCACGATGACCGCCTCGTCGCCGTCCCGAACGCGCCATCCCTTCGAGCGGAGACGGTATGGACGAACTCACCGAGTTCCGTGGCGTAAACCGCTGACCGGGAGTGCGAGTCTCCTGCCGGCTACAGGGGCGTCGCGAAGAGCTCGGACGTGAGGCCGCCGACAGGCTCGAGGCACTCATCGGCGGGGAGTCTCCGCAGAAGCCGTCCCGAGCCGCCATATTTGGCCTGATGTCCGAGGAGCCAACCGACGAGACGATCGCGTTTCTATTCGATCTCGCGCGAGAGACGCCCGATCGCGTCATCGACCAACTCAAGTCGCTCCAAGGGCGCGTCACTCAGTCGTTTACTACTGGGACCGTTCTAATCGCGTTTGCCGCCTTCGCCACTGTCCCCGGCAGTCATCTGACCCATGCAACCCTTGGTGCCTTGGCAATGGCCGGACTCTCTTACGTATTCTTGACCGTTATTGCCATCCTCACGTTGCTACCGAGTTGGGGGTACGGCTTGCCCGCTCCTCCCACACTCTGGAACGATTACCGCACGTACAAGGTGAGATCGATTCAGGAGGCGTTCATCGAAAGGTTGCGGCTCGACTGGCCCACCGCCAAGAACAAGATCAACGACGCCAAATGGGCTAGTCGTATAGCTGTCTTGTGCGTCGTCGCCGAGGTAATCGCTCTCGCTGTCGGCCTTGTGCTGTCGCGGGTGAATACCTAGAAGCTAGCGAGGAGGTGGCTCACCAAATGGGATCCGCTGTGGGTCGGGCACGGGTGCTCTCGGTTCCGGGGTCGGGTGCCGAGGTTCGTCCCGGTGGCCGGGCTCGGGATGCGGCTCCCTGGTGGGTTGCCGTGGCTGCTGTGGCTCCCGAGGATCACGCTGCCGGGCTATCACGCTCCGTAGGTTACGCTGCCCGTCAGGATTTCCGCGACAGTGCCAAGACAACTCTGATCTTGACCACTTAGTTAACCGCTTTTCGGGGTGATACACAGGGGTAACGCGAGCGGTTTAGGCACCAGTCGCTCGCTCCGACGCCCTAGCTCACCTAGGTGGTGTTATCGCCCCGCTCGCCGACCATCCGTCCTGATCTTCGCGTAGAACTACACGCATCCCAAGTGGCTCGATGCGCACGAGTCCAGCGACACCCGCTGCGCTCGGCCGGGAAGCAGATCCTCGTCCTGCTAGCGTCCCCTTTCTTGACGCCGACCCGCCACGTGTAGGTGTCAGCGAAGGTGTCTTCTGGCGAGCCGATGCGGCAGCAAGTGCGTTTCGCGAGTACAGGCGGAGTTCACGCGCAGCCGACGGACCAGGTTTGGTGCACCTGAGTTGGGCGTTGCGTCCATCCCTGGCCGGCGCCTCTGTGGAGGGTGCCGGCAGAGCAGCACCAGGTTCCTCGTCAAGCGCTAATACGTCCCCTTGATCCATCTAGCCGTTGTCGATTCCGGCCGGGTTGCGGCGTGAAGGGCTCGGCGGTCTCAAAAACCGCCGAGGACAACCTCGTGAGGGTTCGACTCCCTCTCCCGGCACGTTGTTACATAAAGGATTTCGGCTTGACGAGGCCCCTCTCCTGACCACCCGTCGGGCCAGTTTATAGCCACGCGTGTAGCCACTGGGCGCAACGAACGGGCAGGACGACTGCTGCGATCCGGTCCCACAAGGATGGATGCCGTGGGGGCGCTCGATAGAGGCGCATCGGGCAGAAGGATAGATGGCGACATCGGGCCTCGGGTTCAAGTGAAGGGTCCGCGACGCGCACCCGGAGCGAGCCCCCATCTAGGGAAGCAACCCTCGAATGGGAATGAGCTTCAGGGGTTTCGCGGCCACCCATACCCGGTCGCTATCACGCCCGCCTGCCGACCCCTAGAAGTGCATGACACGTCTGAGCACATCGCTCGCCAGTTCGAGCAGCCGCGCACGGATCGACAAGCGGCGGACGTCAGGGACCATGTCGGGTGCCAGCGTGACTGACGGGTAAGCCAACGCACCACCGTTGCCGCCCACGCTGGTAGACCCGCAGGTGCCTGGTGCTGCTACTGTCCCGAATCGTGCTGGGAATGAGGAAGGCGTGGACGTGCGCCCTCGTCGCGGTAACTAGCTGCTGCCTAATGGCCGACAGCTGCAGTGGCTCGGACACGGTGATCGAACCGACGCCCATAGTCACGTCGCCTGCAGCGACGGCCCACCCGACTGCGCCCCTCGTACCAGCGCCCGCAACCAAGGCTCCTACCGCAGCGCCATTACCCGTAACCTCTGGGTTCAACCACGCAGCAGCAAGGGCAGCGGGCGCGACGGCAATCTGCAAGGACGGTACCTGGAGTTACAGCGCCCACCGCTCAGGGACGTGCTCTGGTCACCACGGCGTCAGTTGGTGGACGGGAAACCTTGGGCCTGCTGGACCGTAGAGGTGGCACATCATGCCGCCATCCTGGCCCTCTCACGCGGGAGAGCTTCACCGGCACGAGTGTTGATGACGTGCCCGGCGTCGCGGTGGAGGCGTACGTCGTCGAGGAGCGAATGGACGAGCCCGACCCGCCTCGTGAGTCCTCGTTCCCCGTCACGCGCCTGGGCAAGCTCCCGCCGGGATTCGGCGCCCGCCGCTTGGAGCAGCCCGGGGGTAGTGGGTCAGTTTGAAATCGAACGTCGCCGCGCGCGAGAGTCGACCCACCAAGAAGCGCCGTAGCAGAGGAACATCGAGACCAGGCCTACCGACCCGATGTCGTTGCCCACAACGCTGGCCGAGTTGGTCGCTAGCAGACTGAACTCGGTTATCACTCCGGCGCTCCCGACGATCTGGGCTGCGCCAATCCACCTCTGGGCTGCCGGGGCCTTGGGAAGCCGTCGGCCCAGACGAGAGATAAGAGGTCGCGCGTTGATCAACATCCAGACACCGTTGAGCATGATCACAACGAGGACCAGGCCCCCGAGCAGGTAGGCGATGTCCATATCACTGAGCCTAGTCCATCTGGAATTGACTTATGGGAGGAGTGAGACGATCTCCTTGATCCCCGCCCGGTAGTAGGCTCGCCTTCAACCCGAAACCCATTCCCTTCCTGAAGAGGCCCCTGGCGGCGTGCCGGGGGTCTCTCGCTTGCGCGGGGTCAGCACGAGGACCCGTTGACCTTGGGGGTGACCGAACTGCGTTACGCTGTCGCCGCCTGTGAGCATCACGCGCGATCAACTCGAGCGCCTCGATCGACGACACCCCGACCCGCCGGCGCTCGCAATTACCCATGCCGGGCCCCCGCTGGTTAACTCCTTAGCAAGTCCGCACAAGTTCGTCTGCAGCAATTCGCGCACGTACTGGACCAAACGGAAAACACAACGCGCGTTGGGCGTTGAGCTGATCGCTGGCAGGCTGGCGCATCTGATGGAGGTCGGCCCCAACGCTCGGCCAGTCATGGTGCCGCAGGCGGCCCTCCCTTCCGATCACTCTGCAGACCACTGCGAGGGACTCTGCGTGGGCTTCGTGGCCGTGCCTGACACCGTGAACACCAAGGACCTCCCGACATTCCTGGCTCAGGGTGGCGTCTTCAATCCCGATTCCCTCAACGCGGCTAGCAGGGCGCGGGTCATCGCCTTTCGCGCATGGATCGGTGCCGGAGACGCCCAGGCGCTCATACAGTTCAAGACAGGGAAACTCTTGTCCATCGACCATGGTGATGCGCTGGACGTGGCAAGCAGTTCGGTCGATGCGCAAGGTGTTAGCGTCTCCGGCGTTGCGGACGATGTTGGCAGAGACGCGAGGCTGGCACGGGTCACTGTTGAGCGCATTGAGAACGTGTCGGAGCACGAACTCCTTACCGCTGTGGCTGACGTACCGGATGAGCCCGGCTGGAATTTGGATCTAGACGCCCGTCTCAAGATCGCCGAGTGGCTCGCCAACAGGCGCGGTAAGATACGTGAGGTGATGTCAAAGTGGTCAATCAAGTAATTCAACCAGGCTACTTTTCGCTGCTTCGTTGGCGATCGGATGCGACCCGGGACGAGGCACGGAATGTCGCGGTTATCCTCGTCGATGCTGAGGGGATGATTGGAGGGCTGCGGGCCACGGATTCTGTGGCGTCGATTAGTCCTCACCTTGCTGAGCAGGGACTTCTCGACACCCTTATCCATGGCCTCCAGGCGCGACTCGAAGGCCCGGAAAGACCGGATCTCGCCGAACTGCGACGCATGCACCTATCGCTCCAAGAGTCGCTGTACCTGACGGAACCCAAGCCGTGCGCTGTTGTCGATGTCGAGCAAACGCTAAACATCCTTTTCAAGGCTTATGTCAAGCGTCCGAGCTTTCCGAGCGGTCGCACCAAGGGCAAGTTGCTCGTGCAAATCGTCAAAAGGCTGCGTGCCGAGAAGCTCGACGTCCGCCGCGATGCATATGTGGATGACTATCAATTTGACGCACTGGTTCGAAACGGAAAAGGTCCGGTCGCTCTGAATGTTCTGACCTTCGCTCAGGCCGCGCGAAAGGACTGGAGAGAGGCTGAGTACGATGCAAGCCACTTCATCTTCAGCGTCGAGCGAACAGGGCTTCCTGCCGTCGCTTTGTTGGAGGCACCCGGGGACGACTCGCCCGGCACGACACAGGTTCCCTACGAGCGGGTAAACCGTTGGTACTCAGACGCCGGGGTGCCCGTCCTAGGACCGGAGGCGGTGATACTCGAGCCACGGCTGGTGATGGAGTCGGCCCACAGCGTAGCGCCGGCCGCCCGCTAAGGTCACCCAAATCGCGCTCGGTGTAGCCTCGTGGTCAGTGCCACACTCCCTCGTCTGTCGAATCTGTGGTGCGGCGCTGCCGGCGACACCAGACTATTTCTACGCCCGTGGTGACACTGGAAAGCTCCGCTCCGACTGCAAGCCGTGCTTTCGCGCAGCGAAGACAGCGCGCGACCTCAGTGACCCCGAGCACCGACGAGCAGCTGCCCGCAAGAGCTACCACAAGGCGGAGCCCGACGGACGGAAGAAGGGCGTGGCGGCCAAGATACGGGCGCGCGAAGCTAACCCGCCGCTATACGCGGCGATCGCCGAACGGTACGAGACCCGACACCTAGCCGAGCGGACTTCGCGCCGGAAGGAGTGGCTCTCGGCCCATCGCAAGGAGGAGAACGCCAAGTCACGGGCCTGGTACTACGCCAACCGCGAGCGCGCCATCGCAACGGCATGCGCCTGGCAAGAGGGGCACCGCGAGCAACACAAGGCGAATGTGGTGAACGTTCGTACTCGACGGAGGGGCGCACCTGGTGCTGGCTTCTCTGGCCGCGCCTTCGCGGCACTGGTGGAGACGTATGGTGGGCTATGCGCTTATTGCAGCGACCCCCTCGGTGACGATTACGAGCCGGACCACGTTGTCGCCTTAGGGCGCGGGCGAGGTGGACACAACGTGATCGACAACATCGTGCCTGCGTGCAAGCCTTGTAACCGCGCGAAGTCTTCCAAAACGGTGGAGACGTGGCTCGAGATCCTCCTGCGAGAGGGACTCGGGGCGAACATCCACCCGCTCGCGCTACCGGTGCTGCAAGCAAACGCGCCGGCGGCTGTCTGGCTTCGAGTCCTTGCCGCACGGACGGTCCCATGAGCCGCTTAGTCCCCGCGGACGAGCCCTGGGTCGCATTCCTCGGTTTTGGGCCGGAGATGCGCGCGCGACCAGATGATGGTCTCATCCACTATCGGGGCGCGGGTCGGTTTCTGGGGCCGCGAACCCTCTGTGGGAAGCTTGGCCGTCGGCGCTGGAAAGGTAGCGGGCGGCTCTGTCGTGAGTGCGATGCCCTGGCTGGACCTCCTGATCGCACTGTCCAGCGACCCGACTCAAACTGACGCACTACACGCAGACGAGGTATCTAGTCCTGCGCTGATGCCCTAGACGGCCGGCGCTCGTCGGACAGGGTGCTAAAGACCCACACCCGACTCCAAAGCCTGAGCATAGGGTCACTCCGGCGCGAGCGATCAGCCTTACGCGCCAGGGGGAGGGGCAATCGGTGGCGCGGGCGGCGATGGCGGTGGCGGCGGGTGGGGACTGCGGGTCACGGCGAGCACCACAATCACAAACACCGCGACGATGGCCAACGCCGCGATGAGCAGGAACAAAAGAGGGATCGGGGCGCTAACGATTTCCGTGATGCTCGATCCTACGCTGCCCTCGCACGGCTACGTCACACAAGGGCGGAGGGCCCGGGGGCTGCGCTACTGGGGGGCGGGGTCGGATGGCGAGTCGAGGCGACAGCGATGACGATAGCGACCTGGACCGGAATGCTTGGCGAGCGCGACGGCTGGCGCTGCCCGAAGTCGACCAGCACCTCGGTGGCTGATGATCTGGCGCCACTCCCAAAAGACACGCACAGGCCTCGCAGCCAGCCATCGTAGCGACGTGAAATGTCCCCTACTTGAGAGGTTTGGGAAAGGCCGATCTATCCGCCCATGTCATGCGCCAACTGCGCGCAAGCCGTCGAGGGGATGGATGTATCGCTGTACAGCGCCACGTGATAGCTGACGCCCCCGTTAGATATGTCCGTCTGACAAATTAGGGGACCGAGATGGTGATCTCCGTCCACAATAGAAATGCTTCCCCCGTTGGCTATTGACGAGAATGAGTTGACGATCTCGGTCTGGACGGACTGTAGGACCGACTCGCCGCCCGTGAGGACCAGCGACAACGTACCTGCGCCACTTAGGTTCACCGTCGTTGTCTTCTCGCTGCCGCAAGCGGCGACTCCCACGAAAAGGAGGGCAACAGCAGCGATTTGCGCAGCTGAGCGCCTGCTACAGTGGCCCCGGCTTCGGCTGCCCACCTAACTGCTCGGGCCTATCACAGCTACGGCGTTTCCGTCTTGCTTTGAGGCCAATCCCGCCAGCGCGCTGAGATTGGCGGTGGTTCCAGGCGTTCTAGTGACCACAACGATCTCGCATTGAACGGAACCTTCAGTCCACAGAGTGACGATCTCAGGCTCCCCCTGATCGACAAGGCTGATCGTGGTTGCGTTGAGGGTGGCGGCGGGGAGGTCAAACTCCGTTGCGTTTGGGTACTTGCTCCTGAACAGTGAAACGACGTCCGCATCGAGAATGAGTGCCTGGGTCGAGCTACTGGTGACCTGTGAGATTGATACGACAGAGCCGAATCGGGTTTTGGAGTTGCCTTTGAAGACGCGTTCCCAAGGGTCGATGCCGCCTTCTGGGACGGTATCGGTTCGGATGCTGTAGCCCGCGCCCACCTCCGCCAGGGTGAGATCCACAAGCTTGGGATCGATATTCGCCGGTGTCGGGGTCGGCGCAGGGGTTGGTGCGGTGATCGCAACTGTCGGTGTCGGTGTCGGTGTCGGCTTAGCCGTGCCCGCAGAACCAGCCCCACAGCCGACCAGCATCACACAGCCCACGATTGTCAACCGTCTCGTGCTCCCTTCCCTAAGATTCATGATCGACCAGTATGGCTTTGGTTGTTCACCGGCAGTAGAAGAGCCAAGCTGCTGTCAGAGAAGCGGCGACGGCCGCCTCGTGGTCCTCGTCGGACGAGATGACCGCCGTGGGCACCGGGAACAGCCCGGATTCTAGCCCTGGTAACCCAGCCCGCCGACCACGAGGAGTCCGAGGAACACGTAGGCGAGGATGGCGCCGGTAGTGCCGAACCACGCCGCGGGTCCAAAGATAACGACAATCGCGGCCAAAACGGTGAGGCAGCCGCAACTTGACTTGGTGCGGATGGTGGTCACGGACCCGTCCGGTCCGGTGATCCGGCGCGGGAGCAGATCGCGACGGCGACGGCGTCGCTACAGTCACGGATACCGCGCATCCCGACAGCGTGAGCGCGAGGACGAGCAGCAGACCCCTCGTGACCATGCTCCCAGCGTGCGCCGCTGTCGGCCGAGAAACGCGGGCCCACCGGAGACCAGCGCGTCCCCGTGACGGTGCCGTCGGACGCCGTGACGGAAATTCGCACAACTTGTCCGCAGATACCCGCCGCCGCTCCGCCGGTCCCGACGATTACTCGCGGGCGGTCCCTACCGGGGGTGTTCGTAGTCGGTCGCATCGAGTTTCCACACGGGTGGCTATCCCCTATGACTTTGTCGTGTCCAGAAGGCTAGGCTAGGAGCGATGGATGCAGAGACCCACTCCGGGCTTGTGGCACCGTCGGGGGCGAGATGGCGCCGGATACCTTGGGCCATACCCACAGGCCGAAGGCCACGGTTCTGGCGGACCGTTGCCACGGCATTGCCCTTCGGAGCGCTGTGGGGATCGATTGGTGCTGCGCCAACGGTGGGAGACACCGCCGCCGTCCTAGGCACCCCTTACGTCGCGGTTGACGTCGCCATGGCGGTATTGGCCACGGCGTACGGCGTCGCGTTTATCGTGACGGCTCGTAGGCGGTGGCCCACCAAACCCGATGGCTTCTGGATCGGTCTCATTGCAACCCCCGCAGCCAAGATTTGGTTTGGATTGTCCTTCGTGATCCCAGAGGTGCTCGCCTGGGGCATCACTTCCTGGCTTCACCCGACGTCACTCGCCACCGAATATCTGGCGCCGTTGTGGTTTCTGGCGCCCGTTGCCTTTCTCGTATGCACGTTTGTTGCCTACGCCTACTCCAATCGCGATGTCAAGCGCACAATTCGCGCCGGTCTCGCTCCAAGCTACCTCATGTCCCCAGATGGCATCTGGTGGCGGAATGCGGATGCCTGGATGAGCGTGACTGACCGCGTGTGGTGGAACGGCAGCGCATGGGTGAGCGCCACCGCCGCGGTGCCCGATAATGCGCTCCGCTCGCCCGACGGCAACTACTGGTGGACGGGAAGCGCCTGGTGCGCGATGCCACCTCGGGCGCGACGCTCTTCAAGCTGAGCAAGTACATCATTGTCGGACCAGAAGAGGAAGGGATCCTCGCGCACCCCAGCATCCGGGAATGTACCTCGGGCGGCGCCGTGAGAGCAGGCCAGGCACTCATGCGGGAGTCATCACGTGGACAAAGCAGATAGCGACGAGACGACGCCGCCGCGAGCACTGCTCTTTGATCTGGGCGGCGTGGTTCTCGACATTGACTTCGACCGCGTGTTTCATGCCTGGGCCGCCCGCGCGTCGTGCGACCCACGAGCAATTCGTCGGCGATTCAAGTTCGACGACGCCTATGAGCGACACGAACGCGGCGAGCTTGACGCCTCAGGGTACTTCGCATCCCTTCGGCGCAGCTTGCGGCTGCATCTTTCGGACGAGGAGTTTATTGCTGGCTGGAGTGATCTATACGTCGCTCCGGTGCCGGGAATGGTCGCTGTTTTGACGGAGGCGAGTCAGCGCTTTCCGTTGTACGCCTTCACGAACTCAAACCCGACCCATCAGGCGGTGTGGGCCACGCGGTATGCACCTGAGTTATCGGTCTTCGGTTCGATCTTCGTCTCCTCCGAGATGGGCCTCCGCAAGCCTGACCCCGGTGCCTTCAGGGAAATAGCCCGACGAACCGGTCTCCCAGCTTCAGCTTTCATCTTCTTCGATGACACTCTCGAGAACGTCATGGGCGCTCGAACAGCAGGTATGCAGGGGGTTCATGTTCAGTCGACCGATGATGTTCGCGTCGCACTCCTCGGGCTGGCGCGTTGACCGGAACGCGAGATGGGAGAACGACGGTTGCGCAGGCGAGCATGCGCCAATGTCGCCAGAGGGGAGCGACTTGCTTGGGTCAGATGAGTCACCCGCAGAGTCTCGACGCCATGGTCTCCGCTTGGCGGGAAACCATCGCCACCTGGTCCTCGTTAAGACCACTGCCATGCGTGCACCTGCGCTGATTTCCGTGGTGGCATTCGGCTGCGTCGCCTGTGGCTCACTGGCGTCAACGCCCTCCCGGACAGCGCCGACCCCGTCGCCGTCCGTGGCGACGCCGTCCCCACCACCTGTGGCGCTCAGCGCAGAATCCTGCGGCGGCATCACGCATGACGCCGACGGCAACGCGAGCCCCGTTCTCTGCCCGGATGGGCATCCCAACGCGGCAGCCGACACGTACTTCCGCGACCAGTCTCCGGCGCTCACGGTCTTCGAACTTGGGCCGACCGCCACCGCATCACAGGTGCTTGCCGCCATGTGCGTCGACGTGAATCAAGCCCATATGACCTATCCGATCGAGACGACCGTCGAGGAGCTTGCCCAGGTCGAGAACGGGTGGTATTTCGCGGGCTGGACGGCGAGCGATCCCGACCATTACTTGCTGAGCGGCGGCTGCAACCCCTGAGCGAAGCCGTCTCGGGGTGCGATCCGTTCCCTTCGTGAGGGTCGTGCTGCACGACACGCGATGACGTTGCCGGCCGTTCCGCGGACGGTCGCTTCTAACGCAAGTGACGGTGCCCTGGCGACGGCCAGGGTCCGCGAATGATGCTCCTATGCCTTGTCAAGCACTGATGCGCGTCAACGCCGGAGCCGTCACCAGGAGCGCGTGGAACACCTCGCGGGCGACGTAGCGTTTGAGACAACGGACGATGTCGCGCTTGGCCATTCCCTCTGTCGTGCGACGTGCGACATACGCCTTGGTGCGCTGATCGCAAGTGAGGCGCACCATGACGATCCGCCAGAGTGCGTTGTTGGCGATGCGATCGCCGCCGCGGTTGAGGCGATGTCGATAGGTCTTCCCGGACGATGCGGGCACCGGTGACACGCCACACAAGCTGGCGAACGCGGCGTCGGAACGGAGGCGCTCGGGATTGTCGCCGGCGGCGACCAGGAGCGCCCCAGCAACGTCCGGACCAACGCCGGTGAGGCCGCACAGCGTGGGTGCGGCTTCCATGGTCAGGCGGCCGAGCTCACGGTCCAGCACGACGAGCTCCGCAGTCAGCCCCTGATGGCGGATCGCCAGTGAGCGAAGCGCCAGCTTGCTCGCCGCGCTCGATGTCGTGACGGTTCCCGGTCGCGCAGCTGTGGTGACGGCGACCAGCTTGTCGAAGGAAAGATCGCGAAGCTGATGGCGGAGTGAATCCGGAGCGGTGACCACCAACGCATGGATCTGATTCCCCACCTGGGTTCGCATCTTGATCGCGGAGCGACGTGCGACCCGGAGGGTGCGGATCATGCCGACCCGGTCGTGGTCACGCTTGGCGATGCAGAGCTTGCCACCAGCCAGCACCGATCGCGCTGCCGCTTCGGCGTCGATGGGATCTGACTTGCCATGTCCGCGGCGGGCGCGACGATCCGGCCGATTCATCTCGATGACCTCGCAGCCAGCGTCGACCAGGAAACGAGCCAAGCCGGCGCCGTACGCGCCGGTTCCTTCGACGCCAAATGTTGTTGTCGGACTGAACGTGTGCGCCCACTTGAGCAATTGCGTGTAGCCACGCGTGCTCGTCCCGACCTCCAGACGGCCCAGCATGCGCCCGAGCGGGTCGAGCGCTGCGGCGACGTGAAGATCGGCGTGGGTATCGACTCCCACCACAACACGCTCGGTTCTCTGTGCGATCCTGACGTCTGTCATCCTCGTCCTCGTGATGCGGGGAATGAGGTTGGTGCGTCAGCGGCAGGTGGACGGACAGTACTGGGACGGGCCTCTTGCACAGGCTCCTATCAGGTCACGTTCGCCCCGCTGATGGCCCCAACAAGGGCCCCCGGTCACGGACGACGAATCATTTGGAAGGCAATGCGCCTGTCGCTAGAAGAGTCAGTCCGTGCCCGAGGGGTCCTCGGCGACATCATCCCAGTCGCTAGAGGGACGCCGCCCTGAACGGCACTCGGCCGCGCGCCGGGGTGAGCAGACCATAGCTCCCGGCCTGGCAACGGGCGAGCCTAACGGGGATCAGAGTCGGACGTCGAGGCGCGGGTTAGTCATGATTCGCCCACAGCTCCTCACCCGCATCGGCGATACGCACACGATCGCCGGGTGCAAGTCCGTACCCGACCCATCGACTCAGTACAACGAGTCTCTATGAAACCCGGGGCGGATCAGGGTCGCTTTCAGGCGGCTGCGGGCAACGTCTCAGCTTAGGGAAGGGCAGTCGCGCAAGCTGCAAGCGCACTCTAGTCTTCAGCGACGGCAGGATCGCGAGCGCTAGCGATTAAGGCGAGAAGGAGCGGACCGACGCCGCCGCGGCCGCGCGGCTCCTCTCCTGGCCTGACTCCTCTGGACCTGTTCTAGATAGAGCAGCATCATTAGGCCGTGAGTCTTGAGGGCCGATCCCGGTGGAAAGCGGCCGCGCTCCTGGCCACGGCTGTTCTTCTCGCGGCGACCGTCGGCTTCGTCCAGTCGCGGCCGAACGCGCCGAAGCCGTCCCCGCGCCGGGCCGTTTCACCCCCAGTGATCACGTCACTTCCACCCTCGGCCGGCCCAACGATCCCGCCGCATGAAACCTGCGCCGCCGCGTGTCCGATGTCGAGCTTTGGCTATGCCCTCGCGTACTACCCGCCGTCGAGGCAGGTGCTGCTCTTCGGAGGCATCGATAACTACGACAACACCTGGCTCTGGAACTACCAGGGTTGGACGCTCGCGCATCCGAGCGCCAGCCCACCAGGTCGATTCGATGCAGCCGTGGCCTACGACCCAGTCATGCGTGTGGTGATGGTGTATGGGGGTAGGCTCGCTGCCGGACAGCTGCTCGACGACACCTGGGCATGGGACGGGAAGACCTGGACAGAGCTCGACGCCGGAACGGGAAATCCTCCACCCGATGAAGGAGGTGTGATGGCCTGGGATGAGCGGCACGCGACGATGGTGTTGGTAGTCCCCGGGCCATCGGTGGCGACTCCCCAACCCGAGACCTGGGCCTGGACTCGAACGCACTGGTCCCGTCAACCCACCGGCGACTTTCCCCCGAACATCGCTCTCGGTCCCATCGCCTTTGACCCGGTGAGCAATTCACTTCTCGAGGTGGGCTTTCGCTACGAGACCGCGACCTCGTCCAGCGTGGCCATGCTCCGATGGGACGGGACCGTCTGGCGCGAACTCTCCACGAGTCATACACCGCCGTCCATCGCCGCTGGGCTTGCTTTGGATCCGATGAGCGACAGACTACTGCTGGTTTGTGACCCAGCGGAGCTCCAGTCGAGCAACGAAGAGGTATGGATGTGGACTGGGGTCGATTGGCAATCGCGCGGCCTCTTCTCCGGCGCGCTCCAACCCGGGGGAGTGGTATCCGACGCCGAAAGCGGCCGCGTCCTGCTGTTCGGCAACGCGGTGCAAGCGGCTCAGGGACTGCCACAGCCTGTGCACGTCTGGGAGTGGGAAGGGTCGGTATGGTACGAGACAGGACCTTTGGCCGTGAGCGCGAAGGAGCCGCATGAGTCCCTCAGGATGCAGTGATCTCGCTCAGGCCAGGGTTCGTAAATGTACCCTGAGCGGCGCCTCGTGCTTTCGCTCGGGACGAGCCACCGTGACGGTCGGGTAGCCCGCGTACCACCGCACTGGCGCGGTGTTGCTTAGTCCGGGTGGGTGCAGGCCGCGCTTCCTTAGGAAGCCGCCGTCAGTGCTGAATCGGCGTCAAGGAGACGCGCAACGTCAGGGAGCACGTCGGCGGTGGAGTGCCCATCAGGTCCCAGCCGATTGGGTCGTCGACGGTGTAGTCCCCTGAGGTCGGAAGTGTCAAAGGCGTTCCACTGAGTAGCGGATAGGACCAGCCCTCGCCCGTGATCTGGCCGGCGACGGTGACGACGGGCGTGCCGCACTCGTCTGCGACCGCGACGGTATATTTCCCCGCCTTCAAGTACTGCTTGTTGTGGGTGCTGTCAAAGCCCACCGAGGAGCCACAAGCGGCCATCGCCACTAGCAGGAGGAGCAGACCAGCGGCCCTCAGGCCTTTCGCCGACCTTCCGGTTTGGGGGCCTCCGTCCGTGGCCATACCCCGACTCTCGCACACCGTCGAACGAACTGATCTTATTTGGGCGAGCCGCCAGCCCAAGGGATCGGTTCGGTTTCCGGTCAGTCATGAAGGGACCCAGGCGTCGGCGCTCCTGCCCAGACGAGGGCCCTCTCACCTGACCCACGCCAGCCCGCACCCAGTGGCGCTTGGACGTGCTGGACCGATACCCCTGTCCAGTCACGGCGTCATGTGGCGCTGCCTGGCCGCTTGCCTGGAGTTCGGACGCCGCTGCGTGCGATCGTTTTTGAGCGAGCTTGGGAGGGTTCGATTCTGTTCATGAAACCTCCGCGACGATAGAGTCCCGCATATCATGGCCCGGGAAGTGGGGTTGTTGATCAGCAGCGATATGAACGGTACCTCCTAGTGTTCCGAGCGCTGTGGTCTCAGTTCGTGCATCGCCGAGGACGGGCGGCAGCGGTCGCTGCGGGAATCCTGGTGGCGTCGGTGAGCTTCTCCCTCTTGACTGCAGCGACCACGACCAGCACCGCGCAAGTGCAAGGCACCGTGGCGCGGAACCTCCGACCCGCCTACGACATCTTGGTGCGCCCGCCGGGCTCGACCACGGCGCTCGAGGCGAGCAAAGGTCTGGTCCGGGACAATTACCTTTCAGGAATCTTCGGTGGTATCACGCTCCAACGATATGCACAAATCCAAAAGATCCACGGCGTACAGCTCGCAGCACCGATCGCGATGATCGGCTACGTCCTGGAGGACGTATACATACCCTTAGACGTGACCAGCGTTCTGACGCCTGCCGCGTCACAGGTGCTCACCCTGACGGACAATCGGACGACCGACCGAGGGCTGACGCGATTCCCATCTTCGTCTGTCGGATATGTCTACGTGACCAATGATCCATTGCAGAGCCAGGTAAAGCCCGGTGTCAGCATCATCGTCACCCCGACCACGGTTCGCGGGAGCACCGAAGTGCTTCCCGATGGACAGAAGGTCACCGTCTGTCCGGCCTACTTCAATGTGCCGAACCTCACCTCGCCTTTCGCCGACTATCAAGCTCAAGACGGATACTGCTGGTCACGCCAAGACTTGAATGCAAACGCCGACCCGGTTTCACTTCCACCGGGACATGTAGGCGGCTACATACATGTCGTGTTTCCGTTCCTAGTCGCGGCGATCGACCCGGTTGCGGAGCAGCAGCTGGTTGGGCTGGGCAACACCGTGACGAGCGGCAGGTATCTACGGCCTACCGACAGCGCGATCACGATAGGACCGCAACCGATATCGGGCACGAGCGTGACGTCCGCGCCGCAGTTACAAGTCCCTGTGCTGGCTACCACCAATCCGTTCATCGACGACGCCGATCAAATAACCGTCAACCGGTTACCCGCCTCGGCGGTAGGTCTGCTCCACCAAGGGCTGCTCCCGGACCAACTCGCCGCGGCTTTGGCCAAAGAGACGCCCACTTCTGTTGAGCACGTCACCATCACCGCGCAGGAGGCGTACCAGCAGCTTCTGCAGAAACTGTCGAATTCGTCGCTCGTGGACGCATATTGGACAAGCGGCCCAACGACGTACCGGCAGTCCGGTGCGGAGCTGGCGCCCCTCCCGGCGAGCAATCCCAGCAGTGTGTGGACTACAAGCCTGTTCGCGGGTACCGGCTTCGAAGCGGCACCGATCGACTCAAGCGACCTGGGGTTTCGGCAACTCAACGAAGAACTCAGGACGAATACGAATCCATCGCTCTTGAATCTGCACGCAGTAGGCGAATTCGATCCAAGTAAGTTGCCCGGGTTCAGCGCGCTTTCACAGGTACCGCTGGAAACGTACTATCCGCCCCAGGTCACCGGTGCCGACGCAGCGAGCCAAAAGGCCCTGGGCAACCAGCCGCTACTCCCAAACGCGAATATGGCCGGCTACCTTCAGCAGCCACCGCTCATCCTGACCACGCTCAACTCGTTGCCGGCATTCGAGCAGGACTTCCCAACCGCCAACACGACGGCGCCGATCAGTGTCGTCCGTGTACGAGTAGGTGGGCTGCATGGCAGCGTCCGCCAGCAACTGGCGCAGATTGGGCAGGTCGCGGCTGCGATCCGTCAAGCGACCGGGCTGGATGTCGACATCACGGCAGGGTCTTCCCCAACTACCGAGACCATTGCGCTCCCCGCGGGCACTTACGGACGGCCAGCCCTGGCGCTGAACGAATCCTGGGTTCGCAAGGCGGTCGCTCTGGTCATCCTCAACGCCGTCGACGGCAAGAGCTTGGCGTTGTTCGTGCTGATCTTGATCGTCTGCGGGTTCTTTCTTGCCAATGCAGCCTTCGCAGCGGTGCGAGCTCGACGGACGGAGATCGGTGTGCTGCGATGTTTGGGCTGGCCGCGAACGATGATTTTCATGTTCACTCTCGGTGAGGTCATGCTCACTGGCCTGGTGGCCGGGGTGGTGGGTACGGGGCTCTCTGCTCTCTTGATTGCCCTGCTTCGTTTAGAGGTCCCTTGGTGGCGAGTCGGCCTGGTCATTCCCGTGGCGATTCTCCTTGCGGGACTCTCCGGGCTGGTTCCGGCATTGCTCGCTACACACGGGCAGCCGCTGGACGCGGTGGCACCCGCGGTACGTGCCCCGCGACGGCCTCATCCGGTGCGGCACATCGCCGGACTGGCGCTCGTCAACCTGCGCCGTGCGCCAGCTCGAGCCGCGCTCGCCGCGGCGGCGCTCGCAGTGGGAATCGCCGCACTCACCGTGCTGCTCGCGCTCAATCTGGCATTCGATCAGGGTGTCGTCGGCAGCGCACTCGGGGGGTTCGTCGCCAATCAGGTGCGAACGGTCGACTACCTGTCCGCGTCACTCGCCGTCATCTTGGGCGCCGCTTCGGTTGCGGATGTGCTCTACATCAACCTGCGCGAGCGCGCCTCCGAATTCGCGGTCCTCAGCGCCGTTGGTTGGCGGCGGGGGCACGTGGCTCGAGTCGCCATCGGTGAAGGCCTCGGGATCGGTATCGCGGGCAGCTTCTGCGGCGCTGTTCTTGGACTGGCGGTCGCCGCGCTGATTCTGGGTCCTGACCTCTCCCTCCTCGCAACCCCTGCGGCCGCAGCATTCGTCGCCGGGATTGTCGTGACGATCGTCGCGGCCAGCATCGTGGCGGCAACGCTCCAGCGTCTGCCGTTGGCGGCGACCCTTGCCGAGGACTAGCGCCGACATGGCGGCACGCGACAGCAAGTCATCCCATCCAAGCCGCGACGATCACCAAGGTCTGGCTGTGTCTCTCACGGCCGTGAGCAAGACTTATCGCAGCGGCGTTGGGGAATCGGTCAACGCTGTCGACGCGGTGACGCTTGACATCCCGCCTGGACAGAGCCTCGCGATCACAGGACGGTCTGGCTCTGGAAAGTCAACCCTCCTTCATCTAATCGGCGCGATGGATGTTCCCGACGAGGGTCAAATCACGATCGACGGCGCCGACATAGCGCGGTTGCGCGACTCGGAAAGGGCCGCGCTCCGCCGGCGCATCGGATTCGTGTTCCAACGCTTTCACCTGCTTCCCGCCCTGACCGCACTTGATAATGTCCTCGCCCCGGTCATTCCGTATCGAACTGACTTTGACAAGGTGACTCGCGCGCGCGATTTGCTCGGTGCTGTGGGCCTTGCTGACCGCGTGAAACACCTACCGTCTCAGCTGTCTGGCGGCGAGCAGCAACGCGTGGCGATCGCCCGAGCGCTCATCAATCACCCTGGCATCGTGTTGGCCGACGAGCCGACCGGCAACCTGGACACCCATACAGGCGCCGAGATTGTCGCTGTACTCGACCGACTGCGAACTGAACGTGGCCTCACACTGCTCGTCGCCACCCACGATGCGAGCATCGCCGCGAGCTGCGATCGCACTCTCGTGCTCAGCGACGGCAGGATCGTGAGCGACAGCGATTAGGGTGAGCCGGAGCGGAGCGTCCGAGAAATCCGGTCTCACGGCCAATGCCGTCAATGCCGGCGGTTTCTTCGACCCGACCTTCTCGCGACATTCACGGATGCTCGCCTGCGGTGCACTTCGATACCTTCATCAGCCATAGAGGTTCGGGGTCTGCGCGACTGGACCGGAGGCGCGTTCGCGGACCGACCTCTGGCACGAATTTGGCCGCCCCAAACAATCCGCCGCCGGGGCCTCGGGGTGGACCACCCTAAAGGACGCCCGGGCGCACCACCATGCGTGGTGATGGATGGAGCCCTGCCCCTGAGCTACCGAAGTCTGGCGCGCATCCCCGGCTTACGTCGCGTGATGGCTGCGGCGCTCTTGGGCCGGGTCGGTGGCCAGATGTTCTCGGTCGCCATGGTGCTTTTCGCGCTGGAGCGGTTCCACTCACCGACCGTGGCCGGGGTGGTGGTCTTCGCCAGCATCCTTCCCGGGATCGCGGTCAGCCCATTGGCGGGAGCGCTCTTAGATCGGATCGGGCGCGCCCCGCTCATCATGGTGGACTTCTCAATCGCGGCCATTGCCAACGCGCTGGTGGTCGTACTCGGCTACGCCGGCATCCTCAATCCCGGATTGCTGATCGCAATCGCAGCCCTCAGTTCCCTCACATACCCGCTAAGCGGCGCCGGAATCCGAACACTGTTTCCCCTAATCGTGCCTCGGCACCTCTGGGACAGGGCCAACGCTGTGGACAGCGTGACCTATGTGGTGGCTGCGGTGATCGGCGCCCCGCTCGCTGGCACCATCGCCGGGCTCATTGGCAGACCCGAGGCCTTGGTCGCGACCGCGGTGGTCTACTTGGTGGCGGCTCTTTCGCTACTGGGCACGGCGCTGCCGACACCCACCCGGGTCGCCGCTGGTTCCGCTTTGCACGACGCCTGGCAGGGCTTTGCTTACTTGCTTCGTAACCAGACGTTGCGGGGACTCGCCGCGAGCATCTCGATACTGAATGTGGCATCGGGTGTGCTCATCGTGGGCCTGCCTATCCTCGTCATCGACCGACTTCATGCGAACGTGGCCTTCGTGGGCCTCCTGTGGGCGCTCAGCGCGTTGAGCGGCGGGCTGGGCGCCGTCGTGGCCGGCCACTACGGCACTCACGAGCGGGAGCGGGGACTCATCGTCACGGGCATGGCCGTGACAGCGGCGGCGCTTGCGGTGTTGACGGTCGCGCCGAACATGTTCGTCGCGGCGCTCGCCGTGCTCGTCTACGGCGGCGCCGGCGGGCCCATTGACATCGCGATGTTCTCGATGCGCCAGCGGAGGACCGATCCTGCCTGGTACGGGCGCGCCTTCGCGGTGAGCATGTCGCTGAACTACTCAGGCAGCCCGCTCGGGTCTGCTGCGGCTGGGCCGTTGATTGGTGCCGGGCTCGCCATCGCTCTCGGCGTTGCCACGGGATTCAGCCTCGGGGCCGCTCTCCTCGCGCGTGTCCTTCTCCCCGCTCCTGCCGCACGAGACTCCGAACCCCGATCTCCTTCTGATGATTCGCCGGCTGGTTCGAACTGAGGCTTTGTTCGGCCCTCGTCGCCGTCTGCATCGTCGCACTCGCGGTGCCAGCACCGCAGGCGTGGCGCAGCTCACGGCATCTTTAGGCAGCGTGTCAATCGCCTCGTTTCAGTGGCGGAGTCCTATTGACTGGTGCCCCGTCAGTCGGTCTCAAGGGACATTTACGGACACTGGCCTGGGGAATGGTGATCCATCGGGTGGTCGGGAGATGGCGGAGGATGCGGCTCGTGCCTACGAAGGCCCGGTATGAACGTGACGTTGCAGGACTATTGACCTCGGACACTCATGCCGGTGGCACACACTCCGCTCCCGCGATATCGCTTGATGGTGGGCCGACACAGACGGTGGGATTCACCTGGGACCTGGACAACCCCAGAGCGGCAGCCAGGTCGTCCCATAAAGCCGGAGCCCTGACTGCCCATAGTGTCTCCCCGGTGCTGAGTTGAGCCGCCTCGCATCCCTGTGCGTGAATCTCAGCGGTCCATGTCGTGCTGGGCTGCACAAACGTAAGGGTGTACACGGTGCCAAGATCCGCCGGGCAGTGCTCGCCGGGTGGCAGGACTGGCAGGCTTCGGACCTCGGCTGCGAGACGGCTCACGGCCTGTGGATCGGTGATCGTAGGGTTGAGCGGAGGAAGGCGCAATCCGCCCGCGGCGCGGACGACGCGAACCTCATTCTTGATCAGCGGGCTGAGCACGTCCCCCGCCGGCTGACCACCACGGGGGGTGTCGACGACCTGGGGTGACGAGGCACAAGCCGTCAGCAGGACGAGCATGAAGAGCAAGACGCTCCATGTCAGCCGCTTCACGGGCCCTTCCATGCTGGTTCTCGAAGCGTACCCACCATCATGGCCAAAGTCGAGATCGCAATCGATCTGTAAGCCTCGTGGGTTAGCTCAACCGCTTAAGCGCGCCAAGGTCCCTCAATGTCTACTTGCGCGGTCGCCACGTGGTGGTGGCACCTTGAGTCGCCGTCCGACTCAACACTACCCACCGTCGTCTCGATCGACGGATCATCGGAATACAGGGTGCTACGCCACGCCAGGGTCCGCGAATAACCCCTTGACAGCGCAGACTCAAGGCACATGGGCGGCATGACCTCGACTGACGCAGTGCGCCGCCACCGCCGCGTGTTCTGGGTGTGGGTTCACGTCGCTGGTGCTGCGATCCTCGGGGTAGTGGCGATTGTCGCGGCTGCGTCGGGCGCTCGGTCTGAGACAGTCTGGGAGCTTGCAGGGGTCGCGATTGGCTGGGCGCTCATCTCACTGCTGGCGGGACTGTGGTTGTGGACGTCGCGCCCCGCGGCTAGCGAGGGTGGCAAGTCCGCGCGGGACAGCTGCTCATGCGAGTATCCGTGAATGTACCTCGGCGCGAGCTGACAGCCGAACTCACATGGTCGCCGCCTCGGCTCAGCAGACAGAGTCGGGCGATGGCCGATCACGGCATGCAGTCGGCGAGGCTGGTTAGCCTTCGAGCCGGTGGGTCGAGGGTAGGCGGCCATTGCGCGCCCTCGCGATCGAGCCAAGCCGTGGACAACCCAGCGGCCCGCGCGGCGTCGACGTCTTCGATGGGGTCGTCACCGATATGCAGGGTCGCGTGAGCTTCGACGCCCATCCGCTCGACAACGTGACGATATATCTGCGGGTCCGGCTTCTTCAGCCCCACATCGTAGGCAACGAAGGACGCGTCGATCACATCGCACAATGCCGCCTTCTTGGCATTGGTGTTGCCGTTGGTGACCAAGGCCACCAGGAGACCGAGCCTGCGGAGTGCGGTCAGGAATGGTCGGGCGTCCGAGTAGTGGACCAGGTGACGGAAGCGATAGTCCTTGTAGTCGACGAAGACGCCCTCTACGAACTCCTTGTCGTCTATGCTCACCCGGGCGGCAGCTTCAGCGAAGGACGCGCGCCTGATCTCGTCCATGCTCGCGTGGGCGTAGTCCGGGCGCGCGGAGACCTCATCGCGCAGCCGTCGGAGTTCTGCCGGAGTAACCTGTTCGACCGCTGGACCGACGCCGCCGAGCCGAGCCGCGAACTGGTCGGCTGTGCGCTGGAGCGCTCGGCGCAAGGTCAGCTCGAAGTTCCACAGAGTGCCGTCCCCGTCGACTGTGACCAGGCGGTAGCCGTCCCAGTCGATCATCGCGCTCTCCTTGCGTCGTCGGCGTGCCGATCGGCGACCCGGGCCCGCTGCGACCGGATCTCAACGGGGCCAAGGGGTTCCCGTCGCTTCGACCCACCGGTAGTTTCCTCAGACAGCGCCGACCAGTCTGGACCAAAGCCATCCGCAAATGTCCTCAACGGCCCCCGGATTATGGGGGCCGGTGCTTCGGCCGTGGCTGAAGGGGACTACCAAGCAGGTCGACATTCCGAATACGGCAGTCGCGCCGGGTGCCCAGGGCGGCACCGAGCAGATTCGCGCAGGCAAGCAACCGCAAATGTCGCGAGAGGTTCGATCGCGACTGGCGACCGAACTCTCCTAAAGGGCCTTCTCCATGAGGATGACTGCTTGCCCGTACGGCTCGCCGCGTCCAGTCTGAACATAGCCGCTGCTCGTATACAGCGAACGGGCCGCAACCTGCTGCTCAGTTGTGTCGAGGGAGAGCCGTCGGAAGCCGAGCTCGCGTGCGCGCTGCTCTAAGGCGTCGAGCATGGATCGGCCGCGTCCTTGTCGCTGCCAATCCGGATGGACCCGCATGCGTTTCAGTTCGGCACGCGCGGTCCCAACCGGCCGCAATCCGCCCATCGCAACTATCCGTCCGTCGACGTCGTCGACGAGGAACTCGCCGCTGACCTCGATGTAGCTCGCCTCGACGTCATCGAGGTCTCGATCCAGCGCTTCCCCATCAGCTCCCTCAATAAGAGCGCCCACCCCTCGGAGGGCGAGTTCGTGAAGGGCTCGAACCTGGGCCTTGTCGGAGCTGCGAAAACGCCGGATCAACCGACATAACGTAGCGCAAGCGCGTTCGAGCGGCAGTCGGGGCCGGCACGGCCGGAGGACGACCGTTGAACCGTGTTTATTCCGACCCCTTTTTGGGTTGCCCGCACCGCCCAGCAGATCAGGCGACGAGGTCCTCGTACATGCCAGCATCCGCGAATGTCGCCAGAGGCCTCTAGGCCTCGGCGAGACACTGAACTAGTGGCTGCCGCATCAGATTCCACTAGCTTCCTATCACCTATTGGCTAGGTGGTGGGCCATGCGAACGAGGAGGCGTTCATATCTGTCCGGGGAGATCCGTGCTCGGATCCCCTCGGTCACGCACGGCGGCCAGAAGGTAGCCGGACGCGTCGTTGAGCGAAGTAAAGATGCTGTCCGCCCCGGAGAGTTCGTCGAACCGGTGTGTGGTCGCCACAGCAACGGTGGTCATGACTGCGGCACGCGCCGCGGTTATTCCTCCTGGCGCATCCTCGATGACGATGCAGCGGGAGGCGGGAACCTTGAGACGCTCCGCCGCTCGGAAGAAGCATTCAGGGTCGGGCTTGCCAGCGGTTACATCATCGCCGCAGATGAGCACCGCGGGGGAAGGAAGTCGCGCGTGCTCGAGCATTGCCGGTACATGTCTGCGTCGGCCAGAAGTGACGACCGCCCACTCCCCATCTTGCAACTGGCGTAGCAACGCGAGGGCACCCGGCAACGGAGTCACGCGCCCAGGGATTGCGGCGCTAAGGAGGAGATCGAACGTCAGAAGCGCCTCTGAGAAGTCAACGCGGGGCGCGACGCGACGAATGATGTCATCAGGTCGTCGTCCGTGGGCGTCTGCCCAAATGAACGCCTCGTTTGCTCGATAGGTCCGTGCCCATTCCGACCAGGCCGCACGGTAGGCAGGGGTGGAGTCGACCAGCACGCCATCGAAGTCGAACAGGAGCGCGTAGGTCATGTCGACACTCCTCTGGGCGGCGACGGTTGGTAGGGTGTGGGGAGGGTATCAACGGGGCTTGAAGGTCGGCGCGATTCACGCGATACGCTCGTCGACCAGGCGAGCATCCACCAATGTAGGCAGAACGAACCGTCAGCTCGGTTGCGGAGCGCGTCCGCCTGTGGTCATGGGTCTAAATAGAGGCGGAAGCCTTCAGCCTCCGATTCGAATCCCAACGACCGGTAGAAGTCATGCGCACCATCGCTGGCGTGACGCTTGTGCGACAGAAGCTGGACCTTTCGACATGACGCCGCTCGGGCGTCGTCGAGGATTCGTTTGACGATCAGCTGACCGACTCCTCGCCGGCGATGGGACTCGGCGACGAGCACTGCCTCGATAAATGCGGTGGGACGACAGTCATATGTGACGTGTGGCATGAGAAGCATGGAGGCTGTCCCAACGATCTCGCTGCCCGTCTCCGCAACATATACGGTGAGATCCGATGTCGTCGTCATTCGCTCCCAGATTGCACGTTGTCGGTTCGAGAGCCGATCCGACGTGAGGCTGGGTGACCTGTCGATAAGCTGCACGACGGCCAGCAAGTCGGACGAGGACGCTTTCCGCACCGCGCAGGCGGTTCGTGTGGGCTCCATGGGACAACACTAGGCCTTTGACTATGCGACCTTCCGCATCGCCCGAATTGTGAAGCGGATCGACTGCTCACCCAACCCGGGGGCGCCGATCTACCACAAGCGACCGGGTGCTGGCCCAGGCGAGCATCCCTAAATGTACCCAGAAGGGGTCCGGCGCGTCGACGGCGGCCAGGAGCGGGCAACCCGGTTCCCGTGCGACCATCCTTCGATGGAAGAACAAGTCTTTTGGGAACTCATCGAGCAGCTCGACTGGGCAGGGATCGGCGAGGGTGAGCACGTGGTGAATCTTGGAGAAGTACTTCCTCGAGGACTGCGGAGATAGAGGTGCGCACTTTCAATAGGGATCCACACTCCGTCATTCCGCCATTCGAGTATTCGTATGGCGGCGACTGGAATGTGTGTTTCCCTGTCTGGTGCCTGGTGGCAGATGGTTTACGCGTGAGTCCCTTCGAGCTGCACGCCGAAGGTAACGGGCGACTACGAGAGCTTGGCCTGGATGCGAGCTTGTGGCAAGGCTGGATTGTGACGATTGTTCGCCGCTGGGCTGCCCTCGATGACGCCGTGAAGGCAAGCATGTCGCGAGGATGTCTTCCGCTGCCGTATCCCCGCATTCGCTACCCCCGAGACTTGGGGAATCCAAAGGACATTGTGGGAGCTCTCGGCGCAAGCGGTCCACTAGAGAGGGAACTAAGAGCCCTGCATAAGCAATGGCGTTCCCGCAAAGCGCCCAGCATTCCCGGTCTTGACGGGGATGGGACTCTCTTTCGGGAACTCTCGCTGATGCCTGCGCGGCCGAACCGGCTGCGAGTTCGTTTTGTCGAGTACGCAACGGTGGTGTCGGACGCGTTTCCTCCCTCGGACGTCATCGTCGGTATACCTCTCGATGCGCCTCGCGAAGTCGCTATCCAAGGGGTCCGGGAGGGAGTTCGCAAGCTGTCTACAAGGTGAATGCCGCCACGGGTGCGGTCATCTGGTCTCGGAATCTCGGTACGTGCTTTGGCCCGAACTCGACGGTCTCGGTCTCCGGTTCAATGGTGTTTGTGGCCGGGTGTGTTGTCTACGCACTTTCGGCGGCGACCGGCGCCACCATATGGAGCAGCGCTGCCGTGGAGCCGGATACCGTGCCCGCGGTTGCGGGAGGTCTCGTATTTGTGAGCGGGTACGGCGGTACAGTCGCATTGAAAGCCGCGGATGGAAGCCTCGTCTGGCAGAACCCGGCTTACTCTTACTCGGCGCCTTACTTGGGCGAGCTCGCTATTGCGAACGGCGTTGTCTATGTTGGTAGCGACATGCTCAACAGCAGCACCGGTGCCTTCCTCGGAGCCCTCCCGCCGCTACCTTCCGGCGTTTATTACACAGGTGCTGTCATCCCGGTGGATGGGCGCGTGTACGTGTGCAGCCAAAACGGGATTACCGGCGTCGTTTCCCTCGATGCCTATCAACCGTGAGGCTGGTCGCTAACCGGGATCTCGGATTGGAGCCGACGGTCGGTTGACGTCGGCGCGTCGGTAGGTTGGCGGCATTTAGTCGGGGACTGGAAGCACCCGTTCCGAAGCTCTCGTTCGTGATGAAATTTGGATGCTCGGCGTAGCCGGAGGACCTCAGTCCGCGTCCCGGCAGGCTCGCCCACCTTGGCGTACAACTTTCACACCAGAGCCAATCTCGTGAGGCGGGACTTCCGGTTACTAGAGGCCGCAAACCTAGCCAACCCCTCTGTTCATTAGCCACGGCGTATAGCACGCGTACCGGAAGGACCAAAGCCTCATTCGTGAAGTGTCTGAAGCAGTAGCGCAAAACTAATCGAATACTCAGCCAATCACTGATACGTCATTCCGATCCGCCGCTGGGTCAGAACACGTCGCTCTGGGAATAGGAGACGGAGACTTGACAACCCCGGGATTGCCATGAGATCATGTGACGCTTCTGGGAGTCTTGGTATAGTCCAATCATTTGGAGGATGTTGAGAGCCATGGCAGATCAAGGACGCATTCGCATATCGCTTTCTGCGGGCGAGCTCGAGGTGGAGGGCTCCGCCGAATTTGTTGCGAAATACGACGACGCAATTGCTGCAATGCTTGGTAGGTTGCGAGAGCAACCTGCACCGGCACTGCGTGCCTCAGGGAGTGTTAAGCCGCAGAGTGACTCACGAGCCGTACCGGCCGGGAGCACCGAGCTAGGAGAGTTCGGGGAGGTTCTGCACGCGCTGCCGAAGGGAGCCAGCGGCGTGGAGCAGATACTCGTTGCCGGTTATTACGCTGCGCAGGCGAACGCTGACAAGACTTTCTCTACGGCGGACGCGAACAAGCTTTTGATCGACCAGGGGGTGAAGCTTTCCAATGCATCGCAGGCTCTCAAGAACAACCTGGGGTCGAAGCGCGTGTTCAAGTCAGGAAAGGCTTACAAGGTGTCTAGAACCGGCGAAGAATACGTGCAGGGCCTCATCCACCATTGATTACTAGGTAGCCCGCCATCGACTCGATTGGGCTGCGTGTGCAGCAGCTCGGCCAGTCAGGCCAAGTTCTCGTCCTGGCCCGCCTCGCGGAAGGAAGGTCCGCGACGGGCCGCTTCAGCCCGGCGGCCATCAACGAGATCTACGACCATATCGGCCTGCCGCGGCCATCGAGGACCGCCAACGTCGTTGCAGCGCTTGGGGCACGCGGTCTGCTCGCGCGCCTCGCGAGCCAAGGGACCTGGCGGTTGACCCCAGCCGGCAAAACGAGATCGGCGGAGTTGGTCAGCGATATGGACTTGGTCGCCTTGACTGCGGAGGCGAGCGCGGAACGCGGCCCCAGCCTCGGAAGCGCGATCCACCCGGTGATCACGCCCGAGTTTGCACCTCCGGCGCTGCTGCAGCCGTTGCGCGGCTTCCTGGATGCTCACCCGTTCGACCGTAACGTGTTCGGCATGACCCGGTTCCCGGACGAACAAAGCGGGGACGCGGCGGACCCGCTGGCCGCGGCGCTGGAAGGTGCCCGCGATGCCTGCGAGGCGCATGGGCTTGAGTTCCATTTGGCGTCGGATAGATCCATCGTCGATGACCTATGGGCAAATGTCACGGCGCATATGTGGGCCTCCCGTTACGGGGTCGCGTTCTTCGAAGATATTCAGGGTCGCGGGCTGAACTACAACCTCACAATTGAGGTCGGGAGCATGCTCATGGCTGGTAGGCGGTGCGCGCTGCTCAAGGACGCCACCATCGAACGCCTACCAACCGACCTGGTCGGAAAGATCTATAAGCCGGTAGCGATTGACGACAGCTCGAGTGTCTCCACGACCCTTCACGCGTGGCTTCGCGACGACCTGAGTTTGGGCCCCTGCGCGCAATGTCCAAGCAAGCACTGAGCGCGTCCAGCATGAGTGCTTGGGCTGCAGTCAGAGTCAGGAATGCGGCTGTCCTTCTGCTGGCGACTGTACCCCGGCTCGAGCATCAAGCCGGTGTAGTGCTCGGGGAGGTCCAGGGCGGCACCGGCCTCTCGCCGACGCTCGAGGTCGTCGTTGAGCCTTTCGAGGAGCCGCAAGAACTCCGTTTTATCGTCGAACGCAGCAACAACCTGGTGGCGGCGCTCGTGACGCTCCGGATCGTGAGCATAGCGGCGCACCACGTAGCGCTGGATGTTGTCATCGTCAGGATCCACGTTCGCCACATCGCTAGTGTGCGTCGGCGGGCAGCCAAGCGTGAACGACTTCGCCCAGGCGAGCATCCGCCAGCGTCGCTAGATCGCGTCCCGAGATTTGTAAGCATCAACCCAGCGGTGCCCCGAGAACTGAGGCTGGCTCCGCCCTCCAAACAGAGCCGCTGAGTACCCACAACACGTTGAGTGGATTGGGGAAGGACGCGCCGCCGATGAGGATCACCCGTTCGATGCGAGTGTCGCTCAGCAGCAAAGCGCCGCTGAACGACGCGTCGATACCCGGTGAGCTGGAATTCACCTCGCGCCATACCGCGCCGCTGAGTGCCCAGGTGCAGGCATTCGAGCCGTCCGGGTGCATGTACAGGATGACCGCTCCTGTCTGGGGATCCGGTGCCATCATGGCCGATGTGGGGTCGAGCCCGAGCTTGAAGGTCGAGGACACGAGCCGCCACGTCGATCCATTCCAGGCCCACGTCTGCGTCGCGCCGCCCGCTGTTGGGGCTGCAACGAACACTGCGATAACCCGGTGGCTGCGCGGATCGGCAGCGATTGCCGGCCCAGCAGCCCCGAGCGGAAGGTTGTTTGCTGGGTGGCGAAGCGACCACCTGGAGCCCGTCCACGTCCACGTCTGCGTGGCCGTGACCTCGGAATTCTCTGTGACGAGAACGAGTTGATCCGCAAGCGGTGCGAGTCCCACGACGCGGTCGGTTGGCGCTGGGAGGTCGGTCAGACGCCTCCACGTGTTGCCGTCCCAGCCCCAGGTCTGCTGAGCCACTCCGGTTGGCAAAGGGCTGCCAACCATGATGAGGTGCCCAGTGCGCGGGTCTTGGGCGATTGCGCCGAGTACGGGGTTCGGGACGAGATGGTCCTTGTGCCATCCCAGCGAATCCAGGCTCCACGCGTCATTGAGTGTCTGGCTGGCGCCGGCACCGCCGTTCGCGGGGAAGCTCTGGCCGCCGAGCATGACGATATCGTTGGCAATACTGTCGTAGCCCATGGCTCCTCCCTCGCGGGGTGTCGGCAGCTCTGGCCCCAGGGTAGGTACGGGCTCCGGGGTCGCGGTCGGAGAAGCGGTCGAACTCAGTCCGCACGCCTCACCTTGCAGCAGCGGGATCCCCGCGGTCGGCGTCGGCGACGGCGGGGGTAGCTTCCGGGTATGTCCGAGTAGCGCGAGAAGACCCAAGACCAGAACGGGTACTAAGGCGACGACCAGGAGGAGGGACCAGCTGGTTCGTCTCGACGTCCAGGTCATTGGCCAATGATCCGCGTGGCACCGTTCAATTGGGTGAGAGCGACTTCGCTCAGGCCAGGGTCCGTCAATGTCGCCAGAGGCTCGCTCGCAGGTCCCGCGGTGATGGGCACCCAGCCGGGCGGTGGGCAGAACTTGAGGTAGGGTTCTGACTCAGTGGCCCCACACTTCGTCGTCCATGACGCTCCCGCCTGGAGGGCTCGGTCCGACACGATAATCCGCGCCCGCATCCCCGACCCTCCCGATTCGAGCGTTTGGTACGAGCAACTCTGGGCTGCGAGAAGCGATGAATCGCACTACGAGATCTGCTGTATCCCATTCGCAACCTACGACTTTGCGTTAGGCGATGTCGTGACAGTGGGAGCGGGAGGCGAATCTCAGTATGTCGTTGAGGGACTGCACCACCGATCAGACCGTGCCGTGCTTCGGGCGTGGCTTGCGGAGGCAGAGCGAGGCACCTGGGACGCGCTTCAAGAGCTGCTGCGTTCTCTCGGGCTCATGTTTGAGTTTCGTAAACCCGCCCTGGTTGCGATCGACGTCCCGGATGAGAAAACAGCGGCATCTGTCGAGGACGAGCTCCGCAGTCAACAGGCCGGTGGGTTTCTCACCTATGAGCGGGGATCGCACGGATATCAGCCACGAGGGGTTACCTAGCTCGACAGCCGTTGCGCACGCCGCGCATCGATGGCTGAGACCTGGAGGAGGGAGGGTGCGTAGCCGAGGCCAGGGTCCGTGAATGACCCAGGAGGAATTACGGATGACTCTTCGGTCAGTTCGCTCTGTGCCCGCGCTGGGCCGTGCGATCAGCCAAGAGCGCCGCGGATGCCCCTGCCAACAACCCGATCACGGGGCCGACGTAGAAGGCTGCTGACCAGAACGTCTTGACGCAGGAGCCGAGCGGAACGTATCCCGTCCATCCCGATAGGCGTTCGCTCGTGGACAGGGTTCTGTGCTCCCGAGCTGAACCGCTATGCGTGCTGAGAGCTCTCAGCCGGCCTCCGGACAGATCAGCCTTGTCCACGCGAGCATCCTCCAATGTCCACTTGACGCCAGGGCTTAGCGCAGGTGGCCGGCGTCGGGGTACGGTGTCGGTGCAGGAGACGGGACGCGGATCGGACGCGGCTGACGTCAGGCGCTTGATTCGACATTGTCGAAACGGAGCGGCGCCTCGATAGCTCCCGAGAGCATGGGTACGAGCGGCAGGAGTGGTGACGGAACTCCGCTGCCCGAAGGACCACTGCCCTCAGAGTCTTCGCGACGCCCTGGACGGGGCCACCCTCCGGTTGGAGGTTCGAGCATCTGTAGGGGCGGTCCGAGCGTCGAGAGTCGCTCGCAAATTGAGGCAGCCCCTGCGAGGGTCGCCTCGACCAGGATTCGATCAGGGAGTCGGCTGGCTGCAATTCGTAGGGCGGCGTCGGCGTTACGTGCCACGCGAACGGTGTGATCGAGGGCTTCGAGGACGATGCGAATCGCTCTCGCGCCCGGATCCGCCGCAACGATTAGCACGTCCACGCGCAGGATTATCGTCTTGCCGGCGACGGGCGACACGGGTGGCTTCGGGGTGTCCTCACATGTCGAGACCGCCCGGACCCAAATAAGAGCCCAAGAGCCGTGAGTTCGACGGTGCTGGTCGCCCGGGGTTGGCCAGTAGTGTCGGTTGGTGGCGACGCCCCGTCTATCGGGAGAGTTGCGGACCTGACGTCTCTCCGAGCCCGGGTGCGTCGACCAGGCCAGCATCCGGGAATGTATCTCGAAGACGGCAGGCGTCGGCCCGCTGCCGCTGGCATACGCCGCGACATGGCCATCACCTTCTCTTGGTGGCAGAGAGCTACGGCGCGAACATGACGGGTGATCGTCGTGACGTGCGTTCGCGATTGGGGCCTAGGCCGGGGCGCTGATGAATCAGATCCCGCACCGAATCGGTGTTCTGCACCGGCCGCGGCGAGGTCCGAGACGCGAGCTGGCCGAGCTGCTGACGCTCGACGATCTGCTTGACCGTCTTGTCGGTGGTCCCACAGAGCTTAGCCGCAGCCCGGTAGCTGCCCAGCTCCTGGTACGCGGTGATGATGTCCAACTGTGCCCTCGTGCTCTTCAATGGGGGGTGCGTCCTCCGAGGTCTGCCGGTGGTTGGTGATGCTTCCACCAAGCTTTCCTCGGGGATGTTCCCCAGCGCTTAGATCAGTCGACAGGGTGCGGAGTTCCGTTGGCCACAGACGCGGACTTTACTTTGGCCATGCACACCTAGCGTGGAACTTCTCGGCGCGTCGCCGCGTAGGCATCCCAGAAATGTATCGCCGCTTAGCCTTCATGAGTGGCCTGGCGTTCTGTGGAGTGCTGGTCGGATGCTCATCCAGCCCAGCTTCGTGTTCTCGCGCCGTCGCATGACGCGTGTCGTCGGCGCCATCGGAGTGGCCGCAGTGATCGTGGCCAGCGCGGCCGCAGCAGCCGTGGTACTGGCCTTCCAGAACCCGGCACGGGCGGGTGTAGCGGCTTTGGGCACACCGGAGAAGGTTCAGATCGTCAGGTTTCCCGGAAGCCTGGCGCTCCCGCCGATAAATAAGACGGTCTCTGCATCTCAACTTGTTGCCCGTCTTGCAGCGGATGTCGCGGGCCTCCCGTTTCAGCCAGTACCGTGGCACTGTCCCAACGATTTCGGAACGTCATACCGACTCACGTTCGTTGCTCCCGGAGGGAGTTGGACGGCTGTTTACGGAGTGCAGGGGTGCGAGTCGGTTCAGATCGGGAGCGGACGCTTGCAGACCGCCGCAAACTCGCCGCGCTTCTGGAGTGATCTTGGAAGCGCTCTCGGTCTCACCGCGCTCGAGGTTCGGCCCACGTTATGTACCGGAACCGCCCCGGGCACGGTCATCGAGGGTCGCCTGTGCAGGGCACCGAGCTGAGGGTTCGAAGACCGTTACCTTCCGGCACGAGTCAGGGTCTACGAGGTGACAGACTACTGTCAGCTCGGCGTCCGATGAAGCGCGGGTTCGGGTTCGAGAGAAGGTTGTCCTCGCCAGGCGAGTGTCCGCGAAAAGTAACCAACTCAGGACCGTTTCCAGCTGGAGACCTGCAGGCGGGTTGGTGAGGCTGACCTCCGCGTCGATAGTCTCGACGAACTCACCGACGCGCTTCGCTCCCACGCGGGGCATGTGTAGTCCGGCTGCGTGCCGCGCCCAGAGCACCCGGCGCTTGGTTGCGGCTTTCCGCATCAGCTATGCGTTCGTGATGACGCATGGCTTGCATAGGCGAGCATCCCAGTACCTAGAGGACGCCCCAAACTGCGGCGCTTCGATCCGTCAGCTAGCCCCAGCCCGAGGTCATCAACGGAGTTAACCGGCAGGACGTCGCCGCGCGCATACCCGTAAGGATGCGGTTCCATAGGTCCCGGCTGCGAACACATATAAGCGACCGTTGAGGAGCTCAGTCCAAAAGC
>PMOL01000020.1:0-1706 GCA_003162415.1 Candidatus Dormiibacterota bacterium
CGCTGCTAAGGTTGGCGACCCGACCAATTCACGGGTGCGATTCACAGGTGCAGTTCACAGGTGCAATTCACATATGACTGATGACTGAGGTCGTGATTGTCGAAGCGGTGCGAACCCCGATGGGCCGGGGCAACCAGCGCAACGGTGATCTTCGCGATGTGCACCCCGTGCTCCTTGGCGCGCATGTGCTCCGCGAGGTCACCAGTCGAGGAAAAGTCGATCCGGCGATGGTGGGCGATGTCATCTTCGGGTGCGTGAGCCAGACCGGCGAGCAGGCGGTGAACATCGCGCGTCAGGCGGTGCTCGCCGCCGGATTCCCCATCGAGGTTCCTGCCACCACCGTCGACCGGCAGTGCGGCTCGTCGCAACAGGCGATCCATTTCGCCGCGAACCTCATCCAGTCCGGCGTCTGCGACATCACCATCGCTGCCGGCGTGGAGAGCATGAGCCGGGTGCCCATGGGGACCACGGTGTTCCAGGGCCCGGGGACACCGTTCCCACCCGAGGTGCTCGAGGCGTACAACCTCGTTCCCCAGGGGCTCTCAGCGGAGATGATCGCGGAGATGTGGCACATCACCCGCGAGCAGGCGGACGAGTTCGCGGTCCGATCGCAGCGCCGTGCCGGCGAGGCACAGGCGAACGGCTGGTTCGACCGTGAGATCGCTCCTGTGGTGGTCGGAGCCAACGGCGACGGCCGGGTGATCAGCCAGGACCAGGGCATTCGGCCGGACACCACCGCCGAGACGCTCCGGGCGCTGCCCTCGGCGTTCAAGCCGGACGGCATCCTTCATGCGGGCAACAGCTCGCAGATCACCGACGGTGCCGCGGCGGTGCTCCTCATGTCCCTGGAACGCGCCAATGCGCTCGGGATCAGGCCGCGGGCGCGTATCGCCGCCCAGACAGTGGTCGGCGTCGACCCGGTGACGATGCTGACCGGGCCGATCCCGGCGACCACCCGGCTCCTGGAGCGGTCCGGATTGAAGATCGACGATATCGACCTCTTCGAGGTCAACGAGGCCTTCGCGCCCGTGGTCCTGGCATGGGAGCACGAGCACCATCCGGACATGGATCGGGTCAACGTGAACGGTGGGGCGATCGCGCTCGGTCACCCGCTCGGCGCCAGCGGCGCCCGGCTCATGACCACGATGCTGCACGAGCTCGAGCGCCGGGACGGGCGGTACGGACTGCAGACGATGTGCTGCGGCGGTGGCCTCGGCACCGGGACTCTGATCGACCGCTCACTCTGATCGTCGGTACGCCGGATGGCCCTGTTGTCCCAGGCGTGCGCTACGCGGTGACGGGTTGGTCACACCCCCCCGGGCGCCCCGAAATGCCCGTGCTATATTCGGCCGGATCCCCACTATGAGCCCAGCGACGAGTACCGCCATGAAGAAAGTCCTGATCATCGAGGACTATTACGCGCTCGCCGACATCGAATCTCTGCTCTGCACGATGGAGGGCTATGAGGTGAAGGTGGCGAAGAGCGGCGACGAAGGCCTCGCGACCTTTGTCGACTTCCAGCCGGACCTTGTCCTCCTCGATCTGATGCTGCCCGGCGACCTCTCGGGAACGCAGGTCCTCGAGCGGATCCGCTCCGATCACGGCAGCGATCCCAAGGTGCTCGTGGTCAGCGCGCTGGTGAACGCATCGACCGCACCGAAGCTCGAGGCGTACGGCAACGTGCAGACGCTCGCGAAGCCCTTCAA
>PMOL01000020.1:1732-7063 GCA_003162415.1 Candidatus Dormiibacterota bacterium
CGATGCGAGCAGAACCACCGCCGCCGCCCCGCGGCCGGCCAGAGCCGCAGCGCCAGTCGGCGCCGTCTCGACCGCGCGGTCGCCGCTGCCCGTATCTCGAGCAGATCATCAAGGAGAGCGCTGGGCCGTTCGGTCTGCTCACGCGCTACAAGGCTGACTGCCATGTGGACCGAAGGACGCACAAGTTCACCGGCCGCCACCCTGTCCCGCCTTGCGTGTCGGCACCGGAGACCTGTTCGCTGTACCTGAGCGAACACGGGGACGAGGACGACCGGATCCGCCGGTACGTGGACTAGGCGCTGAGACGCCAACACGGGCGCCGATATCGCTGCACCAGCCCCCTAGAAGACCGCTGAGCAAAGCCGGTTGAGGCTGGGGCTCGGCAGAGGCGCACGGACGCGGGCAGGCATAGGCCACCCGGCCTTCCAGAGCTAGCTGCTCGGCGTGACCCGCGCTCGCGGGTCGCGTCCCGTAAACGCCACGAAGCGCTCCCAGTCGTTGGCGCCGGGAGGTGGCGGTACCTCGGCGCCGAAGGGGGCACCGGGACCCACCATGTCCCGGAAGTCCTCCTTGATGAAGGCGTGCGCCCCACTCAGAGCCGGCGCGGCGAGGGTGGAGGCGAGTCGATCCAGCTGTCCAGTGGCCCGGGCCAGGTCCCACGCGTGGACGGCTAACTCGAGGAGATACATGTCGATGAGGGCGGCCCCCGTGTACTGTTCACCCCACGGCATGGTTGCGGTTGTCACTAGGCGGGTATCGTCCGCCCACGCCGCCGCCGCCTCCTGGGCGGCGCTCCGCAGGCGGTCGGGCGCCTCAGTCAGTTCCACGTGCGGAGATGCGTCCCCGGACGGGGGCGCTTGCCCGCGGCCGAGGGCGGCAGCTCGGTGCCCGGCTTCGACGACGTGGTCGATCAGCCCCGCTGCGTCGTAACCGTGGCAAGGTGTGGAGTTGCGCAATTGGTCAGGGCTTATCCCAGAGACGATCACCGCCGCGTTCTCGTAGGCATCGATGAGGATGCTGCGGCGGTCCGGCGTGGCCATGGTGTTCGTCCTCGCTCGTTTCATCGGGCGGCCCATTGTCGTCCAGAGCCCGACGCAACGCCTAGCTCTAGCTAGCTGAACTCGCCGAGATGGCAGCGAGGAAAGCCACAACTGGGACTGCGTAGCCGGACAACGGGCGGGGTTCCAGCGGACTCCTAGACAACCAGACCCGGGCCTTCACTGGATCTTTGCAGCAGGCCGGTACGTCGAATCAATCCAGTCAGCGGCAACGCGACGTCGCTGGAAGATGCCTCGAACCGCACTCCGCGGCCAGCCAGCGCGAGCAGCAGCAGCCAGACGGGAATGAAGTAGTAGTTGAGAAATGCCCACTTGGCCAGCAGGAACGCCGCGGTCGAGAGGAGGGCGCCGGAACAGAGCACGTCCGCAAGGTCCGCAGGACGGCGCCGGAGTGCGAAGAAGGCGACGACCGCCCCCACCCCGAGCCCGAACCAAACGGGCAGCGTGTGACCACTGATGGCATACCACGCCGAATTCAGGGTCAGACCATCGGCACGAAAGTTCTGCGAGGCCTGGATTCCGACGACATCCTGATAGAAATTCCCAAGGCCGGTCGCCAGAACGAACGGCAGCGTCAGCACGATCGCGATCGCGGCCGCCACCACGGCCTCGAACCGGGCTCGACGCGACCAGAGCAGCGCGGGCACGAGCGCGATGAGGATCACCGGCTTGACGGTGAATGTCAGCACCAGAAAGGCGATGGACCAGCGCCGATTGCTGCGCCGGAGGACGATCCATCCAGCGAAACCGACCATGGAGTAGATGTCCACCCAGGAGAGGTAGACGATCGCCACGGTCATGGGCAGCGCCAGGCCGAGTGCGCCGACGCGCACCAGGCGGGGACGGGGCTCC
Organism: Candidatus Dormiibacterota bacterium; assembly: GCA_003162415.1. Classification (GTDB taxonomy): domain Bacteria; phylum Chloroflexota; class Dormibacteria; order Aeolococcales; family Aeolococcaceae; genus Palsa-851. The sequence goes on from PMOL01000020.1 coordinate 3,643, forward strand.
GGCGATTCGCATGCAAGCCGCGCCAAAAACGCAATGAGCGCGACCAGTGCGATCACGCCCATGAACCGCACGTCACCGAACAGGCGTCCTGGGGCCGTGATGATCGCGGCGATGGGCAGATAGTCGAAGTGCGCGGGCACCGTCACGAAGGTGAACGGGCTGACCGCCGCCTCGACCGGGAACAATGGTTGATATGGATTCTGCCCATGCAGAATCGCGCTGCTTGCGCCCTGCAGGGATTGAAAGACGTCAATGTCCGGGCGCGACGCGCGCAGTGCAGCCACCAGCATGGCGAGAAGACCGGCCGACGCGACCGCAGCGGAGATCCACTGCAACACCCGATGGCGCACGAGCAGGAGGCTGACGATGGCAGCGACCAGGACGAGCGTGAGCCATGTGACGACCGGCACTCCGAAAGGATTCGCTGCGATCAGCAGGATCGCCGCGGTGCCGCCGCCGAGCATGGCCCACGGGAGCGTGCCGATGGACGTGTCGTGTCTGCTGAGCATCGCGCCCGCCATGAGCAGCGCCGCCAGTACGACCAACTCGAGCGCCGAAGGACTGTAGGTACCCAGCCGGATCGTCGCGCCCAGGCTCAGGACGGACAGTGACCCGAGCAGCAGAAACTCCCGCGATGTGGCGAGTCCCCCGACCGACTGCCGAGCAGTGACGATCGGCTGCGCGCTCATAGGGCAATCGTGGTGTTCGCGAACGCGGGTCCCGTGGGATATGCCCGGCTAGGCAGGTGATGCGCCCGCTGCGGTGAGCGCGGGTTCCGGCGCCCCGGGAGCGTCATCCTCGACCGGCGCACCTCCGTAGACCGCGAAGTAGCGCGCCTCCGGGTGGTGCATCACGATGGCGCCGGTCGACTGCTCGGGCACGAACTGATAGCCCTCGGTGAGGACGACTCCGATCTCGGAGGCGGGGACGATCCGCATGAGGATCTCGTGGTCTTCCAGGTCGGGGCATGACGGGTATCCCCAGGAGTAGCGGCGGCCCTGGTCCTCGCCGAGCTTCAGCTCGCGGCGGATGCGGTGATGGATGTACTCCGCGGTCGCCTCTGCCATCTGGGTGGCGAAGCCGTGGATTCGGAGCATGTCGTCGTACGCGCCGTCGACCTGGAGGCGATTGGAGAGCTCCGAGGCGCCGGGCCCGGTGGTCACCACCTGGAGGGCAACCACGTCTCGCTCGCCATCCGCCGCGTCTTCCGCGGGGCGGATGTAGTCCGCGAGACACAGGCGGTGCTGCTCCGACTGGCGCGGGAACGTGAATCTGCCGAGCTCGGCGTCGATGTCGCCTGGGTCATACACGATCACGGTGTCGCCGTCGGCGAGCGCCGGCCAGTACCCGTAGACGGCGGCGAGGTCGAGCCATCCGTCGCGCACGGCCTCCTCCATCGAACGCTGGAGACGTGGCTCGAGCTCGTTGCGAAGCAACTCGTCCCACACGGCAGGGTCGCGAACGCCACGGAACTGCCAGCTCATCTTGTAGAGCGAGTTGCGATCGATGAACGGGTAGACATCCCAGATCGGGATGTCGCGCATCACGCGTGCGCCCCAGAACGGCACCGTGGGAATGGGCGCGTTCCGCCGGACCGTGCTTCTCGCGGGAAGGACGGCCGCGCCCGCGGCGGCGGCGGTGCGCCGTTCGAGCTTCTCGCGCTCGCGCACGCGATGCGTTCGAGCCTCCTCCTGGACACGCGCCACGAGTGCGTCATGCCGGTCCGGATCCAGGAGCTGATCGACTGTTTCCAGTCCTTCGAACGCGTCCTTGCAGTAGAAGACTCCGGGCTCGTACGCGCGCTCCTGGTCGAGGTACAGGATGCGTCTGCCGAATCCGCGGTTGATCGCAGCGCCACCGATGATCAGCGGGTAGGTCAGTCCGCGCTCGTCAAGCTCCTTCACGCATGCAGGCATCTGCTTGCTCGTGCTCACCAGCAGGGCCGAGAGACCGATCGCGTCGGCGTCGACCTCGAGCGCCTTGTCGATGATCGTGTTGAGCGGCACCTGCTTGCCGAGGTCGAACACGGTGTATCCGTTGTTGCTGAGGATCGTGTTCACGAGGTTCTTGCCGATGTCGTGCACGTCGCCGTAGACCGTCGCGAGCACGACCTTGCCCTTGGTGTAGCCCTCGCGTTTCTCGAGGTACTGCTCGAGGTGCGCGACGGCGCGCTTCATCACCTCGGCGCTCTGCAACACGAACGGCAGGATGAGCTCACCGGACCCGAACCGATCGCCGACATCCTTCATCGCGGGGAGGAGCACGGTGTTCAACACGGTCACCGCGTCGAGGTCCTGCAACGCGAGGTCGATCTGCTCTTCGATGCCGTCCTTGCGCCGGTGCAGGATCTGCGCGTGGATGCGTTCGACGGTTGACATCCCCTCGTACGGGTCGGCCGTCTCCGGGAGACCGGCGCCGCCCGTCGAAGCACCATCATCGAAGTGCGCGATGAACCGGGTGAGNNGGGACGACATGCGTCGGGTTGATGATCGCGGCATCGAGTCCGGCCTGGACGCAGTGGTGCAGGAAGACGCTGTTCAGAACCGGACGCGTGTGCGGTGCAAGGCCGAACGAGACGTTGGAGACGCCGAGCACGGTGAGCACCCCGGGCAGTTCGCGTTTGATGGCGCGAATGCCCTCGATGGTCTCGTGCGCGGAGTCAATCCACTCTGCTTCGCCGGTGGCCAGCGTGAAGGTGAGCGCATCGAAGATCAGCTGGTCGGGCGTCAGCCCGTAGTCCTCGCGGGCGAGGTCGTGAATCCGGCGTGCGACCTCGAGCTTGCGCTCCGCGGTTCGCGCCATCCCCTCCTCGTCGATGGTCAACGCGATCACGCACGCGCCGTGGTCCCGCACCGACGGCAGCACGGCATCGCAACGGACCCGTCCGTTCTCGAGGTTGACGCTGTTGACAATGCCCCGGCCCGGATAGACCTCGAGCGCGGCTCTGATGACATCGGCGTCGGTGCTGTCGATCACCAGGGGGGCGTCGATGCTCATCTGCAGGGTCTTCACGACGGTCTGCATCTGCTCGACCTCGTCGCTGCGCTCAGTGACCGCGACGCACAGGTCGAGTGCGTGCGCACCGCCCTCGACCTGAGTCCGTGCGATGCCGAGGATGCCGTCGTAGTCGTCCGCGAGGAGCAGACGCTTGATCGCGCGCGACCCCTGAGCATTGACCCGTTCGCCGATGAGCAGGGGGGCCGGCTGCTGACGCAGCTCGATGGCGTGCATGCTGCTCGCCAGGCGCGGCTCGACGTCGGGGGTCACCCGCGCTCGCGGTACTGCGCCCACGCGTGCGACCAGCTCGCGAATGTGCTCCGGGGTGGATCCGCAGCATCCGCCGACGACGCTGACGCCGTACTCGCTGACGAAGCTCGCGAGCTCGGTCGCCATCGGCACGGGTTCCAGCGGGTAATGCGCG
>PMOL01000017.1 GCA_003162415.1 Candidatus Dormiibacterota bacterium
CTAATAGGCCGCGAGCCCGTCATTGAGCGGCTTGCGCCTTTACTCACATCAGGATGTCCTGTTGTGACCACATCGGGTATTAATCCTGGTTTCCCAGGGCTATCCCCAACTCAAAGGTAGGTTGCTCACGTGTTACTCACCCGTTCGCCGCTAGATGTGAATTGGGTTACCCCTCATCACACCGCGCTCGACTTGCATGTTTCATGCACGCCGCCAGCGTTAATCCTGAGCCAGGATCAAACTCTCCATGAATACGTCTGTGTCCCGGATAACCCGGGTCGTAGACATGCTTGACGAGGCCTACGCCGGTCCGTGCTCGATCGCACGAGACCCAAGGCCGTCGCGGAAAGTCGTCTCCACTCTTCAAGTGTCAAGGTTCATGGCGCGCCAAGTCCACGATGGAATCCCTGGCAACGCGGCCGTCGGGAGCACCCCCGAGCGGGCAACCCCCGGAGTTTACCGATCTGGAGGGCTCAGGTCAAGTCGAGCGAGCCTCTGGACCTCGATCGGGCGCTATCAGCCCTCGTTCCAGGGGAGCAGAGTAGTTGTGTGGGGCTGCCGTGCTGTGATTCGGGCAAACATCCGCTGGCCGCATCCGGAGCATTTCGCCATCGGCCGGCGGTAGTGGACCTCCGGGACGGCCTGGCGGCGGAAGACCTGGAACGTCAACGGAATCAGGCGGTCGGCCCCGCACGTGGGACAAAGGATCATCAAAACGAGGCCGATGGTCCCACGTCCGCCTACCTTTCATGTGTCCGTTAGGAAACCATTCGCCGACCCCGAACGGCCATCGTTCTCTCGCCCTCTCGCGTACGGCCGTCCGGGGAATGCCGCTTTGCGGACAGACGGCGCGTGGCGCGTATGGGACGGTCGCGGCCTTGTGCTGGTATGTCCTGCCTGGTGACCGGCCCGACAGCGGTGAGCGGAACCGCATCTGAAGGGCAGACCAAGCGGCTCAGAGCGCGCGGCGACCCGCGAACGCCCGCGCCATGGTGAGCTCGTCCGCGTACTCGAGATCGGAGCCCGCTGGGAGCCCATGCGCCGGCCGCGACACGGTGACGCCAAGGCTCGCCAGCCGCTCCGCAACGTAGTAGGCAGTCGCCTCGCCCTCCACGTCGGGGTCGGTGGCGATGACCACCTCGCGAATCTCCCCCTCCGCAACCCGGCCCTCAAGCTCGCGGATGCGAAGCTCGTCGGGCCCGACGCCGTCCATCGGAGACAGGGCGCCACCGAGGACGTGATACAGGCCATGAAACTCGCCGCTCCGCTCGACGGCGAGCACGTCGAGCGCTTCCTCAACAACGCATAACAACGATCCATCCCGCTTCGCATCCGTGCATATCGCACACAGCGGACCATCGGCGATGAAGAAGCAGCGTGAGCACGGACGGACCCTCGTGTGCAGGTCGCTGAGCGCACCTGCCAGTCGCTGGGACATCTCCGCCGAGGCGCGCAGGCAGTAGAACGTGAGCCGTTGCGCCGTCTTCGGACCGATGCCCGGCAGCCGTCCGAACTCCGCGGCCAGCCGCTCGACCGCCTCAGGAACGAGTGGCACGTCCCTCCTCCGACATCACGCGCCGCCGGCTCCCGGTCAGAGCAAGCCGGGAGGAAGCCCCAAGCCTGCGGTCAGCTGCGACATGTTGGCCGCCGCCGCCTCCCGTGACTTGTCGAGCGCGTCGTTGCAGGCGGCGAGGACCAGGTCGGCGAGCAGCTCGGCACCTTCCTCGAGCGCCTCGGGCTCGATGGCAACCGAGAGGATCTTTTGGTGCCCGTCCGAGGTGATCGACACGACGCCGCCACCCGCGGTGCCGGTCACGGTCACGTCGTTGAGCTCCTCCTGCATCTTGGCCATGCGGGCCTGCACCTGCTGGAGCTGCTTCATCATCTGCTGCTGGTTCTTCATCTCAGACCTCGTTGGGCAGTCTACGCACCGTTGGCGGATCGTGGCGGTCCGAGTCTCGTGTCGTCGTGGAGGCGGGTGGCCGTGACCCGGCTGCCGGAGAACGTGTCGAGCACCGCCTGGGTGACCTCGCTGACCGACCCCGAAGGGCCGCGCGGGCGCTCCTCGCCGGTGAACCGGGTCAGGACCTCGACGGGCCGCCCACCGATGGTGGACAGCGCCTCGGCGATGACACGCCGCTTCTCCGGGTCGCTGATCTGCTCGTGGTGAAAGCGACCGTTGGTTCCGATGGTCACGCTGGCGGCGTCGGCTTCGACTGGCTTGCAGTCACGCAGGACCCCGGCGAGCCCCTTGTTGGCACGTGCGACCGCCTCGATGGCAACCGGCCACTCAGCGGTCCAGCCGTCGACGGTGGTGAGGTCGCGTCGCCCGATCGCCTCGATGACCACCTCGGCTTCCGCGGCTTCCGGAGGGGTCGCGGCGTCTAACACGGGATCGTCAGGCACCGCATCAACCGGCGCCGGATGAGCGGGCGCCGGGTCCGCCGGTATCGGGTCGGGCACCGGGCGAACCCCTTCGACAACGGTTGACGGCGCGCCCGCGGCATTCGCGACGCGAGGTCCTTGCCCGGGCGCGCCGCCCCCGACACCACCGCGTTCGAGCGCGGCCACACGCAGCTCCAGCGCGGCGACCACGGCCGCCTCGCCGTCCGCCGCAGGTGGGCGCAGGGCGCGCAGCAAGCAGACCTCCACGAGCAAGCGTGCGTCGACCGACTGGCGTAGGTTCATCTCGGCCTCCGCCATCAGCTCGAGGAGGCGAAGCCACAGGCCCGCCGGCGCGATGGCCGCCAGGTCGGCGGCCAGTGCAACCTCATCGGGACCAACTGACGCCCCTTCGGGATATCCGAGCGCAACCAGTTCGGCGGCGCGGGCCAGACGCGCGACGTCGCGAAAGAGCTGGCGCGGATCGGCGCCGGCATCGAACGCCGCCGCGGCTGCGCGCAGCGTGCCGGCCGCGTCAGCGCCTGCCAGCGACGTGACCAGCGAATGCAGGGTCGACGGGTCGGTGAGCCCCAGTGACCGTCTCGCCACCGAAACGGTGACCGGACGGTCGCCCGCCCCGAGCGCCTGCTCGAGCAGGACGAGCGCATCTCGCAGGCTCCCCTGAGCAGAGGTCGCAAGCAGCGTCAGCGCATCAGCGTCGACCTCGTCGTTCTCCTTGCCCGCCACCTCGGCGAGCAGCTGCTCGATCGCCGGCACGGGCACGCGCCGGAAGTCGAAGCGCTGCACCCGCGAGCGCACCGTCTCGGGGACCTTGTGCGGCTCGGTGGTGGCCAGCACGAAGAGCACGTGGGGCGGCGGCTCCTCGAGCGTTTTAAGGAAGGCGTTCCACGCATCCGTGGTCAGCATGTGCGCCTCGTCGATGATGTAGACCTTGCGGCGGAGCACCGCCGGCAGGTAGCGCACTTTGTCGCGCAGGTCCCGCATCTCATCGATGCCGCGGTTGCTGGCCGCGTCGATCTCGAGGACGTCGACTGCGGCACCGCTCAGGATCTCGACGCACGCCGGGCAAACGTTGTCGGGCTCTCCGTCGACAGGCGCGTCGCAGTTCACCGCGCGAGCGAGGATGCGGGCGGTCGACGTCTTGCCGGTGCCGCGGACCCCGGTGAACAGGTACCCGTGAGCGAGCTCCCCGGAGCGGACCTCGTTGACCAGCGTGCGCGCGACGACCTCCTGCCCGACCAGGTCGGCAAAGCGCTGAGGTCGATAGCGGCGGTAGAGGGCGAGGCTCACGACTCCTCCACGATGGTCACCCAGGCGGGCGGCATTGTCGCAATGACGGCGGACCGCCTGTGACGGCGGATCGCCCTGGAAAACGGTAGTCGCGCACCCCACGTCGTCGGCACGCCACCGGCGCTCACCCGTACGACCGGCTCAGACCAGGTGTCCCCACGGCACCCCCGGGAGACCGCTTACCGCTGCTTCCTTCCGGACCTGACGGAGTTCACGGGCCCGAGCTGCGCGGGACCCAGTCGTCAACGCCGGCGCGTCCGGAGCAGACCCAATGACGCGCCCCCTCGGTGGGGAATTCAGCCCCGCTGTAGCGGATTGCGGGTACAGGGCACCGCTAACGCCCCGCCTAGCGCGACCGCCATCATTGTACCGGCAGCGACGAGGGCACCGGGTCGTCGTCGAGCACGTCCGCCCGGGCGCCGGAAGGCTCCGGCCAGCGCAGCGACACGCGAGTGCCGGACCCCACGCGCGTCTCGACGTCGATCGTGGCGCCGTGCGCTTCCACGACGCGTCTGACCAGGGCGAGCCCCATACCCGTGCCCCCGAAACGCCGGGTGGCCGTGTTGTCCACCTGGTAGAAGCGCTCGAAGATGCGCGGCACGTCCTCAGCCGGGATCCCGATCCCCTCATCGATAACCTCGACGAGGACGGTGCTGGCGCTGCCCGGCGCCGCCCGGACCAGCACGCGCCCGTGACCGTCGCTGAACTTCACCGCATTGTCGATGAGCGCCCTGAGCACCTGACCGAGGCGATCGGGATCCGCGCGCAACATCACATCCGGCGCCACCTCGATGTGGACAGGCACCGGAAGACCACCCTTGTGCCGCTCCCCCACCACCGCGATCGCGGCGCGGGCGGCATCCTCCAGGGGCACATCCGCAAGGGCGAGGGCCAGCGCCTCACCGTCGCCGATCGAAAAATCGATGATGGTCTCGACGATGCCGTCGAGGTTCCTGGCGGCGACCTGGATGTCTCGGAGCGCGTCGAGCTTCGGGGAGTCGTCCCAGACGGCCCAGCACATCTCGATGAGGTCACTGAGTCCCAGGATCGCCGTGAGCGGGGTACGCAGTTCGTGCTGCACCGTCGCGAGGAAGTCCGTCTTCATGGTGTCGAGCTCGCGCAGCCTGCGGACCGACTCCTTCTCCAATTCGTAGAGGCGCGCATTCTCCATGGCGATCGCGGCGTTGCTGGCAAGAGTGGCCAAAACGCCCTCGACCTCGGCGTCTACCGTCGCCGCGTCCGACGGCGACGCCACCGCGAGCGCCCCGACAAGCTCGCCAAGGTTCGACATCGGCAGCACCAGCAACGATCCGCGGCCGGGCAGCACCCGCCTGAGGCGTTTCCCGGCGATCACGTCCGGCGCCGTCTCCCACCCATCGAACACATCCGGGATCGCAAGGTGCGGATCGACGACCCTGACGCCGAGGCGCTCACCCTCGCGCAGGGCAATCGCCGCCGCCGCCCCCTCACCGGCGATCGACGCCGCGGTGCAGACCACCTCGCGCTGCAGCTCGGGGACCCCGCCGGTCGTGCTGGTCAGCGCCCGGGCAACCGCGCTCACCCGATCCACCGCGCTCTCGACCGCGACGTGCGCGTTCGCAGCGTTCTTCATGCTCCCGATCATACGGACGACCCGGCCGGCGTCCGCCGATGAGTCAGTGACGACCGCCAAACAGACGGGTCGACAGCTGCGGCTCCTCGCCACGAGCGATCCGCCGGATGTTCGCGGCGTGGCGGACCACCACGAGGGTCGACACCAGGGCGGTGAAGACGAACGGCACCGCGTCGTGGCGTCTGGTGCTCTCGAGGCCGGCCCCGAGCGTCGCCGTCACCGTGGCGGTCAGCGATCCAACCGACATGGTCCGGCTGAGGGCGAGAGCGCCGATGCCACCGGCCGTCGCCCAGGCTGCCGCCTCGGGAGACACCATCAACAGGCCCCCGAACGCCGTGGCGACTGCCTTCCCGCCCCGGAAGCGAGCAAAGACGGGCCATGAATGCCCGATGCATGCGGCGAGCCCCGCAGCCGCCTGCGCGGCCGGGTCCGCCCCGCAGCGGCGTGCGATGGCGACCGCCCCGGCGCCCTTGGCAACGTCGAGAGCAAAGGTGATCGCACCGGCTCGGGCGCCGACCGTGCGGAGCACGTTGGCGGTGCCCATGTTGCCGCTGCCGAAGTCACGGACGTCGAGGCCGCCGACGGCCTTGCCGACGATCAACCCAAAGGGCACCGACCCGATCAGATATCCGGCGGCGCAGCTCGTGACCGCAGCCGCGTTGCCAGCCATGCGGCGATGAGTCTAGCCCCGCACCACATCCGGCGCCAGCACCGCAGCCCCGGGCGAGGGCCGGAGCTGGAAGGTTGGCCCGCCGGAGGCGCCGGCCATCGCACGCCGGCAGGCATCGGCGCGGTCGCGGGTCACGAGCGCCACGACGGCCCCGCCGAACCCGGCGCCGACCATTCGGGCTCCGAAGCAGCCGGGAACACCCTCGGCAGCACTGGCGACCGCGTCGAGCATCGGTGTGCTCACCTCGTGCAGATCGCGGAGCGATCGGTGGCTCGCCGACATGAGGCGCCCGAGCGTGGCGAGGTCGGCCCGTCGCATGGCGTCTGCCGCTTTGACCGTGCGCCGGCTCTCCGCCATGACGTGGTGCAGGCGGCGCTTGACGTCCGGGTCCACCCGAGCCGACTCGATGACCGAATCGGTCAGCTCCTGGCAGCTGCTGGCGCCGAGCGCCGCGAGACCCGACTCGGTCTCCTCGCGGCGGCGCCGGTATTCCACGCCGCCGACGTCGTGATGCACTCTGGTGTCGCAGCCCACGAGCACCGCATCCGCCCAGGGCCACGGCATCGACTCCTCGCCTCCGGTCGCGCAGTCGAGCAGCAGCGCACCACCATCTGGAGCGTCGATGACGGCGTGCTGATCGAGCGGACCGCAGGGGATCCCGAGCACGTCGCGTTCCGCGGTGAGCGCAACCGCGGCCAGGTCCCGCGCCGTCATGCCGGCGCCGAGCAGCCGAAGGATCGCGGTCGCGGTGGCCACCATGAGGGCAGCCGACGAGGCGAGACCCGCTCCGGCGGGAAGGGTTGCCGCGATGCCCACCTCGACGGCCGGGACGGAAATGCCGCGGGTCCTGAGCGCGACCACCGGCGCAAGCACGCGATCCCCCAGGTCACCTCTCGGATCGGGGTCATTCCGGGTGACGATCGTACCGCCGCTCGCCACCAGGTATCGCGCCGCACCACTCCGGCGCACGGCGGCCGCGATTCCGAGATCGACGGCAACGCAGAGAACCTTGCCCCCGGCGTAGTCGACATGCTCGCCCACCAGCGTGCAGCGCCCCGGAGCCCACGCGGTCGCCGCGACCGACCCCGATCCGCCTGCAGTCTCGAGCGCCTCGAGCGCGGCTCGTGTCAGGTCGCTCGCATCACCCGTCGACATACACGTGGTGGAACGGATACCACTGTTCGGGGTGCGCCCGAATCGCGGGCTCGACGCAGGCCGCGACCCGCCCGATCACCGTCGCGTCGTCACCCGACAGGTCGATGGCCGCATGGATCTCGAGCACCCAGCCCCACTCGTCGCGCCGGCACGTCACCGGGAGGATAGCCGCGCCCGTGGCTGCGCCCAGCCGTGCAGGGACCGCGCTGCATCGGACGGGACCGCCGCAGAACGGCACCACAACCGTGGGCCCGGCCTCGGGGACGTCGAGCATGAGTGCGACCGTCCTCCCCCGCCTCAGCGCGCGGAACAATCCGCGCGCCGACTGACGGACCGTGAAGATCTCGAGACCCTTGCGTTGACGCGAGACCGCCACCATCTCAGTGATTCCGGGCGACACCACGGGTGCCATCACCGTGCTGAGGTGCAGCCCGAGACCGAGCGACGCGCTCGCGGCCATGTCCCAGTTGCCGAAGTGCGGGAGCACCACCATCGATCCGCGCTCGTCGACGTGGAGATGCTCGGCCCCGATGACCCGAAAATGCTTGAGGACCTGCGCCGAGTCCAGCGGGTCCGCCCACATCGAGTCGACGATCATGCGAACGTACTCCTGGTACGAACGGCGAGCGAGCGCGGCGGCCGCGACATGGTCGAGGTGCGGCTGCAGGCGATGGTGATTCGCGGCCGCGCGAACACGGTCCTCGCGGCTGAGACGCGCATACCACGCAGCTCCGACCGCAGCCGCCACGGGAGCACGCAACGGCCCGAGCGTCCGCACCGTCCGAGTGAGGATGCTGAGCACGACCGCGGGCAGGTCCCGCGTGGCGCCTCCCGGGGCACGCTCCGACACAGTCAGCGCAGTGTTCCGGCTCCCGCTGTCGCAACCGCGAGCAGCGGCTGGATCAGCACCACCAGGACGATACCGGCGACGCACGCCACGCCCGCGACGACGCGCGACAGAAGTGGCGTCGCGCCGAGCGTGAAGGGCACCTCGTCACCGGCATCCGCGTACAGGGTCGCGAAAAGACGCACCGCCGCCATCACGGTAAGCGCGGTCGCAGCGATGGCCACCACCGCGAGCCAGCCGTAGTGCGTGTCCGCGGCACCGGAGATGAGCAGCACTCGGGAGAGGAAACCGGCGAGAGGTGGAACTCCGGCAAGCGTCCCGACCGAGATGGTCAGGAGCACGGCTGCCGGGGCCGACCGGTGCGCGAGGCCACGCGCGTGCTCGATCCTGTCGCTGATCCCCGCCGCCTGGAGCATGCCGAGCACGCCGAACGAGGCCAGTGTCGCGATCGCGGTGATGCCGAGACCGGCGAGGAAGGCGGTCATCCCATACGCCGGGAGGCCTCGAGACCCGTTGGTGAACGCGAGGAGACCGAGGAGCAGCATCGCGGCCTGGGCGCTGACCAGTTGCCCGATGAGTCGCGAGACCGTCGTCTCCCGGAGAGAGCTCAACGATGAGTAGCCGAGCGCGATCGCGGCCACGATCGGGACGAGCCATCTCCAGACACCCACCTGCGAGCCGAGCCCGGAGACGGTCACGCGCGCCAGCGCCGCGCCACCGCCGATCAGGCTCGTTGCGATGATGAACCCGGCGGCGCCGGCCGGGACGTTGGCGGCGACGCGCCCCACCCACTGGCGCAACGGGAAAACACCGAGCATGCCGCAGAGGCCGAACACGACGAGTGCCACGCCGAGGGCGACGGCGCCTGGGGCCGCACCGGCCGATGCCGCGACCGCTGACAGGTTGGTGCTCCGAGTGATCCCGTAGAGCAGCACGAGACCGTAGAGCACCGAGGCGAGGCCGATGCCTCCCTCGATGAGATGCTCGAACGACGAGACCGCGCCGCGTGGATTGGTTTTCACGAGCGCGCCCAGCGCCACCAGGCAGATGAGCAGGCCGGCGAGCGCAACGAACAGCGTGGTGATCTCGCGTTCCGCGGCGATCGCCTCAGCTGCGGCCGTCGAGACCAGCACGAGCGCGTAAAAGGCGCTCGTCCGCGACGGGATGCTCCGCACCACCGAATCGCTGATCAGGCAGGTGCCGAGTGCGGTGATGCAGGCGAGGATCGCGATAAACATCGCGAAGCTGTCGATGACCAACCCGCCGTTCAGCACGCTGACCGCGATGCCCGACGGCAGGTGGCGCAGGCCGAGCAGGACAAGCGCGCACGCGGCCAGTGACCCGACGAGCCCGATGCAGGCGATCCAGCGATGGATGTCCGGACGGAGACCGGGCCGGAGGATCGCGATCAGAACGGAGATCAGAGCAGCGCCGACGAGCATCGCTTCGGGGAGCAGCGCAAGCGTCATCGCGTGCGTGGAATTCACCGGTCTCGTCAGCCTCCGCTGATCCGGGTGGTGATCTCGAGGACGCCGTTGGCGATCACCGGGACGACCGCCCCTACGCGGACGCCGAACAGCACGACTGCCGCGACCAGCGGGATGAGCACGGTGAGGTCGAGGAGCGTCACGTCACGCACCCGGGCGAACTGGTCGCGCACCGGTCCGAAGAAGACGCGATTCGCAACCCAGAGCAGACCACCGGTGGTCACGATCACGCTGCCCATCACCAGCACGGTGGCGATGCGATGTCCGGGAAATGAACCGGCGAAGACCATGAAGTCGCCGGTGAACCCCGCGAGCAACGGAATGCCGATGACGCTGGCCGCCGCCACCAGGTAGAAGCCCGCGAGGCGCGGAGCCTGGGTGACCAAACCGCCCATGGCCCGGATGCTCGTCGTCCTCGTCCGCTCCTCAACGGCGCCACTGACCAGCGTCAGCATCGCCGAGGCGAATCCCTGCCCCGCGAGGAGCAGGACGGCGCCGACGAGCGCAACCGAGGTCTGCGCGCCGATGGCCAGCAGGACGAGCGACATCTGCGCGACGTTCATGTAGCCGATGAAACGGCGCAACTCGTCCTGGCGGAGCGCGCCGATGCTGCCCCAGAACGCGCCCACCACCGCCAGCCCGGTGATGACGAACGAGTAGTAGTGGGCCGGTTCCGGAAAGACGATGAGGCTGATGCGCAGCATCCCGTACGCGCCGAGCAGCAGCATGGTCCCGGACAGGATCGTCGCAACGCCGGCGCTTGCCTTGCTCTGCGCCTCGATCATCCAGGTGTGCACTGGGAAGACGGCCATCGCGATCGCGAACGCGACAAAGCTGAGCCAGAATCCAACCGTCTCAGCAACCACCGGCAGCGTGGTCAGGTCGGCTCCCATGTCGGACGTCTGCGCGCCGGCTTCGACAACGACGATGACCGTGGTCGCAATGATCAGCCCGAGTGACACCGCCTGGAATCCGGCGAACCATGCGGCGGCCCGGCGCGCGCCGTCGCCGCCCCAGATCCGGATCAGCAGGTACATCGGGACCAGAAGCAGACCCCAGAACGCCGCGAACAGCACGAAGTCCGATGAGCAGAGCACCCCGTTGACCGCGGTCTCGACGAGGAGCACGAGGACCACGTACAGCCGCACCCGCTCGTGCACCTTCCACGAATGGAAGATCGCGCAGCCGAAGATGGTCGTGACCACCACCAGCAACGGGAGGGTGATGCCGTCGGCGACGAGGTCATAGTGCGCCTGGAACACGAAGTTCCAGAACCACGTGTGGTTCTCCTGGTAGGCGGACGCGAGGCCGCCGCCCTGGCCGAGCCCGATCTGACCGAGAACCGCGAAGAACGTCGTCACGAAGAAGCTCACGCCGGCGCCGGCGAGCGCGATGGTGCGCACTCGCGCGCGCTGTTCCTCGTTGCGCTCGGGAAGAAAGATCGCAATCAGCGCAAAAAGCAACGGGGACCAGATGATCGTCGAGAGGATGACGTTCATACCAGATGCACCCAGAGGTGTCCGGTAGCGGCGAGCACCGAGAGCAAGGCGAGAATCGCGATCAGCACGAAACCGCCCGCGAGGTAGCGGGCGAATCGAGCGTTGCGCAGCAGTGCCAGTCCGGTGGCCGCGTAGTCGACGCTTTCTCCCACCGACGTCTCGATGGGCGCGGTCACCTCGTCATCAAAGCTGGAGACACGTCCCGCAATGGCGAGGAGCGGTCGCGCCGCCAGCTCCGTCAGTCGCTCGACGTAGAAGCCCTCCGCGGCGACCCGCAGCGGCAGGAATGCGTCTGCAACGATGGCGGCGCCCCTGCGAGCCGGGCCGAACAGGACGTAGGCCGCGGCGAAGCCGCCTGCGAGCGTCAGCAGCGCGAGCAGCGCCGCGGTCGCGTCGAGGCCGATCGCCTGCTGGTGGCGACCGTAGAAGACGAATCGCATAAAGGGCTCGACGCCGGGCAGGCCGACGACAGCCACGACCACCGCGGCGACGATCGCCAGCCAGAGAGGGCGGCGGAGCGTGCCCTCAACCTCGGCAACCCGTTCGTGCGCAAAGCCCCGACGGCGCGCGACGGCGCCGGAGGTCACGGTGAGCAGGAGCCGGCCGGCGAGCAACGCTACCAGCGCAGCGGCGATGACAGTGATGATGGCCACGACGACGCGCTCGATCCCGCTGAAGACTCCGCCTGCCGGGTCGACGCCGCTCAGCGCCGAGGACACTGCGTAGTAGGCGCTGAACCCGATGCCGCCCGCGAGCACTGCCCAGACCCCGAGCGCGATGCTGGTGGTGCGGAGCCTGGCCCACGCCCCGCCCATCTCCGCGATGTCGTCAGTGCGATATACGCGGATGAGGTTGCCGACCGACAGCAACAGCAGGGTCGACGTGAACACCGAGGTGAGCGCAATGAAAACCCCCGCGCCGTAGCCGCCCATGCCCACCGCCACGAGGCCGAGCCCGAGCTCGGAAGCGACCGCGCACACGGCGATTCGTGTGATGCGGCGCTGGGTGAT
Source organism: Candidatus Dormiibacterota bacterium (assembly GCA_003162415.1). Lineage (GTDB taxonomy): Bacteria > Chloroflexota > Dormibacteria > Aeolococcales > Aeolococcaceae > Palsa-851. The sequence continues at coordinate 11,974 of PMOL01000017.1, forward strand.
GCCGGCCGCCGCCGAGAGTGCGGCGCTGAGGCCGCCGACCAACGCCAGGACGGGCAGGGCTCGCGGTGCGTGCGCTACCACGGGATAGATCCGCGCCACCAGGTAGATGCCGAGCGGCGCGACCGTCGCGGCCGCGAGTGCCACGACCGGTACGGCCGATGCAGCAGTGTCCGTCAGCCAGACGGTGAAGGGAAATTGCACGCTGCGGACGGCCGCGGCGACCAGGAAGACGATGCCCATCACCAGGATTGCGCGCGGCCCCGTGCTCGCCACACCGTGATGTAGGGTCGCTATGACCCCCTGCGCAATCACGTTGAACGAGAAGGGATCCGCGATCGACTGTCCGGCGGGTGGCTGCAGCAGCGACGAGAAGACCCCGAATTTGATCCACGCGAACACCACTCCGAGCGTGAGCGCGATGTCGCCGGCGGTGAGGACGACCATGGCGCGCATCGCATGCCGGGCGATGTCCGCGCGTTGCCACGACAGCGAGACGAGGACGTACAGGGACGCCGACGCACCAACCCACATGATCAGCGAGTCGAAGAGGTTGGGGCTGAGCACGAAACCGGTCGTGCAGAACGCGAGCACCGACGACCCGCAGAAGAATCGCCGGAAGCCGTTCTCGCCCCGCATGGCGGTGACTCCATGGGCTTGGATCACCAACGTTGCGAGGATGATCGCGGCGGCGAAGCTTGCCGAGAGCGCGTCGACCTGGATCCCGACCTGTGCCTGGAACTGCGTCGCGAACGTAGCGCCTTCGGGCGGAGTCATCTGGAAGAAGGTGAGCAGCGAATCGAACGGTGCAGCGGTCGCGTGGGTGAGGCGGACGACGAGCACCACCGCCGCGACCACGAACGAGAGCCCCGTGAAGAAGACGCAGAGCTGGGCGGCCCGCCGCTGCGTCTCCACCCCGAGCGACAGCAGCGCGCCGAGCAGGGGCAGGAAGGGGATTGCCCACGCCGCGTTGTAGATGGCCATCCCCTATCCCTCGAGGTCGCCGAGGGCGTCGATATCCGCCCGTCCGGTCCGCCGCCAGAGCAGCGCGACCAGCGCGAACCCGAGACTGCAGATGCAGCTCGCCACCACGATGGCGAATGCGGCGACTGCATCGCCGAACGCGGGCGGACCCTGGTTGGCATGAGTGAATCCGACCAGCGCGATCACCGGCGCCGCGAACAGGAGTCCGATCGACATCGCCACGCCGAGTGGGTGGTGGCGTGCCAACACTCCGTAGATGCCGATGGCGAAGACGGCCGCGCTCAGCGCTGCGAACTGACCCGGGCCGACGTTCACGAGTCGTTCCCCGCGGGGCGCCGGCGTCCCTGCTCGCGATCCACGCGGCGTCTTCGCGCGAGGTCCTCGCGCTGCCGGCGCTGCTCGAGCATCTGATCGAGCGTCTGCTCGTCAGCGCTCGGACGGCCGATGACGAGCGCGGCGCCGATGGTGACGACGACCACCACGACAGCGATCACGAGGGCGTAAGGCGCGCGGTAATGCAGCACGGTGGCCAGGGCGGCGCCGTTGTGGAACGCCGGGAGCAGGACACCAAGGTTCCCCGGATACCATCCGTTGCCGACCACCGCCAGCGTGATCACCAGCACTGCCGCGGTCCCAATAGCGATTGGTGCGGCGATCCAGAAGCGCTCTCGAAGCACCGGTCCACTGACGAGCCCGCTGTATTTATCTCGACGGAGCACGAGAACGACGACACCCGCTCCGACCGCGGGGACCACGAGCTGGACCACAGCCAGCGCGTACGCCCCGGAGAACAGCTCGAGCAGGGCCATGAGCACCACCACGGCAGCGCCCGCATAGGCAGCACGGCGCAGCGAAGGGAGCCCAACTGCGGCTCCGGCGGCAAGCACGATGAGCACGGCGATGGCGTAGAACGCGACTGCGTTAGGGGTCATAGGGGCGCGGGCGGCATTGTAGTCAGCGCGGGCTCAGACCGAATCGTCGTCGTCAAGCCGCGACGCACGCGTGGGTGCCCCCGCACGGACCGCGCCGGGGACTCGCTCGAAGAGCAGGACCAGGCTCAGACCCACGGCCGCGACCAGGAGCCCGACGATTGCCACCGGGGTCACCCGGATGCCAATCAGCGGGAGTGAGACCCCCGCATCCCACGGTCCCGGCGCTGAGCTCGAGGCCGCCGACGCCCCGAGACGTGCGATCGCCGCGGGAGTGGGAAACACCCGCTGGCCGATGACTCCCGCCACGAAGGCGAGACTGCCGACCGTGCAGACGTAATACAGCCAGTTCCCGGTCTGACGCCCGGCATACGCGGACGCGGTCACCGCCAGGCAGCCGAAGAGGACTGCGAGGATGCCGACGACGACCTGCTCGGGGGACGGGGGCACCGCCGCGGCGCCTCAGGCTGCCCGGCGGATCAAGCCGCCTCCGAGAACCTCGTTGCCGCGGTACAGCACCACCGACTGCCCGGGAGCGGCCTGGTCGACCGGGCTGTCGAATCGGATCAGCACGGCATCGCCGTCGCTCGCATCGAGCCGGGCTGGGTGCGGCTCTCCGTGCGCGCGCAGTTGTGCCTCGCACTCGGTGCCCACCGCTGCGGTCGAACCGGCGATCCACCGGAACGAGGACGCCTCGACGGTGGTTCGACGAAGCGCCTCGCGCGGACCGACCACGATGGTGTTCAGGGCGGGGCGGATCTCGATGACATAGCGAGGCGCCGCGTCCGGGCGCAACGGCGCAATCCCCAGGCCTGCACGCTGTCCTACGGTGAAGAACGGAACGCCCTCGTGCTCCCCGATCACGGTGCCGTCGATCTCGGTGATCGCACCGGGCGCGAAACGGCCGGCGAGCCGGCTTCGCAGGTCCGACCTGAGATCCGATTCGACGAAGCACAGGTCCTGCGACTCGGGCTTGGCCGCCGTTCCCAGGCCGAGCGCGGCAGCCTCAGCTCGGACGCCTGCCTTGGAGTCGTCGCCGCCGAGGGCGAACACCGCGCTCCGGAGCTGCCGCTGATCCAGCCGGTGGAGCACGTAGGCCTGGTCGCGGCGTGTATCGCGAGCCCGGTGCAGGGTCACCAGCGACCCCCTTCGGCCGGTGCGCGCGTAGTGGCCGGTGGCGAGATGCGTCGCTCCGGCGGCGCGAGCCCGCTCGAGCAGCACGCCGAACTTGATGCGCTGGTTGCATCGGACGCAGGGATTTGGCGTCACGCCTGACGCGTACCCGGCCTCGAAATCGCCGACGACCTCCGCCTCGAAGACGCGCTCGAGATTCCAGACGTAGTGGGGCAGCGCCAGTGCGGTCGCCACTCGCCGAGCGTCATCGACCGAGTCGATCGAGCAACACCCGCGGTCGCGGACGGTGTCCCGGCTGCCCGGCCACATCGCCAGCGTGATGCCGAAGGCGCGCAAACCGGTCGCAGCCACACGTGCTGCAGCGACACTGGAATCCACCCCACCCGACATCGCCACGGCGATCACCGCAGATCGCGGCAGCAGATCCAGCGGACGATCAGCGGGGACCGCCACCTCCGGCAACGGCGGGGACGATCGATACCTCGTCGCGCTCGGCGATGGGGGTTTCGAGGCCCTGGGCGAAGCGGATATCGGAGTCATTGACATAGATGTTGATGAACTGCCGCAGGCTCCCGGTGTCGTCGTACAGGCGATCGTGGAAGCCAGGATAGGTGGCGTCGAGGTTGGTGAGCACGGCGCCGACGGTGCCGCCATCAACGCTCACCTCGGCGTTGCCTCCGGTAAGGCGGCGGAGGGGTCCGGGGACGCGAACGGTAGTTGCCATTGAGGGCCGAGTATACGGAGCGTCAGCGCCCTCGGCGCCGCGCAGGCTGCGAGGCGGCTGCGACGGCACGGGCGCCGCTCGCGCGTAGTCGCCCCATTTCGCGCAGTTCCTCGACGCGGCGGAGGTTCGCCTCCGTCCAGTTGCTCTTCGGCCGGCGCGGGGTGAACCGGAGCATGTAGCTGGCGTCGTCGACCCGCCTGACGACGCTGTCGATCCAGCCGTTGCAGAGCGCCTCGTCCACCGCATCAGCGTATGAGATGCCCGGCCGCTCGAACCCCTTCTTCCAGATTCCAACCCAGAGCTCGGTTGCAGACGGGTTCGCCTCGAACCACGCGGAGAGGTCCTCCGGCGCGAGGAAGTAGTCGGGACGTGCCGGGAAGGCCGGGCTCACGGCTCAGCTTCGAGATCGACCACCAGCGGGCTCTTCTCCACCCGCGTCTGGGCACCCGCGACGAGGTCGTCGTAGACGAGCTGGGACCAGGACTCCATGCTCAGGTAGTGGCGGCGCATCGACTCCAGCGAGAGCGACTCACCCTCGAGCTTCTCGACCTCGCGCACCTCGACGATGCCGCCTTCGGGCTCGACCAGGAAGACCAGGCCGAGATGCACGCGCGACACCGGGCTCGAGTCGTCGTTGAGCAGGGCGACGAGACTGGCACGCGCCCGCGTGGGACAGCGGATCTCCTCGGCCCACTCGCGGCGCAGGCCGCCAACCACGGGGTCCTCACCCTCGCCGTCACCGGGGTTGACGTGTCCGCCGATCCCGAGGGAGTAGAGGTGATGAAGACGCTTCTCGCTCGATCGCCGCAGGCGGCGGGTGAGCAGGTACGTATCGTCGTCGGGATGGTGGACGACGCAGTACGGAATGATCTGCTGCAGCTCGGGATCGTCTTCGATCTCGGCGCGCGGGCGGTATTCGGAGGTCGCGTGGATGGTCCGGAGCACGCGCTCGAGGCCGCGCGCAACCAGGCCGTGCCACGCGCCATCCGGAAAGATGGTCGATCGCGGCACGCAGAGAACGTCCTCCGCCCCGTGCGCACGGCTTCGCCGCGGCACGACGGCACGCGGACCAGCCACGCTTCTCGGCACCGGGCGCATTCTTTCACCCGCGATGCCTGAGTTGCCCGAGGTCGAAGCGCTGTGCCGGTCATTTGACACGCGACTTCGGGGACGGGTCGTGTCCGGCGTGACCGTCCGTTCCGTGGCCGTGCTCAAGACGTTCGACCCGCCGGTGACCGCGCTCGAGGGCCTGGCCGTTGACGGCTGTGTCCGCCGGGGGAAGTTCCTCGATTTCTCGATTCCGCCGCTGCACCTGGTCGTGCACCTCGCTCGCGGGGGCTGGATCAGGCTCCGCGACAAGCCCACCAACGCGCGTCCATCGCTGCGCGGCCCGCTGGCGGTGATCGTGACCCTCGAGGATGGCGGCAGCCTCGAGATCACCGAGCACGGCACCGACAAGCGTCTGGCGGTGTCGGTGGTGAGGGATCCCGGGGACGTCCACGGGATCGCGCGCCTCGGGATCGACGCGCTGGATCCCGAGCTGTCGCCCGCCACCCTCGGGGCGATCCTCCGCGATCAGCGGGGAACGCTCAAGAGCGTCCTCGCCGATCAGGCGGTCGTCGCCGGGATCGGCAATGCCTATTCGGACGAGATCCTCCATGCCGCCCAGCTGTCCCCCTTTCGGCATGCCGGCGCTCTGGACGACGAGGAGCTCCAGCGGCTCGCCGCCGCGATTCGAGAGGTGCTGACCGCGGCGGTCGCGCTAGCCGTCGACTCCGACCCCGCGTCGCTCAAGGACGGGAAGCGGCAATCGATGCGGGTGCACGGCCGCACCGGCCTCCCCTGCCCGGTCTGCGGCGAAACCGTGCGCGAGGTGTCCCTGGCGTCGCGTTCGTTTCAGTACTGCCCGGAGTGTCAGACCGGCGGGCGCCTCTTCGCGGATCGGCGTCTGAGCCGCCTGCTGCGATGAGCGCCCTCGACACGCAGGACGCCGGCGCGACGGTCACCCCACTGGCGCTGGAGCGGGCACTCTGGGCGCTGCGCGCCTACGACACGACGGCGCTCGCCACCACCAGCGATGCGGGGCCGCACGTCGCCGGTGTCTTCTTCGCTCCGGAGCGCACCGACGACGGCATCCGGCTCCTCATCGCGACGCGGGGCGGCTCACGCCTGCATCGAGAGCTCGAGGCGGACTCTCGGGTCGCGTTCATGTGCTCGCCGGGCAACGCGTCACGATGGATCCAGGGTGGCGGCATCGCCACCGTGGTCCAGGACCCGCGGATGCGCGTCGAGGTGGCGAGGCGCCTGATCGAGCATGCTGCCGGCGCGCAGGCGTATCTCGAGGGTCCGGAGGTGCTCCCGGTCACGATCGCCGTGAGCTGGCTGAAGGTCGTCGAGGTCCGCGACGGCCCGCATCTCCTGGTTCGCTTCGACCCCTGAGGCTCAGGAAGCCAGCAGTTTCCGCAGGTCGGCGAAGAAACCGGGGTAGGACACCGCAGCGGTCTCCGCACCCTCGATGACCGACTCGCCATCGCCGGCCGGCACCAGCGCTGCGGCGATCGCCCAGGCCATGGCGAAACGGTGATCGCCCTCCGCGTCGAGCCGAGCCGGGCGCAGCCGCACCGGGCCGTGGATGGTGAGCGTCTCAGCGCTGCTGTCGCACGGCACGCCGAGGAGCCGCAGACCGGTCTCGAGCGTGGCGATGCGATCGGACTCCTTGTTGCGCAGCTCGCCGGCATCACGGATCTCGGTGTCGCCATCGGCCTGGCTTGCGAGCACCGCGATGATCGGCAGCTCGTCGATGCACCGCACCGTGAGCGACCCTGAGATCGTGACGCCGCGGAGGTGGGTCCCTCGGACCTCCACGTCGCCGGCGGGCTCCACACCGCCTGCGGGGTCGCCTTCCTCCACATGAACTCCCGCGCCCATCGCCTGCAGCACCTCGAGGATGCCGATGCGTCCTGGGTTCAGGCCGAGGCCGGGACACCGCACCCGCCAGCCCGGGCGTGAGGCGGCAAGGGCGAGGAAGAAAGCGGCCGAGCCGAGATCTCCTGGAACGCGCAGCCCGAAGGGCTCGAGCGGCCCTGGATGCACGGTCACCTCAGCGCCATTCGACACGACCTCTACTCCGCACATGCGCAGCATCCGCTCGGTGTGATCGCGAGTCGGAATCGGTTCGACGACCGTCGTGAGTCCCGCAGCAGAGAGTCCCGCAAGCAGGATCGCCGATTTCACCTGCGCGCTCGCCACCGGCGGTCGCCAGGTCAAACCTTCGAGGACCTCCGTGCCATGCACGCGAAGCGGCGCGGTTCCCTGCGGTGAAGCCTCGATCTCGGCCCCCATCGCGCGCAGCGGATCGACCACCCGCGACATCGGGCGCCGCCGCAGTGACGAATCGCCGTCGAGCGTCGCCTCGATGTCGTTGCCGGCAAGTACCCCCGCGAGCAGCCTCATGGTGGTCCCCGAGTTGGCGCAGTCGAGCACACCGTCAGGAGCGCGCAACCGGCCGACGCCGTTGCCGTCGAGCGCGTAGCGAGCCGGTGGAAAATCGCGCACCCACACGCCGCAGGCGCGAAGGCACGCGGCGGTGGCGAGCACGTCGGCCGCCGGGGATGCGTTGCCGATGTACGTCCGCCCCCTGGCCATGGCGCCGAGGATGAGGGCACGATGGCTGATCGACTTGTCTCCAGGGACATTGACCTCACCGTCGACACGGCCCGCGGGCGCGACGCTTTCCCGGGTCACCCGGCTCGCGCCGCCTCGTTGCCGATCATCGCGTTGAGGAATGCCTCCGCAACGGCGACCGCGTTGCCGGGATCTTCACCGACGCGATCGAGCAGCGCGGAGCCGACCACCGCAGCCTCGGCGTGACCGCGCAGCGCAAGCAGGTGCTCGTGCGTCGCGAGTCCGAATCCGAGCGCACGCGGAAGCGGTGTCAGACGGCGCACCGATTCGAGCACCGTGATCGCGTCGTCGGCGACCGTACGCCGAGCGCCGGTCACGCCGGTGACGCCGACGCAATACACGAATCCCGCGGCCGTCGCACAGATGCGTGCGCGCCGGTCCGGGGTGGTTGTGGGTGCGACCAGGGGGATCACCGCGACGCCCGCGGCCTGCATCGCGTGGCGCATGCCCGCCGCCTCGTCGAGCGGAAGATCCGGAAAGATCGCGCCGTCGATGCCTGCCGCCGACGTGGCACGGGCGAAGGCGTCGATGCCGAAGCTGAGCACCGGGTTCACGTACGTCATCACCGCGAGCGGAAGGGTCAAGCCAGCGCTCCGCGCGTCGCGCACCTGGTCGAGGGCCTTGGCCAGGGTCATCCCGTTACCGAGGGCGACCTGGCCGGTGCGCTGGATGGTCGGCCCGTCGGCGAGCGGATCGCTGAACGGAATGCCGACCTCGGCAGCGATGCAGCCGGTGCGCTGCGCGCACATCAACAGCGCACCAAGACTTTCGTGACGGGGATATCCGGCGGTGAAGTATGGGATGAGCCCCGGCAGCGCTCCGGGCGCCCTCGCTGCGAATGCGCGGGTGAAGCGCGTTTCCGGGGGCGGCGCGCTCATGCGCTGTCGAACTCGCGCACCGTGTCGACATCCTTGTCCCCACGGCCGCTGAGGCAGATGAGCACGGCCTCCTCGGCGGGCCGCCCGCGAGCCAGTCGTGCGGCGACGTGCACCGCATGCGACGACTCGAGCGCCGGAATGATGCCCTCGAGGAGGCAGAGCTCGTGAAAGGCGGCGAGCGCCTCGGAGTCTGTCGCGGAAACGTATTCGACACGGCCGCTGTCCCGGAGCGCGCTGTGCTCAGGGCCGACCCCCGGGTAGTCGAGGCCCGCGCTGATCGAATGCGTGGCGAGGACCTGCCCGTCAGCATCCTGCATCAGGTAGCTCAGGGCACCGTGGAGCACTCCGGGGCGTCCGCGCGAGAGCGGGGCGGCATGCTCGCCGCTGTCGAGCCCGCGTCCGGCGGCCTCGACTCCCACAAGGCGAACGTCGTCGTCGAGGAACGCGGCGAAGATACCGATTGCATTGCTGCCTCCTCCGACGCAGGCGACAACCGTGGACGGCAGCCGCCCAAGACGCGTCAGCATCTGCGCACGCGCCTCGTCGCCGATGACACGCTGCAGCTGCCGCACCAGCGACGGGTACGGATGCGGACCGACGGCGCTCCCGATGACGTAGTGGGTCGCACGAACATTGGCGACCCAGTCACGGATCGCTTCGTTGGTCGCGTCCTTGAGCGTCGCCGAGCCACTGTCGACGGGCACCACCTCGGCGCCGAGCAGTCCCATCTTGTAGACGTTGAGCGACTGACGGCGCATGTCCTCGCGGCCCATGTACACGACGCACTCGAGGCCAAGCGCAGCGCATGCGGTCGCCGTGGCGACTCCGTGTTGCCCCGCACCCGTCTCGGCGATGATCCGGCTCTTCCCCATGCGATGTGCGAGCAACACCTGGCCGAGAGCGTTGTTCAACTTGTGCGCCCCGGTATGGAGCAGGTCTTCGCGTTTGAGCCAGACCTGGGCGCCCGGGTGCGCATCGCCGAGGCGGCGCGCGTGCGTCACCGGTGTAGGGCGGCCGGCGTAATCGGCGAGCCAGCGATCCAGGTCGGCGATGAACGCCGCATCGGCGAGAGCCGCGTCGATTTCAGCCTCGAGCTCCTCGAGCGCCGGCACCAGCGTCTCGGGAACGTAGGCGCCGCCGTAACCATCGAACCGGCCCTGCGGGAGTGCACTCATCGGCGGTCGACCATCAGGCTCGCCGCAGCGGCTCGCGCGGCGAGCACGAAGCTGCGCACCAGGTCGGGATCCTTCTCTCCCGGGGAGCGCTCGAGCCGGCTGGATGCGTCGACGCCGGCGGGGCGGACGGTGGTGATCGCTTCGGCGACGTCGTCGGCTCCGAGACCGCCGGCAAGCAGGATCTGGCGATGCCGTGCGATGTCCGCCGCCCAGGCCAGCGGAACCCGGTGGCCGGTTCCGCCGGGGAGCGCCCCAGGGTCCGGCAACCCGTCCAGCATCACGAGCGTGTCCGGCGGCCAGTCGATGGTGCTCGCCGTGGCGCGATCCCCGACGTTGAAGACAGGAATGACAGGAACCGTACATGCAGTCACCAGGCTCCGCTCGAAGTCGCCGTGCACCTGGACGGCGGCAAGGCTGTAGCGAGACGCCGCTTCGTCGCACTCCGCGGCGCTGGGTGCGACGAAGACGCCCACCAGGTCAGCCCGCCCCCCGACCGCGCGCACCACCCTCAGCGCGCCGGCGTCATCGACCCAGCGCGAACTTTTCGGGACCAGCATCAGGCCGATCCAGTCCGCCCCCGCATCGATCGCAGCGTCCGCGACGTCTGGATCGCGGACACCGCAGACCTTGACGATCACGACGTCCACGCCGCGCGAGCCGCCGCGACCATCGCGCTGCACAAGGCTTCTGGTGATCGCGCGCGCATGAGCACCTCGCCGACGAGCACCGCATCGGCGCCCTCGTCGATCAGGCGCGTCACGTCGTCCGGGCTGCGCACCCCCGATTCAGCGATGCAGACCACGTCATCGGAGACCGTCTGACGCACTCGAGCGAAGGTCGAGAGGTCGGTGGCGAGCGTTTGCAGGTTGCGGTTGTTGATGCCGATGCAGTCTGCTCCGGCGGCGACAGCCACTCTGGCTTCATCGACGTCGTGGACCTCGACGATCGCCTGCGCGCCGCTGCGCGCCACTCCCGCAAGGCACTGATCGAGCGCATCGGCGTCAAGCATCGCGACGATCAGGAGCACCCAATCCGCACCGGCCACGCGCGCCTCGGCGATCTGCACAGGGTCGAGCGTGAAGTCCTTGCGCAGCAAGGGGATATCGACAGCCACACGAACCTGGGCGAGATCGTCGAGCGAGCCTCCGAAGCCGGGCCCGTCGGTCAGCACCGAGATGGCGGCGACTCCCCACGCGGCGTAGTCCCTCGCGAGCATGACCGGGTCGAGCTCGGGCCGGAGCAGACCGCCGCTCGGTGAGCGCCGCTTCATCTCGGCGATGAGGGTGCCACCGCGCAGCGCCTCCACGATGCCACGGGCACGCGGCATCGACTCGGCTTTGGCCCAGAGCGCGGCCTCGGCACAGCGGAGCTGGTCGACCTCGCCGCGTTTTCTCAGCGCGATGGCGTCGAGCGCGCCGCCTGCCGAGCTCATACGCCGACCCCGACGGCGACGCCCGCCGTGTCCAAGAAGTTGCGCAGCAGCGCGTGTCCTGATGGGGTACCCACCGACTCCGGGTGAAACTGCACGCCCTCGACGGGAAAGGTCCGGTGACGCATGGCCATGATCAGCCCATCGTCGCTCCAGGCGGTTGCCTCGAGGGAGTCGGGGAATCCGCCGGCCGTCACCACGAGCGAGTGGTAACGCGTCGCCATGAACGGATCGTCGAGGCCGCGGAGCACCCCGGCGCCGCCGTGGTGCACCGGGCCGACCTTCCCGTGGACGACAGCCGGTGCGCGCGCCACCCTGGCGCCGTACGCAACCCCGATCGCCTGGTGACCGAGGCAGACGCCGAGCATCGGCACCGAGCTTCCGAGCTCGCGGACCAGGTCGACACAGATACCCGCATCCTCGGGCGTCCGAGGCCCCGGCGACATCACGATGGCGGCGGGATTCGACCGAGCGATGTCGGCGATCGACAGCGCGTCATTGCGTTCGACGGCCACCGTCGCACCCAGCTCGCGCAGGTACTGCACGAGGTTGAACGTGAAGGAGTCGTAGTTGTCGATAACCAGCACCTGACCGGTCAACGTCGCGCCCACGCGTTCGCCTCCTCCACCGCAAGGATCTGCGCCGCGACCTTGTTGTCGATCTCCACGGTCTCCTCGCGGACCGATGAGTCGGCGACGATGCCGGCCGCTGCCTGCACGTATGCGACTCCGTTGCGGACCACGATGGTGCGGAGAGCGATCGCGGTGTCGAGGTCGCCACCGTATCCGACGTAACCGATCGCACCGGCATACGGCCCCCGCACCTCCGGCTCGAGCTCGGCGATGATCTCCATCGCGCGAATCTTCGGCGCTCCGGTCACCGTTCCGGCGGGAAAGCACGAGCGGAGCGCATCGAGCGAATCGCGACCGGCGTCGAGCGTTCCCTCGATGCTGCTCACCAGGTGCATCACGTGCGAGTAGCGCTCCACCTCCATGTGCTGGGTGACGCGCACGCTGCCGGTGGCGCACACGCGACCAAGGTCGTTGCGCCCGAGGTCGATGAGCATGAGGTGCTCGGCGGCCTCCTTCTCGCTGGCGCGAAGCTCGCGCTCCATGCGCTCGTCATCCTCAGCGGTACGGCCGCGCCGGCGGGTCCCCGCGATGGGGTGGTAGCGGACACTCTCGCCGGTGACCTGCACGAGCATCTCGGGCGAGGCGCCGACCAACGTGCACTCGGGGGTGGCGATGTAGATCATGTACGGGCTCGGGTTGATGGCCCGGAGCGCGACGTAGACGTCGAATGGATCCGCCCGGAGTGGTACGGCGAATCGCCTCGACACCTGGACCTGGAAGATGTCGCCCGCGACGATGTAATCGAGCGCACGCCTCACCCGCTCCTGGAACTCGTCCCGGGAGAGATTGGACTCGTGGTCGTGGGCGGCGACGTCGACGGGAAGCCCCGTCAACGGAGCCACCGGCTCCGGGGTCGCCGAGCAGATGGCGTCACGCAGGGTGTCGATGCGCGAGAGCGCCCGGGCATACGCCGGGTCCAGTCCTGCCCGGTCTTCGCGATGTACGCAACTGGAGAGCAGCAGACGGTGCTGTGCATGATCGAAGACCGCGACGGTGTCGAAGATGCCGAACCACTGGTGCGGGAGTTGGAACGGATCGCGAGCCGCCTCGGGCAGGCGCTCGTAGCGGCCGGCGGCCTCGTAGGTGAGGAAGCCGACGGCGCCGCCGAGCAGCGGCGCGGCCAAGCCGGGTGCGCACGCCGCGCCGATCGATGCCACGTCGCTCTCGAGCAGGGTGAGCGGATCCTCATCTCCGCCGTTGTCGCTGATCACCCGCGATGGACGGTGACCGAGCATCGACCAGCGAGCCACGGCCCCGCTGCCTTCGACCGACTCGAGCAGGAAGCAACTCGCATCGGTGCCGAGCGCCCGCATCGCCGCAACCGGCGTCGCATCGCCGATCGGCAGCTCGAGGACCACTGCGACGACGTCGTGGTCAGTGAGGCGGCGCCGCGTCTCCTCGAGGCCGGGAAGCGGCCGGCTCATCGGTCGCACACCATGGAGGCGTCATCCGGGTACTGCGGCGCCGACATACTGCGCGATCCGGCGCGCCGCCTCCTCCAGGTTGGCGATGGATGCGGCATAGCTGAGACGGATATGGCCTTCGCCGACCGGTCCGAACGAACGCCCGGGCAGGACCGCGACGCCCACCTCGTCGAGCAGTGAACTCGCCAGCTCGCGATCGCCGAAGCCGGTCGCGCTGATGTCCGGGAACACGTAGAAGGCTCCTGCGGGGCGGCGGCACTTGAAGCCGGGAATCTCGTTGAGGAGCTCGACGATCCGGTCGCGCCGGTGACTGAACTCGGCGACCATGCGATCGACGGCCGCGTCGGACTCCGGGGAGTCGAACGCCTCGACGGCGGCCCACTGCGTGAACGCCGCGGCGCACGACGAGCTGTTGATCATCAGCGTGTCCATCTTCCGGGCGATCGCCACCGGCATCGCGCCGAACCCGAGGCGCCAGCCGCACATCGCCCATGCCTTTGACAGCCCATCCATGTAGATGGTCCGCTCCGCCATGCCGTCGATCCCGTACAGCGAAACATGAGCGCCGTCGTAGCTCAACCGGTTGTAGATCTCGTCACTCAGAACGATGAGGTCGTGGTCGATGGCGAGGCGCGCGATCGCCTCGCAGTCGGCGCGGGTGAGGATGCCGCCCGTCGGGTTCTGCGGCGAGTTGACGACCAGCATCCGGGTGCGCGGGGTGATCAGCCGTGCCAGCTCGTCGACGTCGGCGCGGAAATCGTTCTCCTGACGCAGCGGCAGGGAGACGGCCTTGGCGCCGATGAACTCGACCAGCGAGCGGTAGATCGGGTATCCGGGATCGGGGACGATGACCTCGTCCTCCTCCTCCACCAGCGCCAGCAGCGCGAAGAGCAGGAGGTTCTTGGAGCCCGGGGTCAGCACGATGTTCTCGAACTGCGTGGGCACACCCGTGTGCCGGGTCACGTAAGCAGCGGTCTTCTCGCGAACCTCGCGGATCCCGCTTGCCGCGGTGTAGTGGGTCGCACCGTCGCGCATGGCGCGGACCGCGGCGTCGATGATGTTGTCAGGAGTGGCGAAATCGGGCTCGCCGATCTCGAGGTGAACGATGCTGCGTCCCTCGGCCTCGAGGAGCCGGGCATGGGCGAGGACCTCGAACGCGCTCTCGGTGCCCAGACGGTTGAGGCGCTCGGCGAAGCGGATGGTCATGTGGCCTCCATCATGGCGGGAAGCTTTCCGGTCGGCGCGGAAAACTCGACATCGACCCGCTCGACGCGGGCGTGGCTCGGCCCCTGACGGAGCAGGTCGAGCATCCGCTCGACATCCGCCTTCGGGCCTTCCAGCTTGGCTTCGACGGTCCCGTCCGGCTGATTGGCCACCGTGCCCGCCAGTCCGAGAGCACCTGCGTGACTGATCACGAAGGCGCGATATCCGACCATCTGCACACGCCCGTGCACAAGAGCACGCACACGCACCACGGCTTCACCCATCTCCGACCGATTATAGGTTGGGCGGCTCCGCCGGCTCAGGCAGCGGCTGGAGAGAGCTCCTTGGTCGCCGTCAGCTTGCGCACCAGCGGAGGGATCTCCCGAAGGTTCTTGATCTCGACACCACTCAACTCCGACAGCAGGGCAAGAATCCGACGCTGCACGGGAGCCTCGTGGTCGCGGCCGGGAAGGTACCAGTTGAGCATTCGCGACACGTACTCCGGGTCCTCGAGCCGGCTCACCACCGAGGGTTCGGTGATGGTGGTCGGGTGCTTGGGCGCGTCGTTCGTGCTCCGCATCATCCAGAGCGACATCTTCAGGATGTCGGGCAGGACCTCGGGCTTGTTGGCGACCGCGCGGCGCATGTACTTCGCATAGCACGCGGCGTGGCGCAACTCGTCGGCCGCCAGGATCTTGAAGATCTTGCGTATCACCGGCTCGGGGCCCTGCTCGCTGAACGCCGTGTACCAGTGGGCAAGGCGCTGCTCGCCGCAGAAATGCATCGTGAGCGTTTCGATCGCCGGTCCCGGCGCGAAGGTGAGTCGCAACTCGGGAAGCTCGGCCTCGTCGAACGTCTCGCCGCACCGCTCGAGGTACTTGCGCAACGTGAGGTGGTGCTTCATCTCCTCGTAGAACCAGATGGAGACGAAGCTGCAGAAGTCGATGTCCGTGTAGAAGTCGCGAAGGAACATCTCAGTGGCGTAGAGCGCGGACAGCTCCGTCAAGCAGATGTTCCGGAGGTCGCTGATCCATTGGGGGCTCAGCAGGCTCGGATCGATGTCGTCGAAAGGGATGTCCGTGTTGAGCGTCCAGCGGGCGCGCTCCAGGCGGATGAACATGTCGTCGTAGAGCATTGCCAATCAGCATACTTTCTTCGCGCGGCACAAAGGGTGGGCAATGTCATCCGGCGTACACGTCAGGATTTGTGTATAAAGGACAACATGGCCCAATTGACCAAGGCACCCGACCTCAGGTTGTCCGTGGTGGCCACTCTGCCGCCCGAGGTGACCGTCCGCCTGCTCTCGGAGATCGACGTGATCGCCCGGCGCATGACCCGGCAGATCCTTTCCGGGATCTCGCTTCCGGACAGCCGGTTCAGGACGCTCGGCTATTTCCGCACTGTGACCGCCGCTTGCCGGGATGCGCTCCGGACCTTCGTGCGGCTCCTCCGCGATGGGCGGGGGCTCCGCGCCGGCGACCTCGAACGGCTCGGCTCGATGGGAGCGCAGCAGGCCGAGCTCGAGGTGCCGCTCGAACTCGTTTTCGGCGCCTATCGACTGGCGGCGAGGGTGCTCTGGGACGAGGTGATCGGCCAGCCTGCAGTTCTGAACGACGTGCCCCCGAGCACGGTCATCGGGCTGACGAGCACGGTGCTCGAATACTTCGACGAGATCAGTGCCGCCGTGGGAGGCGCATACCTGGAGACCCGCGAGCGTCTGCTCCGGCAGCGCGACCGGGACCGCGACCGGATCCTCCAGCGGCTGGTGGCCGGCGACGCGTCGGCGGAGCTGCGCCGCATCGCAGCATCGGCCGAGCTCACGCTGCTCCCTCCCTACACCGTGGTCGCCTGCTCGGCGCCCACCATCGAGGCGGAGCGCCAGCTCGAGGAGACCTGGAGGGCCGAGGGAGCGCATCTGATCGGCGAGGAGCCCGGACTCTGGATCGCGCTCGTGCCCGAGGGGCGAGATCTCGCCAAGCTCTGTGCGGGGGTCGGTCCGGTCGCCTTCGGCGTCGGCCCAGTGGCGGCGACGCTGGATGCCGTCGCCCCGTCGGCGCAGCAGGCGCGCCGGGCACTCGAGGTTGGCCGGACGCTCTATCCGGAGCGCTCGGTCCATACCGACGCGGAGGTGGGCGTCTTTGCCGCACTCGCCGATGACCGCGAGGCGATGCGCACGTTCGTCGACCGGGTGCTCGGACCTCTCGCCGGGGGCACGCCCACCCGGCGGCTCGAGCTCGTCGCGACGCTCGAGGCACTGCTCGACAGCCGGAGCATCGGCGACGCCGCTGATCGCCTCGGCGTCCATCGGCACACGGTCGTGTATCGGGTCGGACGGCTGCGCCAGCTCGGAATCGACGCCGACGACCCAGAGCAACGCCACCAGCTCTGGCTCGCGCTCCGCTGCGCTCGACTCCTGGAGGGTTGAGCGAGCGCCGCACCGCGCAAATCGACGGCCGGACGGATTCGTACAACCTGGATGACCCGAGCTGCCACGTCCCTGTGCGGCCCATACGATCCATCGCAGAAAGAGATCGTTCCTATTGACCGATCCTCATTGACGGAAGGATCGGGGCTTGCTCAAAATGAAGCAAGCGCACCAGAGAGAGCAGCGGGAGGTGACTGACCGGGTCGGTCGAGCGAGGGGATTCGTCGGGGCAGCAATGCGCATTCCGAGTGCCGTCGCGAGGCAGGCTAATGTTTGCATGAAGGGATGATTCCGTTCCAATCAAGCTCCTTGCTTAATGGGAGCGTTAGCACCGATAGTTCATTTCGCACAACGACAGGACGCACCTGGGTAGGAGAGCCTGGGGTGAAAAACAAATCGACCAGTTGAGGCCGATCGAGAGGGGGCCTCGGGAAGAGAAATTCCGTAAAGGGGAGACACAACTATGTTCGGGGAAACACTTCTACATTCATCGGCGCCGCGCCACCGTGGCACACGGCGCGCGGCGACTTCAGTTGCGCTGCTGGCGACCGCACTGGTTGTCGGCGCATGCGGCTCCAGTACCACACCGGCCACGAGCCACGCCGCGACGCAGCCGGACCCGTCGACCGTCAATCTCGGCTACCTCGTCAACCTGACCCATGCCCCGGCGCTCATCGGAGTGTCCAAGGGCTTCTTTCAGGGTGCGATGCCGAAGGGCACGACCGTCAAAACGACCACCTTTAGCGCGGGACCGGCTGAGAGCGAGGCGCTCCTCGGTGGCGAGCTCGACGCCGCTTTTGTCGGACCGGGCCCCGCGATCAACGCCTTCATCAAGACCAAAGGCAAGGTGCTCATCGTCGCCGGCGCAGCGTCGGGCGGAGCCGGCCTGGTGGTGAGCAAATCCATCGCTAACGGGAACTTCCCCGCGGACCTGGCGGGCAAGACCCTTTCGTCGCCGCAGCTCGGCAATACCCAGGACATCGCACTGCGCACATGGCTCGCAACCAAGGGTCTCGCCACAACGATCAACGGTGGCGGTCAGGTGAATATCGACACGAGTTCGGGTAACTCGATCAGCCTGCAGAACTTCGAAGCCGGCAAGATTGCAGGTGGATGGGTTCCGGAGCCCTACGAGTCCGAGTTCATCCTCCAGGGCAAGGGCACGCTCGCTGTCGACGAGGCGTCGCTCTGGCCGAACGGCCAGTTCCCGACGACCGTGCTTGTCGTGACCCAGAACCTGCTTCAGAACCATCCCGACATTGTCAGCGACCTCCTCAAGGGGCTTGTCACGTCGGTGAACTGGATCAACTCGAACGAATCGACGGCGCCCGCCGCAGTCAATGCCGCGCTTGCGTCGACCACCGGGGGCAAGCTGCTGAAGTCGACTGTGATCGCGCTGGCGTGGACGCACCTCAGCTTTGGATTCGATCCCTTCGCGGCGGACATTCAAACAGATGCCAACAACGCTGAGCAGCTGACTTTCAACAAGACCGCCATCGTCAAGGGCATCCTCGACCTTGGACCGCTGAACGCGCTCCTCACCGCCGCCGGAGACGCGACAGTCAGCGCCGGATCTCTCGGCTGATGAACGTGGCGCTCGCTCCGCGTCCATCGGTTGTTCTGCGCGATGCAGATGAAGCCTTCGTGACCCTCGACGGGGTCACGAAGGTGTTCGGCAAGGGCAAGGCCTCCATGACGGCGCTCGAGAATGTCTCGCTGGAGCTGCGCAAGGGGGAGTTCGTGTGCATCCTGGGCACCTCGGGGTGTGGCAAATCGACTCTCCTCTCGCTCGTCGCCGGGCTGGACAAGGTCACATCCGGAACGATCGAGATCGCTGACGGTCGCCCCGCTGTCATGTTCCAAGAGCCGGCGCTGCTTCCGTGGCTTACGGTTCGCCGCAACGTGGAGTTGCCGATGCGCCTCCACAAGGTTGACACGGAGGAGCGGAACAAGACGGTAAACCGGCTCCTCTCCATGGTGGGGCTCATCGATTTCGCGGACCATCGTCCGCATCAACTCTCGGGCGGCATGCGCCAGCGGTGCGCGCTGGCTCGCGCCCTAGCGCAGGACTCCGAGTTGCTGCTCATGGACGAGCCCTTTGCGGCCCTCGATGCGCTGACGCGTGACCAGCTCCACGACGACCTGAATCGCATCTGGCAGGAAACCGGCAAGACGATCATCTTCGTGACTCACAACGTGCGTGAGGCGGTGCGCCTCGGTGACCGGGTCGTTCTCATGACTCCGCGTCCCGGTCGGGTGGCGCGCATCTGGGATGTCGACATAGCTCGGCCTCGCGAGCTCGACTCGTTCGAAGTGTCGGGCCTTGCCCACGAGATCACAGCGCAACTGCGTGCGGGAGCGGCCGGCAATGGAGCGCAATAGACTGCAGCGAGTTCTTCGGGCCTCATGGCCGAGGCTCGTGGCGATCGGCCTCCTCGTGGGGATCTGGCAGTTGCTCGTCGTCGTGGGCGTGCAGTCTGGGGGCGCGTTAGGGGCCGGGGAGCCGCTTCCTGGTCCAGGCGACGCGATCGCGGAGATCGGCTACCTGATTCACATCGGCGTCCTCGTGCCGGCACTGCTCCAGACCCTCGAACGTGCGGCGATCGGCTATGCGCTGGCGCTGGCCATGGGAACCGTGATCGGGCTCGCGGTCGTGCGCATTCCAGTCCTGCGCGCGGGCGTCGGATCCCTGCTTGCCGGGCTCCAGAGCCTGCCCTCGGTGGTCTGGGTTCCCTTCGCGGTCCTCTTCCTCGGAGATTTCGCGGTGTATTTCGTGGTGATCATGGGAGCGTTCCCATCGATCGCCATGGGCTTGATGTCCTCGTACGATAACGTCCCGCCGCTCACATTCAGCCTCGCGCGCTCGATGGGAGCGCGCGGCCCAGGGTACTACCGGCACTTCATCTTCTCGGCGACGCTGCCAGGGTACGTCGCCGGCATGAAGCAGGCGTGGGCGTTCTCCTGGCGCTCGCTCATGGCTGCCGAGTTGATCATCGGATCGACGGCGAGCACCGGTCTCGGACAGATCCTGGACAACGGTCGCACGCTCGGCGACCTCCCGGAGATGTTCGCCGCCCTGCTGGCCATCCTGATTGTTGGCATCGCCGTCAATGACCTGCTCTTCGCACCACTCGAGCGCGGGCTCCTGCGCCGTCGTGGGCTGGTGCCCGCCTAGTCCGCCGTTCGATCGGCCGTTCCGTCGGCCTCGCGGCGGCGCTGCCCGCCCGAGGCGACGGTGGCGCCCTGCTCCGCTTCCCGTGCGAGCATGAAGAGCAGGTCCGAGCATCGATTCAGGTAGCGGAGCACCTCGGGGTTCTCGAGACCGCCCTCGCGTTGCAGCGAGACGGTTCGGCGCTCGGCGCGACGCACCAACGTCCGCGCGAGGTCGAGGGCTGCGCCGACGGGGGTTCCGCCGGGAATGACGAAGCCGCCGGGCAATGGAACGCGCGCCTCCAGGTCGTGGATCTCGCTCTCGAGCGCGTCGGACATCGCGGGGGTCACGACATTGAAGTGGCGCTCGAGGTCGGCCCGATGTCCGGGACCGGTGGCGAGCTCCGCGCCGACGACGAAGAGCTCGCGCTGGAGCTCGAGGATCCGTGTCGCTAAATCGGCCGAATCGGTCAGCGCCCTCGCCAATCCGAGCGCTGAGACGGCCTCGTCGAGCGACCCGTACGCCTCGGTGTGGATGTCGTCCTTGGCGACCCGTCCACCGTAGAGCAGCCCCGTCTCTCCCCCGTCGCCGTGACCGGTGGTGATGCTCATGTGCGCGGCGCTAGACGGCGCCGTGCAGGGTCGCTTCGACGAGCTCGGGAGGCGTGTCGTCGCGACCGCGCTTCCAGTCCTCGATCCACTTGCTGGCCGCGATCGTTGCGGTGGTGGCGTCACCAACAGCGGTCGTGATCTGCCGGGTCAGCTGGCTGCGAACGTCGCCGGCAGCGAAGATTCCCGGGATGTTGGTCATCATCGTCATCGGGTCCGTCTTGTAATAGCCGGCTTTGTCATGATCGATATGAGCGTCGACGAGCTGGGTATTGGGGATGAAGCCGATGAAGATGAAGATGCCTCCAACCTCGAGCACGGAGCGACGCTCGGTGTCGAGGTTCCGCAGCGACAGGCGGCGCACCTTCTCATCACCCTCGATGCTTTCGATGATGGTGTCGACCAGGAACTCGATCTTTGGATGCTTGCGCGCCTCGTCGAGCAGGATGGGTTGGGCGCGAAACTCCTTGCGCCGGTGGATGATCGTGACCTTGCTGGCGTAGCGGGTGAGGAACAGCGCCTCCTCCACAGCGGCGTCGCCACCGCCGGCGACTGCGAGGTGCACGTCCTTGAAGAACGCACCGTCGCAGACTGCACAATACGAAACCCCGCGGCCCGCGAACTCCTCCTCGCCGGGCACATCCAACTTGCGCGGATTCCCACCCGCGGTGATGATCACCGCCGGCGCGAGGTAGTCACCGTCGTAGGTCTCGACGAGCTTCAGGCCGTCGCTCTGCACCTTGATAGCCCTGACCTCGGTGCGTACCAGCTCGGTCCCGAAATGTGCCGCCTGCTCTTCCATAACGGTTGCGAGCTCGCCGCCCAGGATCGACAGGTACCCCGGGTAATCCTCGATCAACTCGGTGTTGAGCAGTTGACCGCCCGGGGCCTTGCCCTCCAGGAGGACCGCACGTTCGCGGTTCCGACCGGCATAGAGCGCAGCCGTGAGCCCGGCGGGACCTCCGCCGATGATCGCGATGTCGAAGTTGCGTATGGGCACGATGGCTGCACTCCTCGGGGCACGTCTGTACGGCCCGTCACTCATGACGATACCCAATGCGGCGCCGGATCATCCGATCGCGACCCACTGACGCAGCGTCGACAGCACCCGGCTGATGGGAATGGCATACGAGTCAGCGCTCGACGGGCTGGCCAGGGTGACGATCCCGACCACCCGTCCCGAGGCGTCGATCACTGGTCCCCCGCTGTTGCCTTCGTAGATACGCGCCCCCTGCAGGTGGAGCATGTCGTCATATTCCTGGGGAAGCGCCTGGCCGGCTTCGATGCCGGTTCCCTGGAGTGGGACGTTGTCGTTGAGGCCGATCAGCATCTCAGAGGTCATGTCCGAGTGCCCGGTGGCGCGGCTCGAGGCCAGGGTGACGACCGGGACTGGGACCGCGCTGAGGCTCCGGGCGTCGATGGGGAGCGGTGCCCCGTCCAGCGCGCCGGTCACGCGAAGCAAGGCCAGATCGCTGGTCTGACTGCTCTGCACCAGGCGGGCGACGTACGTGTTGCCGGCCCGATCGGTCACGCGCAGCGTGTCGTCGCCATTGACCACGTGGGCATTGGTGACCACGTCGCCCAGGTTGTCGAAGACCCAGCCGGTGCCCAGCGACTCCGCGGCGCCGCTCTCGAGCTCGGCTTCCACGGTGACGACGCTCGCCAGGTCGTTGCGGCCGAGGTCGGTCAGCAGTGGTGGCGACGGGGTTGGACCACTCGCGGCAGGAAGGGCGATCGGGACGGTCTTGGCCGGGCTGACCAGCGCGAGCTGGTTTGCGATCACAAAGCCCGCCAGCCCGGCGGCCAGGAGCGCGATGATGGCCGCCACGGCTCGAGCCACTGCCCGTGGCTGGAATATCGGTTCGGTCCCTTGATCCACGAGGAAACATTGTGGTTGTTCAGCAAGGCGGGATCATCGTCGTCGGCGGTGGCGGCGGTGCGCTCGGCGCCGCCGTCGTGAGCAGGCTGGCGACCTCGGGCCGGAGGGTCGTCGTTCCGACGCGCCACCCGGGCCGCCCCACGCCACTCCCGGGAGCCATCGAGATCGAATGCGACCTCGACGATCTCGAGTCGGTGGCGCAGTTGCGGACTGCTGTCGAGGCCATGGGCGCGTGGGAGGGCATGGTGAGCGCGTCCGGCGGCTATGCCGGAGGACGTGCACACGAGGTCGAGGACGCCGCGATCGAAGGCCAGATCACGGCCAACCTGCTCGGGCCCTGGCGCCTCGCGCGTGCCGCCGCCGCCTCGATGATCGCCGCGGGCGCCGGCGGCAGGATCGTGATCGTTGCCTCGCACGCAGCGGTGGACGTCGCGCGCGGGCAGGCTGCGTACCAGGTGAGCAAGGCGGCCGTCCTGCGACTGGCCCAGGTGATGGCCGCCGAATTGCAGGGACACAGCATCACGGTCAACGCCGTGCTTCCCGGCACCATGGACACAGCTGCGAATCGCGAGTCGATGCCGAAGGCAAACCGCGCGTTGTGGGTCAGCACCGATGCCGTTGCCGCGGTCATCGAATGGCTGCTCTCCGACGCCGCCGCAGCGGTGACCGGGGCCGCGATTCCCGCCGGTTGAGCGTCAGGCGAAGGGAGCCGTTTCGAAGACTCCCGAATCGCCCATTCGGGCAATCGCACGGGCTCGATGCGAGACCCGTGCCTTGTCCTCCTCGGTGGCCTCGGCGAAGGTGACCCCGAGGTCCGCGGACAGGAACGCCGGGTCGTAGCCGAAGCCGTTGGTGCCCCTGGGCGTTGACACGATCGTGCCGAGACATTCGCCGTGCGCAGTCACCGGTTCGGCAGCTGGCCGGGCGAGCGCGGCCACGCACACGTACCGCGCACGGGGATCATCGGGCGTCTGCCGCTCCACCTCGGCGATCAAGCCGAGGAGACGGTCCTCGTCGGTTGCCTGCTCGCCCAGCCACCGGGCCGACATCGGACCGGGCCAGCCGCGGAGGGCATCGATCTCGATGCCGCTATCGTCGGCGAGGGCGGGAAGATCGGTCGCGATGCAGACCGCGGTTGCCTTGGCGAGCGCCGATTCCGTGTAGCCGGGGCCGGGTTCCTCGAGCACCCCCTGGAAGCCGATATCGTCGAGCGATCGAAGGTCCAGCCGCCAGCGGCTGAGCAGGGCCTGGAGCTCGCGGAGCTTGCCGGGGTTGCGGGTCGCCAGGACCACGATCGCCCCGCTCACCTTGCGCGGCTCATTTAGCGCCGCTCAACACCTCAGCCTGCAGGGCGAACAGCTGCTTCAGCCCCGCACCGGCAAGGCCGAGGAGGGAATCGAGCTCCTCACGCGAGAAGGGCTCCTGTTCTGCCGATCCCTGCAACTCGATGAACCGGCCGTCGAACGATCCCACGCAATTCATGTCGGTCTCGGCCGCCGAGTCCTCGAGATAGCAGAGGTCGAGGCGCGGCTCTCCCGCGACGATGCCCGCGCTCACCGCGGCGACCGGCCAGCGCAGCGGGTCGGAGCGAAGGACCCGGGCATCGCGAAGCCTGGCGATCGCCAGCGCGAGGGCGACGTACCCGCCGGTGATCGACGCGGTGCGCGTTCCCCCGTCGGCGACGATGACGTCGCAGTCGATCAGGATGCTGCGCTCGCCGAGCGCCTCGAAGTCGACTGCGGCTCGCAGGCTCCGCCCGATCAACCGCTGGATCTCCTGGACGCGACCGTCCACCCTCCCCTTGCGGCCGTCGCGCTCGGAGCGGGTCTGGGTGCTGCGCGGAAGCATCGCGTACTCGGCGGTCACCCAACCGCGGCCGCTTCCCTTGCGGAAGGGCGGCACGCGCTCCTCGACTGAGGCTGCACAGAGGACTCGCGTATCGCCCATGGTGATGAGCGCGCTGCCCTCCGCATACGGAATCGGATGCAATTCGATCGTGGTCGGGCGGAGCTCATCAGCGGCACGTTCGTCTGGACGCATTGGGCCGAGTGTATCGGTCGGCCCGCCGGTCAGCGCCGGAAGATCCGCTGAAGAACGACGATCGACACTTCGTAGAGCAGCAGCAGCGGGATTGCGAGCAGCGTCGGTGTGAACGGATCAGCACCGGGCGTGATCACCAGGGACACGATGATGATCCCGACGTAGGCGATCTTCCGCCAGCCCTTGAGCTTTTTCGAGGAGACGAACCCGAGCAGGCCGAGCAGGACGATCACCACGGGCATCTCGAATGTCGCTCCGAAGATGAACACGATGATCAGGAAGAACCCGATGTACGAGTTGATGTCGGGGAAATAGACGGCGTGCCCGTTGAGGAAGTTGGTCAGGAAGCTGAGCCCGATGGGCATCACGAAATAGGCGAACGCGGCTCCGGCGGCGAAGAGCAGGAGTGCGCTGGCGATGAACGGCCCGACGAACTTCCGCTCTTTCGGACGCAACCCCGGCGACACGAAGTTCCAGACCTGCCAGAGCACCACCGGCAGGGCGATGATCAGGCCGACGACGGCCGCGACCTTCAAGGGGACCGTGAGGCCCTCGGTGGGGCTCGTATAGATCGCCTCGTTGTTGGGGATGATGCTGTGCGAGTTCTTCAGAACGGTCGACAGCGGGTGCAGCAGCACACCGATGAAGAACCCGTTGAAGACGAACGCGACGGCCGTTCCGACGATCCAGGCCCCCATCACCCAGATGAGGACCCGTCGCAACTCCTCCAGGTGCTGGACGATCGTCATCCGCCGTTCGTCGTCGCCAGCCACTCCTTGCACCTTACGTGCCTCCGGTCAGCGCGCGCGTGAGCGGCGCGTCAGCCAGAAACGGAAGGCTGGTGCGCGTCAGCCGGGACCGTCACGGGCTCAGCCGGCTGCACCGGCGCAGGTGCCGGAACGGGTGCGGCAACGGCCTGAACGACTGGAGCCGGCTGAGCCGGAGTCGTGGTCGTGCCCATCACCGCGTCATGAGTCTCGGACGAAGCCTTCCGAAACTCGCGAATTCCCTTGCCGATGCCTGCGCCCACGTCGGGCAGCTTTCCCGGCCCCCAGATGATCAGGATCACCACCAGCACGATGATGATCTCCGGCAGATGTCCGCCTATGAATCCCATGACAGCCTCCAGTCTAGCACCATTTTTTTACAGCCCCTGAGATCAGACTGAGACCGAAGACAGGCTACGAGCGAACGACTCGACGGTCCTGTCCACGTCCTCATCCGAGTGTGTCGTCGAAAGAAACGCGGTCTCGAATTGAGATGGTGGCCAGAGGATCCCGGCGTCCAGCCACGCGGCGTGCAGGCGCCCGAAGCGCTCGCGGTCAGCCCGCTTCACGTCATCAAAGCTCCGCGCCTTTTCGATCCCGATGAAGGGCGTCACCATGCTGCCGACGCGACCGACCGTGCACACAGCACCTGCTGCTGCTGCCGCGTCCGCGAAGCCGGTCTCGAGGCGATCCCCGAGGCGCTCCAACCGCTCATAGAGCCCGGGATTCTCGCGAAGCACGTCGAGCGCCGCGATTCCCGCGGCCATCGCGAGCGGACTTCCTGAGAGCGTGCCCGCCTGATAGACGGGACCCGATGGGGCGATCTGCTCCATGAGGTCGCGGCGGCCCCCGTAGGCGCCGACCGGCAGCCCGCCGCCGATCACCTTGCCGAACAGGCTGAGATCAGGGCGAACTCCATAGCGCGCCTGAGCGCCTCCGTACGCAACGCGGAACCCGGTCATCACTTCATCGAATACGAGCAAAGCACCCCATTTGGATGTGTTGCCGCGAAGTCCGTCCAGAAACCCGGGCTGGGGTGGCACGCAACCCATGTTCCCGGCGACCGGTTCCACGATCACCGCGGCGATCTGATCGCCCTCACGTTCGAAAAGGCGTATCACCGCCTCGAGGTCGTTGTAGGGCAGCACGACGGTGCCAGCGACAGCCGCGGCCGGGACGCCGGGTGAGCCCGGGATCCCCAGGGTGGCGATGCCGGAGCCCGACTCCGCGAGCAGCGCATCTGCGTGCCCGTGGTAGCCGCCGGCGAACTTCACGATCCGATCACGGCTGGTGGCCGCTCGGGCGAGGCGGACTGCCGACATGGCGGCCTCGGTGCCCGAGGTGACGAAACGCACCATCTCCACCGATTCCACGGCGTCGACGATCCGTTCCGCGAGATCCACCTCGAGCTCCACGGTGTGGCCGTACGCCACTCCCCGCTCGAGCTGGGCGCGGATCGCGGCCATCACCTGCGGGGGCTGGTGACCGAGGATGTGCGGCCCGTACGCGAGCACGTAATCGATGAAGTCGTTGCCGTCCGCGTCGACGACGTGAGCACCCTCGCCGGCAATGATGTGGGGCGGAACGCCGGGAACCGCGCGGTATGCGCGCACGGGGCTGTCGACACCGCCAGGAAGCACTCGCTCGGCGCGCTCGCGCAGCGCCCGAGCGTTGCTGTCCTTCATTGCTACCTCTGCGTCGCGCTAGGTCTGCTCTCGCACTGTGATCGACTTCATGAGATCGCCCTGGACGATCTTGAGCGCAACGCTCGTCCCGTTCTCGACCTTGCCGAAGAGGTTGTAGGAGGCCGCCAGCTGCGAGTCGTTGGCGATGCAGATGAAGTACTGCGAACCGTTGGTGTTGGCGCCGCTGTTGGCCATCGCCACCGCGCCTTCGACGTACTGCTGATGCACCGGCTCATCGTTGAACTGGAACCCCGGGCCGCCGCCCCCGCAGGTCCCGGATGGCGTCGCGGGCAGTGATGGGACGTTGCCGATGCATTGGGGATCACCACCCTGGATGACGAAGCTGGCGACCACGCGATGGAACGGGATGCCGTCGTAGAAATGATTCCGCGCCAGGGTCACGAAAACGTTCACCGTGGTCGGCGCGAGATCCGGCTGCAGGCAGAGGACGATGTTTCCCTTCGACGTGACGATCGTCGCCTGGTACAGCTTGGCAGTGTTGATGGTCATCGCCGGCGCCGCGCTGTACGTGTGGACACTCGCCGGCGCGTGGAGCGGCGCCAGCACCGCGCCGAAGGTCGTTTTCGTGCAGTCCGCGAACGGGATCGTGGGGGCGGCGGTTGGCGACGGAGTCGCCGAGACGCTTGGGGTCGGGGTCGCCGCGGGGGTCGGCGTCGGCAGCGCGGGGAGCGGCGCGCTTGCGCCGTTGACGCCGATGGCGATCGCCACAATCGCGACGATCACGACGCCACCTGATCCCAGCACCAGTGGAAGACGGCGCCTGCCGCCGGACGGGTCACTCATGGACTGACTCCTTGCACCGATTCACTCCTTGGTCTCGGCGAGCCAGCGCGCGGCGGCACGCGCGTGGTACGTGATGATCATGTCGGCTCCGGCGCGGCGGATGCCGCCCAGGGCCTCGAGAACCGCGCCGCGTTCGTCGAACGCACCGGCGGCCGCCGCGTGATGAAGCATCGCGAATTCGCCGCTGACGCAGTACGCGGCGAGCGGCAGGTTGGTCGCGTCGCGCACCCGCGCGACCACGTCCAGGTAGGTGAGCGCCGGCTTGACCATGACCATGTCCGCACCCTCCTCGACATCGAGCATGGCTTCGCGGACGGCCTCGCGCTGGTTGGCCGGGTCCATCTGGTACGAGCGCCGGTCCCCAGACCGTGGCGCACATTCGGCGGCGTCACGGAAGGGTCCGTACAGCACTGTGGCGAACTTTGCGCTGTAGGCAAGGATCGCGGTATCCGTGAACCCCGACATGTCCAGTGCCTCGCGAATCGCGGCAACCTGCCCGTCCATCATCCCGCTCGGCGCGATGATGTCGGCGCCTGCCTCCGCCTGACTGACCGCGGTCCGCGCATACAGCTCGAGGGTCGCATCGTTGTCGACCTCACCGCTGTCGAGCAGAAAACCGCAGTGCCCATGGTCGGTGTACTCGCAGAGGCAGCAGTCGGCGATCACCACGCACGCGTCTCCGAAACGCGTACGCAGCGCCCGGATCGACTGCTGGACGACACCGTCGTCAGCAAACGCGCCGGACCCCTGCGCGTCCTTGGCGGCGGGGAGCCCGAAGAGCAGAACCCCGCCGAGACCGAGCCCGATCGTCTCCTCCACGGTCGTGCAGAGTGACTCGATGCTCTCGTGGCTCTGACCGGGCATCGACACGATCGGCTGGGGCGATTGGAGGCCCTCACGAATGAACGCGGGGTGAATCAACTGGCCCGGACTGAGCCTCGACTCCCGGGCCAGGCGCCGCAGCGCCGGGGTGCGGCGGAGACGGCGTGGTCGTTCGGAAGGAAATCCCATGTCATTGATCAGCGTAGCGGCTGGGGGGTCAGACACTCCGTCAACGCGGCCACCAATCCGTGCACTGACGCTTCGCGGGCGATCGCCTGTACGGTGAGCCCTGCGGCTCGCGCCTCGGCCGCCGTCTGCTCACCGATGCACACGATCGGTACGCCCGAAGGCACTCCTTCGGCGCCCATTGCCAGGGCGAGGTTTCGCGCGGTGCTGCCGCTGGTCAGGGTGATCGCGTCGACGCCGGCGACAAACACGGCCCGGAGTCGATCAGGTGCCGCGGCCGGCAGGACGCTTCGATAGATGAGCTGGACGTTCACGGCGGCTCCCGCTGCGCGAAGGCGCTCCGCGAGATCGCCGCGCGCTCCTTCTGCGACGGGGAGCCAGACCGTCGCGCCGACCATCCCGGCTTCGATCATTGCCGTCGCCAGCCCGTCCGCGCCGTGCTCGCTCGCCACCAGCTCGGGAGTGGCGCCCGCAGACAGGAGAGCGGCGGCGGTCGCAGGCCCGACGGCTGCGATGAGCATCCCCGACAGCGCGGGTGCACCGGCGGCGCCGATCACGAGGCGTACCGCGGTCGCGCTGCTGAAGCCTACCCACCGAGGTGATGGCGCGGCGGCGTTCCGGGCGGCGCCCGCGACGATGGCTTCGGGTTCGGCGATGGGGACGGTCGCGATCAGCGGGACGACTGCCACCGATGCACCCGCGTCGTGGAGCCGGTCGACGAGTCCCTCCGCCTGCTCGCGAGTTCGCGTCACAAGGACCCGCCTTCCGGCGAGGGGAAGCGAGGCCTCGGTCATCGAAGCAGGGCCGCCACCGCCTCACCGAGCGCTTCGGGATCGTCCAGGCTGCCCTCGGCCTCCGCCCTGCGAATCGACCCTGCAACCACAAGTGCAGCGACGAGCACCAACCGGCCATCCTCGACCCGTGCCCAGGCGCCGAGTGGGAGGAGGCACCCCCCGCCGAGAGCGCTGAGGACCGCTCGCTCGGCGGTCACCTCCAGCCTCGTCGAGCGATCGTCGACCGGCTCGCAGGCGCGTGCCGGCCCAGACCCGATGACGGTCTCCAGCGCGATCGCACCCTGCGCCGGAGAGGGCACGAACGCCAGGGGATCAAGGCGTTGGGTGAGTCGATCGCCGAGCTCCAAGCGATCGATCCCCGCGCATGCGAGCACGAGCGCGTCAACTTCGCCGGTGTCGAGCTTCCGCAGCCGAGTGTCGACATTGCCGCGGATGGGCACAGCTTTGAGTCCCGGGTAGAGCGCCGCGAGCAACCCGGCTCGCCTGGCGCTGCTCGTGCCCACGGTCGCCCCGAGCGGCAACTCTTCCAGCAGCTGACCAGCGGCCGACACCACGCCGTCCCGAGCATCGGCCCGCACGAGGTAGGCGGAAACGCTCAGACGTGGAGCCAGCGCCGATGGGAGGTCCTTGGCACTGTGGACCGCGACGTCCGCGCGGCCGTCCAGGAGGCTGCGCTCGAGATCGGCGGTGAACCACCCCTCGCCCTCGAGTTGATCGATCGGGGCATCGGTGCGGCGATCGCCCTCGGTGCGGATGACCAGGTGCTCCACCTCGCTGCCTCCAGCCTCGCGCAGCGCATCCGCAGCCAGTGCCGTCTGACGCAGTGCGAGTGCGCTGCCGCGCGTTGCCAGCCGAAGCGTCGAGAGGTCCGCGGCCGGCATCAGCGGTCGAGCCGGAACGCCTCGCGGATCGCCAGTGTCGTCGCGGGGTCTCCCGCTTCACGAAGGCGGGTGACCGGTCCATGCAGGAGCTTCCGGACCATGCTCCTGGTCAGCATCTCGACGCGCTCGCGGGTTGCATCATCGATGGGCCGCCCGTTGCCGAAGGTTCGAGCCACCTCTTCGGCGCGCAGCCTCTCGGCCCACTCGACCAGCGCGGCGATGGTCGGGCCGGCGGTGTCGCGCTGACCGATCACGGTGACCGTCTTCTCGAGCTCGACGTCGATGATCGCCTCGGCTGCAGGTACGGTTTCCCGGCGCTGATCGAGCCGCTGTCCGACTCGCCGTCCGAGCTCATCGATGTCGATCAGGGTCACCCCCGGCACCTCGGCGGCCGCAGAGTCGATGTCGCGCGGCACGGCCATGTCGACGATGCACAGCGGCCGGAGCCCGCGCAGGCGCTGCAGCACCTCGACGGCGGCGGCATCGAGAACCGTCGTTGCGCTGTCGGTGGACGCGATGATCACGTCAACCCCGTCAGCAACCTCCGCGAGCGCGCCGAGGGCGACTGGTTCCGCACCGACAGCCTTGGCCAGCCGGCGGCTCGACTCACCCCGCGAGGTGGTCATGATCCGCGCTCCCTGGTCGTGCAGGCGATTGGCGGCCAGGCGGCTCATCTTTCCCGCGCCGATCAGCAGGACACCCTTGCCTTCGAGGTCGCCGCAGGACGCGCGGGCGCACTCGACGGCAACCTCGCTGAGGCTCGCCGCACCCCGGCCGAGCAATGTCTCGGTACGGACGCGTTTGGCCGTCGATACGGCCCGGCGCATCACGTAGTCGAGGCGAGCATCCACCGTTCCCGCCTCGGTGGCGACCCGATGCGCGTCCTTGAACTGGCCAAGCACCTGCGCCTCGCCGATCACCATGCTCTCGAGGCCGCTCGCCACCCGGAACATGTGCTCAGCGGCATCACGATCCTCGAGGGTGACCATATGGCGTTCGACCTCGCCCGAGCCACCTGGGTCGAGGTATCGAGCCAGTCGCGGGGCTACCTCGGCGCTGAGGTTGTCCGGGCAGACCACGTAGAAGTCGGTGCGATTGCAGGTGGAAAGCACTGCCGCGCCGTGCAGGCCCGCATGCCCCACGAGGTATCGCAGGGTCGTTGCAGCACGCGCCGCTGGGATGGCCGCAGCCTCCCGCACAGCCAGTGGAGCGGTGCGAAAGCTCAGCCCGGCGGCTACCAGTCGCATCACGAGCGAGTATAGGTTTCCGGTCGGTCCTCACCGGTCCTCATGCCCCGGAGTTCTAGGATGTGCGTGTATGGAAGCTCGCCGGCGATACGGTCGCCGCCGAGGGAGGGTCCCCACGGGCGACAAATTTCTACCGCGCCTCGGTCCGGCGGGAGCCGAGCCATTCGCCACGCTCGACGATGCCGTCGATTCCTGGTCCGCCGAGCGACCGTCGCCGGAAACCCTGATCGAGGACCTTCATTTCGTGGCCCTGGATTGCGAGACGACGGGGCAATCCCCGCACCACCTCGTTGAGCTCGGCGCAGTCGCGTTCACGTTGCGCGACCACCTGATGAGCTTCGAGACTCTGGTGCACAGCAACGATCGGATCAACCCGTATGCACGGCGCATTCACGGCATCGACGCGTCCACCCTCAACGGCGCTCCCCCAGTCTCGATCGTGGTCGAACGGTTTCAGCGCTTCACGAAAGGGGCGGTGCTCGTGGAACACAGCGCCGACGCGTTCGACACCCGACTCATCGGCCGCGCCATCGGATCGAGCCTCGACGCGGACAACGTTGATACCACCAGGCTCGCGGCGAAGCTCTTCGATCTCAAGGACACGATCGGACTCGAGCGGCTCTGTCGCGAGCTGGGGGTCGTGCACCGCAGGCCGCACCACGCGCTCGCGGACGCCGAGGCGACCGCGGCGTGTTTCGTCGAGCTGGTGAAGCGCGGAGGCGACCGCTTCAACTGGCGCACGCTCGGCGACCTCCTCGTGGCTGGAAAGCCCCCCGCATTTGCCGCGGATGTGGGTGTCCTGCCTCCAGGTGGAGCGCCGAAAGGCGCCGTCTCAAGTGGTCGATCGCGCCGGCGGCGTTGACAGTACGCCCAGCGCTGCATACCATCCACTCGAACCAACCACACTCATTCCGGCTCGCGTCGATGCGGTCCGGTACTTCATCCAGGTTCATCTCGAGGACATTGCATTGCCCAGCCACCTCAACAGGGCCGAGGCGATCGGTACCGCATCCGCTGCCGTCGGCGTCCTCGTGGCGTTCCTACCCTGGTACGCCTATGCCGCCGGCACTTCCCACGTATCGGTCAACGCCTTTCGCGCCTCGGTGTTCGGCGATCTGTTCTTCGTCGCAATTGCCGCCGCGATCCTCCTCCTGCTGATCGGGCGCGGATTCGTTGACGACGTGGTCACACCATATATTCCGGAGACCACAGCCCACGCCACCGCGGCCGCAGTGGCCATGGGCAGCGTGCTCATTCAACTGATCCTGACGCGAGCCACCGGACGTTCGCTCGGCATTGGAATCTTTCTGGCCCTGATTGCGGCGGCGGGTCTTTGTACCTCCGCGGTGCTACGCCGGCTTCATCCGGACCGTCGTCGAATTGGTCGTGAAGGCCTTTCCCACGAGGGTCTGCTTACCCCATAATCCAGCGATCCGCGCTCGGGGGACGTGGCGCCCCCGGTTCAAGTCGATGCCACATCTGCTCATTCACCCTGGGAGGAACCACCCGAAGCAATGGCCAATATGCTGCTCGAACCGCCCTTCGCCGCGAACCCGCCGGTGAAGCTCAATGTCAACGCGAAGATCCTGGGCTTAGTTATCGGCATCCTCGCTCTTATTGGAGCGGTATTTGGAGGCCTGGTCGGCGGCCTGTTCTCGCTGTTCAGTCTGGCTGCCGGCGGGTTTGGCGGCATCTGGCTAATCGGGATTCTGATCAGTCTCATCGCGGACGTGATCGGGGCAATCGGCGGTTTCCAGATGTACAGTGGGAACCGCGCAGGCAAGAACCTGGTGATCTACGCACTTGCCCTTGGCTTTCTCGGCAGCATCGTGGGCGCGATCGGAAACATCGTCGCGTACAGCGGGATCTACTCCTTGGGCGGGTATTCCGCGGGCGGCGCCATTGTGGGTCTCATTTTTGGCGTGATCGTCTATGGGATCATCTACTACATCGTCGTGATTAGTCGGTGGCCAGGTGACGTGCCGCTGGTGGCCGCAGGACCAACCGGCGGTTATGGCAATCCTCCCGGCGGCTACGGGAGTCCTCCTCCACCTCCCCCACCCAGCGCCTGAGGATCAGCAGAAATGAACATTGCAGGCAAGAAACTGTCAAATGGCGACATCGCTGTCGGCGCCGGTCTGATCGTCGGCCTCATCGCGCTGTTCCTTCCCTGGTACGGCTACACGTATTCGGGCGGCGGCATTTTGGGAATCTCCGGGAGCGGCTCGGTCGGTGGTCTCAACTACTGGACCGGCTGGTTCTTCTTCCTCGCAGTGCTGGTCGGTCTCGCACTGATCATCATGCGGACCTTCGCCCCAACGGTTGCCATCCCGGCATTGCCCCTCAATGACGCCGTGACCTACATGGTGGTCGGTGGCGTGATGGTTGTCATGGCGCTTCTCTGGCTGGTCCTCGGCGCCCCAGCCTCGTATTCCGAAGTTGGGTTTTCGGCCGGCGTGAGCTTCGGGCTCTTCGTCGGGTTGATCGCGGGGATCGCCGTCGTGGCTGGAGGATTCCTCAAGCGCGCGGATCCGCAACCCGCCACCAAGCCGTTCAGCGCCTATCAGTCTCAGTCGACTCCTCCGCCCTCAGCTCCACCCCCGCCGCCACCTGCCTGAACGTGCCTGACGCCCCGGAGGCTCCGCAGCCGCCGGCATGGGGAGGAGTCCAGCCCAACAATCCGCCGCAATCACCCGGGCTCCCACCCCAGCCGGGGTATCCGCCGCCCCAGGGCGCTCCGTATGGGTACTACCAGCAGCAACCGTATGCCGTCGCGCAACCCGGTAACGGTCTCGGGGTCGCCGGCGGGGTCTGCGGCATCGTCGCCGTGGTGCTCTGCTGGATCCCGTTCGTCGACTATCTCAGCATCGTCCTCGGCGCCCTGGCAATCATCTTCGGTGCCCTCGGTATCCGCCACTCGAATGCCCACGGCGGTGGCGGCAAGGGCATGGCGATCACCGGGCTGGTCACCGGGATCATTGCGCTGGTGATCTCGATCCTCTTCCTCGCGGTCATCTACACCGCGGTGACCTCGATCAACATCAGCGGGGGCGGCCTCGGGGGCTGAGCCCGGCGGGGCGCGGCACCGCCCCCGGCCGTGTCAGACGCGGAAGTCGGCCACGACCGGGTAGTGGTCGGACGCCACCGCGGCGTCAGGGTCTGGCCATGTCCTGGCTCCGACCACGTCCGCTCCGACCACGTGCGCCGCGAGGTCATCGGTGGCGAAGATGTAGTCGACTCGTGCTGAGAGCTGCCAGGTCGCGCAGGTGAGCCCTCTGGCGCGCGGATGGACGTGCCGGTAACAATCGACGTAGCCCTCCTTGAGCAGGCGCTCGACCGTCCAGCGCTCGATCAAGCGGCCGAGGAAACGGTCCATCGCGCGCGACACAGGCAGGCCGACGGTCAGTGGCGCGACAACGCGCGGCAGTGCCGGTATACCCCCGAGGAGGCGCGGATCCACACCGGCTCGACGCCAGCGATCGGCGAGGCCGTCATCCGCGCTGTTTCCGTCGGGTGCCAGCGGAGCGAGAATGCCGTTGGATTCCACCACGAGCAGACCGGCACGGCGCAGATCGTTCATGCGCCGGAAGAACGATGTCGCGAGGATGTCGTCGCCCGGCGAGAGCGCGTTGAAGTCGCCGATGAGCAGGTGCGGCAAAGCCGGCTCGTCAGCGATATCGGTGAGCACCGCGCCGATTTCGCGGATGCGCCTCGCCTCCCCCTTGTTGCGATCACCAAAGCGCGCCGCGAGGTGCAGGCAGTGGACTCCGATCACCGGTATGTCGGAGCCGCCCGTCTCGAGATCGCAATGCAGGTGCGACCGCAGCATCCGGCCGTGGTGACGGCGGTTGCGCCAGGTGCGGACCGGCAGGCGCGTGAGGATCGCCGTGTGCATCGGCGAGTCGGGGTCGCTCGGCTCTCCAAGGAACATCTTCATGCCGAGGTCCTCGGCAAGGTCGCGGATGCGATCCACCTCGCGAACCTCCTGGAGCGCGACCACATCGGCGTCGATACGTCGGAGCACGTTGCGAACCAGTTCGCGCCGCTGCTCGCCTCCAAGCAGGATGTTGTAGGTGGCGACGCGAATCCTGCTTGGTGTGGTTTTTCTGGTTCGCGACATCGACCGAACTTACAATGCCACGGTGCAGCCACAGCGCGACGCACAACTCACCGAGCTGGTCTTTCTCGACCGTGGTCCGATCGCGCTGCGTTTTTTCGCGGTGGCGGCGGTCGCGGCCGCGTGCGGCGTGGCCGGCACGTTGCTCGTGCGCCTGCACCAGACCCTGGCCGGCCAGCTCGCCGCGCACGTGTCGCTCAATCCGCTCCAAACCGTCATCGCCACGGGGTCGACCCTGCGAACGCTCTGGCCGGGCTGGGTGGCGGCAGTCTGCTTTGCCGCTGCCGTCCTGCGGCTCCGCCACGGAGCTACCGAACCCCCGCCGGGGCGCACCTCTGTCGAACACCAGACGCTCGGCCAGCTCCGCGCCGGTCTCCGGCGCGAATACCGAATCGTTCGTTGCGCGCTGGCGGTGGTGTGCATCCTCGCTGCCATCGACGTGGCCCGAACCGTCGCAAGCGTGATGGCCGTCCAGTCGGGCGACAGCCAGGTCTCAACCACCATGCCGGCGACGGTGGTCGAGGCTCTCGGGTACGTCGCCGCCGCCCTGATGCTGGCAGTCTGGGCTCGCGCCTTCGGGTCGGAGGTTCGCCGGCTCGGCGCGCTGTGAGCAGCCCGACGGAACCGGACAGTGCTGCGAATCAGATCCTGCGCTCGACGACGTAGTCGCAGACGCGCTCCAGGGTCTCGCGCGCAGCCGACTCCGGAAAGCTCTTCAACTCGGCCGCAGCTTCACGCGCGAACTCCTGCGCGCTTCGCTCCGCGGCCGCAATCGCATCCGACCCACGAACCAGGCTGACCACGGTATCGAAGTCCTCCTCGTTGAGGTCATTCTTGGCCAGAATCCGCTGGAGGCGGGTACCGACCTCGCGGTCCTTGAGGGCCAGCATCAGGGGCAGCGTCACCGTGCCCTGACGAAGGTCGGCGCCAACCGGTTTGCCCACTTCAGCGCTGGTCGCGACGTAATCGAGGACATCATCGGCGATCTGAAATGCCATGCCGAGACTGTGACCGTACCGGCGCAGGCTCTCGACCGACGGCGCGTCCAGGCCCGCGATCAAGCCGCCACCGTAGCAACTGGTGCTCACGAGCGTCGCCGTCTTCCGGCCGATCTTGCGGTGGTAGTCGGCGAGGGACTGGCCGTACTCGTTGCGGCTGGTCATCTGCAGCAGCTCGCCCATGCAGATGGTCATGACCGCGTGGCTGATCGCCGAGTCGATCGCCGGCATCCCGATTTCCGCGAGCAGATAGGCGCCCTTGGCGAAGTAGTAGTCACCGATGATCACGGCCGGATCGGGTCCGAGAGCCTCGTGGATGGTCCTGATCCCGCGCCGCGTCGGTGCCTTGTCGATGAGGTCGTCGTGGACCAGGGTCGCGGTGTGGATGAACTCGATCCCCATCGCCAGGTTGAAGACGTTGCTTGAATCGGCATCCCCAAGCTGGGCAGCGAGGATGACCAGCGCCGGCCGGAGGCGCTTGCCACCCGCCTTGACGATATGCGACATGGCACTCGCCATCGGGCCCAGGTCGGACGCGATCTCGGCGTCGAGACGCCGCTCGAACTCCATGAGTTCCGAGGCAATCGGCTCCAGGAGTTCCTCGGCGGCGATGCTCATGACCCCGCGGCCACCCGAATCGCCCGGGGCACGGGCCGGACCAGGCGGGGTTCAGTGACGGGCTCGTCGAAGATCCGGGCGGCACTCGTCCGGAACCGCCCGGGCGTCGCAGTGACCAACATCTCGGTCCGCGCCGCAAGGGTCTCGGAGTCGGGCGCGGGTGCCCCTTCGGCGCCGATCCGGTTGACCGCGACGATCCGCTTGACACGTGCGGCGGTCGTGTCCGCACTGTCCACGACGCAGACCCGCCGGGTTCCAATGAGGCGGCGCAACGCCGGACGGAGCAGCGGGTAGTGCGTGCACCCGAGGACCAGCGTGTCCGCCCGCCAATCGAAGATACGGTTGAGCACGGGCGCCAGGGCGGCATCCGCCCTCGGTGTGTCGGCGTCCCCATCCTCGACGATCTCGACCAGGTCAGCCGCAACCTCACTGAGGACTGCGATCCCCGGGTTGGCCTCCTTGATGGCATGGACGTACTCTCCGCTCGCCCGGGTCCCCTCGGTGCTCAGGACGGCGACCCTTCCGTTGCGCGTCGCCGCGGCCGCCGCCTGCGCTCCTGGAGCGATGACGCCGACCACCGGGATGTCGAAGCGCTCCCGTGCGATATGAAGCGCCGCCGCGGTTGCCGTGTTGCAGGCGATCACCACGAGTTTGGTTTCCATCGCGGTGAGCATCGCGATGATGTCGAGGGCGAGGCCGCGAACCTCGGTCTGCGAACGCGGTCCGTAGGGAAAGTGCTCCAGATCCGCGACATAGATGAGCGCTTCGGCCGGCATCTGGTGACGGATCTCGCGGAGCACGGTCAGGCCGCCGACACCGGAGTCGAACACGCCGATCGGGCGCGAGTCGCTCATTCGTTTCGCAGGATAGCAGGGGCGCCGGTCACGTCAGGTCCGCCCAGGGCGAGGCCCATGAGCAGCATGTCCCGATCCCCGCCGGGCATGCGCACCTCGCGCCGTGCCAGGCCTTCCTCCTCGAACCCGAGCGATCGATAGAGCGCGATGGCCCGCGCGTTGTCGGGAAACACGCGCAGGCTGATCTTGGCGAGGCCGACCGCGCGCCCCCAATCAATCGCCATCTCCATCAGGATCCGTCCGAGCCCAAACCCGCGCTGCGCGTTGCTGACAAGGATGGCTATTTCGCCGACGTGCGCGTAATGGCGTCCGGCCCGGCGCTGCACCATCACGTGGCCGGCGGGAATGCCGTCGACCTCGAGGGTCAGGGTGAGGCCACCCTCGAGGACGATCGACACGAGCCGTGCACTCTGCTCGATGGTATCGGGTTGACCGGGCACTGCCGCGATCAGCTCGCCCTCCCCTGCCACCGCGTCGATGAGCCTGGCGAGGCCGGGGGCGTCTGCATCCTGCGACGGCCGGATCACATATGGCCGGCCGTTCCGGGTCACGCCCTCGCGGCGAAGCACCGGTCGGGTCATGGTCATACGGCGACGGGCAGGCCGGGATCGTCGTGCATCGTGGTGGCTCGATCCGCGATCCGGCGCGCGATCCCGCTCGCGCTCATCACGGTCATGTGACCGTGCGGGTAGGTCCACAGATCCGTCTGCCATTCGGTGCTGAGACGGGTGACCGGGTCGGGTCCAACCACCAGGTCCTGCATGGCACGAACCAGGGTGATCCGATCCCCCGGCGTCCGCGGAGTGAAGTTCCGGGCGATCAGCGGCGCGAGCGTCGAGTCCAGGAAGCGGCCGGCGCTCGCTCGGTCCGGTCCCCAGGACCCGCTGTACTCGCCGATCATCCCGAGGTGGCGAAGGGAGGGGGTTGGCGGCCGCTGCGAAAGCGTGGCTGCGGGGTCGCAGAACGGCGCGACCGCAATCACCCGGTCGAGCTCGAGCTGGGCCGCGAGCAGGGTGGCGATCAGGCCGCCAAGGCTGACTCCCACAACGGTCACGTGTGGACTGACCTCGGCACGAGCCCAGGCGATGACTGCCGCGGCGTCCTCAACGGATTGCCGGACCACCGCGCGGATGTGCGCGGGATCGAGGCTGAAATAGCCGTCCCCGCTGCGCTGACCGGGCAGGGTGCGACGAAGGTGCAATGGAAGGTCGAGTCTCGCCGTGTGCGCGCCCCGGAGTCGCATCTGCTTGGCCAGCCACCGGTCGTAGCTGGTCTGGGGCACCGCATAGCCGTGCAGCAGCAGAACGAACGGGGCCGGTCCAGGATCACGCCGGACATGCGCGGTCGCGATCAGGCGCCGGCTGCCCCAGTGGCCCCCCGGGCCTTCGCTGTCGCCCTCGAGCTCCAGCTCACGCCACCTGGGGCCGCCGAGGGACTCCCACTCCCGGTTCACCCGGATCGAGCGCGGATCCAGAACCCGGCTTGCATCCCAGAACGCTGCGGGCTCGACCGGGACCCGGTCGATCGTGTCGGGGCGGCTGAGGCCCACCGCGGTCAGCCGGACGTGCACCATCCGATCCAGGATCAGCGAAACCGTCCCGATCAGGCGGTCGTGCGAAGTCTCGGAACTCATGTCAAAACCCTCTGTGTCAATCATGCCCTGAAGTGGCGATTGCGTAACTCCCTGGCGTAGGACATCATCGAACGTGGCTATGGCCGAATCGTCGCCCCCGCTCCGCGTGGTTGGCGCTCCAGATCGCCAGAGCGACTGGGAGTCCGTCTACCAGGAGCACGTGGCTCCCCTCTATCGATATGTCTACTCAAGAACCGGCAA
The DNA here is from genome assembly GCA_003162415.1 of Candidatus Dormiibacterota bacterium. Lineage (GTDB taxonomy): Bacteria > Chloroflexota > Dormibacteria > Aeolococcales > Aeolococcaceae > Palsa-851. The sequence goes on from PMOL01000017.1 coordinate 51,877, forward strand.
CACCCCGGATGCCGAGGACGTGACCTCGACCACCTTCCTCCGTGCGTTGCCGCGCCTCCGCTCCGACGTCTCCGCGGGAGAGATCGGCGCCTACCTGCGGACCACGGCACGCAGCGTGCTCGCCGATGTCTGGCGGCAGCGGCACGGGACCGTCCTCATGGAGTTCGATGAACAGCGCGACGCCGCTGCCACCGCCGAACCGGAGCGTGACGTGGACGTCAGCCCGATTCTCGACGGCCTGCCGGAGAATTATCGGAGTGTGCTCGAGTTCAGATTCCTCCGGGGGTACTCCATACGGGAAACCGCTGCTGCGATGGGCGTGAGCGTCGCCAACGCCAAGGTGCTGCAACTACGAGCGCTCCGTCGCGCCGCGGCCACCGGAGTTCGTCATGTCGAAGGCTGATCGCCGCCTCACGCGTTTCGTCAACGCGCTGATCGCCAACCGGCGACCGCCCCGGTCGCCCGCCGGTGATGATTCCGCGGCGATGCAGGTTGCGACGCGCCTTCGGGCGGCGCATCCGGGTGGCTCCACGCCGTCGCCGGCATTCGTCGACAACCTTGCCCGGCAGCTGCGCGAGGCGCCCGCCCACGATCCTGATTGGACGGAGGCGGGCATCCGGCGCCGCCGGTTCCTGGTCGGGGGGCTTGCGGCGGTGGCTGCGTCGGTGGCGGGCGGTGTCGCTCTCGACCGCGTCGCCGAGGCGCTCAACGAACCGGCCAGTGGCGGCGGAACGATCCAGCCGTACATCAGCACCTGGGTCGCGGTCGCAACCCTGGCCGAGGTGACTCCCGGGAAGATCAAGCAATTCGCCGCAGGTGGCATCCAGGGGGTGGTCTTCACCCTTGACGGCAAGATCCGTGGCCTCAGCGCGGTGTGCACCCACCAGGGATGCACGCTGATCCCCCAGGCCGCGCAGAAGCGGCTGGTCTGCCCCTGCCACCCGATGAGCTTCAACCTCACCGGAGCAGCCAACCCGGGCGACTATCGTCTGAATCCGCTCCCGGCGATCGAGACGCGGGTCACTCTAGACAGCGTCGAGGTGCGCGTCCCCAACTGGACCTGAGGCTCGACCCTCGCGACCGGTGATGCGACCGGTGCGGCGAGGCAGTGATCCGGTGCTCTGAGCCGTGCGTACCAAGCGGTGACGGAGCGGTGACAAGACGGCCAACCGGATCGCCAACGACCGCCCCAGAGAGGTGTACACATGGCCAAGGTGACACGGCGGACGTTTCTGTCCACTACGGTGGGGGCAGCGGGCGGGGTCGCGGCGATGGGGCTGATCGCCGGGCCGAGCACCCTCGTGGAGGCGGCTCAGAACGTCGCCGAAGCGAGTGACGGTCCGATGTCGGGTGAGCCGATGACCGCATACGTTCGCGATGCGGCGACCGGCGAGATCTCTGTGATGGTCGGCCATCGCGAGGTCGTGACCAAGGACCCGCAGCTCATCCGGCGTCTTCAGCGCGCAGCGCGCTGACGCGCCCACCACAACAGCATTCACAACCTCACGAGGGTTAACCATGTCTTCGCATCGTGAAGCGCCGGGAATCTCGAAAGACCCGGTTGCTGACAGTACTGACCTTTACGCGTTCACCAGCCCAGATAGTCCCGGCACGGTGACGCTGATCGCCAACTACATCCCACTTGAGGGACCGGACGGCGGACCGAACTTCTACAACTTCGGCGACGACGTCCTGTACGAGATCACCGTCACCAACGGCGGCACCGTGGCGGACGCGATCACCTACCAGTTCCAGTTCACCACCGAATACACCGACCCGAACACCTTCCTGTACAACACGGGTCCGATCACCAGCCTGACCAGCTCGAGCTGGAACGTCCGCCAGTTCTACTCGGTGACCCGGATCAAGCAGGGCAATGCGGAAGTGCTCGCCAGCAGGCTCGCGTGCCCGCCTGTCAACGTCGGCGTGCGCTCCACACCGAACTACAGTGCACTGGCGCAGGCGGCGGTTCACTCGCTCGACGGCGGGTGGGTCTTCGCAGGCCAGCGGCGCGAGGGCTTCTACGTCGACCTGGGGTCGATCTTCGACCTTGGCGTGCTGCGTCCCTTCCAGAACGCCCATCTCATCCCACTGCCCGCGGTCGGTGGCGTCGATTCGACCAAGCAACTCAACGTTCACACGATCGCAATCCAGATCCCCAAGACCCATCTCACCAGGAACGGCGCGATGCCGACCGACCCGACGAGTGCCGACTCGGTCATCGGCGTCTACACGACGGCCAGCCGGCGCAAGTCGACGGTGCTCGAGCACGGTGGTCACACGATGGACGTCGGTCCCTGGGTCCAGGTGTCACGCCTCGGCATGCCCCTGGTGAACGAGGTCGTCATCCCGATCGGCAAGAAGGACTTCTGGAATTCGACCAAGCCCAAGGACGATGCGCAGTTCGTGGCCAACTACGCTCATCCTGAGCTTGCCGGACTGTTGCCGGTGCTCTACCCGGGCGTCTTCCCGCACCTCGCCGCCTACACGCCCGCACGCGTCGACCTCGAGGCGATCCTGCTCACCGGCATCCCGTCGGGGATCATCCCGGGATTCCAGAACAACACCGGCTCGACGCCGGCCGACCTGTTGCGCCTCAACATGGCGATTCCCCCGGCATCGTCGCCGAGCCTGAACGGCATCCTGGGCGGGGATCTCGCCGGGTTCCCGAACGGCCGCCGGGTGTTCGACGATGTGGCCACCATCGAGATCCGCGCCATCGCCGGCGCGACCATCCCGCTGGTTGACCCGAGCTTCACGCCTGACGGCGCCGCGGGCGCGGTCAGCGACTTCTCGGCCGCTCAGTTCAGCAGAGGGTCGGTGCCCGGCAATGGCCGGTACATCAACCACTTCCCGTACCTGGGCACGCCGCTCAACGGATTCGACACCCCGAGTTGAACGCGATCGAGTCCGCCGGTCCCGCTCCCAGCGGGCCGGCGGTCCTCGACATCGGTGGGGGGACTGGGGCGCTACTGGTGATCGTGCCCGCAGCGCTCCTCCGCACCGAGATCGAGGTCAGCCCGGCTGGGCGGCACGACGGCCGAACGCACACCGGCGTGCACGAGCGCCCGATGTCCGGTAGCCGGCTCCCCGTCGCGCTCTTTCCGTCTCTCGAAACCGGGACATGGACCCTCTGGGGGTATGGTCCGTGCACCACTCGAACCGTCGAGATTCTGGACGGCGAGGTCACCCGGTTGGACTGGCGCTGACGTTCGCTTGACGGTCCCCAGGGTTTGCGTCTACCGTAGCCTGATTCTACAGGCGTTCAGTAGAATTTCTGCATCCGCACGAGCTGCTGGAGGGACCTTGTCGATGGGCTTGAGCTTGGGTGACGTCGATTCGGAACGGGTCGCATCGCTGACCGCCCGCGAGGAATTCGATTTCCGTTCCCGACGGACGCGTTCGCGCGAGCTGTGGAAGGAGGCAACCGAGTACATCCCGCGCGGGGTGCCCAGCTCCTTCCAGGACACGCCGCCGCAACCGGTGTTCATCGATCACGGGAAGGGGAGCCGCGTCTGGGACGTCGACGGCAACGAGTACGTCGATTTTCACAACGGATTCGGGGTCATGGTGGTGGGCCATGCCCACCCGGCGATCGTCGCGGCGGTCGAATCACAGATCCACCGCGGATCCCACTTCGCGCAGCCGGTGGCCGAGAACATCGTCGTCGCGCGCGAGCTGGCGCGCAGATTCCAGCAGCCGCAATGGCGCTTCACCAACAGCGGCACCGAGTCCACCCTCGACGCGATCCGTCTGGCGCGCGGATTCACCGATCGCGAGCGGATCATCAAGATCGAGGCGTCGTACCACGGGCACCACGATGCCCTGCTCGTCTCGGTGGAACCACCCGTTGATGCCATGGGTGATGCCGACTTCCCGAATTCGGTGCCGATGACCGGCGGCATCCCCAAGTCCACCGTTGAGCTCACGACCGTGGTGGGATTCAACGACCTGGCATCGCTGGAGCGTGCCTTCGCTGCACACCCCGGCGAGGTGGCGGCCGTGATCGTCGAGCCGGCGATGATGAACATCGGGTTCGTGCTCCCCGAGGAGGGCTACCTCGCCGGTCTCGTCGAGACCGCGCATCGCCACGGAGCGGTGGCGATCTTCGACGAGGTCAAGACCGGGGTGACCATCGCGCCTGGCGGCGCCACCGAGCGGTTCGCGGTCGTTCCTGACATCGTCTGTCTGGCAAAGGCGATCGGCGGGGGGCTCCCCTGCGGCGCGGTCGGCGGACGCGCCGACATCATGGCGACGATCAGCGACGGCAAGGTCGCCCAGCTCGGCACCTTCAACGGCAATCCGCTGACCACCGCGGCGTCACGGGCAACCCTGCTCGAGGTGCTCACCGGACAGGCCTACTCGCACCTCGACGCCCTCACCGAGGAGTTGAGTGGCGGGCTGCGCGATGTGATGTCGGAGTACAGCCTGCCCTTCCACGTCGTCTCGATGGGCGCGCGCGGCTGCGTCACCTACCGTGAGGAGCCGGTTCGCAACTACCGCGACTACGCGGCGATGGACAAGTCACTCGCGTATGTGTCATGGCTGTACCAGACCAACCGCGGCGTCCTGATGGCGCCCGGAGCCGAGGAGAACTGGACTCTGTCGGTGCAGCATTCGTCCGACGACGTGAAGCGCTACGTTGCCAACTTCCGCGAGCTGGCGCGGGACCTGAAGGCATGAGCACGGTCGCGGTGCGCACCCTGCGCAACTTCGTCGACGGCGACTACCGCGAAGCCAGCTCCGATGTCTCGACGCCCCTGATCAATCCCAGCACGGGCGAGGAGTTCGCGCGTGCCCCGGTGTCGAGCCCTGCCGATGTCGACGCCGCACTGCAGGCGGCTCAGCGCGCGTTCGGTGGCTGGCGCGACACCACGCCGCGAGAGCGCAGCCTAGCGCTGCTCCGCATCGCTGATGCCTTTGAGAAGCGTGCCGAGGAGTTCGTCGCACTCGAGTCCGAGAACACCGGCAAGCCGATCTCGCTCACCCGGAGCGAGGAGATCCCCCAGCTGATCGACCCGGTGCGGTTCTTCGCGGGCTGCGCGCGAATCCTCGAGGGCCGGAGCGCCGGCGAGTACATGACCGGACACACTTCCATGGTCCGCCGCGAGCCGGTCGGGGTCTGCGCGCAGGTCACGCCCTGGAACTACCCGATGCTCATGGCGATCTGGAAGTGGTCTCCCGCAATCGCGGCGGGCAACACCGTGGTGCTCAAGCCTTCGGATACGACGCCGGTGACGACGCTGCTGATGGCCGAGATCATGGCGGAGTTCCTTCCGCCCGGCGTGTTCAACGTCATCTGCGGCGATCCCTCGACCGGCGCGGCCCTGGTCACGCACAAGATTCCCGCGATGGCGTCGATCACCGGGAGCGTCCGCGCCGGCATGGAGGTTGCACGTGCCGCCGCAGGCGACCTCAAGCGGGTGCATCTCGAGCTCGGGGGCAAGGCGCCGGTCATCGTCTTCGACGACTCGGATATCGCCTCGACGGCCGAGGCGGTTGCCATGGCGGGATACTTCAACGCCGGCCAGGATTGCACCGCCGCAACCCGCGTCCTCGCGGCATCGTCGATCCACGACGAGCTGGTTGCCGCGCTTGCCGAACAGGCCGCAGCGAACAAGACGGGCGCTCCCGACGACGACGAGGTCGCCTTTGGTCCGCTCAACAACGCGAAGCAACTCGGCAGGGTTCGCGAGCTCGTCGGCGGCGCCCCGTCGCACGCTGATGTGGTCGCCGGCGGTCATCGTTTCGGCGATCGCGGCTATTTCCACGAGGCGACAGTCATCGCGGGCCTGCGCCAGGATGACGACCTCATCCAGCGCGAGATCTTCGGGCCGGTGATCACGGTGCAGCGCTTCGACGACGAGGCGAAAGCACTCGAATGGGCCAACGGCGTCGAGTACGGGCTCAGCGCCAGCGTCTGGACCAAGGACCACGGTCGGGCGATGCGCATGGCGCGGGCGCTGGACTTCGGGTGCGTCTGGATCAATACGCACATCCCTTTGATCTCCGAGATGCCGCATGGGGGCTACAAGCATTCGGGGTATGGCAAGGATCTGTCGATGTACGGGTTCGAGGACTACACGCGCATCAAGCACGTGATGAGCAATATCGAAGCCTGACCACTCAGGCTCGAGTCAGGAGGACACGGTGAGGAGGAAGACATGGCGACGCTAGCGGAGCCGATCGTTCACGGGGTCCCGGTCGAATCGGAGCTCAAGACCAACACGCTCACGCTGTTCGACACGACCGTCATCGCGACGTCGAGTGTCGCTCCGGCGTACACGTTGGCTGCAACTGCGGCGTTTCTCATCGTTGCGGTCGGTCTCGCATCCCCGTCCGCAATCCTGGTGGGTTTCCTACCGGTGCTCTGCGTCGCCATCGCGTACTACTACCTCAATCGGCAGGATCCGAACTGCGGCGCGTCGTACTCGTGGGTCAGCCGAACGCTCAACCCGTACATCGGCTGGGTTTCGGGGTGGATCCAGCTGGCGGCGAACGTGCTCTTCTGCGCAGCCGCACCACTGATCGCCGGCGCGTACACGCTGCAACTCCTGAACAGCTTCGGCTGGATCAGCTCAGACGCCGCCAACGACAACCGCCTCATCGCCTTCGTCGGCGTGCTCTGGCTGCTGCTCGTGACCTTCATGGTGGCACGTGGCATTCGCGTCACCGCGAACTTCCAGTGGGTCCTCGTGTTCATCGAATACTTGATCGTCCTGGTATTTGCCGTCTGGGCGATCGGCAAAGTCGTCGGCGGGCACGCTGCCGCGAATCCCGTCTCCGCACAGTGGTTCAATCCTCTCCAGCTGCACGATCTCAACGGTCTCGCGACCGGGTCGGCGCTCGCGGTCTTCTTCTTCTGGGGTTGGGACACCGCGGCGAACGTCAATGAGGAGTCGAAGGACGCCGAGACATCCCCCGGCCTCGCCGGTATTTACAGCATGTTCATTCTGCTGTTCATCTTCCTGGTGGCGGACAGCGCGATTCAAGTTCTCCTGACGCTGCCCCAGATCAACGACCCCAACAACCAGAACGACATCCTCTACTTCTTCGCGCAGCAGATCTCGGGCACGCCGATTGCATACTTCATGGTGCTCGCGGTGCTCTCCTCCACCATCGCCACCACCCAGACAACGCTGCTGCCGTCGAGCCGGCTCACCTTCTCGATGTCGCGTGACGGTGTCTTCCCCAAGGCGTTCGGGAGGGTCCACAAGAGCTGGAAGACGCCGTGGGTTGGGACGCTCATCTCGTCCTTTCTCGCCATCGTGGTGATCGTGCTGTCGGTGGTGTTCGCGGACTCAGTCGGTAGCGTGTTCAGCAAGCTCATCCTCGACATCGGGTTGCTCGTCGCCCTCTATTACGGGATCACCGGGATCGCGTGCGCATGGGCGTTTCGCAAGGTCCTGACGACCAGCGTCACGCGGTTCATCTTTGCAGGCGTGCTCCCGTTTGTCGGAGGCGTGTACCTCCTCTTGATCGCGTATTGCCTGATCGTTCCGACCACATTGCCGTTCGGCCAGTCTGCCGATTGGGGCACCAGCCTGCCGATCATCATCACGGTCCTGCTCGGCATCCCGCTCGTCATCCTTGCGGCGGTGACGACTCGATCCGGATTCTTCCACGAGAAGACCGTTTCATACGTCCTGAAAGATGGTCAGCTCGTCGCCGCCCTCGCCGGCGGCGACACGATGGAACTGACCGGGGGACCGAACGGCGGACCGCCGCCGGCAGCACCGCCCGTTGCCGACCCCGCTGCTCAGAGCCGATCGAGCAACGAGTAGTACGCACCAACGAGTGGGAGAAACCAGGGGTGCCCCCGGTACAACGGAATCCGCGGAAAGCGGAGGTCCGAAAAAGCCGGCCGGGCACCCCTGGCGATCCACTCGGCGGCGAGGGTTCCCATCCAGCTGCCCAGGGCCACGCCACTGCCGCAGTAGCCCATCGCGTAGGTGATGCCGTCCGACCGTGTGAGGTGAGGCAGCTGGTCGAAAGTGAAACCAACATTGCCCGTCCAGGCATGGCTCACTCGCACGCCGGCAAGTTGCGGGTAGATCTCGATCATGCCCGCGTACAGACGGTCGCGGGCAGTCTGCACGCTCACCGGCGCGAAGCTCGTCCGGCCGCCGAAGACCAGCCGTCCGTCGGGTGACAGACGCCAGTAATGCAGGAAGTTTCGCGTGTCGCTCATCATCCGGCGCTGCGGGCTGATATCAGCCGCGCGTACGTCACCGAGTGGCTCGGTGGCGATGATGTAGCTGCCGATCGGAATGATCCGGTTTCGGGCCCATGGCGCCGCGGCGTCCGTATAGCCGTTGGTGGCCACGAGAACGTCGCCGGCGGTGATATCGCCTCGCGATGTGTGGACCCGCGAGCCGGTCTGCAGCGATTCGATCGAAAGCACCCGGGTCTGCTCGTGCAGCGCCGCACCATTGGCGAGCGAGAGGCGTGCGAGTCCCGCGAGATATCGGGCGGGATGGATGCTCGCCCCATTGTCGGTGAGTATCCCGCCGAAGAAGCCGCGGCACGGCGTCTCGCTTTCGAGGGCATCCTCCTCGAGCATCACCGTCGATTCGCCGAGCCTCCGGCGCCGCTGGACCTCGTCTTTGCGCAACGCCTTCATCCGCGACCTTCGATGTGCGAGGTGCAGCCAGCCGGACTGCGCATACATCGCATCGGGCGCCGCAGTTGCTGCGGTCTGAGCGACAAACCTATACGCCTCAACACTGGCGTCATGGAGAGCCCGGCCGGCGTCACCGTACTTGCGCTCGAGGGTGTCGAGGTCACGCCGGACCCCCGCGTGGATCATGCCGGCATTACGGCCGCTCGCTCCCTCCCCCAGCGCGCCACTGTCGACCACCACCACATGTTTGCCGTACGCGCCGAACCGGGCGGCTGCCGCAAGCCCGGTGAACCCCGAGCCGACGATGACGACATCGGCCGTCGCAGGAAGCGGCGATTCGCCGAGCGTTGGAAAGGTGGTGTCGTCCCACCAGAGGGGCGTCTCGCGGTAGTCCTCGGCGAGTGGCGCTACGCGCTTGCCGGGCGGACCGGGGGGCGACCAGAGGCTCATAATCTACTCAACAGTGACAAGTTCGACCTGGTCGGACAGCGTAGCTGCTGCCCGCCCCGGGTCGTGTCGAGGAGTGTCCGCGTGGACGACATCCGCATCGGTGAGGTCGCCCGGCGAGTCGGCGTCAGCCCGTCCACGCTCAGGGCGTGGGAACGCAAGGGGCTGGTGCGCCCGCTGCGCGCCGGGGGGCGCCATCGTCGTTACACGTCCGAGGACATCGCGCGACTTCGCGACGTGCACGCCCTGCTCACCCGCGGCTTTGCGCCGCCGGCGCTCCAGTCGCTCATCGCGGGCGAGGCTGTGCCCGAGGACCCCGTCGTGGGCAAACGCCTGCGCGCCGCGCGCACCAAGCGCAGCCTGTCGCTGCGCACCGCCGCGGAGCGCGCCGGCATTTCGGCGTCGTACCTGAGCCTGGTGGAGCGAGGCCTGGCCGAACCCTCGGTGTCGCTGCTCCAGCGCGTGGCGTCCGCATATGGCGGCACCCTGCTCGAATTCTTTGGCGCGGCGCCCGCCGGCGCAGCGGGCCCCAAGCTGGTTCGCAGCGCCGACCGCCGCATGCTGCGTGGCTTCGACCGCGTGGAGATCGAAGATCTGGTCACGTTTCCCAACGCGGTGCTGGAGATCGATATTTTCAGCGTTGCTCCGGGTGGTGGCAGCGGCGGGGCGTATTCCCACGATGGCGAGGAGGCGATCTACGTCCTCAGTGGAGAGCTCGACCTGTGGCTCGACGAGTCCGAGCACTACCACATCGAGGCAGGCGACACGCTGTATTTCCACAGTCCCCAGCGGCATCGCTGGCTGAATCAATCCAGTGATACGACCCGGCTGTTCTGGGTCAACACCCCACCCACCTTCTGAGAGGAGCGAGCAGCCATGAACACGGTCGAGAAGTACCGCCGCTACGTGACCACCAGCGCGCTCGCCGCGGTCGAACCGATCACCGTCGAGAGCGCTCGCGGAGCGACCGTGACCGCCACCGACGGCACCGTGTACACCGACCTCTATTCCGGCATCGGTGTCGTGAACGCCGGGCACGTGCCTCCAAAGGTTGCGGAAGCCGCCAAGCGGCAGATGGACAAGGTGGTGCACTCCTGCTCGTATGTCTACCACGTCCCCGTCGTGGCCGACCTTGCCGAGCGCCTCGCTCAGGTGACCCCCGGCCGACTGCAGAAGACGTTCTTCGGCAACAGTGGCGCCGAGGCCGTTGAAGGAGCGCTTCGCCTCGCCCGCGTGTACACCGGGCGCCGTGAGGTCATCGCCCTGCAGGGCTCCTTCCACGGCCGCACCGCGGGTGCGCTCGCGGTCACCGGCAACGCGCTGCGCAAGCATCGCGGCGGTGCCCAGATCGCCGGGATCGCGTTTGCTCCCACGCCGAATCCGTATCGCTGCCGCATGTGCTCGGGCTCGTGCTCGCTGGCATGCGCGGATGCCGTCGATGACGTCATTCGCTACGACACCAGTGACGACGTTGCCGCGTTCATCGTCGAGCCGATCATCGGTGAGGGCGGCATCATCCCGCTCCCCGACGGCTACCTCCAACGGGTCAAGGAGATCCTCGACGCCCGCGGGATCCTGCTCATCGTCGACGAGGTGCAGAGCGGGTTCGGGCGCAGTGGCAGGATGTTCGCGATCGAGGCGTATGACATCGAGGCGGACATCATGACCATGGCCAAGGGGATCGCGAGCGGATTCCCACTCGGCGCGTTCATCGCGCGCGAAGAGATCGCCGATGCGTTCGAACCCGGCGATCACATGAGTACGTTCGGTGGCAACCCGGTGTCCTGCGCGGCGGGCGTCGCGACCATCGACATGCTCGTCGAGGAGCACCTGCCCGAGCGCGCCGCCCGCGTCGGGGCGCTGACGCGGGCACGTCTCGATGCGTTTGCGGTGGAGTCGGAGCTGGTCGGCGACATTCGGGGAAGCGGGCTGATGATCGGCGTCGAGCTGGTGCGGGATCGTGTGACCAAGGAACCAGCCACCGCCGAGGCGGCCGCCGTCAAGCGGCATTGCCGTGAGCGCGGGGTGCTCATCGGCGTCGGTGGGTCACTCGGCAACGTGGTGCGCATCCAACCGCCGCTCGTGATCGGCGAGGAAGACCTCGACCGGGCGATCGGGGTGATCGAGGAGGCGGTCACGAGCCTGTCGGCACAACCGGTCGGGTAGCCCTTAGGCCACCACGATGACCGGGGTGCCGAGCGGTGCCCACGAGTAGGTGCGAAGCTAGGGCCGTGGACTGGAAGCTGGAACTCGTGGTCGTCCCGGTGTCCGACGTCGACCGCGCGAAGACCTTCTATATCGAGAGTGCCGGCTTCCGGCTCGACGTCGACCACAGCGCCGGGGAGGATTTCCGGGTTGTCCAGCTCACCCCTCCGGGGTCGGCCTGCTCGATCGCACTAATGCGGAACCCCGAAGCCGCCGGCTCTGCGCAGGGGCTACAGCTGGTCGTGACTGACGTCAGCGCGGCACGAGACGAGCTTTCGCAGCGCGGTCTCGACGCGGGGGAGCCCTTCCACTTCGATTTCGAGACTGGAGCACAAGTGTCGGGCCTCGATCCGGACCGGCGTCCCTACAACTCGTTCCTCGCTTTCACCGACCCGGATGGCAATCGGTGGATGGTGCAGGAGGCTGGACCGCCGGCGTCGTGATCAGGAAGGGCGCTGACCGAAAGTGGCTTCGACGCCGCGCACGTCGCCATCCTCGTCGGTGAGGACGGTCAGCTCCAGATAGCCGAGGCGGACGAGCTCGTCCGTCAGGAGATCGGCCTGGTCGCCGCCGAGCTCGAGGAGCAGCGCGCCTCCGGGCCGGAGGAAGCGCGGACTGTCGCGGACGACACGCCGGAGGGTGTCGGTGCCATCGGCACCCCCGTCGTACGAGAGCGGGCTCTCGAACGCGAACGTGTCCCGCTGCAGCAGCGGCAACTCGGGCGTCGGGACGTAGGGAACCACGCTGACCACCACGTCGACCTGACCCGCAAGGTCACCGGGCAACGTTGTGAAGAGGTCGCCCAGGTACACCTCGACACCGTTTGCGGCAGCGCACGCAACCGCTCGCGCGTCGATGTCGGATGCCACGACGCGTGCGTCGGGATGATGGGCGCGGAGGACCGCGGCGATCGCACCGGATCCGGTGCACAGGTCGATCGCCGTTCCTCCGGCCGGCAGCCGCTCGACCGCTCTTCGCGCCAGCGGCTCGCTGAGCCATCGAGGCACGTACACGTCCGGATCGACGTGCACGACGACATCACAAAAGGAGACCGTCCCGGTGATCCAGGCAAGGGGTTCGCCGGTGAGGCGCCGTCGAACCGAAGCGTCGAGCAGCGTGGGGTCGCCCGCAGCATATGCGAGCAGCTCCTCCGCCTCCTCGGCCGCCGCGATGAATCCTTCGTGTGCGAGCATCGTGGTGAGCGATGCGGAATCGTTCAGGGGAGCTTGAAGTGGGGGTTCTCGATGATCCTGAGAGCGTTGCAACAAGATGGCTTCTCGCCTCCCTGTTGCGGAGCAATCGACACGAGGATCAGCAACATGCGTCGGGCGGACTCGCGATCGCGATGATGCCGCCGATGACCAGGAACGCGAGCACCAGGATGAGCAGAGCAGCGATCACCAGCTTCGTCCTCGTGTCCATGGGCGGACGAATGATGCACAAAGTCGTGAGGCAGCGGTTTTGCGATGTGACGCGGCGGTGCGATGTGGATCAAGCACCGCGGGGTCCATTAGCCCGACGGACCCACCTCACGGGCCGCAGGGCCCGGAGCGCGAGATGCGAGCATACCGCTCGAAGTCGGCCTTTGTGGGGTGCGACGCGTGGCCATGCCGGCTCGACCCAGATGGCTCCGGCACTCGAGGCATTTGAAGAGGGACCGTCCAGGACGGTGGGGCCAACCGCCCGACGGCGATCATCGCGACGAGACGGGGTGGGCTCGTGCCGACCGTGCTCTCAGGCGCCAGATGGTGGGTCGTCCGCAAGGGTACACTCCGATGCCCATGCCGGTGAATCGAGGGCCGAGTTTCGCGCGCTACTACTCTGCGATCGCGAGGGCGGCCGCGCTCGAGGCAGCCGCGGCCGAGGCCAGGAAGAAGCCCGATCAGGGCGGTGAGCTTCCCCAGGCGAAGGCGTGGCGCCCGCCTCCAGATCTTGGCCCTGAGCATCGCCAAGGCGTCGCCTGAGGAGTCGGCGCCCCCTGGCTGTTGACTTGCAATCCCTCTCGCATTCCGGACTCGACGTAGGGGGTTGGGCGAGGACCTGCTGACTTCAGGGAACGGTACGGCTCATCGAGTAGCCAGTTGCGGTGCATGTCAGGCTAAACGGCTTCGAGTTGCGTCTTTATTAGTGTGATCTCGTCAGCAGCCGGTGTGGAATTGAGCGACCCGGCCCGGGAGCAGGCGTTTGACGAGATCGCAGGCCTCGAGAGTCAGCGGCTTTTCGCAGTAGCTCTGTCTATCCTCCGTGACGAAGGCGAAACCGAGGATGCCGTGCAGGAGACGTTGGTCAGGGCGTGGAGGTCTCAGGGTTCGCTCTTTCGCGCAGATAGCCCCAGTCGCTGGCTCACCCGCGTGTGCGTCAACCAGTGCATCAGTAGACGTCGCTATCTGCGTTCGCGTGGCTGGCCCCCGCTTCATCTGTCCGAGCGCCCGGGATCATCGCGTGACCCTGGCTCTAGTGCCGATGTGATTGACATGGACCGTGCCTACCGCCAGCTATCGCTCAAACAGCGAGCGGCGATCACGCTCACCTACGGGCACGGCTTCTCCGTTGAAGAATGCGCGGCCCTGATGAGCTGCCGCCCCGGAACAGTCCGCACCCATGTGGCACGCGGACTTGCCACGTTGCGAAAGGAGCTGAAGGATGCCTGAGGTTGATTCGGGCCTCGAGACCAGCTTGCGGTCTTTCCTCAACGAAATCAAAGCGCAGCCGCTGCCGCGACCGCTGGCTGATTTCGAGGCGGCGAGCATGCGTCCGAGACGAAAGGCGCTCAACCTGTTTGCAGGCGCGGCAGGTGTGGCCGTCATTGCCGCGAGCGTCGCGGTGTTCGCAATCGAGCTGAATGGCCATCACAACACTGGTTCGCCGATTCCAGGCGGCCAGTCCGCGGCAACACCTACTCCCGAACCGACGCCTCCGTTCCTCCCGTCTCCGGGCCCCGGTCAAGTGCCCCCCCGCTTCAGTCCGCCGGCGGGACAGGTCTTCGCTCAACTGCCCCACGGGCCGTGGCTGATCCCGAAAACCTACGGAACGGGGACGGAAACCCTTCCAACGTTCACGTTGCCTCCAAACGAGGGAATCGGCATCGAGTACGGGTGTACCCCAATCGACTCCAAGACTCTCGATTCCATCTCGTTTTCAGGAAACGGTGTCCCTAAGGTTCTGGGATCAGATTTTCACTTCTGGCTGAGTCAGTTCTCAATTGGGAACCGCTGCAGCGGGGGAATCGAGACGGCGGGTGGCACGGGCGGCCCAGTTACCGTGCGCTTCACCGCCGATCCATCGGTCAGGTGGGTGATTCTTGTATATGAAGTTCCCTCCAAGGCGCAGGTCATACCCACGCCCGCTGCGGCGAGCACCGCGACGAGTTACCCCGGCCCCACACCGCCGTTCCTGGGAGGGCCCGCGCCGGCCGGCGATAAGGTGCTGATCCCGGTGACTTACGGCACGGGTCCCGTGACGCTTCCCAGCTTCACCGAGACCCCGAACGAGAGCGTCCAGATTGAGCTCGGCTGTCTCTCAACGAGCCCCTCCGTCAACTCCGTGACGGTGAACGATTACGACCCGGCCTTCGCTGGCGACACCGTTGCGGGGCAATGCTTCGGCGGGAGCGGCGGTGGTATTGGAAGCGGCAGCACTGGATTTAGCGGGACGGTCACGATGAAGGTGCAGGCGGCGCCCACCGAGAAGTGGGTGATTCTTGTATGGGAGGGAGGGCCTTGAGCGTCACGGAGCGATAAACAGGCATCGGATCGATATGTATCTCGGGCGGGGCCGCGTAACCGACCGCCGGCACCATCCGTACAACGGTAAGAGCCCCCGGCGCGGCGCCAGGGGCTCTCTTCAGGAAGGGAATGAGTTTCGTTTTGGGTGATCTCGCAGTATGCCCGCTGGTGGGTTGAGTCCGTCCCTGCCGGGCCCGCGAATCCGGCGTCTATCGCCATCAATCGTCTGTTTGGGTGTCAACTTTGCGTGTCACATCGAGGAGATAGTCACCCTTTTCGAGTAGCCGCGATCCATGAGAGAATCCGGGCGTGCCCTGGCTAGCCAGTCGCCCGCGGTGGCTTCTCGCAGCCGCGTTCGTGCTCTTGCTTCTCGGTGTGGTGCTCGGCTGGGCGCGATCCATTTGGATCCTCAGCGGCACGGCGGTGGTGATGGTGTTTCTTCTCTTCTTCGCGACCCTTATGGCCTTCGTAGGCCGCCACGAGAGCCCTCGACCTCCCGGCCCGAACTGACCCACCACCTGGCGTTGGCGAAAAACCCGGTGTACCAAGGGTTTCCGAGTACCGGGCCCGGGAATTGAACCCGGACGAGGGTTGCCCCCCAGCGGTTTTTAAGACCGCCGCGTCTTCCATTTCGCCAGCCCGGCACCAGGATTCTATGGGTCGGCGCGGCCTCCGGCCGTGGACGTCGCTGTCCGGGCCGCGGACTCAGGACGGCCGTATACTCCTGGAGCAGATGTTCGGTCGCCGCCCCGATGCCACCTACCGACGGAGCCAGAGCGCCAGCGGGCTACCGGTGCAACCGAGCCCGATAGCACGTGGACTCGCCTTGCGGATCATCGACTCGTCGGATGATCCCCAGGAGCGCAAACGGTTCGGACAGCTCCTCCTCGATGAGCTCGACGCTCTTGCGGGTCTCCCCCATTGCGATCTTGTGGTGGCCGATCGCGCCCAGGTGCACTCGCACAATGGACAACGACTGCAAAGCAAGACCTACGGCTACTACCGCTGCACGTTTGCCGAGGGCGCCGTGAAGACGGCCCGCATCCGCATCTATCACAAGACAGCGGTGCGCCAGCAGGTGATCACCACGAAGGTCTTCCTGAACACGCTGCTCCACGAATGGGAGCACCACCATGATTTCGCCGGCCTCCGTCTCCCCCGCTCGCCGCACACCGCGGGGTTCTACGCACGCCTGCGTGCTCTTGCGAGCGCCCTCGAGGTCGGCTTCGTGATGCCACCCGAGCCAGGCGCCGATGGCGCCGCACAGACGTCGGCCGCCTGACGGCAGACGACAGCGCCTCGGCTACCTAGTCCTGGTGCGCCGCCTCGCCAGCATCGTCGATAACGGCCGCTCCACCGTTGTCCATTGCGATGACCTCGCGCGCAGCCCCGGTGCGCCGCTCGTCGGTGACCGCCACCCTGCAAAGACGTACAACCTCACCCGCCCGGAAGCACTCACACTCGCCGAGGCAGCCGAGGTGATGTGCGGTCAGTACGACAACCCCTGACTGACATGCGCGAAGAGGCGGCCGGCCTCGTGTCCGACGACCTGCACCACGAGAATGACCAGCGCAATCGTCACGAAGGCGACCCCATAGGTTGCAACCGTGCGTGAGCGCCGCTGACGGCGGACATCGGTCGACAGCGTCGACATATCGAACCCCCTGCTCTAACCAAATCCCTTCCGGCGCCCCCGCGCCACGTGTTGACAGTATTGCCGATCGCGCCAAAAGGTGCAAGCGGAACATTCCCGAGCATGCCACCCGAGGGTGCCCGCGTGCGTCCTTCGGCGACAATGTCGCATTCCGGGTTACGAGGCGACGTAGCCAAGTGGTAAGGCACGGGTCTGCAAAACCCTGACCGTGGGTTCGATTCCCACCGTCGCCTCCAAATGCCGGGTATTCTCTCGGCGTGTCTGTGACCGACGCCGTCCGCACACGCGCACACGCCGACCTGGCAGAGCGGGCGCGTCGAGTACTCCCCGGCGGCGCGACGCACGCTGCGCGTACCTACGATCCCCGTATCTACGTGGCCCGGTCGAGCGGATCACGGAAATGGCTGATCGACGGCACCGAGCTGATCGACTACACAATGGGTCACGGCGCCCTGCTCCTCGGGCACGCGCATCCTGCGGTGGTTGCGGCGGTGCAGGACCAGGTGTCGCGCGGCACGCACTATGGCGCCGCGCACCCGCTCGAGGTCGAGTGGGCGGAGCAGATCGTTTCGCTGGTCCCCTCCGCTGAGAAGGTTCGATTCACCGCATCAGGGACCGAGGCGGTGATGCTCGCGTTGCGGGTGGCCAGGGCGGCGACGGGCCGGGATCGCATCGTAAAGCTCGCCGAGCACTTTCACGGCTGGTCGGACGCCGTGACCCCGTACCTCGATGCCGAGGGCAACACCCGAACGCCGGTCGGCGTGCCCCACGCGCTCGGGCTTCTCACCACGGTTGTCCGCAGCGACGATCCCGCCGACCTCGAGGCGGAGCTTTCCCATGGAGACGTGGCGGCCGTGATCATGGAGCCGTCCGGCGCGCACTACGGCCAGCTGCCGCTCGGCAGGTCATTCATTTCCGCGGCCCGATCGGCATGCACCGCGACCGGCACGGTGCTCGTCTTCGACGAGGTGGTCACCGGCTTCCGCGTCTCCCCCGGCGGCATGCAGGCGGTGCTGGAGATAACACCTGACATCAGCGTCCTCGGCAAGGTCATGGCCGGGGGGCTGCCGTCGGGCGCGGTTGCCGGGCGGTCCGACTTGCTCGAACTGCTCGCGACGACGATAGCCCACCCGGGAACGTTCAACGCCAACCCGCTCAGTGCGGCCGCGGGAATCGCGACCCTGCGTCTGATCGCCGACGGCAGCCCTCAGCGGACTGCAGAGGCGTACGCCATGAGCCTGGCCGGCGAATGGACCACCGCGCTGGCGTTGGCCGGGATCCCGGGAACCATCCGGCGCCTGTCGAGCATCCTCCACATCTTCCTGGGCGACCCCAGGGCCCAGACGCGGATCGCGAACGCGATGCGCGCTGAGGGAGTCGACATCCTTAATACGAGCGCGTTCTGCTCGTCGGTGCACACGATCGCTGATCTCGAACAGTCGGTTGCGGCCTTCGGTCGAGCGATTGTCGCGGCGTCGACCCCCGAGTAGCTCACAGCAGGCCGGCGCGCTGAGCCGGCCTAGATGATCCCGTGACGCTGCGCCCACAGTGCGGCCTGGACACGGTCCTCGACGCCGAGGCGATCGAAGACCGACCCCAGGTGCGCCTTGACCGTTTTCTCGCTGATCCCAAGCCGCCAGGCGATCTGCTTGTTGCTCATGCCGCGCCCGACCAGGGTGAGCACGTCAAGTTCGCGCTGGGTCAGGTCGTCGAGCGGCCGGCGCTTGATCCGATCGCGGAGCAACTCCTTGGCGGCCTTGGGCGACAGCGGCGTATCTCCCTTCGCGGCGGAGCGGATGCCGTTGAGGAGCTCCTGCGGCTCGGTGTCCTTGAGCAGGAAACCCACGGCTCCGTTGTCGATCGCCTCGACGACCATGTCGTGCTCGGAGTACGAGGTGAGCATCACGACCTTGGTCCCGGCAACTGCTTTGAGCATCCTGCGGAGCGCCTCGAAGCCATTCATCCCCGGCATCGAGATGTCCATGAGGACGATGTCCGGGTGTTCCTCGACGGCATAGGCGACTGCTTCCTCGCCGTCCGACGCAGCGCCGACGACCTTGATGTCGGTGGTCCCGTTGAGGAGGGATGTCAGCCCTCGCCTCACCAACGGGTGGTCATCGACAATGAGCACTCGAATGGGAGTGGGGTGCGTAACTTCCACAGTCGTAGTCCAGCCTAACCGATATCTCTTGCAGTGGAGAAAGAAGTCGGCGGTGGCACCGACCCAGCAGAACCGCGATACACCCGGTGCCGCGGGGAGGGGGAGCCCGCGAGGGTAAACCACTGAACTGGGTCGGCGCCCGCCCGCCTATCAGGGGGACTTGCGTTTCGAAAGAGTTGAATTCCCGTCGCGACGATAGTCAGCCCCAGGCCGTCCCGGCGCCGCTAGGTCGATCGTCTTAAGACCCGTCTCCTCGCCGCGCAATCGCTTCCCTATTGGATTCCAGCCGTTGGGCGACCTGTGCCTCGGCGCCGTGGGTCGAAGGGTCGTAGTACGTCTTCCCTGAGAGCGACTCGGGCAGGTGCTGCTGCTCCACCACTCCCCCTTCATGGTCATGGGCGTACCGGTAGCCGGTGCCGTAGCCCATGGCGCGGCCGAGACCGGTCACGGCGTTGCGGAGGTGCAGCGGGACGGGCTGGTGAAGCGTCTGGGCGACGTCCGCCGATGCGGCGACGTAGGCGCGGAGCACGCTGTTGCTCTTTGGAGCCGCGGCCAGGTAGAGCGTTGCCTCGGTGAGCGGGAGGAAACCCTCGGGCATCCCGATGAAATGCGCTGCCTGCTGCGCCGCCACGGCAACGCTCAGCGCCTGCGGATCGGCGAGCCCGATGTCCTCGGCGGCAAGGATCACCAAGCGGCGCGCCACGAAGAGCGGATCCTCGCCGGCCTCGAGCATCCGGGCGAGCCAGTACACCGCGGCGTCCGGGTCGCTCCCGCGGACCGACTTGATGAAAGCGGAGATCAGCCAGTAGTGCTGATCGCCGGCGCGGTCGTACAGGAGCGCCGGGTTCTGCAGCGCGCCCTCGATGTCGGCGGCGGTCACTCGCACCACCCCCGATCCGTCCGCAACCGCTGCCTGCACCGCGAGCTCGAGCGAGTTGAGCGCGATGCGCGCGTCGCCGCCGCAGAGCGTCACGAGCCGGTCGATGGCGTCGGGATCGACAACCACCTGTTGGCCTCCCAGCCCGCGCTCGGCGTCCGTCAGCGCGCGGTTGATGAGGTTGCGCAGGTCCTCGGCTTCGAGCGCCTCGAGACGGATGACGCGGCTTCTCGAGAGCAGCGCGGCGTTGACCTCAAAGGACGGGTTCTCGGTGGTCGCGCCGAGGAGCGTCACCGTCGCGTTCTCCACATGCGGCAGCACTGCGTCCTGCTGGCCCTTGTTGAAGCGGTGGATCTCGTCGATGAAGAGCACCGTGCGTCTCCCCGTTCGCAGACGCTCGCGCGCTCGCTCGACCACCTTGCGCAGGTCGGCGACGCCGGCGCTCGTCGCGCTCACCGCCTCGAAGGTTGCATTGCTCGTACCCGCGATGAGCGCTGCAAGGGTTGTCTTGCCGCTTCCGGGCGGTCCCCAGAGGATGAGCGACGGTACCTCCCCCGCGTCGACGGCTCTGCGGAGTACGGTTCCAGCACCGATGGCGCGATGCTGGCCGACGAATTCATCGAAGGTCCGTGGCCGCATGCGTGTTGCCAGCGGCGCGTGAGGGTATGCACCGGACGCGTCCGCCGAGCTGACCGGGTCTGCACCGAAGAGCGAACTCTGCCCGGCCAACGCTGAGGGTCCGCTCAGCTGCTGGACGGGGGAACAGTGACGACCGTCGGCGGCTCGAGCCCCGGCGCATCACCAAGGACGCTGCGCAGCACCTGTGCCGCACCGAGCAGCCCGGCAGTCTCCGCGGGTACGACCAGCTTGGCGTTGGGGCTCTCGGCGAACTTCGTCAGCGTGTCCAGCTGGAGAATCGCTACCAGTGTGGGATCCGGCGCGGCAGCCTTGATGGATCCGTACACGGTGGAGATTGCCTGGGCGCGACCTTCCGCCTCGAGGATGGCAGCCTGCCGATTGCCTTCTGCGCGAAGGATCGCCGCCTGCCGCTCGCCCTCTGCCTGCTTGATCGCAGCCTGCCGGTTACCGTCGGCGATGTTGACAGCGGATTGCTGCTGACCTTCCGATTGGAGGATTCGCGCGCGCTTCTCCTGGTCGGCCTGCTTCTGCAGGGCCATCGCCTGGAGGATCTGCACCGGCGGCGAGATGTCAACGATCTCGATGCGGTTGATGCGGATACCCCATTTATCGGTGACCTGCTCCATCTGCTGCTGCATCGCGGCATTGATCTGCTCGCGCGACGAGAGGGCCTCGTCGAGGCTGACGTTGCCGAAGGCGTTACGAAGCGTGGTTCGGGCCTGCTGATCGATGGCGACGAGGTAGTCAGACACGTTGAACAGTGCGGCCCTCGGCTCGATCACCTGGCTGAAGATGGTTGCGTTGACTGCGACCGCGACGTTGTCGCGCGTGATCACGTCCTGACGGTCACCGGTTCGCGGTGTCTCTCGCATGTCGACCCGCAGCAGCTTGTCGATGAACGGCGTGATGATGGTCAGACCGGCCTGGGATTCCCGCCGAAACCGTCCAAAACGTGTGACCACCCCGGCGAATCCCTGGGGTACGACACGGACCGCGCCGCCGATGAGGATCGCCACGACGATGAGCAGGACGACGACGATGATCGCCGTGACCAGACCGGTGTTATCCACTGAGTCAGCCTCCCTTGGGCGGCGCGACCACGAGCGTGGTGCCGCGCACTTCGACGACGGTGACCTGCTGATGCGCAGGGACGCCGCCGGGATTGGTCGTGACCGCCAGCCACTTCTCGTTGAAGAGGCGGGCATGGCCGGGGTGGTTCTCGTCCCCCACGGGCTCGAGCGTCAGTGCTGCCTGACCGACCAGGTTGTCGGACGCACCGGGCATGGTCAGCTTGGGCCCGAGATGACGCGCCGAGAGACGCGCCAGAGTCGGTCGCACCGCCAGGGTGCCGACCATCGCCACCGCGGCAGCGACGACTGCCTGCAGCCACACTTCAGTGGGGAACAGCGCAACCACGGTCGCGGCGAACGCACCCAGCGCAAGGAATAGGGCATAGAACGCCTGAGTGTGGACTTCCATGCCCACGAGGACCAGGCCGGCAAGCAACCAGACCACCCACATCCAGGAGACCATGCGGCGAGTGTACCCGCCTGATGAAAGGGCTACACAGGCGGTTCGGTGGACATCCTTCCGCCCGCCGCTCGGAGCAGCGCCAGAGCGACCAGGCCACCAAGTGTCGCCCAGGCGGTCAGGCTGATGGCCGCCTGGCTGAAATCGGTTCCGGCCAGCTGTGCGTGGATCAGGAAGATCCCGAACATCGGATAGGTGAGTCGATGGATCCAGCGCCAGAGGAACGGTCGCATGAGCCGCCGCAGCGCCGACGTCGCCGCGATCAAAACCAGCAGGAGCAGGCTGACCGTTCCGAGTCCGATGGCGAGTTGCGACCCCGCACCTTCGTTCACGCGAAATGGGATCAGCAGATCGAGCGGGGTGATGCGCGACGTGACGTCGAGGACGAGCGTGCTCACGTGCACGCCCACGAGTGGCAGCCAGAACCATGTGAGGAACCCGTGCACCGCCACCACCGTGCGGTTGCGCGCCACGGGCGCCAGGTACGCGGTTCTGATCGCCATGCCGGTGAGCAGCGATGCCGCGAGGACGAAGAACGCCGCCAGCGCGGCGGCACGAGCCGCATACCAGAGGATCAGGTCCGTGCTCACATCAGGCGGCGCGATCAGTGGCTGGCGACACCACCGCGTGGCATGCGGCACCTCGTTGCTCGAGCCATGAGCGCGCCATGCCTTCGCCGATCAGGCACGCACCCTTGGCGAGAATCTCGGCATGCAGCGCGGTCTGCGCGACGACGGAGATGGCGGTGATGTCCGTACGCGCCGGCGCCGCCGTGCGCGGGTCGATGAGGTGGTGCCCGCCGGGCCAGAGCCGCCCCGACGTGCCAGAGGTGGCGACGCCGGCATCGCCAACTGTCACAAAGCGGCCATCACAGAGCGCGACTGCCCAGCCGGACCTTCGTGGGCCGGGCCCTCGGGTGCGCACATCGCCACCTAGGTTGATCGCCGCGTTGTCGAAGCGTTCGCACAGGCAGTCTGCAAGCCATCCCTTGCCGACACCCCCGAGGTCGATCGCGCAGCCGGGCGCGACCCGTGCCCATCCCTCTCCAACCTCGAGCACAAGCGGCAGAGCAGGGACGTCCTTGCGCGGTCGCCACTGGACGCGGGTGGAGGGACCGCGCCGGAGTTCGGTGATCGACCGGTCGTATCCCGCATCGACGAGTGCCGGCAGGCATGCGGCGTTCACCAGGCCGTCGCTGAACGCATATGCGTCGAGGCAGACGCAGAGCAACTCGGCAAGCAGCGGCGACACCGAGACGCGGGCGCCGGCCGCCGCGTTGAAACGCGAAAGCTCACTCCCCGCGTCGAATCTCGTGAGTTGTCGCTCGAACGCATAGGCGTCTGCCACCACAGCGGAGACGTCGCCTTCGGTCGCGTCGCACGCGATGATCTCGCAGCGGGCGCCGCCGAACGCGGTGAAGACGTGATGGATGTCGGTTCCCGTGCTGCCGCTCATGAGACGTACGTGTTGATGAGTGGCTGTGTCGACGCAGGTGCCGCGACGACTGACGGAGCGATGGACTGACCGGTGGCGACGCCGCTTCCGGCGCTGTCGCAGGGCGCATAGGTGCCGCTGGCAGACCGGCGCGACGAGCGCAAGTAGGCTTCGACCTCGAGCCTCTGCGTCGCGCTCAGCGACGCGAGAATGTTTCTGCGCGTGGATGCGGTGGTCGCCTGTTGGAGTTGCCGCGCCACCGGTAGCAACGACGGGTCGAGCGCCCCGGCGGTGCCGCCGCACGACGGTGGGATGGTCAGGGCCGCCGAGGCCGATGATGCGCCGTTCACCGGTGGCCGAAGCGGTGCCGCGACGGGCTGCGGGTCGGTGGCGACCAGAAGACCGCTGACGCCGCAGACCACGACGGCGCCCACGCCGCTGAGCGCCTTCAGCACCCGAGTGCCGACGACCACTGTCACGCCGTCCGGATGATGGGAAGCTCGGGGAACGATGCGCCGAGCACGGATGTCGGGTCCGCCTGCAGCCAGTCGCGGATGAGGGTCTGGTAGACGCTGCGAAAGTCGACGTTGTACTGCAGATTGCCGGAGTCGACGGTGCTGGTGAGCGAGGGCTGCTCGCCGAAGACGCCGCCCTTGACCGGCTTTCCCACAACGAATATCGGCGCGGCGGCTCCGTGGTCGGTGCCTTTGCCGCCGTTCTCGGCCACGCGCCGTCCGAACTCCGACCAGGTCATCAGCACGACTCTGTCCGCCATCCCGTGGTTGGCGATGTCCTGCATGAATGCGCTGACAGCACTGTCGACGTAGGCGAGCAGCGCGTTCTGGCGCGTGTCCTCGTCCTGGTGGGTGTCGAACCCGCCGAGAACGACGTGACAGATCTTCACGCTCGGCTGGGTCACGATCATCTCCGCGGTCAGCTGCAGCGATGTGGCGAGGCTGTTCTTGCTGCCGTAGACGGTGCTCTGCGGCGTGTAGGTCACCGACGGTGTGTAGCGGCTCTGCGAGTCCGCGAGTGCGGCAATCCCATACTCAGCGGTGGTCAGCGCCTGGTCGTACAGCGCGCCGTAGATACCTGGCGTCCGCTTGTACAGAGCCGGCGCCCCTACCCGCCGGCCTGCGCCGCCCTGCACCTGGTAGGTGGGGATCGAATCGATGACGCTCACCGTCGCGTTCTGGGCGAGCAGCTCGGCCGGCGTGCTCGCCTGCCCCAGGGCACATCCGGTGAGCGCGTGTCCCTGAGCGTTGAGCTGGCCGGCGAGCAGCTTCCCGAGCCATCCCTCGTTCTGTTGCATCGTCGGGTCGGCGTGCTCCCAGATGTAGAGACCCTCGAAGTGGGAGTAGACGGGATTGGGATAGCCGACGCCCTGCACCAGCGCCACCTCGCCCGCATCGAAGAGCTTCTTCATGCCCGGCATCACCGGGTTGAGGCCGATCTGCGCATTCAGAGGCAGGATCTTGGCGGCGGGGATGCCGATCGTTGGTCGCGCCTGAAGATAGGCCGGATCCGCATAGGGAATGACGGTGTTGAGCCCATCGTTGCCACCCCCGAGCTGAAGGATCACCAGCACGCGGTCGTTGTGAACGTCCTCCATGGTGGCGGCAAATACGGACTTGGCGAAGACCGGTGGCACAGTGATGCCCACGCCGGTTGCGGTGATGCCGCTCACCATGAAGTCGCGCCGGCTGATCATGTTTGTCTGCCTCACTTGAGCTGAAATTCGGGGCTGGCGAGCAGCGCATACCACCGATCGCCGTCGCTCTGGCTCGCGTTGAAGACGGCCGCGGTGTCCGGTCCCACGACGCCGTCGACTTGCACATGGATCGCATCCACCGGGTCGGGAAAACTTCCCTGAGTGGCGACGACCCGGTTCGCGAAGTTGAGACGCGCCAGCCACGCTCCCGAGGAGACCCATCCCTGGTTGGACGGCCAGCCGGCCACGGTCGGCATGTCGTACAGGATCTGATCCATGCCCGCCCCCGACTGCACGCACGTGGCCGCAAGATCCGGCCTGCTGAGCGCACGCATGGTCGCGACCATGTAGTCGGCAGGGCCGCGCACCAGCGATCGATACGCGTCCGGAGACGTGAACGCCTCACTGGTGAAGATCGAGCGCATCAAGGTCTTGATGTCGAAGTTGCTGGTGCGGAACGCAGTCGCCACGGTGTTGATGAGTGATGTCGACGGATTCGGGGTGCAGAACTGCACCAGTGCGCTGCGCGCGATGTGGGGCGCGAACGACGGCTGCGACAGGATGATGTCGAACGCCTGAGCGGGATCGAGGTTCCCGGTGTGTCCGAGAAATGTCTTGCTCCCGTTGTCGTGCTGGGTCCTCGCGAGCACCCCTTTGAAGGTCGCACCCTGGGCGAGGAGTTGCTCCACGGTCTGGGCGTACGCCGCCGGCGTCGAGCCTTTGAGCTTTGGTGGCTGCATGCGCCGGCCGGACGCGTCGACCAGGATGGTGCGTATCCCGGAGAAGGCCCGAGCCCCCTCGCGCACATCGGTCTCGGTGTAGTTGCCCACCCCGAGCGTGAACAGCTCCATCAACTCACGGCTGTAGTTCTCGTTGGGAGAGGCTGCGGTGCTCTCCTCGAGGTCGAGGTAGCGGATCATCAGCGGGTCGTAGGTGACCGCGTTGATCAGCGTGCGCAAATCACTCCGTCCGGTGGACCGGTACAGCTCGTTCTGCTGAAGCACAAAGGGCAGGCGCGCGGCCTTCCGGTAGTCGCTGGTGAGCAGACCGTGCCAGAACAGCGTCATCCGCTCCGGGAATTGCGCCGGCGTCGTCGCCATGTGCGCGTACCAGGCGCTGACGACCGCCTGGTGATTGGTCGGATTCGTCACCGATGGCAACGGCTGTGCAGCCTGGTTGACGACCATCTCGACCAGATCCGGGTAGGACATCGCCGCCGCCGCGTCAAGCTCTGCCGGCGTGTAGCCGAAGGTGGCCCTGCGCAGAAGGTGGGCGGCAAGGCCGCGGGCGCTCGAAAGCGGACTCGCCCACGCGCCGGCAGGCCCCGCTGCCGATGCGACCGGCTGCGACCCGCCGGGGAGTTTCAGCGTCAGGTACCGGAAGCCAGCGGCACCGACGACACCCCCGGCCGCGATGCCGAGCACCTGCCGGCGGCTGAGCTTGACATTCGCGCTGCCCATGGGCGCCAAGTCTCGGGAGCCGACCTGAGAATTCGCGTGGGTACAGTCTCCTTACGGGTGTGTCTCAGACAACTCTCAGTGTCCGAGCCCCGATTCGACCGCCGCCTCCACCCATTCCCCAGTCGGTACACTGAGATCGAGCCCGCCCCGTCGCGGGCTGCGCACTGATCCATTGCAAGGAGTACCAACGATGCCGTCCACTCCGGCCGAAATCTTCAGCGAGATCAATTCCCGCATTTCCGCAGATCCCGCCAAGACGGCAGGGATGAATGCCATCTATGCCTTCGACCTCGGCGGCGAAGCGCCTGGCCAGTACCACATCTCGCTCAAGGACGGCAGCGCTGACGTCGGCGAAGGTGCTCCCGAGAACCCCAACATCACCATCACCATGAAGTCGGAGGACTTCGTCGACCTGGCCACCGGCAAGCTCGACGGGACCATGGCGTTCATGAGCGGCAAGATCAAGATCAAGGGCGACATGGGGCTGGCGATGAAGCTTCAGTCGGTGCTCCGCTAAGCGCCATCGGTCCGCGCACGGTGGCCGTGGATGTCCGACCGGTGCGCTTCGATTACGACGAGCCGCATCGCTCGCTGCTGATCGAGTGGTCTGACGGTGCTGCGCATCACATTCCGTTCGCGGTGCTCCGCCGTGCCTGCCCATGCGCTGCGTGCAAGGGCGAACCCGGGTATCGCGGCCGGTTCAACTCCGACCCGGAACTCCATCCCGGCGAAGACGAGCTCGCCGACATCTCGCTGGTCGGAGCCTATGGCCTCAACACCGTGTGGGCCGACGGGCACAACACCGGGATCTACACGTACCAGCGGCTCCGCGAACTCGGCGATGCGTCGGCGTAGAGTTTCGCCGGGATGACCGCAGAAGTAACGCCGGCCACCGCTCCGGATCTCCTCAAGACCGTGACTGACGGCGTCCTGACACTCACGCTCAACCGGCCCGAGGTCCTCAACGCGATCACCCCCGCCCTCCTCGATGAGGTCACCGACGCGCTCGGCGAGGCGGCGTCGCGGCGCACCGTGCGCGCCGTGATCATCACCGGCGCCGGACGTGGTTTCTGCAGCGGCCAGGACCTGCGTGCGGCCACCGCTGACGGCGGCCTCGACGTCGGCGCGGTGCTCCGCGATCACTACACACCGGCGATCAGGGCGATCCGGTCGATGGACCAGCCGGTCATCGCTGCCGTCAACGGGGTTGCGGCAGGTGCCGGCTTCTCGCTCGCGCTCGCGTGCGATCTTCGGATCGCCGCCGAGTCGGCCACCTTCGTGCAGGCATTCGTGCGCATCGGGCTCATCCCCGACCTCGCCAGCACGTACTTTCTGCCCCGTCTCATCGGGCCCGCGCGCGCCGCCGAACTCATGATGCTCGGTGACACCGTCAACTCGGAACGGGCGCTCGAGCTGGGCATCGTCAACTGGGTCGTCCCGGATTCCGGGCTTGCCGCCGCGGCGGCCGAGCTGGCCGGCCGCCTCGCCCGAGGACCTCGCTCCATCGGCCTGACCAAGCGTGCTCTCCAGGTGTCGCACGAGAACGACCTCGAGGCCCAGCTCGCCGTCGAGGAGCGACTGCAGACCGAGGCCACGACCACGAGCGACTTCGTCGAGGGCGTGGGCGCCTTTCTCGAGAAGCGTCGGGCGACGTTCACCGGCTCGTAGGCGGCCGGATGCTCAGCGCTCTCGACAAGCTCACGGCGTTGCTCGGTCCGGCGCGGGCCCTGAGCGGCGCCGACGTCAGCGAGGACGACTGGCACGACGAGTCGCTCGTCGCCCACTGGCATGCGCCCGACGTGGTGGTCTCCCCCACTCCGCGGCCGACGTCGCCGAGATCATCACGATTGCCCGCGAGTTTCAGATGCCGGTTACCGCGCGCGGCTCCGGGACAGGCCTTGCCGGGGCGTGCGTTCCCCGTGAGGGCGGGATCCTGGTCGCGTTTCGCGAGATGAGCGCCATTCTTGAGATCGATGTCGAGAACCAGGTCGCCGTCGTTCAACCGGGCGTCAGCCTCCGCGAACTCGACGAGGCGACGGCGCGACACGGCCTTGTCTACCCAGTGTTTCCCGGCGAGAGCGGCGCCAGCCTCGGCGGCAGCGTGGCGACCAACGCCGGCGGCATGCGCGCAGTCAAGTACGGCGTCACCCGCCACCAGGTGCTCGGGCTCGAGGCGGTGCTCGGCACCGGGGAGGTCATCCGGACCGGGGGCAAATTCGTCAAGTCGACCTCCGGCTACGACCTCACGCAACTCATCGTCGGATCCGAGGGGACTCTGGCGATCGTCACCGAGGCGATCCTGCGACTGTATCCGCGCCACGCGCACGCGGCCACCGTGCTTGCGCCCTTCCGCACCGTGGCGGAGATCGCCAGGGCGGTGCCGCGCATCGTCCAGAGTGGCGCCGCTCCGATGATCCTGGAGTACATCGACATGATGTCGATGGCAGCCATCACCGCAGCGCGCGGGCTGGAGTTGGGGATCGGCGCCGCCGTCAAGGACGCCGCGCTCGCCTACCTTGTCGTCGTCCTCGAGTCGCGAGACGCGGGGCGGCTCGACGAGGACGTCGAGGCGCTCGGTGACCTCATCACCACGCTCGGCGCCCTCGACGTGTACGTGCTGCCGCCACGCGCGGCGACCGAGCTGATCGAGGCGCGGGAGCGTGCCTTCTTTGCCGCGAAGGCCGCAGGCGCCAACGAGATCATCGACACCGTCGTCCCGCGAGCTCAGATTCCCGAGTTTCTGGCACAGGTGGCAGTAATTGCGCAGGAAAGCGGGTCGATGGTGATCGGATGCGGCCATGCCGGCGACGGCAACGTCCATCTTTCGGTGTTCCAGTCCGAGCCGGAACGGCTCGAGCAGCTGCTGCGCAGCGTCTTCGAGACGGGGGCGGCACTGGGCGGTGCGGTCTCCGGTGAGCACGGTATCGGCACCGATAAACGCAGTCACTTCCTCGCCCTTGAGAGTCCCGCAAAGCTCGCGCTCATGCGCAGGATCAAGGGCGCCTTCGACCCCGACGGAATTCTCAATCCGGGCGCGATGCTCGAGGCGTCGCCGGCACTGACCAGCGCGGCCACCGGATGATCGGCGGAGAGGCGCTGGTGCGCAGCCTCGTGGCATCGAACGTCGACGTGGTCTTTGCCAACCCGGGCACATCGGAGATGCACTTCGTCGCAACGCTCGACGCGGTACCCGAGATGCGTGGTGTGCTCGCCCTCTTCGAGGGTGCTGCGACCGGTGCCGCAGACGGCTACGGGCGGATGCGCGAGGCGCCCGCCGCCGCCCTGCTGCACCTGGGGCCCGGCCTGGGAAACGGCCTTGCCAACCTCCACAACGCGAAGCGCAGCCATGCACCGGTGGTCACGATCGTCGGAGACCACGCGACCTACCACAAGCAGTACGACGCTCCGCTGGAGTCGGACATCGACACCGTCGCACGCAGCGTCTCCACGTGGATCCGCCGCAGCACCCGTCCCGAGGATGCCGGTGCGGATGCCGCTGCGGCGGTGGCAGCCGCATGCGGCCCGCCAGGGCAGGTCGCAACCCTGATCCTGCCCGCCGACGTGTCGTGGTCCGAGGGTGGCTCTGTGGCGCCGCCGGAACCGTTGACCTCACGGGCAGCGGTGCGCGTGACCACCCTGGACGCCGCGGCAGCCGCGCTGCGCTCGAAGGAGAACACGGCGCTTCTGCTCGGCGGAACCGTGCTTCGCGAGCGCGGGCTTCGGGCCGCTTCGAGCATTGCCGCGGCAACCGGTGCCGAACTGCTCGCGGAGACATTCCCGGCTCGCGCCGAGCGGGGCGCGGGGATCCCGGTGATCCAGCGGCTCGCCTACCTCGCGGAGATGGCGGCCGGGCAGCTCGACGGGCTTCGGCACCTCATCCTCGTGGACACGACGTCACCGGTCTCGTTCTTCGCCTATCCGGGCAAGCCGAGTGATCTCATCCCCGAGGGGTGCGAAGTCACTCTCCTCGCCGGCGGCGGCGATGACGCTGTTAGCGCGCTGGAGCTGCTTGCGAGCGAGCTCGGCGCCACTGTCGAGCCGGGGAGCGGGACCCTATCGAGGCCCGACAAACCAACCGGCGAGCTGGGTGCCGAGTCGATCGCCCGAGCGATCGGCGCGCTCCTGCCCGAGGGAGCGATCGTCTCGGACGAGGCGAACACGAGCGGCACCTTTCTTCCCACGTTCACGGCGGGCGCGCCTCGACACGACTGGCTGACCCTCACGGGTGGGTCGATCGGGCAGGGGCTTCCGGTCGCGCTCGGCGCGGCCATCGCGTGCCCGGATCGACCGGTGCTCGCACTCGAGGCCGATGGCTCGGCGCTCTACACGCTCCAGGCCCTCTGGTCAATGGCTCGGGAACAACTCGACGTCACCACGGTCATCTTCACCAACCGCCGCTACGCGATCCTGCGCATGGAGCTCGCCCGAGTCGGTGCCACCGCATCCGGGAAGCGAGCGCTCGAGATGCTCGACATCTCCCCGCCCGATATCGACTTCACGGCCCTCGCTCGCGGCTTCGGAGTTCCGGCAACCCGGCCGGAGAGCGCCGAGGCCTTCGCCGCGGATCTGGCGCGAGCCTTTGCGGAACCGGGACCGCACCTCATCGAGGCGGTGATTCCCTCCCTGTTCTGATCAGACGCGGAGGCGTTCGCCTCCCCGAATCGGCATCGTGAGCCAGTTCTCTCGCGGGGGCAGCGGACAGCTCCAGCGCGGGTCGTAGCTGCACGACGGCTGGTAGGCGAAGTTGAAATCGAGCAGCAGCCGGCCGCTCCCGTCAGCACCCAGATCGGTTCCCTTGGCGGTGTCGAGCAGGTAGCGACCGGCTCTATAGGTCTCCTCGCCGCTGGTGGCGTCGCGATACGAGAGGAAGAACCCGCCAGCGTAATCGAGCAGCCAGAACATCGACAGGCTGACCGGCTCACCGCCGAGGATGAAGCGCACCGTGCCGGCGCGCTCGGCGGTGACATGACCGGTGGTCGAGTCGGGAAGCTCGAAGGTTGCGTCGTCGGCGGCTTCGACGTCGCCGATGGTGCGGAGCGCGGGGTCGTACTCGTAGTAGGTCGGGGTGGTCAGGTCGCCTCGCTCGCCTTCGGGCACCGGGCTCTGCGGGTGCGTCCGGAAGAGACGATCGCGCACCTCGCGCCAGTTCATCCACGAAGTGGCAGGATCCGGTTCGGCGCGGATCCCCGCGTACAGCTCGCTCACCTGCCGGCGCCAATCGGCCAGCTCGAGGCGTTCAGCGATCACGCCCGGGAATGTACCGCGCGCCTACGGTCCGTCGCCGTAGACGACGCCGCCGCGGAGCTCGTCCATACGGCGCATCCGCGCATGAGCGGTCTCGCCGAGACGCGCGAGCACTCCCGCGATCAGCGCCTCGGTGAGCGCGACCGCGGACACCAGGGAGTCGAATGGCGTGACCGCGGTCTGCACGCCGGTGACCAGCACGAAGCGTGCGGATGCCGCGGCCGGCGACAGCCACGGATCGGTGACCACGACGACCGTGCTCCCGCGCCCCGCAGCGACCTTCGCGCTGTTGATGGTGTCGCTCTGGTAGCGGCGGTAATCGAACACGATGAGGACGTCGCGGCGTCCGAGGTCGACGAGGTGATCCGCGGGATTGCTCCGCTCCGGGTCGATGAGCTCCACCCCCGGGCGGATAAGGTGCAGCTGGCTCGCCAGGTAGCGGGCGAGGAACGTGCTCACCCGCCCGCCGAGGGAAAGCACACGCCGGCGCGGATCGGCGAGCAGGTCGATGACCGATTCGAAGTCGTGCTCCGAGACCATGTCGAGGCTGGCGCGCAGGCTGTGCTCGTACGTCGCAAACGCGTCGTGGAGCATCGACCCGTTCGAGTCCGCGGGGCGGGTCAGCTCGTAGCGCGCCAGTGGTGAGCTCAAGCGCTCCTGCAACTCCTGGCGGAGCGATTCCTGGAACTCGGGATAGCCGCGCAGCCCGAGCTTGGTGATGAAGCGCGTGACTGTGGCCGGGCTGACCCCGGCGCGTTCCGCGAATCGGGTGAGGCTCTCGAGCCCGGCGACCGGGTAGAAGGCCAGCAACACCTGCGCGAGGCGTCGCTCGGAGGCACTGAGCGCTCCCATGCGTTGGCGCACCAACTCCCCGACCAGGAATTCAGGCATTGAAACGATTCTTACAGTTTTGACCCATTTGGGTTTGTCCGATAAATCTGTTGACGCTGGTACAGAGCCGCTGCTACTGTGCGCCCACCGCACCGGACCGCATGGGGAGAAGAGCCGATGACCGTTCAGGGTATTGACAGCGATACCGAGAAGCTCCACCAGCTGGGGTACGCTCAAGAGCTGCTCCGGCGAATGGGGGGCTTCTCCAACTTCGCTGTCTCGTTCACGATCATCTCGATCCTCTCGGGTTGCCTGACCGCCTACGGCGTGGCCATGTTCAACGGCGGTCCGATCGACATGAACATCGGCTGGCCGCTGGTCGGCGTCATGGTCATCATCGTCGGGCTCGCGATGGCCGAGGTCTGCTCGAGCTACCCGACCGCCGGGGGTCTCTACTACTGGTCGGCGAAGCTCGGTGGCAAGAACGGAGCAGCGTGGAGCTGGTTCACCGGTTGGTTCAACCTCGTCGGTCAGGTCGCCGTGACAGCGGGCATCGACGGTGGGCTCGGACTGTTCGCGTCGGCATTTCTCAACAACTGGTTCGGCTATCCGCTCGATCCGCCCCACATCCTTCTCGTGTTCGCGATCGCGCTGGTCATCCACGGACTGCTGAACACATTCGGTATCCGGCTGGTCGCGCTCCTCAACGACATCTCGGTGTGGTGGCACATCATCGGTGTCGTCGTCATCGTCGCCGTGCTCCTGATCGCCCCGAAGCACCATCAGTCGATCGGGTTCATCTTCACGAGCTTCAACAACGGAACCGGCGCGTCCTTCCCGGGCAACATGATCTACGTCTTCCTGATCGGTCTCTTGCTTGCCCAGTACACGTTCACCGGGTACGACGCATCTGCCCACATGACCGAGGAGACCAAGAACGCGGCCATTGCGGGACCGCGCGGCATCGTCCTGTCGATCGTGGTGTCGCTGTTCGCCGGCTGGATTCTCCTGATCGGTGTGACCGCGGCAATCCAGAACTACGGCGCCGAGTCAACTGCCGTGGTGCCGGCCGCGCAGATCTTCCTCGACGCTGCGGGCGGGGGTCTTGGACAGTTCCTGCTGCTGATCGCAATCGGCGCGCAGTTCTACTGCGGGATGTCGTCGATCACCGCGAACTCGCGAATGATCTATGCATTCTCGCGCGACGGCGCGGTGCCCGGACACCGGCTCTGGAGCAAGATCAACAAGCGCACGCGCACCCCAACCAACTCCATCTGGCTCGCGGTGGTCGGCGCGTTCATCCTCTTCGTCCCGTATCTGTTCAATGCCTTCGCGTATGCGGCGGTCATCTCCATCGCGGTCATCGGTCTCTACATCGCGTACGGCATCCCGATCTTCCTGCGCTTGCGCGCCGGGTCGACCTTCCAGCCTGGACCGTGGAGCCTCGGCAAGTGGAGCCGCCCGATCGGCATCATCGCGGTCGCGTGGATCGTGATCATCAGCATCCTCTTCATCCTGCCCACGGCATTCCCGGTCACCGGAACCAACTTCAACTACACGATCGTTGCGTTTGTCGTCGTCCTGGGAGCAACCAGCATCTGGTGGATGGTGTCCGCCAAGAGGTGGTTCAAGGGACCGCGCATTCAGGGGACCGCGGAAGAACTCGCCTCGATCGAGGCCGGGTTCGTGGACACCGCGACGCCGGTGCCCGCGGTTTCAGCACGCTGATAGGCTCACCAATCAGTTCATCACGCGTGCTCGCGGCCACGGCGCCGCGAGCACGCGAAGGATCCACAACATGCCCAAGCCCAGGATCGGCGTGACCTGTAGTCCCCTGCGCGGACCGTCGTACTACTCGCCGTACCTTCGTGCCGTCGAGGCTGCCGGTGGTGAGCCGGTGACCCTCGATCCGCAGCCGAACGGTCTCGCGCCCGAACGGGCGACGGCGATGATCCACGGCATCGACGGACTGCTGGTGCCCGGAGGCTGGGACGTGGATCCCCCCGCTTATGGCGAGGCACGCCAGGAGGAAACCCCGAACGTAGATCCGCCGCTCGACCTCACCGAGATCGCGCTGGTGCGCGCCGCGGTCGACGAGGGTGTTCCGGTGTTTGGCATCTGTCGCGGCCAGCAGGTCATCAACGTCGCGCTCGGCGGGTCGTTGCGCCAGCACATTGACGGTCACGACAATCACGGTCATCCGCGCGACCTGCTCGCACACTCCATCGACGTCGTCCCTGGCTCCGAGCTGTCCAAGGTCACGCCGGGCGGCCATGTCATGGTCAACAGCCTCCACCACCAGTCGGTCAAGGACGTCGCTCCGGGGCTCCATGTCACGGCGCACAGCCCCGACGGAGTCGTCGAGGGCATCGAATCAGCGGACGGGATGATCGTCGCCGTGCAATGCCATCCAGAGGAGTTGCTCGGCCAGCAGGGATGGGCGATGTCGCTCTTCCGCCGCTTCGTCGACCGTGTGGCCGAGCACAACCACAATGGCGCGGCTGCGATCGACATCTCCAAGGAGGGAACGTGATCGATGCTCACATTTGAGGAACTCACGCAACTGGTCGACGCCGGGGACATCGACACGGTTGTCGTGGCGTTCACCGACATGCAGGGACGCTTGATGGGCAAGCGCATGCAGGCGCACTTTTTCGTCGAGGAGATGGGGCACAAGAATCCCATCGAAGGATGCAACTACCTGCTCGCTCTCGAGATGGAGATGGACCCGGTCCCCGGCTACGAGATCGCAAGCTGGGACCGGGGCTACGGCGACTTCACGATGGTTCCGGACTTCGAGACCATGCGCCGCATTCCCTGGCTCGAGGGCACGGCGCTCGTGCTCTGCGACGTTGCCTGGAATGACGGCACTCCCGTCCGGCCGTCACCCCGTCAGGTGCTCAAGGCACAGGTGGAACGAGCGGCCGCCCTCGGCTATAAGCCGATGTTCGGATCCGAGCTCGAATTCTTTCTGATCAAGGAGACATACGCGCAGGCGCATGCCCAGCACTACCGGGATCTCACACCCTCGGTTCCGTACATCCTCGATTACCACATCCTCGCCACCAGCTACGACGAGCCGTTCATCCGCTCGGTACGCAACAACATGCAGGCGGCCGGGATGCGGGTCGAAACCTCCAAGGGAGAGGCGTGGCCAGGTCAGCAGGAGCTCAACTTCCGATATGACGACGCCGTCACCATGGCCGACAACCACGTCATCTACAAGAACGGTATCAAGGAGATGGCGCAGCAACGCGGCTGCTCGGTGACCTTCATGGCCAAGCCCGATCACACCTGGATCGGCAGCTCGTGCCACATCCACTCGAGCCTGTGGGGCGACGGCGGGACTGCACTGTTCTCCGGGGAGTCGCCGCTGTTCAAGCAGTATCTCGCCGGGTTGGTTGCAAACGCCGGAGAGTTCGCGGTGTTCCTCGCGCCGAACATCAACTCCTACAAGCGCTACGCGGCCGGCAGCTGGGCGCCGACGACACTCGCGTGGGGTTACGACAACCGCACCTGCGGCTTCCGCGTCGTGGGCCACGGCAAGTCGCTGCGGGTCGAATGCCGCATCCCGGGGGCGGATGCCAATCCGTACCTCGCCTTCGCGGCATTACTTGCGGCGGGCCTGGACGGCATTGAGAAGCAGTTGGACCTACCACCCGCATTCACCGGCAACGCCTACGAGTCGGACGTCAAGCGTTTCCCGCACACACTCAACGAGGCAATCGGCACGCTCGAACGCGGCACGGTCGCGCGCGCCGCATTTGGCGACGACGTCATCGATCACTACCTGAACTACGCGCGCACCGAGCAGCAGCTCTTCGACAAAGCGGTCACCTGCTACGAGCGCGAACGCTTCTTCGAGCGCGGATGACGCTCCGGCTGGTGAACCCGGCCACGGGGCAGCCCCTGGCAGAGCTCGAACAGGCTGGGGTGGCCGAGACTGACGGTGCCGTCGCCGCTGCAAAGGCGGCGTTCCCCGCCTGGCGGGCGGTCGCACCCTCCGACCGAGCACGGCTGCTTCGCCGGCTCGCACGACTCGTCGAGGACCATCGCGAGGAACTCGCCCTGCTGGAAACCAGGAACGTGGGCAAGCCGATTGCGGACTCGCGCGGCGAGATCGGCATGGTTGCCGAGGTGTTCCACTACTACGCGGGCGCCGTCGACAAGCATTTCGGTCAGACCATCCCGGTCGCGGGCGGTGTCGACATGACCTTCCGCGAGCCACTCGGTGTGGTTGGGTTGATCGTGCCCTGGAACTTCCCGCTGAACATTGCAAGCTGGAAGGTCGGGCCTGCGCTCGCGAGTGGGAACACCGTGGTGCTGAAGCCGGCTGAGTTGACCCCGATGACCGCGATCCGGCTTGCGGAGCTCGCCCTCGAGGCGGGCATTCCGGCGGGTGTGCTCAACGTCGTGGTGGGACCGGGTCGGGTTGTCGGTGAGCGCCTCATCCACCACCCCGACGTTGCCAAGATCGGCTTCACCGGTTCCACAGAGGTCGGGATCGAGGTCATGCGCGCGGCCGCCGAGAGCATCAAGCGCGTCACCCTCGAGCTGGGTGGCAAGTCGGCCAATATCGTGTTCGGCGACGCCGACCTGGAGCGCGCGGCTGCGGCCGCCCCGTACGCGGTCTTCGGCAACGCCGGCCAGGACTGTTGCGCGCGTTCACGTGTGCTCGTCCAGCGAGATGTCTACGACCGCTTTGTCTCGTTGCTGATCACTGCGACGGACGCGCTTCGCGTCGGTGACCCCGAGGATGATGCGACCGAGATGGGACCGCTCGTGTCGGCGAACCATCGCAGCACCGTCGCGTCGTTCGTCGAATCCCAGCCGCTCTTTACCGGATCGATCCCCGATGGCCCGGGTTTCTGGTATCCGTGCACGCTCGTCGAGGCAACCAATGAGGACCGCATCGCCCGAGAGGAGGTCTTCGGGCCGGTCGCCGCGATCATCCCGTTCACGGACGAGGCAGACGCGGTGCGGATCGCCAACGACACGCCATACGGCCTGTCCGGATCGATCTGGACGACCAACGGCGCCCGTGCGCTGCGTGTCGCGCGCGCCCTGGACATCGGGGTGCTGTCGATCAACAGCAATTCCTCGGTGCGGGTTTCGACACCGTTCGGAGGTTTCAAGCAGTCGGGGTTCGGTCGCGAGCTCGGGATGAACGGTCTCGACGGCTACTCCGAGGTCAAGAACGTCTTCATATCCACGGAGGGCTGACACAGAGATGGGACGCCTCGACGGCAAGGTTGCGGTGATCACGGGCGCCGCGGGTGGAATCGGCCGGGAGGCGGCGCTGCTGTTTTCCGCGGAGGGAGCGGCGGTCGTCGTCGCCGACACCGGACGCTCCGCCGGAGCACAGACGGCGGCCGAATGCGGGCGCGCGACCTTCGTCGAGGTCGATGTGAGCGACGCCGCCAGCGTCGCCGAGATGTATGCGACCGCTGTCGTGACCTATGGCGGCGTCGACATCCTCTACAACAACGCGGGAATCATGCCGCCCGATGATGACTCAATCCTCACCACCGAACCCGACGCATGGGACCGCGTGCAGGCCGTCAACGCAAAGGGTGTCTATCTCTGCTGCAAGTACGGGATACCGCATCTGCTCGAGCGTGGCGGCGGCTCGGTGATCAACGTCGCGTCATTCGTTGCCCTGGTGGGAGCTGCGACCTCCCAGATCGCCTACACGGCGTCGAAGGGCGCGGTGCTGTCGATGAGCCGCGAGCTCGCCGTCCAGTTCGCCCGCCAGGGGGTTCGAGTCAACGCGTTGTGCCCCGGACCGGTCGAGACGCCGCTGCTCATGCGCCTCTTTGCGGACAACCCCGATGCGTATGAGCGACGCCGTGTCCATCTGCCGATGGGCCGGCTGGCGACCGCACGCGAGATCGCCAATGCGGCGCTGTTCCTCGCCGGAGATGAGTCCTCCTACGTGAACGGCGCAACCTTCCTCGTGGACGGTGGGCTCACGGCCGCATACGTGACGCCAGAGTAGTGCCTCGCGACGATCGGCCCTGTAACCCCGCGGCATACTCTCGACATCTCTGATTCACTCCGACCGACCGCGGCCGGCCCGATCCCCGGTGTCATGATCCAAGCGCATGGTTGTTGAGGCGGCGATCCGCTCCGCGGCGCTGCCCGATCACCGCGCGGGGTGGCCGGTCCTCGCGCCGGTCACCATCGACGGGTTCGGCACGGCGGTACCCGCGCATCGGGTCGACGGTGACGAGGTCCTTCGCCTCATCGCACAGGTCTGGCCCCGGCTTGCGCGGCGCGTCAGCCTCTTCACCGAGGAGCTCTCCGGCAGCCACCGCTTCCTGGTGCGCCCGATCGACGAAGCGCTGCTTCCGCTAACCCCCGGCGAGCAGGCGGTTCGATACGCGGCCGAAGCCACACCGCTCGCCATCACGGCGGCAGAACGAGCGATCGTGAACGCCGGCACCGCCATCGCGGACATAGGACTCATCGTTGTCTCGTCGTGCACAGGCTTCGTGCTCCCCGGCGTGGACGTGCAGTTGATCAACCATCTGGGCCTCCGGCGCGATATCCGGCGCATGCCGTTCATGAATTTCGGTTGTGCTGGGGGCGCGGCGGCACTGACCTGGGCATCCGACTGGGTGCGTTCCCACCCCGATGAGGCGGCGCTGGTGGTTGCGGTGGAGGTGCCGTCGCTGACCTTCCGGCCTGCCGATACCTCCGCTGACAATCTGCTGAGCGTCCTCGTCTTCGGTGATGGCGCCAGCGCGTCGGTGCTCCACTGTGGGGCTGCCCCGGGCCACATCGGGATCGGCAGGACCGGCCATCAACTGGTCGCGTCGAGCACCGACGCGCTCGGCTTCGAGCGCGCGGACGACGGCTTCCGGGTCGTGGTGTCGCGCCAGCTGCCCCGGCTCCTCGAGGCGCACCTCCCCGCGCTCGTCGCTGATTTCATCGGCGACGCAGCCGACCTCGATGTCATCGCGCTTCATCCCGGCGGCCAGGCGATCGTCGACGCGGTCATCCGGTGCCTCGGCCTGCGTGAGGGTCAGCTGGACGCAACTCAGAGGGTCATGCGCAATGTCGGCAACACATCCTCGGCCGCGATCCTGTTCGTGCTCGAGGAGCTCGCCGCCAATCTTCCGGTGGCTGGGGGCCGTGGACTCGCCACCGCGTTCGGCCCGGGGCTGACGGTCGAGTTCATCGAGCTGCTCTGGGCTTCATGAACCGTCGGGCGCGCACCGTGCTGGTGCTCGCGAACGGGGCGCAGCGGCTTGTCGAGCTGCGGATCTCCGCCCGGAACCGGGTTCGTCTGGGAGACGCGGAGCAGGCGTCGCCATCCACGTACCCGGCGATGGTTGCCACGCACGTCGCACTCTTCGCGGTCTGCGTCTGGCCGCGGCCCGGGCGGCGGGTGCCGAGATCCGTGGAGATTGCGGCGCTTGCCGGTCTGGCGGCGGCGACCGGCCTGCGTCTGTGGGTGATCCGGACGCTCGGGACCAGCTGGAACGTGACCGCCCATGTGCCGTCCGGCATGCATGTGGAGACCGGTGGTCCCTATCGCTGGATACGGCATCCGAACTACGTTGCCGTAGGTCTGGAGTTCCTGTGTCTGCCGCTCGCGGTGGGGGCGGTTCCGGAGGCCGTGTTCCTTTCGCTCGCCAACGCCGCCGTCCTCGTCCCTCGGATTCGCGCCGAGGAGCGCCTGCTCGATGCCGTCCCGGGCTATCGCGAGGCGTTCCATGGCGTCCCCTGGTTCATTCCGCGGCGCGAACGCCGAAGCGTCAGATTCCTGCCAGGGACAGCCAGTCCCGTCGCGTGAGGTCCCGGAAGCTCTGGTATCCGCAGTTGATGGCGACCAGCTTTCCAAGTGCGGCCGGATTCCGCGCCGCTCTCCGGATGGCCCGGCGGCTGAGTGAGGGAGACCGCGCCAGGAAGAGGGCAAGCTGCGTCAGCCGGCGCCGCTCTCGCACCAGCTCGGCATGATCGCGGGCGTAATCAGCCGCAGCGACCTCTGCTGAGATGCGACCGCTGAGGAAATCGCTCGCGTGCTTCGCCAGGCGCTCGGCGAGGAGCATCCCGATGGCGATGCCATCGCCCGTGGTCGGATCGTCGTACCCGGATGCGTCCCCGACCAGGAAGAGCCCACCCTCAGCGACGGTTCGCACCCGCTGATGAAAGTGTGCCGCTCCGAGCGGACCTGAAACCAGCTCAGCGCCTCGGAGCGCCGGAACGCTTCGACGTGCGGCAGCTGCGTATTCCCGGGCCGTGACCGGGTGACGGTTCCGGTAGCTCAGGATCGACACGAGCAAGAGATCCGGTCCGACCGGTGCCTCGTACCACTCGTGACTCCCTGCGAGGGTCACGTTGATGGCATCCCGGGCGCTCGTCTCCATCCGCCAATGGCCGGCGAGCCCGTAGCGCATGCGCGCTCGGGGTGGAATGCTCAGCCCTGACCAGGCACGGATCGGGGAATGCAGCCCGTCGGCGGCAATAACAATCCGTCCCTGGATTTCGCCCGCGGTGGTGGTCACACCGGTGACGGTTGCCGAGGCGTTGCGGAGAAGCCCCGTGACCCGCTCGCCCTCGCGGACGGTGGCCCGGGGCTCGTCTCGCACCGCTTCGACGAGGACCGCATCGAAGGTGATGCGGCGCACACCCAGCCCATGCGCGGGTCCACCACCGGGCGGCACCGGAAACGGGACGTTGACCCGGGGGCGAGCTCCCGGAAGCTGATAGGTGACGCCTCGGAGCGGGCGCGCACCGGTTGCGAGCACCCTCTCGTAGAGGCCCATCCTGCGCAGGGCGTCAACGCCGGGCGGCATGACGCCCTCGCCACACGCCTTGTCGCGCGGGAATCTGGCACGGTCCACGAGGACCACGTCGTGACCGAGCCTGGCCAGGAGCAGCGCAGTCGTCGCCCCGCTCGGACCCGCGCCAACCACCACGGCGTCGGTCTGCATCAGCGGCCACTGTCGCAGAACGGGGCCGTTCCAGGCGTATCGCGCGGGCGGGCATCGCGCCGACTTCGGGTGGATGATGTTCCGGTGAACTTTCTGTCGGGCCTGCACGGCGCGGTCGCTCTCGCCCTGCTCCCCGCGCTCCTGTTCGCCGAGGAAGCGGGCGTCCCGTTGCCCTTTGCTCCCGGGGAGCTCACCCTCCTGGTCGCCGGTCTGCTCATCGCATCGGGAGGCCTGAACCCGTACGCCTTCATCCCCCTGTCGCTGGTTGCCTGCATCGCGGGCTCGCTGGTCGGCTACAGCTGG
The DNA here is from genome assembly GCA_003162415.1 of Candidatus Dormiibacterota bacterium. Classification (GTDB taxonomy): domain Bacteria; phylum Chloroflexota; class Dormibacteria; order Aeolococcales; family Aeolococcaceae; genus Palsa-851. The sequence continues at coordinate 93,663 of PMOL01000017.1, forward strand.
GCGAGGGCCGTGGGCGATCGCGGTCTCAGAGGGCTGGCCCGGCGCCTACGCCAGCAGCGCAACCTCGAGCGGGTCGAGGAGCGGCTCCGCGCCGCCGGATGGAGAGGGATTGCGATCAGCAGGTTGATCCCGGGGCTGCGCATCTACACGACGTTGGTCGCGGGTGCCGTTCGCGCTCCACGGCGCTCCTTCATTATCGCGATGGTCTCTTCGACGGTTGTCTGGGTCGGGGTGTACGTCGCCCTCGGGATCCTCATCGGCGTCCCGGTGGAGCACTTCCTCGATCAGATCCAGAAGCTCGCGGTCCAGGGGGCGATCCTCATCGTGATGGGCGTCGGCTGCTATCTCGCGGTACGCAAGACGCCGTCCTCGTCGGGGGCCGGCCTGGTGCGCGTCCCACGCTGGGTGCGCGTCGTGCTCGCCGCATTGCTCGACATCGGCGTTGTGGCCAGCATCGTCACCGGCCTCCTTGCCCTCGGGCGTCTGCTCGGTGTCGGATTCGGGAGCGGCTGGATTGACGGCGTTGTCGTCCTTCTGGTCGTCGGCGCGTTCTACGTGATCGTCGCCAGGCGCAGCGCCGGGGCGACGGCCGGCGAGGTGCTGCTCCAGACGAGCTATGTGAGCGGGCATGGCCTGCCGCTCAAGCCACGAGCCGCACTCGATGCTGTGCGCTCATTGGTGACCAGGTCGGACGATGAGCTGACCGCCACCGGCGACCTGCTCCATGCCCTCGGTGATCCCGACCGGCTCCGGATCGTGACCCAACTGCTGGACCGACCCCAGAGGCTCGAAGAACTGGCTGCCCGCACGAAGCTGTCCCCGTTCGAGGTCCGTCATCAGCTGGATCGGTTTGAGTCGACCGGAGTGCTGGTCGTCAGCGGCCAGGAACCGAACGCAACGTACTCGATCCGCGGAGACCTCCGTCATGTTCTGGCGCAACTGCTTGCGATCGTGGAGTCGACAGCAAGCGCTGCTCCGCAACCCGAGGCGACGCCGGCTCCCGCACCTGCCAACCCCGTCGGTTGACCCACGGGCCGGGCTCGCTCAACATTCCCGACTTCTCGGTGGTAACCAACGTCGCGCCGAAGGCGCTCGACGGGGTCTGCTGACCCAGGCCTGCGCAGTAGGGAGGGCGGGGTGTCTCCCCAACGCCTCGCCCTTCATTTTCACCAGCGCCCGAGGCGGTCAGAGTGCCCCTACCAACAGCGCGCACGCGGCTGCCATCAAGGCAGTCGCAGGGATGGTGAGCGCCCAGGCGACGAGGATGTTGCGCGCGACCCCCCAGCGCACCGCGCCAAGCCGCCGGGTGGCTCCTGCGCCCATGACCGCGCCGGAGACGACGTGGGTAGTGCTCACCGGCAGTGCGAGCTGGGTGGCGCCCTGAATCACCACGGCTGCCATGGTCTGGGCGCAGAAACCGTCGACCGGCTCGAGTCTGATCACCTTCATCCCGAGGGTTCGGATGATCCGCCAGCCACCCGCATAGGTTCCGAACCCGATCGCCGTCGCCGCGAGCAGCACCACCCACAGCGGCGGAGAGGGAAACGTCTTTCCGCCGGCCGAGAGCACGCCGGCACTGACCAGCGCGAGGGTGATGACGCCCATGGTCTTCTGCGCGTCGTTGGCTCCGTGCGAGAAGGACACGAACGCCCCCGACGCGATCTGAGCGAGACGAAACCTTCGATTCATCGGACTCGGCTGCGCTTTCCAGAAGATGTCGAGGGTGAGGATGGTGAAGAGGTAGGCGAGCACCAGACCAACCAGCGGCGACACCAGCAGCGCGATGACCACCGGAACCACCGAGCCCCACTTCACGGCCTCGATCCCGTATGCGACCACACCCATCCCGATGAGTGCACCGATGAGAGCGTGCGAGGAGCTCGAAGGCAGGCCCAATCGCCATGTGACCAGGTTCCAGATGATCGCTCCAACGAGCGCCGCGATGATCATGCCCAGAGACACGCCGTGCTTCGGGGACACCAGTCCTCCGATTGTGTTGGCAACGTCTGTATGCAGGACCTCGATGGCGATCAGAGCCCCGAGAAGGTTGAAGGCGGCCGACATGGCGACAGCGGTGCGCGGCCCGAGCGCTCGGGTGCTGATCGAGGTCGCAACCGCGTTCGCGGTGTCGTGGAACCCGTTGGTGAAATCGAATCCGAGCGCAATGACCACGGTCACGACCAGCAGCAGATCGGCGCTGGTCACGCGTTCTTGATGATGATGCCTTCGATGACGTTGGCGACGTCCTCGCAACGGTCAAGCGAATCCTCGAGCAGCGTGTAGAAGTCCTTGAGCTTGATGATCGTCACGGCGTCATGCCGCCCGCTGAAGAGCTCGCCGATCGCGCGCCGTGACTCGTTGTCGCCGACGTTCTCGATGCGGTGGACCTCGATGCCGTGGTCGCTCACCCCGGACTTCGATTCGAGCTTCGAAACGGCACCCTGGATCTGGATGGCCGCCTCGACGATCAGTCCGGCCATGGATTTCGCCGCGGCGGAGATATCCGTGATGCCGTAGAGGATGATCGTCTCCGCGATCTCATCGATGTAGTCGAGCACGTCGTCGAGCCCGGAGCTCAACGAGTAGATGTCCTCACGTTCGAAGGGCGTGATGAAGGTCCGATGCAGGGTCTGGATGATCTCGTGGGTGAGCTCGTCGCCGGCATGCTCCAGGTCCTTGATCGCCATCTGGTGCGCGGGCATCGCCGTGATCGCATCGTCGAAGGCCGCGCGAAGCAGCCGAGCCGCGGCCACCACGTTGCCGGCCTGACGATCGAAGAGCTCGTAGAAGCGGCGTTCACGGCGCAGGAGGGTGATCGGCATGGACGCCGCAGATACTACCTTTGCGACGAGGGGGTCACTCGCGCGCCACAGATCTCCGAACGCTCGTGCAGTCCGGGGCGAGAGCAGCGAATCTTTCTCAAGGCTCTGCTCCGGGCCGCGCGACACGTCATTGCGGGTTGGGGCCCCGCGGGGGATCGAGACATCGCTGACGTCACCGGGCCGTCCTCTCCGGAGGGTGTACCGCGTGGCCACCAGTGGCAGCGTCGACCTGTCCTGAGCCTGCTCGTCCGCGCCGCGGTCGTCATCGTCCCGGCCGTGGTCGGCATCGCTGCCGGGGCAGTCCTCACCCACGTCCTGCCACGACCGACCGGCTTCGGCGCCGCGGCGCTGTCCTTCGCGACGGTAAGCCTGGTGATGCTCGTGACCATCGTTGCGCTCGAACGCGCAGGTCGACGGCTGCTTCCCCTGGCCGCGCTCCTCAACCTGTCACTGCTCTTCCCCGACAACGCGCCGAAACGCTTTGCTGTCGCACGCCGCGTTGGCAAGCCACGCGACCTGCAGCGGCAGCTCCAGGAAGCCCGCGACAAGGGGGTCACCGGTGGCGAGGTGGCACACATGCAGATGGTGCTCGAGCTCGTCGCAGCCCTCAGCGTTCACGACCGCCAGACCCGGGGGCACTCAGAGCGTGTTCGGGTGTTCTCAGACCTCATCGCCGACGAGATGAAGCTGGCCCCCGCTGATCAGGCCCGCCTGCGTTGGGCCTCGCTGCTCCACGACATTGGCAAGCTGGTGGTCCCGTCCGAGATCCTCTCCAAGCCGGCGAAGCTCACCAGCGCGGAGATGGACAACGTTCGGCGGCACCCTGATGAAGGCGCCCGGATCATTGGTCCGCTTGCCGCGTGGCTGGGCGAGTGGGCGGACGCCGTCCCTCATCACCATGAGCGCTTCGACGGTCGTGGCTACCCACGCGGACTTGCCGGCGATCAGATCTCGCTCGCTGGGCGCATCGTAGCGGTGGCCGACTCCTATGAGGTGATGACCGCGGTGCGGCCCTATCGCAAGCCGATCGGGGTGACCGCGGCCCGCGAGGAGCTGGTCAAGTGCTCGGGGGCGCAGTTCGACCCGGTTGTCGTCCGGGCATTCCTCAACATCTCGGTTGGACGCCTCTGGCGCGTGGTCGGGATTGGCTCATGGATTGCGCAGCTGCCGGTGATCGGCTGGGTCGATCGGCTCGGATGGAACTGGGGAGCGGCGATCATGTCCGGGACGACCGCCATCGGCCTGACCGTTCCCCACATGGTGCCCAGACCAGCACCGCTCGCGACCTCAACCTCAGGCATATCAGTTGTCTCAACCGGCGCAATCCCTGGACAACCCGGTGGCAATGAGCCGGGCGCCGGCGGATCGGGCTCGACGACCGGCGGATCAGGGCAGTCGACTTCGAACGCCCCGGCACCCGCCTCCGGCGGCGCAAGCGCGCCGACGGGTGAACCCGGTGGCGGGTCGAGTGCGACGCCGGCTCCGGGCGGTCCGTCGCCGTCCACTCCACCGGTCGCGACTCCGACACCCGTCCCCGGACCGACTCCGTCACCGGTGCCGACGCCATCGTCAGCGCCGACCCCCACACCGAACCCGACACCATCGCCGACACCGACGCCCCCACCCGACCAACCCCCGGTCGTTACCGTGAACCCGATCGGCATTGTGCTGCTTGGGAGTGTCACCAACGGCTCGGGCAGCTTCACGGATGCCGATCTCGCTGGCGACACGTTCACGGCGACTGTCAATTACGGTGATGGCAGCCCGACGACGGCACTGACGCTGACTGGCGCGACGTTCAACCTGAACCACCGATATTCGTCGCTTCTCGGCTCGTTCACGATCACGGTGACAGTGACCGACAGCGAGGGTATGTTCGGCATTGGCACCACCACCGTCACGGTGATCCTCTAGCGGCGTTGCCGGGGACAATTTCCCCGCGAACCGTGCGGAGACGGGCCCCAGAGTCTCTCGCACGTCGCGGTATAATTCGCGCCGAGCCCAGGCCAATTGCGATCGCTCCGCGGCACCTTTGCACGATTCGAGGATCCCGGCGGGCGCGAGGAGGACGTTGTGCTGCAAGCGAGTCACGCTGATCGTTTCTCATTCGGGCTTTGGACGGTCGGATGGCAGGGAGTTGACGTTTTCGGGACGGCGATTCGCGCTCCACTCGACCCAGAGGTCGCGGTCGCAAAGCTTGCGGAGCTGGGCGCGTACGGAGTCAGCTTCCACGACAATGACGTGTTCCCCTTCAATGCGACAGCCGCCGAGAAGAGCAGTGCCATCCAGCGTGTGCGCCGCGCCGTCGACCGTGCCGGACTGGTGATCCCGATGGTCACGACCAATCTCTTCTCGCACCCAGTGTTTCGTGACGGGGCATTTACGGCCAACGATCGAGAGGTGCGACGTTTCGCACTGCGCAAAGTGGCCGACAACCTCGACATCGCCGCCGAGCTGGGCGCGGGAATCATCGTCTTCTGGGGTGGCCGTGAGGGCGCTGAATCGGGCGCCGCAAAGGATGTTCGCGCCGCTCTCGACCGCTACAAGGAGGCGTTCGACATCCTCACCGGTTATGTCATCGAGCAGGGCTACAACATGCGTTTCGCCATCGAACCCAAGCCGAACGAACCGCGTGGCGACATCCTCCTCCCCACCATCGGACATGCGCTGTCCTTCATCAACGAGCTCGAGCATTCGGAGATGGTTGGCCTCAACCCCGAGGTCGGTCACGAGGAGATGGCCAGTCTGAATTTCGCCCATGGCCTTGCTCAGGCGTTGTGGCACGGCAAGCTGTTTCACGTCGACCTGAATGGTCAGAACGGACCGCGCTATGACCAGGACCTTCGTTTCGGCGCCGGGAACGCCCGGGGCGCTTTCTGGACGGTGGACATCCTCGAGTCCGGCGGCTACGAGGGTCCACGCCATTTCGATTTCAAGCCCCCGCGTACCGAGGACATGGAAGGCGTATGGGAAAGCGCCGCAGCCTGCATGCGCAATTACCTGTTGCTGCGCAGCCGGACCCACGCGTTCCGGGCGGATCCGGAGGTGCAGGCAGCACGAGTGGCGGCGCGACTCGACCAGCTTGCGCAGACGACCCTGGCTCCCGGAGAGACGCTCGCGTCGATGCGCTCGCAGACGTTTGACGTCGAGGCGGCCGCCGCGCGGGGCATGGCATTTGAGCGACTCGACCAGCTCGCTCTCGACTACCTCTACGGCATCCGCTCCTAGCGCCGTGCCGCAGAGCTCGGGAGCACTCGTCGGCATTGACGTCGGGACCTCATCCGCAAAGGGCATCGCCGTCGACCCGGATTCGGGACAGGTTCTGGCCATCGCCGAGCGCGAGTACCCGGTCAGCTCGCCGCATCCGGGCTGGATGGAGCAGCAGCCCGAAACATGGTCGGCGGCGACAGAGGACGTGCTCGCGCTTCTCCGAGCCGATGCGCCCGAGATCCTCGGCATCGGCTTCTCCGGACAGATGCATGGGCTCGTGTGTCTCGACGCGGAAGGCGGGGTGATCCGACCCGCGATCCTCTGGAATGACCAGCGATCCGCGCCCCAGTGCGCAGCTCTCGAGGCCGGTGACGGCCTTGCGCGCTTGCTCCGCCTCACCGGAAACCGCGCCCTGCCAGGGTTCACCGCGCCGAAGCTGCTCTGGATGCGCGAGAACGAGCCGGAGGCCTACGCGCGCATTCGCAGGATATGCCTTCCCAAGGACTACGTCCGTGACCACCTCGTGGGCACGCATCGAATGGACGTCGCCGACGCCTCCGGCACGTTGCTCCTCGATGTCGGTGCGCGGCGCTGGAGCAGCGAATTGCTGTCGCAACTCGACATCCCTCGATCGTGGTTGCCTGAGCTTGCCGAGAGCCCGGACGCGGTCGGCACCCTCGACGGTGTGCCGGTCGCCGCCGGGGCCGGAGACCAGGCCGCGGCTGCGGTGGGCGCGGGGATCACGGAGCCCGGCCCGCTGTCAGTCGTCCTCGGCACCTCGGGCGTGGTGCTGGCCGCCACCGACGGTTACATCAGCGACCGAGAAGGTCGCTTCCACGCCTTCTGCCACGCCGCCCCCGATCGATGGCTGGTGATGGGCGTGATGCTCTCAGCGGCCGGGTCGCTCGCCTGGTACCACGACACGCTTCTGCGCGACGTCGCCTTCGACACCATGCTCGCTGAAGCCGAGCAGGTAGCGCCCGGAAGCGAGGGGCTGACCTTCCTTCCCTACCTCGCGGGCGAGAGGACGCCTTATGCCGACCCGGACGCTCGCGGCGCCTTCTGCGGGCTCTCGATCACGCATGGGCGTGGGGCACTCACCCGGGCGGTGCTCGAAGGGGTGGCCTTCGCGCTGCGGGACTGCCTGGACGTGGTCCATGACGTCGGCGCCACCACCGTGCGGGGGCGCGTCTCGGGCGGCGGATCGAGAAGCCGGCTCTGGCTCCAGATCGTCGCCAGTGCGCTCGAGGTTCCGCTCGAGATCATGGCCACCGACCAGGGCTCGGCGTTCGGCGCCGCGCTGCTCGGCGGCGTGGCGTCGGGCGTCTATCGCGACCTGGGGGAAGCGGCGGACGCGTGCGTCCGCGTGACCGAGGTGATCGACCCGGTTGCTGCGTGGATCGAACCGTACCGCGAGGCGCGGCGACGCTTTCGCGGCTACTACCCGGCTCTGCGATCGGTGAGCTGACCGACGCCGGGTCAGGCCGATCGGCGCTCGGCGGCTCGGGCCGGTACCAGCGTGGGCTCGTCCAGCACTCGATTCAGCGCGAGTTCGGCGGCACCGAGAAGGGGTCCGTCGGCACCGAGCTGGGTGGGCCGGATGAGCTCGTCGAGCTCTTTTGACGGGGCCATGACCCGGGCGCGCAGCTCGGCGTCGACAGTTCGTTCCACCATCGGCCACATGGTGGCGAGCCAGCCGCCGAGCACCACGCGCTGTGGGTTGAAGACGTTGACCAGGCCGGCAAGCCCCGTGCCCAGCCAGCGTCCAACGTCTTCCACTGCGGCGAGTGCGACCGGGTCGCCCCAGGCGGCTTTCCGGAGCAGACGCGTGACCGCTTCCGGCTTGTAGTTCTTCTCGACGATGCCGACCCGGCGCAGGATCGCCGGGCCTCCGATCTCCGTCTCCCAGCACCCGATCGCGCCGCAGCGGCAGCGGTCGCCGAGCGGATTCACCTGGAAGTGGCCCACCTCGCCCGCGCACCCGGCCGCTCCGACCAGTGGCCTGCCATCGATCACCAGGCCACCGCCGACGCCGACCTCGCTGGACACATAGACAAGATGGTGAACGCCCACGCCTGCTCCCCAGGTGTGCTCGGCGAGCGCACCGAGGTCTGCCTCGTTGGCGATGGTCACCGGAAGGCTCGATTTGATCCGGTCTGCGACCAGACGGCCAAAGGGGACGTCCCGCCACCCCAGGTTCGGCGCGAAGTGGACGAAGCCGTCGGCGCGCCGGACGACCCCGGCGACGGCTATCCCGAGGCCGGAGACCCAGCACCCGGATGGGATCGATGCCTGGGCGGTGAGGATGAGCTTGCCGATGTCCTCGATGGTCTGGTCGACCGCGAGGCGGCGCGGCTGATGGGTCACCCGGGCGCGGTGAAGGATCCGGCCGCCGAGCCCGACGACGGCAGCCGACAGAGAGTTGACCGCGATCTCGGCGGTGATGGCCGCCGCGCCTTCGGGATTGGGGCGGGCGACCAGCGACGGGCGTCCCGGTGCCCCCAGCCGTGCCGGGTCTCCCTCCTCCACCAGGCCCCGCGCCCGCAGGTCCGCAACCAGCTCACCGATCGTGCTCCGGGTCATCCCCAGGGTGCCCCCGATCTCCGATCGGGACAGCGCGCCCGACTGATGCAGGTGGCGCAACAGCAGGCTCAGGTTATGACGTCGGACCGATTCCGGCGATGCCATGGGGCTCATGCGGGAGGATCAGGCCCGGGGCTGCGCGCCACGGCGGGACAGGACATCGATGGTTCCGGCCGCCAGGAGCACCAGCGCCACCACCACGTCGATCCATTCGGATGTGACGCCGAGCAGGAAGAGCCCGTTGTAGATCCCACCGATCACCAGGCCGCCGAGCACCCCGTGGATGGTCTTGCCGCGGCCGCCGAAGAGGCTGGTGCCGCCGATAACCGCGGCTGCCACCGCGAGAAGGACGTAGCCGTTGGCGTCCTTGATGACGTTGGTGGTGAGCGAGACCTGCCACGAGGCGAAGAGGACGCCGGCGATGCCGGCAGTCAACGAGGCCAGAACGAAGCCCCAAGTGCGGATCTTGGGGAGGCTGATTCCGGCGCGGCGGGCCGCTTCGGGATTGCCGCCGATCGCGTAGACGTAGCGTCCGAAGCGAGTGCGCTGGAGCAGAAACGTCCAGGCGACCAAAACCACCAGGACGATGGGGATGATGTAGGGCAGACCCTCGATGGTGCCGAAGTGCGCCCGGTTCACGTTGCAGACGGCGACGACCACGACGCCGGCCACCACCGCAACCACGATCTTCAGCGCTGTCAGGCTGGCGGGTGGAGCCACCAGGCCGGAGCGGCGGCGGCGAGAGTCGCGCAGCCACACCCAGCTTGCCGCAACCACCACGACGACCGCGAGGAGGATCCAGCTGACGAGCGTCGAGAACTTCCCATAGAAGAGGTCGTACAGGACCACCTCGTTGTTGAAGTGGGAGTTTCCGATCCCGACCAGGCTGCCCCCGAGCACGATGATGCACACCCCCTCGAGTATCAGGAGCCCGCCCAGGGTGACGATGAACGACGGCATCTTGAGTCGAGCAACCATGGTCCCCTGGATCAATCCGACCACCGAGCAGATGAGCAGCGCGAGGATGATCGCCACCCACCACGGCAATCCCAGCCCCCCCGGCTGGACCAGCTCGGCAACCACCACTGCGCCCAACCCCATGACCAGGCCGACCGAAAGATCGATCTCACCGAGGAGCAGGGCGAAGATCTCGGCGATCGCCAGGAGCATGTAGATGGTGCTCTGCTCGAAGAGGTTGACCAGATTCTGCGGCGAAAGGAACCTCCCATTGGCGATCTGAAAGGCGACGGCGACGACGATGATGCCGAGGAGGACGGGAAGGACGCCGCTCTCGCCGCTGCGGATGCGCTGCAGCCAAGCGCGCAGATACTGCCCCAGGGATTGGGCGAGGAGCTCCGGGGGGACCTCGGCGGCCGCGGACCCGGCGGCGGCCGCGGTCAGGTCGACCAGGGGCTCGGCGGCGGCGATCGGCGAGTCGTT
>PMOL01000001.1 GCA_003162415.1 Candidatus Dormiibacterota bacterium
CGAGCTGTGGACGTTGCGCATTCCTGGAACTGTTACGTGACACTCGCGACTGGCTGCGACGCCCACAAGCCATGTCCAGCAGCTCGACCGCAGGAGCGGTACGCGCGTGACCCTAGTCGTCGATCGCGTTGCTCGTCAAGTTTCACGAGCGTCGGCTAACGGCGACGTCGAGCATGGACTAATGCCAAATTAGTGGGTCTGACGCCGTCGGCCGAGCGAGCAGAGCCCGAACTCGACGGCATCGGCTGATCCGATAACTCCGATCCTTCAGCATCGACTGCGTGGTGTTCGGTGCCCCGAGGAGTTAAATCCCTGTCAGGATCCGGCATGCGGGGGATTTCACCACGTAGCGGCGCGTGCAGCGAAGTACGCTGCTCGATCGCCCGGCCCGGGCGCGGTTTACGGGCTCTGCGGGTGTCGAGAAGCCGCCTGACGCTGCGCGTGATCCACGAGGGAGCGTCTCGGAGGGTTGAAGACATCGATCTCGCGACACGTAGTGCCGCGCGTGCGTGCTCCATGCGGCACCCAGCTGGGAATGACCGCTACGTCACCTGCGTGCATCGTGCGGACATCGCCATCGATTTCGAAATCGAACTCGCCTGCGATGACGAGGACGATCTGCTCTTCGCCGTGAACGTGCATCGGAGCTTCGGTGTGCGGCTCGAATGAGACGAAGTTGATCATTGTCCGCTCACCGAGGACCGGTCGGAACGCGAGGCCAGGGAGGAACTCGACTGATTCAATCGAGTCGACGTCGACGTAACGCCCCGGTGCAGTCGGGGCCCCATCTGCCTGCATAGTGAAGTGTTGATCGGCGCCGGTCATTCGTGCTCCATAGAAGGTCGCGGGGTTGTCAGGCGTTCGTTGTCACCAATATGCACATGCTAGCCCATCACGTTGAAGTGCTCTCGCCATGATTCGCTCAGCTTGATCAGAGACAGCCCATGCAAAGGGTCCGCTGCTACGTGTAGCCGATCGTCAGCGTTGGACAAGCTACTTTGTCGAGTGGCTTGACCGCGACTCGTCTCTCGCGCCGAGCTGATGGCTCGACAGGTTGGCGTTCGGATTCAGCTCCTTGCGCCCTGAGTCGCCAAGATCGGTGCGAGGTCTGATCGCTGGGATCTCGCGTTATTCAACGCTTCCGAAAGCCTTGATCTCCTCCGCTTGCTGATGACGACGTCTTGCCGGTCCAGGTGTCATAGGTGACCGTCGTCGAGGTCTCTTGAGGGTCGTGCCACCCGCGGGGAAAGCATCGATGGCCACGGAGGTCCCGCTGGAAGCCGTACACTCAAAGCCTGTTCTGTGTTCGGGGGGGCCAAGGCATGAAGGGTCGTTCATTCGTCGCCGGCGCTGCAGCGATCCTGGCGCTGAGTGTTGTCGGAACGGCCCACGCCGCGAGCGCCGCCTCATTCGCGACCAACTGGACCCAGTGGGGGTTCAACGCTCAACACACCGGATACAACCCGTCGGAGACGGTCCTCACCAGAGCCAACGTCGGTCATTTGGTGACGGCGTTCATCACTCCCCTCGACCCAGACTATTTCTACGATGGCCTCGGAGGAGACCCCATACTGGCCGGAGGGATCGTCTATGTGTCGTCGTCGGAGAACGGGATTGTTGAGGGGATCAACGGTAAGACTGGCGCGGTCACTATGGACGACGGGGCCTGCGGCGAGTCGACGTCGGATCCAGCGTTCGCCTCGGGAGACATCTGGGTGGGGCTGGACGATCCTGGCGTCGCTCGGATCACCACGAGTGGCGTCGCTGTTTCGTGCATCAACTTCACCACCTGTTGCGTGGTCGAACCGCCGTCGGCCGGTGACGGGACGGTATACGCCGCTGATGGCTCCTCCGGCACGCTGTACGCGATCAACGCGACGACAGGAACGCTGCGCTGGTCACGCTGTTGCAACTACTACTCGTCCGCGACACTCAGCGCCGATGGGGGCGAGCTCTTTGTCAGCGGCGGCCCGGGAGGCGGATACGTCTACGCGCTTAAGGCGGCGACCGGAACGGTGATTTGGTCCCACTTCCTTGACACGTGCGGGGAGTCGTCCATCGCGGTGTCCGGTTCGATGCTCTACGTCGGCGGCTGCAACCTGTATGGCCTCGCGGCTGCAACCGGCGCTATCAAGTGGCACTCAACCATGTTGGGGCCGGACGTGATGACACCCGCGGTTGCCGGCGGTCTCGTCATCGCAAGCGCACCCATGGGGGCCAGTTACCAGGGGATCGCCGCATTCAACACCACGACCGGAAAGCGAACCTGGTTTGACAACGTCGACGTCGCGGATCCCCCGACCATCGCCAATGGGGTCGTATATGTCGACGCCGAGGAAGGGCTCAGCCTTATCATGCTCAACAGCAGCACTGGCGCCCAACTCGGCAGCCTCGCGCCGCCGTCCGGCTCGTATGTGGGTGCCGCGATTCCGGTGGACGGGCACGTGTACGTGAACACGGGCAGCGCGCTCATTGCGTATAAACCCTGATCCATTGTCGGGCCGAGAAGACCTGACCCGCAACACTATCGCTAGCTCAGTAACGCGCGCGGTCGACGAGGGGTTGAACCTGGACCGCACTCGCTAGGTGTACTGCCCAGACACGCTGTTGAGGCGTGAACCGTGGACGGCACGTCGCCAAGAGGCGTCATGGCTAGCGGTTCAGAGGTACGGTTTACGAGCGCCGCTGAACGTCAGTAGATGAAGCCCTCGACGTCGGTGAGCGATGAGATCAATCGCTGGTCGACGATCCCCAGGCCGTCGACGTTGGCCTCGTCGACGATGAAGCTGGTCGGGTTCACCACCGACTCCACGTAGGCGACGTGCCCGAGCGGGCTGTAGCCGTTGCCGGGGCCGAAGACGACGATCGCGCCCACCCTCGGGATGATGCCCTCCTGCTTTCCCCGGGCCGCCGCCGCGATGAGCCACTCCCAAGCGTCACCGCCCCAGGTGACGTCGCGCAGCGATGCGACGTACCACGTGCACTGGCCCCACGGGAAGTCATCGACGCGCGGGCCGAAGGCGAAAGGTGGCAGCGCTCCATCGATCGAGCCGGCTCCGCTTCCCGCCGCTCCCAATGTCGCTGCCTGCACCCCCTGGGCCGTCGCAAGCTGCGTGAGGA
>PMOL01000011.1 GCA_003162415.1 Candidatus Dormiibacterota bacterium
ATTGAGCGCTTAGACGCCTTCCGCCGACTCGTCGAACGCTACCTGCTCGCACTCTTTGCGCAGATCTCTCAGTTGGCCGCGTGTAATCGGCTCCACGCAACCGAGCAACGTCTCAGCCGTTGGCTGCTCATGACCCATGATCGGGTCGGAACGGACACGTTCCCGGTCACACACGACGTCCTCGGGCAGATGCTCGGCTCCCGGCGCGGGACCGTCACTCTCTCGGCGCAACTGCTCCAATCGGCTGGTCTGATCGGATATCACCGAGGGCGCGTCACCATCGTCGATCGAGAGGGCCTCGAATCCGCTTGCTGCGAGTGCTACGCGACCCTGAAGAATGGGCTGGATCGCGTGCTCGGCCCCGGATAGCGCGCGGGTGCACTTGCCCGACTTGCCGCTGGTCGTGGTAGATGTTCTGCGCTCTCTAAGCTAACGCGTCAAGCTGTAGCCTCAATTGACTGAGCGCGTCCACGACGTTGCGGTCGAAGCCTGATGCGAAATCCCTTATGCTGTATAAGAAATGCGGAGCGAGAGGGATTCGAACCCTCGATACCGCTTGACGCGGTATACCGCATTTCCAGACCGTCCGAGCAGGGTGCAGGGAGGGGTACCCATGGGCACCGGGTATTCAGATCTTAGTAGCTGAGGGCACCACGAGGCAGGCGAATGCACCCGCGTTGGGTCTGCGTTGGGCCTGGATTCGCTGGCTCAGCGGCGGGCTGTGGAGCGAGAAATCACGTCAGGTGACAAGACGCTCGGGCGGGTGAGCAGTTAGTCACCAGAATGGTATCCAGCGACGTGTGTTGCGAGGAATCCGAAAGCCGCCTCGGAGACTCGGCCAGCAGCCATGAGCGTGCGCTCGATGGTGCCACCTATGCGGCCACCGTCCATGGCGCATATTCCTCGATTCCGCTAGTGACGAACGGAACTCCCGACTGGCCGTACCTTGAGCGCGGCCCGCACTGCGCTTGACACCGACCCGGCCAAGCGCGGAGAGTGACGGCGATCGCTCATCAAGAGGCGCGAGCCGACTCCCACCAACGAGCGCGGCCACCGAGCCGCGGTCAAACGCGTCGCAGGTCCGGGTCGTGAAATCACCAGATGCTGACTCCAGGTGAGTGTGGGGATCCACCCCTCCCGGTATTACGAAACAGTCAGCGGCATCAATGACTCGGTCCGCGGCGAGGCTGTCAACGGTGCCGATATGAGCGACTCGGTCACCAGCAGGCAGCACATCCGCGCGAAACGATTCGGATGCCGTGACGACCTCGCCGCCACGGATTACGGCGCGGGAACTCACCTCGCTGGCGACCTAGCGCCGGAAGTCGCCAGCCAACTCGTCCTGTCGCTACGCGCAAAGCGAGACAAGACCGAAGTGCGACCTTCTCCGATCAGGAGACAGAGTCTCGCGGAGCGGCCACCCATTCAGCGACAATCGGCTGCGCGGCACGGAAGGCCTCGACGGCAGAAGGAACGCCCACGTAGACGGCCAGATGCAGGAAGATTTCCTGGATCTCCTCTGGCGACAACCCGTTTCGTAGTGCCCCGCGCGTATGGGCTCGGATCTCTGAGGTCTTACCGCCGGCGACCAACACTGCGAGCGTAATTGCGCTCCGCATGCGTAACTCAAGACCGGGACGCACCCATGGTATGCCCCAGCAGTTTGTGTTGAGGTAGTCTTGCAGCGGTGCCGTAAAGGAGTCAGCGTTCTTTAGTGACTCGTCAACGTATGCGTCGCCAAGGACTTGGCGTCGTACTCTCAGGCCCTGAGTGTCGTCGCCTCGATATGAGGTAGTGTCATTGGTCTTCCCGGTCGGGCCATGTGTGGTCATAGTTGGGTTTCCCCCATTGCAGGTAGCTGATGTGAACTCACCTCATCTAACGTCTCTGAGAAAGCATCGTGCCCATTTTTCAAGGTCCTCCAGTCTGGACGTGATCGCCAAAAGGGCTAATTCTGTAAGACGCAATCAGAATCAGCGGGATCTGATTCTCGGTAAACGCCCGGCGAGTTGTCAATGGCCACGGACGCCGGCGCGAACTTTACGTTCCGCTGAGGTCCCTCGATCGAAGGAGACATGCGTCGGCACCGACGCGATAGTTTCGATGTTCGTGGTCTGAATCCCTTGCCTGATACGGGAAGCGCGGCGCGAGAGGGATTCGAACCCTCGTGGAGGGTTACCCCACCAACCGCATTTCCAAAGTCGTCGGACCAGTGTGCAGGCGCGGGCACACGCGAGAAGCACGTATTCAGAATCGCGGCGTTGAGGGCACGGTGAGACACCCGCGTTGGGACTCCCTTGGGACTCCGCGACGCGAGGCAGCCGCACCCGGGCCCCCTGCGAACACAATGGAGGTCACAGGCCGCACGTGTGAGCCAGCCCGTTCCGTCCTGCCCGACTGTCGTGGATCTCCTCGTTCCAGCCTTCAACACCGGCAGGATCAGCAAAGGGCGTCAGCACTCGACTGGGCGTCAGCCGGTATTGTCGGCTCGCACTCACAGATGCGAAGCACTCAGCGACGCGGGGCCAGTCGGTTGAGTTGCTCGAGGTCGACCGCGCTCGGTCGCCAGCGCCCCGCTCGAGCGTTCGCTTGGACCTGCTCCGGCGACATCGCCCCGGCGATGACCGAGACGACCTGCGGCTGTGCCGCAAGACCGCCGATCGCAATATCGACCAGCGAAAGGTCGCGTTCACGAGCGAATTGCTCCAAAGCCTCGACAACGTCAAAGTTACGATCAGTAAGCAGCCGATCGCCAAGGTCGGGAACGCGCTCGAGCCGGCTCCCAGGTGCGGCGCCTCGTCCCCGACGGTGTTTACCGGTGAGCAGACCGCCTGCGAGCGGGAGATACGGGATGAAGCCGACGTCGAAGCGCTCGCAGGCCGGTATTACTTCTTCCTCTGCAACGCGATCGACCAAGCTGTAGCCGTTCTGAGCGCTTACGAATCGGGTCAACCCCTTTGCGCCTGATGTCCAGTCCGCATCAGCGATCTGCCAGCCGCCCAGATTAGAGGAGCCGGCGCATCGTATTTTGCCTTCGCCTACCAATTCGGTTAGTGCTTCGAGCGTTTCCTCGATAGGCGTCTGCGGGTCCGGTGCATGCATCTGATATAGGTCGATCCGGTCAGTGCCGAGCCTTCGCAGACTGTCCTCCACCGCAACGCGGATCCAACGGCGCGATGCCCCACAGCGATCAGGATCAGCCGTTGGATAGCCAAATTTCGTCGCGATGACGACGGCATCGCGCCGACCCTGGAGAGCCGTCCCGAGCATGACTTCGCTCTGGCCCTCGCGGTAGACATCCGCTGTGTCGAAAAATGTGATGCCCTCGTCGAGTGCTGCGTGCACGACGCGGATCGAACTGCTGGCGTCCAACCTCCGGCCGAAGTTATTGCAGCCAAGGCCAACCACACTCACAGGGAGCGTGCCGCCGTCGAGATGACGAGTCTCTAGATTATTCATGGCTGACAGCTTCCCGAGATGCCGCGATCGATAGCTCGACTTCGGACCGCGATCGGGGTCTGGGTGCTTTCTAGCCGCTCCCCGAGCAACCACGGGTTCATGAGCTGCGGATACCTGCCGTGATCAGGCCGCCATCGATGGAGATGACGGTGCCGGTGACGTAGGCCGCGTCGCTAGATGCGAGGAACGCGATCACGGACGCGACCTCGCTGGGAGTTCCAAACCTGCCGACTGGGATCCGCCGGATTCTCTCTGCGGCGGCTTCCTTTGACAGGGACGCGCCCGAAAAGCTCGTCTCAATGGTCCCTGGAGCGACGGCATTGACGATAATTCCGAACGGCGCCAACTCGAAGGCCATGATTCGCGTGAGAGCCTCGATGCCGGCCTTGCTCACCGCATAGGCCGCCTGTCCGCTGTGTGCAACGTGAGCAGACGCCGACGCCATGTTGATAATTCGGCCAAAGCCTTGCTTGCACATCTGGCGCGCCGCCTCCTGGGCAACGATAAACATACCGGTGAGATTCACATTGAGAACCTCGCCCCACATCGTGTCCGTCATCTCGAGAAAAGGCGCGAGCTGAATGATCCCGGCATTGTTGACGACCACCGTGAGGCGGCCGAACGATTCGACGACGGAGCCAAGAGCCGAAGACACCTGACCTCTGTCGCTTACGTCGCAGCCGATGGCGATCGCGGTTCGACCTTCGGCAACAAGCTCCGCGGCTACGGCCCGTGCATCCTCCGCCTTCCGATCGAGTATCGCTACTGCCGCGCCTTCGCTGGCCAGTCGGACGGCCGTCGCCCGGCCGATGCCCTGGGCGCCCCCAGTAATCACCGCGACGTCCCCAACAAGCCGCTTCGTAAGGTTGGTGTCACTGGTCGCCCCGGTTCGCGTTACTTCGCCACGTGCCTCCATTGCACCTCCTGGAAATTCACTCGCTTTGACCGAGTGCGAGACTAGACACCGCTGAAATAGTGTGGGGGCTTGCCGGTCGGTCCGGGTGTGCAGCAAAACACACTACCGGCGTGCGTCTGTCGGCCGCGTTCTTCGTCTGTCAGCCTGTGCTTCGCGGTGGTGATGTAGAGCTCCGTGAGGTTACCGCCGCCGAACGTAGCGCTGGTAACGAGGGTCACGGGTAACTCGATGTCCAGGTCGACACGCGCCAAAGGCGAAAATCGCCGTAGCCGGCCGCCGTCGATCAAAGCTACCCAGACACACCCTTCGGCGTCGACAACCAATCCGTCTGGCATACCCTCCCCCGTCGGAATCTCCGCAAACGGGCGACGGTTTCTAATCGTGCCGCTATCCACATCGAAATCGAAGACATCGACCCGTTGCGTGGAGCTATCGATGAAGTACATGCGACGTTCGTCCGGGCTCCAATCGATCCCATTCGCCACGGTGAGGCCGCTCAGCACCTGCGTCGCGCCGAAGTTGCCGCCCACTTGTTCCAGCCGGTAGAGCGCACCGGCGCCCGGCTCCTGTTCCCATGCCGAGGCTATCGTACCGGCCCAGAAACGACCGGCCGCGTCGCAGCGACCGTCGTTCATGCGATTCGCGGTCAGTGGTTTCTCCACCTCGATCATCGCGTCCACGCGGTCCGAGTTTGTTGGAATCAGGCCAAACCCATCGCGCAAGGCGACGACGAGTCCTCCATCGGCACCGAGGCCGACGGACCCTACCGGCTGACCGACGTCGAATACCAGGTCCGAGCCGTCGGACGGCGAAAAACGATGTACGAGTCCGGCCCGGATATCGACCCAGTGCAACCTCGCGGTGCGCGGATCCCACACCGGACACTCGCCGAGAGTGGCACGGGCGTCCTGGACCATCTCCACATTCAAATCGGCGCGTTCCGAGGCCAGGGTTGGATCGAGTGCAGCGCGTGAGCCAACTGCAGCAACAGGCCATCGGACCACCGCCTGCCGATCACCTGGACACCGACCGGCAGGCCGTCCCTTGTGAGCCCAGCTGGTATCGAAATGGCGGGCACCCACGCAGCATTCGCCAGCATCGAAAAGGCTTCCGATCCCGTCGCCGATGCGTCCCGCCCGTCGATAACAACGGGATTAGGTCCGGCGGCAGCGAACGCGGGGCACGCAACCGACGGGGTCATGAGCAGGTCGTAATCTGAAAAGAACGCGGTCATTTCCGCTTCCACCGTGGCTCGAAGTGCCAACGCGGCGCCATATTCGCGCGGTGTCGGTAACCCGTACTGCTCAAGCCACTGACGAGGTCCGTCAGCCATCTCCTTCGCACCATCCGGCCAGATCCCCAGGTGCTCCAACTGACTACGCAGACGCTGGCCGATGATCGGAACCAACGCTTCATTGGCGTTGCTGAACTTACGGGCCTCCTGTGACAGCTCGCATCCCATGGACTCGCACAACACCTTCGCCGCTTCGGCGGCTATCGCGGCCATTTCTGGATCAACGGGCGCGTAGCCGAGGTCCGCAGACCACAACGCACGCAGTCCGCGCGGAGGAGCCTCCGCAATACCTGCTTCCAGTGTGCGACTCGCCGGGGAATCCTGCGACATCTTGTCGACATCGTCCCGGCCGGACATGACATCAATGAGCCTGGCAGTCTCGAGTGCTGTGCATGCCAGCACCGAAACGGTGTTCGTGTCGGACAATGCATCGGCGCGCGCGATCAGTCCGTGGGTTGGCTTCAGGCCAACCAAACCACAGAACGCTGCGGGTGAACGGACCGACCCCCCGTTATCTGTCCCAGTCGCAAAGGGCACCATCCCGGCAGAAACGGCGGCCGCTGATCCGCCGCTACTCCCACCGGGCGTCTTTGTCGTATCCCAGGGGTTTCGAGTGATGCCAAAAGCCGGCGACGTCGTTACGGAGTCAAGAGCGAACTCGGGCGTTGCGGTCTTGCCGATAGGAACTGCTCCGGCCGCGCGCAGCCTGGCGATGTTAGGGTCATCCTTCGTCTCTGGCTTAGCATTTCGGAGTGCAAGCGATCCATATGTCGTGGGCATGCCTGCACAGTTCTCGACATCCTTGACGCCGAATGGCACTCCGGCCAGCGGTCCCGGATCGCGACCTCGGTCGACCTCGTCGTCGATTCGATCCGCACAAAGCTCCGCTTCGGGCCAGTCGAGATACGTAAACGCGTTGAGGCGGCCGTTGCCTCGTTCAACGCGACGCCGACATTCCTCCAGTGCCATGCGTGCCGACGTCAGACGCTGCCTGACGCCGTCGGCGATCTCGATTACTGTCTCCACCGAAGCCTCCGTGTTGTGAAAGCCGACGGACGCTCTTTTTTCGGGGTTCAGACGGCGCTTGTTGCTATTCCCTCGTCGACGAAGACGTTGGCGACAGCGTCGAGCCGCTTCGGATCCTTGTTGAGCAAGTAGATGAAGTAGACCACGCCAATCAGGACCCAGCCACCCACGATGGGGCCGACAAGGGTGTAGGGGTAGACGAGTGGACTGACGAACTGAAAGATAGGGATCCCGACAGCGGTGAACCAGGCAGGTACGATCAGAGCAATCCCCAGAAGCGGGATGATGAGGTGGA
Organism: Candidatus Dormiibacterota bacterium; assembly: GCA_003162415.1. Classification (GTDB taxonomy): domain Bacteria; phylum Chloroflexota; class Dormibacteria; order Aeolococcales; family Aeolococcaceae; genus Palsa-851. The sequence goes on from PMOL01000011.1 coordinate 6,991, forward strand.
AGAATGGGTTCCACTCGGAACGCTTCTCAGTCGCGAAGAATTTAATGCATCCCAGACAAGCGAGGAAGTACATCGGGATAAGTATCGCGCTGATGATGGTGCCGAGCAGACCGAAGATCGTGAGGGGTCCGAATTTCGCGCCTGCGATCAAACCTACCACGACACCGACGCTCACTTGAACAGTCAGAGCGAAGTACGGAGACTGCCAGCGCGGATGAACTCGCGCGAACGCTGAAGGCAACACGCGAATCCGACCCAGTGAGAAGAGGATCCGCGACCCCGCAAGCGCTCCCGCATTCGTGTTGGCGATACATGAGTTCACCAGAGCCAGGAAGATGAGGACCCAGCCAACTCCCCACACGTGGCGCGCTATCTGAGTCCACGGGTTACCGCCACCGTAAGCGAGGAAGCTGGCCATCCGGCCAGGCCCGAAGTATACGACTGATGCGTATGTGGTCAGGATGAAGAACAGGCCGACAGCTGTTACCGACAAGATGAGCGCCCACCGAACGGACGACCTCGGATGTTCGGTCTCCTCTGCGAGCGGAGCGGCACCCTCGAACCCGGTGAAGGACAAGTAGACGAAGACAAGCGCCGCAAATAACCCGGATGTCCCTTCGTATCCTTTGATTGTGGCGTAGTGCATCGTGAACACGTTGAGCGTGTTTGCACTGCCCGCCTCTACGATGAGGAAGAGGGCCAGGATCGAGAAGATTGCGAACTCGAGAAGACCAAGGATCGAACCGGTGCGAGCGCCGATTTGAATGCCGGCGATGTTGAGGAGGTACACGATCGCAGCCCCGAGAAGGAACCAGATCCACCAGAGACCCGTCGACCATCCGAACTGGGCGTTGAGGGTCGTAGCGACGAGATTCCCAAGCAAACCCAACACTGCTGGAACGACCAGCGGCTCAGCCAGGGCGTACGCCCACGCGATAAGGAATCCAATTCTCGGGTGAAGCGCCCGAGCGATATATGTGTAAAGCCCGCCGGCCGACGGGATATGCCTTGAGAGTTCGCCAAACGACACGGCGCAGAAGAGGATTCCTGCCATCGCGAGAATGACCGCCAGCGGCAGCGATCCTCCGAAGTAGGCCGCACCCAAGCCGATGGCGAATGCCGCCGAGATCGCCGGCCCTGTGTGGGTTACGGCCTGAAAGAACACCTCGCGCAGCCCGATCGCATTCCGACGAAGCGACGGACCCGAGACCACGGCGCTGGAATCTGCCACCTACTCCTCCTTTGCCTTTGATGTCTCCGAGACGTAAGCAGTCACTGAGGCGGACCACTGTGGCCTCTCGCACCAGCGAGCCTCTTGCTCGCCCTGTACGATATTTTGAACAACTGTTGGGGCGGAAGGCTACTCCCAACTCACACCCAGTGTCAAGCGGACCGGTGGGCCCGCCAGGTCACAGGCGCTTGACGCAGGACCTCTGCAGCGCCTATCCTGCCTAATATGTTGATCAGCTACCGAAATTTCGTACAGTGAGGTATTCGCCGGCGCTGGTTCGGGCGTGTGACATTCTTGATGCCGTCGCCCAGGCCGTAGAGCCACCCCGAGTATCCGCACTCGCCCGCGATCTTGGCCTTCCTCGGAATACGGCCTATGAGCTCGTGAACACGCTCGTCTCAAGGAACCTTATCCATCTCGATTCGGACGGCTGTCTGCGACTCGGATTTCACTTGTTTGAACTTGGCAGCGTCTATGCTCAGACCCTCGATCTCTTCAACGAGGCGCGCCCCATCGTTCGGGAACTCGTGCGCGCATCAAATGAGACGAGTCATTTGGCGATGCTTGACGGGAGACACTCTGTGTATCTCATCAAGGAAGAGGGCACGCAGTCGCTTCGCAACTTGTCCGCCGTTGGGCGACGAGTTCCGGCGCACGGGACTGCCGTCGGCAAGGCAATCCTCGCTTTTCAGCCTCGCGAGGAGACGCTGCGTCGGTTGGACGGAGCGCATCTCGAGCGCCTGACCGCGAATACCATCACAGACATCGACGCGCTGCTCCTTGACCTGGACAAGACCGTCGAACGCGGTTACAGCATTGACGACGAGGAAGGCCATATCGAGGTCTGCTGTCTTGGGGTGCCGATCCGGAATGATCATGGGGCAGTCGTTGCGGGATTGAGCCTTACGACGCACCGGTCGAAAATGACGCCCACCCGCCGCGAAGAGCTCGCTCGGATGTTGATCGCAGCGCGAGACCAGCTCTCTCGACGCCTGGGCTACATACCAAGCCTGTCGGCAGGCCAAAGTCCCTGGTCTCAAGGAGTGCAACCTCTTGACTCAGAGACGCTGCTGGCGCGCGAGGACGCGAGCCGCGACTACGCTGAGCGGGCTCCGGGGCACCAGAAACGCCGCCAGACGGCCTCATCCACACACTCCAAATGAATCCTCCGGGGCCTGGAGTCGTTGGACCGACGCAGGCGGTTGTGAGCGTGCTCTGCATCGCGGCGCGTGAGGCGTCCGACCTTTACCGATCAGCAGTCGGGGCCAGCCTGCTTGCACAACATTGACCTCCGCTCCGACACCGTCACCCTCCCGACGACCGAGATGCTGCGGGCAATGGCCAGTGCTCCGCTTGGCGACGATGTCTTCGGCGACGACCCCACGGTAAACCGCCTCCAGGATGTGGCGGCAGACCGGATGGGAAAGGATTCGGGCCTGTTTGTGCCCAGCGGCACTATGGGAAACCTGATCGGTCTACTGGTGAGCGCCCGCCTCGGTCAGGAGATCATCGCCGATGCGGACTCTCACATCTTCATGGCCGAAGGCGCCGGGGCGTCGGTGGTTGGCGGGATCCAGTTGCGGCCCCTCGAAACTGAGCGAGGGATCATGTCACCGGTCCAGTTAGAGGCCGCTGTGCGACCCCGTGATGATGCGCACCAGCCCACGACCGCCGCAATCGTGGTCGAAAACACGCACAACCGGCACGGAGGAGTCGTATGGCCGCTCGAGGATCTGCAACTGGTAGCTCAGGTCGCTCAGCGTCACAGTCTCGCCGTCCACCTGGACGGCGCGCGCATCTTCAACGCCGCCGTCGCCACCGAAGTCGACGTCAAGGTGCTCGCCGGGGTGGCCGACACCGTGAGCTTTTGCCTCTCCAAAGGGCTGAGTTGTCCTGCAGGGAGCCTGCTCTGCGGCCCGGCGGCAACCATTCAAGAGGCGAAGCGGTGGCGGAAAATGCTCGGTGGCGGTATGCGGCAGGCCGGAGTACTGGCAGCTGCCGGTCTTGTAGCACTCGACACCATGGTCGACCGCCTCCACGAGGATCATTCGAACGCACGAACCCTTGCTGAAGGCCTTTCGGAGATGCCGGGCGTCGAATGCGACCTCTCCCGCGTACAAACGAACATCGTCTACGTTCGGTTGACTCGCGTGCCTCAGGGCGCGTTCCTAGCCGAATGCCGTCTGCGCGGGTTGCTCGCAGCCGGACCACCCCCTGACCACGTGAGATTCGTCACTCACCGTGGCATTTCGGCTACGGACGTCCAGCACGCCTTGACCGTTTGCGAGGAGGCTCTTGGGGTCTAGGCGGGGCTTCCACATGGATCTCGCGGCCCCCCGCCTCGAGGGTTCGCTTGACGATGGAGACTTTGGAGACCTAGCATAGCGAAGTGCTGAACGAGCGTCCGAAATTTCGAACACCTTCTTTATTGCTGGGTCAGCTGCGGTGAGTCCGCTCGACGGTTCGGACGACCCACGGCGTTCCGTCCGTTTTGGTCTCGTCCACTACGCCACCTTCCCCGAGTCGCTCGTCGACATCGAGGCGTTCAATGAGACGCTGCGGCTGGCAGCGATGGGCAACCCCTGGGACGTCATCGAGCTGTCGACCGAGGTTCCGCGGCGATGGCTATCCACCAGCCTCAAGGACGTTCTCCCCTCCTCCACAGCCCTGTATCTCTCGGCTGGCCCCGAGATGCTCCGATGGGCCGACGCGCTGAACTCGTCGTCGCGGCAATCCCGCAATAGAGCTGTCTCACGCGTCCGAGAACTCATCGATACATCCGTCGAGTTCGGCGCCGAGAATCTCATGTTGGTCAGCGGCCCTGTGGCCGGCGGAGCGACCTACTGGGGGCCCCTCCTCGACTCCTTGCAGCAGGTGTGCGCCTACGCTGCCAGCTTCTCTGAGCGCGCTCCTGGCATCAGTATGGAGACGTTTGAGACGCTCGCTATCCAGCGGCAATACGTCGGTCCGACCCCGCTGGCGCTATGGCTTATGGAGACGATTCGGCGTGATCATCCAGGATTCCGCCTCACTCTCGACCTTGCCCACCTCCTCCAACTCGGCGAGGACCTCGACACGAGTCTTGCAGCGGCGCGAGGTCAGGTTCATCATCTGCAGCTGTCCTGCTGCGTCTTGCGCTCGGGCGACCCTCGGTGGGGTGATCAGCATCTTCCCTTCGGCTCGCCTGGGGCCCATCCAACATTTCCTGAGGTGTCGCGGGCACTAGTGGCTTGGGCGGAAGGGTTTGATCGAGAGGCCACGCCGGCAAATCCCCCGGTCGTCAGCATCGAAGTGCGGCCCCAGCGAGGCGATAACTCCGCTGAAGTTCATTCGCGGTGCGTGCGTGCCGTTTCTCGGATCTGCACCGGCGCGGGGCTACGTCGTGCCGGTCAGCACCCGGAGGATCGAGGCGCGAACTCACCAGGACGATCGCGTCGATGAAACGCCGTTGACGGACGAGCGCGGGCCACAGCGCGCCGGCGTCGACACGTCGGTTACGCGCGTCGAACCGACGCTGCTTCACAGTGCCGTTGTCCGATCCGGCCGACGGGTCGTGGTCATCGATGACGACCCCACCGGCACCCAGAGCGTCGCTGATGTGCCGATTGTGACTCAGTGGGGCGTAACCGACCTACGGTGGGCGCTGACCCAGCCCACAACCGCCCTCTTCGTGCTGACTAACAGCCGCAGTCAATCGACGGATGCGGCCAGACATATCAATGCCGAGGTCGTGAGTAACCTGATGCAGGCTGCGACCGACCTAGGGATCGAGGTAAGCATCATCAGCCGAAGCGATTCAACACTTCGCGGTCATTTCCCAGCGGAAACGGACGCCATAGCCGAGGCCTGGCAGCGCCAGTCCGGTCGCCACGTTGATGTCATGCTCGTGTGCCCCGCCTATCCCGAGGCCGGTAGGGTCACTGTCGACGACGTGCATTGGGTCACTGAGGGCAGAATACGCATACCCGTAGCGGAGACGGAATTCGCCCGCGACGCAACCTTCGGCTTCATCCACTCCAACCTCAAGGATTGGATCGAGGAGCGTTCTGTAGGGCGCTGGCCGGCGCGCCTTATTGACGCCATTAGCCTCAACGACATACGTACTGGCGGGCCATCGCTGGTTGCGCGAAGGCTGATGGCTCGTAGCCACGGCGCACCCGTGGTGGTGAATGCCGCAGACGCCTCGGACCTTGACGTCGTGGCGATGGGTGTCCTGATTGCGGAATCAAGGGGAACGACCGTCCTGTGTCGGACTGGACCGTCCTTTGTTCGTGCGCGTTCCGGTCAGTCGACCCGGCCACCCCTTACTCCCGCCGAACTTCGTCAAGCAACAGGAGACGGACTGTCTGATCATGGATTGCTCGTCGTGGGCTCACATACGCAACTCACCACTCGCCAGATGTTTCGTGCGCTGCGGCTCGGGGGGTTCGTTGAAGTCGAGGTGGAGGTGCGGTCTCTTCTTGATCCGGCGCGCGCCGATGCAGCGATAGCGCTGGGTATCGACCGCGTCGTCGGCGGCCTTCTCAGCGACGACGTTCTGCTTCGCACGAGCCGCGACCTCGTCAAAGGATCAACCCCAAGCGAAAGCCTCGGTATCTCGAGGCTTGTAGCCGATCATCTCGCGAGGATCGTGGCAGCTTCCGTCGCGCAAGCCCGACCCCGCTGGGTAGTGGGCAAGGGAGGCATCACTGCCAGCGATGTCGTGACGAGCGGCCTCGGCTTGCGGCGAGCCTGGGTGCTCGGCCAGATGCTGCCCGGACGCGTGTCCGCCTGGATGCCGGCGTCGAACGACAAACATAACCGGCCGCTGTGCGTCGTCTTTCCGGGCAACGTCGGAGACGACGATAGCCTTGCCAACGTTGTCGGCCGACTCCGAACCCACGTAGAGCCGGCACCGTGCTAGCGAGGGGCATAGGTCTGCTGACCGCAGCCGTCGAGAGGGGTTACGCTCTCGGGGCTTTCACCACGTACAACCTCGAGGTCACCCAGGGCATCATCGCGGCCGCCGAACGCTTGGGCAAGCCGGTCATTGTGCAAGCCGGCGCGGGAGCATTCTCATATGCAGGTCGCGGTCCACTTGCGGCGATGTCACTCGCAATGGCGGCGAGCAGCCGTGTTGCCGTTGGCATTCACCTCGACCACTCCCGCAATCTCGAGGAGATCGCGAGCTGCATCGAGCTCGGCTATTCGTCGGTGATGATTGACGGGTCGTTCCTACCAATCGAAGCCAACATTGCCATTACGCGCGCCGCGGTGGATCTTGCGCATGGCTCTGGCGTCTGGGCAGAGGGCGAACTCGGTGCAATCGGGGGCGATGAGAACGTCTCTGTCGGCGCCAACCCCGAGTCAACGATGACCGATCCAGCGATGGTTCGTACCTTCGTCGAAGAGACCGGCGTGGATGCTCTGGCGGTTGCAGTTGGGAATGTCCACGGTATCTCGACTCCGGTCGAGATCGACCTTGCGAGGCTCAGCGCGATCCACCGTGAATGCACCGTCCCGCTCGTTCTCCACGGTGCTTCGGGTCTGCCGGACGAAGTGATCCGTACGGTCGTGGGGTTGGGGGTTGCAAAGATCAACCTCAACACCGAGCTCCGGCGAGCGTTCTTCGAAGGTCTTCGCGACGGTCTCAAGGGTGCCGAGGCGGACTCCTTTGATGCGGTGATGCGACCCGCACGGGACGCCGTAGAGCAAATCGTAGAAAGCAAACTAAGGCTTCTGTGGCCAGACATGCATCCGGCAGACTAGCCGGACCATCGTTAAGCGTCGGGGAGTGCAGTTGACAGATCGTATTGCCGTCGTCGCCGGAGATGGTGTGGGTCCCGAAGTGATCGAGGAAGCGATACGTGTCCTCTGTACCGTGATGAGCTTGGACAGGACCGTGGACTTGCAGTTCGACTCGTTTGGCTGGGGAACCGATTACTACCGTAGCCACGGACAGATGATGCCCACAGACGGGTTAGACATCTTGCGGACCTACAGTGCGATCCTCTTTGGCGCGGTGGGCGCGCCTGATGTAAAGGACTACATAACGCTCCGCCAACTCCTCATCCGCATTCGCTTTGGTTTCCAGCAGTACGTCAATCTTCGGCCGGTCCGACTCTTCCCGGGAGTGGACTCCCCCGTACGCGGCGCGTCGCCGGCGAATGTGGACATGATCTTCGTGCGGGAAAACAACGAGGGCGAATATGCGGGGGTTGGAGAACGCCTCTTCCGAGGGACGGAACGCGAGGTCGCCCTCCAGACGGCTGTGTTCTCGCGGCACGGCATTGCACGCGTCGTGCGCTGGGCTTTCGAGTGTGCGAGATCACGAGGACAGTCACTCACGAGTGTCAGTAAGGGCAACGCGCTCGAGTACTCCGGCGGCCTATGGGACGATGTGTTTGACGAGCTCGCGGCGGAATACTCGGACGTCGCAGTCGAGCGCCTCCTTGTGGACGCGGCTGCGATGTTGATGGTGGTTGCCCCGCATCGCTTCAGGGTCGTCGTCGCTTCCAACTTGTTTGCCGACATTCTCACCGACCTGGGCGCTGCAATCATGGGAAGCATGGGGTTGGGGGCGAGCGCCAACATCAACCCGGAAGGTACGTTCCCGTCGATGTTTGAGCCGATTCACGGATCCGCGCCCGACATTGCTGGGCAAGGCATCGCGAATCCGCTCGGCGCCATCTGGAGTGCGGCGCTGATGCTCGGGCATCTCGGGTTCCCAGTCTGGGAGACCCGCGTAGTCGACGCGATAGCAGCCGTACTTGCAGCACGGGAGCTTCGCACGAGAGATCTCGGTGGCACTGCGATGACATCGGATGTAGGTAAGGCGGTGTGTGAGCAGCTGGTGCTAAGTGGCGCCGTTGGCGCGCACGCCGCTACGTCGTGACGGTCGCCTCGGTCAGACCGTCATCGGCGGGCGACGACGATGATTGTCCGTGACCGACTGGTAGGCGGCGGCGACCGCGAGCAAGAGGTCGTCGCCCGACGACCTCGCCACCAACTGGAGGCCTACGGGTAGTCCATCGGAGAACCCGCACGGGACCGATATAGCCGGCACCTGCGCAAAACTCCATGGATGGGTAAGCCGGACGAGAGTCGCGGTCGTGGCAAGCATGTCAGCACCGCCGATCTGCGGCGCGACAACGGGGACGCTCGGGGTTGCAACGATATCGACGCTCTCGAATAGGCGTGCAACTGCGCGCATCCATTCGTCCTGCGAGTGGAGGGCGCGCGCATAGTCAGTCGCGGATATCGTCCGACCAATATCGAGTCGCCTTCGAACCGCTTCACCGTAAGCGGTTGGATACGCGGAAAGCCGGGTCTCGTGCTCGGCCAGCGCCTCGACGTGCATCACCGTTGAGCAAGCGGCACGCGCTGCGTCGGCACCGCCGATTTCGATGCTAAGCAGTCGCGCCCCAGCCTCTTTGAGCACATCAAGCGCGTCGTTCACGGCTTGAGCCACGCCCGGCTCCACGTCCTCGAAGAACGCGCCTTTGGCGATGCCGATCTTGAGGCCACGCATGCCGGATGCCGGAGCGACTTGTTGGTGCCCCGAAAGCACCGCAAGCACCGCACTGATGTCAGCAGCAGATCGCGCGAACGGTCCGATGGTGTCGAGGTTCCAGCTCGTGGCGTGCAAGCCTGCGATCGAAACCCTTCCGAATGTCGGTCGAAGCCCAGTGACACCGCATAGTGCCGCCGGGATGCGGACCGATCCACCAGTGTCGCTGCCCAGAGCCGCGACGCAGAAGTCGTCCGCGACGGCGGCACTCGAGCCGCCACTCGAACCGCCAGCCATGCGATCGAGCGACCACGGGTTGTGTACCGGACCGCGGTGTGGATTGTCGCTGGTCGCTCCAAAGGCCAGCTCGTGCATAGCCGCTTTGCCGAGAAGCACAGCTCCAGCGTGCCTGAGCCTTGCCACCGACTCGGCGTCATGGGTTGGGTGAACAGCAATGTCGGCGCCTGACCCGAGTGACGTCGCGTGCCCACCAACGTCAATATTGTCCTTGACGACCATCGGAAGGCCATCGAGCGGCAGGCGCTCGCCAGCTGCTCGTGCCTGATCCACTCGATTGGCTTCGGCGGCTGCGGAGTCTGCGAACACCTCCCAAACTGCATTGAGAGCGCCGTTTCGCCGATCGATACGTTCCAGAAGCGCCTCAGTGAACTCAATCGCCGACACGGAGGCACGCGCGTGCCTGTCATCCATCAGCCGGAGAATGTCCTTTTCCGCAAGCATGCTCAGTCAGCCAGTACGGTCAGGTTCGCCGGTTCCGGTAACGAGCGGCGCCCAGTGCTAGCGTCCCACTCGGCCAGTGCGTTGCAGTGGCTACCGACCTGCTGCTTACGCTACGCCCTGGGAAGCGTGATCCGAGTTTCGGACTCCTCGGGAGACGTGTGTGTATCATTTGTTACATTCAACAGCTGTAGCCCATCGCTAAGCAGGGCCTAAGATCATGAACATCCTAGTGATTGTGGCGACCTTCCTCGCGGCGGGGGTCGAGTGGGTTGAGGCGCTGACCATCGTGCTCGCCGTAGGCCTCTTCCGAGGGTGGCGGAGCGCCTTCATCGGGATGGCGGGAGCATTGGTCGCGCTCATCGTACTCATCGTGGTGTTTGGATTGGCAATCACGTCGCACGTTTCGATATCGGCGGCTCGGACCGTGGTCGGGGTCTTCCTACTGCTCTTCGGCCTCAAATGGCTCTACAAAGCAATCCTTCGGTCCAGCGGGCTGCGGTCCCTGCATGACGAAGCCAAGACATTCAGGGAAACTCGGGAGAAGCTCGAAGCCTCGCGTCAGGTTGGCATCGATCGCGTCGGGATCGGCACCTCATTTGGCGGCGTCTTTCTCGAGGGCCTCGAGGTAGTCTTCATCGTCGTAGCCTTGGGCGGTCTCGAAAACGTCGGGTCGGCGATTGTGGGCGCCCTGGCTTCTCTGATGGTGGTCGGGGCCACCGGGATCGCGCTCCGGCGCCCACTCACCCAGGTGCCCGAGAACACCATGAAGTATGTCGTCGGCATCATGCTGACCTCGTTCGGTACCTTCTTCGCAGGCGAGGGGCTGGGCGTCCAGTGGTGGCGCGATGACCTGAGCCTGCTGCCACTGATCGCCGCGTACGGTCTTGCTTCAGTTCTATGCGTCCTGTTCCTCAAGCGTCCCGGGCCTGCCGCGTCACGGTTTGACAACGTGGTGGTCCGCTCGCTCCGAACAGCGGTCCTCGAGGTCTGGGGCCTGTTTGTGGACGACGGCGCCCTAGCCGTGGTCGCGCTTCTGGTTCTTTTCGCAGTCGGCTGGTACGCCGAACATGTACCCGGGCAGCGGGGCATCGCTGCGGTGCTCTTGGTGGTGGGGGTGCTCGGCGCCGTCGCTATTGGACTTTCAGGCCCCTATCGTCAGAGTCGGCATGCGGCCAAACCTGTCGTAGTCGAGGCCGAGCCCTCCGATCGCCCCGAGGTTTCCATTCCTTCTGTTCCCGAGCAGACGCCGGTCGGTTAGTCGTATCGCCGTCAGGACCCAAGCAGCCGATCACGAGTGGCGCACTAGCGCTCCTCGGGCGGCGGCGCACTCAGTGAGCCACAAGCTGATGGACGCGTCCCCAACTAACGTGAGGGTCAATCGCAAGCCGATGTGCCAACCGTCGAGCCCTATAGCGGCGAGATAGACGATCAGGGCAAGCAGCCACTGCAAAAGTGCTCGAGACCTCGACGTCGGCGCCATAGAGGATCTGAGCCATCTAGAGGCACACGACCCTTCGCCCGCCGTATCGATCGCCGCGCAATTAGCACCTACCTGTGGGCTGATCGGTAGATCGTACGGACACGCCCAACCTCCTCGAACGCCAAGTCAGCTTAGATACGAACGATGTTGTCCCGGGTGCTATCGCCATTGACCCTCCAGCAACAGGCGGCACCAGGCCTATTATGTAGGCTGAGGCGGTCGACGCAAGAAACGTGACAACCAACGAGATGGCTCACTGGATGTGGTCGGCTTCCATGGCCTTCTGAGTTCAGTAGTACCATGGCACCACCCTCCCCCGAGAGAGCCGTTGAACCGTTGCTGGAGCCGGGCGGAACTCGGAATGGAGGCGTGACCAACTGCAATGGAGCGGTCATCAATGGCACTAACGCGGTTTCTCGTGCTCGTCTATCGGATGCCAGCCAGACCTACGGGCGCGCGTGTTGCCGTATGGCGAAACCTCAAGAAGGTGGGCGCGGTCTACTTGCAACAATCAGTTTGCGTGTTTCCAGATACCGTGCGCATGCGTCGCGATCTTCAACCGCTCCTCGTCCGAATTCGCGATTCCGGCGGAGGCTATCATCTGTTGCCGCTCCGGAGCCTGCCCGCCTCGGAGCATGAAAAGGTTGTTACCGAATTCCGAGAGCAGAGCGCAAAACGGTTCCAAGAGATTATCGAAAACTGTGAGGTGAACTTCCAGAAGGAGATCGAATTCGAGACCTTCCGGGAAAACTTCACGTATGAAGAGGCAGAGGAGGAGCGTATCGAGTTCGAGAAGATCGTCGCATGGTTTAAGGCAGTCAGCGAGCGTGACTGGTTTGGGGCACCAAAACGAGAAGAAGCTCAGATGTGGATCACGCGCTGCGAGAAGCTACTTGAGGCATTCGAGGAGCGTGTCTTTCGAGCCCAGTCGGAGGCGGGAGAATCGACTCCGAGGCGTCGATCGAGCCTTCGATGGCGGCCTTCGGCCAAGGTCCAATCAGAACACACCGTCGGAGAAAAATAGCGACGCAATTAGTGGTCAGCCATCGTGCTTGCGTCGTGCGACGGACTAGTGCGGCGCCCTCGTCGCCTCATCCCACAACGCACCGGGGAGCGGGTCGGCGAATTGTCGGTAGTACTGCTTCAGCAACTCGACCCCGTACGCCAACGCTGGTCATCCACGTTCAGGATCGTCGAGCTGTGTGTCGTCGACTGACAACCTGGCGAGATCAAGGCTTAAAGCTCGAAGCACACGCAAAGATCATCGTTGCCCCCTACGAGCGAGAACCGCAAGGGTGGCGGCGGCAATGGCGCGAGCCCATTGCCCCTACTTCGACGGGGCGGTTAAGGGCAGGAAAAGAGGATCTGCCACGTCATCGCGCGGTAGTTGTGTTTGCCCCGCGTGGTGCCGCACCGCACACAGGCGGTAGCTGGGCCGACTAGGAGGCTATCCCAGTCACGCCGCACCGCCTGAGCCTCCGCCGTCTGACCCTGATTAGCCTGTACTGGGATCGCTGACACTGGAATCCGTAGTCGGATGAACGCGGCGGATGGTCACCCAAAAGCTTGCCTCAGGTGACGACGCCGGATCTGGATACTTAGCTGTGCCGGGATACCGAGGCCAACTGAGGTCACGAGGCGCTCCGGATCAAGTCTGCGGCCTTCTCCGCAATCATGCATGTCGGCGCGTTAGTGTAACCGCTGACGATCCTGGGCATGATCGAGGCGTCTACGACGCGTACCCCTGTTACTCCTCGCACGCGCAGGTGGCTGTCAACGACCCCCATAGGGTCTATCCCCATTTTGCACGAACCTGCAGGATGGAACTGCGTCAACAAATGGCGCCTCAGGTACGCCGACAGGTCGACATCGTCCCCCGGGTGAAGCCGTTCGTGGCGATAGTCATCGAATGCGGGCGACTCGATAATCTGCCTCGCCAGCCCAAGACCGACGAGGAGCGCTTGCTCGTCGGCAGGATCCGACAAGTAGTTCGCGTTGATCACCGGGCGTATGGTCGAATCGCGGGAACGTAGTCTGATCGAGCCACAACTCTTCGGCGCTAACAGGACCGTACTGATGACGAGCGACCGTGCGGCTTCGACGTTGTCAATCATCGGCCCAACAAATAGTTGAAGATCGGGCGTTGCGAGCCCAGCCCTCGAGCATATGATCGCCGCCGCCTCCGGAACCGGACCGCTTAGTGGGTTCCTACCGCGCGATATCGACTCCAAGAGCGCCCGTCTGGACACGCCACTCAACAGGAGAGAGATCGGCCGCTTGAGCGCGTACTCGAGACTTACGACGGCGTGGTCCTGGAGGTTCTGACCCACGCCGGGCAGATCGACTTTGACTTCTACCCCAACCTCTTTAAGCGCCGAGGCCGGCCCTATCCCGGAGAGCATCAAGAGCAGCGGAGAGTTGATCGCGCCGCCGCACAAGATAACCTCGCGCGAGGCTTGTTCGAACCTGTCAGCCTCCTCGTGCACGAATTCTACGCCGGAGGCCTTATCACCCTCAAACAACAACCGGCTGGCACGGGCGTCCGTTAGGACCGACAGGTTTAACCTGCTGAGCGCGGGGCGCAGCCAAGCATCGGCGGCGCTCCACCGTTTGCCGGCTTTCTGATTCTGTTGCAGTACGCCGATCCCCAGCTGGCTCATGCCGTTAAAGTCGGGGTTGGGCTCCAATCCCAGCAAGGCACCGGCTTCGAGGAACGCCTTTGTCAGCGGATGGAGTTCGCCAGGGTCACCCACATTGAGTGGGCCTCCGACTCCGTGGAACTCATCTTGGATCCGCTCGTTGTGCTCGGATTTCTTGAAATAGGGCAGGACGTCGTTCCAACCCCAGCCGTCGTTGCCCAACTGCTCCCAACCGTCGAAGTCGGCACGATTGCCTCGGAGATACACCGTTGTGTTCATCGAGGAGCTACCGCCGATCATCAGGCCGCGCGGCCAGTAAACCTCTCGCTCGTTAAGTTGGTGTTCGGGTGCCGTAAAATACGACCAATCCTTAGACGACCAAAAGAGTTCGGGGAACGCGTTCGGTACTCTGACGTCCCGGCTATTGTCCGCCAAGCCCGCCTCCAGCAGCAGCACGCGAACAGTCGGATCCTCAGTGAGGCGATTGGCGAGAACGCAGCCTGCCGACCCCGCTCCGACGACGATGTAGTCGAACACCAGGCTAGCTTAATGCTCTAGCTCGTAAGTTTGCGCGCGACACTTATCGCGTGATCACGCGATAAGTGTCCGCTCCCGGCGCGCATATCGAGGCGGCTCTAGACACAAAGCGTACGACGTTCCGTGCCCCACGAGACAGCGGACGCGGCGTTCTTTGAGCCGACGACATCCTAGACTCGACGAGAACTGACTAGGCCGCTCAAAGGTGTGACCGCAGCGATCTGTTTCTAACAGCCGCCAACTTTGCGGGACGGCTGGGAGCTACCGAAGTGGTCACAGCGGTGTTTAGTCGCCTTCACCGACCACGAACGGAAACGGGGGGGATGTCCCAGGCTCCTCGGAGATCTCGGGTAGACCTGGATCAGCCGCCTTGAGTTTCCGGAGTCGGGACATGGCGAGCAGGCCGATACCGGCGGCTACGAGACACGCGACGCCGCCGGTGGCGAGACCAACCGGCGCATTCGTCACCTGAACGATCCAGCCGATGAGAGGTCCGCCAACCGGGGTCGAGCCTGCGAACGACACCGCCCACAGACCCATCACGCGTCCACGCATGGAGGGTGCGGCCTCAAGCTGCAGTGTGGTGTTTCCTGTTGCGAGAAAGGTGACGGCCGCCCACCCGGTCGCGGCCATGGCTACGAATGCGACGGTGATTGTCGGCGAAAGGGCGGAACACAGCATCGCCACGCCGAATGCAGCGCCGGCAAAGGTCATGGGTCTGAGCCCAGTACGCCCACGCGTCGCGGTCACCAGACCTCCGAAAATGGCCCCGAAGCCCATGGCCGCCGTAAGGAAACCGTAGGTTGTGGCGTTGCCGTGGAATGTCTGAGCGGCAAACACTGGCAAGGTAACCTGGAATTCATATGCGATGGTGCCGACGATGAGCGCCATGAGCAGCGGCACCCACAGTCGCGGCTCCCCCGCCACATATCGAAAACCCTCGCGCAACTGTCCCCTCGCGCGGTGCGCCGGTGGGCTTCGGTTGAGAGCGATGGTGTCCATCGAGGTAAGCGAGTACACGACCGCGACGAAACTCACCGAGTTAGCCAAGAAGCAAACACCGACGCCGACTGTGGCGATCAGCAACCCCGCCACAGCCGGCCCCAGAGCTCGCGCCACATTCACCATTGTCGAGTTGAGGCTCACCGCATTGCGGAGCTGGTCAGGCCCGACCATCTCGAGTACGAATGACTGGCGGGTGGGGTTCTCGAAGCAGTTGTTGAGGCCGAGCACGATCGCGAGAACGCATATCTCCCAGAAGATCACGGCGTGGGTGATCACGAGAACGCCGAGAACGAGCGCCTGCAGCCCCATCATGGACTGGAGGATGACCATGAGCCGACGCTTGTCGATGCGATCGGCGATGAGTCCGCCGTAAGGGCCGATGACCAGCACTGGTAACGTCTGCAAGGCCAGTACGAATCCAATGGCCGGTGCGGAGTGCGTGAGCGTGAAGACCAACCACGACTGCGCGACTGTCTGCATCCACGTTCCGATCAGCGAGGTGCTCTGGCCGAAGAAGTAGCGCCTGAAGTTGGGGACCGTAAGCGCTGCGAACGTGCGCCGACTAATCGCGAGTAGTCGCCTCAAATCACCTGCTCGAGTTCATCGTGGTCAGCTCACGCTGGAGCAACCGCTCCGCTAACTCCTCAAGGACGGGAATGGCTTCTGAGAGTGCGGCTCGCTGTGCTCCATCCAGATTTCGAAGCTGCCTCGACAGAGCGTCCGTTCGTTCTGAACGAATCCGCTCGAGCAACCGATGCCCTTTGTCAGTCGAGCTGATACGGGAGACACGCCGGTCGGTCGCGTCGCGAAGTCGTCGGACGAGCCCCAACGCTTCGAGGTTTGGAATGAGTCGGGAGAGCATCGTTGGATTCAAGCCCACGTCGGCGGCGAGGTCCGAGAGACGCATCGGCCCGCGGCGCTCGGCCGCAACGAGAACATCTACTTCCGATGGCGTCAGCGCATCGGCCGCAGCGCTGGCCCGCAGCCGCTTTGACAGGCGGCCAACCGCCATACGTAAACGCGCCGCGCTCAACCCGTCGCCAAGCTCTTGCAAAGAAGGTCCCTCGTATTCGCGTTGTCCGCCCATTTACGGGTGTGCTAGCAACTATCATATCGGGACTTTTCACGCAGCAAGCGAGGGCGGTACCTGGCTTGGAGTCGATCGACCAGCCCACCACCCTGCGCGACGACGCGTCGAGGACGACGGCGTAGTACATCCTCCCTCTCGTGTCGGATGCTCGGTGATGTCAGTGACCGACAACTGCCATATGGCGGGGAGGTCAACACGAGAGCGACCCGACCACGGATCGAGGCTGGCATTAGCGATCCGAGTGCACGCGCATCACCGGCGTGGACCTCGCCAGTGCCCGTAGCACCGAACGCCTCCGCCAGCGCAAGGTTGCCTACGGCGACTTCCGCCCAGCGTGGCTTGCCGTCGACACCTACGGCCTTACGGCCGAGGTGCATCGCCTCCACCAGCGTGGTCCCGATCCCGCACATGGGGTCGAGCACGATGCCGACCGCGCTTCTTCATCGCGATACAGCTCGTAGACTGGGAATCGGCGTGGCTCCCGAGGTCTTGCGACACGTCGTCGGCTAAGTGACGAGGCTCCTTCTGTGGACGACTCCCAGTGCGCGCTCAATCGCATTGCGGCTTGATTGCGGGCGGTGACGTGGACTAGCGTTCACGGCGCGACAACCCTGCTCCCATTTCGCCGAAACGGCAACACCTGCTCACTCTGGTCCTCCCTCTGCGATCCAACGCCTCAGGAGCTCGACCTTCTCCTCGGGCCACCTATCGTCGCACGGCATGTCACCGTTCTCGATCCGGTCCAGGATCGCCGGCCCGCTTCCGCGTACATCGTCGGCGTTCCAGAGATCGAAGGCCCAGATCATTTCTCCCCGATCCTTCTCGCGGAACAGAGCCTTGACATCTTCAAATGTTAGTACCTCTTCCACCAGGCTCCTTTTAGGCCGCCGACGGCGTCGATGCCGACAGGACAACTCTGGATGTCTCGAGCTGCTCAAGAATGTTAGCGGCGTCACGCTGCCTCCATTGGAACTCGATAATCAGGTAATCGATCCCCGTCCGCTTTGCGAAGGCGTCGATCCGCTCGCGGACCTCGGTCGCGCCGCCCGCAAATACCCAGTCGAGGACGACGTGCCGCGTAATCCCGACACCTTGGAGTTCCTGCGTAGACTGGGTAGCGGTAGGGCCAGTGTTCCGAGCATCTCGTTCGTAGTCCGTCTCCATCGTTGCAATAAAAGCGTTCACTTCCGAGGCATTGCCTATCCAGGCCCGGCGCATCACCGCGACTGTCCCAGGCTCGGTTCCGATTTCGTGACAAAACCCCCAGTGTCTCGTGATGTCCTGGCAATTCGGGAGAAACCAGCGACGGACCCGAGGACCCAGCCCGTCGGCGAGCCTTGCCCCGCGCTTGATGCCGACCATCGAGCCCGTGCCCACCCACCTATGTTCTCGATGGTGGCATCGTCGGGCATATTTCGAACGCCAGCTCCATACGCGAGAACATTCCTGACGGTAATAGTCTCCTTACGTTGGCAGCGCATTCTGGCCAATATTTTCCTACTGAACCGTCCTAGTCGATCAATCCGCGGTCCGCCTGCAAACGAACGGCAACCATCGGCAGAGTCGGGATTCGGCCAATGCGCCCACCGTCACTTTCGACCGACTGCGATGAGGTTGCCGGTCAAACTGGTACCCGCATTATGCAGAGAGCGGCCCGTTTGCTGGAGGCGCGGTGAACAGAATGGGAAACCGGGAATATCTCTGCTGTCTCCCTCCTGGGCGCAGCACGGGCGGATCGTCGGGGTCGAGCCGAACACCTAGCTCGAGAAGTCGACGGACGATGCGCACAACGCTGCCAACCGCGTCATCGAGGTGAGCATCGTCCGAGTGCTCATCATGCGAGGTGGCCAAGGGACGACCGATGCATTTGTGCGCCCCGCCACCGAAGCCGAAGGCATATGGTCTGACACCAATCGCGAACTCTCTGCGTGGATTAAACTCGGCGGCATCTGCGCCAAAGATTCCCGGATCACGGTTTACTGCGACGAGGTCGATGAATATTTCGCGGCCCGCAGGAATCGTTCGCCCAGTTGATAGAACAACCTCCTGATACGCGGACTTCATGAGACCGGGTATAGGATGGAGCCGGATCGCCTCGAAGACCGCTCGCTGAACGAATTCTAGGTCATTGTGCTTGCCTCGGTCCTCGGAGTGCTTCTCGAACCACTCATCAAGGTGATGAACAGCTGTCGCAACTGCCATCGTGCTCGTACCCGTCATAGCTGAGAAGAACAAGAGGACTTCGCGCAGGATGACGTCGCGCGGACGTTCGGGGAGGTGCAGCAGAAGAGTCGTGATCAGATCATTCGGGAGCTCGTCAAGCGCCGTCGCGTCGCGCTCAATCCGCTCGACTAAAGCAAGGCGCCTGTCATATGCCACCGTGAAGACGCGGCGATCGAACTCTTCTACCGCATTGAGGCACTCTTGCCGCTCTTGCTCGATGTCGCCTTCCTTCCACCGGAGCGCAGACGCTATGGACGACATACGCATGAACTCGCCCAAGCTCTCCCACCACGCGCTCTCGTCCTCGACATCCAAGCCCAAAAACGCTGCTGTCAATGGCAGTAGGGTGAACTGCGAGAGCCTGATCAGGTCGGCGCTAACCGGCGCTCGCTCCGACGCGGCGAATAGATCCCGCAGCTGTCGCTCGAGCGACGCATCCAAGACCTCGTGCTCGAAACGCAAGAGGTTGGGTCGGGCGAAGAGCGGATTCTCGATTCGTCGCCGGGCCGTGTGGACCTGTCCGTTGAGCGTGCTCAGGATGTCCTTCTTCCACGGCATGAACTCGACTTCATTATCCGTCGCTTGGCGAACGTGCTTGGAAACTACGAGTTCCGAAGCCTCCTCGTAAGAGACCACCGGTACCATGTTCGCCAGTCGCCTACTTGGATCCATCAGCCTCCCCTTGGATACAGGGCCGGGCCACTCGCACCAGTGTGCAGAAGGTTACTACACGGGAGCACATTCGGCCAACTGGTCGGTCTGCTCCAACAGAAAGCCGCCCGCGTCGGCGGTCCGCTGATACGCTAACTCCCACGCTCGAGCGCCCAGCGGGCATGTGGTTTTAGCCTACGCAGCTTCCGAGATATGGCGACATGTGCCACGCTGAGGTCTGTCCCCTTCGGGAAGTGAAGGCGAAGCAGCCCATTCCTGTTCTCGTTGGTGCCACGCTGCCACAGGCTTTGCGGATCGTAGAAGAAGATCCTGCAAGCAACGCCGCTGCGCATCCTGCCCCATCTCGGCACCCTGGTCCCATGTGAGGGAACGACGCAGCTGCTCGGGCAGCATCGTGATGGTGCAAGCGTTTGCCGGCCGCTCAGCCTCGGCCCCGTGACCGGCGAGCGCAGGACCGTTCGTGAGACGTGCGGCGCCATGCCCCTACATACGCGGCAAGTGCAGCAGCGTCGTGAGCCGTGTGGTGCGCTCAAACGAGCGTGCCGATCGCCGAACTACCGAGCGCCAGAATGAGATGGCGTTCCCAGTGACCTGGGATCGCTCGACCGACACCTGTGCGGGGCTCCCGGGTTGGGTCCACGTCGACCATGCTACTCCGACGCTGGTGTTCACAACAGTAAGCGTCAGGCGCCTCGAAAGTGAAAGCCATGTTCGTCAAGAATCCCGTTTGCACGGCTGGGGGATCCAACTATGGGACCTCGCGTTCAATCCTCAGCGAATCGATCAGTACATGGCACAGATGGTACCAACCAACGGTGAGTGCAAGTTCGACAACCTGTTGCGGAGGGAACGCCCCACTCACGTCCGCTAGTGCCTCATCGGTGACGTGATGACGGAGCGTGGCCTCCTCTGCAAATCGCAACACCATCCGTTGGGCCGACGAGAAGTTCGACGACGCGCGCCAGTGGGTTATGTCGTCCAGTTGTGCAGCAGTGACCCCCGCCTCCATGGCCAATGGCTCGTGGTGATGTCGCTCGTAGTCGTTGTCGTACGTCGTCGCGATCATGACAACCACCAACTCCCTGAGGTCGGCAGGTAGCGTTGAGCTATCCCGGACGCGCCTCGACATCGTCATGAAGTCGGAGAGAGCATCGGGTGCATTGGCGAGGACGCGATGCAGATTGAGGATCCTTCCTCGCAACGCCGTAATCGCCGACGAAAGCTCTGCAAGATCACCAGAGGCGCATTCGAGGTCGACATACGGCACTGGGCGGATCACGTCGTTTCCAACATCGGTCGCTCCTCGCTCGCGCGGTACTGCGCGATGTAATGGCGGAACCCTTCACACAACCAGGGCACGGCTCATGCGCTCGAGGTGGCCTGCCGCAGTCCTCGTCGTGCACGATCTCTGCAAGACAACCACGCGCTGGGAACGCCAAGTCCATCGGTCGGTATCGAAGCGCGGGACGGAGCCTCCTTCAGCTCTGACGAAGAGTAGCGACGTCATCACAGGTCTTGGTGTATGTAACATTTGTCGTTATGGGCATGCGCCTCGCCGTAGTATCGCCGGTTTATAGTGTTCGAAGGGCGCAACAGGTCGCCGTGGCAGCAGAAAGAGCGGGCTATTGGGGCGTGGGTGTTCCAGATACCGCACCCAGGCTTTATCAAGGTACATATCCCATCGTTACGGCTTGCCTCTTGAGTACGAGTCGAGTTCACGTCGGACCGTTTGTCACGAACCCTGTTACCCGTCATTGGTCGATCCATACGTCGAATGCTCGCGCGCTGACAGAGCTTGGGCCCGGCCGGTTTTTCCTCGGCGTGTCGACCGGCGATGGCGCTGTTCACTCTGTGGGGCTAAAGCCGGCTACCTGGTCGGAGGTCGAGCGCTTCGTCGAGTTGTTCAAATCTGGTACGTCCGATGACGTTCCAGTGTTTGTCGCTACATCTGGACCACGCGGAGCTAACGTCGCGGGGCGTGTGGCAAGCGACGCGGTCTTCTCGCAGGGATTCGATAGGACGGCGCTTCGTACGGCGATCAGCCGAGCGAGTCAGGCACGATCCGAAGAAGGAATTCAAGCGCCGCTCAGAAAGTGGACCAACGTGCAGGTCTGCGTAGTCCCTCGCGGAGCTGACTTGAGGTCGGTGCGAGCGTACCTCAGGGGCCGCGCGTATGGACATGCTCGATACCGGTTCGACCTTACGTTCGACGAGAAGAATGTCCCTGAGGAGTGGCAGCCCGTCCTGCGTGAACGCTTTGCGCACTACGACTACACATTCCACGGGAGTTCCGCTTCTGACAATCCAAATTCGCGACTATTCGAAGATCGGCCCGACATTGAAGACTACCTGATCGACCGCTCATTCGTTGTCGGCTCCCTGGATGATTGCGCGGAGCGCCTTGCAAAGTTGGCGCTCGACGTCGGTCTTGATGGATTCTGGCTCGGTTTTCAGTCCCCGACACGGGAACTCGATCCCCTCGCTCAACTACTGCCCATTGCGAGTGCGCTCCAAGAGCTGACATCGTAGTCATATCCATGCACGCTGCCGGTGCTCCACATGGTTGGCGGAGACGCCTGGGTGCCCGTTGCCATTACCTTTCAGGGGCTACCGGCTACCGCGGCACGGTCAGGTGCTTCGGTCTCTGTCGCAGGTGTTCTCGGCACATCACCGTTCGGCGCGTCTGCCCGAGCCCGCGCCGGGCGGCTTTGTTTCAGCGCCCCGGAAACCCCGCCAGTCACCGCTCCGAGAACTCCCACGACCAGAAGCACCGCGGCGACGCCTCGCGGAAATGTGAACTGCTCACTAAATGCAGCCACGACGACCAGCGCTGCGAGCGTGGCCAGCGCCAAGGCACCATCGTCCGCAAAGAGTCCGCAAACCTCGCGAACGGCCACGCGCAACAACGGGAGGATGCCCGGCATGGCCCGAATGTGGAAACGCTCACGGCGCATCAGGATATGAACCATGATCAATGACGCCAAGCCGTAAACCGCTATCAACGCAAGCCGGCTGAGGTCCTCGCGCCACCAGGCCACTCGGATGCCCTCACGCCCGAAGAACGCGAGCACACTGCCGACCACGACCGTCATGGCGTTTCCGGGACCGCAGTGAGTGGACGCCGAAGAGCGATCTCGGCTCCGACAACGAAGGCCAGCGACGCGCCAGCTCCTATTACCGCAGATCCGACGTCCTGGAGATCGCCAAGCGCGACGACGATGAACACCACCTCAAGTCCCTCAACGAAGACTCCGCCAATCGACCTGGCGACTCCGACGCGGTCGATCCATCTAGGCGGCCCTCAGCATCGCCTTCGTGGCGTGCGTCAAATATCTTCGCATCATCGTATAGCGACTTCAGTCCGCTTGCCCGAACGATCGCCTTCTGCAACCACCTTAGTCCGAAGAGGAGCAAGAAGACACCAACGACTGTGCGTGCACCGCTGATTCAGAGATGTGCGGTGAGTTCGCCATCGAAGCCGACGATCAATACGATCAACATCACGAGCGCAGCGGCGGCGCCGGCAAAGGCGCTCCACCGACCTTTGAGGAGGCCGACAACGCAATGGGAAGAGCTCCGACCCACTCAACGCCAGGTGCGCCCAAACGGCGCGCCCATTACAAGGATGCTTATCTACACACTCGCCTCCGAGCGACAATCATCGCACAACACCGATCGGATGGCACCCCAGCCAAACGCGGCGCGACTGTGATGCTTTATCTCAGTCACGCCACCGGAGTCTCGGCTCTAATGCTCTCAAGCCACGCTCGGCACGCTCCTAGAAATTCGGCGGCGAGTAGACCATCCATAACCCGATGGTCAAGACTGAAGCAGAGATACATCATTGGTCTAACCTCAACGTTTCCCTTCACAGCCACTGGACGATCCACCACCGCTCCCATCGTAAGGATCCCGGATTGGCCTGGCGGTATGACGGCGTAGCTGAGAAGGGTCCCAAGGGCGCCGGAGTTATTTATGGTGAACGTCGCACCCGCTACGTCACTCACCGATAGGCGCTTTTCGCGCGCCCGACTCACGAGCTCGCGGGCGGCAGCAGCCAATCCAAGGACTGACAAAGTGTCCGCAGCTCTGATAACTGGAACTATCACAGAATCAGGTAGTCCGACCGCGACACCGAGATTGATTTGCTCATGTATAACGATATGATCGCTCGCGAACGTAGCATTCACGTTCGGAGACCGCCGAAGCGACGCAGCCGCCGCTGCGAGCACGTATGGCAGACACGTAAGAGAGACACCGAACTGACTCTCCGACGAGGGTCGGTGAGTTGCGATGTTTGCCATAACCCCGCTCATGTCAACCTCCTGCGTCTGCCACGCATGAGGAATGGTTGTCTTTGAGAGGGTCATCCTCTCCGAAATGGAGCGTCGCATCGCCGAAAGCGGAATGACCCGGTCCCCGTCGAGGCGTGCGCCGTGCGCAGCAACCAGGGCGCTGGTAGGGAATTGCGTCGCCGCGCTCACGAGCGGAGCAGCCGCTTGACTCGTCGATGGGTCAGTCACGGGAACCGCCGCCGCCAGCATCCCGGATCCCAGCTCATTACCGCGCGACCGCTCGCTCCTTGCGGCCGCGTCCGTCGCGGAGGCATCCGTTCCATCGCTACTCTCGATCACAGCAATGCTTGCGCCAACCGAGACGGTTACCCCTTCGCGAACGAGAAGCTCAACCACGACGCCCGAAGCCGGGGCCGGCACCTCGGCGTCCACTTTGTCCGTGGTGACCTCGACAAGGCCGTCGAATTCAGCCACGTAATCGCCTGGTTGAACCAGCCAATGCGATATCACGCCCTCACCTACGGACTCGCCCAGTTGAGGCATTCTCACAACAAATCGATTCATCAACCTCCTCCTGCTCGGCTTACAACGGACGAGCCGCCGAAGGACAGACGACGTGACCCACTCACGTTCCAAGCCGCGGCTGCGACACGATGAGTCCTCGCGAGCTTGGATCGCTCGAATCCTTCGAGCGATCCGCAATTGACGTTATGCACTTCCGACTGCCGTGTCCCTGTGCATTTTACTCGCGACACTCCCCGAGGCAACACGCGCGCCGCGCTTGAGCCAACCGAACGCATAAGCAGGCGCATTATAGCAAGCGTTTGCCATCCATTCGTCCTGAGGGTTAAGGGGCGCCTAACCAGCCTTGCTAGTAGCCGACCGAATGCCAACGTTTGCTTCATTCTCCAACGCGTCGGCACGAGCATCACTCTCGGTCAGTCATGAAGTTAAAGTTCGGCGCCTCGGCGATTTGGCCACGCTCTTCGGAAGCGCAAAGTCGATCGTTTTCAAGGGACGTTCGCGTCCACCCCGCAGATAGGCAGTCTCTCCGTCCTGCGCTGACTCGCCCCGCCTTGGTGCCTCAACACAGGCTTAAGGTGCCAAACAAGCGCGGGAGTTGCGGCGCTCACGGTCCAAGCAACCGCCGGTCACACGGAGTCGCGACCTAGCATCTCATCTGACGAAGCATCCGAGTCGGCTTCGCCGTCGGCGCCAGAAGCTCGCACCGCTTCGTCGGGATGCCGTAGCCAGCATGCGACGTTGCGTCCCGGTGAAGCCTCGATCAGCACTGGGCTATCGACCTGACACACCGCGAAGGCGTGAGGGCATCTCGGGTGAAACCTACAGCCGCTAGGCGGATTTGCGGGGTCCGCAATCTCTCCGGGTAAAGCGATAGGAAGCGCGCCACGACCATCCACCTTCGGAATCGCGCCGATTAGCGCTTCAGTATATGGGTGCAACGCCGAGCTCCACACATCTGACGCAACCCCGGACTCAACGATCGTTCCCAAGTACATCACCGCTATTCTGTCGGCGATGTGACGCACAATCGCGAGGTCGTGAGAGATTACCAGCATCCCCACCTGCTCCTCATCCGCAAGGACCCTGAGTACATTGGCCAATTGAGCTTGCGCGGAGGCGTCGAGCGAGGCGAATGGTTCATCCAAAATCAGCATCGACGGAGATGCGGCAAGGGCTCTAGCTACGGCAACACGCTGTCGCTGGCCACCACTGAATTGGTGCGGGAACTTGCCGGCAGTGTCCGGGGCCAGTCCGAGCACACCTAACAGCTGGGATAGGCGCGCGTCCTGCAATCGCTTACTCAGATGCGACGCTCGCATCGCGTCTTTGATCTGATTTCCGACGGTTCTACGCGGATTCAGCGACTCGAACGGATTTTGCAGGACCATCTGCAGGCCGAGTTGCGACGAGGGACGGGCGCGACGTCCAATTGCGCTAACTGGCTTACCGTTGAACCTGACACAGCCGCTTGTGGGACGCAGGAGTCCAACCGCGGCCTTCCCCAGAGACGATTTCCCGCTACCGGATTCCCCCACTAAGCCAACGACTTGCCCCCGTTCTACTTGGAGCGTTACCTCGACAACCGCGGGGACTGGTCGTCGGCCGTTTCCCCGGAAGACGACCGTTACAGCCTCTAATTCGAGGCTCACAACGTTGCCATGAACGGATCAACGAGACATGCGTGACTGCGGCCGGGGCGGACCTCTACGAGATCGGGGACCACGCTGGAGCACTGGCTCTTCGCATATTGGCACCTCGGATGAAATGCGCACCCCGAGGGTCTCAAACCAGGAGGGCCGAGCTGTCCAGGTATCGGGACTAAATCGGTCTCCGGACGCTCCGGATGCGGAAGGGCCGCTAACAGTGCCGCGGTGTACGGATGCCGAGGCGAGCCGATCACATCCTCCGCGGTGCCTGTCTCTACCACCCGCCCCGCGTACATAATCGTGACGCGGTCTGCGATTGCCGACATGACGCCTAAGTCATGCGTGATCAAAAGAATTGCCAAACCGCGACGTTCCCCCAGCTCGCGGAGTAGGTGCAGGATCCCGGCCTGAACCGTGACGTCGAGCCCAGTGGTTGGCTCGTCGGCAATTATGATTTTTGGGCCGCAAGCGAGTGCAATGGCGATGGCGATTCGCTGTCGCATGCCTCCGCTGAACTGATGCGGGTACGCCGTGAACGACGCCGCTGGATTGGGAATGCGGACCTGGTGTAACAGGTCGATCGAATGCTCGCGGGCGTCTTCTCGGCTCAGCTTCAGGTGATGTCGTACATGATCGCTCAGCTGCACTCCAACTGAAAGCATAGGATGAAGAGAAGAGTGCGGATCTTGCATGATCAAAGCGATTTCCTTGCCTCGCACCTTCGCGAGGCGCTTCTCGGAACTAACGAGAAGGTCTTGCCCGCCATAAAACGCGTGACCGCTGACAATCGACCCATGAGGAAGCAGCCCGAGGATGGCCATCATGCTAACCGTCTTGCCGCTACCGCTCTCGCCAGCAATACCAGAAACCTTCCCCTCAAAGACGTCGAAGTCGACTTTCTCAACCACCGAAATCAGACGGTTGCGGGCGGCCAACTTCACGTTCATCGACCGAACCTTCAAGAGGGGCTCATCACCAACCTCCATCACCGATTGACTCGTGGATCTAGCGTGTCCCGCACGCGGTCGCCAAGGACGTTCAGAGACAGCACCACCGAAACGATGGCTAATCCTGGGAACAACGCCAGCCACCACTGTTCAAAGTACTGTGCTCCGTCGGAAATCATAGAACCCCACTCTGCCGTTGGCGGTTGACTGCCTAGACCGAGGAACGACAGGCCGGCGAGAACGAGCATGGCGTCACCGAGGCCGAGAGCGGAATAGACAACCATTGGGCCAATGACGTTCGGCATGACGTCGCGCACCAAAGCCCGGACCGACGACGACCCCAACAAACGTGCTGTTACTACGTAGTCGGAGTGCATCGCGGGTAGGACGAGGCTGCGAATCACTCGTGCATAGTTCGGCCAAGCTACGACAACGACCGCCACTACCGAAGACGTGAGGCTCGGACCTAGAATCGCCGCTATCGCCATCGCGAGGACGATGGCCGGAAAGGCGAAGAAGAGATCAGTGATTCGCATGATCAGTCCATCTACCCACCCGCCAAGATAGCCAGCCAATCCGCCGAGAATCGACCCAATGACGAGCGCAATGGCAACGATCACGAAGGAAAAAGGAATGGAAATCCTCGCCCCCGAGATCACGCGGCTCAGCTCGTCCCTACCTAGCTCGTCAGTCCCGAAGATATGGGTCACACTCGGATTGCTGAGAACAGCAGAACTCTGCTGAGAAGGGCCATACGGAGCAAGCAGGGGGCCAAAAATCACGACTACCAACCACAACGTGAGAACGACCATCGCAAAGACCACAAGCACTGGGGTCGCGCTCAGTGTCCTCCAGCGACGCCCTACCGCTGCTGCAAATGGTCGCACTGGTGCGGCCACGCTCACGCTAGAACCACTCGCGGGTCGATCCACGCATACAGAAGGTCCACTGCAAAGTTCACGACCGTGTACACCACGGCTACGAAGAGCGATACGCCGGTAATGGCCGTTATATCTAGATCCAGAGCACTCTTGGCGGCATATAACCCTACTCCTGGCCAGGCGAATACGCTCTCTACGAGTACCGCTCCGGCCATCAAGTTCGCTAGCAGAAGGCCCGTGACAGTGACTATGGAGGTAAGGGCAGCGCGAAACGTGTACCGCAGGAGAATGGAAAGCCTAGGGAGCCCTTTCGCCCGTGCCGCAGTCACGTAGTCGTTGTTGAGCACCTCGAGCACCGCGGAGCGGGTGAAGCGCAGCAATACGGCTCCGCTTGGAAGAGCGAGCACCAGTGCCGGCAGTATCACATGGTGGAGGGCATCTAGAAAGGTCGGGAAGTCGCCGGCAAGAAGGGCGTCGACGGTATAGAGGCCCGTAATCTGCGGCGGTGGAAAGACCTCGGGGCTCAGTCTTCCCGTGGAGGGAGCGATCCGAAGCACATACGAGAAGAAGTAGATTGCAAGTATACCAACCCAAAACGAAGGCGTTGCGAGCCCGCCAAGCGACCCGATTGTCAGGCCCTGGTCAAGACGTGAACCGCGACGGACGGCTGCTAGAACGCCTAATGGGACGCCCACGGCGGTTGCGATGATCATTGCATACAGGGCAAGTTCGAACGATGCAGGAATCCGCTCGAGCAGATCGGTCGCTACCGGTTGCTGGGTTATCAGGGAAACACCCAGATCTCCGTGAAGTAGATGCCCGAGGTAAACCGCGTACTGCACAGGCAACGGCTCGTTTAAGCCATATGCTTCTCGATACGCCTTGACAATCGTCGGGTATGAATAGGCCTTGGGACCGAGCGCCGCTGCGACAGGGTCGCCCGGAACTACATGCGTCAAGACGAAGGCGATCAGGGTGATTCCCAGGCACAGCGCCAGCATTGCGAGCGCCCGCCTAACGAGCAGCCTTACAAATCTCATGTACCGTCCCGGGAAGCCCAGATTTCTACGCCATGCTAGTCATCCCGGTAACAAATCCACAACCTACGTAACTAGTCCGAGGTCGACAGCCCAGTAAGGGTTCACGATCGCGTGCACTGACTTCGCTGTGACTAGCGCCTTCCCTGCCGCAAAGATGAAAACGAAGATCGCTTTAGCATTTATCGCTGTGCCGAGCGCTTGGTAGTCGGAGGCTCGTGCAGCCGGTGTCACGGCACTGCTGGCGGCCTGGAACTGCGCATCGGCGCTCGGATCCGTCCCAGTCATCCAGTCAAAGTATAGCGACTGGTAGCTACCGGGTCCGAACCCGAGAAAGTCAGAGGGGTCCGGGTAGTCGGCTGGATTCGCGACCGACAACCATATCTGCGACTTACCAATGGCTATTTTGTTAGGGTAGAGAGTCGCGAGCGGAGCGCCATTCAGCTTAACGGTTATGCCGATCTGCTGAAGATCACTTTGAATCTTTTCCGCGAATGGCGCTGCGCAGAGGCCATCAGTGCAGAAGTCGTTGAAGTAGTCGATCGTCACAGTAGGGTTCGTGACTCCCACCATCGCCAAGTCTGCCTTGGCCTTCGAGAGATCCTGCTGCACCGCATTACTCGCAGGAAGCGAACCCAGGATGCCTTGGGGAACGAAGCCAGTTGCCTCAATGGATCCCTTTCCAGCTAGCTTTACTATCCCGGCGTAGTCGAGCGCGTACTTGATGGCTTCTCTGAAATTTGGATTGGCGGTCAATGGCGACACCGCTGGGTTGTTGTTCATACCCAGGAAGGTCTGGTCGTCCGATTGGGCTGGAAAGACATTGACATCTGCAGTGTTCAACGCTGTAGCGTCGACTGCCGAGATATCAATCGCCAACTGAGCCTGCCCATCCTGGACATCCAGACGCTGGGTCGCTGAGGGCGCGTTGCGGACGTATACCGTGTCAAATGTCGGCTTCGGTCCCCAGTATTTGGGGTTTGCCTTGAGTATGACTTCGGTGGTCCGGTCCACGTACTGGAGCACGTACGGCCCGCTGCCAGCGGCGGATGGACCATTCAGATACGAGTTTGCCTTGTCGTTACCGTTCGTCGTGCCTCCATGTTGCTCCACCAGCGTGGAGTCCAGGACTCCGGTGTTGTTTGAGGTCATCTTGACGGGAATTGCGGGGTCTGGCTTTGCGGACGACACAATTACGGTGTAAGGACCAGCTGCAGTGACAGTCAGGGTCTGCATGGTTATGGCCGCCGCGCCAGGACTCCCTCCCGAGATTCCCACATTCTTATCGCGAGTGAGTGACCAGACGACGTCCGCGGACGTCAAGGGGTCTCCGTTCGCAAACTTCACGCCGTGGCGCAACTGGAACGTATACTGAGTGCCAGCAGCATTCGGCGAATATGACGTTGCCAAGTCTGGATATGGCTTCGACAGGTCGCTTGGATTGATCATCAACAGCGAGTCGTATATGGCGTGATCGACCATGATCGTTGTCGGACTGGCTGCCCGAGCGGGGTCGAAGGAGTCGATGGCAAAGGTAGTCTCGGCGACAAGGGTCTTCCCACCGGTCGACTGGGCAGGTTGACTACCACAGCCGGCAATGATCGCGATTAGTCCCAGCATGGTCACAGAAGCCGCCAGTCTGTGAACGCCAGTTGTAGGCGACATGTCAGCCTCCAATCTGCCTATTCCAAAATATTCGCGAGCATAGCTCGCAGACAAGCGCCACGCAAGCTGCACCCGTGGTGTGGCCAGTGGGACGTTGGCATCAATCACTGAGTCCGCCGCCAGCTGCTTGTGAGGGAACGCCGATCCTCCCGGTCGAACGAGTCGCTAGTCACCATTGCGAAACCCCGCTACGCCGGAATTCGACTCCACGCCTAGCCTCCCCGCGAGCCACCTCGAGGACGAATGAGTCGCAGCCGAAAGCCGCTTGTCAGCAACCCGATGTGACCGCGTCTCCAGTCGCCGAAACAGCCGAGCGCAGGCAAGAACCTGAGGGATTCCGGATTTCTCGACCAAGCTCCCCTGGACATCGTGCCTCAGACAACTCGCAGCGTCCCAACAGGCCCCATTCGACCCGGGATCCTAGATCAATCAATTGGGTTGTCGGGATCCTCAGAGTTGCGTCGTCCGGAGTGGCCAATGCACCCTCTTCCGGGCCTGAACCCATGCGATGGTCGGGCCTACACCTCTCCGGCCTTTATACTAGCCATTAGGTCCGAAAGCCGCACGCGCAAGAGACTGGTGTCGATCCCAACTACTATTAGGCGCGCATTCCGTTCGCGTAGTTCAACTGTGGATAGCGCTGCCGCCGCATCGTTGGCGATAGTCCCGAAAGGCATGCCCCCGCGTTCGCACGCGTTGATGATCCGATCGATTGCATTCCTGACCACCGGATTCCCACCTTTCGTACCAAGGAGGCCTAGTGATGACGACAGGTCAATCGGCCCAATAAAAGCAAAGTCTAGACCCTTCATCGCAACGATCGCGTCGATCGCGCCGAGTGCTTCCTTATTCTCGATAAGCACGCCCACGACCTGTTCTCGATTCAGCTCATCCGTGAGCTCCTTTATCGTCGATTTACCATGCCCCCCAAATTCCGCAGCGCGTGTGCTAGGAGCCACTCCGCGGTCGCCCATCGGGGGAAAGCGAGCCGCTGTCAACACTTGTTCGACGTCTTCTTGGCTACGCACTCCGGGCACCAAGATGCCCTCAGCCCCCATATCAAGCAAACGAAAAATATATTCGAGCTGGATACCCGGAGTTCGAACTAAGACGCCGAGCTGCTGTGCCATCGCTACTCGGACAAGCCCCAATACGGTCTCGATGCCCATAGGGGTATGTTCCAAGTCAAATAGCACAAAATCATAACCAGCGCCACCGATAAGTTCTATGACCGTCGGATCCGCGGACTTCACGAGGATTCCAAAGCCTGGCTTGTCGCCTTCCAGCAGCTCGCGGAGGAGATTCCTCATTTCTGTCGGCACCACGGGAGCACCGCGTCAAGCGCTGATGCAGGCCTGGCCTCGTTGCCGCTCAACTAGGATCTCCCAGACCCGGATAGTCGCTCGCGTTGAGTACCCAACCTGGCATCCGAGACCAATCGCTCCGCCCAGGACAGAACACATCTATTAATAGATTCGCCCCTGAGCCGACGGCTTGGGACGTGTGTATCACGTGCGGCGGAATCACCGTGAAAGACGGGCTGCCACACCGTATGTGTTGGTCGGGCAACCACTCATTCATATTCGGGATCCAGGGCCAGCGAAGATGATGCACAAACTCACCGCCTATCGCTAGCGAGCCCTGTTCGAAGTCCGGGTGACTATGTGGAGCTAACTTGGTCACGTCGCGAGGGCCGTCCCACGGATAGGAGTATGCCAACATGATCGTTGTACTGCGCCAAATTCGCCCAAGCCGACCTGGCTCCGGGGGGACGTCAAAACTGTACACGCGCACCCGTTGGCCATCCGGCGGCTCTGGCCACTCACCCATCTCTGCGACACTTGGGTGAGGCTCGGCATACGAGCCGGCATTCACGCATTTGGCTGCAAGATCCGTCGATTGAGCGCTAAATAGCCTAATGATGCCTCCGGATGACCCCACCCGCACTGTGCTCTCCCCGGGAGGCACGAAAGCCACGGAGTATCCCGGGACATGCATCGTAGTTCCACGCGCCACCACATCGGCCTCCAGCCCTCTCTCTGGTAGGACGATTGCATACTCATCTGGCTGAGCTTTACGCGTGAGTTCAGCGCCGGCCTCAGCAAGCGAGTACGCCACAATGAAGTTCTGGCCACGACAGTACCAGGTCTTCGAACCCAACGGATCCAGGTCTGGGGACAAGTCGCCAAACTCAAAACTCTCGGCTCGCGCGAATCGCTCTGGAAGGATCGTGGGGCCTGTGGACAAACTCGCCATGGCCGCCCGAGGATCGCTTGCATCATAAGCCACCGCTACTTCCTCCAAGGACTTTTCGCAGCCGCCCGCCTGTGCGGCTCACATTACGTTACCAATTCTTTTTGCCGCGCGGAACCGTGTACATCGCCGGATGAGACGGCCCCCTTCGCTCCATCACCTTTGACTCGGTCGTCGTCGAATGTCGTTGACTCCATCTCAATAGATGACCTGTGGGTTGGCACCACCGTCAACGGCGATCGCTTGACCGGTTATCGCCCCGGCCAACGACGAAGCCAAGAAGACGACCAGCGCGGCCACATCTGCCGGTTCCACGACTCTTCCAATCGGCACACCCGCGGTCAATTCAGCTTCAGCTTCAGCAACCGTGACGCCCCGTTTCGCGGCCCGGGCGTTCACCAACTTGGGAAACCGGTCGGTCTTGACCATGCCAGGGTGAACGACATTAACTAGGACACGATCCTTCGCCATCTCATTGCTAAGGTGTTTGGCAAAATTTGCGAGTGACGCATTACCCAAGCCAGCGACCAGCGACGGCCGATTCGGCCCGCTGAGCGTCGTTCGTGCAGCATTACCGCCAATGCAGATGATTCTGCCACCGTCGACGCGCCGCATGTACTTTAGGGCGGTTCGCGAGCAGCGGATACTCGGAAGCAACTTTCCCTGCAGTCGTGCCTGAAGCTGTTCGTCAGTGACGCGCTCGAGCTCATCAGGGACTCCCGCCACGTTATCAGAGGCGTTGTTTACCAGGATGTCAAGTCTTCCGAATGCCCTAGCAACCTCATCTACGACTCTGTCGCAGCTAGCTGCGTCGGTCAGGTCCGCAACCACGCTGTGGCATTCGACTCCCAGCCCCCGGATCTCGTCGGCCGTGGCATCGAGGTGCGCCTTATCCCGCGCACAAATTCCGACGTTCGCTCCTTCCGCGGCGAGCTTGAGAGCAATTTGCCGACCGATACCTCGGCTGCCACCGGTTACAAGCGCCGCCTTACCTCTAATTCCGAGATCCAAAGTATCCTCCAGAGGCAGTCGAGCCACACCTCTCGCATGACCGCGAACCGCGGCGGCATTTATTGCTTCGAACCCTGCGCCGCATGGGCGCCAGAGCCGAAGTGACGAGCGAGGGTTCGCAAGATGCACACGCGGAGTTCGCTCTTGCGGTGGTCGAGGCGGATCGTCTAACGCGACGTGTCTCCGTTTGCGCGACCCATACACTCGCCCGCTGTGTCGCGAGTCCCACAGTCACGTGCGCCCGTGCAGGAGATCCGGCCGGTCTCGATAATGGCTCAATTCAGACTCAACGCAGGCAAGCCGCGCGCTCAGGCGCAACCCCATGCTTCCCATGAGCAGCCACACCCCAGTCTCAGGGCCGGGTGTGTTTCGCCGGCACCATTTACAGTTGACGGCCCCGACGAATGGTCTCACGTACCGCGTCACGGGCGGACTGGGACCGCCGACGGGGCGCCAATCTCGGGAAGCGGAGACATGATAGACAAGTGCAGCGACGGCTCCGTTCCTCGATTCGTCGTCCAGTGCGGTTCACCAGCCGGTATCACTACTAAGGTTCCTGCCTCGGCGTCATATGTCTCGCCTGCGATCTCGGCCGTGACCGTGCCGTTCAGTACATAGATCAGTTGATCGCCTTTGTGCACGTGTAAGCGGTCGGGCGAGCCGGCGCCCGGAGGGAACTTGACGACGCTCACGCGGCATGTCGTCGCACCCGAGTCGCGATCGAGCAGGCGTTGCACCAGGTACGTGGTGCTGTCGAGCGTTTCGCGGTCAACTGTTCTCGTAAATCCCATTAGACGACCCTCCACACAAGTGCACGCTCTGGTCTCGAATCCGTTGGGCCAGCACCAAGCAACGCCACCGCCAGTGGACGTATCACTGACCGCACGTTGGGCGGCGCTGCACGGCTAGGCGCTCCCCGCGTGTTCAAGAAATTGAATCTCGAAAGCCATTGGCCTATCAAAGGGTCGTACGTAAAAAGAGTGCAACTCGGGACGCGCATCGTCGATGTCGATGTTGTCCGGAATGCCGTACTTCTCTGCGTACGTCTTCACCCGCTCGAGATAGGAAGTGAACTGTTCTAGGGAGCTGCACGAGATGCCAACGTGACTCCCGCCCCGGCCCGGCTTCACCGTCCCGGGCTCATCCTTTCCGATGAACACAACATACGATGCCCCAAGATCCCACTTCTCCAAGCCTGACCGTTTATGGACAAGCAATAGATTGGATGGCTTTGATGCGTCTTGCGCGAAATCGAGACATCCAATGAAGAAGTCGATTACTCGCTGGCGGCTCTCCCCCTGCAACATTTCAGGCAAGACGGGGAATGCGGCGTGGTTTAAGGCAAGCTCCGGAGATTGATCCCCTAATGGTCCCCTCCCTCCTTCGTGATACTGCACTTCGATCGAGATGGGAGCATCAAACGGCTTCACATAGAATCCGTGCAACTGAGGCGCGTCCGTCTGCTGAAACCGCTCAACGTCAATATTGTCCGAGATGCCATACTTAGCGAGATACGTCTTGGTTCGCTCGAGGTAAGAGTTGAACTGGTCGAGAGAGCCGCATGTGATGCCAAAGTGGCTTCCGCCACGACCTGGCTTGACGATATCCGGATCGTCTTTTCCTATGAATACAACGTAGGATGAACCAAAGTCCCACTTGGCTGAGTCGCCGAGCCTGCGCTCCATCGAAAGATTTGTGGGCTTTAGGGTTGGGCCTTGCGTGAAGTCGATGCAGCCGACAAAGAAGTCGAGTATCCGCTGACGTCCTTCCTCGTCTAGCTCACCATGAGACAGCGGGAAAGCGACGTGATTTAGTGAGATCTCCTGGAACTCGGTCATTCTTGATTGCTCTCCTACCACTACGCCCCCGTCTGTCGCCGTGCGTTGACCTGAAGGGCGATCATGTCAACGCCACCGTAGGGCCTCGGCCACCTACTGTCAACGTAGGCCCTGCTGTCCCGCTTCGCACAGACCGCCGCCCGCCTATGTTGGTGAATGGCGGCCGCCTGGGCGGACATCGCGCTGGACGGGACGATGCCATCAGGATTCGGATCGTACCTCCGGCTGTTGGGGAGAAGCAGGTTCGTGATCGTGAACCAAAGCGATGTGCCACCCTCGTCGGCAGGGGACACGGCGCTGCTGTCGGACGCCGGAGTCGCCCGCTCCGCTTCGGCGTCGCCAAGGTAGTGGCTCGCGCTGGCATCGATCCCCATCCAACTTCCCAGGCTGAGCCTCGCGTGTGGAAACCGCCGGCTAATCCTGGGATGAGGAGACCGAACCTGCGCGTCACGCTTCGCATCTCGGCATCCGATTCGTGGGTCGTCCGGCACCGCGGGAGTCAGGAACTCATCCCATCTGGCCAGATGACGGTCGCGTCAGGGTGCATGAAAGGGATACGCCGCGACGCATTAGTCGTAATGCCCCCGGAAACGTGCGATGTCGCCGTAGCATGTGTGGATCTCGGACGCCGCCGAGATCACACTGATTCAGGAGAGCCTAAGTGGTCACGGACCTTGCCAGCGAGCACCTCGCATTTCGTAAGGTGCTCAGGTCGTTCGCAGAGAAAGAGATACGGCCTAGGGCAGCCCAAGCCGATCAAAGCGGAACATACCCCGAGGACATGTTCAATGCGATGCGCACAGCGGGATTGCTCGGACTGTGCATCCCACAGGAGCTTGGGGGGAGTGGGGGCGGAATGACGGCGTTATGCCTGGCGATTGAAGAGGTCTGTCGCTACTGCAACAGCGCCGGCCTCATGTTGCTGTTGACACGGCTAGCTACCGGCCCGTTGCTCCTATCTTCGAACCACACCCTCCGAGATCAATATCTTCCGGAGGTAGCTTCGGGCCGCTTACGCGGGTCCTTCTGCCTCACCGAGCTGCATGCTGGATCCGATGTAAATCAGATCGCTACCAGCGCCCGCCCGCACGGCCACGGCTTCGTGCTCAACGGCACCAAGGCCTACATCTCAGGGGCTACCGTTGCAGATTTTTTTATCGTCTGGGCGAAGACGCAGACTGCAGCGGGCGCTGACGAAATGGCAGCATTTCTCGTAGATCGCGACACCGAAGGTTTGGCCCTCGGACACATAGACGAGAAGATGGGGGTGCGTGCCGTGCCGACGGCTGAGGTCGTGCTGAGCGATTGCTATGTTCCATCCGACCACCGCATCTCGGACTCTGAGGGCGGAATGAGGCACCTGATGGCGTCTCTCAACTCTGCACGCCCAGGCGTCGCGGCTCGAGGACTAGGGCTGGCCGAGGGTGCACTGGCATACGCGTGCGAGTATGCGCGGAATCGAACAGCCTTCGGCACAGCGGTAATCGACATCCCAGCGGTTCAGCAGATGATCGCCGATATTACGATCGGGATTGAGGCGGCGCGGGGACTGGTGCATCGAGCGGCCCAAATGGTTGACCGCGGAGAGTACGGCTTAGAGGCGGCAGGGATGATGGCAATCGCCAAGTGTTTCGCTACCGACCTCGCCGTGCGCGCCTCCTCTGACTGCCTTCAGATCCTAGGCGCAGCAGGATACATGAGCGACCACCCGATGGAGCGTTTCTATCGGGACGCGAAACAGCTGCAGATTGTCGAGGGTACGAATCAGATTCAGCGCGTCATCATCGCCCGCGCCGTCAGAGACGGGCGTCTAACCTTTGCGGACTGAGACGGTGGGCTTGGCCACGGCTTACGACCACGCCCTCGTTCGAGGCGGTGCGGGCTACCTTGGTTAACCGGGTGACTCGCACGAACCCCGTTCACAGAATCCTTCTCGCACCTAACGGATCCTCGCCTTCACATGTGATCACCTTCCCGTCCCTGGCCAAGCCACGGCCAGGTTGCGCGCCAATCCCTCGAGGCCGTAGGGCGCTAGCGCGGCTCGGGTGCAGCCGTCTCAGTCATCCATTGTCCTCTTCACCTTTTACCTGACGGCGCTGACGCCGTACCCTCGTCGAAAGACTCGCCGCTGTGTGTTCGAAAATGTCGCCCGGGCCTGGGCGCGGGACCGCCACGGCACGTAGGTACGCGGACTCCAACTCCGATGCAATCCCTTTCATCGTGCGTATTTCGATGTCGGTGGACCATGCTCCTACCCCAGTTGCGTACTTGCGTAGGCGCTCGATTGGATCACGCGCAACCGCGGCAGTCACCTCCACCTCGTCGCGGTAGTCCTTCGGATTGTCGGATGTGTTGTGAAAGCCAACTCGATACGTTCGAGCCTCGATGAGTGTTGGTCCACCCCCAGCTAGTGCCCTCATGACAGCCCACTGTGTTGCTGCATAAACCGCGAACAGGTCATTTCCATCGACCGTGAAGCCGGGAAACCCGTATCCCGCGGCTCGAACAGCGAGGTTCGTAACCGCAGCCTGCTTTGCGACCGGAGTCGAGATCGCAAACTGATTGTTTATCAGGACAAAGATCAGCGGAACGCTTTGCACACCAGCCAGGTTCATGGCTTCATGGAAGTCACCTTCCGACGACGCGCCGTCGCCGAAGTAGACTAGGACAACGCCCGCCACATGACGCAGCTTAAGCGCCCACGCAAGCCCTACAGCGTGAGGAAGTTGGCTTGCGATCGACTGGTTCCGTGGCAACAGTCGCACGTTATCTGGAATTCGGCTGAAGTTGATCTTCCCCATGTATCCCGCGAGCAAGCGGTCAAGCGGTAGTCCGTGTCGGATCATTGCTGGCTGTTCACGCGAAGCTGGCACCATCCAGTCTCTCGCAGGATCCAGGGCGAGGGCGGAACCGACTACAGTCGCCTCTTGGCCGTGTACCGGGCTATACGTGCCGGCGCGCCCCAGTCTTTGCAGCTTAGTCACGCGGTCGTCGATGGCGCGCGAAAGAAGCATCAGTCGCATGGCCTGTCCGATCTGATCCGGAGTTAGCAGTTCTGCGAATCCATCGGCAAGTGAACCGCGATCGTCGAGGAGACTGATGACATTCGTCTCAGTTTTTGGAAGGCGGTCAAGATCGGCGAGCCCCGTATCAGCCGCTGGCATGCAGAGTGGTCCTTACCGCGAGTAGGATCCGATCTAGGGAAGGTAGGTAGTAGTCCTCCAACGCGCCGGGCGGGTATGGAGTGTCGCATGAGGCCACTCGAGCCACTGGTGCATCAAGTGCCCCAAACGCCTCCTCGTGGAGGGTCGCCACTACCTCGGCACCAAACCCCCCTGTCAGCGGCGCCTCATGGACGACTATAGCTTTGCGCGTCTTAACCACGGCGCGAACGAGACCCTCGACGTCCAAAGGAACTATCGATCGGAGATCCAGCACCAGGGCCGAGACGCCCTCTTCAGCGAGTTGGTCGGCGGCCAGTAGACATAGATGCACAGCGGCACTCCACGCAACAAGAGTGATGTCGGTGCCCTCCCGAACCACTCGAGAGACCCCAAAAGGGACGGTATAGTCGCCGTTGGGAACGCTTCCTCGGACTGTCCGGTATATCCGTTGAGGTTCCAAATACATGACTGGATCCGGATCCCGAATAGCAGTCAATAACATTCCCTTCGCGTCGTCTGGGAAGGCAGGGCATACGACGCTGATCCCAGGGGTCTGAGTGAACTGCGCCTCGAGGGAATCAGCATGGAACTCCGGGGTCCGAGTTCCTCCGCCGAATGGCGCACGAATCGTTACCTGAGCGTGGTATCTACCTCGAGACCGGAAGCGATACCTCGCAAGCTGAAAGCCGATCTGGTGATAGGCCTGGTGCGTGAAACCAAGGAATTGGATTTCGGCCACAGGGACCATGCCACCGATCGCTAGACCGAGTGACGCTCCGACGATCGCGCCCTCAGACATCGGCGTATCCACCACCCGATCAGGGCCGAAGCGCGATTGCAATCCTTGCGTGGCGCGGAATACACCCCCTAGCCGTCCAACGTCCATTCCAAGAACGACGACTCGCTCGTTGCGCTCCATCTCGTCGCTGAGGGCGGACCGAATCGCCTCAAGGATCGACGCGTCGTGGGTACTCGTAGGACCATCGTCTTCCGAAGGCACGAGGCTGCTAATAGCTTGATCCTGCAAATAGGTGCTCTATCCCGCTGACCGGGCGCAACTGTTCCCGGTGCGACCCGTCACGGTCATACATCCTCACACAATTGGAACGTCAACCCACCAGACAACTCGGGCGCAGTGTCGATCAGTCGGTATCCGCCGAGTGGGCTCACTACAGGCTGTGCCTGCACGAACCTGACGCCCGATCCGCTCAACTCCCGTATGCGATCGTCCAAGTTATCTACGGCCCATCCAACGTGTGACACACCACCGCCGCAGAATCCCGGGTGGTTCCCGAAGCGCAACGCGAAATCCGCGTTCGCGTCATCGAACCTCGTCGGCTCCACGAACTGCGCAATCGTGCGGCCAAAGTGAAACGACGCTGCACGCAGACCTTCGCTCGACACGTCTTCCCTTTTGAAGGGCTCGACCCCGAATACCTTGCGCATGTAATCCACCATGTAATCGAGGCCCCACACCTCGTAGCAAACATGGTGGACATATTTGAGTGCCCCAGCGGGTACGTCGCTCGAAACCCACTTGTGCCCGGTAGCCTCAACTTCCCTCGCGTGGCTCCTCGTTTTCACCTGACCTTCCTCAATCGCTGTC
Source organism: Candidatus Dormiibacterota bacterium (assembly GCA_003162415.1). GTDB lineage: Bacteria > Chloroflexota > Dormibacteria > Aeolococcales > Aeolococcaceae > Palsa-851. Next base: position 46,966 of record PMOL01000011.1, read on the forward strand.
ACCTCGCTGAGAGTCAGGTTCTCGGCGAACTGAAACCACACGCCGCGAACCGCCTCCTCGGCTACGATATTGAACACATAGTAGCCACCGTGTGCGCTCATGCCAGCCCAATCCCTCTCCCTAATATCCGCGCCCCTACTCAACAACTCAGCATGGCGCGAGGATATGTCCTCAAGCTTCCAGCAGATGTGGGATACAGTCGGCTTACCTCCGTTCCTTCGGACGACGTCGTAGTGCCTACCCAGCCGGCCGCGCGGCTGCATGAACTCTAGGAGTGACGGACCGACTGGAAAGATAGCAACCCTCGCCTTGAGAAGCGACGCCGCGGCTACACGCATCCCGGACGCAACCGCTTCATCGGCTCCCTCAGTCTTGATGGGCAATATTCCAAAGTGCCTATCCAGAAATTGCTGCACGCCGCCAAGGTCCAAACCGTACATGGAGACGTGATGGACATCTTTAAGCATCGGTGCCCTCCAATGCACCGGCGACGTTCTCGCAGAGCTGCAGCCTGATACCCATGCGCGCGTCCGGAAACGTCTTATTCAGCGCGGCGAGCTCGTTTTGTATGCGCATCCCACAGGACTCCTCCGGAGCAATGTCGATCAGGTCATATCCACCGTGTGGGCTCGACGTGATCGTGGACTGCGTGAAGTCGACGCCGTTGGCTCTCAGGTCCGCGACGCTGCTTTCAAGATCTCTAACGGTCAAGCCGATATGCGAGATTACGGGTCCCCCAAACCGTCGCAGGAGCTCGTACTCGATCGAGGCGGTTCGGCCCGGCTGTGAGAACCGAAGGATTGTCTCGCCGACTTCGTACTCAACGGCCCTGACTGGACCACTGTCCTCTCTACGGTTTGGGTCTACCCCAAAGTGATCGTGAAAGTAAGCTTCGACGCTGTCCAAGTCCCACACGAGGTAGGTGACGTGGTGTATTCCCTGGAGCATTGATGCCTCCTAGCTCGTACGGACCTCCCACTGGGCGATTCGTGACGGCAAGATAGCCGAAATAACTGGCGTGCCAGCGCTACTGGCCTCGGTCTGCGGCAAGTTTTACGCACCTCCTGCATTCCCGTCAACGAACGGCACACGCGCTGCGTCTCCGTCGAGCGCGTCCGCCATGAGTCCGTAGCGTGAAGGCAGCGAGGTCGGTTCGGTACGCGATCCCTTGGCCGCGTAGTTCGAGGCACGACGGCGCGAGCATGAGGGCCGCCCTAGGCTAACCGACCAACTGAACTACGGGCTGCGGCTCGGTACAAATGACGGCGAGGTAGACGCAGGGATCGCCACCGCCATTCCAGATTCGAAATGGGGCGCCGGCTGGCAACACGGCCAGCGTCCCCGAGCCAGCCTCGTGCGTGTCACCGGCAATCTCGATCTGCATCGCCCCGCTGAGTACATAGAGTAGTTGATCGACGCGATAAGCGTGGGTGGCGGCAGGGGGATCCTCCCCGGGCGGCGTCTTGGTGCAGGTGACCAGGCAACTGGTCGCGCCCGAACCGTAGCCGAGTAGCTGTTGCGACACCTTCTCGCTCGTGGCGCCGAGACGCTCGAAATCAACTCTCCGCAAGAATTCCATCACCGTTCGAACTCTAACATCGCCGCCAGGAGACTTCCATCGGACTCCACTTCCGCCGAGGTAACGGCGGGGCGTCGAATCCCCGCCACCTAACTCCCAGATCCATTGGCACACTCGACGATCCCTGTGGATCAACATCCCACCTCAGCGGCACCGAAGCGGAACGTGTCTCACCACCACCTCGGGCCTACTTCACACAGATGGCATCGGAAAGCTCAAGAGCGCTGGGCGACCGCCGTCGATGGCCGTGGTGTACACCACCCCGTTCTTGCGGTCGTATCCAACCCAACTGGCACCTTTAGCTGTGGCAACACTCCTGAGCAGGCGCACGGGATCACCACCGAATATCCCAACCACTGGCCCCATTCTTGAGCCGTTTGCCGCAAACAAATACCGATCGAGCGATGGCTCGTATAGGGCGCCGTCCCCGCAACCGCACTCCTCGATTACCGACTCTACTACCTGCCGTTCCAGATCCCAGATTACCGTGTGCGGTCGTTGCTTGTTGCTGCACGCGAGTAGCGCACGGTTCGCCTTCGCGTCGATGGCCAGACCATTGGGGAAGCAGGGATCTCCTATCGGAAAGCGATTTACCAACCGATTACTCTCCGACTCAATCTGGTAGAGGACGTTGTCCCGGTTGTCCGTAAGATAAATCATGCCGTCGGCTTCATTGAATCGCGGTTGTTCCAGGCCGCTTCCAAGACCATCGGTGCGACCTACGATCTCGTCGGTTACCGCATCGACAGTTACCAGAAGCCCGTCCATGCGATTGGCTGCATACACCCTCTCGCGCGTAGCTTCGTAGTCGAGAAGATCGACGTGGTTACGGCCACCTGTAATGATCTGTGACGCCACTGTTTGAGCCGCGAGAGACTTGGCCGAGATGTCCACGACGGCCAAAGTGCTTCCGGACATGCCCGCGTAAAGCTTACGAACGTTACTCGCGACTGAAAGTCCATATACCCGGCCCCCGAGTTTGATGGTTGCTTCGTACTTCGCTCGAGGGGAAGAGATGTCAAAGACGTCAACCCCACCGCTCCAGTTATCTGCCAGATACAACACCTGACGCTCATGATCAATTGCGAGCGTATCGCAGAACTTAGCCCGTACTCCTTCGGGCAATGGAGTTAGGGTCGCGGGAGTGTCATCGAACAACGCCATAGCATCTCCACCTTATCGAACGATGTGCGCACCCCACAATGCTGGGTATCTGGCCAATCGCCGATTCCAAGCTGATCGTAGGGTCGACCTAATCCGCTGTCAAACAGCGGACGATCGCTCGTCATTCGCAGAAAGACCTCGCCCACCAACGCCGCTCGCTTGCGTGTGATCGCGCATCTACCGCAGTGACAGCGCGTTACCAGAACGTTAACACCCTGCCCATCAGAGTTCAGCGGCGCTCGGAATACCCGCCTTCCGAGGCCTCCAAACGCCACACTTCGGTTGTGATTCTGCGACCTCGCGGTTGAGCTCGAGAACTGCCGCGACGCCCTCCTGCACCGCATCCAGCAGCGCATCCTACATCCAAGCGGACACGAGTTCGAGGGCACGACGAGCCATGTGCGGGACGCCAACATCGAGGCGCGCGAACGTGGAGTGGTCAGTGATGCCATCGCAGTAGCGTTGATAGGAGGTCTCCATGATGATCGCTATCTTCCATCCAGCTAGAGCGATATACCAACTCATCGACCTTAGCCGCCGCCCCGTGCGTCGAGCATATTCATCTGCTAGTTCGAGTCGAGTTGGGAATCCGCTGCGGTCGGTTACCGAACACACAGGAATGGCGAACGTCTCCTCGCCGGCTTCTCGCCAAAAATACAGCAGCCAACCCAAATCTGCGAGTGGATCGCCGAGGGTTGACAGTTCCCAATCAAGAATCGCCTTGATCGTCGGAGCCTCTGGGAGTCCCACCACGACGTTGTCCAACTTGTAGTCACCGTGGATGAGGGTAGTGTTCAGTTGCTCGGGAACGTTGCCACGGAGCCAATCTCCGAGCGTGTCGAGTTCCCTTATTTCGCGGCGTCGTACCCGCTCCCACTGACTCTGAAGACGGCTGAGTTGACGGTTCAGATAACCAGCTTGCGGAGCCAGATCGACGAGGCCCGCCTGGCTGACCGATACTGAATGGATGCAGGTGAGGCTTCGGATAAATTGCTCACTAAGGGTGGTCAAGTCGCCAGCAGTAGTCCCGACCGGTATGACGTCCCTCAGCACGGCGCCATCGATGTACTCCATGACGTAGAACGGCGCGCCCATCACGCTCTTGTTACCGCAGAAAGCGTGTACCCGCGGTACAGGTACGTCTGGCGCTCGATCGGCCAGCGCTCTCATTACTCGAAACTCACGACCGACGTCAAAGGCGCCACGCGGATGCGTCCCCAGCGGGGGTCGTCGCAGAACCACGGACCACGCTAGATTTCGCACGAGGTAGGTCAAACATGACTGTCCATTGCCTATTCGCGATAGGGTGAAATCACCCTCAAAGCCTGGCAGGGCGTCAGCGAACCAGTACCGCAAGCGAGGTGGAACAGGCTCGGGGGAAAGGCGTGCTGTCGAAAGGGCAGACCGCCCCCATTCGGACATCACTCTGCCTGAGGAACCATTATTGGCCCGCCTCAAAAGCTAAGAGACTAAGTGCTGTCCTTGTCTGTAGTCTATTGGTGGCGACCCGATCCCATCTGAACGCCGTCGCAAGCGTGCAAGGGTACGCTCCGTGGGTGAGGGAGGGCATGGAGTGCCTATCCGGCGGACGCTAGAGCAACTTCTCTGTGCTCCCTGGGCGCCGGGGCTCCCTTCCGGTGACTATGTCCGGCATGCCGGACAAATGGAATCGCCAGGTTCTCTGCTCGGCCCTGCGAGGCTTCGAGCCGCCCGACGACAGTCGCTGAATCATGCGCATCTTGGATCCCGCGAGTTAGGTTTAGCCAAGCCGCGGCAAGCTCGCTGAGATGTTGTGCAGCGGCCGGCAGGCGCGCTAAACGGTCGAGGTCCCGAGGGGAAAGCAGCGTGAGCGTTTCCATCGTCATTCCATCTATGCAGTCAAGTGCTATGACCAGCATTTCGAGCTCGTTTGGCTCCGTCGAAAGCGCGCCCGAAGGAAGGTCGTTCGAGGATAGAACCGCCGCAACGCCGAGACGAGGAGCCCTACCGATGTGTGACTTATTTGACTGAAGATGGAGACTGTACGTCTCGCGTACCACGCGCGTAGCTACTTCCCGCGGGTCGCTTCCGTCCTGCGCAATACCTTTGCGAACGCTCGCAATGACATCTCCAAGCACAGGCCGCAAGCTTGCCGCGATTCGACCCGAAACGGGTGGCACATTGTCATTCCCAATTGCGACCTGAAGAGCGCGATGCAGCCGTCCTTGATCCAGCAATTCGTATGCACGACTTCTGCTTAGTGCGAACTCCATTCGGACGTAGCATTCCCAAGTCCGGTAACCCAATGCGACCCAGGCGCGGCCCTCATGGGCTTCCAGAAGTAGCAAACAAACGCTCGCGAAACCCTCCTTAATGCGCAGTGTGAGCGCACGTGCCTCGGATTCAGCCATCACTGCCTGTTCCTCAACGCCAGCATCGTCGATGGAAGGCTGGGACGGGAAAAACTCGCCTCTTGTGGTCCGCCGATCCACACTGATAGTCGACATGCAAGCCGCCTGGGCGGCGAAGACCGCATCTTGGGCGTCGAATATTGACATCCCAGTACAAACAGCTGGAACCTCTGAAGAGAGGTCGGCGGCTAGGGCGCTTGTGAGGGAGCACTCGCCGTTTTCGATCGCTCCTTCCAACCTCCCCAACAGGCCGTCGAGACGGTGAAGCCGACGGCGTCCTCCTCCGACTGTATCCCGCACGGTCCGAACCTCCTCTTGGACTCTCCGGATGCCCAGCCCCGGAGTGTATGGATCTCCATACTGACTGTCAAGCGAGCGCTCGCTCGGGAGGTCAGCCAGGCGACGCAGCCGATCCGAGGGTCGAGTCAGTGCTAGATACACCTTGCCGAACGTTGCAAGGAAGGCGTGACTGCCCTCCAAGGGAACGGGTTCCCCGGGCTCGTTCCGCCTACCGCTCTCCCTCCCCCGCTCGCGGATGCGTGCTGGCACCGTCAAGGTATATTCGCGCAAAGTCCGTGGCAAGAGCTCGGACGTCGAGTTCACCGCGCTCTTCGAACCAAAAGATGGCCCAGTTGAGCAGATCAAGCAAACCTAGCGTCAGGACCTTTGTGGAAATGTCGGAGCGGATTATCCCGGCCAGCTGACCCTCCTGAAGAAGTTGCTCGATAAAGTCCTGGTATTCATCTCGCATTGAGACGACTTGACGGCGGCGTGCGACTGACAGCGAACGCAACTCTGTCAGCATCGTCGCGTGCTGGTCTTTGTCTTCAAGAATTGCGCTTAGGTGGCCGTGGATGAACCGCTCCACCCGCTCGCGAGGGTCGTCCGCTTCAGAAACATCCGCTCGTGCGCGGGCCAGAACGTTGGTTAAGGCCCTCCGACAGATTTCAAATAAGAGGTCTTCCTTCTTCTTCACATGATGGTAGAGCGTCGCATTCTGCACCCCCAGCGTCTCCGACAACTGTCGGGTGGAAGTCGCCGTGTAGCCCTGCCGCCAGAACAAGTGCGCAGCCGTGCTCAGAAGCCGCGTTGCAACGGGACCGTCGGGTGGGTTCCCGACTTGCCTTCTTCGGTTAGCCAACTTCGAATCAGGTGGTGTCAAGCCTCGCTCTCCCATTTTAGCGACACTCTGTAGATAGACAGCGCACTACCACACTAGCGCTATCAACGGTAGGCTGCTGCGATTCCGCCAATTGCTTCAGCGCCTACTGCCGAGCGCGTCGGGACCAGGACATTACCATCGCGCCACGATATTGACATCCGCCCCTATGTCGAGCGTGGCTATACGACGCCTAGCTACCCTCAGGGACGGAGTGTGTACCCACCACGAGTCGAGATGCCGCGCCTTGGCGGAGCTGATTCACTGTAGGCCCGACGTCAGGTGCGGATGTCCCAGGCATGCCTCTTCGTGGCGGCTTGGGCAGGCAGCGACATGACGTCGGCGAGTGGATGGTGCGGACCAACATTGACGTTCCAGCAAACTGCTTCTCCTAGATCGCGCGTCCAATTGAGATGGCACAATTGGCGGGGATTTGTGAAGGTCGTAGCGAAAGGGGGTCGGCGTGATGATCTCGTTGTCGCTCTCAACGAGCCTTTTGATCACCTTCTTACGCACGAGCCGAAGTGCGAGGCCAACGTCGTCCACCTGGATAACGATGACTTGGATGCCGTGTGGGTATATGAGCTCTTTTCAGGCCCTGACGGACTAGTCGATCATAGAGCCAGTTCCGTTCTCGCGCGACTGCGCACGGATGTCTTTCCTCAGATCGTGACGGAGGTCACTGCCTGGCACTGGGGCACGCCCCTTTTCGCATCGGGGTTGACAGCCGGGATCCGGCCGCTGGCGTGGTCGACCGATCATCTTCGACGGAGTCCGCAGCGGGCTCCAGTTGCCACGGGGATTAGCCGCGAACCTGAGCGGGCTCAGGTCTCGAATGCGGCGCATGTAGAATGTGCACTCTGAGAACAAAAAGAATTCCAAGCCCGAGCGTTACTAATCCATGACTTCGCCTCCGTCCACACTCAAACACTGGCCAGTCATGTAGCTGCTCATCTCCGAGGCCAAAAAGTACACCACGCCTGCCACATCTTCCGGTGTACCGACGCGCTGCATCGGAATCGCTTTCGCCTTCTCGGCCAGCCACTCCTCCCTATACTGCTCGTACGAGAGTCCCTTCCCCCGAGCGACATCGACTTCCTCCGCCCTGACACGGGTGGTGTTGATTGTCCCAGGGCAGATCGCGTTGACCCGAATCCCATGCGGCGCGAGCTCGAGTGCCATCACACGAGTTAGCATGTTGAGCGCCGCCTTGGACGCTGAGTAAGCAGCATTGCGCTGGCTCGGTCGTTTAGCGGCAATGGACGAAATGTTGATGATGCTGCCGCCCCGGGCCGCCTCAATCATCGCGCGCGCGACGTGTTTAGACAGACTCATCGGACCGCGAACATTCACCGCCATGATCGCGTTCCAATCCGCCTCACTTGTCTCCGCCACTCCTCGTACGCTGCTGCTTGTGTATGCCCTGGCTGCGTTGACCAAAATGTCGATCCGCCCCATTGTCCTAAGGGTCGTTTCAACGAGCGTAGTGATCTGAGCCTCATCGGTGAGGTCACACTCCACTGCTCTCGAGCGGCGCCCGATTGTCTCGATCTCGGCTCGGACAGCTTCGATCCCTTGCCAATTCACCCGAGCGGCTTGCGGAGGAATTCGTTCTGTGGGGTGGGGTATATCCGACACCACCACGTCAGCTCCTTCGCGAGCAAGACGTAAGGCTACTTCGCGACCGATGCTTCCAATACCCCAAGCGCCGGTGATCAACGCCACTCTTGCATCAAGACTCATGCGGGTTCGTCCTTGTAATCGAGTCGACTTCTGTTTCCGTTAGCCTATGCTCTCCATGGCGGCCTAGGAAGTGGTCGAACCCAACGAGGGAGCGCGGGCCCTACTGCACGGCGCCGAAGCCTCGGCGCTTGACCTCGTTTAGAGACCAGTATGCTTCGGTCGGGCGTCGATGGCTGTCATGTTGGTGGTCCCATTAGGCTTAGCGCACGAAGGCAGGTGGCAGACCGAGGAGAAAGTGAACCCGGGCGAGCCAGCCCTCGCGCCGCTAAGGGCTATCCCGGCGCGAGCGACGACAGAACTATTTCGGTTGACCGGTGTCCACCGTTGATGCGCGGAACTTGAACACGGCACGCCGGCGAAATCGTTTCACCACGGACTAATGCCAAATTGGTCGATGTGGCGCGTCAGTGCCTGCGAACTGTTCTCTTGCCGACGCCATACGAACTCTCCCCGAGCATGTCGGCCGCGCTGGGACGCGAGATATGGCTTAAGTTGGAGCTTGAGAGCGCTTAATGCAAGCAGCATCATCGATCCCCGGCGACCGAGTCGCGTGCATCATTAGTGGGGGCAACCTGGATCCTTCGCTGCTGCCAAATCTGGTCGCCGCTGCATGCGCGTTTGATGCTGCCTTTTGAACGCAGGAATCATTGTGACTCTGTGAGTCCTGGGTCTCGTGGAGTCGGACTCCTGGACTGGCATCCAACTGTCCCACCAGGATGACATGATGGGCCGACGGTCATCCGGCAGAGTTTCGATACCCGAATGCCCGGCCCATCACGGGCACGCGTGGCGTTGTCCGGCTAGTCGTGGAATCCCCTGGTCCGAGTTCAGCAGGACACATCGCGGGAGGTAGAGGCCAACCTGATGACTGACCTCGCTTCCGACCGCTACCAAAGCGTTGACCTGCGATAGAGTCAGTCTGAAAGGGGAAATTCGGTGATCGCCGCTTCGAGGCAGAACCGCGCCGCAGCCAGGATGACGGGCACGTAATGCGAGGGGGTCGCGCCACAGCCACGGGCGCAGTGCATCGTGATCCTCGCGCCGCGTCCCGCATCGATGGGAACGGGGATGGCGTCGATGGGATGCGTGCCATTGCGATCAAAGGCGCTGACGCCAGCGTATCGATACTCCCAAAGCGGATCGATCCAGAACTCGCCGGACGGTTCGATGGGTTCCCGGCCGGTCCGGCGCCGGCGCATCCCTCGACACCGGACGTAGGCGATGGGATGTCGGCAGGCTGGACAGAGCACCGCCACTGAGGGGCGCCCGCAGCACGGGCACACCGAAGGGCCGCGCCCGGCTCGTGGCAATTCTGTCGTGCTCATCGTGTGATCTATGATCGTCGCTGGCGGTCCAGTGAGCGGCCGCCCCGGGCGGTGACGACCTCGGCCACAAACGCGTGACACCAGCGGGCTCGGAGGCTCAGCCGGAGAAGCGCGCCTATGGCTTCCGCCAACGAGGTCCCTAAGCTCCTGCTGTCGACCCGCGAGGTCGCCCGGGCTCTGGGCGTGTCTGACCGATTCGTCAAGCAACTCATCCACGCGGGCTCACTTCCCTCTTTCAAGATCGGGCGCCTACGTCGTATCGACGCCGGCGACCTGCGTTCCTGGATCGAACGCCAGCGCGCGGCGGGGTGGACTGGCGGCCCCGAGGAGCAGCCTCGAGCTCGCGAGCGGCCATGACCAATGAGCTCCGCCGCAAGCGGTGCGTTCGGCAGGGATCAGTGATCGCGGTCCCGTTCTGTTCCCCCATCGCCCCACGACCGCGACAGCTGGCGAGGCCGAAGCACGCTGGATGTGGATCCGGCGATCTGGGGTCCGCGGTCGCGGAGTTGGCCTCGCATGCAGGGAAGCTGGCGCCGGGAGGCGCCCACCGGGACGGGCAGACCCTTTGGCTACGACCCTCCGATGCGAGGCTTCGGCTACAAGTTGGTCTGACGCAGGTTCCCCGCGTCGGATGCGATGAGTCGGGGTGGTCCTCGATGAACGTACCGAGCGAAACGGTTCCCGACGCGAACCCCGGGAGCGACCGCGAGCGTCGTGCGTCGAGCTCAGCGACGTTTGCGATCACCGCGGCCGCCGCGACCGAACAGGTATCCGAACGGGTGCCTGAACAGATATCCGAACCGATACCTGAACAGGCATCGAACAGATCGTCTGAATAGATAGTGAATCGGAGTGAACAACATGGCACCAAAGAAGCCTCGCTCTGCCTCTCGGGTTCGATACGACTCAACCCACCCCGCTCTCACGATCCACTTCAAGCGCCAGGTGTATGAGAAGGTTGTCGAATTCTGCACGCGATCGGGGCTCACAAGAAGCGAGGTGGTGCGCCGTGCGCTTGTGTCGGTCGAGAGCCTCGTAGAAGCGATCGTCGCCCGCGACCGGGACCAATGGCTGAAGCAGCGTTGGAATGCTGGATACGCAGAGGGTCGGAGGCTAGGGCTCGAGGAAGGTCAAACTTCTGGGTATCACGCGGCGGTGGCGGCCTTTCGACTCGCCTACCGGTGCCCGCGCTGCGGCCGGGAGGTCGAGCTCCGTGCCCATGGCCCCGATGCCGTCAACATCCTCGAGTTGATGGCCGCGATGCCCTGGGTGCACGACGGCTGTCGCTGACCTTCCCCACTTGCTTGTCGCGGCCTCGAGCAGCCGCTATCGACGCCTGAAGAACCCGCCTCGTTCCGCTTCTGGAGTGGATCCCGAGGCCGACTGGCATTTGCACCGCTCTGACGTCCGATAACGAGGGGCTATCGGACGCCAGAAGTCTGGACGCGTCCGCCGTGACACCCCACGGCTACTTGACCGTGACTCACCCCTGGTTGGGGGTGTGAATATGCGCTAGCGCATGCGGAAGCGCAAGTCTTAGCGCAAGCGCGAACACACGGATAGCTCGGGGTGTTCTAGCGTTTGCCTAAATGCCGACGCTCCGCGAGTTGCGAGTGATTTCGGGTTTCACTCAGCAGGAAGTGGCCGAACGGCTCAACGTGAGCGTCGGCCAGGTCTCGCGGTGGGAGCAACCCGGCGGACCACGGCCACAACCAAGCCACCGACAGCGTCTCGCGCGGCTCTACAGAGTATCCGTCTACGAGATCCACTTAGCGCTGGACATCGAGAAACCTCCGGACCCGAATAAGCCACTGCCACCCGACCCCACTCCGCGAAAGAAGCCCTTCGGGAGATGAAGGCGTGCGACGAATAGGACGAGGCAACCAACAGATGCGCGGCATCGAAGACCAGCAGCAGCAAGAAAGGCCGCCTATACGAAAGGAGCGGGGCGGAAACCCAGAACGAGAATGGAGGAATTGGCCGCCTGATCGCGTACCCCGTAAGGACCGACCCAGCGAGCCGCCCGAGCCGAACAAACCGTTGCCACCCGATCCCACACCCCGGCACGGGGAACCGGTAGAGCCCTAGGACAGCACCCGGAGGATGATCGCCACGGCGACGAAGGCAACCTCGATCCCCGTGGACACTATGCCCCACTTCAGGAGATTCCCCTTGTCATTGAGGATCTCCAGATTGGTGTCATAGGCAGTTTTGACGCGACTGATTACCGCCCGCTTAACCTGTTCGGCTGTTTGGTCCCACTCCTCCTCCCACAGCGAGGAACCGAAGCGCAACACCTGGAATTTGGCTGTCCAGATCACGAGCCCCGTGGCAACAGCAACGAGCACGTACGCAGCAAGGGCTAGGCCGAGAAACGTAGCGACGAGTACGGGGTTCGACGTAGCCGTCGCGGCCGTGAGACCTGAAAAGCCCATGACCACACTGGCGCCCGTGAAGACTTGGACCATCTTGCCGTCCAGGTCTGACTGATCCCCGAGCTGCGCCTCGGCGACACCACTTAGGCGGTCGTAGATAAGGTCGATGGTCTCCTTGTACGGAGGCTCGTCGGGGGGATCGCTGCTTCGCAAACGGACCGGATCGCTCATCGTTCCACAAGTTTGCTCCACCGTTCTGCGCCGTGGCTATGCCATCTGGCCGGAAGGAGTGCGGCTACCCTGGGCCTTTCGCGGGGTGACGCCGCTGCTTGGCGAGACAGTCTCCAACCGGGGGAGGCGGGGGCAGAGCGTGCCGCCTTCGGGTTGGGGGGAACCCGAGAGACGGTTCGGCGAAAGTCACGACGCCTTAGCTCTGCCACCAACCCCATTTCCAGCGGGGTCGGCCTAAGCCATCGCGCAGGGGTAATTCTCAGAACAGCTACCGATGCTGTAGGTGTACGCATAGCTCTCGCTGGTCGGATGGGCACCGTCCCGTTGACCGCACCTGCGCCGTCGCTCAGGTCGTCTTCGTCGAGGCTGCTCGCGGCGCGGATAGTCACCGGACCTCAGTCGCAGGCGACGAGGAGCAGCGCAGTTGCGGCGATACCCACGGTCCGTCGGAGTCGCAGTAGGCTCAGCTGGGCTCGCGTGACCCGGACGGCGTGCGGACGAGCGACCAGCCCAGTGCAGGATCCCAATAGCAACCCGCGCTGCCGTCGCGCATCGGCACAACCCAGACGTGCGTCAACTCCTCCGGGAGCTGCGGTGGCGTGAGCGGCAGCGGGAGACTGGCGCGAAAGAACAACTCGGAGACGGCAAACGGCGCTGGCGTGAAGCCGATTCCCGGCATCAGGACGAACGCGTGTCTTTCCCGAGCCTGCGAGTCAGCCAGTTTGGCCAGGACATCCGGCCTCTCACTCCGGAGGAACGGTCCGACCCATGCCGCGATGGGATCACCAGTGTCCCCGACGTACCCTGCGGAACGCCCAGGCCGCGTATCGACCATGACGTAGATCGTGCCGGGGGATGCATTGCCGATCTGGGATGCGTGCGCGATTCCGAGTTCGTGCGCGCGCGTCTCCCACGGCCCGTCGACGTCGTCGGCCTCGACGTCGACTCTTCGCTGACCTGCCCTCTCAAGTTCGGAAGCAAAACGCGGAAGTGCGTTGATCCTCCACTTCCCTCCGTCGACAGCGGGATCGAGATACACGAGCCAATTGCTTTTGAGGACATCGACAATCAGCGGTGCTCGGGGCGTTACAAGCTTCTGCAACTTGATCGAATCCTCGTCAGCTGCGGCAGTTACCTCGACAGCTGCTGAGGGCGCGTGCGTGTACCTGATCCAGAGGTCGTGCATTCCGTCCCGCGAACCATCGTCGTGCTGGTCGACCGCCAGCGACAGCGTTCGGCTGATGACTCCGCGGGCCCACTCTTCGTCTGGGCGCAATGGTTTCCGCGGGCGCGATGCAGGCGTGTCGAGGCGGCCGCTCATGGAATCTTCGCGAGCTCCCAGTCTAGGTAGGCCCGCAACAGCGTGGTGCCATGCTCGCGGCACCGGGGGATGGTCCCGGCCGGCAGCGGTTGGAGTGGCTCGTCGGTCGTGTGTCGAATCCCGAGAGCGCGCTCGTTGCTGAAGCGGCCGATGTCGTCTGCCACCGCACTGCTGATCCCCAGGACGGTCGGGATTCTCGTGCGCCCTCCGACAGCCTGCTCCACGATCTCGAGCAGTGCGTACAACTCCTGCAGGACGGTCCGCTCCGACATGCCCACGGCCGCTGCCCTCCGCCAATGTTCGAAGGCGCGCTGAACATGGTCCTGCGCGAACATCTGGCGCTTCCTTTCGCCCAGCACGCCCCGGCGTGCGCCAAGCCCGTGCCTACGCGCCGACGCCTCAGCGTCGATCGCCTGGGCCTCCGCGTCGAGAGCGGCTTCATCGCTCAGCATTGGAGGCTCGACGGGAGGCTGGTTGTGCAGCACGGCCGTCAACAGACCGAGGTGGAATTCGGGACCCATGCCACGCGGCACCGGCACGATCATCGCCCTGCCGCGGCCGAGTGGGATGTCGAGCCCAACCGGGTCGCCGGCTCGGTTCGTTGCGGTCACACGAGCGCCATCGACCTCGAGGAGCCAAGCACCAAGCACGGCGTCGTACCCGCCGAGGTCCATCACGATGGGATGCTCAGTGTCGACGACGATCAAGTCAGTGCCGTGAACGTATCGAGCTGGAGCGCCTGGATGGGGACGGGTCGTCAGCCGATCGTGGGCGACGGCACTGGTGATCCAACTCCACGTGTCGACCACCATGGTGGGCGGAAGCGCAAGGGACGCCGGGGCCAGCGCCCGGACCACGAGCAGTCCGCCGCGAAAGAGGAAGCTGCGAAGTTGTTCGGCGCGCTGCTCCATGAGCACCATGCGAGCGGTTATGTCGCCCATCGTGTGGGCGTACGAGGTTTCACCCGGCGGGGCCTGATACGGCAATCGTCCCCGATGAAAGCAGAACCACAGGGGGTCGAAGAGGATGCCGTCATACGCGGCCAGATGCTCCCCCTCGTCGAGCGGCGTGCCACCGCTGATCGTGAGATTGAGGATGCGCGGAAAGCCGCTGGTCTGGCTCATGGCATCGATCTTCCACCGCCGGATGGGTCGGGTGCTTAGGGAGCCCTCAGCGGAGCTACCCCGCGCGCTTTCGGTGCCTTTCAGCTCTGAGCGGATCGGCTGCGGCCGCCCGAATGAGCCCGCGGCCCCCTCGCGAAGCATCGCCACGTTTGCACGCGTGGCGGCAAGTGCGAGCCTACCTACCGAGTCGATCCCGTCGACGGGCACCCTGAAGAGCTTCGCGATCCGCTAAGGCACTAGACGTGGTAGGTGAGGATCAGCCGTAGCCTTCATGTCGCAGGTGACCGTCGCGGCCGGATCGCTCTTTGGCCCTGGGTACTACGCGGGGCAGGGACAACGGCCCCTCGGCTGGCTGGGCGCCGGTCATCGCCTACGTCGCGCTGGGCGTGATCGCGTTCGGGGCGGTGGTCGGCTGGGACCGTAAGCCGATCGCAGGACGGCCGTTGGTACTCATCGGTCGGAGCGCGCCTTGAGGTCACCTTCCGAAAAGACTTGCCTGGATTTCGCGCAGCATCTCCACCACCTCACTCGCCGATTCAGTGAACGCTTCAACGGCCGCGTGCGGCTCTTGAGTTATCCAGTCCGCCACGTCCTTGGCCAGGTCGCCTTTCGCAGCCCTCTTCCCTTCGCCTTCCAAGGCCAACGCCGCTGCGACGCGATCGTGGAACCTAGCTGGGTAGAACTGTTCAAAGTTTTCGACGGACCAAGTGCGGAAATGGTCAGCACTCCAGCTTGTGTATCTCTCGTGGAGACGCTGTATCGCGCCACGTCCAGGATCGTCTCCGTCCAGAATTACCCAGGCTCTGTCGCTGTAACGCGGCTCAAGATGCACGAACAGGAAGAGGCGATTGTACTCATCGAACAACTTTGACGAGCGATCAGCTCCTCTGCCGCTGACGGTACGGGTCATCAGTAGTTTGGGTGCAACTAGGGGGATCAGGTTCCGGATGACGCTCTCAGCCGATGCCTCCTCGAAGACAAT
Source organism: Candidatus Dormiibacterota bacterium (assembly GCA_003162415.1). GTDB lineage: Bacteria > Chloroflexota > Dormibacteria > Aeolococcales > Aeolococcaceae > Palsa-851. Next base: position 62,359 of record PMOL01000011.1, read on the forward strand.
CCAGCCCTCGTATAGACCCATGTCAGCCAACGTGTATCCCAAATCGTCGAGAACCTGTATCCGCTCTTCGCGGCTGCCGGCAAGCTGCGCTGATGATCGGGGGATGGCTCGTGCGTCAGTAGTGAGGGGATCGACACGGTAGATACGTCCACCTGCTGCTCCCAATGTATTGAGGACTACATGCGAGTGGGTGGTGACGAGAATCTGGTTCCTCGTCGCCGCATCTACTATCAAATCCAAAAGTTTCCTCAGGGATGCTGGGTGTAAGTCGTGCTCAGGCTCTTCGATAAGGATCAGCTTGCGCTCAGCCGCAATCAGCTCCGCGACCATCCACCCGATGCTCGGCACGCCATCCCCGAGGGCGTCCACCATGATTTCACTGTCGGCGCCGAAGACGACTCCAGGCAGGTTGCCGTTCTGACTCTGTAGAGGGACTAGGTGAAAGCCAAGAATATCGTCCGACAAGCTGACGTACTTATCCCATTGGTCGGGTCGCGACTGGAGCCGCTGCAGCCGTTGCGCAAGATTCGAGAGATTCCCACTTACTTGCATGCCCGTCTGCTTGCTGACGGACTCTTGGTACCCAGACTGTCGGCGAGCCGAGAAGAAGGCTAGGACCGGGTTGTTGGGAACAATGCTCTGAAACTTCGTTATTGCATCATCGCGGTTCACGCCATCCAAGGTACCGATCAGCCTCATGGTCGCCGTGCTCGCGGTGGTAGGCGTGATAATCAATCCAGGGTTCTGATAACCGGTCGGGTCCATCTGCTGGAAGTCTTGCTTCTGCACGTCTGCAAGATGGATAGTGATCGTCGGGACGCCCCCCGCCTCAGCCCGACCAAAGGATCCCGGGGTAGCCACGAGTCCTTCTTGAATTAGGGCAAGACACTTGAGGATGGTTGACTTGCCCGAGTTGTTGGGGCCTACGAGAACCGTGATTGCATCGAGTGCGATGTCCGCCTCGGGGAAGCAGCGTATTTGGTCAAGGTGAAGGTGAGTGAATCGCACCAGGCCAGTGTAGTCAGGAATTGAATCACGGTTGGTTCGCGACCTTGGAACCCAGCAAGTCATCCATAACCCGGGCCGCCTCCCGGTGCATTGTTGGTAACACGTGGCTGTAAGTGTCGAGGGTGATCGCTACCGTTGAGTGCCCCAGCATCTCCGACACTTTCTTGGGGTTCACGTCGCGACCAAGCAGCAGGCTCGCCGCCGTATGCCGAAGATCGTGGAACCGGAGGGACGGAAGGCCAGCGATTGTCAGAAGCGACCGCAGTTCGCGATTCAACTGGACGGGATGCAGGTGACCGCCCGTCGCTCCACAGAACACCAGGTCGCGATCGACCCAGAGCGTCCCTGCGTGGAGCCGCTGCTCGACCTGGTGTCGTCGATGCTCGCGAAGCGCGTCAATGGCGAGGGCTCCGACCTCAACACGGCGCCGCGACCGAGCTGACTTTGGTGGGGCGGTGACCCGGTGCGTCTTCGGGTGATCCGCGCTCGCGACTTCCGTGTTGATCCGGGTCAACGTCCCGGTCACACGTACCGAGGCACCATCGAGATCGACCTCGGCCCACTGGAGGGCGAGCAGTTCACCCTGGCGGAGGCCCGTGGTCACCGCCAGCACCCACAGCGCTTCGAGGGGCGTGCCCCGCGCCGCCTTGAGGAAGCGGCGCGTCTGGTCGGGATCCATCGCCGCCATCTCGCGGTGCTCCACCCTCGGCGGAGTCACCAGTGATGCCGGATTCGAAGGGATCAGCTGCCACCGCAGCGCCTGCTTGAGAGCTGCACGCAAGGTCGCATGGGCACGACAGACGGTGGCCGGCGCCAGTCCCGTCTTGAGGAGGTCGCTGTTGGCTCGTTGCACATCCATCGGGGACAGGCGCGAGAGCGGGATGCGCCCCACGGTGGGGATCAGGTGAAGGCGGACATGTTCCTCGTAGCGGTCCCACGAGCGCGGCCTGAGGGTTGGCTTGACCCCCTCCAACCAGCTGGTCAAGAAGCGAGCCATCGTCTCCCGACCATCGGGCGGAATGATCCCGACCTCGTGCTGGGTGACAAGTTCGCGAAGGCGTCTTTTGGCCTCGCGCTCGGTGTCTGCCGTCACGGAGCGGCGATGCAGCTGGCCGGCGGCGTCAACAATGGCGGCCCTCGCTTCCCATCGCCCGCTGGGGCGCTGGCGAACCCCGCCTTCTCCATTGGCGCCACGGTCCCGCTTTGCAATCGCGGCCATTGCAGTTACCTCCGCTGCTCGCGCTCGAAAACGGGTGGCCCGAGGCCCCGCGTCACCGAACCTCACAAGCGTAGCGCGTCGCCATGCCGTTGGGTCTGCGTTGGGTCTGAGGCGCGAACGCCGCGTTTGGCCTGATCCACCATCGCTTGCGCTCAGCACCGATATCCCTTATTCTATAAAGGAAACCGGAGCGAGAGGGATTCGAACCCTCGATACCGCTTGACGCGGTATACCGCATTTCCAGAAAGCGTACGGAGCCTGACTGGGGCCGTCTGGGGCCGTCTCTTGAATACGCTCCGGCCCATCGAACTGACAGCAACCGACTGGCTCCGACTCCCAATTGGCATCGGCGTTGGCATCACCCGAGGGCTCCGGATGGACGCATCCCCGCACCGTTTACTGAAGCCGCCGTGACGTCGCTGATTGCACGCGAGGCAGGCGAAGGAACCCGGCGTCGGGTCTGCGTTGGGGTACGCATCACGGCCCAACCGACCCATCCTCCGGAATGTTCGCAGTGGTCGGGCATTTGAAAAGAAACGTCCGTTTATGTTCAGAAGAGAGCGGCCCGGGCGGGTATGTGGTCCCGGTCGAGGTGACACGTCAGGGCCGCGAGACCTCGTTCGGTGAGGCCTGCGGCCAGCGCGTCCGCGAGCTGATCCAGAACGTCGGCGATCACTACCGATCCACTCTGCTCCGCCACCCGAGTCGCGATCGCGGCGCCGATGCCTCGGGCGCCACCCGCGATGAGCGCGACGCCACCAGAAACCCTATCCTGCCCGGCAACTGCCTCGCTAGACACCTGCGGCTGTTCCGGCGCGGGCGGCGTTATCGGGAGGTTGCGTCGACCCGTTGAGCAGACACTGCGTCCTGCCTCCGTCCACGACCAGCGTGGAGCCGGTGACGTAGCTGCTTTCGTCGGAGAGCAGGTAGAGCGCGGCTTGCGCGATCTCCTCTGCCATGCCGAAGCGGCCGAGCAGGACCGACTCCTCGCTCTCACGCCGGGCAGCTGCCGGATCGTCCGTGATGTCGAAGAGGTTCTCGACAAGCGGCGTATTCACACCGCCGGGACACAAGGCATTGACGCGGATCCGGTACTGCCAGAGCTCAGCGGCCATCGCCTTGCTCATCGCGAGGATGCCGCCCTTGGTCGCCGTGTACGCCACATACCCGGCCTCCCCCAGGCCGCCGCCAACGAGTACTTCATCGGGGCGATCAACCGCGTTGGCGTCGAACCACTGGGCGACAACGACTTCTACGGCAGCTCCTATTTCGTCGACCCCCAGGGAAGTCTCGTCGGTGACGCGGCGTCGGATCACGACTCCGACGTAATCGGTCGCGATCTCGACATGGGGCTTCTCGAGGCGGTTCGGCAGCGCTGGGCGTTCTACCGCGACCGCCGGCCGGAGTCCTACGGCGACTTGATGACTCCGTAGCTTGCCGCGCCTCATCATCCGCGCAGGCACCGTCGTCACCGCCTCCTCCAACCAGCTGGCGGACGTCTCGTCGAGGATGAGCGCGTGGCGGCCGTCACCACGGCGGGTTCGGACCTCAGCCGAATCTTCGCCGAGTCGGCAGACACAGTCCTCGACGCCACCGGCAGGTATGTGCTCCCCGGTGGCATCGACGTACACACCCACATGGAGATGCCGTTCGGCGGGACGTTTGCGTCCGACACCTTCGAGACCGGCACGCGCGCGGCCATCTGGGGCGGGACAACAACAGTGTCGACTTCGCGATCCAGGCCCGCGGCGGCTCACTCCAGGGGGGGCTGGACGCCTGGCGGCGCAAGGCAGACGGAAACTGTGCGACCGACTATGGCTTCCATATGATCCTCGCCGACATCAACGAATCCTCGCTGCGCGAGATGGATCAACTGGTCGAGCAGGGCGTGACAAGCTTCAAGATGTTCGTGGCGTATCCGGGCGTCTTCTACTCCACCGACGGGCAGATCCTCGCAGCCATGCAGCGTGCCGCCGGCAACGGCGCCCTCATCCAGATGCACGCCGAGAACGGGATCGCCATCGATCGCCTCGTGGCGGAGGCACTTGCGCGTGGTTTCTTGACTAGCCAGCGTCGCAAGATTTGTTCACCGTCCAGAATTCGACCTGCCTCTATAGCTGATAATGGTACATATCGGACCGTAGAACGCATCGAAGGCAGCGCCGAAGCCGACTCGCTGCCCTCAGCGGGTCGTGACGTCATGGGAGATCCTCAAGGCATGCGAGATGGCGGGCGCCGCGGAGATCCTACGTTGATGCGCATCGTCGAGTTGATTCCCGCCTACGATCACCTGGCCACATATCGCACCGACTGGCCTACTACTTCATCTTTCATCTACTCGGCGGCATTGCCACCGGGGGCGTGAGCTAGGGAGCGATGTTGCGATCTGGACCCGGCTTAAGGGTTGGCCGATGGAGGAGCGCGCAGCCCCCCACGGAGGTCGATCCCAACTACGAGGAGGCACTGCATCGCCTCATCCAGGATGAGGCGATGCGCCTGATTGCCGCCGCGTCACGGCTCTCCTTGCGTCTACGGGTGACCGGATCTGTCGCCATCCGGATGCACTCCTCCGAACACGCTCCCCTGCTGGACGCGATGGGTCGACGGCGACTTCGCGACATCGACTTCTGGGGATACGCCAAAGAGCAGAAGCAACTCGAGCGGCTTTTCCTTGCCGACGAGTATGTAGCCGATCCCGACATGAAGCGGGCACACGAATGGGGAGTCAAACGCCTGATTTTCGAGCACCCTCGAACGAGAATCAAGATCGATGTGTACATGGACGAACTCATGATGGCGCACACGATCGGATTCCAAGGTCGCCTGGATCTCGACTACCCAACCTCGGATCTGACCTACCTCATGCTGTCCAAGCTCCAGATCCACGAGATCACCGAGGGCGACTTGATCGACATCATCGTCCTCTTCAGCGAGCATGACTTTGGCTCCGCGGACAGGGAGCGTATCGACTCGGCAAACGTCGTCGAGATCATGCGCCGCGACTGGGGGTTCTGCCATACAACTCTGGAGAATCTAACCAAATGTGAGGCAGCTCTGGAGCGTTACCCGATCTTGCCAACTCATGTCGCTCAGCGAGTTCGAATTCGAATCGAGGCACTCCGCGACCAGATCGTCTCAGCGCCAAAGACGGTCCGATGGAAGATGAGGAGTAGGGTCGGCACGCGCGCTCGTTGGTACGAGGAGATCGTCGATGTCGACCGCTGAGTGCCCACAAGAGTGTTATCGATATCGTGTATGGAGTCCGACCGATTTGGCAATCGACGTCGATCGTCAGGTTTGACGTTTGTACCCCTACCGTCCCGAGGATGTGGGCCCGCGTTGAAGTGGTCGAGGCCGGCCGCGATGATCGCGAGCTCCCCAGAGGACGTCCTTCTCGAAGGACGCTCGAGCGTGGTGGACGCAAGCGTGGGGTTGCGGCTCGCGCCGCCGAACTGCAGCGAGCGCTGCGCACTCCGCAGCTGCAGCCGCCCACACGGCTGGCGAGTGGGGACGGCAGCTCGGTGCGGGCTCTGGTCCACGTCCTGGGCGAGTTCAACGCCCAGATTGCCGCCCTGGAGGCAGAGCTTGCCGAGGCTTTTGAAAATCACCCGGACGCCGAGATCCTGCGCAGTCTGCCCGGACTGGGTCCTCGGCGCCCGGGTCTTGGCGGAGTTCGGTGACGACCGGACCCGCTATCAGGATGCCAGATGGCGACGCTGCTACGCCGGCAGTGCCCCGATCACCCGTACTTCAGGAACCCGGTTGGTGGGTCCTGACCCGGGTCGCGCGCAACCGCCGTCTCGCCGATGCGCTGTACCTGTGGGCCTTCTGCACGCTGACGCAATCGCCTGGTGCGCGTTCTTACTACACGGCCCATCACGCCCGCGGCCACACGCATCATCAGGCGCTTCGTGCCCTTGCTAATCGACTCGTCGGCACCCTCCACGGCTGTCTCGCTCGCGGCTGCCCTTACTCCGAGAATGTGGCCTGGCCATCCGTTGCCCAGGCCGTTGCTTGACACGTTATCCCCGTGGGATGTCTAGGCTATCGCTGAGCACTGCGGAGTCGCGCTTCCGAATCGCATCGGTGCCGCTCCCTGCCGGGGTTCCAATCTCAACACCGCACTCTCGCGAAGCGCGGCGTTGTACGTGCGAAGCAACAGGCATCGGTCGGTCAATTCGGCGAAGCGTCATATTCAGTACCAGATCATTGGTGACGTGATGATGAGCTCGTTACCATCGTTTGTGACGATGAGATTCTGTTCCATTGCAGTGGAACCGATACCCTCTCGCCCAACGAAGGCTTCCACCCCTAGCACCATGCCGGCTTCGAACGTCTCTTCGTTGCCGCGCTCATCCGTGATAAACGGCTTCCCAATGTACGGATGCTCCCAGTAGAGGCCGATTCCACGGCCGTACAGTGGATCCAGCGTAGCGATCTGATCCTTCACCGTACCGACGTCATCCATAAGCCGGTCGCCTAGCTCGGCGACCTCTGCGACCCGAACGCCCGGGCGAATCGCCTCGATGCATTTGTGAATGATGTCGGCGGTTGTCTCGATCAACTCTCTTTGCGCCGGGGTTGATCTCGATCCGCACACTGCTGTCCGCCCGGGATCGACCCAATATCCTTGAAAGACCGGCCCTAACACAAAACCGCGGACTAGGTCACCGTCGCGGGGCTTATCCATACTTGCCTGCGTAAGAGGAGCCCGTGTCAAGTACAGGAGTGTATCGCCATGGTTCACAGGAATCATGTGGAACTTGCCGCCGGATCTGATCACCTCTTCTGCTTCTCCGCCAAGCATCACCGAAGATGGGTATCGCGAACGAATGATAGGCTCTCAGCCCCATCACACTCACCGAACTCGCCAGGCATCGACGCCGACACAAACTCGAAGACATCGCTGTAGCCGTGGGTTGTCGCGCGCAGCCATGCCCCGAATCGACGCGAATCCTCCGGTACCGGCGCGGGTTGCGCCTTCGACTCGGACCATCGTCGTTGCCCTCGTGCCGGTCGGTCGCCGACGCCTTGATCCGCCGCGACCACACCGAACCCGTGAATCGATCCTCCAATTCCCACGAGAGCAGATGCCAGTTTTCGCTCTCGTGGCGAAGGCATCCACGGGCTAACTCGCTCACCACCTGCGCTCCACTACCTAGTGAAGTATCCGTCCTCGCCGGAATCGACCGCTAACGAAACTTTAGATGACGGCGCCGCCGTTCGGGCTGAGGACCTGACCTGTGTACCAGGCCCCATCCGTTGAGCACAGAAACGCAATCGTTGCCGCGATCTCTTCGGGCTTCCCGAGCCGCCGCAGCGGCAAGGTGCTGGCAAACTCGTCTGTTCTTTCCGCATCCGTCAGAATCCGAGTGTCGGTCGGTCCAGGACAAACCGTATTCACGCGCACTCCCCGCGGCCCTACCTCCCTAGCCAGGGCCTTAGTGAACCCAATGATTGCGCTCTTAGCCGCAACGTAGTGCACGAGTTCAGGCTCACCTATCAACGCCAGTTCCGATGAGATGTTGACGATCGACCCACGCCCAGCCGCCAGCATGTCGGGTAGCACCGCCTTTGTGCAGCGGAACGTGCCATAGACATGAGTCTGAAATATCCAGTCGAATTCCTCCTCGCTGATCTCCACGAAGGGCGTGTGTCTGGCCACTCCCGCGTTGTTGACGAGGATGGTGATCCCGCCAAGTGCATCTCGTGCACGTTCCGCCATCTCTACCACCGATGACGCGTCGCGAACATCCCCTTGAACCACAACGCATTTGGGCCCGGACTCGGACAACTCGCGCGCCAACTCCGCGGCACCATCACCATCCTCGAAACACCCAATCGCCACGGATGCTCCTTCAGCCGCGAGCCGGCGGCTCGTGGCCGCTCCAATCCCCGTGTTTCCACCAGTGATTAATGCCACCTGATGCTCGAGCCACCTCACGATTGCTCACCTCCATTCCACTTTACCGTTTGACGTGTCAGGAATTGGCCCCATCCCCTCGCGCCCACCAGCTGCCCACCATCGACGACGCGGCGCCCGCGACTCCACACGTGAAGAGGGCGCCCTGTTACCTCGCGATCCTCGTAGCAGGTATATTCGATGTTCGTGTGCATCGCCTCGGGAGTCATCCGCCACTTCGCTTTCGTATCGTAGATCACTAGGTCAGCATCACTCCCGGGCGCAATGACCCCCTTCCTCGGATAAAGTCCGAAGAGCTTTGCCGGCTGAGTGGAGACAGCGTCCACGAATCGCTGCAACGTCAAGCGCCCTTCGAGCACCCCCGAACTGAATAGAATGGGCACCCGTGCTTGTACGCCCGGTATTCCGTTCGCTATCTCTCGAAAGTCGTTTTCGCCTCGAGCCTTGAACCGCTCCCAATAGGCTGCGTCATCCGATCCGACGCTAGCAATCGAGGCGTCGCCAAGGCCTTGCCAGAGGGCCTCTTGGTCGGCCACCGATCTGAGCGGAGGGCTCATCACATATCGGTGCCCATCTGGACGGTCCATGATCGAGTCATCCAAGACTAGATAATGCGCGCACGTTTCAGCTTGGACATTCGCTCCGACGGCTCGCCCTTGACGTACGGCTTCGGCGCCTCCTCGCGTAGACATATGCACAATGAATAGCTGGCACCCAGTCTCGTGCGCGAAGTAAATCGCCCGTCGGATGGCCTCCACCTCAACGATGGCTGGGCGACTCCGGGCATGCGCGCGGGGGCGCAGGTCTCCATGCTTAACCCGATCAGCGATACCCCACTGCAGGAGTGCCTCATTTTCTGCGTGGACTAGCAGCGTGGCATCCACATCGGCCATGCGCGTCATGATGCTCACAAGGTCGCCGTCACCGACCATCCACCCTTCTTGCTCGTACACCATGAAGACCTTAGTGGATGGACATCCGTACTCCACCAACCGTGGTATGTCAGCGATCGAGGCAGCGTCGACTCGAGTCATACAGCCGTGTAGCCCGTAGTCAATCACGACCTGTGGATCAGCAAGTGCGCGGCGCCGTTTCAGCGTCTCGAGAGGCGATTCCTCGGGTGTCTGGAAGGCGAAGTCGATTACGCAGGTGGTACCGCCGAGCGCCGCCGCCTCTGTGCCGATCGCGAAGTCGTGCGCCGTAACCGTGCCCATACTGGGATTCTCGAAATGTACGTGGGGATCCACCCCACCCGGAAAGACGATGTACCCACTCGCATCGACTTTCTCTCGCGCTCTCAACCCCGACGGTGAAGCGGCCAACTGACTGATTCTCCCGGCCTGGACGCCAATGTCCAGTTCATGGACACCCCACGGGGTGACGACTGTTCCTCCAGCGATCAGCGTGTCGAGTTCACTCACTGCTTCACTCTCCCGGGATCCAACGATTTGTTGGGTAATCAACCAATGCTGCCCGTGCGTAGGCTCTCTCGAACGCGGGAGTGAACTCTCGCAAGCGTGCAAAGGCTTCGCGGTTGTCTGTGAAGAACCGACTAGCGGCCTCCCTCGCGAGGCCGTAGATCTCGGACTCAGACACGGTCACAACCCGCCCTTCATCCACGACAATCTCCCCACCTACTAGGACAGTCGATACTGACTGTCCATATTCGGAGAAGACAATATTCTGGACGGGCTCGTTCAGAGGAACGTAGGCGGCCGATTCGATGTTGAGTAGGCATAGGTCAGCCAGCATGCCGACCTCCACCTGTCCTAACTCTTGGCTCGCCCCGAGGGCAGCCGCGCCACCTTCAGTGCCCATCGTAAATGCCTCATTTGCACCAACCCATTGATCAAACGCCTGACCCTTGATGTTGTGAATGCAACCAGCAAGCCTCATCTCTAGAAAGATGTTCTGAGCATCGTTTGAAGTCATGCCATCGGAGCCTAACGCTACATTTATTCCCGCCCTTAGCATCTTTCCGACCGGCGCGACGCCGCTGCCCAGCCTCAGATTGCTCGTCGGGTTGTGCACAACACTCGAGCCGGCCTCCGCGATCTGAGCAATGTCGGCATCTGTCACCCAGATGCCGTGGGCTATTACCGTGCGCGGGGTGAGACAACCGAGGCGCGCCATGTGACGTATTAGCGTCTCGCCATAGAACACTTCGCCCGTGATGCCCTGAATTCGCGTCTCAAGCACATGCGATACGCATGGCACCGCATGGCGCTCAACCACCTCCCATATCGCCTCTAGGAACTTGTCAGTGCATCGTTGCGGTCCGGACGCGGCCATCGCCATCCGCACACGAGGCTGGTCAGCACTGTTGTAACGCCGGATCGCATCTTCGCAGTATTGAAGTGCAATCGGCGCCGGCAGCCTGTCAACACTATTGAGTTCCTGCCGGACGGAATCGTCCAAATAGTCGTTAACAAAGGGGATGGTGTCGGAGATGGGTCGATCCGAGAGATTGGCCGTGACCCACGCCCGTGCGCCGATACGCTCGTAACCGCGCATGACGGCATCAATGGATTCCGGACGCAATCGATCAATGTGATAGCAGTCGTCCAAGAAGCTCGTTGTTCCGGTCTTCAAACCTTCGATCGCGCCTAGAAGAGTCCTTATCTCAATGTCTTCCGGTTTGATGTCGAATACCCCTGTCGGAGGCACCGCCATCAACATGTAGACCTCGAGAGGCAGCTTGTCGATCCGGCCTCGAAGAAAGTCGTCGTTTGAATGCAGGTGGGCGTTAACCAGTCCGGGGATGATGATCCGCCCCGATCCGTCAATATCGACGGGATTACGCGGCGCCGCTAAATCACGCGCCACGATGGCAGCAATGCGATCTCCGTCAACCCGCACATCGGACGCCTCTAGCTGCCACCCGCCCTGCCCATGCCGGAGCAAACGGCCCCCGCGGATCCAGCGCGTCGGAACGATTTTCTCCACCGCCCCACTCACCGGCGGACGAATCGGTACACCCGCGCCGAGTGGGGGCGGAGTTCGACGTCAAAACTGTCGGGGATACCTTCCAAGTCCGCCCGAGTGTGTATTCGCGGCTCTTCGACAGACCAGGCCGCGCTGCTGTCGAATAGCATCGGGTTTAGCCACACATTGCCGTGGTATTCGCAATCCCTCGGATTCCATACACCCAGGACCACCGACTCGTCGGATGCCTCATAGACGAACGTCCATACGTCATGTGCCCCTGACCACGCGTACCTTCGAGCGCCCAGCGCTTTCACTGCCGCGACTACCCCTTCGGGAGAGGAAGGGACCAACTTTCCCTCTGATCGCGCCTTTGCGACGACTTGCCTGAAAGCGTGATCTTCCACACCAGCCAAGGTTCGTGTTGGCAAACCACTCACCTCGACCAGTAAGCCGGACGTGTCCAAAAGGTCGGTGAGAGCCTTCATGAAGGCGCCGGAGGTGACGGGCAAACCCGCATGAACGAGAATCTTTGGAACTTCTCCCGGAGAAACTCCTGGGATCCACAAACGAAAGTCTACGTCTGCTCCTACAAGCGCGCGAAATGTGGCCCACCAGTCGGGAGAGGCCTTGGCCTCGTCCGCAGTAAGCCAGTGATTGGGTAACGTCGACCAGTCTCGGTCCGTCTCCATGTAGGTGGACTGATGATCCTCCAGACTCCATAGAAGCCCGACGTCCGCAATGTGTTGGTCCATCTGCCCAATGCCACGGTATGAGGCCACCACTTTTTGAAAGCGCTCAAATCGGTTGCGGCGGATCTTTCCTGTCAGGTTGACGGGCGCGTAGCTCCAATCGTCTCGCTCGACAAACATGTAGAAGTTCAAACCGCGAAGGCCTGCCGCCTGCGCCGCCATAGGCATGTACTCTGAGTGGTCTTCGGAGATAAAGCCAAACTCGTCGTCAAGCCCGATCCAACCGGACTGGAATTCGGCTGCCCAGGGAAATGAGAAGCGAGCCCGATGCAGACGGTACCACCAGTTGGCGACCAACGCCTGATCCCCAAGGAGATCTCGAGGCATGCAAAGGTTCATCCCAATGGAGTCGAGCTCGGGCGCGACCGCGGTCCAGTCGATGTAGCCTAGGAGCTGCTTCATATTGGTATACGTTGGAACCACCATCCCGGCTTGCTTGTAGAAGTCGCGACAGCGCCAGGTGAATTCCCGTATCTTCGCATTCAGAAACCGAAAGGTTTCGAACGAGTACCCCGGAGGGTCTTCCTCATATCTGGGGCCCCGAATGTCCGACCATGCACCAAACTCTGTTCCGCAGGCAGCATTAAGCACCTCGATGGTCCCGTGCTCCTCCGTAAGCCAGTCCCTCAGTTGGGCGTCGTAATACGCTGCGTCGTATGGGATATAGACATCGCCATCCACGCCGAATTGGCTCTGGGGCGTGTTGTAGGGGTAGAGGATCTCGTTATCCACGCCGAGAAGAGCAACGGGGCCCCCCGCTGTGACCTGGGCTGGAGCGAGCACCTCGCATACGGCGTTCACGTACTCGCGAGTACGCTCGAGGAATCGAGGGTGAAGCCTATCCAAGGTCATCACATCTCGAGCAGGTCCTCTCGTCTCCCACTCAGCGTCGATGATCGGGCCGGGACGCACCAAAACTAACAGTTGCTTCTCCGCACACATCTCGAGAAAGCCCGCGAGGTTCCGGGAATCGTTGGTTCTTCCAGTGAAATCAAAGTCATGTGCCGTAGGTTCATGGAAATCCCAGCAGATGAAGATCGATACCAAGTCAATGCCGGCCTCCTTGATTGCGTCCAACGTGCGGGGCCACCAAAGTGCGTTATGCCGGAAATACTCAAACTGAGCCGCAACCAGCGGCGCTTCTCGCCCGTCAAGTTTGAAGCCATCGGGACCGAGGCTCACGTGGGTCATCACCTCTCCTTTGAGCATCCGTGGATTAATAATCTGCAACGGAACTCGTGCTCCGTCGAGTCAGCTGGGCGCGCCGGCCGAGACCACCCGGTACCGCGGAGACACGTCTCACGAAACACCGAGGTCAGCCTCCACGGCTCTTATCGAGTCGGCGAGTCGAGACGCGATTTCAGCGGTTTGCTCTTCCGTGATGATTAGCGGCGGGCAGAGCGTCACGTGGTCGCCGATTAGTCCATCCACGGTCCCCGTGCCGGGATAGACGATTAGGCCATTCTCGTAAGCTTTCTCGGTCAAACGTCGAGACAGGCGCGCTTCCGCAGGAAAGGGCGTCTTTGAGTCGCGATCTTGCACAAATTCAATTCCGATAAGGAGTCCCTTGCCTCTCACGTCGCCGACAATGTCGCTGGTATCCATAAGTGGGACGAGCGCATCACGAAGCCACGAACCGGCCTGTCGCGCGTGCGATGCGATGTCGCGCTCGGCCATGAGTCGAATAGCGGCCGCACCAGCCGCGCACACGATCGGGTCGGACGCGAATGTGAAGTTGTGTTCTAGAAGACCCGATCCCTGCTCGAAAGCGCGAGCAACTCCTTCGCGGATCCCCACTACGCCGATCGGAACAAAACCAGCAGCGACTCCCTTGCCCATCACGACTAGGTCGGGCACGACATTCCAATGATCGAGGGCAAGATTCGTGCCACTGCGGCCGATCGCTGTAAATACCTCATCCAGGATTAGTAGGACGCCATATTCATCGCAAATCTCGCGCACGCGTCTTAGGTAATTGTCTGGCGGGACCACAGCTCCCATTGTTGATCCACCAATCGTTTCCATGACGAAGCCGGCCACACTCTCCGGTCCTGCCCGCTCGATTGCGACACGCAGATATTCGGCAAACCTGATGCCGCAATCCGCGTGATTCTCCATGCTTCCGCATCGGTAACAGTTGGGCGGTTCAATGTGGGGAAAGGGAAGCAAGAGTGGGAGGTGTCGCCTTCTGCGGGCCAAGTGACCGCCCACCGCCTGAGTTGCGAGCGTATTCCCATGGAAGCTCTGCCAACGTCCGATGAATTGATATCTCGTGCCCTGACCCCTCTCCACGTGATACTGCCTCGCGATCTTTAGGGCACTCTCCATCGCCTCAGAGCCGCCGCAACAAACGAAGAAGTCACTGATCTCGTTTGGACAAACGCTGGCCAGCTCGGCTGCAAACTCAGTGACTACGTCCGTTGTGAATTGCATGGCGTGAACATACGGGAGCCGATAAGCCTGAGCCGACATGGCATCAACGATTTCAGGGACCGAGTATCCGAGCGCCAGCACCCCAACACCCGCGGCGGCGTCCAGGAGCCGATGGCCGGAACTGTCAATCACTTCCACCCCTTCTCCCCGAAGCAACCTCGGATAATCCTTGCGAAGGTCGGGTTGAAGCATGGTCGCCACCCTTCCCGCGAGGTGCCTTCCCTGAGCGGACCCTATCACGGAACTCATCCCCTTATAGGTCCTCGGTAGCGCAAACCAGAGCCGAATAGAGATCAGGACGCCGATCCCGGTACATTGGGTACTTCCTGCGCCATTGGTCGACGTCGCGTTGATCGATGTCCGCGGAGATCACCTCTTCGTTCTTATCGGAAGCGCTCGAGAGAACCTCTCCTCCGGGCGAAACAATCAAACTCTGCCCCGAGAACTCCCAATCGTCCTCCTTCCCAACCTTGTTGCATACGAGAAGGAAGCAGCCGTTCTCGAACGCGCGGGAGATATGCAGTTCGCGCCACACTGGATGACGTGGCGCTGCGAAAGGTGCGATGATCAACTCGGCTCCGCGAAGGGCCAGCGTACGGGCCACCTCGGGGAAGAACGCGTCGTAGCAGATCATCAAACCGATCCGCCACCCGTCAAATGAGAAGGTCGGGAACTTCGACCCGAAACGAAAGTAGATTTTCTCAAGGCTGTAGACAGCCGCAGGGTGTGTCTTACGATACTCACCTAGTTGGTTCCCGTCGCGCCCGAAGAACACTGCCGTATCGTAATAGGCACCCGGCCCGGACCTCTCGAAGATAGTTGCCACAGCTCCCACCTTCTCTTCCGCACAAACCGCGGCGATCGCCGATAGGGATGGGCCGTCTAATGGTTCCGCGTAGTCGAGATAAGCGTAATCACGGTGTTGGGGGAAATACTCGACATTGAAAAACTCCGGCAACACGACTAAATCAGCACCATCCACCGCGGCAGCTCGAATCAACGCGACCGCCCGACGAACGTTGCCTTCTTTGTCGCCGGTCGCGCTGGTCATTTGAGCAGCAGCTACTCTCACCCTTTACGCTCCGCCGGTTCACCCGGTCATCAACTGCCAGCTCTTTACGCGCTCTTTGCGAATGTCAAGTAATGCGACCTTGAGCATCCCGGAGCCATACTCGCTGCCCGGATTTACGCACATCGTTCTCCCGAGCTGTTGAACGCTCTTCGACTCGTGTATGTGCCCGTGTAGTCCGACGAGGGGTTGAGCCTCTTCGATTACTGCCCGAACCGCCTTGGAACCAACGTTTGCCATTTCGACCTGACCGCCCTGTTGTTTGGGCTTGAAGTCCGAAGAGAGCGCCGGCGCCAAATCCAGGGTGGTCCCATATGGCGGGACGTGAAAATTGAAGATCATGTGATCCATACTTCCAGCGCTCGCCACTAGAGTGCGCAGACGTTCTCCGAGCACCTCGTCGTCGAGTTCCCTCGGGGAGTCCCAGGGTGTTCGGTTTGAGTAGCCGTAGCTCACGAGTTCGTAGCCGCCGGGCAACTCAACCACCCTACCCTCACCGTTGATGATGTAATCGGCTCGAGTAAGCGCCGCAGACACGTCGTTCAAATCATCGTTGCCTGGCATCATGATGAGCGGGATCCCCTTCGGCTCCAATCGCTCTGCCGCGAGTTCAACCCAGTCTCGAACTGTGCGAAGCATGGCTGCACGGAACGCATCCTCGCGAGCCGTCGGATCAGTGTCGAGGATTGCCTTTTCATCGCGAGTTACGATGATTGTGTAGTGGCCCGAAAGCCGAATCAGACGCTCGAGCTCTTTACGCTCCCCTTCCGTCTCAGCGGTGACCTCCCTCCCGGCAATGTGGGTCACCCAGCCGCCGGTCGTTTGCACCACCGGAACCAGAACCTTTCCGGTTATATCTCCTCCCAAGACGAGAGCGTCCGCGCGATATGCAGCTGCCGAATTGAGAAACTTCCGAAAACACTGCTCGGATCCGTGTACGTCGGTTGCGAAGACCAGCCTCACCGGTCGACCTCCTCGACGTCCTCGTACCAGGGGTACCGATCCCCCACTTTCGAACGCAGCCTCCACTTGAGACTCTTCGGCGAGGCATCCACCACCGACAGCAGCTCACGGGTGCGTGTCTGTACCCGGTCGGAAGATACACCCGGGGGGAATTCGTCACTTTCGAGCAGGCGCTGAAGAGTCCCGGTCACGGTCCGAAACAGACCCCAATCCCTTGCACAAAGACCTGCGATGTATGCACCGTTGATCAGTTCCTGGTCGGTCTCGCCAATCGGGTGGCTATTCAGCAACACGAGAGCGTCCTCTAGGTCTTTCCTATTCAATTTGATTATCTGGAGCTTCGTGAGAAGGAGATCCGCGAGTGGAATCGTCGGGTAGTCATCCGAGAGCCGGCTCACCAATGGAAGCTCGTGGCACATGCGGAAGACGTCCAGGAGCACATCCACTTTCGCACGGGTCGTGGGGTGCTCAAACACAAGACGATACCGGCCGTGCAGGGTATTTAGCTTCGGATCAAACGCGTAGCCTCGGCCGCGAAACACCTTTTTTATTCGCGTCACGTCGGCGTGTCTGCCTATGAAGTCCAAATCCGCGAACGGGCGCCACGGCGCCACGGCTGGACCTCCGGCGTGGCTCGCCCCTCGGCAATGTACAAGTATGGCAACGCCCCCCATCAGCCTCAGCTCGAATGCTTCTGCGCGCGCGTCATCCACTATTCGGCAGCCTTCTTCAGCGAGCGCCTCGGCTTCGAGAGCCCATACCTCAGAATTAATTGCTGACGTTCCCGCCGTCCGGCAGGCAGGCGCACCTGAGCCTCAAAGCCACGGCTGCGGACCTGCGTCTCTCACTCGGGTGGAAGCTCACGCTGTCCCATAAGCAGATCCACGCCCCGCCGCTTGTTCACAAAGTACGACGCGCCGTAAACAACTCCCCCCAAGACCATTATCACAACGATGCTCCATATCCCCACCGGAGCATTCGCACCTAGTGCAGAGTTCGTCATGAGTAGGATGAAGTAGCTGACAAACATGGCAAGCGAGATGACTCCTAGCCACGTAAAGATCGGAATGCCGAGGAGCCGACCATGATACGGCGATGAGTCATGGAGGTCGCGCCGTCGATAGGCAAACGCTATCCCTGCGATCGCTACCAATATGAATGTGAGCATCTGACCAGCCGCTCCGCTGAACGCGAAGGTCGTGAAATTCGAGGGCCCGAAAATGAACACGGCGGAGCAAACAGCCACGAGCAAGACCACCGCTATGACCGCGTTCCTCGGCGCGTGGAACTTATCGTCGACACTCGCAAGAGAGGCGGGCAAGATCCGGTCGAACGACCAGGCGAAGACATTCCTTGTCACGACCAGCAGCGATGCCGGAATGGTCAAGAACCCACCGATGATAAAGGCAGACCAGATGAAGATTGCGAGAATAGTCCCGTGCGTAATGGTTGGGTAAAAGTAGACGGTCGGCTCGATTGGAAATGGATACGCCTTGACGCCGGTCTGGAAGAGAGTCTCCATGGCACCCATGAAATCGTTGCCTGCGAATCGCGCCACTGCCCATCCAGTCACCGCGAACACTACAGTCGCGAATACGACGCTCCCAACCATCGCGACCAATGCGTTCCGGCGAGGGCTTCGAATTTCCCCGGCGGTGTATGCGGACACCTGGGAGAAGCCTAGAACGGCCCACATCAAAGGAAACGACGCAAGTGTTGCAAGCCAGGAGAAGCCCGACTGTGTTGGGTAGCCTGCGTGGTTAGCCGCAGCGGTCAACGCAGCTCGGCTCGTATGGTACTGGACCAAGGATGAGTCCAATTGGGCGCTGCTCGTGAGCAAAGCCGTGATGATCCCTATGGCCAGCCCGATGAGCATAAGGATAAAGAGGACGTATGTCACGCGCATCAGCGACCGGAAGCCCCGCGCCAACCCCCACCCAATGATGGCGAGGACGATCATGGAGCCGATGAACCGTGGCCATGGGTGCTGAAGGGCAATAGCAAAGTTCAGTAGCGTGCTGCTACCAGTGGTGATCGAAAGTGCGAAGAAGAGACTACTAAAGCCCGTCCCCACTATCCACCCGCCTTGGATACCTTGAAAGAATATGACCCACACAGTCATGTTCCAGTTCGCCATGAACCCCAAGATTGGGTGCAAAACTCTTCCCACGAAGATGAAGTCGCCCCCTGTTCTCGGCATCGCCGCCGTAAAGAATGCATAGAGGAGGACGGGAAAGAGAGCGATCACGCCCGTGAGGGTGATGGAAAGGGGAATGTTCGCGCCCGGAAACGCAAACGGAATGATCGATATCGTCAACAGCCCGAAGATGATGCTGATATATACGACCGTCATAACGAACATGTCGCGCGCCGACATCTCGCGAACAAGGCCCGTTGCCTTTCGCGTGTAGAAGTCTCCGCCGCCATGCACGGCGGTCGAGTCCTGAATCACGCCATCTGCCATTGCATTACCCTCCGGCGGATACAACGCCAATCAAACGCTCGCGGGCACCAGCCCCTGTGTACTTCCCGGATGTTCGGCTTGTTATTTAGGTGTGGCCTGACCAAGCGCCAACTCCCTCTTGGTAACGCCTTCGGTAACGTTATCAGAACGAGTTTTGCGACTTTACTCCGCTGTCCGACCGGATGTCAAGGCGGGAGCGGTGGTCTCCGGGTTTACCGAGAATCGCCCTCTGTCACGGGGGCTCGCTGAATACGGAGTCAACGTTGAGCAAGGCAGAAGGCCGGCACCTGCGGGTGCTCAACCACGTCGACCTGGTGCGGGTAGGCAACGCCGAAGCGGCGGGGCTGCTGGTCGTCCCGATCCCCAAGTTCGGCGGCGACGAGTCACATGTCGGACCGTGGGCAGCAGCTCTCGCACACGGAAACGAAGATCGATAACGCGCCCACGCTCTCGAACCAGCTCCGGCGGCGCGAGTGGGGCATTGGCGACGAATTCGAGTTCGCGCACCGCACCGAGACGCGCGCCGAGCACGCGCGCAAACGTTTCGAGGTCCAGCGAACACCACCCTGACTCACCCTGGTGTGCCAGCGATCTGCACACGCCTCCGGCGGCATCGCCGGCGCCTCGAGCGCATGCCCCTGCGCGCGAAGCCATAGGTTGCCGCAGATGGATGGGAGCCGCCACGAACGGCAGGAGGGACGCGGCCCCGACCTGACTTAGCCCCTCATGGGCGCAGGAGACGGTCACCTGGCACCCCCGTCCGTCCGTCTCACGACAGGCTACGGTCGAACTCCGGCCAGAACGCGTAGATCTAGCTGGGGCCAAACGCCAGGCTGAGTAGGCTCTTCCCGCAGCGGTGATACACGCCGATGGGGCGGCCTGACTGCTATCCGCGCCCGGACGCACTTTCCTCGTGAGGTCGCGTCAATCCAAACCTAAGGATACGGGTGATTCAAGGGGCGCCGCGTGCACCCCGGCGAGGATGACACAGATCCTGCTCACCGCGCTGAGAACTGATTGCTGCACCTACCCCGTGCGGCCATGCGGTCATCGACCCTTGCAGGATGCTGATGCCCGAGCACCGGGGCCACCTGAACCACGGCAAGCTGGCTCGACATTCAATCATCTGACCCTTCGAGCCAGCAGTAAGCGTACGTCCTCCGCGATCCTCGCAGGAGATAGCCGGTGCTTCTCGAGAAGTGCATCATCTGGGCCGCTCTCTCCAAACATGTCTCGAATTCCCAACCGCTTAACTGGCACGGGATACTGATCGCCGAGGATTTCTGCAACCGCGCCTCCTAGCCCACCCAGGATTGTATGTTCTTCGACCGTAATCACAAAGCCCGTTTCCCGAGCCGCTTCGACAATCGCCGCTTCATCGATGGGCTTGATCGTTGGCACATGTAGAACGAGGGCGTCGATCCCTTCCTTGGCAAGCAAGTCGGCGGATTCATACACCCGTGTTGTCTGCACGCCTGTGGATATGAGCGTGACATCACGGCCGTCGCGAAGGCGTGAAGCAACGCCCAAGTGGAAGACGTAGTCATCGTCGAACAATTTGGGCGAGGGTTCCCTGGTGATACGGAGGTATACAGGGCCGTCGGTCGCGGTGATGACCTCAATCGCGCGCCTAGTTTCGATCTCATCTGCCGGTGCTATAACGGTCATGTTCGCCAGGGCACGCATGATGGAAACGTCATCGAACATAAGGTGAGTCTTACCGGTCTTGCCGGCGAGCAGCCCCGCATAGCCGCCCGCAATCTTCACATTGAGCTTGGGTTGAGCTATCAATACGCGAATCTGATCCAGGGCTCTGGCTACGGCAAAACAGGCGAAGGTACTGACAAAGGGAACAAAACCAATCGTCGCGAGCCCAGCTGCAACGCCGAGCATGTTCTGCTCCGCAATTCCCATCTGCAGAAATCGATCGGGATGAGCCGCTTCGAAGATGTCGGCCCCAGTCGAACTTCCAAGATCGCCGTCCACGACGACGACACGGCGATCGGTATTTCCCAACTCCGCCAGGGTCTCGCCAAACGCGACTCGCAACGCCTTTCCCTCACGTAGGAGCATGGTTAAGCTCCAGTGAGAGACGGTGGTGCGCCGAGTTCAACCATAGCCTGGTTAATCTCATCGACCGTGGGCACGCGGCTGTGCCACCTGAAGTTCCCCTCCATAAAGGAGACGCCTTTGCCCTTGGTAGTGTGAGCGATCACGGCGACGGGACTTCCCGAAGCACCGCGGGCGCGGGTAAGGGCGTGTGTGACTTCGTCGATGTCGTGCCCGTCCACCTCTGAGACCTGCCAACCAAACGCCTCCCATCGGTGCGCCAGTTGCTTATCCGAATATGGCGGAAGGCGGTCAGTGGCCGTCTGGCCTCGCCAACCGAACTGTTGAAGGTTGTTTTCGTCCACGATCACGACTAGGTTATCTAACGCGTAGCGTTGAGCTACGTGTGCTCCTTCCCAAATGATCCCCTCGTTGCACTCTCCGTCGCCAACCATTACGAAGGTAGTGAAGTTCTTCTCGGCGAGCTTTGCGCCCAGAGCAACTCCGACCCCGGCAGAGAAGCCAAGACCGAGGGATCCAGTCGACATGTCTAACCCAGGAAGCAAATTCATGTCAGGATGACCCTGAAGTCGTGACCCCATGGCGTCGAATGTGCTCAGTTCCTCGAGCGGGAAGAACCCACGAAGAGCGAGCGTTGTGTATAGCGCGATCGAGCTATGGCCTTTGGACAAGATGAATCGATCGCGATCTGGCCAGGTCGGGTCGAGCGGGCGAATGTTCAAGACTCGGAAGTAAAGCGCCACAAGAATGTCTATTGCTGATAGCGGTCCTCCGAGATGTCCCGCTTTCGCCACTACTACCGCGTTGATGATCTCGCGTCGTGCAGTTCGCGCAAGATCCTCGAGTTTTGCGGTGCTTAGCTCAACTGCCATCATCCGCAGCGGCCTCGTATGCCCCCGGTACGACCGGCGGAGAGAATATCGAAAGGAGTTCTAAGGTGCGGTCACCTGTCGAAGCGGTGGCGTGGTGTAGGCCACTTGGGATAAAAACAGCGCAACCGGGGCGGAGTTGAATCACCCCCTCCGGGGTCACGAGTTCCCCCTCGCCGGCCAAGATATAGATGACCTCCTCTTCCAGATCGTGAACATGCCCGGGAGGCGCCGAGCCTGGCGGGAACTGGGCCAGACCCACCGTCAGCCTTGTCGTATCGCTCGTTTCCGGGCCGATAAGCAACCACCAGTCGCGGCCCGGCAACGAGTACAACCTGGCGTCTTCGCGCGTGACCTGTTTAAGCATATGCCCTCTCCTTCGACGAGCCTTTGATACTCGGGGCGGAACCATCCAGCCAATCACGACACGCTAGGGTATCATGGCTGAGAGCGTTACCGGAACCGCACGTCAGTATCGGTTTCGAGGAAATTCGAACTCGAGCGCCACAAGCCTCTCGTAGGTTTCCTGGATCCCGCGTTTCGCACCCGAGCTGCCATCGTTCGCAGCGGGAACGGGGCCGGGTCCTTCCTACCCGAAGTCGTCTGACCGCTATTCGACTCGACCTGATATGCCTAGCCCGGGGTTCCGTTGGTCGAGCTTACTGGAGTACCGTGCCACTTTCCCAGTTGCAGCACGGTCTGGGCAGACAGACTGGAGGGTCGACGTGTACACCAACGCCCCCCGTACGCTGCCTCCGACAACCTTCCTCCTCTGGCCGAGTAATACGCGATGCCCTAAACTCAACCGGCAGCCGCAGCTGCGGCGCGAAAAGGAACCCCGCGAGTATTCATCACACCCCGTGTGACCCGTCTGTGAGCTAATGGCGTTGAGTATAAAGGTCCAGGCGAGTACGGCCGCCTCGAGCCAGACCCTCTGCACCAGGGACTACGGCCCAAAAGGGAAGTTTAGGATCGCCCTGAAAAATCAAGCGTCCAAGCGCCCCGTTACTTTGACAAGCGGCACCACGCGAGTCATGGATTGCGGAAGCGTTCTCAACCGCGTGACCATCAGTAACCAAGGCCGTCGGGTCCATCTTCTAGTCTTCCTCACCAACGTTCAAAGCACGCCCAGCCGCGGCCGTCTGCGCCGCAGCGATGACGTGCCGACCTACCCTACGTTGCGCCAGTGTACAAGCCCTAACATGAAAGCGACGGTTCGGAGGCCCCCAGACGGATGAAGAACACCGATGGCGGCAGGCACGACGGGAACGCGTCTCGTTCGGGCGCGCCCGCCGCGACGATCGTCGATGTCGCGCGCAGGGCCGGGGTGTCTGTCTCCACTGTGTCACGTGTCGTGCGAGACCATGCCGATGTCCGCCATTCCACCAGACTGCACGTCTTGCGCGTGATTGATGAACTCGCCTACCGACCGTCGTCAATAGCGAGAGCGCTAGTTTCGGGTCGCTCATTTGCCCTTGGACTACTGGTGAGCGACCTTGCTAATCCGTTCTATCCTCAGCTCGCGACTGCCGTCGAGCGCGAGGCCCGGCGTCTTGGCTACACCGTAGCTATCTGCATCACGGAGCATGATGCGCACGAAACTGAGAGGTACCTCCACAGATTGTTGGACCAAGGGATCCAAGGTGTGATTCATGCCTCGGTCGGTGATGACGAGGCGATGTGTCTCGCGCTGATGGACGACTCGAACCGAATCCTGTTCACCAATCGACGGCCGAAGTCGCCACACGTAAACTACGTGGTGTCAGACAATGTTGCCGGCAGTGCTGCGCTTACCCGACACCTCTTAGCCAAGGGCCACCGCCGCATCGGGTTCGTCAACGGGTCGCCGGCCGCTTCCACATCGCAAGAGAGACTCGAGGGTTTCCTAAAGCAAGTCGCTCGGGTCAGAGGTGCCCAACCCGTTTTGGCCCCTGGCGACTTCACCTCTGAGAGCGGAACTAAGGCGGTCGCGAACTGGATTCGGGAGGGTGTCCTTCCTAGCGCGATTATTGGCGTTAACGACTTGGTCGCTCTCGGGGCCATTGAAGGACTCCTCGGCGCTGGCCTCCGCGTTCCAGAGGACGCGGCGGTTGCTGGATTCGACGACGTCGCCCTCGCATCTTCCGCGTTGGCGAGCTTGACGTCTGTGGCTCAGCATATTGACCAAATGGGGACTCGCGCGGTACAGCTGCTTCTACGCGCAACTGCCAAGCGCCCACCACGGCCGCTTCACGAGGTCCTCGCGCCGGAGCTCATCGTCCGCAGGAGTACGTCGGCGCTGCCATCAGGTCATCGTCATCCGTCCCTCGCACCTCGTTAGGAGCTCCGCTACAAGAGGTCCAAGGCATGTGCGTATGCGGCGCGGCACCACAGAGCCGTGCTGCTCCGGCACCCTAGAGTTGTCTCGCACGCCGATCGCCCGAATATCGGCCGGGGCGGCGCGGTGGCGCAGCTACGGTCCACTGGCCTCGTGGTCGCAGCAGCCTGACTTAGCCGCACACCTGTTCCTTGCGCTCAGGCCGTAATAATGACGATGGCGAGAATCGCCATCGTCGCGCCTACGGCCTGAACTGCATTCAAGCGTTCGCCGGTGAATATCCGAGCGCACAACACCGTGAAGGCGGGATAGAACGACACAAGCAGTGCCGTAATGGAGAGCAGTCCACCACGCGAGGCATACAGATACATCACCGCTCCACCGCCGTCAAGTACACCGCCGAAGCCGATAAGTCGCCACGCGCTGCGATCCGGAATCGGACGCGCGCCACTCATGAGAGTCGCAACTAAGCCAACAATAATTGCAGCGACACGACCACTGACGAAGGCGGTCACCCCCGCGGAACTCGCCGCGTGGAAGAGAACGAAGAAGCCGCCAAAGGCCAAGCCAGCGCAAACTGCAAGTGTCATGCCCGCGAGAGGCCGCGGCCCAAACTCGCGACCGAAGCCGCCAATCAGTACGATGGCGACGAGGCCCATGCTCACCCCACCCAGTTGCCAGGCACTGAGTCGATCACCTCCGATCAGTCCGATGATGGTCGGCAGACCGGCGCCGACAACGCCAGTTATGGGGGCGACGACGCCGATGAGATTGACGCTCATCGCGCGATAGAAAGCAATTATTCCAATACCACCCAGCGCCCCTCCCGCGAACGCGAGCAAGGCGGCGCTGGCGTCCCAACCGATAGGTAGCAACAGCACCGCGAGCGGAAGCATGATGAAGCCAGATAGTTGTAGGCCGACCATGACTGTTGGCACCGAGATCCGCCGACCCGCAAGGCCGCCGATGAAGTCGGCGACACCCAGCGCTGCTGCTGCGGTTAAGGCCGCCATCGGCCCGAGGGAAGGGCTCATCTTCCGACTGTCTCGCAATGTGTCACTTCACGCATAAGGAAACCGACGCTCCGCGCGGCCCGACGTACTATACGCATCCGCCAGACGAGCGCACTGCGCCAACCACCGCATCCCCTCGCGTCGTTGCTAGTACTTCCGACGCTACGTTCGAAAGAGCTCACGACCGCGGGTTGCGACCTCCAAGATGGTCTACCGATACATAGGTAAGGCCCGGCTCTTGTTCGACACGGAGAATTCTGCTTCTACAATCCGTGGTGAGCGAGCCAAAGGGGCGGTCAAAGGCGACCGCTATCTGCTCACGCTGGCTCGCGCCTCAATCGGGTGGGCGACTACCTCAGCCGAGTCGTGTAGGTCCTCAACCAACGAAGGCTCGTCGGAGTATCGACGAGAGGTCTGTACTCGAGGCCCACGTAGCCCTCGTACCCGGCCCGATCCAAGTCTTTCAGGAATTCGCCGATTGGTTGGGATCCCGTGCCCGGCTCGTGTCGGCCTGGTACATCGGCGATTTGCACGTGCGCGACCAGAGGCATATGGGCGTGAAGACATGCGATCGGATCCTCGTTCGCCATCACGGCGTGGTACTGGTCAAGTTGCAGGCGAACACTTGGGTGGTGCACCGATTCGACCAGGTGCGCAGCAGTGGCAACATTGCTCGCCCAGTACCCGGGCATATCGATGTTGTTTATGGCCTCGACAAGCAGGGTTATTCCGGCCTCTTGAGCCAAGGGAGCGACTCGCAGCAGATTTGCGATTACCATCGCCTCAGCGTCTTCGTCGGTGACACCGGCAGGAGGCACACCCACCAACGTATTGAGCTTGGTGGTCCCAATCCGTAGGGCCAACTGGATGGCATCGCGCATCGCACGAATGAACTCAACCTCTCGCCCCGGAAGCGACAACAAACCGCGCTCTCCTCCTGCCCAGTTGCCCGCCGCAGGGTTGAACAGGACCATCGTCAATCCAAGCCGATGCAGAATGAACTCAAGGCGATCTGGGTTCAGTTCGTGCGGAAAGAGCATCTCAATGTGCGTGAACCCAGCCTCGGCTGCGGCCTCAAAACGCTGATACGGGTCCAACTCCTGCCACAACATGCTCAGGTTGGCTGCGAAGTTTGGCATGTGCGCTCTCCGGTGTTGTAGCGGTGAGTCCGCGGATCAACTTGCAGAGTATGGCTATTGGTGCGTGCCACGGACTGCCTTCTGCGGATGGTCGCCGCGCCCGCATTCCGTGCGATGGGCCAACCGGAGCGAGGGTGCCCGCCCGCGTACCCATTCTCGCTCCCGGTACCAGTTGCGACTATTCAGCCAAGTTCAGGAGGGGCGTCGTCGAGGGCTGGAGCCCAAGGTGAGGATTGAACTCACGGCCCACGCCTTACCAAGGTGCACTCCCCGACGACGCCCCGTCCTGAACTCGCTGGAGGAATCCTTGGCCCGATATGGACAATGCCTTCGGGTACAGAGACGCCGATGGAGCACCGTGGATACGTCGAGACAGCACTGTACGAGACGCGGACACCGACGTCAACTCCGCGGGATCCCGTGTAGCCATCGCGCACACGATGGACGCGCCCGATGACTGCACGCTCTGCGGTGGTGAACCACGCCGGGCACGCCGACTCGATGACTCCCGACGCGCGCGGGAGTGCGGCAGCGACGCACGTTCGTATGCCAGTTCCAGCCGACACGACGTTGGGCGGATCCAGGCGCCCTGTATGCCCGGGAGCAGGTGGCGATCGCCCCGTGCTCGGAACCCAGATCTGCGCAGCCTCGAGGCCTGCACAGCGCCGCCAGAGCGATTGATCATCGAGCTCCACCTCGCCAGCGGTTCGGCGCCAGCGATACGGCCGTGCTGACCCTCCGCTGCAAGGCTCGTCCACCCGATTGGCCGTGAGGGCAGCAGGCCCGACCCGGACTGCACCCCAGCACTGCCGTCCGGGCTACGTGGCCTTGGTCACGGCGTCGAGCCGCCTGCTGTGCCCGGCTCCTCGACGAGCGCCCGACGCGTGCGGCCCGGCAGCGGCGGAGCCCGCGCCACGAGGTCGAGCGTCTCAGTTCTCACCGACGAGATCCGGAGCAGCTAATGCGAACCTAATCGTTGGTCCCTGCGGGCGATGGCGATGGCGACGGTGACGGACCTAGTTCAGACATGCGAGCTCTTGTGGGCTGACTGCGCGCCTCCCAAAACCACGCTTGACGACCCCCTGGGTGCTGGTATACCGTCGACCGTCTACATGCCAAGGCTAACCCGTCTGGAACCCAGTCATCTCGTCGATCGCGCCTACCATGAGGTACGTACCGCGATCCTGAATCGTGATCTCCTCCCGGGCTCGCGCCTTGTAGAGGCCCAACTCGCAGAGGAGCTCGGAGTGAGCCGGCTCCCGGTACGGGAAGCCTTAATTCAACTCGAGTCCGAGGGTCTGGCCGTTCGCATTCCCGGACGCGGCAAGGTCGTCGCGTCGCTCAGCGCGGCTGACGTAAGCGAGGTCTACACCCTTCGAGCCGCGGTCGAGACTCTGGCTTTCCGGCTCGCGAAAGACCACGTCACGTCAACTGACCAGCACTCTCTCGAACGACTCATCGACAAGATGGAAGAGGCGGCAACCGAAGGTGACGTTCGTGAGCTCGCAGCTCTCGACGTGCGGTTCCACGAACAGATCGTGCGGCTCTCACATCACCGACGAGCACTGGCCGTCTGGAGAAGCATGACTGTGCAGATGCAGTTGCTGTCTCTCCGCGTAATCGACACCCTGTACCGAGACCTTGCCGTAGTGCCCGATCATCATCGCGCCTTGCTGGATGCCCTTGTGCGTGGTGAAGAGCCGACCGGGCTGGACGACCACATCATGTCCGTGGCCCACCACATCCTTTCGCAGCTGTCGGCGGACCACCACACGGACGGCACGCCAGCCAACGCGCACAAACCGGTGCACACAAACGTAGGCGCTGGTGCACTAGCCGAAAGCGATATCCCGGCCCCGATCATGTCGCTCAAGAGTACGAGATCGCGGAAACGTTCAAGAGGTGCAGGAAATGGCGGCTAATCGATTTCAAATGGACCGTCGGAGCTTCCTCAAAGGAGCAGGCGCGGCGGGCGTGGTTATCGGTAGCGGAGGGCTCAGCGCATTCCTAGAGGCATGCGGGAGCACCAGCACCAGTCCGATTGTCGGTTCCAAGCCCGTCCGTGGTGGAACGCTGACCCTTGCGGCAGTCGACAGTCCGATTAACCTTGATCCACAAGACACGGCGAACTACGCATCGGCACAAGTCTACAACAACATTTTCTCACGGCTGGTGGACCTCGACGTCAACTTCAATCCGTTGCCAGCGCTTGCGCACTCCTGGACTCAAGATGATGATGTTACCTGGACATTCAATCTGGTGGATAACGCAGTCTTTCACAACGGCCAGCCTTTCACCGCTAACGATGTTCAGTACACTTTCCAGCGAGTCACTCAGCATGCCGACGCGGTATATCTGTCGGCCTTCAAGTCGGTAGAGATACTGAGCAAATACCAAATTCGGCTGCACCTCACCGGCCCTCTCGGGCCTCTGTTTCCGACGCTGGCGTACGCGAGTGACATTGTCAACGAGAACGCGGTGACGACCATGGACCCAAAGCTTCACCCAGTTGGGACTGGTCCGTTCAAATTCGTTGAGTGGGTTCAGAACGATCATGTCACCCTTCAACGTTGGGACAAGTACTTCAAGAGCGGACTGCCATATTTGGACGAGGTCATTTTCAAGTCAATCGCCGACGACTCTGTGCGCCTCACGGCACTCCAAACTGGTGCCGTAGATTGGATCCAGCAAGTTCCGACCCAACAGGCGGCCGCCCTTCAGAGCAGTACTCAGCTCAAGCACTCTCCGAAATACGCATTCTTGCCCGACATGATCGCGCTAAATTGCAAGATCCCGCCATTCAATGACGAGCGAGTTCGGCAGGCCGTGGCATGGGCGATTGATCGCAAGGAGATTGCCAGCCTCGTCTTCTATACAGAGGGTGTCGCTGCCACCGAGGCAGTCTCTCCACCGAACCCGTTCTACTCTGGTGCAAACCCCTACGCCGGGGCTCCCGATCCGGCGAAAGCTAAGTCTTTGCTGGCGGCTGCAGGGTACCCGAATGGACTGACGATCACGTACGACGGACAGTCAAACGTCCCGACTCAAGTCAAGATCGGAGAGATTCTTCAGTCGCAATTGGCTAAGGCGGGCATCACGCTGCAGATCACCAACTACTCCTCGGCAGACTGGATCTCCCGTCTGCTCGGGCTTAAGTACCAAATGAACGAAACGTACTTTGCGCTCGACATCGATCCAGCGTGGATTTACTACCCGCTGTGTTTGTCAACCTCGAAGCAGAACTTTACGGGCTTCGGCTCGCCGCAGACCGATGCCCTGCTCCAACAGGTCATGTTTAACTCCAGCGAGACGGCGCGGAAGGCTGCCTACGACGAGGTCGTCAACGCAATCGCCACAGCGGCGCCCCTCATATTCATCGATACCGAGGACTTGCAATACTGGATGAACCCCAATGTTTCCGGACCCTTCCCGATCCCCACACTCGATCTGAGGTGCGAGGATGTCTGGAAGAAGTAGGGCCCCGATTTGACAGGGCCAAAGTAACCCTAGGATTGCCGATGGACTTGTGTGGGTCGCCTGCGTGAGTAGGTAAGTACGCTTCCATGATTCGAGTGCTCCTGCATCGGGTCGTTCTGATCGTCCCCATACTGTTCGGAGCGTCGATCATCGTGTTTGCCATCATTCGGCTCGTGCCGGGCGATCCCGCCGTGATCATGCTTGGTCTGAATGCCACGCCCAAGCTAATACTGCAAATACATCAACAGTTGGGACTCGACCAGCCCGTCTACGTCCAGTACATACACTGGATAGGAGGCATCGTCCATGGCGACTGGGGTCATGACTACCTGAGTGGACAACCGATCTCGGGGTTGCTAACGACTACTCTCCCAGTGACTGGAGAACTCGTAGTCCTGTCGCTAGCCTTGGCCATAGCTCTGGGTGTGACAGTTGGCTCAGTGGCGGCGCTGTACCGTGGGCGGCTTCCCGATTGGGTCTCGCAAATTATCAGCATGATCGGCATCTCCATACCCGACTTCTGGCTGGGGATCATGCTCACTCTTCTGTTTGCACTTGTGCTTGGAGTCTTACCCTCCTCCGGCTTCACTCCGCTCACCGTTAGTATCCCGGACAACCTGATCCACATGATTCTGCCGGTCGTGGCTTTGGCCTCAGGTCTGACGGCTGTTCTCATCCGAATCACGCGAGCGGCGATGCTGGAAGTGCTTGGTCAGGAGTACATCAGGTTCGCAAGAGCGAGCGGCGTTCCCGAGTGGCGCGTGGTTCTTCACCACGGCATTCGCAATGCGGCCGCGCCCATCTTGACCGTTATCGGCCTACAGGCCGGCTACCTATTCGGCGCGACGATTGTGATCGAGACAGTGTTCTCGCTTCCGGGCCTCGGACAGCTGATCTTGAATTCAACTCTCACGCACGACTACCCAGTCATTCAAGCCTCTGTACTCGTTCTCACGTTACTGTTCGTTGCAACCAACCTCCTCACTGACGCAGCGGTTCTCGCGATAGACCCGCGCCTGCGGCAGGCGCGCACAGCCTGATGGTCACGACCCTTGTTACGCCGAGCAGAGCGCGGACAATCGTACGATTGCTTAGGGTCACTGACAAGCGATTCCTCATCGGCAGCGCGATCGTTCTTGTCATGGCAATCGCCTCGTTTGTCATACCCGCCATCTCCCCATACGGGCCCAACGAGATAATCCCGCAAGATGCCCTGAGCGGACCGACGTTCCAACACCTGCTCGGTAGTGATGATCTAGGACGAGACGTGCTCGTGCGAGTGATGGCAGGCAGCCGCATCTCGCTCGGCGTCGCGATCGGATCCGGATTTATTGCAGTGCTCTTGGGTGTGCCGCTAGGATTGATAGCTGGATTCTCCAGTGGCGTTGTCGACAACCTAATCATGCGTCCGCTCGATGTACTCATGGCCTTTCCTGCAATCCTCTTGGCAGTAGTGATCGTGGCGTTCGCTGGAACCGGTACGACCGTACTCATCATCGCTATAGGAGTCGTCTACACACCGGTGATCGCTCGGGTGATGCGAGCTACCACGATGGCGTCGCGGACGCAGACGTATGTTGACGTAGCGCGAGCCCGGGGCGCATCCACCCTAAGAATCCTAGTTCGACATGTACTACCGAATAGCATCGGGCCGGTGGTTGTTCAGGCCTCCCTACTTATGGGGTTCGCGATCCTCCTCGAGGCGGCTTTTAGTTTCATTGGGTTGGGGGTGAGGCCCCCCAACCCATCTCTCGGCTCCATGCTTGCTTCTGAGCGAGACTTCCTGGCCGAAGCTCCTTGGGTCGTCATTGCCCCTGGCGTGGCTGTCATGGTCCTCGTGCTCGGCTTCAACTTTATCGGCGATGGCTTGCGAGACGCTCTGGACCCCCTCGGGCGGGCTCGAACTCGATGACTCCCCTACTTGAAATTCGTTCGCTGTCTGTGGACTACGGCTACGGAGCTGTGATTCGCGACCTGTCGATCACCGTTTCGGCTGGCGAGATTGTTGGGCTCGTCGGTGAATCGGGTTGCGGCAAGACAACCCTGGGGTGGTCCGTGCTCGGTCTACTACCTCGGAGCGCGCGAGTCGACGGGAGCATCCTTTTTGACGGGACGGAGTTGATTGGGTTGCAAGCGCGCAAACGGCGGAAGCTTCTCGGAGTACGTCTCTCCCTAATCCCCCAAGCTGCCATGGCATCGCTCGACCCGATGTTCACGGTTGGCCATCAGATACGCGAAATCATCTTGACGCATCAACGCGGCGGACGAGCCGGTGCCGACGCAAGGACGGTCGGGCGGCTACGGGAGGTGGGGGTAGCTGCACCCGAGGCTCGACTCCGCGCCTTTCCGCATGAGCTCAGCGGCGGCACTCGCCAGCGCGTTGCCACCGCCGCGGCCATGATCCTCAACCCCTCCATGCTCATAGCTGATGAACCGACCTCGAGCCTCGATGTAACCATTCAAGCCCAGGTGCTCGGAGTCCTTCGCTCGGTCATACTTGAGCACGGAACCGCAGTTATGTTCATCACCCATGACCTCGGCGTCGTTGCGCAGATCTCTGATCGCATCGCCGTCATGTACGCGGGCGAAATCGTCGAGGAAGCAAGCGCCCAGGAGCTGTTCGAGGATCCGAAGCATCCATACACTAAGAAACTTTTGGCGGCACACCCCGGATTCAGCAACAAAGGACAACGACTCGCTACTATCCCGGGTTCGGTCCCAGACCCCGCTCAGCGACCCGGCGGGTGTAGTTTTGAACCGCGCTGTCCTGTGGCGATCCCCCTGTGCCAAGAGGACAGGCCTCCATGGGTGGCTGTCGAATCCGATAGGCACGTTCGCTGTGTCCACTGTGCACCGAACCACTAGCCTCCTCCGCGTTCATGACGTCGCCAAGGATTTCCCTGTCAGACGTTCCTGGCGGTCGTGGCTGGGCCGCGAACCGACGCAGAAGCTGCGTGCTATCGACGGTGTCTCTTTGCACCTCGACGTAGGCGAGACGTTGGGACTCGTCGGTGAGTCGGGCTGCGGGAAAACGACCCTCGGCAGAGTCGTCGCAGGACTTACCCAACCAAGCTCAGGAGTCGTCGAATATGCTGGAGAAGCGACGAACTCACTCAAGGGCAACGCATACCGCACCTTCAGAAAGGAGGTGCAGATCATCTTTCAGGACCCGTTCTCGTCTCTCGACCCGCATCAAACCGTCGAGAGCGCCATACGTGAGCCTCTCGATATCCAGGGGGTTGGAACGCGCAGGCAACGACAAGCCCGGGTGCTGGAACTGATGGATCAGGTGGCGCTTCCCGCCCGCTATGCGAAGCGGCTTCCGCACGAACTGAGCGGTGGTCTTCGGCAGAGAGTCGGCATCGCGAGTGCGCTGGGTCTTGCACCCCGACTTATCGTCGCAGATGAGCCGACATCAGCACTCGATGCTTCTGTCCAGGCCGAAATTCTCAACCTTCTAGGTGACCTCCAACGCAGCCTGGGCATGTCCTACATTCTCATATCACACAATCTGGACGTCGTTCGTTACCTTAGCCACCGCGTTGCCGTCATGTACCTCGGGCGAGTGGTCGAGTTGGGATCGGCAGATGACGTCTTCGCCTCCCCGAAGCACCCGTATACCCGCGCGCTGATGGCGGCGGTCCCGCGACCTGACGCCAAGACACCTCTTCGTCCTTTGGCAGTTCGCGGAGAGATCCCATCACCAACGGAGATCCCGGGGGGATGTCCATTTCACCCACGCTGCTGGATGGCGCAATCTATTTGCGAAACTGAGGCACCGCCGCTCTATGATTTCGGGGACTCGCACTCAGCGCGGTGTCACATCACGGCGCAAGAGGCAGGCGTCGTAAGTGCGCCATCGACTGCGTCACCAGCCAGTGTAGCTCGGGCCCATTCGGCACCGGCGCAGTCTGGGCCAAGCTGAGATGACTGCTCATCGGCAGCGGCCGCTGACCCACTGCGACCGTCTCATTCACGCAGTGTAGGGAGGCTAAGAGTGCGAAACGCGAAGATAGCAATCTACGGAGGCGGAGGGGCCCCTTACCACCACATCGGAGTCTTCGCACGCGCCGGTCACTCGGTTTCGATCCTCTTTCCATCAGAGGTAAGGGCAGACATATTGGCCAGCTTCGATGCATTCGTGATTCCCGGCGGCGGGTATGACGGTATGAGAGGCCAGATCGACCCGCTTGGTAAGGATGGAGTAGAGGCAATCGCGCAATTCGTCGAAGCGGGTGGAATGTATCTTGGATCGTGCGCTGGTGCTTATGATGCTGCCACACCCGCCGAGGCCTTCCGCCTCGCGTGCCCCTTGCAGCGGGCCATGACGCTCTCAAACGCAACGGTATGGAATGAGGTCGCGGATCCTTGGTCGGACCTCCAGTCGCCGGGGGTCGGGCGTCTTCAAGTATTGAACCGGTCCCCCGAGCACCTCATCATGCGTGGAATCCCGTCAGAGTTCGAAATTGTTCATTACAACGGGCCTCTCTTCGAAGGCGCTGAGTCCTTGTTCTCAATCGGCCACCAAACGGAGGCGTTCACGCCAAGTGAAGGATTCTTTTCGAGCGACTCCGCGATACCGCGCATGATCGACCGAGCTCGCGAAGGTCGTGTGAGCGGCGGGGTTGTCGAGCGGTTTGGGCGTGGCCGTGCCGTCTTGTTCGGGTCACACCCGGAGTTTGGATTCTCTTTGACCATGGATGATGAACAGCTGCCACAGACGATGCTTCTGAATGCCATCGACTGGCAGCTCTTGATTGGACCAGAACCAGTTCCACGATCCGCCACGCTGTGCAGCGAAACCGGGTTGGCGCCCACGGATCACGGGGCGATGTTGGAGGCTGCTCTCACAAGTATCCGAGGGCATGTCTCATCACTTCAGCTCAAACCCCTAGATGAGCAGTGGATTGATGGTCGGTACGCAATGTCAGTGTTTGGCCAGCAACCAAAGGTCATTTGGAGGCAGTCTCTGATGCGAATTACTGAGTTAGCTGAGGAGATCGAGCGGCTCGGCCCAGGAGTAAGGTCGAGTACGTTGTCATTCCGGCAACCCGGCGATGGCGTTCTTGACTATGGCTTTCACGGTGTCCTAGCCCTCCTACAACAGGTCGACGAGCTGCTTTCGACTGCTGAGGCAACCTGGCATGTGCCGCTAGGCGATTTGTCCGCTGACCCTTACAAATACATCCGGTCGAGTCCTTACCATCTCGTGGCTGGTTCATATCTAGCTGCGATAGGTCGCGCCACCGCCGCTGCGATACTCTGCCGCTACGACGCCTGCGACGTCAACCGACCGCTCACATAGCGACGCCAGATTCCTTCACTCGTGGTCGAGAGGCTGTTCGACCGATTCCGAGCCGCCCGGATCGGTTCCGACGTCACGTCCCGCGGGGAGAGCACGGATCATCCCCGCTATGGAGAGTCAGTCTATGGTCTCGGGAAGGGCAGTAGGGAGACAAGGCGCCGAACGTCCGCTGACTCGTCGAGGCTAAGAACCTCTTCCGCGATGGCCTCATGACGTTGCTCGGGAACTCTCAGTGCCGCGAGGGCATGGTACTTTTCGACAATCTCCGACGGCGCGAGCGGAAGTGCGGGTGTGCCCCGTGCATCTCTCCGAGATTCCGACCAGCTTGCGCCCCGTCGGGTAATCACCGTTACCTCGCTCGCATAGTGCTGCGGGAATGTGGTGTCGAGTCGGGCATCGTGCACCACATTCGTCCGTCGAGCGAGGCGTTCGACTTCCGGCACCTCGCCTTTGTCGAAGATCACGTCGTCGAAGTCAACGGCACCCATGACCGTGGCTAGCGGAAGAATGTATTGAGCCCGGTGCGATCGGAGAATGTTTCCATCGATCACTGGCGCTCCTGTCGCTGGGAAGCGCAGCTCGATGGCGTGGACGTCCGCCGAGGTCAAGCCGTGATCGGACATGATAGTCAGCAAGGCGTCAATGCCAGGATGGAGAAATGCGCAGCACGCGTAGCGCTTGATCGTCAACTCCTCGATGCTGCGACAGCCGAGAATGTCGCCTTCGAGCAGTTCGAGGTTTCCCCTCCCATTCAGCGACCATGCGGTGAAAGCGTTGTACCGGCTGTCCACGTCGAACGTGTCGACTGAAGCGCCAAGGCCATTGGCCGCTAGTAGTCCGGCAGTAATGCCGTTGCGGGCCGCGAGCCCCGCCGTAAAAGGGCGCGACTGTTCCGATGGTTCTTGAGTCCATGTCAGCAAGCCCGCGGCCTGGGTTGCAGCTAGTCCGAGTGTCCTGGTGGTCGCCTCAGCATCAAGATGCAGAAGCCGGGCCACCGCCACCGCCGCTCCGAAACACCCTCCAATCGCAGTCGGGTGGAAGCCCCTGGCGTAAAGGTCATTGGGCCCTATGGCGAGGCTAGTGCGGCAGGCCATCTCGACGCCCAGAGCTACGGCGTCGATCATCTCAGCGCCAGTTGTCGAGGTCATTGGCGAAATAGCGATTACCGCCGGGACGACCGCAGCCGCAGCGTGCACGACAGACGGACCGTGATGGCTCTCGATATCCATCGCGTAAGCGAGGTAACCGTTGACCAAGGCTGCCGTTACGCCATCCGTCCACTCCTCATAGCCAACCACGGGCGACGGTCCAGCCCCCCCTTGAGCCTCGATGAATCGCTTCAGGACCTGCGAGCCTGGGAGAGCCGGCCGACTGGCAGCGAGCATCGCGCCCAGGGTATCGAGAAGTATGAGTTTGGTCTGTTGTTGACCGGACGCCGTCAGGTGGGGATCACCCCCGGACAGGAGCGCTCCAAGGTCGCTGGTGAGGCCCATCTTCTTCAGAACACCGTGGTCTCCGTTCCGACCGATCCATGGGCGGAAGAGAACCGATCGAGCCGCAGGCCGGAGACGTCGAAATCCACGGTAGCACTGCCTGTGATCAATCCAGCGACAACCTCGCCGGCTGCTGGCGCGTGCATGAAACCGTGCCCGGAGAAGCCTGCGGCGCACCAGACGCCATCCACGCTTGGCACCGGACCGAGAAGCGGCATGTCGTCTGGCGTCATCTCTCTGAGCCCGCACCACGCGTTTACCGCGCGAGCCTGTTTCAGAGCTGGAATGCGATGCGTCATCGCTTCGGCAATGGTCGCCAGGCGATCCCACTCGACGACGGCGTCGTAGCTCGCACCACGATCTCGGTCGCCGCCGCCCAGAAGGACATCATTCGCTTCGGCATGGACATAGGTACCTGATCGGACGTCCACGAGAAACGGGAGGTCCCTAGTACCGTCAACCGGTGTGAGCACGAAGACCTGACGAGGATGTGGCTCAATCGGGAATTCCCAAGCCAACGCTTGATTGAAGCGTGAGGTCCACGCCCCGGTCGCAACGACGAGCTGGTTGCAGTCGATGCGTCCCATGGGCGTGCTCACCCCAGATATCCGTGAGTTTTCAACGTGCACGTCGGTTACGGCGCAACCCTCTCGAATGTCGACCCCGAGCCGACGGGCGGCGTTCGCGAAGGCCATGGCAGCATCCACCGGCGAACCCACGCCATCCAGCGGGCAATATGTTGCTGCAACGAGCCCTTCAACATTGATCGTCGGGTATCGACTATGCAAGTGGGTTGGCGTGACAAGCTCAGTCGGAACGCCGAGCGAGTTCTGCATAGCGACACTCTGTTGGAGCGACTCCATTACGGCTTCATCGTCGACGAGAAAGACATACCCGACGCGGTTGAACGGCACAGGGTAGCCGAGCCGATCCTCGATCGTCGAGTAGAAATCTATCGAACGCTTCGACAGTTGGACGTGGATCCTCTGTGAAAACTGATGCCGCAGGCCACCGGTGGCCTTTGCGGTAGTCCCGGACGCGATGGACTCTCGCTCGAGTACGACGATGCGTCCGGTTCCGAGACTCGCGAGGTGATATGCGATGCTCAGTCCGATGATGCCTGCGCCGATCACGACGACGTCCGCGCCTTCGTGGTGATTAGTCAGGTATGCGCCCTCCGATACCCACGCCGATCACCTTAGCCCCGATCGTGTCGACTTGAAACGGGGCTGCTGCGCTGACGCGGGATCTGCGCTTGTCATGCAGCGGGACCCCTGGCATAGAGAGCGCGAGATCGCATCATCCACAGGCACTAGCGCCGATGTGGCAACTCGCACTACTAGCCCGGCCGGCTCAGCAGGGTCGGATCCGACGCTCCGTTGTGTCTGGGCATCGGTTAGCCCACACTCCGATCGGCCATTCAGCTTAGTATACTGTCGTCTGTAGACTGCGGCTAGGGTCCTTGATGATGAAACAAATGTTTGCTAACGTCGAACACCGTGCCGAGGGTGACTTGGGAGCGCGCGTTTTGGTTTCAAGTGTGTTGGTTCAGCCCGACGGGCGAGGGCCCCATAGCCCGCCAGGGAATCGGACCAACGCCAGCAGAAGATTTGGAGTGCGCGCTCGCCAGCGCGGGAAGAGAACGACGAGTGACCTCGATTGATGACCTTGTAACGTCGGTGAAGCCTGGGACGTCAGATTGGAGTCTATGGAGGCCGCTCGAGGAGAATGCCGATTCCGAGGTGCCGATCGCTGTTTTGGTCGGAGAGAATCCGGGCCCTACGCTGTGGCTCCAGGGCGCTCTTCATGGCAACGAGTTCGATGCCGCCGTTGCCACGCAAGCTGCTCTCAGAGAGATTCGATTGGGAGATCTTCGCGGCACGGTGATCGGTTTACCAGTCGTCAATGGGATCAGCCACCGCGCAGGAACAAGGGTTCTTCCCGGCGATGGCAAGGATCCGAATCGCCAGTTTCCCGGCGACCCCCATGGGACCGACAGTGAGCGGCTTGCATTCGCACTCAGTTCCGGGCTAGCCAACCACGCAACGTATTTCGTAGACGTTCACTCGTCGACGGAGACATTCCTTGGTATCGACCACACAATCTACTTGGTGGCGGACGATCCGACTGCGACACTCTCCAGGCAAATGGCGCAGGCGTCAGGCACCGCGGTGATGTGGGAAAGTACAGGTGGCTGGCTTCAAGGCTCCTCATATATTTGGGCGGCCAACCGCGGTATCCCCAGCATCCTGCTGGATGTAGGTGAAATCGGAGAGTCCAGTCAGGTGGCGCATGCAGCGTCCGGTTTGCTTGGAGTTCTGAGAGCGCTCGAGATGCTGCCACGTGATTCCGTGGCTAGTCAGCGCGAGTTCCTCACCGTCCGCGATCCTGAGTGGATACGGGCTCAAGCACCAGGTCTCCTGACACACTCGGTGGGTATCGGGGCCGAGGTGCACGAGGGCACCACACTCTTCCGGGTACTGGATCTCGACGGCCAAGAGCTTCAAACGGCGTCCTGTCCGTTCAACGACGGCGTTGTCGTCACCATTCGGCGCCCGCATCAGGCTCACGTAGATGAGGACGTTGTGTCGATTGGGCGACGCGTGAGATCGTCGACATCGGACTTTCCTGCCATCAGCCGCTAGATGTTCGATAGCCCCCCTTGAATGCCGACCTCACTGCCCGACTGAGCTCGATAGCCGAGACCATGCAACGGCTCGGGTGGGCGGCACTAGTCGTCACTTCCCCCGAGGCCGTGCAGTACTTCAGCGGTGCTTTGATCCACACGCAAGCACTCATTCGCCGTCGCCAGGCAGCGGTCGTGATTACTCAGGACTCCAAGGCCGTGCTAATAGTGGCGGCTATTGAGCGGGCACTGGCAGCACGCATGAGTTTGCTTGAGTCGCTCGAGACGTATGACGAGTTCGAGTCCTCGGTGTGCGCGGCGGCCGGGGCCATATTGCGGTTGCGGATGGATGCTCACGCCACCGTTGCCGTCGAAAAGACGCACCTACCAGCACTCGACTTCGAATGTCTCGCTTCACTCCTCCCGCTCGCAACTTTCGTGGCCGGCGACAACATCCTCGCCGAGATGCGCATCGCAAAAACGGCGGATGAGCTCGATGCCGTTGCCTTTGTTGCCTCCGTGATGGATGCTGCAATCGGCGCTGCCGTCGGTCGGGCTAGAGCAGGGTCGACGGAGATCGCCCTGGCCAACGACATCACCTGTACTGCCCTGCAACTCGGGGGCGGCCGGATACGCGGTGCCACCGGGCTGGTGGCTGCCGGACCTAACCTGCGAGTCTCACATCATGTCGCTGGATCTTCGCCGATCAATCCGGGTGACGTACTTCGTGTGGGCTGTCGCGCCACGTGCGATGGTTATCATGGGCTGGTTGCGCGCACTGCGGCAGTTGGGGAGCCGTCCCCTCCCGTCGCACGACGGTATGCCGCACTAGTCGAGGCGCATCGAGACCTTCGCGCCTCGCTCGATGTCGGGGTTAGTGCAGGTGACGTCTACACTCGAGCATCGCACAGACGACGTTCACTCGGCCTAACGCTCGAGACATCTCATGTAGGTCACGGAATCGGATTGGAGTTTCAGGAACCACCCAGGCTACGAAAGGGCTCGACAGACACTCTGATGCAGGATTCAACCTTGATGGCGGTGAGTGTTCTGAACGATCCTGATGTTGGCCATCTCTATATCGAGGACATGGTGGCCATTCGTCCGGGCGGCAGCGTTCTCCTGACCAGTGCGACCCCAACCGACTCCATCCTGAATGTGTTAATGGCCACTCACCCCACTCCAGCCGCTGGTGCGACCGGGTCTTCGGCGCGTTAGATCGAAGCTCCAGCGACGCTATCCACCACCATAAGGGAGGAACGAGGAATTGTCGAATCCTACGGTTTCCGAGGCGCTTGGACAGGAACTACAGTCCGTAGGCGTCGATCGTGTCTTCGGCCTTCCGGGTGGCGAGGTTTTGGACCTTATTGATGCCCTGCGCCGATGCGACATCGAGTTCGCACTCTGTCGCCACGAGGCGAATGCAGGAATCATCGCCGCTGTCTATGGAAAACTCAAGAGAACGGTAGGAGTCGTGCTGACCACACTAGGGCCCGGCGCCTCGAACTTGATGCTTCCGATAGCAAGCAGTCTGCTGGATCGCGAACCGCTGCTCGCTATTGCTGCGCAGGTTCCTACGAGCTGGCCCGCTGAGCGCACACATCAGCGACTGCCGCTTGTTGAGTCCTTCCGTCCTTTGACAAAACTTTCAGGGTCACTCCACGCGCTCAACTGTCGGAGCCTCCTCCGCACCGCCGTCGCCGCGGCAACATCGGAACCACAAGGCCCGGCGTTCCTGACGTTATCTTCGGACGACGCCCGTTCGGTGGCTCAGGAAGCTGATCCCGGAGTTCGGCCCGCTCTCCTCAATCCCGTTACCCTGCGGCCAGCCGGCGAAGTGGCCGACGAGTTGACCCGCATCATTGGGGAGGCGCAGCACCCGCTCATCATCGTTGGCCTCGGGACACGGGCCGAGGTAAGCGAGCCACTACGCCGATGGATTGATGAGTGGCGACTACCGGTTGTTGTCACCCCAAAGGTTAAGGGCATCATCGATGAACGCTCGCCGCACTTCATCGGCGTTGTGAGCGGGATGGCGATCGATGCGCTGATGGTTGAGGCAATCAGGGAAAGCGACTGCGTGGTTGGCTTTGGCCTGGACCCCGTGGAGATTGATGGCTCGTGGCACATGGAGGTTCCGATGACCTGGGTTCTCGAGTCTCCTTGGGCCACTGGCTTGGCACCGAGGACCGGGCTTTTAGCGGTTGATCATGATCAGCTGCTGGCAGCTATGGCGAAGACACCTCCGAGACATTGGGACTCGGTGTTCGAACACGCACGTGCGCGCCGGCAGATCTTTCTCGAGGACACGCCAACGCTCGATCCACATCCAACGCCGACCTCTCTTGTGAGGACTCTGATGAGTGCCGTTCCAGCCGAGACGATCGTGGTCACTGATGTCGGGTCCCACAAATGCCTCTTCGGTCAATTCTGGGAGAGTCGCTTTCCGGAGACGTTCTTCATGTCCAACGGTCTCTCCGGAATGGGCTATGGACTCTCGGCGGCCATCGGCGCCAGTCTTGCTCGTCCCGAGGCTCCCGTCCTCACCATCCTCGGTGACGGTGGCTTTTCGATGAACAGCCAAGAGCTCGAGACTGCCAAACGCCTTGGTGCACACTTCGTCACCGTTGTTGTCGCTGACCAGTCGTATTCCTTGATTCGTCATTCTCAACGGTCCAGAGGTCTAGACCGGTATGGCGTCGACTTCGCTCCGATCGACAGCGTCGCAACCGCTGCGGCCTGTGGAATTCGCGCGATTCGCGTCGAAGGGCTCGATATGCTCGCAAGGCCAGTCGGCGAGGCTATTCGCGGCGGCGAGTCGCTGCTCGTTGAGGTGCCACTCGACCCAGACAGCTACCGCGGAATACTGTAGTTCGACTATAGGAGGTAATGCGCAACCATGAGCGTGATTGACAAGAAGGTGGCGATCCTCGTGGAGGATCTGTATGAAGACTTAGAGCTGTGGTATCCGTACTACCGATTGCGGGAGGAGGGTGCCGAGGTCCATCTGGTCGGGAGCGGCAGACTCCCGACCCACACCAGCAGGTACGGGTATCCTGCGACGCCAGATCTCGTCATCGACGACGTCCGAGCGGCTGATTTCGCTGCCGTCGTCATCCCCGGTGGTTACTCTCCCGATCTCATGCGTCGCAAGCCACCGATGGTGGACTTCGTTCGAGAGATGGATCGCGCCGGTAAGCCCGTGGCCGCGATTTGTCATGCAGGTTGGATGCTGGTTTCGGCTGATATCGTGCGTGGTCGTCGCGCCACCTGTTTTTTCTCAATCAAGGACGATCTGGTTGCGGCGGGCGCTGAGTATGTCGACGAGCCTGCGGTAGTCGATGGCAATCTCGTGACGTCCCGGTTTCCGGCCGATTTGCCGGACTTCTGCAAGGCGCTTGTTAGGCTCTTGGCCGCCCCTGTTCAGGTGTAAATGTGGCAGGAAGCAGCAACATCTCGGGAGGCCGGCAGCGAGCCAGCGTTTCGTAGGAGGAGTAACGTGCCCGACACCCGTACTATCGATCTCAACGCAGATCTCGGTGAGAGCTTTGGCGCATATACACTAGGGTCCGATCCTCTAGTCATCAAGCTCATCAGCTCGGCTAACGTTGCCTGCGCGGCGCACGCTGGTGATCCGCGCACCATGGACG
The DNA here is from genome assembly GCA_003162415.1 of Candidatus Dormiibacterota bacterium. Taxonomy (GTDB): domain Bacteria; phylum Chloroflexota; class Dormibacteria; order Aeolococcales; family Aeolococcaceae; genus Palsa-851. Next base: position 105,074 of record PMOL01000011.1, read on the forward strand.
ACACAGTGCAGATGAGTCGGGAGTGTGGGGTCGCGGTCGGTGCGCATCCGGGCTTTCCAGATTTGGTTGGGTTCGGCCGACGCGCCCTCGACGTCACGCCACGCGAAGTTGAGACTGACGTCGTATTTCAAATCGGTGCCTTAGATGGCTTCTGCCGGCGACACGGCGTTACGCTGCAGCACGTCAAGGCGCACGGGGCTCTATATAACGTCTCTCTCGTGGATCCAGCTACAGCCCACGCGATAGCGTCGGCGGTAGCCAGCTACAACAAGACACTGATCTTCGTGGCTCCATTCGGTTCGTGCCTGGCTCAGGCCGGTACTGACGCAGGGCTCGAGGTGGCATTTGAAGGATTCGCTGACAGGGCATATGCGGCCAATGGCACCCTGGCGTCACGGCGCCTCCCCGGGGCGGTTATTCACGATCCCGCACTCGCAGCGGCACGCGCGCTCCAAATGATACGGGAGCACACCGTTGAGACGATTGAGGGCGAGACGATGCCCATCAAGGTGCACACGGTCTGTGTACACGGCGACAACCCCCGAGCAGTGGACATCCTGACGGAGCTCCGATCTACATTGAGTAGGAACAACATTCAGGTCGCTCCAATGCGCGCGGTGCTCACCGCAGATCAGTGATACGCGAGATCGTCGCGGCGGGCGAATGCGGTGCATACATACGATTTGGCACCGTGATCGATCCCGACACGAGCGCACTGGTCCAGGCCTTCGCCGCCCTGCTGCGCGACCTTCGTCGCGCCGAGATCACTGATGTAGTTCCAGGGTATGTCTCGCTCTACGTTGAGTTCGATGTCCAACGAATGACTATTGCCGACCTCCAGCGGATCGTAGAAGAGATCACACCGCCGAAAGTAGAGAGCGCCTACTCCGGAGATCTAATCGACATCCCTGTGTGTTACGGCGACTCCTGCGGTCCCGACCTCACGCAGGTAGCCGCAGAGTGTGCCATGTCTGAAGCCGATGTCATTGACATTCACTCCTCTCGCGAGTACCTAGTGTTCTTCTTGGGCTTCACACCCGGGTTCCCTTTCATGGGGACAGTCGACGAGCGAATCGCCGTTCCGCGACTGACGGCGCCGAGGACAAAGGTGCCAGCAGGATCAGTCGGCATTGCTGGTTATCAGACGGGCGTGTATCCAGTTGATAGCCCCGGTGGATGGCGACTCATCGGAAGAACTACGGAGCCCTTGGTGGATCTGTCCGGATCCGAGCCTCGGTTCCTCCTGAGCCCGCGGTGCCGAGTTCGCTTTCTTCCTACGAACCCGGGGCACTTGCAGCACGCCACGTCCAACATCTCTCGTGGGCTCGGTAGTCGTGCACACCGCACTCGGTGATGGCATTAGGGTCCTTCGGTCTGGCCCACGAACGACGGTTCAGGATTCTGGTCGGCACGGATACCAGCATCTGGGGTTCGGTGTATCGGGATCGATCGATGAGCGCTGTGCGATGCTCGCGAATCATCTGGTAGGGAATGACACGCGATCGGCAGTGTTGGAGGCAACACTGCAGGGTCCACGCCTCCAGTTCACAGCACCGGCACAGGTAAGCGTCGTGGGGTGTGGCCCTGAAGTCAGGTTGAATGGTGTCCAGGAGCGTCCGAACGAAACCTTCAGTGTCAAGGCAGGAGACGTCGTCGACATAGGCCGGACCGGAGGTGCCCGTGCCTATATGGCGATAAGCGGCGGGATCAAGACTGCGCCGGTTCTGAATTCTCGGTCTACGGATCTTGTCGGCGGAGTCGGCGGTTACGCTGGACGATCCTTGAAGAAGGGCGATGAACTACGCGTCACCGTTCGCGACTCAGTGGCTCCACGTGGCATCCGCCCAGCATGGATGCCTGAGAGGTCCTCATCCGTCGAAGCGCGCTGCGTTCTTGGCCCAGAGGCCGGCATGTTTCCCGATTCCGCGATGCGCCTACTACTCAGCGCTTCTTTCGTCGTCAATCAAGCGTCAGACGGCATGGGCTTGCGACTTGATGGACCTTTGATTGCTTTTTCTCAGCAGATTCTTTCGGAGGGCCAGGCAGCTGGGTCAATTCAGGTTCCACCAGGTGGTCAACCCATCGTCTTGCTGGCTGGACGCCAAACAATGGGCGGGTACGCCAAGATCGCTGTCGTCGGGCGCCCTGACCTCTCGAAGCTTGCTCAAGCCCTTCCTGGGGATGCGATCACATTCGGTCTCCTTTCGCTACAGGACTCGATACGCCTGACGCGGCAGTGGCTGGATGACCTAGCTGATCCAGCTTCTTCGACCATCGTCCTTGACCGTCGGTAAACTTCTCACGTCGTCGGTTACACGGCTCTGACATCCTGACCAATCACGTCAGCGTTCGGCGGTTCGAATCAACGAGTGTCTCGGCCAGCCCTGTTGGCCGTTGGCATCGGATGATGCCAAATTAGGCGACCTTGCGCCCTTAGGCCTCGATCTGGACGCATTGGCCGAATGCATCGGTCGGCCCCGACGCTCAGCGCCGGAAGATGCGCTGCAGCACGACGATCGACACTTCGTAGAGCAGCAGCAGCGGGATTGCGAGCAGCGTCGGTGTGAACGGATCAGCACCGGGCGTGATCACCAGGGACACGATGATGATCCCGACGTATGCGACCTTCCGCCAGCCCTTGAGCTTTTTCGAGGAGACAAACCCGAGCAGCCCGAGCAGCACGATCACGACGGGCATCTCGAACGTGGCTCCGAAGATGAACACGATGATCAGGAAGAACCCGATATACGAGTTGATGTCGGGGAAATAGACGGCGTGCCCGTTGAGGAAGTTGGTCAGGAAGCTGAGCCCGATCGGCATCACGAAGTAGGCAAACGCGGCTCCAGCGGCGAAGAGCAGGAGTGCGCTGGCGATGAACGGCCCGACGAACTTCCGCTCTTTCGGACGCAATCCCGGCGACACGAAGTTCCAGACCTGCCAGAGCACCACGGGCAGGGCGATGATCAGCCCGACGACGGCCGCGACCTTCAAGGGGACCGTGAGGCCCTCGGTGGGGCTGGTATAGATCGCCTCGTTGTTGGGAATGATGCTGTGCGAGTTCTTCAGGACGGTCGACAACGGGTGCAGAAGCACACCGATGAAGAACCCGTTGAAGACGAACGCGACGACCGTTCCGACGATCCAGGCCCCCATCACCCAGATGAGGACGCGTCGCAATTCCTCCAGGTGCTGGACGATCGTCATCCGCCGTTCGTCGTCGCCAGGCACTCCCTGCACCTTACGTGCCCCCGGTCAGCGCGCGCCTGAGCGGCGCGTCAGCCAGAAACTGGGGGCTGGTGGGTCGTCGCGTCGCCCGGGACGGTCACGGGCTCGGCGGGTTGTGCCAGCGCCGGTGCCGGAGCAGCGACGACCTGAACGACAGGAGCCGGCTGCGCCGGGGTCGTGGTGGTACCCATCACGGCGTCATGAGTCTCGGACGAAGCCTTCCGAAACTCGCGAATTCCCTTGCCCATGGCCGCGCCTATGTCGGGCAGCTTTCCCGGCCCCCAAATGATCAGGATCACCACCAGCACGATGATGAGTTCCGGCAAATGTCCGCCTATGAATCCCATGTCAGCCTCCAGTCTAGCATCGTTTCGAACGATCCCCAGGCCAGAGTCGATGGGTAAAGAGCTGGTGCCGTCGCCGGAATAATGCCAGCAAGATTGCGCGCTCGAAGTGCGATTCGGCGTTTCGTGGGCGGTGTGACTTCGATATTGCGATCGCTCGGAGGGAAGGGGTCACCAGCGCCGCCTTGAACGTAATCCTCGCCCGGGGTCGTGGACTCCGCTTCCGGCGTCAAGGCCGCATGCGCCGAGCTGGCGGCCGCCAAAGCGGCGTCAGTCAACAAGCTCGGCTTGACCCCTGCCGCGTCCGAGGTGCGGTCAGCCGATCGAGTTCTAGGTGGGCCATCAGCGGGCCTTATACACCCTCCTCGACACGGTCAGGCCGCACGAGATGCACATTCCGCGTGCCTCGAGCCTGCCTGACGACCCCGATCGCGCCCGCCGCATGATGTCCGATAACGGGAGGGTATCGGACGTCAGCAGCCTGGTTCGCTTTCTCCGGCCGTCCTAACGGCAACGCCGACTATGCTTCGCACGCCCGCTCTATGCTCACCTATCTATCAGCCGCTGCCGTCCGAGATTGTCTACCCAGTGTCAGTACTCAGGTCGAGCTCGCGCAGACGGCACTTCGGGCTCTTGCGACGAACCAGGCGGAGATGCCACCCAAGGTAGCTGTCCATCCCCGCGACAGCGCACTACTGGAGGCCATGCCGGCCTGGTGGCGCAACGGCGATGTCGCGGGGTTGAAGTGGATTTCAGCCTTCCCGAGTAATCGCATCCATCAGCAACCCCAGGTGATGGGGCTCATCGTCCTCAATGACGCGACCACCGGAGCGCCGGTCTGCATCCTCGATGCGGTGGAAATCACCCTCGCTCGTACCGCGGCCATCAGCGCGCTAGCCCTCCGCCTCTACCGAGACTCTCCCCACGCCGTGGCCATCCTCGGCGCCGGAGCCCAAGCTCGCGCGCACATTTCGATCGCCGTAGCACTTGGATTTGTGCACGACCTGCGCGTCTTCGACCGCCACAAGGAACGGGCGGACGAGCTCGTGAGTTGGTCGCAATCCCTCGCCCCATCCACGCTACCCGGCCGCGCGTGCGCCTCCGCTCAGGACGCGGTCGAGGGAGCGTCGGTCATCATCTCGTGCGCCTCACTCGGCACCAAGCGACATCTCCTGCAATCAGAATGGGTCGACGCCGCTCGCCTCGTCCTCGCGATCGATGAGGATGTCTATGTCTCCGGCGATATCGTGCGTGCCAGCGACGCCTTCATCGTCGACGACATCAACCAGTTCCGCTCCGCACGCGACCAAGGCGATTTCGCTGGCTTCCCCGATCCAGATGGAATACTCGGCGGATATCTGTCACCAGAGGTGTCGACAGTGGCTCCCGCCGGTCGCCTCGTCGTCATCACCCTTGGCGTCGGGATTGCGGACATCATCTTCGCCGCGGCCGTCTACCAAAGCGCGCGCGACGCCGGCATTGGCCTCCTCCTAGAACCCTGAGCGGCTAACGCACCGTCCACGCGAAATGACATGCGGCCGCATGGCCGTCGACGACTTCAAGTGCCGGGTCCTCTTCCATACACAACGGCTGTGCAATCGGACAACGGGATCGAAACCGGCACCCTGACGGAATCGCGAACGGACTGGGCGGATCCCCCGCCACGCCCACCTCAGACGATTGCTCGCCGTGCACCAGACTCGGAATGGAACGCAGCAGCCCTTGCGTATAGGGATGCCGCGGGTCGTCAAAGAGTGCTCCAACCTCGGCCACCTCCACCACCCGACCGAGATACATGACCGCGACCCTGCCACACAGGTGGTGCACCACCGACAGGTCATGAGCGATGAACACCAGCGTGAGTCCGAGTTGCTGGCGCAGATCCGCAAGCAGATTGAGGATCGACGCCTGGACCGAGACGTCGAGCGCCGACACCGGCTCATCGGCAATCAGCAGTTCCGGCTCCAACGCCAGTGCGCGCGCGATGCTAACCCGTTGACGCTGACCTCCGGACAGCTGCCGTGGGTATGCGGATGCGAGTTCGGGCCCCAGACGAACCAGATCCATCAGTTCGCGAAAGCGTGCCTCCCGACGCTGACGGGGCACGACGTTGTGCACGCCGAGGATCTCCTTGACCGTCTGCTCGACCGTCATGCGCGGGTTGAGCGACGCATAGGGATCCTGGAACACGATTTGGATGCGCCGGCGCAAGCTCGCGGGACGCCTCCGCGGCAGTACCTTTCCTGCGTACACAAGCGTCCCAGCCGTCGGTTCGTAGAGCCCTGCTATGCAACGTGCCAGCGTCGACTTGCCCGACCCCGACTCCCCCACGATGCCGAGAGCCTCGCCGGCGAACACATCCAGGTCGACGCCGTCGATCGCAACCAACGTCTCGTTGCGCCGCCGCACCAGGCGAGACAGCAAGGAAGTTGACGAAACGAACTCCATCTGCAGCCCACTGATCCGCAGAAGCGGAACGGCCTGGTTCATAACCCCGTCGACAGAAGCGGTGTTGTAGCCATCCGCTCCGAGTGAATGCACGCGGTCGCTCGATCGTCCGCGGTCGAAAGCAGAGGGAAATCCCCGTCAAGACAGTCCACTTGTGCGAGTGGACAGCGAGGATGGAAGCGACAACCCGACGGTGGGGAGTGCAGGTCAGGGGGCGTGCCCTGGATGGGTTCGAGTGCGCTGCCGATCCGGTGTACATCCGGCACCGACGCCAGCAGGCCACGGGTATAGGGGTGGCGTGGGCGGCTGAAGACCTCCGCCACCGGACCACGTTCGACCACCTGCCCTGCATACATGACTGCGACCGTAGGGCACGTCTGGGCGATCACCGCAAGGTCGTGCGTCACATACAGCATCCCCAGCCCACTCTCGGCAGAAAGCCGCTTCAACAAGCGGAGGATTTGATCCTGGATGGTCACGTCGAGCGCAGTGGTCGGCTCGTCGCACAACAAGAGATGCGGCCTGCACGAAAGGGCGATCGCGATGTCGATGCGTTGGCGCATGCCTCCGGAGAGTTGATGTGCATACGCGCGATACCGCCGCGCCGGGTCAGGGATGCCGATCTCCGTCAATAGTTTCATCGCTGTCCTGCGGCTCTCATCGGCGCTCTGGCCGAGGCGGTACCGCGGTCCCTCACTCACCTGGTCACCAACCGGCATGACGGGATTCAAAGCGGTCATCGGATCCTGAAAGACCATGCCGATGCGCTTTCCTCGAACCTCTCGCGCCTGCTTGGCAGAAACCGCCAGGAGATCGACCCCCTCAAAGATAATCTCGCCGTGCACCACGTGAGCACTCCGCGGCAGCAAGCCGAGCACGGCCCGCAACAACGTGGTCTTGCCTGACCCGGATTCGCCCGCGATCCCCAGCGCCTCCCCCTCCAAGAGCGTGAGGCTCACATCGTCCACGGCGTGGACGACGCCACGCCGCGATCGAATGTGCACGGAGAGACTCCGAATCTCGAGCATCGGTGCGCTCATTCGGGTCTCGCTGCGTCGGCTAGTCCATCACCAACCAGCGATAGACCCAAGCCCGTGATCACGACCGCAATCCCCGGGATCGTGGGAAGCAGCCAGTTGGTTGTGATGAAAGTCTGTCCGTCGAAGATCATCGATCCCCAATCCGGAGTCGGCGGTGGAACCCCGAGCCCAAGGTATCCCAAGGTGACTACCCCGACGATGACCACGACGATATCCGACATCGCAAAGATGATCGCCTGTGTGATGACGTTCGGTAGGAGGTGGCGGAACATGATTCGCGCACTCGAGAACCCGGCGGCTCGAGCCGCCAGGATGTACTCCTCCCGCTTGGCGACGAGTACCCCGCCGCGAATAATGCGTGCATACGACACCCATCCGACCGCGGCCACGGCCAGGAACACCCCCTGGATACCCGCACCGAGCACGAACACGAGCGCGATCACCAGGACGTAAAACGGGAACGCCTGGACGATGTCGATGATGCCGTTAACAATCACATCGAGCGCTTTCCCGTAGTAACCCGCGACCAGCCCCACGGCGGTGCCAAAGATAAACGGTGTCACCACCGCGAGCACGCCGACAGCCAAATCAACCCGGCCGGCATAGAGCAGCCGGGTCCAGACGTCGCGGCCGTACTCGTCGGTACCGAGAAGATGCGCGGTCGATGGCCCCTGCAGGACCGCTGTGAGTTGCTGAGCGGTAGGATCATACGGGCTGATCAGCGGTGCCGCGATCGCCAGGAAGGCGATCACGAACAGGATCGAGCATCCAATCGTCAACGTGGGGCGCCGGTACCACGGACGCGAACGCCCGCGGCTCACTTCGCGCTCGACCGGAACGATTGCGACCGCCATCAGCCGAGCTTGACTCGCGGGTCGACCAGCGACCGCAAGATGTCAGTGGATGTGCTCACCACCACGACCAGGACTGCGAACACCAGTGCGATCGCCTGCACAACGGGAAAGTCACTGCTCAGGATTGAGTCGAGCATCAGTGCACCGATGCCGGGCAGTGCGAAGACCTTCTCGACCACCAGCGTGTTGCCGACCAGCCAGCCGATGTTCAGACCGAACACGGTGATCGCCGGAATGATCGCGTTCCGCAAGACGTGAGCCAGGATCACGCGCCGCTCCGCCAGACCCTTGGCCCGGGCGGTGGTGACGAAGTCAGCCTGGAGCACCTCCAGCATCGCCGCGCGAAGGCTGCGGACCGTGATCGGCGCGATCCCCAAAGCCACCGTCAGCGCCGGCAACACGATGGCGTGCAAGTGACTCAAGAAGTCGGTCCCAAACCCTCCGACCGGGAACCATCCAGTGGACTCGGCGAGCACCAGCAGCAGGATGATTCCCACCCAGAACGCGGGCATCCCAAGCCCAACTAAGGGGATCAGACGGATCGCATGATCGATCCACGAGTTGGGCCGCATCGCGGCGGCCACCGCCAGCGGGAGGGTAATGACCACGGTAAGGATCGAGGCACTGATCAGCAGCCAGAGTGTCGCGGCCAAGCGTGATGCCATCAGCGTGACGGCTGGTTCCTGATAGGTGAGCGAAGTCCCCAGATTACCGTGCAGCAGCCCGCCGAGAAAATTCACGAACTGCACCGGCAGCGGTAGATCCAGACCCCACGCCTTGTCCTGCGCGGCGACCACCTTCGCAGGTGCATGTGGACCCAACAGCACGCGCGCCGGGTCACCCGGTATCAGGTGAATGAGCAGGAAGACAAGGATTGAGATCCCGAGCAAAATCGGAATCAGATGGAGCAGCCGCTTGCCAACGTACGAAAGGCGGTCCATCGCCGCGGGCAGTATGCGCTACTGGCTCAGCCAGACGTCTTGCAAGTGGTAGTTCCCCGTTGGATAGGCGAAGAACCCATGGACGTTGTTCGAAAACGCGTACTGGTATGGCACGAACTGCAGCACCGCCCAGGGTGCGTCTTGAGCAACCTGGACCTGAATCTGTGTGTAGAGTGACGCCCGCTGCGACTCGACGAAAGCCTTCTCAGTTTGATGAACCCACTGCACCACCTGCGAGTCGTTGAACCCGGTGCTGTACGAATCAGCGCCGCCGCCCACCGGATCCAGCATGAACGAAGCCTGTTCGTCGGGGTCGGGGATGTCAGAAGCCCAGGCCTCGTACGCGAGTCCGTACTTCTCCTCCGCGAGTGTCGAGTAGAGCTGACCGGGATCAACTTTGTCCAGCGTCACATTGATGTTGATCGCCTTCAGTTCCTGCTGCACGATCGTGCCGACCGCCTCCTGATAGACATCAGTGCTCCCAATCAGCATGCTCGTGCTGAATCCGTTCGGGTACGCAGACATGGCGAGCTCCTGCTTCGCCATGCTCAGGTTGTATGTGAGACATGGGGTCTGCGGGTCGTAGTAGGAGAGCGTCGGTGCCATGTACGAGCAATTGGTCTTTCCATACCCGTACAACGCGGCCTTATTCATCGCCGCGTCATCGATCGCGTACGCAATTGCGCGGCGCACGTGCACGTCCTTAAACTGCGCCATGTGCTCGTTCATGAGTACGTAGGACACCAGGTTGGACGGGAAGGTCTGCACCGTTATGCCGGAGCTTGCCTTTAGAGAATTCAACGTTGCGAACGGTGGGAACGAGTCGAGTTGGATCTGTCCGCCCTTCAACTGCAGAATCCGGGTGTTGTCGTCAGGAACGAACGTCCACGTCACGCTATTCAGGTACGGCTTGCCCGGTTGCCAGTAGTGCGGATTCCTGGTCATCTTTGTCGACACGCCCTTGTTCCAGAAGTCCAGAACGAAGGGTCCAGTGCCAACGGGGTCGTTGAAGAATGCTGCCGCAGTTTTCCCCTCAAAGTTGTTCGGGTAGATGCCGTTAGCCCACAACGCCAGGTCAGCAAGGAGCGGTTTCCACGGATACTTCGTCGTGATCACGACTGTCTCCGGATCCGGCGTGGTGATGTCTTTGATCGCCGAATCCAGGAAGCTGAAGCCGCCATTGAAGTTGCGGTTGCGATCGATCGAGAACTTGACGTCCGCAGAGGTCAAGGGCGTGCCGTCGGAGAACTGCACCCCGGCACGCAGGTGGAAGGTCCATGTCAACTGATCTGTCGACAGATCCCAGCTCGACGCGAGCCACGGTACCACCGACTGTCCGTTGGTCGACGTCTCCGTCAGCGTCTCAAAGATCATGTCGAGTGGATAGATCGTTTCGGTCTCCACCGCTTGCACTGGATCGAGGGTTTTGATGTCGATGGCGTGGGCGAAGACCAGATCGCCACCTCGCTGCGGCTTCGATGGCGTGGCTGTCGGGCTGGACGCCCCACTCCCGCAGGCCGCCAACACCACCATGAAGGCAAACGCGATCGCCGTCAGGGACCTGAATGGCAGGGCCCGGCCCCTCGTGCCACGGTTGAGCTGAGTCATAGATCGCTGCCCTCTTTCATCGCCGTCATAACGTCATTGGCGCCCTTGACGGCTCGGCCAAAATTCGCGTGGAAGGTACGAAGCGTCCCGGCATGTGCCTGTGCGTCGTACTCGGCCGTGCCGTCGTCGACGAGCACACATCCGTAGCCGCGATCCACCGCTTCCCGTGCGGTGCTCTCGACACAGCAACTCGTCGTGACGCCGACGACGACCAGCGTTTCGATGCCTAGCTCCTTGAGAACTGAGTCGATCTCGCTGCTGCTGAAGGCACCCGCGGAGCGCTTGACCACCACCGGCTCGTGCGCGCGAGGCGCCAGCTCGTGTCGAATCTGGAACCCTGGACTCCCGGACCACATGATCCCCTCCACCCCAGACTCTCGCTCGAGATCCAAGATCATCGATCGCGAGCGCGTTGGGAAGTCCCGATAGTCGAGGTGATCCGAACCCAGTGTCAGGAAGACAACCGGGAGCTCACGACGGCGAAAGAAGTCAAGCAAGCGGACGATCGTGGGTACGACGGTCGTCTCGACTCGCTCGTTGTAGTAGTTGAGCGAGCCCGGTCGAGCGCGCTCAATCGCGACATTGAAGCCACCCGACGCTGATGCATCGTGGTATTGCATGTCGACGATCAGCAGCGCCGTTCGCCCGTCGCAACGCAACCGGATATCCGACGCCAGCGTATACGTGTAGTCGTAGAAGGCGTTGCTGGGCTCTGCGGTGCTCACGGGTTCGCTTGCCGCGGCGTTCATGATCCGACTGCCTACGCCGGCACCGCGGGTCGGTCGCTCTGTCGAAGCCCCGATTCAGAGGTGAATTCTCCGTTGTCGAGGATCCGGACACCATCGATTTCGAGTGTCGAACCGAAGATGATGCCATCCATGTGGCCCTTGGAGGCATGGCTTCCCTTGAGTGTCGGCGTGTTGTTCGCTCCAAAGGCGACCAGAACGCCTCCCTCGACGCTCTCCCAGGCTGCCAGGTCGTAGTGGTTCGGATCGAACCGCGGATCGAAGCCAAAGCCGATGTGGGAGATGATGTAGGCGTTAGGATCGTCGAACTGCTTGATCCAGCGATCGAACTTGCGACCGTCCTCGGATGAGGTGTCGATACTGGTGATCGCACCCTTCTCGATGACCGTCTTCACTGGGTGCTGAATCACATAAAGATACTCGGGATCTCCGTAGAGGATCATCGGGCCGTTGTAATAGACGACGCCCTCGACGGTCTCCTCCATCGGCGCGCAATTGATCATGCACGTGCCGTAGAGATCGAAGTGTCCCGGCCTGGCCGCGTATCCCGACTGACCGTGCCACGGTCGGCTCTGCCGGTCCGCATACAACTCGGTCCCCAGCGAACTCGTGATCTTGATCTTGCCCTTGTCGGCAATCAGCTTCTCGGCGGCTCCAACCCGCCAGGTATAGCGGTCATCCGGAGGACGATCGATGATCGACCGTTCGGGAAGGAGCGCCATGAGCACCCGAGTGCCGCTTCCAAGAACATCGAGCATCGCGGGGCTGTAGAGCCAGTCGTTCGACGAGAGTTCGAAAAGGATGTCGGCCTCCACGCACGCCTTGACGGCAGCTGGCGGCGGGCTCGTTTCCGGGAAGCGCGACATGCCCCGAACGACGATGACATCAGCGCCAGTTGTGACGACCGCGGCGTAGAAGGCCTCGACGATCGCGGGGTTCCGTTCCGAGTCGGTGTAGATGACGACCTTCTCGTCTGCCTTAACCTGGGAACCCTGCACTGCGTTCAGCGCTGCCCGGAAGAGTTCCGGAAATGCCACATCCATGGACCACCTCAAGGTGCCGCAGAACAACGCCGAAGGTCGGCGCTCCAACCTGGGCACCTTAGACCAATGTGGCATGATTAGTCAACTTGTAGTGTAATGCGCCGGATTTCGGTTGAAAAGAAGGACTTGATGCCGAATTTCGCCAGTATTCGGAGCTCTCACCTTGAGGTGGACAGACTGTGAAGGACCGGATAGACGACATCGATCGCGCGATCATCGGCTCACTCCAAGTCTCTGCACGGCGGAGCAACGTCGAAATCGCTGCGGATCTCGGTCTAAGCGAAAGCACCGTGCGACGCCGGGTGGAGAAGCTGATCGACGGCGACTATGTACGCATCGTCGCCGTCGCGGATCCATTAAAGATCGGCTATCCGGTCGTCGCTATCATCGGGCTCGAGTGCCCTCCCGCGGCGCTCGCTGACGTGGAGGCGGCACTCCTCCAGCTCGATGAGTTCCGCTTCATCGGGATGACCAGCGGTCCATACGATTTCGTCGCCGAGGCCTGGTTCAGTTCCCTGAGCGATCTCCAAAGCTTTATCACCCAGCGCCTTTCGGCAGTGGCCGGCATATCGCGAATCGAGACCACCCATGTCCTCAAGATGGTCCGCTACATGTACGACTGGGGACGGGTCAACGCGCCCTCTCTCGGCGGTCCCTCGGCAGCCTAGCGCGGTGCTGATTGTGGTCTCGCGGTGAGCAGTACGGGAATCGCCGCTGGCGTTGCGCTCAGTGTTCTCTCCGCGGCGTCGCTTGGAAGTGCCGACTTCGCCGGTGGACTGGCAGCCCGCACTCGAAGTGCCCTCGCCGTCGTCGCTGTCATGCAGGCGATCGAATTCGTTGGAGTCTTGGTGCTCATTCTCATAATCGCGCCCCCTCATCCGTCGACGACCACGGTTGTGTGCGGTCTCTTCGCAGGTGCCGCCGTCGCCCTCGGGCTCACCGCCCTCTATCGCGGGCTGGCGATGGGCTCTATGGCGGTCGTTGCCGCGCTCAGCACGGTCGGATCGGTCGCCATCCCGTTTGCGTTTTCAGCGGTTGTTCTCGGCACCTTCCCGCACACCGTGCAACTGATTGGTGTGGTCATCGCTCTCGCGGCCTCGGTGATGATGGCTGGACTGTCCGGGCGTGTCGTATCACGCACCGCCTTGCTCTACGGTCTGATCGCTGCGGTCAGCTTTGGCACCTATTTCATCCTGCTCAGCCGCGGAGCCTCCAGCGGTCTCTGGGTGCTTTTGACCAGCCGCGGCGCCGCCGTGGTTTTGCTCGTCGCCGTCGGCGGCGCGACCCGGCTCATACGCGTCGATCGCGGGCTCCTGCCTCTTGCGGTGACGGCCGGCCTTCTTGAACTGCTAGGGAGTGGCCTGGTGATCGCCGCCCTCCGTTACCTACCCCTTGGGCTCATCGTCCCCATAACAGGCACATACCCGGTGGCCACAGCACTCCTGGCGTGGGCCTTCTTAGGCGAGCGGCTCCGCCTCTTCGCCTATTTAAGCGTTGCGCTGGCTTTGGTTGGAATCGTATTGATCGGACAGGGTTGAACGGAGGCTTGCGAATGACCAACGAGCTCGCCAAGCTGGAGCGCCGCGCCATGAACTATCTAGACGAACATCGTGCAGAGCTCATGTCTGAGTATTTCGACCTCGTGAGGATCCCTTCGGTCAGCGCCGATCCAGAGCACGCCGCTGACGTAGCGCGTTGTGCCGAGCTGATCGCTGCTCGCTTGCAACGTATAGGTCTGGACGACGTTCGTGTTGATCCAACTGAGGGCCACCCCGTGGTGTCGGCCCGCACCCCACTGATTTCTGGTGCGCCGACCTATCTCGTATATGCCCACTACGACGTCCAGCCTGCGGATCCCCTCGAGGAGTGGAACACGCCACCGTTCACCCCGACCCAAGTCGGCGACGAACTTCGTGGCCGCGGCATCTCTGACGACAAGGCGCATGTGCACCTGCACCTAGCGGCTATCGAAGCACTCCTTGTCGCCTCCAGACTGGGGGTCAACATCCGCGTCATTTTCGAAGGCGAGGAGGAGATCTCCAGCCGCCACCTGGAGACCTGGCTTCGAACCCAATCCGACCTCGGGTCGCTGGCTGGCTGCATCGTCTCCGACACGACCTTCCTCACCTCGGACGTGCCATCGCTCGGTACCGGGGTCCGCGGCCTGCTCTACACCCAGATCGATGTGGAGACCGCGGCGCATGACCTCCATTCCGGAGGCTATGGCGGCGCGGTACCCAATGCTGCCGAAGCGTTGGCGACCATTCTCGCGCAGCTCAAGCGTGCCGACGGTCAGGTCGCCATCCCCGATTTCTATGCGGACGTGATCGATGATCGAGCCTTTCGTGACCTCATCCCAACCCTCCCCTTTGATGAAGCTGAGTGGCTGCGCGGCGCAGCGCCGAGCCAGGGGCAAGCCACTGGCGAGACCAACTTCTCGCTGCTCGAGCGGCTCTGGTTGCGCCCGACATTGGACATCAATGGGATGTGGTCCGGTCATACCGGAGAGGGCCCGAAGACCGTCATCCCCGCTCGGGCACATGCGCGCGTCTCCTGTCGGTTGGTCGCGGACCAACACCCCGAGCGTGTCTTCGCTGGACTCTCGCGCCTGGTCGCCGAATGCGCACCTCCATGGGCGAAGGTCACGGTGACCCTGGTGAGCGCGTCGCTCCCGGCACGGGCGGATACCACAGGGCCGCTTGCCGAGGCCGCGTTGGCGGCGTTGGCGCACGGCTTTGGCCGCGAGCCGATCCTCCAACGTGAAGGCGGGTCGATTCCGGTGGTCGGAATCCTGACCTCATATCTTCCGGGTACGCCGCTGATTCTGCTTGGCTTCAGTCCTCCCGACGACGCAGCGCATGCGCCTAACGAGTGCATGCGCATGTGGAATCTCGACGGCGGCCTACGCACTCTCGTTCGAATGTGGCTCGTGCTCAGTCTCGAGGAGAAGAACCGATGACGCACTTCCCTGAATTGCTTCGCGCTGCAAACCTGACGCTCGACCAGTGCAATGTGCAACCGCACGAACAGCTTGTGATCTATACCGACTCGGAGCGCGAAGTGGCCGTCGTGGAAGCCTTCTATGCGGCCGCTGTCGCCCACGGCACTGATCCAGTGATCGTTCGAGCGCTCTCTCGGCCCGCGGAGGGAGGTCCACCCGCCGCTGCCGTCGCCGCCTGCAAGCAGGCTGATCTCCTTCTCGATCTGGCTTCCAATACCTGGTCATACAACCCCGCCATGCGCGAGATCCTCGAAGGCGGCACCCGCATCCTGCAGTGCCTACTCCCCACCCAGTCGCTCATCACCCGGCTGCCAGACGCTCGACGCAGTGCTCGCCTCGATCGCGCAATGGACCTGATTCGAGGCGGCGGCAGTATTCACATCACCGACGCCCTCGGCACAGATCTGCATGGGGAGCGTGGCAATCGGCGATGGCACCCGCAGGCGGGTGTGGTTACACAGAGCGGACAGTACGACCTCTACGGAACCTGCATGGTCAACTGTGCGCCGATCGAAGAGAGTGTCAACGGGGTCGTCTATCTCGATGGTCCGATGATCATGTACGGCAATCCCGAATACCTCTTCGTGCTCTCACAGCCGGTCAAGATCGTCGTCAAAGAGGGCCGGTTGACCGACATCGACACCCGGCCAGAGGATGGCCGGAAAATCAAGCGGTGGGCGGAACAGTTCGACGATCCCAACGTGTATCTCATCTCCCACTTGGGCTTCGGCTTGCACCCCCAATACGACCTCAACAACTTTGATCTCGCCGCCTGGGAGAGCATAGAGGGCGGGGTCCTTGTCGCCTTCGGCGCCAACGATTCGACGGCGCTAGGCGGAAGCCACTCTGCCAAAGGTCACGTCGACGCCATCCTGTTGCACGCAACCTTCGAAGTCGACAGGATCCCCCTTATCGTGGAGGGTCGGCCGGCTCCGAGTCTCGGCTCCTGACGATCTTGCCCTCGAGCATGACCAGCCGCACATCTCGGAGCGAATCGAGGCCATCGAGTGGATCGCCGCCGACCGCGATGAGGTCCGCGGACTTGCCCGATTCGAGTGTGCCGTAGCTGTCGGCGAGCGGACCGATGACGCGTGCCGCGTCACGCGTCGCTGCTTGGATAGCTCGATAGCGTGGCATCCCAAACGACACGAACTGCTCGATCTCGGCCACTACCTCTCCGAAGCCATCGGTTCCAGTGCCAAAGTTGACTCCAGCGTCGAGCGCGTGCTGGAATGAAGCTCGATGAGGTCCGAGGATCCCCTCGGCGATCGGGATCCATGAGCTGGGCATCCCCCACTCAATGCCCCGCTCGAAGATGCCAACCATGGTCGAGAGTGTCGGTACGAGGTCGACGTTGTGTTCCGCCATCCAGACCGCCTGCGCGTGTGTGAGGAAGATTCCGTGCTCGATGCAGTCGACACCGGCCTCGAGCGCATTGCCGATGCCACGTTCACCATCTGCATGGGCGGTCACCCGTTTCCCCGCCGCATGCGCCACGGCGACGACCGCGCTCATCTCCTCGACAGTGAGTTGCGGCTGCGATGGTTCCTCACCTTCGCGTGTGATCCCCACACCGCCACTGGCCATAACCTTGAATAGATCGACGCCTGCTTTGAGTTGTCGCCGCGCGGCCTTGGTCGCCTCCGCGGCCCCATCGACCTCGTAGCCGTGTATGTGGCCATGGCCGCCAGTCATCACTATCGGTTGCCCCGCACAGACCAGACGGGGGCCTTCGACATAGCCTTCGGCGATTGCTCGCCGGAGTTGGAGATCGACGTGCGACGGTCCGCACCCGACGATCCGCGCCGTCGTGATTCCCTCATCGAGCAGGCGGCGACCGTGAAACGTCGCCACGAACGCGAACATCACGTCGGGCTCGCTGACCGAGGCGTCGCCGATCGCAAACCTATCGTGGCCATTGAGGTGTTCGTGGCAGTCGATGAACCCTGGGAGAATCGTGGCGGTCCCAAGGTCCAGCCGCGTCTCATCGTCTGAGCGCTCAAGCTCCGCAGCAGTACCCACGGCAGCGATGCGACCATCGACGACGCGCACCGCCCCGCCATGAATCGGGGAGGCGTCATTGCCGATCAAGACCTGTTGCGCGGTTATCAGGAATCGTCCCACGAGCAATCCTCCAGATGTACAGGGGGATCGTATCGCTGGCGACGCGATGCCCGTTCGACACGCTGGAAGGCCAATCTAGTCCGCGTCACGAGTGTCCAGGCCTCCAGAGCTATCCCCGGACATCGAAGAGCAGTCGCTCGTATCTACGCATCGGATCGCTGACGAAATCCCGCAAATACGCGCGCGCAAATGCCGAATTTCGCCACGATTGCGCGATGGAGCGCCGCTGTCCAGAACAGTGGCTGCACGTGATTTACTTCAGCGCCGACGACTTCGCTCTGCACACTTGGCCCAAGCGGCTCCTTTGCCCGCTAGGGGAATATCGCGTCTCATATGCTTCAGCGCAGCTTCGTCCCGACTCGGGCGCAATCCCTTGCGGTAGTAGCAATCAGCCAGCGGCGGCGAAGTATCGACACTCAGCTTGCCGTCTGGGTGGTACTCAAGATGCCGGTTGATGGGCCGGATGCCCGTGATGGCGGCAATCAGTTCCATGACTCCCGCCGATGCCATGACCCCGTTCAGCGCCACGACCGAAGGGCTTGGTCCCAACTGTGATTGCCCGTAGATACGCTCCTCCTCAGCGAGACTCACCACAAGTACTGCAGACGGAGATCAACCTCAACAACGCCGAATCCTGGGCTGAGGCTATGAAAGCGACGGGCGACTTCGAGAGTGCTGAACAAGCAGAGTACGAACGGCTGGAGACGCTGCGCGCCTTCCATGAGGGTCGCCTGTCTATCGAGACCACACCCGATCGTGAAGTCGCGGGAATTTTCCTCGCTTCAACAACGTCGCCGAGACGATCACACGCGGCGGATTCTCCTGGTACGTCCTGCGACCGAGCGGCGCACGGCGATTCGTACTTGGCGACGATCCAGTCGCCTTCTTTGACTCTTCTCAGCCGGAGAAGCCTGGCGGCCTCGGTTTTGCGATACCCACAGGAGAGACCACCCTGCCGATCTCACCGGCGACGTGTCTCCTCCTCAAGAACGACGGACTGGGACGCGTTGACGGTGTTCCCGCCGACGATGACCTGGTCCGGCACGTCAACCTTCGGTCGTATGCCCACGCCGACGAATGCATCTGGGGAAGCGATCTCGACACCCTCACCGGCGTGCGCAGAGACGCCAAAGCCAGTCCTGATGTGCTCCATGCGATGAGACGACGAGATGGTGGAGCCTGGATCAGCGAGCAGGTACCCGGTGAGCCTGGGCCTATGAGTTCGAAGGCCATTTTCAAGACGGCCGGCGTCATAGGCGTCGCGGATTCGTCGATCCGAGCCCATTAGGCACCGAATCGCCGCCCCTCGCCCAACCCCAGTCAGACCGGGTGCATGAGCGGCTGGCATATTCCCTCGAAGACGGTCAGCCTTTAGGGTGGTGAGATGGCCCTTGTGACCTCCCCCACCGGTAGGGCAGCCCCATGAGTTGCGTTCCCTCCGCGACCGCTTCTACGCTCCCTCTCCACAGGAATCGGGGAAGCTAGTCACTCATGGCCAAGCGAGATCTCAGCGAATCAGACATCTGCGCCAAGTTCATCACCCCCGCCCTGATCGGCGCCGGCTGGGATGAACTCACACAGCTACGGAGGGAGATCTCCTTTACCAAGGGCCAGATCAAAGTGCGCGGCAAAATGGTGACCCGCGGAGAAGGGAAGCGCGCGGACTACATCCTCTACTTCAAACCCAACATGCCACTCGCGGTCATCGAGGCCAAGGACAACAAGCACTCCGTCGGGGACGGCATGCAACAGGCACTCGATTACGCCGAGTTCCTGCAGGTTCCCTTCGTCTTCTCATCCAACGGCGACGGCTTCGTCTTCCACGACTCGACCGGGCTCGGCGATGAGCTAGAGGCAACCTTGCCGATCGACAAGTTCCCATCCCCCCAGATGCTGTGGGCCCGCTACTGCCAGTGGAAGGGAATCACCCCCGAGGCGGAGCCGCTCGTCCTTCAGGACTACTTCGACGACGCGAGCGGTCGCTACCCGCACTACTACCAGATGAATGCGGTCAACGCCGCTGTCGAGGCGGTCGCAAAGGGTCGGGACCGCCTCCTCCTGGTCATGGCCACCGGAACCGGCAAGACGTACACCGCATTCCAGATTATCTGGCGGCTCTGGAAGGCCGGCCACAAGAAGCGGATTCTCTACCTCGCCGACCGCAATTTGCTCATCGACCAGACCATGGTCAACGACTTCCGCCCCTTCGGCGGGGTGATGGCCAAGCTGAGCACCCGGAACAAAACGATCGGCCCCGATGAGGGCCCCGAATTGAACATCAACCTTGCGATCGACAAGCACCGCCGCATAGACACTGCCTTCGAGGTTTACATGAGCCTCTACCAGGCGATCACCGGGCCCGAGGAACGGCAGAAGCTCTTCAAAGAGTTCTCGCCAGTCTTTTTCGATCTGATCGTGATCGATGAGTGTCATCGCGGTAGTGCCGACGAGGAATCTGCGTGGCGGGAAATCCTCGACTACTTCTCCAGCGCCACACAGATCGGCATGACCGCGACCCCCAAGGAGACCGAGTTCGTCTCCAACATCCACTACTTCGGCGATCCCATCTACACATACTCACTGAAGCAAGGCATCCTCGACGGCTTTCTCGCGCCGTTCAAGGTCATCCGGTCTCACATCGATCTGGATGTCGGAGGCTATCGGCCGGAGCCGGGGAAGCGGGACATCGAGGGACAAGAGATCGAAGATCGCGTCTACAACCCGCGCGACTTCGAGCGGACTCTGGTAATCGACGATCGCACCAAGTTGGTGGCTGAGCGAATCAGCGAGTTCTTACGGGAGAGCGGCGACCGCTTCCAGAAAAGCATCATCTTCTGCGTCGATCAGGAGCACGCCGCGCGCATGCGGCAGGCGCTGATCAATGCCAACAAAGACCTGGCGACCAACCCCCGCTACGTGATGCGTATCACGGGTGGTGCCCCGGAGGGTCAGGCTCAACTTGGCAACTTCACGGATCCGGAGAGCATTTACCCGGTACTCGTGACGACGTCTCGGCTCCTGTCCACCGGTATCGATGTGCAGACCTGCAAGTTGATCGTCATCGACAAGCAGATCGAATCCATGGGCGAGTTCAAGCAGATCATCGGCCGAGGCACACGGGTTCGTGAGGATGCCCACAAGTTCTACTTCACCATCCTGGATTTCCGCGGCGCCTCGAATCACTTCGCCGACCCGGACTTCGACGGACCCCCAATCGAGATCTACGTACCTCCGAGCGGTGGACCGATGGTTCCACCCGACGACACCGAACCACCCGAGCCCGAGCCGGGCGAGATCATCGTGTCTGAACCCCCGCCGTATTACTCAGCGGAGAAGGGCGTGGGCGGACGACCGAAGATCTACATCAACGGCGTTCCTGCACAGATCATTCACGAGACCATTCAGTACGTCGACCACGACGGCAAGCTGATCACCGAAACACTCCGCGACTACTCGAAGCGAACCATAACGGAGCACTTCGTGAGCCTTAGTTCTTTCCTCCAGCGTTGGAGCTCGTCAGAGCGTAAACAGGCGATCGTCGAAGAGCTGTCTGCTGAATGCATCCCGCTCGAGATCCTCGCAGATGAGGTTGGCAAGGACCTCGATCCCTTCGACTTGGTCTGCTACGTGGCCTTCGGTCAACCCCCGTTGACCCGCAAGGAGCGTGCAGACAATGTACGTAAGCGGGATGTCTTCGCCAAGTACGGGTCACAGGCGAGAGCCGTTCTTGAGGCGCTCTTGCGTAAGTACCAAGATGACGGCATTGTGGATCTCAGTGATGTACGCATTCTGCAGATCCCCCCGCTGGATCAGATGGGCACGCTTGTGCAGTTGATCAAGGGCTTCGGCTCTCGCGATCAGTTCGAGCATGCCGTCCACGAGATGCAGGCTGCGCTCTATGAGGCCGCCTGATCGTGGCTGTTCGCAACACCGTCAAGTCGATCCAGGACATCATGCGTCAGGATGCCGGCGTCGACGGCGATGCCCAGCGCATCTCCCAGCTCTGCTGGATGTTTTTTCTGAAGATCCTCGACGACCAGGATCAGCAGCTCGAGATCCTCGATCCTGCCTACACGTCACCGGTCCCGCCGGAACTTCGCTGGGGCGCATGGGCTGCCAACGCTGAAGGGCTCACCGGCGAGGGGCTTCTCAAGTTCATCAACGAGGATCTCTTCCCCGGCCTCAAGGGGCTTGAACTGGCTGGAGCCCAAGCCCACCGCAAGCGCGTCGTCCAAGCCGTCTTCGAGGACGCGTACAACTACATGAAGTCCGGTCAGCTGGTTCGCCAGGTGATCAACAAGATCAACGAGGTCGACTTCAACGACCTCGCAGAACGCCAGCACTTCGGCGACGTCTACGAGCAGATCCTCAACGATCTCCAGAGCGCCGGCAACGCCGGCGAGTACTACACGCCACGAGCTGTGACGGCTTTCATGGCCGAAAGGGTCGACCCCAAGCCGGGCGAGATTCTGCTCGACCCGGCGTGTGGCACCGGCGGCTTCCTCACCTGTGCGATCCGCCACATGCGTGAGAACTACGTCAAGCGCCCCGAGGACGAGGCGCTTATCCAGGGTTCACTGCGGGCCGTCGAG
This sequence comes from Candidatus Dormiibacterota bacterium, assembly GCA_003162415.1. Classification (GTDB taxonomy): domain Bacteria; phylum Chloroflexota; class Dormibacteria; order Aeolococcales; family Aeolococcaceae; genus Palsa-851. The sequence continues at coordinate 127,040 of PMOL01000011.1, forward strand.
AAGAAGCCCCTTCCCCACATGCTCTGCACAACGAACATGCTGCTCCATGGCATAGAGGATCCAAGTTTCGTCCGCCACGACAACACCCTAGCTCGCCCCTACGTCAGCTACGGCGCTGATGACCGCGTCGACATCGTGCTCACCAACCCACCCTTCGGTGGCAAGGAAGAGCCTGGCATCGAATCCAACTTCCCCGCCCATCTTCAGACCCGTGAGACAGCAGACCTGTTCCTCGCACTCATCATGCGTCTCCTCAAGAAAGACGGACGCGCTGCGGTTGTTTTGCCTGATGGCTCCCTCTTCGGGGAGGGGGTCAAAACGCGTCTAAAGGAAGCACTACTGACTGAGTGCAACCTGCATACCATCGTTCGCCTTCCCAACAGTGTTTTCCGTCCCTACGCGAGCATCGGCACCAACCTGCTCTTCTTCGAGAAGGGCGAGCCGACGACTGACATCTGGTTCTACGAGCATCGTGTGACCGACGGGCAGAAAGCGTACTCGATGACTAGGCCGATCCGGCTCGACCATCTTCAGCCTTGTGTGGACTGGTGGGGCGGAGCAAGCCGCGAGGGCAGAATCGAGACCGAAGTCACTTGGAAGGTCACGGCTGAAGCGATCAAGGACCGTGGATACAACCTCGATATTAAGAATCCGCATGTGCTGGCTCGCAGCCACGGCAATCCCGAAGAGTTACTGTCCCAGCTCAATGCGGCAGAAGCCACCGTAGCACTGATTCGCACCAAGCTCAAAGAACAGTTGGAAGAGGCGTTGCGTTAGTGCCAGCCAACATCTTGCTTCGGGAGATGCAGCGTGTGAGCGAGGCTCCGGGCTCCATCTCGGCCTTTCGCCGTCTCGCTCTGGAGCTCGGGCTCTCAGGCCAGCTTACGCGACACACGGCGTCGGAACCATCTGAATACAGGTCTCTCGGGCAAGTTGCGGAACTCATCATGGGACAAGCGCCGCCCGGTTCTGATTGCAATCTCCGTGGTGAGGGTGTGGTCTTTGTCAAGGTGGGGGAGTTTGGACCGCTTTATCCCCAAGAGGTGGTATGGACGACGCGACCACGGAGGATGGCACGCAAAGGCGACGTTCTGATTTGTGTGGTCGGCGCGACTGTTGGGAAGCTAAACCTCGGGATCGATTGCGCAATCGGGCGCAGTGTCGCGGCGCTGCGTCCAAGCCCTTCCATTGATACCAAGTTCCTCTACATGTCCCTCATGCCGTATACGCTTGGGCTTCGGACGGGCGCTCGCGGCTCGGCGCAAGGCGTCATTGGTCGTTCCGATCTCTCTTCGATTTCTATTTGGTGCCCCTCGCTTGCAGAGCAAGGTGACATAGTCGTCCAGATCGAAGGTCTATGGTCTCTATGCGACGAGTTAGGAGCAGCGCAACACGTTCGCGACAACATGCGCGATGCAGCCGCAGCCGCAGCCCTGGGCAGCCTGACCTCGACCTCTAATGCGGCGCCGTTCGACTCCAACGCATTTACGACCCGCGCCCACTTCTACATCAACAACACACCCAAATTCATCACTCGCCCCGAGCATGTCGCTGAGATCCGCAAGACCGTACTCAATCTCGCTGTCCGTGGCCGGCTGGTGCCCCAGGATCCACTCGATGAGCCTTCAGCGCATCTGCTGTTACGTTTGCGTGATCAACAACGGCGGCCCACGTCGACCAACGGCTCAGAAACGCCTCGCCCATTCACGATCCCGGGCTCATGGGCGTGGTGCCGCTTTCCGGAAGTTGGTACCTTCGGCAGGGGCACCTCCAAGCATCGCCCAAGAAATGACTCCTCGCTTTTCCGCGACGGGAGCTATCCCTTCATCCAGACTGGAGACGTGGCTAGGTCGGGCGGCACGATTCGGACGTTCACAAGCCTGTACAACGAGGCGGGTCTGGCACAGAGCGCAGAGTGGCCAATCGGTACCCTCTGCATAACCATCGCCGCAAATATTGCCTGTAGTGGAATCCTATCTTTCAAAGCTTGCTTTCCGGACAGTGTTGTTGGGCTAGTGGTTGCAGAAGAGCTTGGCGACGCACGATATTTCGAGTACTTCGTTCGCACAGCCCGAGACGACCTTTCCCAGTACGCGCCATCGACCGCACAAAAGAATATCAACCTGGCAATCCTGAACGAGGTCGCCATACCTCTACCCCCACTAGCGGAGATGCGGCGCATCGTTTCCAAGGTCGATGCGTTAATGACTGTTTGTGACGAACTCGAGGACAGCCTCTTGACCGCGCAATCCGAGGGAAGCCGCTTCCTCCAGGCAACGCTATTCGAGTGCCTCGCGAACTTCGGCTTTGGCAACGCTCCCCCCGCGTTGTCGGCCTGATTCACGTCTCGCACACCATGCGAATGACCAGTTGAACGCCCAGCGACTTTGATCTATCCCGCCACGACCTGCACGGCTAACCTAACGAGGTGAAGGTTTCATGGAACTCCGGGTGGTATTCCTGACGCGTCGTGAAAGGTGGATCCGTCTCAGCCCGGATGGGAGCCGAGGCGATGTCGTGCTTTGAGCACGATGGCCTGCTCCGTCGCCCAGATGCACTTCATCCACGCACTCGTGAACAAGGGATTGTCGATCACGGGGCCCGGACCGGTCCGTTTCGGCGACGGGTTCCCCCCCATCCACGTCCAATACACTCGACGACATCCCGGTTAGGCAGGTCACCACACTCCCCTACCGACAATCATTCCGGCAGCCCGACATATCACCTAGGGCTGTATGATCGTGCTCGCGGTAGCGGGTCGGTGCTCAGTGACCGAACAAGCGTCGGTGGTAGGCAAGGAACTCCGGGTCAATACGGTGGCGCGGATGTCTACGTAGTAGCCCCAGGTCTGCACCCGTTTCCGCCGCCAACACCCGGTGTTCGGCGGTTATAAAGATGGCGCCTTTATCCAGTCGGACGTGGTCGTTTGGGCAAAGGCACAGCACGTTCTCCGCCACGTCTGGGCCGTTGTGCGGCATCCCCAGCGGCTTTATGTGCGCTCCCTCGGCGTAGGCAACCCCCGCCGGCAGCGCCACCTTCGTACCGCACACCTGACACGTGTAGTCGTTCAGCTGCTTCACTCCGACCGCGACCACCGTGTCTCGGACAATTCGCATCACGGTGGATGCCACGCGCTCGGGGGGCCCCGTCGGAACTGTTCCTGCCCTGTGCGGGACTGTTGCATGGTCCGTCTTGACCAAGTCAAAACGACAAATCTTCGGTCCGTCCTGGCTATCGTCCTCCCAACTCCGCACTACCGCGTACAGCCCGTCATACCGAAAGCCTTGGGTTGGCGAAAATGCCGGGTCACCCTTCGACCCGGGTATCACCCGGACAGGAAGGCCCTCCGCCTCGTTGACGCGCACGCCTTGATTGGCTTGCTCCCACACCTGGTCCTTGACCTGCCGCCCAGCGGCGTCCTGACCGCCGTAGCCGGTGTAGATGATTTCGTCGCCGTAGTCGTGGTCATCCTGGTAGCCGCCGTTAAGGACGATCGACTCGGTGCCGCGTTGCGCGCCTCCGACCATCCCGGCTTGCCGGTTGCGATGGACACCGGCAGCGACCAGCGCCGCCCTGTCACGGTAGGCGGTGCCTGGGGGATTGCCATCGATGGCGCCGAAGGGCATCGGCTCATACGGTAATTCCGGGCAGCCCCGCCCGGCAACAGCGAACGCCGATTCGCGGGACCGACCCCGTTCCTCGGGCCGCCAGTTACTTCTGAACGACGGTCCCGGATTGCGGCGCCGGCGGCGCCACCACCGTATATATAGGGGCCAACTCTGACTCGGCGACCGCGAAGATTTTCACGCCGGTGCCGGCCTCGTCGAACTTGACGACCACCTCTTCGCCCGCACGGGTCATGGTGCTCTTCAGGATGGTCCCGTCACCGTACCTGGGGTGGCGGGCGCGCGTGCCTTCGCTGAACCGCGCCGACGCCAATTGCGCTTTCGTGGGTTTCCAGACCACGATTGGCTCGGCGTCGCGTTCCTCGTCCTCGATCTGCACAAGGTTGCTGACGTCACGTTGCACGCTGCGCATGATCCCCAGCATCTCCTCGACCATTTCGCCGGTATCCCGTTTCGCTGGTGGACCGTCCGGCGCGACCTTTCTGACGCCATCCAGCTGCTGTTGCAGCACGGGCCACCATTGCTCGAACGCAGCGGATACGCGCGGCTCGTCCAGGGGTTCGCTGCATGCGCCATTGATCGAACGCACCAGTCCGTGGATATCCTGCTTCGTCAGGGTGGCCATCTGGAATGTGGCAAGTGGTCCAGTTACATCGGTGGGTTTCAGGTCCACCAGCACCGGTGCAGCCCTCCCGATCGCGAAGGCCTTTGACAGGGCACCTGCCTCGAAATTCAGCCACTCAGACGACACGTTCTCCCTGGTGACGCACAGCACGCCAAAGCCGCTGTCGTCCAACTCCTTCGCGATTTCGCTCACCCACCGCGCCCCCTTGTCGATGTCTTCCGCGGAAAGGAGCGTCTGCACCGACTGCAGGACAGACGGCAGCCACGCGTGGAACGCGTCGGCCAACGCTCGGCCACCTCTACCAGACCAGGCCAGAAACACCTTCACAGGCTGATTCTAGCTTCGGCCGGTCGGCGCCCCAAGTGGCCGACCGCTGCGGGCGCGGCCCGAACGGGGATTCACCGCGTACAGGGCGTTCTTCGCCGCTCAACCCGGTTTCTTCGTCAAGCACCCGGTCCTGGACGGTGCCGCGCGACCCGAAACCGTCGGAATGTGCCCCGCTATACCCGCCATCGGTCCACCGGTCCCCAACGATCGCCCCTCGGCGGTGGTACGGGGTCGTCAGCGCCCCACGATGATTCAGCGGCGCCGCGCCGGTTAGGCTGGTGACCCCGATGATCTTTGAACGCCACGGCCAGTTACCCGCTTGCCGCTTGACCCAACAGGACCTCAGCAACCTTGGGGACATTTTTCAGGCGGTCCAGAAAGCGACGAACGCCACGGGCGTCTACAAGATCGAAACCCCGTGGGGCACCTATTCCGCGGACAAGCTGAGTCTTCAGAGTCCCTCGTATGCGCCCCGTGACGTCGTCCGCCTCGAAATGACGCTTCAGTGGGCGGACGGGAACGCACGTCTGACGCTCGACCTTGACGTGCGCCCGTTCCGTGATGCACCTGGTGCTCCTGTCGACCGCAGTTGGCTGGCGGTCGAAGGGCAGGAAGAAGTCGTAAGGCCCCTGTGGCGCGATGTCATGGACGTCATTGATCGTCGTCGGTCCGTCATGGGCGCCATCCTCAGTTCGCCGAATGTGCAGATACTCGGTCTAATCGTCGCGATCGTCGCCGGGATACTCCTCCCGTACTACACGCTGAAGAAAGCGCGGGTCAACGACTCGGCGATTCTGCCAGTGATCGTTGCAACCGCACTCGTCGCTGGGCTGATCTACCTTGCAGTCCTCGTCCCCGCCGGCGCCGCCCGCGTGCAGGTGGCCGGATGGGGAAGGCTGTCAAGCACACGCGGACGGGTCGCCTTTTGGGCGGTGACCGTTTTCGCGGGAGTCGTCGTGTGGGCGGTTACCCTTCTCCTCACCTTCTGGCTGTCGAAGTAGCCGGCTGTCGCCGAAGCGCTAGTTGGGTCCCAGACCGCTGACCACGACCAGGCCTGCAGGGATCGACACGCCGCAGTCGAACCTCGACACGACCAGGAGTCCGGTCTGGTCATTCGCCGCATATGTCTCCAGCAGGATCCGCATGTAACCGACCAGGTCGATTGCCACGAAGACCGTTCGCGGATCGACCAGCAGCGCAGTCGCGTTCGGCAGCGTTCCAGCTGGTGCTGGGACGACCGTGCGACCCAGGATCTGCTCAGCGCCCTGCACGGTCAGGTCAGGCGACAGCAGCGACCTTCCCAGTGTGTCGGTCAATTTGCGCAGCGTTCCGATGGTCTGCGCGTTGACGACCCAGAACTTCGGGTCGGCGTAGGCGTCCTGTGCCGCTGTCAGCGCGTCGGTCATCTGCGCCAGGATCGACTCGCCGACTGTGATCGTCAGCGTGACGCCACCGCCAGTTGCGGTCGCCGCGGCGCTGATGACGGCGGTCGTGGCATTGGTGACGCTGGCCATGGTCGCGCCGGCGGGAATGCCCGCGCCGCTGATACTGCTGCCGACGTCGGCACTGGTGAACGCTGCGGTCGCGGACGTGATCGTCGTGGTGCTGTTCAGTACGCCGTCAGCAACGAAGCGCGAATGCTTGATCACCGTGGCGGCCTTCGGGATCAGACCGGTGATGCCAGCGGTTGCGTCGCCGTTGAACAGCGCCTTGTCGACCTGCTTGCGCAGCAGGTTCGTGATCGCGAACTGCGACGCTGTCAGCGCCGCGCTCGACCGCATCGACTCGTTCGAAATCCGAACCATGACCTTCAGCGCGCGCAGGTCGCGGCCCATCGGTACCAGCTCGGACGTCGCGCCCTCGAATTCCGGCACGTCGCCGTTCGGCTCCACCCACACGCTCTCGTCGACGACCTGCTCGGCCATGCGCGGGATGTGTAGCGGGTGGTTGGTCTGCACTGCCTGCACACCGGGCATTGACATGATCACCCTGTCCGCCATAAGCGGCGTGACGACGATCCCCAACCACTCCTCGGGCGTCAGTTCGGACCCGGCGCCAAGTACTGCTGGGGATAGGGCTGGCGTGACGGTCACCTCGTGATGTGTCACCCGATGTGGGCACACGCGCTGATCACGGGCTCTGTCCCAGCGCCCTTAGACGGCCATCCCGGCTCCGTCAGCTTGCGCCGAACTGCTGCACCCCGGATCGTCCGAACGGTTAGCCATTGTCGAGCAGCACCGTCCGGTCGTCCTACGCCTCGCCGATGCCCGCTTCTGCAGCGGCCTTTAGCCAACGACGGGCCTGGCCCAGCTCCGCCGGGTCGAGCAAGGTGGCGAGCGGCTGCCCGAGGTTGTACTGGGCGAAGGGGTCACCGCCCTCGGCAGCCGCTGTCAACCAGCGTCGAGCCTCGTCCAGGTCGGGCCGGTCGAGTTCGGTGGCCCACATCCCGAGGCAGTACTGGGCGTGGGCGTTGCCGGCTTCGGCGGCGGACGTGAACCAGCGGCGGGCCTCGTCACGATCGGGCCGGGTCGCGCCAAAGTGCGAGCACCCCGAGGGTAGTCCTTGGCGTCGGTGTGACCGGCCGCGGCGGCAGCGGTGAACCAGCGGCGGGCCTCGTCGACCTCGGGCGGGTAGAACCGGAAGGCGAGCAGCCGCCCGAAGCGGTATTGAGCGTCAGTGTCACCGGCTTCGGCGGCCGACGTGAACCAACGGCGGGCCTCGTCGCGCTCGGGCCTGTCGGGCCGAAGGAGCAGCCACCCGAGGTAGGTCTGGGCGGCGACGTAGCCGGCTTCGGCGGCGGCCGTGAACCAGCGGCGCGCCTCCTCCAGATAAGGCGGGTCGAGTTGGGTGACGAGCAGCTGCCCGAGCCTGTACGGGGCATCGACGACACCGGCTTCGGCGGCGGCCGTGAACCAGCGGCGAGCCTCGTCGACCTCGGGCGGGCTGAGCAACGTGGCTAGCAGCCACCCGAGGTGGGTCTGGGCGGCGACGTCACCGGCTTCGGCGGCGACCGTGAACCAAACGGCGAGCCTCCCCGAGCTCGGGTGGGTCGAGTTGGGTGGCGAGCAGCACCCCGAGGTGGATCTGGGCGGAGACCCGGCCGGCTTCGGCGGCGGCGGTGAACCAACGGCGAGCCTCCTCGAGCTCGGCAGGGTCGAGTTGCGTGGGTTCGCTCACCGGAGCATCATGTGCGCTCACTGCGACAGGTGGGTGTCGCCGTGCTCTGGTGGCTCGGCGCCGAGTCAAGGTGGTCGGTCGGAGCGAGATGATCACGTCGCACGTGGTTCGCGTCATCTGGATCGCCAGCAGACTTACGGCGTCACAGCCTCCCTGGCAGTCCCGAACGGGTTGCTCCTTTCGGGCTTGCACGGCCCTCCGAAACGCCCGAAGGTCCTTCCAAATCACGCTGACATCCGATATCCGATAGTTATTGGAAGCCAGCTGATCTAGACTCCGACTCGTGCGGGATTACGCCCTCCTGCTCGTCGACGGGCATCTGCGCCCGCCACCCCCCGATCCAACGATCTGGGTCAGTTCCGCGCATGGCATTGAGCAGGTCGTCAAGGTTCATCTGACGCAGGCTGCCGACGTCCCGGCCGAGCCTGCGGACGTCGCGGCCGAGATGCGGAAGTTGCAGCTGCAGATCTTGATGACGAAGGCGTCGAGCACACTGCGGGCCTACCTCACCGATCTCCGAGACTTCAACGCGTACTGTCAAGCGCAGGGGTCGACGGCGCTGCCTGCGGCGCCAGAGACGATCGCCCGTTACCTCGCTACTCTCGTCGAACGCGGCTACAAGCCGTCAACGATCTTGCGCCGGCGAGCATCTATCGCGAGGGCGCACCGGCTCGCCGGCCACCGCTTCTCCGAGATAGCCGATACGTTGGTTCGGCCGCTCCTCGGCACTCTCCGACGACAGATGCAATTTTCCGCGAAAAAGCCGGCGCTGGACGTCACCACCCTGCGGCGGATGCTGCGAGCCACCCCGCAGCGGACTGCGGCTGGCGCCCGAGACCGGCTCATGCTCTTGCTTGGTTTCGCCGGCGGACTCAGGGCGAGTGAGTTGATCGCCCTTGACGTCAGAGACATCCACGTGACCGACCAGCATCTACGGCTTCTGCTCCCGGACGCACGCACCGGCTCGTGGTACGTCGCGCGCGAGGTCGCTATTCCCCGCGGCGAACATCCGGAAACCTGCTCCGTGCGCGCAATTCGGGCCTGGTACGCGATCAGTGATATCCATAGCGGGGCCCTCTTCCGGCCCATCGACCGCCATGGTCGGGTGGGAGCAACACGGCTCAGCGCCCGCGCGGTGGCGCTCGTGATCAAGCGAGCAGCCCAAGGCGCCGGCATCGATCCGACGCTCTACGCCGGCCACTCGTTGCGCGCCGGCTTCGTGACTGCGGCGCTGGCGGGTGGCGCCCCGGAGCGCGTCATCGTTGTGCAGACAGGGCTTCACTCGCTGTCGGGTGTGCCCCGCTACCTTCGTCGCAGACGGAGTCGGCTCGACAGGGACGCCGCAGCCTATTTGGGGCTGTGAGGGCCCCCTGACTAGCCTCAAACGTAACCGCGCTTCAAGAGCGTCCGACCCAGCGCCACGAGTCTCAACACCCTCGTCACTCGCTGGTGCATCCCGTCGCCTCCCCGAGGAAGGACGAAGGCGGATCTCAATCTCGGCGTGAATCTGGCGAACGGTACCTCGCGTTGCCGTAGGTACATAGATGAGTGACTGGTAGCTCGCGCAACGCGATGGGGGGATTCCTCCGCCTCGCTGATTGGCTCCGCCACCCGGCCACGATCGCTGTGCTGGGGCGCGTCCTCATCGGCCTTCCGATCGAAGTGCCTCGATGTATTGATCGAGGTCGCTCACGGCAACGCGGACGGCTCGCCCAAGCTTCACCCGCGGGAGTTCGCCTCGGGCCAGGAGCCGTTCGACGTGGCGCCGACTACAGCTCAAATAGATCGCCGCGTCGCTCAGGGTCACCAACCGACGGCACGTCGGTACGTCGAGTCCATTCGCCACCGACTTTCTCCACGACCTGTCTTCAAACAGTCGCTGCAGCGAGTGGAGAGGCGGTGCGTCATCGGGGCGGTCATTCCCCGATGGAGCTCAGTTGGCGACAGCTAGAAAATACACCCCGTTGTGGTGCCGTGTCAAAGGAGCCAAACGACTCAAGCGAAGACCCCGTTCAACGCCTCCGCGGCGCTGCGTTGCATGGTCTCGGTCACGTGCGAATAGAGGTCCAGGGTGACCGCAACGGTTGCGTGCCCAAGCATCTCGCTGGCCACCTTCGGGTGCACGCCGCGGCTCAACATGAGGGTCGCCGCGGTGTGGCGCAGATCATGGAAGCGGATGGGAGGGAGCGCTGAGCGACGCAGCAGAGCCTTGAACTGTTCGGTCAGACGCGACGCGTGCAGGTAACCACCCGTCGCGCTGCAGAACACGAGATCGCGGTCCTGCCAGACATTGGCGGCGGCAACCCGTTCAGCGACCCACGCGCTGCGCCGCTGGCGCAAAGCATCGAGCGCGACCGCGGTGAGTTCGACGCGGCGACGCGATCGTCGCGTCTTCGGCTCGGTCGACTCCAAGTGCGAGCGTGGAACCCCCGGATCTCTGGCGAGCCGCCGCGGCGTGTAGACGCGGACCAGGCTCCCCGTCACCGCCAAAGAGCCACCGTCCAGGTCGACGTCGGACCAGCGCAGCGCGAGCAGCTCGCCCTGGCGGAGACCTGCGGTCACGGCCAGCACGTAGAGCGCCTCCAGACGGTCGCCCACGACGGCGTCAACCAGTCGCCGGGCCTGCTCGGGCGAGAGGACGGACATGTCGCGGTGGGTCACCCGCGGGGGGTCGACGAGCCCAGCAATGTTGGTGGGAAGCACGCGCCAGCGGACGGCCTGTTGGAGCGCTCGATGGAGGGTCGCATGGCTCCGCTTGACCGTCGCTGGACTCAGGCCCCGATCCAGGAGCGCAGCGTACGCACGTTGGACATCTCCGGGGCCCAGCCGCTCCAACCAGAGCCGACCGAGATGCGGAATCAGGTGCAGCCTGACCTGTTCCTCGTAGCGGTCCCACGTGCGCGGTTTTAAGGACGGCCGGACACCGTCGAGCCAGTCCATGAGGTATGACGCGACGGTCTGTCGCCTCGGCAGCGGCGTGAGTCCACTGTCGCGATTGCGGGTTGCGTCGCGGAGCTTCTGGGCGGCCTCGTGGCGGGTCTTGCCGTACACCGCTTTCCGGCTCACACGGCCCGTGGCATCGGTCGTCACGTAGCGAGCCTGCCAGCGCCCATCCGGCAGCGGCCGCGACCCGACCGTCCCCTCGCCGGCGGTACGTTTCCTCATGCCCTCGACGATACGCCGATTGGCATCGATTGGCATCACCATTGGCATCAGTTGCCCAAAATGGCCCGGCAAGGCCGCCGTGTTGCGGTCGCAGCCGGACGCGAAATCCCTTATGCTGTATGAGAAATCCGGAGCGAGAGGGATTCGAACCCTCGATACCGCTTGACGCGGTATACCGCATTTCCAGTGCGGCGCCCTCGGCCAACTAGGCGATCGCTCCTCCGCGATTGTATCCGCCACCTGCCCACAGCCCCCTCGCGCCACCAGCCGCCGGTTTCGCCCCCACCGCCTACAGGGTATCTACCATCTGAGCTTCATTTCGCCTCAGGGAGAAACTCGTCATGTGTGTCCTGTTCGCCTTCCTCCTCTTTACAGCCCTGCTCTTCGGTTTGGGATTCGCGCTCCACGTCCTCTGGTGGATCGCCTTCATCTTCCTGATCTTCTGGCTAATCGGGCTCGCGTTTCGCCCGCGGGGCGGACGCTGGTACTACTGGTAACGCGGCGGCCGCAGATCGCGCGATCGCACGGGTCCAGGTCGGGGCTCGCCCGTATACTCGACGCTCCCGGAGAGGTGTCCGAGTGGTTGAAGGTGCCGCTCTCGAAAAGCGGTGTGGTTTATAGCCACCGTGGGTTCGAATCCCACCCTCTCCGCCAACGGACGAAGTCGCGCGCGGCGCTACACCGACCCGGCCACCGTCTGCGCGGCGGCCCCGACCTGCGAGTCCATGTCGGCGCCGCTCTTCGTTCCCGACGAGACGTTGAGCACCACAAGGTAGTTGTCCTTGACGAATGCGTAGGTGACCGAATTCGCCTCGATCTCCTTGATCGCGCCGGTTCCCAGCCCCGACACCGCAACCGCGCTGCCCCCATTGGAGTTCGCCTGGCCGCTGAGCGCCGTCGCGATCGCCGCCTGAAGCGCGGCCTGGCCGATGGCTCCCGGGAACGGCTCCACGAAGATCACGCCGCCACCACCGCCGCTGCCGGTCGTGTCCGAATAGATGCAGGTGGTCGTCGAGCATGCCCCCATGAGAGCCGTGACGCCGGAGTCGCCGCTGATGGTCTGAACGTCCGCGGCGGTGAGCAGCGTGGTCGCGGCTGGAGCCGACCCGGTCGACCCGCCACCGAGGCCGGGAATGGTCGGCAAGGTCAGGCCGCCGCTCGACGCCGTCGGCGTCGGGGTTGACGCATTGCTGGCTCCGCCGCAGCCGGCGATCCCGATGATCGTGCCAATGGAGAGAGCTCCCACAAGGAGAGGCTTGCTGGTCATCGAATTCCTCTTGGTCGTCTGCCAGCGCTCCCTCCGCGCTGAATCGCCGCAGATGATAGCGGTCGCAAGACCCAATCCACCCCCGTTACCGAATCGGGAGAACGACTTCACCTTGGTACAGTCGAAGCAATGCCGCCCGTGACCCGCGCGACCCCCGGAGCACCGCTGCCGTGATCCACGGAGGCGCATTCATGGGCGGCAAACGAGACAAGCCGTCCGGCCGGGTTTCCAACCGCCGGCTCCTTCGCCAGACCGCGGGTCTGTTCAAGGCCCACCGGCTCGGGGTGGCGGCGATCGCCTTCCTGGTGGTCATCACCGCCGGAGCCGGCGTGGTGAATCCGATCCTCATCAAGGTCGTTTTCGATACCGCGCTGTTCCCGACAACCACGGTCCACGGCAAGCTCGTCGCCCTCCCGGTGGTGCTGCCACGCCTCGAGGTGCTGGTCGGGATCATGATCGGCATCACGATCGTCACCGGGGCGATCGGCGTACTCCAGACGTACGTCACCAACCGCGTCGGTCAGCGCGTCATGGAGGAGTTGCGCAACCGCCTCTACGAGCACCTCCAGGGCATGTCACTCCGCTTCTTCACCGGCACGCGCACCGGCGAGATCCAGTCGCGCCTGACCAACGACGTCGGCGGCATCCAGTCGGTCGTCACCGACACCGCCACCTCTCTCCTCTCCAACGTCGTGACGCTGCTGAGCACGCTCATCGCGATGCTGGTGCTCTCCTGGCAGCTGACCGTGCTCTCGCTGGCGATCACCCCGCTCTTCGTCTTCTACACGTACCGCGCGGGCAGGGTGCGCCGGCAGATCACCATGCAGGCGCAGGAATCGAAGGCCGAGATCAGCGCGATCACCGAGGAGACGCTCTCCGTCTCCGGGATGCTCCTCGCCAAGGTCTTCGGCCGCGGATCCGAGGAGGTCACGCGCTTCCGAAAGGAGAATCACCGGCTTGCCAATCTGGCCATCCGCCAGGAGATGATCGGTCGAGCGCTCTTCGCGGTCATCGGTGCGTTCTTCAGCAGTGCCCCGGCGCTGGTCTACCTCATCGCCGGTTTCGTGCTTTCCGGCAATCACGGCCCCAGTGCTCCGATTACCGCGGGCACGATCGTCGCCTTCACCACGCTGCAGAGCCGGCTCTTCTTCCCCATCGGCAGCATGCTCTCGGTGTCGATCGAGATCCAGGCGAGCCTCGCGCTGTTCGAGCGCATCTTTGACTACCTCAAGATGCCGCACGACATCGTCGACCGGCCGGACGCACGCGTGGTTGCGGCGGAAGACGTCAAGGGCGACGTCCGCCTCGACCACGTCTACTTCCGCTATGACCGTGGCACCTTCGGCCCGATGACCGAGCCGATCCACCGACCAGCGGCGCCGACGCCGATACCGAACGGACACGCACCCGACGAGAACGACCCGGTCCCCAACGAGATCCGCCGCGATTGGGCGATCGAGGACGTGAGCTTCGAGGTCAAACCCGGCCAGCTTGCGGCGATCGTCGGGCCGAGCGGCGCCGGCAAGACGACCATCTCCTACCTGATCCCACGGCTGTACGACGTCTCCAAGGGAGCCCTCCTCCTCGATGGCATGGACGTCCGCGACTACACGATCGCATCGCTGGCCGATGCGATCAGCATGGTCACGCAGGAGACGTACCTCTTCCACGCATCGGTGCGGCGCAATCTCACCTACGCCAAGCCGGACGCGACCCAGGAAGAGCTCGAGGCCGCAGCGCGTGCGGCATTCATCCACGACCGCATCGTCGCGCTCGACGAGGGCTACGACACGCTGGTCGGGGAGCGCGGTTACCGGATGTCCGGTGGCGAGAAGCAGCGTCTCGCGATCGCGCGGGTCGTCCTCAAGTCACCGCGCGTGCTGATCCTCGACGAGGCGACCTCGGCACTCGACACCACGAGCGAGCGCCTCGTCCAGGCGGCTCTCGAGCCGCTGCTCACCGGTCGCACCACCATCGCGATCGCGCACCGGCTCTCCACCATCCTGGCCGCCGACGTCATCTTCGTCATCGACCGGGGCCGCCTCCTCGAGCAGGGCACCCACGCCGAGCTCCTGCGCCGCGGCGGCGCGTACGCGAAAGTCTACGAGCAGCAATTCCAGGGCGGGCGCGTCGAGGCCGTCTGCGAGGATGGCATGGTGCTGGCGAGCGGTGAAGTCGTCGCTGCCGCACCAACAGCTCCGGCAGCGTAGAGGGCGCGCGTGCCGTCGCGCCTCGACGCCGTGGTCATCGGCAGCGGCCCCAACGGTTTGGCCGCGGCCGTAGAGCTGGCTCGTGGCGGGGCTGAGGTGCTGGTGCTGGAATCCGCGCCAACCATCGGCGGCGGAACCCGAACCGCGGAGCTGACCCTTCCCGGCTTTCTCCACGACGTGTGCTCCGCCGCGCACCCGCTCGGCATCCTCTCGCCATACCTCCGCACCCTCCCACTCGCCGACCACGGCCTCACCTGGATTCAGCCGCCGGCCTCGGTCGCCCACCCGCTGGACGGCGAGCCGGCGGTCATCCTACGCAAGTCGCTCGACGCCACTGCTGATGCCCTGCGACCGGATGCCGCCGCGTACCGGCGGCTGATGCGTCCGCTGCTTCGCCACCCGCACGAGCTCCTCGCCGAGATCCTCGGTCCCGCACACCTCCCCCGCCACCCGCTCGTGCTCGCGGGCTTCGGCGTGCCGGCGCTGCTCCCGGCCACGGTCCTGGGGCGGACCTGGTTCCGCGGCGAACGCGCCCGGGCCCTGTTCGCCGGCTGCGCGGCCCACTCGATCCTGCCACTGACGCGGCCGGTCAGCGCGGCCATCGGCCTCCTGTTCCTGCTCGCAGCGCACGTCGAGACCTGGCCGATCGCGCAGGGCGGGTCGGCCGCGATCACCACCGCACTCGCCAGATACCTCGTCTCCTTGGGCGGGCGTATCGAGACGGGGACGCAGGTTGGTGCGCTCGCCGACCTCCCTCCGTCGCGGGTGGTGCTCTTCGACACGAGCCCCGACCAGGTCGCAACCATCGGGTCACCGGTGCTGTCCCGCGGCTACGTGGACCGGCTCCGTCGATTCCGCTACGGGCCGGGCATCTTCAAGGTCGACTGGGCTCTCGATGGCCCGATCCCTTGGGCCGATCCGGCATGCCTCGAATCGGCGACCGTGCACGTCGGTGGAACGCTCGACGAGATCGCGGCCTCGGAGGCAGCCGTCTGGCACGGTCGGGTCTCGGACCGGCCGTACATGATCGTGGTGCAGCCGAGCCTCTTCGACAGCTCGCGGGCACCCGCCGGCAAGCACACCGGCTGGGCGTACTGCCATGTCCCCGCTGGATCCACGCTCGACCTCACCGACGTCCTCGAGCGCCAGGTCGAGCGGTTCGCGCCCGGGTTCCGCGACCGCATCCTGGCGCGCCACGTGATGAACACCGCGGCGCTGGAGCAGTACAACGCGAACTACGTCGGCGGCGCGATCACCGGCGGCGTCACCGACCTCGGCCAGCTCTTCACCCGGCCGGCGGTGCGCGCCAATCCGTATTCCACACCCAATCCCGACGTGTTCATCTGCTCCGCCTCGACACCTCCCGGCGGTGGCGTGCACGGTATGTGTGGCTACCACGCGGCGCGCGCAGCGCTGCGACGCCTGTCCTCCGCCGCTGTGTGAAGATGTGGCCATGATCCTGGTGGTGTTTCGATCGCGCAACCGGCCGGATGGCGACCTCGAGGAATATTCGCGGCGCAGCAAACGCCTCCACGAGCTGGTGCAGGACCACCCCGGGTTCATCTCGATCGAGAGCTTCGAGACACCCGACGGTGAGGAGGTGTCGCTCGAGCTGTTCGAGAACGAAGAGTCCGTGAAGGCGTGGCGTGACAACGCCGAGCACCGCGATACGCAACGATGGGCGCGCGACCACTTCTACTCCTGGTACTCGGTACAGGTGAGTGAGGTTATTCGCGCGTACGACGTCGACCTCATGGCACCCAGCGAGGCGGCAGCCGCCTCGTAGCGTCAGCGACGCGCGCGGAAGAAGTCCTGCAGCAACGTGCCGCCTTCGCCGTCAGCGATTCCACTGGTCACGTCGATCCGGTGGTTGTTGCGCGGGTTGCGGAGCACGTCGTACACGCTGCCGTCGGCACCCTTCTTTGGATCGCGAGCGCCATAGACGCACGCGGCGATGCGCGCCTGCACCATCGCGCCGGCGCACATCGGACACGGCTCCAACGTCGCATAGACGGTGACGCCATCGAGACGCCAGCCACCGATGATGCCGGCAACACGCCTCAGCACCAGCATCTCGGCGTGGGCAGTCGCGTCACCCCTCCGCTCAATCGCGTTGCCGGCGGTCGCGAGGATGGCGCCGTCGCGGACCGCCACCGCGCCGATCGGCACCTCACCGCGCGCACCTGCGGCACGCGCCGCCTGTAGCGCGCGACGCATGAAGCGCTCGTGAAGCTCGATCGCTACCCCACCGCGACGAGCGGCAGGTCGATCCTCAGGTCCGGACGCTCGACGACGCGCATCGTGTCATCGACAAAACGCACACGCTCGAACGTGATGCAGTTCACCGGACAGTGGTCTTCGCAAATCCTGCAGTTGGTGCAGCGGTCGTAGTTGATGTAGATCTCGCCCTCGTAGCCGCCCGCACCGGGCCGGCCACCCGAGGTCGCGCACACGAGCGTCTCCCCGCCCGAGGAGCGCTCGCGATCCTCGCCGAAGACCACCACGTCGATGGCCTTCTCAGGGCACACGTCGTCGCACGCGCCACAGAGGACGCAGACGTTCTGGTCGTAGTGGTGCACGGAGTCGCACTGGAAGCAGCGAATCGCCTGGACGATCGCCGTCTGGTCGCTCCACGACTGCTCGACCTCGGTCATGTCGTAGCGCTTCCCGGCCTCGAGGATGCCCGGCTCGACACGCGCGAACAGCTCGGACTGACGATGGTCGTCGGTGCGCTCCACGACCGTCTGATAGATACGATCGCCGGCCGCCTCCATGTCCTCGCCGAGGAACTCGCGAATCGAGCGAGCAACGCGGTGTCCCCAGCCGGCGGCGTCGACGATAAACGACGGTCCCTGGACGCAGTCACCACCTGAGAAGAGCTTGTCGACTCCGGTGTGACCACCGCGATCCGCTGCAAGCAAGCCACGCTGCGTCACCGGGACGAGCTCGTCGGGACGCTCCATGATCTGACCGGACGCGAAGATCACGTAGTCCGCGGACACCGTCCAGCGTTCCGCGTTCGCCTGCTCCTTCACGGAGGAGAAGATGAGCTTGCCGCTGAGCGGATCGAACTCGAGGTCCTGCAGCGGAGCGAAGGCGACTGCCTTCACGCTGCCCTTCTCGTCCCCGAGGATCTCTTTGACGATCACGCCGCACTGGATATGCAGTCCGATCTCCTTTGCCTCATGGAGCTCGTTGCCGAACGCGGGAAGCCGATCCTCCGGCTCGATGGCAACCATCCACACGTCCTTGGCGCCGAGCTTGATCGACGACTGGCACGCGTCGGTCGCGACTGCACCACCACCGACCACCACCACACTGCCACCCACGGGAAAGTGATCGGGGACCTTGTCGTATGACACGGTGCGCAGGAAGCTCATCGCATCGATGACCTCGGGAAGGTCGCTCCCCGGGATCGGCAGGATGCGGCCCTTCATCATCCCGATCGAGAAGAAGACGGCGTCGTATTCGTCGAGCAAATCCTTGGTCTTGATGTCGCCGGCACCGCCGCCAATGTTGCTGTTGAGGCGGACGTCGATCCCCGTCGTCATGATCATGTCGAGCTCCCACTGGAGCTGGCGATGATCGAACCGGAACGGCGGAATCGACGTGCTCAGCAGGCCGCCCACCTTCGCCTCGCGCTCGAAGAGCACGACGTCATATCCCTGGACGCGCAGGTCGAGTGCACAGGTGAGGCCGGCAGGTCCCGCACCCACGACGGCGACGCGTTTGCCCTTGGCAGGCGCGATCTTGTAATTGATCCACAGTCCCTGCTGGAAGGCGAAGTCGGTCGAGAATCGCTTGATCGATTTGATCGTCACCGGCTCCTCGCCGGGGTCCCATCCGCGCTTGCAGTCGGTCTCGCAGGGGTGGTTGCAGAGCCGCCCGAGCATGCTTGGGAATGGGTTGGTCTCGTGGATGACCGCCCACGAGTCGACGTAGCGACCCTGGCTCACATAGTCGATGTAGGTCGCGATGTCCTGGCGGATCGGGCAGTTGCGCTGGCAGGGAGTGATCGGGACGTTGAAGCCCAGGTCGAGATGCCCGCTCATGATCTTCATGGGCGCCTTGTCGATCACGTTCTTCGCGATGGCACCGAGAACGTGTGCCGCACTCACCATGCCGACCGGCTCGCTGTTGCGCGAGAAGAACCCGCCTTCGGATGCGGTGACGATGGCAGCCTCGGCGGAGGCCTTGCGCATCACCTCGGCACCGCGCTCGATGCGCTCGCCGAGGTCGATCTCCGGGGCGGGGCGCATGACATCGCGAACGCTGGTCTGGTCGAGCGCATCGAACGATGACACGACCACCTCGAGACCGATGGTGCCGAGCACGTCGTCACCCCGGACGACGATGAGCGGGACCGGATCCTGGAGGCGCAATACCTCGAGGACGTCGGACAGCCGGTCCTCGGGATCGCATTCCGCGCCGAGTGGGGAGGCGATGCTCTCCAGCTCAGGCATTGGGGGTTTTGCGCCTCACCAGTGCGAAGTCGGCAAGCTCTCGCGGCGTCACCATTCCGACCACGGTTTCGTCCTCATGGGTGACTATCGCCAAGCGGCGCTCGTGATTCGCCATCAGGGAAACGACCTCGCTCAGACGCTGGTGCTCGTCGACGAGCAGCGGTGACTGGCGCAGCATGTTGCGTGCCTGCACGTTCGTCGACGGCGGGCGCACCGCGAAATCGCTTCCGGACACAACGATGTCGCCGGCGATCAGATGGTCGATGACATCCTCTTTGGCGACGAAGCCGACCGGCCGCCGGTCGACGAGCACGACGATCTCACTCAGGATGTTGTCCGCAAGCAACTTCGCGATGGCGTCGGCGGGCGTGCTCGGGAGGCAGAACACCACCTCGTTGCGCATCACCGTTCTCACCTCGGGATCGCTCGCTTCGAGTGCGAGGCTGTCGGGATCGACCGAGGCTGCCAGAGGGACCGAGGTCACGCTCCCGCCTCTTGCGCCATCTGCTCCTGCAGCCGGCGCAGGACGTCCTGCCAGGTTTCGGTGGTCTCAACGGGCCGGGCCTGCGCACGTGGCGCGGCGCGCTGGATCTTGGTGCGTGTCTTGGTGATCTCGCGCTCGCGCTTGCGATCCTGGACGGATCGGGCCGACTCGACAGCCTGACGGACCTCGGTCTCCACCTCGGAGATCTCCTCGGCGGAGGTGGCCCCGCGCAGCGATCTCCCCAGACGCGAAGTCACATCGGGCGGCAGTTGCGGGCCTGCGTCGCGAAGCATGTCGCTGCCCCGGCGCCGCAGCAGATCGAGCGCATGTGCGGCCCGAGCGCGTTCCGCATTCGCCGAGCGCTGCTGCTGATACAGCTCCATCCCGCTCGCGATCAACTGCGGGTACTGGAACGCCTGACTGAACTTGCCGGTGTTGATGCGCGCGGTGATGTCGTCGACCGACCGCTGCAACTCCTCGCGCTGCTCGCCCTCGAGGCTGCCGAGCAAATCGGCGAGGATCGGGCGTGCCTGTGCATAGGCTCTCTTCACCCACGCGGGAAGATGATGGTGCGAGGGCTCCGGCACCGGCGCCGGCGTCGTCGCTCGAGGAGCTCCGACGGGACGGACGATGGCCGGGAATGCGGTCGTGAGGGGCGCCTGATGCTGGCTACGGGCCCTCGTCTGGATCACTGCGATGCCACCATCGTACCCATACCGGGGGGTGTCGCGACTCCCCCGTGTATCGATTGACTCACAATCCTGCCCCTGAGCATCCCAACAGAGTCTAGCGAGCCTTCGCCACTCGATGTCGCGGGCCGGTGCGGGGCTTGGCAAGGCCGAGGTCCGCCGACGGGCAGATGTCGGCGAGAACACACTCTGGGCAGCGTGGCCGGTTGGCGACGCAGATCCGCCGACCGTGCAGGATGAGTCTCAGGCTCAGGCCCGTCCACTCGCTCGGCGGGACGATGCTGCACACGTCCTCCTCGATCTTCACGGGGTCGGTCGCGTAAGTCAGGCGGAGCAGCCCGGTGAGCCGTGTCACGTGCGTATCCACCGCAAAGCCCGGCTCCCCGAACGCCACACCGAGCACCACGTTGGCGGTCTTCCGTCCAACGCCTCGGAGCTTCACCAGATCCTCCATTCGCGACGGCACCTCACCGCCATGGAGGAGCACGAGGTCCTGGCTCATCTCGCGAATCGCCCGCGCCTTGGAGCGAAAGAACCCCGTCTTGTGGATGATCGCCTCGACATCCGCCTCCTCCGCCGCCGCGAGATCCGCAACCGTCGGATAGCGCGCAAACAAGATCGGCGTGACCGAATTGACATTGACGTCGGTCGTCTGGGCACTGAGGATCACCGAAACCAACAGCTGCCACGGACTCCCATAGTCCAGCTCGGTGCGCGCCTCGCCGTACTCGAGCTTCAGACGCTCCACGACAATCGGCGCCCGCTCCCGAGCCCCCACCGGCAACCGCCGCTTCCGAACCTTAGCCTTGCCCTTCGCCTTCGGATTCGGCTTCGCCGCAGCCGTTGCCTTGCCAACCGACCTCGGCTCCCGCGTCGCATTACTCAAGTCACTCATCTCAAATCACTCATAGGCTTGAGCACCCGTTCAAGAACCCTCGCAACCGCCCGAAGCCCAATCCAACCGGAGCGCGATATCGCGAGCACCCGTTACCCGACCCCAGTCGCAACCTCGTCCATGCCCTGGGCAAGCCCAGCTCCCCACGTTCAGCAGGGCCTGACGTCGAAACAACACAGCACGCCGAATGCTACGCAGCCCGCCGCCCGGAGGAGCCCACTACCCGAGGCGGGTGGCATCGCGGGGGGCAGCGCCGATCGGAGGGTCGGCGCCGAGATGCCCGTTCCCAGAACGCACGACGCCCCAGCGGTCAGACCGAACCGCAGAGCGGCGAGGGGTCCCCGCGATGCCAGGACCCGCCCTTTGAGCAGGTGCTAGCCCGAGGTCACAGACACGCTGCGTAGAATCGAGCCCCGTGCGAAGCAAGATCACAGTGGTAGGCGCCGGCAACGTGGGCGCCACGCTAGCCCAACGCGTGGCCGAACGCGACTACGCCGATGTCGTGCTCGTCGATATCGTCGAAGGTCTCCCTCAGGGCAAGGCGCTCGACATGCTCGAGTCGGGACCGATCGTGGGCTACGACTCGCGGGTCACCGGGACCAACGGCTACGACGAGACCGCAGGCTCGAAGATCGTCGTCATTACGAGCGGCATCCCACGCAAGCCGGGGATGTCACGCGACGACCTGGTAATGACCAACGCGAAGATTGTGTCAGCCGTCGTCCGCCAGGTCATAGAGCGCTCGCCCGATTGCATCCTGATCGTCGTTGCCAACCCGGTCGACGGCATGACCCAGCTGTCGATGGCGGTTTCGCGATTTCCACGGTCACGTGTCATCGGCATGGCGGGCGTCCTCGACACCGCTCGGTATCGCACCTTCATCGCGCAGGAACTTGATGCGTCCGTGCACGATGTGCAGGCGTACGTGCTCGGTGGTCACGGCGACACCATGGTGCCGCTCACCAGGCTGACGACCGTCGCCGGCATTCCGGCCGCGGACCTCATCCCCGCCGAGCGCCTCGAGAGCATCGTGCAGCGCGCCCGCGACGGCGGTGCCGAAATCGTGAACCTGCTGAAGACGGGCAGCGCCTTCTACGCGCCGAGCGCCGCGGTCGCGCAGATGATCGACGCGATCGTGCTCGATACCCGCCAGGTGCTGCCGTGCACGGTGCATCTCGAGGGCGAGTACCGCATCAACGGGCTGTTCACCGGCGTGCCCTGCAGGCTCGGCGAGGGCGGTCTCATCGAAGTGGTCGATGTCGCGCTCACCGATGAGGAGCGGGCAGCGCTCCATCGGAGCGCCGAGGCCGTACATCAGGTCGTCGCGGTCATGGACGCGCGCCGCGAGGAGATCGATCCGAGCCTTGGTTCGCTGATCACAGGGATCAGGATCGGCTGATCAGCAGCTCCGGCGTGATCTCGAGGAGCGAGTCGATGACCACGTGGGCATGACTGATGTCGCCCGCGAGCGCCCCTTCCGAACGGAGTCCGATGCAGCGCATGCCCGCGGCGATGGCGGCGGTGACGCCGACCGGTGAGTCCTCGATCGCGACGCACGACGACGGCATGACGTCGAGCGCGCGTGCCGCGCTGAGGTAGACACCGGGATCGGGCTTGCCGTGCTCTTCGTCGTCCGCGGTGCACACCGCGTCGACGAGCTCGCCGATGCCCAGCCGCTCGACCACCGCATCGATCAGCTCGCGTGAAGACGATGATGCGATCGCCACACGCAACCCGGCATCGCGTGCGGTGTGGATCGCCTCCACCGCCCCGGGCATCGGGACACCATGCGCGCGTACGTGTTCGACCATCTCGCGGATGATCTCGCGCTCGACCGCACGTGGCCGGATGCCGTTCCAGGGCCGTACCCGATAGCGGTAGTCGACCACCTCCTCGATGCGCATGCCCCAGGTTTCGCGAAGTTGGGCATCGGTGAGCTCGACGCCGACACGAGCGAACACGTCGTGCTCGGTCTCACGCCACACCGGCTCCGTATCGATCAGGACTCCATCCATGTCGAAGACGCAGGCGGTGACCGTCCTCCCCATGCGGGCTGATCCTACTCGCCCGGCTCCGGCGGGCTGATCCGCGCGGGTCGCTCGTCGTCATCGTCGGCCGCAGGTGCCGACACGCTCGGGGGCTCGGGCGGCTCTCGGCGGTAGTGGCTGCCGAAGATCGGTCCGACCACGACCATCAGATTGAGCAACGCCTTGCGGGTGTCCGAATCACCCCACGCCAGTGTTCGGGAGTAGAAGTAGAACCACGCGAAGCCCCCGATCATCACGACCAGGACCGCGCTCAGAACGATGACGGCGATCAATCCCCGCTGCGACCGAAGAGCTTTCGTCCGACAAACCGCACCGGATCCCAGTGCACATCCGCAACGCGCTCCTTGAGGGGGATGATCGCGTTGTCGGTGATGTGGATGTGCTCGGGGCACACCTCGGTGCAGCACTTGGTGATGTTGCAGTAGCCGAGACCACCCTGCTCGCGCGTCTGCTCGCGGCGATCGAGGACATCCTTCGGATGCATCTCCAGTGACGCGACGCGCACAAAGAATCGCGGTCCGTAGAAGCGATCCGCGTAGTCGTGGCTCCGCAGGATATGGCAGACGTCCTGGCAGAGGAAGCACTCGATGCACTTGCGAAACTCGTACAGGCGATCGATGTCCTGCTGCGGGATCCGCCACGGCGTGCCATCGTCCGGCGCCGCGGTGAACGGTGGAATCTCTCGGTTCACCTCGTAGTTGCGTGAGACGTCGGTTACCAGGTCCTTGATGAGCGGGAACGACTTCAGCGGACGCACGGTGACCGGACCGGCGGGGAGGTCGTCGACGCGCGTCTTGCACAGCAGCACCGGGTGGCCGTTGACCTCAGCGCTGCACGACCCGCACTTTGCCGCCTTGCAGTTCCAGCGGCACGCGAGGTCGGTGTCGAGGTTGTGTTGCACGTAATGGACGGCGTCGAGGACCACCATGCCGGTGACCACCGGAACCTGGTAGGCAACTTCCGCCGCCTCACCGCCCGGCACGCCCTTCAGCACTCTGAGCGTCAGCATCTCGCCGGTCAGCCCACTGGCGGTGAGCACGTCCTCAGCAGGAGCATGGACGGAGGCGGCGGGTTGATCGAGGACTGACATCAGTTGGTTTTTCCTGTGGTGCCGGCGGCAGGCGCGGATTCAGTCAAGTATCCCTTGGGGAGCTTGGCCGGATCGTAGAAGCGACTGCGCTCGAGCAGTGGACGGAGGCGATCGGGCAACGGCTCCAACGGGACACTTTCCACCCGCATCCCATCATCGCCGCGACGGGTCACGAAGTTGATCTTGCCGAACTCCACCTCCTGGTCGAGGTGGTCGAACCGCCACTGCGAGCCCCGGCTCTCGCGCCGTTCGATGGCTCCGCGGATGATCGCCTCGGAGATCACCAGCATATTGGTGATCTCGCGGCACGTGTGCCAGCCGGGGTTGAGCGCGCGCCCGCCGGAGACGCGGATGTGCGCGCTCCGCTCGCGGAGGGTGAGAACCGTCACGAGCGCACGCTTGAGTGACTCCTCGCTACGCCCGATCCCGGCGTCGTCCTGCATGGCCAGCTGCAGATCCTCGTGAAGCTTGTACGGGTTCTCGCTCGGAGCCGCGCCGTTGCCCTCACCGCCGAGGGGCCGGAGCAGGTCGGCCTGCTCGGCGGCGATCTGCGCGTCATCGATGGCGCGCGACGCTCCCGCGGCCTTCGCGAACTCCGCAGCGGCAACGCCGGCACGACGCCCGAAGACGAGGATGTCGCCGAGCGAGTTGCCGCCGAGGCGGTTGGCCCCGTGCAGACCGCCCGCTGCCTCGCCGGCAGCGTAGAGGCCGGGGACTGTTGTCGCGGCGGTCTCGGGCTCGACGCGAATGCCCCCCATCGTGTAGTGAATGGTCGGGCCAACTTCCATGGGCTGGCTCGTGATATCGACGGATGCCAGCGCATGGAACTGTTCGTACATCGACGGCAACTTGCGCTTCACGTAATCCGCGCCGAGGTGACGCACGTCAAGGTAGGCGCCGCCGTGCGGCGTGCCGCGACCGGCTTGCACTTCCTTGTAGATCGAGCGCGCCACCACGTCGCGCGACGACAGTTCCTTCTTCACCGGGTCGTAATCGAGCATGAAGCGCGTCCCCTCGGCGTTGAAGAGCAGGCCACCCTCACCGCGCACGGCCTCGGTCACGAGGATGCCGCGCGCGCCAGGTGGCCAGATCATCCCTGTGGGATGGAACTGCATGAACTCCATGTCGAGCAGGTCGGCACCCGCCTGATATGCCATCGTGGCGCCATCGCCCGCGCACTCCCAGGAGTTGGAGGTGTAGCGAAACATCCGCCCCCATCCCCCACTGGCAAGCACCACGGCGCCCGCCTTGAACGCCACAAACCGTCCCGTGTTGCGGTTGTAACCGAAGGCGCCGCACACCCGGTCACCGGACTTGAGCAACGTGGTGAGCGTGTACTCCATGCACACGTCGACTCCCTCCGTGTGCACCATCTTGTCCTGGCATGTGCGGATGAGCTCGAGACCGGTGCGATCGCCGACGTGCGCGAGCCGTCTCCATGAATGCGCCCCGAAAGCGCGCTGCATGATGAGACCGTCGTCGGTGCGATCGAAGATGCCACCCCAGCGTTCGAGCTCGAGGACGCGGTCGATCACCTCGTGCGCGTACAGCTCGACCATGCGCCAGTTGTTGATCAGCTGGCCGCCGAGCATCGTGTCCGCGAAGTGCACCTCCCAGCTGTCCTCGGGGTCGAGATTGCCCATGCCGGCGGCGATGCCGCCCTCGGCCATCACCGTGTGGGCCTTGCCGAGCAGCGATTTGGTGACGACGGTGACGCTGCAGCCGCCCTCGGCCGCCGCGATCGCCGCACGCATCCCAGCACCGCCCGCGCCGACGACGAGCACGTCACATTCGATGGTGTCATAGGGCTCGGGTGTCACTGCCATGTCAGAAGACGATGTGCGGATCGACGAAGATCCCGGCTCGCAACAGGTGGATGTACACGTCGGTGATGACCACGCTGAACATGCTGAGCCATGCCCAGACGGGGTGGCGCTGGTTGAGGATGGTCACCCACCTCCAGGCGCGGTAGCGCGCCTGACCAAGTGCCGACCTCGAGTAGCAGTCGAGCCCTCCGCCGACCAGATGGCGCCATGAGTGGCAGCCGAATGTGTACCCGCTCAGCAGGATCACGTTCACGAGCATGATCCCGGTGCCAAGTCCGAGCTGCACATGACCGTTGGGCGCCCAGAAGGCGAGGTAGACGTCGTACCAGAGGAAGCCGGTGACGATCAGCACCAGGTAGAAGAGAAAGCGGTGCAGGTTGTTCAGGAAGAGCGGAAATGCCGTCTCACCGCGGTATTTGCGGTGGCGGAGCTCGCCGACCGCGCACGCCGGCGGGTCCCAGAAGAAGGAGCGGTAGTACGCCTTTCGGTAGTAGTAGCAGGTGGCGCGGAAGAGGAGCGGTGACCCGAGCACCCAGAGTGCGGGGCTCACCGGGCCGGTCTTCCAGATCGTCGGCGAGTAGAACGGCGACAGATAGGTCCCGCTCTGGTTGATCCCGCCCGTCAGGAACGCCGTCCAGATGGAGTAGAGCCCGAAGAGGCCGAGCACGGTGACGACCGTCGCAGGCAGCGCCCACCACGGCAGGGAATCGAGGATGCGCTCGACGGGCCCGGGACCGCTGTGAGGCGCGGAGGCGAGCGATGCGGGCGAAACCTTGGTGACCTGCGTGGACAAACTAGGGCCATCCTAGCGTCGAGGCTCGCGCACGCGACCTCGTCCGTGCGACCGGGCAGGTCAGTGCGGCGTGGCGAGCGCCCCCGCGAGTGCTCGACGGCTCAGGAACCGTAGGCTCGCGGCCTCCGACAGCACATCGACCACATCGCCGACGACCAGCGTCGACGGTGGCTGCACGCCGGCCGCACGCGCCACTGCCGCGATGCTCCCGATCGGTGCGCGCACCACCTGCTGGTCCGGCGTCGTCGCCCTGGACACGATCGCCGCCGGGCGGTCGGGCCCGAGCGCGGCGGCGAGGTGCCCGGCAATCGCATCCAGCTCGGCGGGCATGAGCACGACCAGCGTGTCGACGCTTCGCGCCAGGTCGTCCAGCGCGGTGAGATCGCCTCCGGCGCGGTGACCGGTCACGAAGGCGACGGACGCCGCGACTCCACGATGGGTCACCGGTATTCCGGCCGCCGCCGGGGCCGCCAGCGCCGCGCTCACTCCGGGGATGACGCGAACCGGGATCCCTGCGCGCTGCAGTGCGTCGACCTCCTCCCCACCGCGACCGAAGAGGAACGGATCGCCGCCCTTGAGCCGCACAACCAGGTCGCCCGAGCGCGCCGCGACGATCATCGCCTCGTTGATGTCCGCCTGAGGTGTCGAACGCCCCCCCGAGCGCTTGCCGGCGTCGACCAGTCGCGCCCGGGCACCGCATAGGCGCAATACCCCTGGGCCGACCAGCGCGTCATGGAACACGACGTCGGCGTCGGCGAGCACAGTTCGCGTGCCGAGGGTGACCAGGTCCGGATCGCCGGGACCGGCGCCGGCAATGACCACCTCCCCCATCGGCGTGCGGCCGGAATCGTGCGCAGCCTGCTCGATGCTCAAGGCAAGGCCCGCTGCGCCGCTCTCGTCGCCATCGCGGAGCAGGTCGGTCGTCCCTGAACGAAGCAACTGCCGGTAGGCGCGATGCTGAGAGTCTGGAGAGATGCCGGCGCGGCGAAGCCGGCGCCGCATCCCTCCCATCAGCGCCGTGAACGGCCCCCACTCCGTGCCGAACATGGTCTCGATCCGCTCGCGCAACGCGCGAGCCAGAAACGGGCTCTCGCCGGACGTGGAAATCGCGATCTGGAGCGGACCACGCTTGACCATCGCCGGGGCGATCCAGTCGCACTGGTGGGTCACGTCAGCGACGTTGAGCAGCACGCGTTCGCGGTCCGCGTCAGCTCTCGCGGCGCGCTGACCGTCGGGGTCGTCACTCGCGTCGATCGCCAGGTAGGCTCCGGCGAAGTCGCCGGGCCGGAACGGACGGCGCAGATGGACGACCTCCGCACCGGTCGCGCGAAGCCCTAGTGCCTTCTCCTCCGCGAGCGCGGTGTCGCCGAGCACGACGCAGCGGCGACCGTGGAGGTCCAGGACGACCGGGTAGTAGGGGGTGGCACTCACACCGCCCCCCGGGCGGGGACAGCCGCCGGCTCGGGCACGCCGCTGGTCTCGATCGGCGGATGGAGCAGGCACTCCTTATGCGTGTCGCTCTCCCACCACCACCGGCCGGCCCGCTCCTGTTCCCCGGGCTGAGTCGCACGGGTGCATGGCGCGCATCCGATCGACATGTACCCGCGGTCGTAAAGCGGGTGATGGCGGATGCCGTGGTCCCGCAGGTAGTTCCACACCTGGTCCCGGCTCCAGGACGCGAGCGGTACGACCTTGGTCATGCCCTCGTGCCCGGGATCGCTGGCGACGACCGGGGTCGCGGCGCGGGTCGGGGTCTGGTCGCGACGCAAGCCGGTGATCCATGCGTCGTAGTCGCGCAGCGCCCGCGCCAGCGGGTTCACCTTTCGGACCGCGCAGCACTGGTTGCGCAACGGGACCGATCGGCGGAACAGCATGTCGCCGTGCTCGCCGGTCATCGCCTCGAGCTCACTCGCCTCGGGGGCGAGGATGCGGAGCCGTATGGGGAACTGTTCGCGCACATACTCGATGTAGTCGTGCGTCTCCTCGTGGAGACGCCCGGTGTCGAGGGTGAGGACCTCGGGCTCGGGGACGATCTTGCAGGCAAGGTCGATGAGCACCAGCGACTCCGCCTGGAAGCTCGCGACCAGGGCGACGCGACCGAAACGCCGGTAGGTCCAGGAGAGGATGTCCCCGGCGGTCGCGTTCTGGAGGTCGGCTGCGTTCACGCCGGGACCTCCACCAACGTATGACGATCCGCGAGCTCGGTGATGCCCTGGCGTCTGCACCAGTCGCCGAAGCCCTCGCCGGGAAGCTGCGTGCGCGCGTACTCGTAGAGCGGGCCGCGCAGCAGGTGCGGGATCTCTTCGAGCTTGACGTTGTGCATGTAGAGCTCGCTGAGACGCGTGCCCTCGAAATCGCCGCCGAGGAACACGTCGTACTTGCCGAGGGTGGTTCCGACGAATCCGACGTCCCCGAGGTACGGCCGCGTGCACCCGTTGGGGCAGCCGGTCATCCGGTAGCTGATGCGCGCATCCTCGACGCCCGCATCGCGTTGCACCAGTGCGATCTCGCGAATCAATACCGGCATCGCCCGTTCCGACTCCGCGACGGCGAGCCCGCAGGTCGGGTACGCAGGGCAGGCCATCGAATGCCTGATCGCGTTCGGCACCGATTCCGTGCGTGCCACGCCGAACTTATCGAGGATCGCCATGAAGACGTTGCGATTCCTGCTGGTGAGATTGGTGAACAGGAGGTTCTGCTGCGGTGTGAGGCGGAGTTCCGGACGCAGGGTCTCGACGATCTCGCGGAGCGCGCTGCGCAAACCGCTGCTCTCGGTGTCGTGGATGCGTCCGTTCTCGACGAAGAGCCCGTAGCAATACGTGCCATCGCCCTGCTCGTGCCAGCCGAGGTGGTCCTCGGCGGATATCCACTGCAGGCGCCGTGACGGCTCGAGCGCAAAGGGCACACGGGACGCAACCTCGCTGCGGAACCAGTCGATCCCCCGATCGGCGATCAGGTACTTCAGGCGTGCGTGACGTCGATCGCTCCGATCTCCGAAATCGCTCTGGACCGCGACCACGGCGCGCGCTGCCTCGACCACGTGCTGCGGTTGCACGTACGCGAGCGGTTGTGCGACTGCCGGCCAGGTGTTCGGCTTGTTGGCAGTGCGGCCGAGACCTCCGCCCGCCAGCAGATCGAACCCCGCAAGGGTGCCGTCGCTGTTTGCATGGGCCACCAGTCCGAGGTCGTTCGCATAGATGTCGACGCAGTTGTCACCCTCGATGGCGATCGCGGTCTTGAACTTGCGCGGTAGGTAGCGTTCACCGTAGAGCGTGTCCGGAGGATCCGGCTGATTCGATGCGGCAAGCTCGCCGTCGAGCCAGATCTCGCTGTACGCGCCCGTGGTCGGGGTGAGCCCGGTGACGAGCGAGGCCAGGGTCTCGTTGATCTCGCTGTGCAGGCGGTCATGCCAGGGCGCCGGGCAGCACATGATGTTGCGCTCCTGGTCACCGCAACCGCCAAGCGTGGTGAGCAGCGACTCGTTGATGGCGCGAATCGCCTTCTTGAGGTCGCCCTTGAGGACACCGTGCAACTGCAGGTCCTGGCGGGTCGTGATGCGCAGCGTGTCGTTGCCCCATGCGCCGGCGATGCGATCGTGAGCGAGATACGCATCGGGGGTCACGATTCCACCCGGGATCCGGGTGCGGATCATCATCATATGGTGCTTGTCGAGGCCGAGCTTGCGGGCCTCCTTGCGGAGGTCGCGGTCGTCCTGCTGATAGACACCGTGGAACTTGAGGATCACCTCGGCGTCGTCGCTGAAGACGCGTGTGTCCTCGAGCAACTCGTCGCTCAGGGTTCCGCGCAGACGGTTGCTCCGCGCCTTGACCTGCTCAGCACCCGACATCTGGGTGACGTCGGCGGCGCAACCGCACGTATCGCACATGATCAGACGGTCTCCCAGTCTGCGGACGGTGGGCAACGGCGTGGTGTGCCGGGCATTGGTGTTGTGTCTTGACCTGTGGTCACGCGCGCGGGCTGTCGCGCATGGATGGTTTGCAGTTGTCTCGGTGCGGCATCCGTGCCGCGGCGTATCGGCGAGGCACCAACCGTGCCTCAGCGCGAAGTGCTAGCCGCTACAGCGTGCGATGCCCGAGCGGATGCGTCCCCAGTCGAGCCAGAAGCGCCGGGTGAGCGTAGGACGATCCGCGCCGTTCATCTGACAGCACATCCTACGGAATCCCCATCGCTCTAGTCAACTTTCGTATTCAGGTCCTGCCATTCGAGACGTCATCGACCTCGGTGAAGAAGCAGGTCCGCTCCCCGGTGTGGCACGCCGGACCATCCGCGTGCACCTGCAGCAACACAGCATCGCCGTCGCAGTCGATGCGAACTGCACGCAAATGCATGGTGTTCCCACTGGTCTCACCCTTCTCCCATAGCTGCTGTCTCGACCGGCTGAAGAAGGTGGCACGGCGGGTGCGCAGTGTCGCCTCCCACGCATCGCGATTCATGTGCGCGACCATCAGCACCTCCGACGTGTTCGCGTCCTGCACCACGGCGGTGATCAGCCCGTCATCGCCGAACCGCGGTTGCAACTCGCTCACAGACGAACGTCCACGCCGTGCTCGCGCAGGTACCGCTTCGTTTCCGGGACGGGATGCGCATCGAAATGGAAGATCGACGCGGCCAGGGCGGCGGCTGCACCCCCCTCGGTGAGAACGCTCCGGAGATGCTCGGGGTTGCCCGCTCCACCGCTTGCGATGACCGGCACATCAACGGCGGCCACCACAGCCGCGGTCAGGTCCAGGTCGTACCCGTTCTTGGTTCCGTCCCGGTCCATCGACGTCAGCAGGATCTCGCCTGCCCCGCGGTCGGCGGCTTCGCGCGCCCAATCGGTGGCGGCGCGCCCCGCTACGCGCCGGCCGCCGTGCGAATAGACGTCGTGGCCGCTCCCGGTTCGACGCGCGTCGATGGCGATGACCACGCACTGGCAGCCGAATCGATCCGCGGCTCGCTCGATGAGCGACGGGTCGTCCAGCGCCGCGGTGTTGATCGATACCTTGTCGGCACCGGCTCGGAGGAGCACGTCGATGTCCGCGATGCTCCGTATGCCGCCCCCGACGGTGAGCGGGATGAACACGCGGTCGGCGGTGCGCCGCACGGCGTCGAGCAGGATGGCGCGACCATCGCTCGACGCCGTGATGTCGAGAAACACAAGCTCATCCGCCCCGTCCTGATCGTACCGAGCCGCGAGCTCCGCGGGGTCGCCGGCATCGCGGAGGTCGACGAACGCCACTCCTTTCATCACCCTGCCGGCGATAACATCGAGGCACGGGATGACACGCTTGGCCAGGGTCATCCGCTCACGTCCCTGACCGCCTGGATCGCGTCCGCGAGGTCGACCCGACCTTCATACAGTGCCTTCCCCACGACCACCCCGGAGGCGCCGGCCGCGGCACAGGCTGTGATGTCATCGATGCTGCGGATGCCGCCGGATGCGATCACCGGTCCGCCATACAGCTCGCGACACGTCCGCACGCCATCCAGGTCGGGGCCTGCGAGGAGCCCGTCGCGCGTCGTATCCGTGTAGACGACGCCCGCAGCGCGCCAGGTGCGCCAGGCGCGGAGCAACTCCGCGGCGCTCGACCCGTCCTCGGTCCAGCCCTCAACCCTCGCCACCCCGGCGCGAACGTCGAGGCCGAGCAGGACCCGGCCTTCCGCCGCAACGCAGATCGCCTGGGCGAGGGCGGCGTCGCGCGCCGCCACGCTTCCCAGGATCACCAGCGAGACGCCGGTATCGAGCCATCGTGAGGCGGTATCGATATCGCGAATGCCGCCACCGACCTGCACCGCGCACCCGGCGGCGACGCACGTCGCAACCATGCGCGTGACGGCGTCAACGCTCTCGCGCGCGGGGAAGCCCCGAGCCGCGTCGAGGTCGACGACGTGCAGGCGGGCCACGCCGGCGTCGATGAAGCGCCTCGCTGCGACCACCGGATCATCCGCATAGACGGTCGCGCTGGCGTGCTCACCTCGCCGGAGACGCACGCACCGGCCCCCCTGCACGTCAACGGCAGGGATCACATCCATGCGTCATCCGGCACGCTGAGCCGGGACGCGAACCTCGCACCGTGCAACGAAGTTCGCGTATACGCGCAACCCGGCCGCGCCGCTCTTCTCCGGGTGGAACTGGGTCCCCATGACCATGCCTCGCTCGACGGCGGCGGCCAGATCGCCACCGTAGTCGGTCACCGCCACCGTGTCACCCGGCTCGGGGACCGCCGCATACGAGTGGACGAAATACATGTATGAACCCGACACGATGCCCTCGAGGAGTGCAGACGCGCGGAGCGTTGTGACGGTGTTCCAGCCCATGTGCGGCACCTTCAACCCTGGGGCCGGCGCCAGCTTCACGACACGTCCACGGAGGAGCGCGAGGCCCTCGCCACCCAATCCCTCATCGCTGCTCTCGAAGAGCAGTTGGTGGCCGAGGCAGATGCCGAGCACCGGGCGCTCATTTCGGGCCACCTCACGCACCGCGTCGGCGAGGCCGGTGTCACGCAGCGCGCGGGCCGCGACTGCGAACGCGCCGACTCCCGGAAGGATCACGCCGTCGCAGGCGGCGATCGTCGACGGATCGCCGCTGATCACGGGCTCCGCTCCGGCGACACGGAGCGCTCGCTCGACGCTACGCAGGTTGCCGACGCCGTAATCGCATACCCCGACCCGTGTGCTCACAGCGTCCCCTTCGTCGATGGCACGCCACCACCGATGACGCGGAAAGCGTCGCGCGTGGCGAGGCCGAGCGCCTTGAAGGCGGCCTCGGCGATGTGATGGGGGTTGTCGCCGCGAATGCAATCGACGTGGATGGTCGCGCCGGCCGTCTGCGCGTATCCCTTGACGAACTCCGAGATGACCTCGACGTCAAAATCGTTGATGCGGCCCCGCAGTTGGTCCATCGCGTAGACGACGTGCGGGCGGCGGCCGTAGTCGACGACACACCGCACCAGCGACTCGTCAAGCGGTGCGTGCGCGTCGCCGAAGCGCCGGATGCCGTTGCGGTCACCAAGGGCTTCGTTCACGGCTCCTCCGAGCACGAGGCCGACATCCTCGACCAGGTGGTGAGCGTCGACCTCGATATCGCCGGCGCCCGCGAGCGTGACGTCCATACCGCTGTACTTGGTGAACGCCTCGATCATGTGCTTGAAGAAGGGCAGCGGCAAGGTGATCGCCGCGTTCCCGGTGCCTTCGATGATAACGGCGGCGGTGATCTGGGTCTCCCTCGTGTCCCGTCGGGATGTCCCCGTGCGCACCTGTGTGCTCATGACGCTTGGCGCACGTGCATGCGCGCGCGGATGGCCCTCTCGTGCGCGGCCAGACCCTCCGCCTCCGCGAGGCGGATCGCCACCGGCGCCAGCGTGTCGAACTCCGCATCCGAGAGGTGCACGAAGCTGGGCCATCGGACGAAGTCCATCACCGCAAGCGGTCCCCGATACCGAGCAGCGCCCTGGGTCGGCAGCGTGTGGTTGGGGCCGGCCACGTAATCGCCGATGCTGACCGGTGACATCGCTCCGACGAACACAGCACCTGCGTTGCGCACCGAGTCGCGCAGCGCCTCCGCCGCGGCCCCCTGGAGGGAGAGATGCTCGGGGGCGAACGCGGCGGCGAGTGTCCTCATCTCGTCGGCGGTCGCGCACAGCACGACCGACGCGTGCCTTCCCGCCGCCAGGCCGATGATCTCGCGACGCGCGGCATCGCCGGCCACGTCAGCGAAGTTCGCGGCGATCGACTCCGCCAGCCCGGCGTCGTCGGTGAGACAGACCGCCCATGCAAGCGGGTCATGTTCGAGTTGCGAGACAAGGTCGGCAGCGACCATCGCCGGATCCGCACCGGCGGTGGCGATCACGACGATCTCGCTCGGTCCCGCCAGTTGATCGATGCCGACCACGCCGAAGACCTCGTGCTTGGCAAGGGTCACAAATGCGTTGCCAGGGCCCACGATCTTGTCGACGCGCCCGATGCTCTCGGTCCCGAACGCAAGCGCTGCGATCGCCTGCGCGCCGCCCGCGGCGACCACCTCACGGATGCCAAGGAGGTGTGCGGCCGCAGCGACCAGGGGATGCACGCCGCCGGATGGCGCCGGCGGGCTCGCGATCACGATCCGCGCGACGCCGGCGACCTGCGCGGGGATCACCGACATGAGCACGGTGCTCGGGTACGCCGCACGTCCGCCTGGGACATAGCACCCGACTCGCCCGAGCGGCTCGGGGTGCAGCCATGCCCCTCCCGCACCGCGGTCGAGCCCGTCCACCTGCAGGACATGGAATTCGCGAATCCGCTGCGCGGCGGCAATCAGCGCATTGCGCATCGGTTGGTCGAGGGCGTCCCACGCCGCCTCCATCTCCGCCGGATCGACATGCGACGTCTCGACGTCGACCCCGTCGATCCGGTAGGTCCATTCGCGAAGCGCTGCATCGCCACCGGTTCGGATGTCGGCGATGATGTCGCGGACGGCGTCGCGGGCCCCGATGGGACGGTGAAAGAGCTGCTCGAGCCGGTCGGCGGTCGCCGGATCGATGTCACCCGCTGAGAAGCCGTCGCGCTGGCGCTCGACGATGACAGCGCGAAACTGCGGCGGGTCGAGACGGGTGAGCTCGATGGTCATGCCGCTCCGGCGGTGAGGCGCGCAGCCGCCGCGCGCCGGAGCGCGACCGCCATCGCACCCACCTGCTCATTGCGCGTCTTGAGCGCGGCGTGGTTGGCGATGAGTCGCGCGGTCGACGCCCCCGCCTCGACGATCTCGACGAGGTTGTTCGCCGCGAGCGTCCGCCCGGTCGCGGTGATGTCGAGCACGCAGTCGGCTAGGCCGGTCAGGGGCGCCAGCTCAACCGACCCGTGGAGCCGGATCACGACGACATTCAACGAACGCGCAGCGAAGAAGCGACGCGCCGACACCGGGTACTTGGTCGCGACCCGCAACGATTGCGGCCAGACGCCTTCGGCCAGTGCCGAATCGCGTGGAGCGGCGAGCACGAGGCGGCATCGACCGAACCCGAGATCGGCTAACTCATAGCACTCGCGGCTGCTCTCCCAGAGCACGTCCTTGCCGACGATGCCGCATTCGCAACCGCCCATCTCCACGTAGACCGGCACATCGGTCGGCCGAACCTTCACGAACACGTCATCACCGCTACGAATGCTCAGCTCCCGGTCGAACCGCGCCGGGTCGAGCCGCGCGATGCCTGCAGCCGCGAGCAGCTCACACGCATTGTCGAAGAGCGTTCCGCCGGGAAGCGCGACCCGCAGCCCCTTCACGACGTGCCGGCGACGAGCGCCGCCACTGCTGCGTCGACGCTGCCCTGCTCGTCCTGGCCGCGGTCCGACCAGCGAGCCCCTGAAGCGGTCACACGCACGTCACCGTCACCACCGGCGACGAGATCGCACGCACAGGCGACACCCTGGTGGCGAAGGGCGCGCGCAAGCTCCAGCGCCTCTTCATGCGCATCGCTTTCCCAGCTCACGTGGAGCACCACCGGTGTTGTCTGCGTGCCCGCTCGCCGGACGACGCTGTCGTGACAGCGATCGACGTGGAGCACAAAACCGGTTGCCGGAAGCGGCGTGCCGAAGCGTGAGAGCAGCGTGTCATAGCGTCCACCGGAACCGAGCGCGAAACCGGAGTCGACGCTGAAGACCTCGAAGGTCGGACCCGTGTAGTAATCCCAGTCGCGGACCGCGCCGAGGTCGAGGTGCACGCGGTCGGTGATGGCGTGCGCGTCGAGGAGATCCCAGAGTTGCGCCAGCTCCTGGAGCGCGCGATGGGGCCTCTCCCCGCGGAGTCCACCCGCGGCGGTGTCAAGGATCTCGCGCCCGCCGCGAAGCGTCGGGAACGCCAGCAGCAGGCGGCGCTCTGCATCGGCGGCGTCGGTGCCCTCCAGCGCTGCCTCGACGGCGACGAGGTCGCGACGCGCGAGCGCGGCGAGCACCTCTTCGCGAGCGGCCGCCTCGAGACCCGCTGAATCAAGCAGCCCTGGGATGAAATCCGCGTGACCGACGTCCACCTGGATGTGCTCCACACCGCCGCGCTCGAGTGCGGCAGCCGCCAGCGCGATGCACTCTGCATCGGCGGCGAGACCACCCGCACCGACGAGCTCGCACCCCGCCTGGAGGCTCTCGCGGCGCCGTCCCGCGTTGGGCGCCTGGTTGCGCAGGACCGATCCCGCATAGCAGAGCCGCAGAGGAAACGGGCCGTCATGCAACTGGGTTGCGACCACGCGCGCCACGCTCACGGTGCGCTCACCGACCAAGGCGAGCAGCGCCCCGTCCGAGTCCATGAAACGAAACAAGGCGGACTGCTGGGCGCCGCCGACGCCGGCCGCGATCGTGTCCAGCGGCTCGATGAGCGGCGTCACCATGAAGCCGTAGCCCCACGCCTCGAAGGTCTCGATGAACCGGTCGGCGAGCAAGCGGCGGCGCGCGGCGGGGCCGACCAGGTAGTCGTTGAATCCGTCGGCACGTCCGCGAACCGTTGCGCCGGGAGGGAGCGCGTCAAGGCCTGTCATGCGGGGATTCTACGTGCCACTCAGGATTTACCCGTTGAGGGCGGAGACGGCCGCGAGGACGCGATCGGTCGCCCGCGCGTCGCCGACGGTGATCCTGAGGAACCGCTCGAGGCCCGGGACCGTGAAGTGGCGCACGAGGATCCGCGCCTCTCGAAGCCGGGTCGCGACGGCGCCTGCGGTGATCCCCGAAGGTGGCGACGCGAAGACGAAATTCGCGTGGGAGGGTTCGACGCGCCACCCCAGAGCACCGAGACGATCGCTCAGCCGCGACCGCTCGCGGATGACGGTGCTGACGATCAGGCGGTGGTGTGCGCGATCCTCCAGCGCCGCCATCGCGCCCGCGATCGCACAGCGATCGACCGGGTACGAGTCGCGCACCGCGTTGAGGTCGGCGATCAGCGAGTGGTCGCCGAGCGCGTAGCCGACCCGCAGCCCGGCGAGCGCGTGCGACTTCGACAGGGTCCGGATCACCAGCCAGTTCGGGTGCGCGGGGAGGAGCGGTACGCACGACGCGGGTGCGAAATCGCAGTACGCCTCGTCGACGGCGACAATGCCGCCTGCCTGCCAGAGCCGCGCCTCGAGGGCGGCGGGCTCCATCCAGTGCCCGGTCGGCGAGTTGGGGTTGACCACGACTCGCAGCACCGCCGGTCGGACGGCGAAATCCGCCGACAGCGACCCGTCGGGATCGAGCGCAACCGGGTCATCGCGCACCGAGAAAAGAGCGGCGAGAATCGGGAGCAGGGAGTAGGTTGGCTCGGTTCGTACCACCGTGTCTCCCGGTGATGCATACGCGCGAAAGCAGCAGTCCAGGACCTGGTCGGCTCCGTTGGCGACGAACACCTGCTCCGGGTCGACGAGGTGCAGACGGGCCAGCGCGCTCCGCAACGGTTCGGCGACCGGGCTCGGATAACGAGCCAGCTCGGCGGCCGCCTCTGCCACCGCAGCGGCGACCGTCGATGACGGCGGCAGCGGCGACTCGTTGCTGTTCAGCTTCAACCAGCCCCCGTCATCCGCCGGCTGCTCTCCCGGCGTGTATCCGAAATCCGCGCCGAGGGACGAACGCAAGAACCTCGACACGGCGCGATCAGGAGGGTGCCGTTGCGTTCCGCATAGCTGGCAGAAGGATAGGCGGTTGACGCGACCGATCGACCGCTGTTAGGCTTCAGCCGTCGTGCAGACATCCGTGCGCCTCGCCAAAAAAGCCGTCTCGCTCCCGAGGAGTGGGTTCCTTTGCGCACGGATGAGGTGACGGCGACCAGTTAGCACCCGATCAGATTCCGCGATGAGCCCCTTCCTCGAAGGGGCTCTTTCTTTTTGTCCACCACCACATACGGAAGTTCATGAGCATCACCTCGTTTCGCATGATCGACAGCACGCTCCGTGAGGGCGAACAGTTCGCGCTCGCCCATTTCACGGTCGAACAGAAGCTGGCCATAGCCGCTGCGCTGGACCGCTTCGGTGTCGACTACATGGAGCTCACCTCGCCGGTGGCGTCTCCACAGTCCGAATCCGATCTTCGCCGACTGGCGCAGACCGAGCGGCGTTTTCGTCTGCTCACGCACGTTCGCTGCAATCTCGACGATGCGAGGCTTGCCGTCGACACGGGAGTAGATGGCGTCGATGTCCTGATCGCAACCTCGTCACGGCTCAGACCGGTGTCGCACGGCATGAGCATCGACGAGATCATCGCCATCGGTACCGCGGTGGTCGGCGAGATACGCGATGCCGGTCGCGAAGCGCGCTTCAGCACCGAGGACTCGTTTCGATCGGACCCCGATGACCTGGTGCGCATCTATCGCGCGATCGACCGCGCGGGCGTGGATCGCGTCGGCCTCGCTGACACCGTCGGGGTGGCCACGCCCTCACAGGTCCATGACCTGGTTTCCCTGGTCCGTCGCAACGTCGGCTGCGATATCGAGTTCCACGCTCACGACGACACCGGCTGCGCGGTGGCAAACGCGCTGGCCGCGCTCGAGGCGGGAGCGACGCACGTCGACACCACCATCCTCGGGATCGGGGAGCGCAACGGCATCGTGCCGCTCTCCGCGATGATGGCGCGCCTGGTCACGATCCAGCCCGAACTGGTCGAGCACTACCGGCTGGAGATGCTGCCCGAGCTGGATGCGATGCTCGCCGAGATCCTCGGGATCGCGGTCCCGTTCAACGCGGCGGTGACCGCTCCGACCGCGTTTCACCACAAGGCGGGGATGCACACCAAGGCGGTGCTCCTCGATCCCGGTGCCTACGAGGTGCTGGATCCCGCGCAGTTTGGGCGCGAGCGAAGCATCCTCGCCGGCCACCGGCTTGCCGGCCGTCACGCGATCGGCGACCGGGCCTCAGTGCTCGGCGTCCGCCTCGACGACGACCGGCTGCGCAGCCTCACCGCCGAGGTCAAGCGGCGCGGCGATGACGGGCCGCTCGACGTCGCGACTCTCGATGCATTGATCGTCAGCTGGTCACGGGCGTAGGGGAACGAAATGGGAACCATCACCGAGGAACTGTTCAGCCGGCGCCTGGGACACGACGTCCACGCCGGCGACACCGTCATCGCGGAGGTCGATGTGGCGATGGCCCACGACGTGACCGGACCGCTCGCCATCGAGGCATTCAGAAGCCTGGATCTCCCGCTCTGGGACGCAAGCCGCATCGTCTTCAACTTCGATCACGTGATGCCGGCCAACACGGTCGCCGCCGCGGAGTTGCATCGGGTCATCCGCGAGTTCTGCGTCGAGCACACCATCACCAACCTCTTTGCCGAAGGCATCTGCCACCAGGTCATGGTCGATCGGCGGCTCGCCCGGCCGGGCGGCATCGTTGTCGGCGCCGATTCGCACAGCACCACCTACGGTGGTCTCGGCTGTTTCGCGACCGGCCTGGGTTCCACCGACATCGGCGTCGTGTTCGCCACCGGGAAGACCTGGTTCCGCATCCCCGAAACAGTTCGCATCGAGGTGCGTGGCGCGCTGCCCCGGGGGGTGTACGCGAAGGATCTCGCGCTCCACGTCATCGCGCAGATGGGTGCCGACGGCGCCGACTACTGCGCGGTGGAATGGGGCGGCGAGGCGGTGGCCGCGATGAGCGTCGATGAGCGGTTGACGCTCAGCAACCTGAGCACCGACTTCGGCGCCAAGACCGGGCTCGTCGAGCCCGATGCGGTCACGTTCGCGCACTCCGGCGACGATCCCTTCGAGCTGCGGCCCGTGCGCCCGGAGTACCTGCGCACGCTGGTCGTTGATGCGGAGCGCCTGCGCCCACAGGTGGCAGTGCACCCGAGCATCGACAACGTCCACGACATCGACGATGTGGCCGGGACCCCCCTCGACGAGGTGTTCATCGGTAGCTGCACCAACGGGCGGCTCAGCGACCTCGCGATCGCCGCATCGATCCTCTCGGGCCGAACGGTGCATCCCCGAACGCGGACCGTCGTCGTTCCGGCATCGCGAGGCGTCTACCTCGATGCCCTGAGTGCCGGCTACATCGAGACCTTCGCGCGCGCCGGTGCCCTGGTGCTCAATCCCGGCTGCGGGCCGTGCCTTGGACGGCAGCACGGCGTGGTGGGCCCCGGCGAGCGCGTGCTCTCCACGAGCAACCGCAACTACCCGGGACGGATGGGCAGCCCGGACGCGCAGATATTCCTGGCCTCACCGGCGGTCGCCGCCGCGTCCGCGCTTGCGGGTGCGATCACCGACCCCGCGGCCCTGGAGCCGGCGCTGTGAGCGGCCGCGTCTTTCTCCTCGGCGACGGCGTCAGCACCGACGCGATCATGCCGGGGCGGTACAACGTCACCACCGATCCCGACGCGCTCCGCCGCGCCTGTCTCATCGAGGCACGGCCGGACTTCACCGAGACCGTGCAACCGGGCGATGTCATCGTCGCGGGGCGGAACTTCGGCTGCGGCAGCTCGCGCGAGCATGCACCGCTCTCCATCAAGCGCAACCACGTCGCCGCGGTGATCGCCGCCAGCTTCGCACGCATCTTCTACCGCAATGCGGTGAACATCGGCCTGCCGGTCATCCGCTGCGCCGACGCACACCGCGTGCTGCGCGATGGCGACGAGGTCACCGTCGATGCACTCACCGGCACGATCACGACACCCACGACGACGCTGCACGGCGAGCCGCCTTCCGGGGTTGCGCTGCGAATCATCGAGGCCGGGTCGCTCATCGACCTGATCAGGCAGGGCGGCTGGGCCGCGCTCGAGGGGGTACAGCGTGTGTCCTGAATGCGATGCGCAGGTCCCGGTCGACGACGGCGTCGAGCGCGGCGAGGTGGTGACCTGCCCGGACTGCAACGCGGAGCTCGAGGTGATCGGGCTCGATCCTCCCCGCTTCGTGCTCGCGCCGCCCGAAGAGGTCGACTGGGGTGAGTGATCCCATGCGCATCGGCATGCTGTGCTCGCGGATCCGCGTTGAGGAGAAGTTGCTTCGCGACGCCCTGGCCTATCGGGGGATCGATGTCGAGATCGTCGACGATCGTGAGCTAACTCTCACGCTCGGGAACCCGAGCCCAGGTTGGGATGCGGTGCTCGAACGCAGCATCTCGCAGACACGCGGGCTTGCGATCACCCGGGTCCTGGAATCGTGGGGCGTCCCCACCATCAACACCTACGCAGTCGCCGCCACGTGTGCCAGCAAGCTGGACACCTCGGCGGCGCTGGTGGCCGCGGGCGTTCCGACCCCGGCAACCGCCATTGCCTTCACTCCGGACGCGGCAGTACGGGCCGCCGAAGACCTCGGCTACCCGGTGGTGCTCAAGCCGGTCACCGGCTCCTGGGGACGGCTCCTCGCTCGTATCAACGACCGTGACGCCGCCGAGGCGCTGTTCGAGCACAAGGCACTGCTCGGGGGTCCCGAGCACTCGGTCTTCTATGTCCAACGGCATGTGGACAAGCCGGGCCGGGACATTCGCGCGTTCGTCATCGGCGACGAGGTCATCTGCGCGATCTACCGCTACTCC
Source organism: Candidatus Dormiibacterota bacterium (assembly GCA_003162415.1). Taxonomy (GTDB): domain Bacteria; phylum Chloroflexota; class Dormibacteria; order Aeolococcales; family Aeolococcaceae; genus Palsa-851. The sequence continues at coordinate 169,183 of PMOL01000011.1, forward strand.
GACCACTGGGTCACCAACACCGCCAGGGGCGCGCGCACGCGGAACTGCCCCGTCGACGCGACGTTGCGCCAGATGTCGCTGCGTGCCGCCGCGGCTGTCGGCGGCGGTGTGCTGGCGATCGACCTGCTCGAGGACCGCGACCAGCTCCTGGTCAGCGAGGTCAACGCGACCATGGAATTCAAGAACTCGATCGATGTCACCGGGGTGGATATCCCCGGCCTCGTTGCTGACCACGTTCGACGGGTCGCGCGCGGCGCGCCGGTCGCGGTCGGGGCCTGACCGTGACGATCGGAACCGGGGTTGTGTCCGGTACTCGTGTCGACGTCGCGGAGCTGCTCACCGCGATGCTGTCGGTACCCAGCGAGAGCGGCCAGGAGGACGCGGTGGCATCGCTGCTGGTGTCGAGGCTGCTGCGCGCCGGGTTCGACGTCGACGTCGACGCTGCCGGCAACGTCGTCGCCACCTGGGGGGACGGCCCCGAGACGGTTGCGCTCGTCGGGCACATCGACACCGTTCCTGGTCACATCGACGTCCGTCGCGAGGGCGATCTCCTGCATGGACGCGGAGCCGTTGACGCCAAGGGGCCGCTTGCCACCGCGATCGCCGCCGTCAGCCGGCAGCCACGAAGCGGCGCGCACCGCTTCGTGATCGTCGGTGCCGTCGCGGAGGAGACATCATCGATAGGAGCCCGTCACCTCGCCGAGTCGATGGCGGCTCCGTCGTCGCTGGTCATTCTCGAGCCGAGCGGATGGGACGCGGTCACCATCGGGTACAAGGGGAGCCTGCGCCTGGGCGTGAGCATCGATCAGGCGCACGCCCACGGTGCGGGTCGCGAACCGAGCGCGCCTGACCTGTGCGTCGGCGTGGTTCGTGCGCTGCAGGACCATGCCGCCCAGCTGAACGGTGATTCCGGCGTCTTCGACCGCGTCGACATCCGCGTGCTCCGATTCGATTCGTGGAGCGACGGCCTGACCGACCGCGCGAACATGGACCTCGGCGTTCGGACGCCACCAGGGTGCGACTCCGATGCGCTCATCGAGGTTGCGCAGACCGCCGTGCCAGGCGGGAGCTTGCGCATCCTCGGGCGTGAGCCTGGGGTCCGCACCGATCGCGGAAGCTCCCTCGCCCGAGGCTTCGTGACCGCCATCCGCGCCCACGGCGGAACGCCGCGGTTCAAGGTCAAGACCGGAACGTCCGACCTCAACGTCCTCGTTCCCGCCTGGGGCTGCGACGCCGTCGCCTACGGACCCGGCGACTCGAAGCTCGACCACACGCCTTACGAGCACGTCTCGATCGCGGAGTTGGAGCGTGCGGTTGCGGTGCTCGAAGCCGCGTTGAGCGCCGGATGATCAGGGCAGCCGTCGTCGGAGGTTCGGGCTACGCGGGTGGCGAGGTGCTGCGTCTCCTCGCCGGCCATCCCGAGGTCGATGTCGTTCAGGTCACGTCGGAGCGGCTCGCCGGCAAGCCGGTCGCCTCGGTTCATCCGCCGTTGCGAGGCCGCACTGAGCTGCGTTTCTCGTCCCGTGACGAGTTGGGCGAGGCTGACGTGGTCTTCGCAGCGATGAGCCACGGCGAGTCGAGCGCGGTGATCGGTCAGCTCCGCGCGGCGGCACCGATCGTGATCGACCTCGGCGCCGACTTCCGGCTGCGCGATGCCGATGACTATCCACGCTGGTACGGGTGGTCACACCCGTACCCCGAACTGCTCGGCGCTGCCGTGTACGGACTCGCCGAGATGCACCGAGCGGAGATCGTGGACGCATCGCTCATCGCCGCAGGTGGCTGCCTCGCAACGGCATCGATTCTCGGTCTCGCCCCACTCGCCTGCGCCGGTCTGCTTGACCCCGCCATCCCGGTCGTCGTGGAGGCCAAGGTCGGTTCGTCCGCGGCCGGCTCGCAATCGGGAGACTCGACCCACCACGCGCATCGGAGTGGCGAGATCCGGTCCTACGCGCCGACCGGGCACCGCCACACCGCGGAGATCCTCCAGGAGCTCCACCTTGGCTCGTCGAGCCATGAGCTCGCCTTCTCGGCGACCGCCGTTGAAGCGGTGCGCGGCGTGCTCATCACCGCTCACGCCTTCATCAACACCGACATCGACGACCGAGACCTCTGGCGCCTGTACCGATCCCGATACGGCTCTGAGCCATTCGTGCGCATCGTCAAGTCACACGCGGGCCTGCACCGCTCTCCCTCTCCGAAGCTGCTCACTGGCACCAACTTCTGTGATGTCGGCTTCGAACGCGACCCGCATTCCCGCCGCGTCGTGGTCACCGCCGCACTTGACAATCTCGTCAAGGGATCCGCGGGCCAAGCGGTGCAGGTACTCAACATTCGTCACGGATTCCCCGAGACGCTCGGGCTCGACTTCGGCGGCCTGTACCCGATCTGATGATCGTCGTGAAGATCGGCGGCAGCGTCCGGCGGCTCGACCCGCTCCTCGAGGACATCGCCACCACCACCGAGCAGGCGATCGTGGTGCACGGCGCCAGCCGCGACCTGGATGACCTCTCGACACGGCTCGGGAACCCGCCGCGGATGGTGGAGTCGGAGCGCGGCGACGTGAGCCGGTTTACCGATGCGACGACCATGGATCACTTCCTGATGGCGTATGCGGGGAGGGCCAACAAGCGGATCGTCGAGCGGCTCCGGCAGCTCGGCGTCAACGCCTTCGGGCTCTGCGGCCTCGACGGCGGCGTCGTGCGCGGGACGCGACGGCCGGCGTTGCGCATCCGGGAGAACGGCAGGACCAAGGTGCTCCACGACAACCATGTGGGGAGCATCGACTCGGTCGACGCCATCCTGCTCGGCAAGCTGCTCGCGGCCGGGGTGACGCCGGTGATCTGTCCACCCATCGCCGGCGAGGATGGAACCGCCATCAACGTCGACGGCGACCGGCTCGCCGCGGAGATCGCCATCGCGCTCGGGGCGACGCTGCTGATCATCTTCGCCGACACGCCGGGGTTGCTCCGCGATCCCTCCGACGAGACGAGCCTCATCGGACGCCTCTCGCCGCTTGAGGCGGAGCGCCTCATCCCGGCAATCGGCGGCAGGGCGCGGGTGAAGTTGCGCGCCAGCGCCGAGGCACGCGTCCGCGGCGTCGGCGCAGTGTGCGTTGCCGACGGACGGGTGCAGCGTCCGCTCTTCAGCGCGCTGTCCGGTGCGGGCACCTGGGTGCGTTAGGGACTCGTCCGGCTACCCTGACCGCCAAGTCCATGGTGCAGCGTTCCTTTCTCGAACGATCGACCACGATTGCGTTCGCCCATCGCGGCGGTGGCGGCGAGGCTCCCGAGAACACCCTGCCCGCCTTCGAGGCCGCCGTCACCCTGGGCTACAGATACCTCGAAACGGACGTCCATCTGACCCGCGACGGGGTGCTGCTCGCATTCCACGACAGCAGCCTCGAACGGCTCACCGACCGAGCGGGCAGGATCGGCGAGCTCTCACTGGCCGAGGTGCGTGAAGCGGACGCGGGGTACGGGTTCAGCCCGGACGGTGGTCACTCCTTCCCATTTCGGGGCATCGGCGTCCTGGTGCCGACGCTGGAGGAGTTGCTCACCCGCTGGGACGACGTCTTCGTGAACATCGACGCCAAGGCCGACAACACCGTGGCCCCACTCATCGCGCTGGTGCAACGCCTCAGTGCGTTCAATCGCGTGTGCATCGGATCGTTCTCGGACCGCAGGGTCGCCCGCATCCGGGCGCTGGCAGGCGGACGGATCTGCTCATCGATGGGTCAGGTCGCTTCTGTGTTGGCCTACGCAGCTTCGAGAACGGGGAGGATGCCGCGCTTCCACGCCGACTGCCTCCAGGTGCCGCAACGCTGGGGAAGGCTGCGCATCGACAGGCGGTTCGTGAACGCCGCGCATCGCGCCGGCCTGCCGGTCCACGTCTGGACCGTGGACGACCAGGCGGAGATGGAGTCTCTCCTCGACCTCGGTGTCGACGGGATCATGACCGACCGTCCCCGGCTGCTCAAACAGGTGCTCGAAGCCCGCGGTCTGTGGTGACGATCGCGGCGCGCTATGGTGGGATCGATGCTGCCGTCTGATCCCGGGGTGCGCCACATCCCGGCCGGCGATGAAGCCGATTGGTATCTCCCCGACGAGCACCTGCGCTGGCTGACCCGCCGGACCGTCGGGGAGGCTGCATGGCCGGTGGCTGATGGCGCGCTTCGCGACCTGGGCACGCTGGTGCCGCGCGTGATCGAGCCACTCGCGCGCGCCGCCGATCGCCATCCTCCGGCGCTTCGCTCCTACAACGGTCGTGGTGAGCGCATTGACGAGATCGAGTTCCATCCCGCATATCGGGAACTGGAGTCGACGGTGCTCGGATTCGGCGCGGTGCGGGCCGGCTACGCGCCGGGGTGGCGTGGCCTCCCAGCTCGCGCGCCCCGGAGCCTGGTCACAGCGATGCTTTATCTGATCCTCGAGTCCGACCAAGCGATCACCGGCTGCCCCATCGGGATGATGGACGCCGCGGCTCGGTGCCTCGAGCGCAACGACCCGGCGCTGGCGGCACGCTTTCTGCCCGGCATCATCGACGACACCGGCAAGCACCTCACCGTCGCGATGTTCCTCACCGAAAAGGCCGGCGGTTCCGACGTCGGCGCCAACGAGAGTGTCGCCACGCCCGCCGGTGACGGCACGTGGCGGCTCTCCGGTGAGAAGTGGTTCGCGAGCTGCGCCCACAGCGACCTGATCCTGGTGCTCGCCCGACCCGCAGGCGCACCGCCCGGCCCACGGGGTCTGGGACTGTTCCTCATGCCGCGCTTCCTGGAGGACGGAAGCCGCAATACGTACATCATCCACCGCCTCAAGGAGAAGTTCGGAACCCATGCGATGGCGTCAGCCGAGGTGGGTTTGCGCGACGCGTTCGCATGGCAGGTCGGCACGCTCGAACGCGGCCTCCCGCAGATGATGGACATGGTCAACGCGACCCGGATCGGCATTGCCACTGCGACGGCCGGCGCAATGCGGCGGAGCGCCTTCGAAGCGCTCACCCACACCCGCGGTCGCTCAACGTTCGGGCGGCGACTCGACCTGCACCCGCTGATGCGTGACACCCTTGCTGATCTGGTGGTCGACTCCGTCGCCGGGCTCACCGCCGCCATGGGCGTTGCCGAGCTCTCCGACCAGGCGGACGCGGGCGACCACGAGGCAGCCGCCGCGCTACGCCTGCTCACTCCGCTCTTCAAGATGCACGGCACCGAACGCGCTCGCATCTGCGCCACCGAGGGTATGGAGGTGCGCGGTGGCAACGGGTTCACCGAGGACTGGCCGGACGCGCGGCTGCTCCGCGATGTCTACGTGCACGCCATCTGGGAGGGGTCCGGCAACGTGATCGCCCTCGACGTGCAGCGCGCCATCGAGCACGGGGCGCTCCCCGGCTACCTCGGCGACACCGAACGTCGCGCGGAGGCCGTGTCAGCAGGTGGTGCCGTAGCACCGCTTGGTGGTGTGCTCATCAACGCGGTCCATCGCCTCGAGGTGCAGCTTCGTGCGCTGGACGCGATCGACGACCCGGACGCCAGGCAGCTGCCGCTGCGCCGCGTCGCGCGACGCATGGCCACCCTCGCGATCGGGGCGCGACTCGCCGAACAGGCGAACCAGCTCGCGGCCGACACCGGCAGCGGCCGTCTCGGCTGGATCGCATCGCGCTACCTGTGCCGGCTCGGTGGGGAGAACGCGCTCACGGAGGTGGCCGACGATGCCTCGTGGCTGCCCCAAGCGGACGCCCTGCTGCATGGCGGGGAGGTCCCGCTCAGCGTCGCAACCGACGCGGCTCGACGCACCGCTTCAGCGCTCGGCGGCCTGGTACCTGCCTAGGTCTCGACCACGAGGGCGAAGGCGAATCCGTCCCAGCCCTTGACGCCGACGGTCTGGATCACCGTCGCGCTGAGGCCCGGGTCGGCACCCATCTCCTCGATGAGACGCCGCATGCCCTTGGTGTCGGGATCGTCGCTGCCGGGGTCGATCAGCCTCCCCTGCCGCACCACGTTGTCGACCACGATCAGGCTGCCGGCGTGGGACATGTCAACGGCCGCGCTGAAGTACTCCGGGGTGTTGCGCTTGTCCGCATCGATGAAGACGAGGTCGAACGGCTCACCGCCCTCGCTCTTGAGTGCCGCGAGGCTGTCGAGCGCAGGCCCAACGCGGACCTCCACTTTGCTCTCGAGCCCGGCGCGCGCGATGTTGCGGCGCGCCACCTCGGCATGGTGAGGATCGAGCTCGAGGCTGATCAGGCGGCCAGCGGCCGGGAGCGCGCGCGCCATCCAGATCGCGCTGTAGCCACCGAGTGTCCCCACCTCCAGGATCCGGCGGGCCCTGATCGCCAGCGCGAGCACGTTCAGAAATTGCCCCTGAGCAGCGGACACCGCGATGTTGGGCAGCTCCGCGCTATCACTGATGACCGCCTCGAGCACCGGGTCGGGGGGTTGGAGCAGGTCGGTCGTATACGCGTCGACTGCGTTCCAGCGATCGTCACTCATGGTCCGGCAGTCTACCGTGCGTTCGAAACCGAGCAGGCCTGGCCCGAGGAGGCGACGGTCAGCGGGGAATTGGGGTGGCCAGCGGGATTCGAACCCGCGACCTCCAGGGCCACAACCTGGCACTCTAACCAGCTGAGCTATGGCCACCATGGGACTCCGGTGAGGAGGCTCGGCGATTATATGGCGCGGTGGTCGGCGATCCGGATGAATCGCCGCAGGTACACTCGCCGCGCGCCCCCGTAGCTCAGCGGATAGAGCAGCGAGCTTCTAACTCGACGGTCGTGGGTTCGACTCCTACCGGGGGCGCCACTCCGGTGTGAAATCCGGTCGGCGCGCTCCTCGGGAAGGCAGACTCTCGCCAATGACAAGCTCCCCCGGCACGGTGCACGACAATGCGGCCACGTCGCCCCCCTGGAGCGGGATCGCGGCGGGGGTGGCGTTGATCGTGGCGTTCCGCATCCCCGCATTTCTCGAGCCGCACTGGTATTCCGATGAGAGCACGTATGCATACGTTGGACGCACGGTTTTCAACGGCGGGGATCTCTACGTCTCCCCGGGCGCGTGGGACAACAAGCCGCCGGTCCAATACTGGCTCTACGGGATCGTGACCCACTTTCTGGGGTACTCGGAGGCGGCGATCCACCTCGTTCCCTTCCTGAGCGCGGTTGCCGCGGTGATCGCGGTCGGCTGGGGCGTGGCCAAGCTGAGCGGCTCGAGGCGGCGGGCTGGGATCGCGTGCGTCCTCGCCGCCCTGATCATCGGGCCCCCGATCTTCGACTCGGAGCTGTTCCTCCCCGAGGGGGCGCTCATCGGTCCGATGACCTGGGCAGGCATGCTCATGCTGGTCACCATCGCCTCGCCGGCCTGGGCTGCGAGGCACCGATGGGCCCCCTACCTGGCCGGCTTTCTTGCATCGATCGCCCTCGGGATGCAGCAGACAGTGCTCGCCGACGTCTTCGCGATCTGCGTCGTCCTGTTGATCGCCTGTCCCGGCCGCTGGGTGGAACTGCTGCGCTTCCTCGGCGCCGGCCTCGTGGTCTCGTTGCTCTGGCTGGTGCCGACCGCCATCGCGTCAGGCGTCGGCGCGACCTGGTTCGCGACCGTCGGTTTCTACGGGATCTACGCGCACAACTCCCTCCCGCTCAGCGTGCTCGCGCGCATCCTCCACTTCGCGGGCATCGGCTTCGGCGTCATCGCGATCATCGGTGGGGCGATCCTCGTCTCGCGCCGGACCCGAAACACGTTCTGGATGCTGTGGGTGCTGGCCGGGATCGACCTCGTGGTCGCGGGGTCCGCGCATTTCCCCTATCCGCACCTGCTCCTTCCATCGATCCCCTGGGTCTGCGCGGCGGTGGTCGCGACACCCTGGGATCGCTGGCACGTCCTCGTCCCCCTGGCACGCCCGCGGCTGTGGGCGGGCTCAGCCGTGCTCGCGGCCGGCATCCTGCTTGCGGCCGCACAGGGTTCGTACGCCGGCTCCTTCTGGATCAACGGCCGGAGCCTGTCCACGTACTACACCGACGGCTATTCCAGCCTGGTGAGCACCTCGGAGCGCACGCAGTGGCAGAACAGCTTCTCGGACAACATCGTTTTCGACCAGCAGGTGACCCACTGGCTGATGGTCCACCACTACGGGAATGCCTCGGCGGTGGTCTGGAGCGTGGCCGACGAATGGGTCTACCTGTTGACTCCCCTCAACACCGTCCTGCCGACCGTCGGTCTCTTCAACGACGACGTGCTCCTGGGCGACCGTTCCAAGATCGGCCCCTACGTCTCCCGGCACCGTCCCCTGGTGATCATCACCAACGAGCCGAGCGTCGCGCTGCGATCGAGCATCCTCACGGTGGTCGCGCAGTGGTACGTCCCGGTGTTCCACGTCGGCCCGGACACGATCTACATCGAGCGCTCGCGCGTCTCGCAAGCGACGTCGGCCCCCAGGCACCGGCTGCTGCGCACCCGCCGCTCAGCCGCTTGAACGAAGGTACAGCTCCACGCCATTCGCATCCATCACCTTCACGTAGTGGTGGGTGCTGATGAAGGTGCGCACGTCACTCAGGTTCTCGATGTGGAAGGGCGTCACCAGGATCAACTGCGGAGGCGACGCATTCATCCTCGACAGGATGCCTGCGGTGCCGCTCTCGAGCGCGAGGGTGATGTAGAGCGGACCGCTGCGTGTCGGGGGCACGAGCTGTTCGTCGACGAGCGGCCAGGCGAGGTTGGTCCACAACATCGCCGTGCTCCCAACGAGGTTGTGGCTGCTGATCCACTGCTCGGCCTCGTTCTCGCCGTAGTTCAGAGCGCCGAAGTACGTGTCGTACTCGAGCACCGAGATGGCGCCGGTCGCATACCCGGCGGCGTTTACGTAGTACCCGAGGCTCCACACGGTCGAGCGGTACCCTGCCGCGAAGAGCGACCAGCCCGTGGATGCGATCGCGGCGAAGGCGGCGGTGGCGATCAGCACGCGTGGCCGGCGGATGCGCTGCAGCAGGTGATCGCGATGCCTCGATACAAGGCCGGTAACGAGCATCACCATTGGGATCATCACCGGCAGCAAGAAGTGCTCGTACGAATATCCCGCAGCGATCGCCGTGAACAGCAGCGCCGTCGCCCAGATACGCACGAGCTCGAATCGATCGTCCCTCGCGTTGCGGAAGCACCAGGCCGCGACCAGCATGGCAACCACCAGGCCGATGCGGAAGACATAGGCGGGGAGCCGGTCACCGAGCGAGTCACCGACGTAGTCGACGTACGAGGTCACCAGCGCGAACCACACGTTGTGCAGGCCGGCACTGAAGACGAAGGGAACGACCACGGCCGCGACGACGATGGCGAACGTTCCGCCCACGACCAGCATCGTCCGCCAGCTCCGGCGCACCAGACACCAGAGAAGGATCGAGCCGAAGTCGGCAAGGGCCGTCTGCTGAATCAGGAATCCGCACGCGAGCAACACGCCGATCCCGACCAGCGTGAGCGCACGCGGCCTGCGTCGGGCTGAGCCGGTGCACGAGCAGAGGAACCACACCACGCCGACGGTGACCGGCCCGATCAGCAGGCTCTCCGGAAGCGCCAGGTCGCCATCCAGCATCGGCGTCCCGATGATCACCGCAATTGCGAGGCCCGACCACAACGCCGCGCGTGCGGAGAACAGCCGCGATATGCCAACGACCGCGGCGATGATGGCTGCGAGGCCGCTCAGAATCGTGAGTGCATGGAGGCCCGCCTCACTCGCGCCGAAGAGCATCTGGCTCAACCCGTAGACGCCAAACAGCAGCGGCGGTTTGTTGTTCCATGCATCCACGTAGAGCCCGTAACCGAGATGCGTGAGCCATGCCGTCGACGCGTAGCCGGCCTCGTCCTGGTACCACTGCGGTTCGATGAGCGACGGGATGCGCAGCAGCAGGTAGAGCGCGATCGGCAGAATGACATGGAGGTTGCGCTTCATGCGTGCCGGAACCTCGGCCATCGTCATATCGTCTTGCGCGCGACTGCGGCCGCGCGTCAGGAGCGCCACAACCACCTATTGTGAAGAAAAGCGTGAACCAAGCTCCTGCCTCGACCCGACTCCACCTGGTTCGCCACTGCGACGTTCGCAATCCTGAGGGGGTCCTCTACGGCCATCTCCCCGACTTTCCGCTCAGTGAGAAGGGCGTGAGGCAGGCGCACGCGCTGGGCCGGTATTTCGCAAGCAGCACGGCACGCCAGATCTACTCGAGCCCGCTCGAACGTGCCCGGCAGACGGCGGAGATCATCGCGTCATACCTCCCGGTGCCGATCACCTACACCGACGACCTGATCGAGACCCGGTTCGGCCTCTATCTCCAGGGCGTCCCGCCGAAGCAGGTGCCCTGGCGCCGCCCCCTCTGGCTGATCCACATGGTGTGGCCGGGGCTCCTCGGCAACGACGAGAGCGTCGCTGCGCTGGCGGCACGTGTCCGCCGGCCGCTCATGCGCCTGCTCGCCGATCATCCCGGTGAGGGCGGTATCTGCGTGAGCCATGGCGACCCCATCCAGGGATTCTGGGTGGCCGCACAGCGACGTCCCCGCTATGCGTTGCACCGGCTGCAGTGCGCCAAGGGAGGACTCCTCCAGCTCGATTACGGAGGTGAGGAGCTGAACCACCTCGCCTATCTCTCCCCCACCCGGATCGCGGAGCTTGCTCCGGAACCGGATCAGACCGAGGCCGGTTCTCGCTCCGGCGCCTGAGGCTCGCCACTCGAGTCGGACGACCAGCGACGGTCGAGGGTGATCGGCTGGCGGCGCTTGCGCTGGCGACGCTCGAGGAACGGACGCAGGTAGAGCTTGGTGAGCAAGCCGGTCATCACCAGGATGAACGAGGTGTACACGAGGAGCACACCCTGGTCGTCGTTCACCTGGAAGAGCGAGTACTGCGTCACCGAGGGGAACGAGATCGAGAAGTCGATGTTCTTGCCGTTCTTGGTTGCGATGGGCAGTTGCTCGGTCTGGCCGAGAGCAACCGGGATCACCTGTGCGTTGGAGAAATACGGCGTCATCGCAGCGGTGTTGAGCTGGTTCACGTTCTGCGGCGCACCGCTGTTGAGCCCGAGGTTGCCGACATAGAGCTGCATCTCGATCACCGGGTTTCGGGGTGCAACGCCGCCCGGTCCGTACGTGATGGCGGTCGGATTGATCGATCCACCGCTGCTCACCGAGGGGACGACGGTCGCGTCGGGGAAGAACGACATCTTGGCGCCGATCTGCACCGGCTGTGATGCGCCGGCGATCGTGTAGCCGAAGTCCGGAACCTTGAGGACCCCGTCCGCAAGGGCTTTGTTGCCAATGTTGCTCGCATCGTCGAAGAACTGGATGGGACCGTCGTACACGGTCTGACCGGTGGGATTCTTGACCACGATCGTCGGGGCCCAGCCATAGTCCTGCTGGTACACGTTGACTCCGTCGACGCTGAGGAAATCATTGACGAGGATGTTCTCGGTCTCGACCTTCCTGCCGTGATCGAGCACGGTCACGTTGCTGACGTAGTTGCTGGCCTCGCCGTTGGGCGCATAGGTCGCCTCGAAACTGTTGAGACGAAGCGTGAACGGCGCGTAATTGCCATGGAAGAGCAGGCCCTCCTGCAGCGTGTCGTACCCGGCCGGCGTGTTCGTGAACTCCTGACCCTGGGTGAGCGTGACCAGGCCCTGGTACCCGGTCGCCTTGCCCCACACCACCGCGATGAGCAGCAGGAAGAAGGAAGTGTGGAACATCCACGATCCCCATTCGCCCCAGTACTGCGGTGTGCGTTTGTATCCGCGGAAGGTGCGCATGATCAGCGCGCGGCCGCGGCGTATCACGCACCACCCGAGCGACACGTACAGCAGGCCGAGCAGCACATAGAACACCGGCGAAACGAACACCTGAGTGAGTGGCAGCTGGAGATCTGCGAACAGGACGTTCAGGTTCGGCCACGAGGTCAGGAACGCCTCGACCTTGGTCGGATCCGACGTGTTCTGCTGGGGAACGAACGATCCGATGAGGACGATGACCAGGATGCCGAGGAGAAGGAAGATCGCGGTCCGCATCCGCGTGTACTCGTGCCAGTACTTCCCCGGCGCCTCCCTGACCTTGCCTCTCACCGCGATGCGCCTGAGCGCAGTAAGCCTTTCGGGTCGAATGCGCCTGCGAGTCCCGGCTCCCAGGTGCGCGCCCCGGCCGGCCGGGATGTCGCCGTGCGCCCCGCGGCAGGTTCGAGGCGGAATGTCACCGCCGAGATGACCGCAAGCCGGCCGGCGCTCCCCAGGAGGACCGCGATCAGGTCGTAGCCGACAACGTCCTTGAGGGCGGCGCCGCCCGCCTTGACGGCGTCACCGTTGGAGAGAACCGCCTCGACGCCCGCCAGTGAGCGACGCGGCACTTCGCCACGAGCCACCAGGGTGCCGACATGGACCGATCCCGTCTCAGCGCCCAAGCCGACGACCACGAGCTTGGCGTCGGTCACGGATGACCGGACGTGAGCAACCGTCGCTCCGGCCCCGGCGCGCACCGTGAGCCCTGCCGCGGCGACCGCGATGTCGGTGAGCCGATGGACGCTCAGGATGATGCCGCCGCGCTCGGACGTTCCCCCGGGCGTTGCCGGCGCGCTGCTGGTGACGCTGATCGGAACGCCGTGCCGGTGACACACGGTGGCGACGAGCACGAGCGACGCCGCATCGGCAGGGCTGACCACGTCACCGGTGACCCCTGCCGCGCCGACCACCTCGACAAATTGCTTGAGCAGCTCGTCGTTCACACGATCAACCCCTTGAGCGATGCGCTCGCCGCCGTGTAGACGAGCACGACCATGATTCCGAGGATGAGAGTCCCGGCGGTCGTGGCGACCAGGACGGCGGTGCCCGCAAACCCGGTGCGTGACCAGCGGTATTCCTCGGCACCCGCCGCCGGACGCTGGTACATGAGCAGCCCGACTCTGAGGTAGTAGAACGCCGACACCGCACTGGTCGCGATGCCCCAGAGCGCGAGCGGAACCTGCCCCGCATTGATGGCCGCGGTGAAGACCAGGAATTTGCCGAAGAAGCCCGCAGTGGGGGGAAAGCCGCCCAGCGAGAACAGGAAGAGCGCCATGCTGGCCGCGACGAACGGTCGCCGGTGCGCCAGACCGCGCAACCCGTCGTAGCTGTCGAGATCCTCTCCCCGCCCGGCCATGATGGTGATGACCGCGAAGGCCCCGATGTTGGTGACAGCGTATGCGGCGAGGTAGTACAGAACCCCGATGGTTCCGAACGTGCTCGACTGTCCGGAGGGCAGCAGCACCGGGCCGACGGCCACGCCGATGAGGATGTACCCAGCCTGAGCGATGCCCGAGTAGGCGAGCATGCGTTTGACGCTGGTCTGGGTGAGTGCGGCGACGTTGCCGACGACCATCGACGTGATCGCCACCAGCGCGACCACCGGCTCCCAGTGCTGGTAGAAGTGCGTTCCCCCGCCGTCGAAGGTGTAGGTGAACACCCGAACGAGTCCCGCGAACGCGGCCACCTTGGTGGTGACGCTCATGAAGGTCGTGACCGACGTCGGTGCGCCCTGATACACGTCGGGCGTCCACGAGTGAAAGGGCGCCGCCGACACCTTGAAGGCGAAGCCGATGAAGAGGAGCAGGACTCCGGCGAGCAGCAGCGGATCCGCGGTGATCGTAGTCTGGCTCTGTATGGCAGCGGCGATCTGGGCGAGCTGCGTGTGGCCTGTCTCACCGTAGATGAGGGCCATGCCGAAGAGCAGGAAGCCCGAGGCGAAGCCGCCGAGGAGCAGGTACTTCAGCGCCGCTTCCTGCGACCACTCCTCGTGGCGTGAGAAACCGCTCAGCACATACAACGCGAGCGACAGCAGCTCGATTGCCAGGAAGATGACCATCAGGCTCGTCGCGCCGGCGAGCAGCATCATCCCGATCGTGGCCGCGAGGATGAGCGCGTAATACTCGCCGTAGTGCAGGCCCCGACGGTTGAGATAGTTCGGGCTGATCATGACGACAAGTCCGGCGCTGACCAGCAGGATGGCGTCGACAAACAGCGCGAACCGGTCGTATGCGAACGAGCCCGAATACACGAGCCGGCCGGGGTTCGCATCGAACCATGCCCACACCGTGACCGCGAACGTCGCCGCGATGCCGAGCAGCGCGAAGCTCGCGAGCCAGGTGCGCTTCGACGCCGGGACGACCAGGTCGAGAAGCATGAGCAGCAGGAACGCGCCGCCGAGCACGAGCTCGGGAAGGATCCCAACCAGATCACGTCCGCCGGGAAACGACAGCGGAACCGGCGACACGGCGAGCAGCATCACTGTGTTGCCTGGATCGATGCCGCAGGCTGGATGAGGCTCACCGTCGTGCTCACCGAACCCTTGGAGACGTCGGTGATGGGCTTGGGATACAAGCCGATGAAGATCATCAATGCAACCAGCGGCACGAGCAGCAGTCCTTCGCCGAAGCGAAGGTCGTGCACTCCCTCGGTTCGAGGTTTGGGTGGATCGTGCATCAACCCCTGGTGGAGACGGAGCATGTACCAGGCGGCGAGGAGCACCCCACCACCCGCGAGCACGGCGTAGACCCAGTTCAGCTGGAACGCTCCCAGCATGATGGTGAACTCCCCGACGAAGCTGTTCATGCCGGGCATGCCGAGGCTTGCGAGCGTGGCCACCAGGAAGAAGAAATACAGCCAGGGCATTCGACGTTCAAGACCGGACAGCTCATGGAGGTCGCGTGTGCCGGTGCGGGCCTCGACGAAGCCGACGATCAGGAAGAGCGCGCCGATGATGATGCCGTGGTTGATCATCTGGATGACCGCGCCGTTGATCCCGTTGTCGGTCAGCGAGAAGATGCCCAGCGCGATGAAGCCGAGGTGGCTGATGCTCGCATACGCCACGATGCGCTTGAGATCGCGCTCCGACAGCGCCATCAACGCGCCGTAGATGATGCTGAGCACCGCGAACCCGGCCAGCACGAACCGGTACTTCTCCACCTCGCCGGGGAACAGCGTCAGCGCGAAGCGGATGAATCCGTAGGCGCCGAGCTTGCTGACGATTCCTGCGAAAAAGACCAGCACGGCCGGTGGGCATGCCTCGTAGAGGTCGGGCAACCAGGTGTGCAGCGGGACGATCGGAATCTTGATCGCGAAGGCGAGCGCGAAGCAGATGAATGCCAGTTCCTTGGGTGTGAACGTCGTGAGGTGGATGATCGGGATGACAAATGCGCTGCCCGAGCTGATCGGCTGCGCGAGGATGTTCTCCAGGTCAAACGACCCTGACGGCGACTGGACGTAGAGATAGATGATCGCCACCAGCATGAGCAGGCTGCCGGCCACCGTGTACACGATGAACTTGATGGTCGCGGGGCCCCGCTTCTCGCCGCCCCAGTTGCTGAGCAGGACGTAGAGAGGAACGAGCATCCCTTCCCAGAACATGTAGAAGAGCAGCAGGTCGATCGACAGGAGCACACCGGTGGTGGCCGCCTCAGTGAGCAGCACGAGCGTGCAGTAGAAGCGCAGCCGGTCGGTCGTCTTTCGCGAGATGGCGAGCGCGCCGAGCAGGAACACGCCGGCGTTGAGAGCGAGCAGCCACGCCGAGATCCCGTCGATACCGAGGTGGTAGGTGGCGTTGATGGCCGGCAGCCACGCATGCGTCTCCTCAAAGTGCAGCGGCAGCGGTCCGTTGGTGGCCTTGTTGCCGGGCATCCAGAGCAGGAGCAGCGTCACGACGACCGCGACCGCCAGCGTCGCGAAAATCGTGAATCCCTTGATCGCGGTGGTCATCCGGCGAGGGACGACCTGGAGCGCGATCGCCGCCCCGGCGGGGATGACGATCAGGAGGGTGAGCCAGGGGATGTGATTCATCGCGCGATGAACACCCACACGACCACGAACACCACGGCGAACACCGTGAAGATCGACGCATAGTCACGGATGAGCCCCGTCTGCACGGCGCGCAGGTCGAGGCTGAAGCCGCGCAGCAGGTCGGCGATGCCCTGCACCCAGCTGTCCATGACATCGGGTTCGACCACCCGCCTCGCGGTGCGGGCCAACACCTTCACGGGTTGCACGAGCGCGCGGTCGTAGATCTCGTCGAAGTAGAACTTGTTGTACGAGAGCAGTGGGATGACCCGAGGCAGCCGCGACAGCACCACCTGGGGATCCGGACGGTGCTCGTACCAGAGGCGCATCGCCAGTCCGATACCGACCAGGCTCGCGGCCGAACCGATGACCAGGGCGACGAGCGCAAGCCCGAACGACGGGTCGTGGGTCAGCGGTGATTGCGAGCCTGCGAACACCGGGTTCAGGAAGTCACTGAAGACATGCAGGGTGTTGGGGAGCGGGAACTGCAGCGGCCACGCAACGATCACCGAGAGCACACCGAGGATGACCACCGGGATCAGCATCGAATAGCCGGCCTCCTTGACGCTGAAGCCGCGTGCAGTCTGCGGCTCGCCCTGGAAGACCGTGAAGTAGAGCCGGAAGGCATAGAGACCGGTCAGCACGTTGACGCCGACTCCCACCGCGTAGAGGATCCAGGGTGCCCCCCCGGGCCCGGACACCGTGCCGAACCCGAGCAGATTCTCCTTGCTGAACCAGCCCGAGAACAGGAAGAAGCCCGCCAGCGCGAAGGAGCCTGCCCCAAACGCCAGGTGTGTCCATTTCATGCGCGCATGCAGACCGCCCATGAGGCGGATGTCCTGCTCGTCGTGGAGAGCGTGGATCACGTTGCCGGCCGCCATGAAGAGGAGGGCCTTGAAGACCGCGTGCATCGCGAAGTGGAACATGCCCGCGGAGTAGGCGCCGATGCCGACCGCGTAGATCATCAAGCCGATCTGCGACATCGTCGAGTAGGCGATCACGCGTTTGATGTCGATCTGCGAGAGCGCGATGATGCCCGCCATCACCGCCGTCCCCATGCCGACGCACGCCACCAGGCCCTCGGCAACCGGGGCGAGGTTGAAGAGCACGTGGAACCGCGCGATGAGGTAGACACCCGCCGTGACCATGGTGGCGGCATGGATCAGCGCCGAAACAGGGGTCGGGCCCTCCATCGCATCGGGCAGCCAGGTGTGCAGCGGGAACTGCGCGCTCTTGGCGAAGGCGCCGATGGCGAGCAGCACGCAGACCCCGGTGACGAGTGCGCCTCCGGCGGGGAATGCCTGAGTACGCGCGAAGATGTTCGGCAGGCTGAGCGTGTGGGTGTTGAGCACGATCAGGAACGCGGCGATGACCAGCGCGACGTCACCGATCACCTGCGTGATGAACGCTTTGCGAGCAGCCAGGACCGCGCTCGGCCGGTCGTACCAGAAGCCGATGAGCAGGTAGCTGCTCAACGCCACCAGTGCCCATCCGATGATCAGGATCAGGAGGTCCGCCGCCAGCACGAGCGTCAACATCGAGAAGATGAAGAAGTTCATATAGCTGAAGAAGCGAGCGAAGCCGGGGTCGTGGTCCATGTATCCGACGCTGTAGACGTGGATGAGGAACCCGACACCGGTGATCACCATGAGCATCAGCGCGCTCAGGGCATCCAGCGTGAAGTCCATGCCAACCGTGAGGTTGGTCCCGCCACCGAGGTTGATCCAGTCCCAGAGGCGCACGGTGATGGAGCCATGCCCCGCCGGTGCGCCCACGACGCTCGCGAGCACGAGGCACGAGATGACGAACGCCGCGAAGATCGAGACGGTGCCGGCGATGTTGACGAAGCGCCGGCCCAGCACCGGGCCGAGGAGGCCGTTCAGCGCCGCCCCGAGCAGAGGAAAGAGCAGCACCAGGCAGACGAGCGTGGACGCGGTGGTGACGTTCACTCTTTCATCTCGCTCAGGTCATCGACATCCAGCTCGCGTCCGAGCCGGAAGATCTGGGTGATCAGCGCGAGCCCGACCACCACCTCGGCGGCCGCGACAACGATCACCATGAAGGCGAAGATCTGCCCTTCCTCACTATTGAGGAACCGGCCGTAGGCGACCAGCGCCAGGTTGGCGGCGTTGAGCATGAGCTCGATGCACATGAACACGACGATCGGGTTGCGCCGGATGAGGACTCCCATGGCGCCGACCGTGAAGAGGAATGCCGACAACCCGAGGAGGTACGGAAACAGATTCAGATTCAGCATCCGCGTTGCTCTGTCACTGACTCGAGCGCCTGGTCAGGTAGACAGCGCCGATGGCCGCAACCAGCAGGAGCATCGAGGTGATCTCGAATGGCAGGAGGTAGTTGGTGAACAGCTGTCCGGCGACCGTCTGCACGTTGCCGGCATTGTTCACGGCGTCCGGAGGGAAGCTGAACGTGTGATACGGATTGCTCGCGCCGCCCACGGCGACGGCGTGAAATCCGTTGGTGTTGTAAGTGATTCCGTTGCGTGCCGCGACGAACACGAGCCCGGTCACAACCACCACGCCGAGGATGCCGATGACCGCCCGCAGGTCGAGGGTGGGGCGATCCTCGGCATCCGGACTCAGGAGCGCGACGATGAAGATGAACAGCACCATCACCGCGCCTGCGTAGATGATCAGCTGCACCGCGAAGAGGAACTGCGCGTTGAGCAGCAGGAACAGCACCGCAAGCATCCCCACGGTGAGCACCAGGCTCAGCGCCGAGTAGATGGTCTGACGTGAGAGAACAACGCCAAGCGAGCTCACCGCGGCGAGCACGATGGCAATCGCGAAGAGAACAGTCATCGCCTCCTGGTCCCTCGCGGCTCGATCACGGTTGGCACGTCGACGGGAACGCCGAGCGCGCCCGGAAGCGGCGCGGTCTCAGTGTCGAGCGTCTTCTCCTGGGCGGCCCACGCGGCGCGTGGCCGGACCCCGGGATCGAGCTCCTCGCGGCCGGTTTGATCGGCCCCGGCGCCCACCGGGCTCGGCGGGCGTTGCGCCTCGGTGAAGCCCGGCCACGCCTCGAGCAACTCCGCCTTGGTGACGACGGTTCGCTCGCGACGGTAGTCCGCCAGCTCGAACCGCGGACCGAGGGTGATCGCCTCGGTGGGACAAGCTTCAGCGCAATAGCCGCAGTAGATGCAGCGCATCAGGTTGATCTCGTAGCGCTCGGCGTAGCGCTCGCCGGGCGAGATCGGCGACTTGGGATCGTTCTCGGCAGCGAGCACGTAGATGCATCCCACCGGGCAGGCGGCGGCGCAGAGCTCGCAGCCGATGCAGCGCTCGAGCCCGTTGTCGTACCGGTGCAGGATGTGGCGCCCGCGATGGCGCGGTGACACCGGTTTCTGCTCCTCCGGCCACTGCACCGTGATGGGGTGCGTCCCCATCTTCTTCAACGTGAATGCGAGGCCCTTCGCAATCTCCTTGATCATCGCCTCACCCTCACCAAGGCTATGCCCGGAGCGCGACGACCGCGCCGGTGATGACGATGTTGATCAAGCCAAGCGGCAGCAGCACCTTCCAGCCGAAGTTCATCAGCCGGTCGTAGCGGAGGCGTGGGAGGGTCCAGCGCACCCAGATCATCACGAAGAGCAGGACCCCGACCTTGCCGAGGAACCAGATCGGCCCCGGGATCCAGTCGAAAGGATGGAACGGCAGGAGCGGCAACCACCCTCCGAGGAACAGCGCCGTGGCGATCGAGCAGACCGTGACCATGTTGATGTACTCGCCCAGGAAGTAGAGGCCGAAGCGCATCGCCGAATACTCGGTGTGATAGCCGGCGATCAGCTCCGTCTCAGCCTCCGGGAGGTCGAACGGCAGACGGTTGGTCTCGGCGAACGCGGCGGTGAAGTAGAGGATGAAAGCGAGCGGCTGCAGCACGATGAACCACAGCCCCTGCTGCGAGCCGACGATCTTCTCGAGGTCGAGCGATCCGGAGAGGATCACGACACCGATGAGCGCGAATGACACCGCCATCTCGTACGAGATGAGCTGCGCCGACGAGCGCAGACCACCGAGCAGGGAGTATTTGCTGTTCGACGCGAACCCGCCCAGGAAGAGCGAGTACACGCCCAGCGACGTGATCCCGAGGATGAAGAGCAGCCCGACATTGACGTGGGCGATGTCCCAGTGGAATTCGTGCCCGAACCAGTTGTTGGTGCCCCAGGGGATCACCGCGTAGGCGAGCAATGCCGCTCCGCCGGCGAGGCTCGGGCCCACCAGGTACAGGACCTTGTCGCGCTGTGCCGGTGCGACGTTCTCCTTGAAGAAGAGCTTCAGGCCGTCGGCTGCAGGCTGAAGCATCCCGAAAGGACCCACGCGGTTAGGCCCGTAGCGCAGCTGGATACGGGCTGAGATCTTGCGTTCAGCGAGGGTGAGATACGCGAACGCCGTCAGCAGGAAGACGACCAGCACTCCGCACTTGATCAGCAGGACCCACCAGAGATCGTCCGGACCGATCACGCGACTGCCTCTGCCGTGAAGAGCGCTCGACCGCCGTTGCCCGCACGACCGTAGGCAGGAACCTCGTCGCGGAGCAGGCGGTTGACCGCGAGCGGATCGCCCGATCCCCATCCGACCGCTCCCATCTCGCCGGCGATGCTGGTGAGCACACGGGTCTCCACCGGGGTTGAAGAGGCCGGCGGAAGGCCGGCGCGGATCCGCTGGACGCGCCCTTCGACATTGGTGATGCTGCCCGCCTTCTCGAAGATGGCGTGTCCGGGGAAGAGCACCGTCGCGTACCGGGACACGATCCCCGGGCGGGTGTCGAACGCCACGACGCAGGCGGCCTTCCGCACTGCGCGCTCGAGGAGGTCAGCCTCGGCTTCGAGCGCCGGGTTGGGGCCAAGCATCAGCAGGGCGCGCAGCTCGCCCGCCGCCAGACCTTCGAGGATCTGGCGGCCGTTCTTGCCGCGCTCCGTGAGCGCCGCATACGCGGGGCCGAAATTTGGGAGCATGCCGAGGTCTTTCGCGCCCCGCCCGTTCGTACCACGTGTGATGGTGAGGCGGCGCACCGAGCCGATCGCGGCGAGCGCGGCGGCCAGCTCGGTCGCATGGGCGCGATTGGTCTCGTCGGCGATGAGGCCGATGCGCGAGGCCCCGGTGACAGCGGCGACCGCGTCTGCCGCTGCGGCGTCCTTGGCGAGCCGGGTCACGCGGGCACCCTTCTTGTGCTCGGCCTTGTACAGCCGCAGCGTCAGCACCGGCGCCTGCTCCTCGGGGTCGGCGCCGAGCACGACCAGCGCGTCGCAGTCCTCGATCTCGACGATGCCGAGCTCGTGCTCAGCCGCCGAGAGATCGTCGAAAGCATCGAGCTGATGGTCGACATGCGGGGTGCCGATCACCTGGCGAGCGATTCGCTCGAGCAGGAACAGCTCCTCATTGGTGCTGGCGCTCGATCCGAGGACGCCGATCGAGGCGGCACCGTACTCGTCGGCGATCTCGCGAAGGCGCCGTGCGGCCTGAGTGATCGCCTCGGGGACCGAGACATCGCGCGACTCGTCGTCGCTGCGGACCACCGGCCGGCGGACCCGCTCCGCGCTGTTCCAACGGTCGAAGCTGTACCGGCCGCGATCGCAGAGCCACATGTCGTCGACCAGCGGATTGTCACGCGACGCGAATCGACGTACCTCGAAATCGCGGCTGTCGACGTTGATGTTGCAGCCGTATGAACACTCGGGGCAGATGCTCGCGGTCCGCTGGAGATCCCATGGACGCGACACGAAGCGGTACTTCCTGTGGGTGAGCGCGCCGACCGGGCAGACCTCGGGAAGGTTGCCCTGGAACTTCGACTCCAGCTGGCGATCGTCAAAGGTTGCCACCAGCGTGTCGACGCCGCGCTGCTGGAGCACGATCTCCCTCTCGCCGGTGATCTCCTCGTAGTAGCGCACGCAGCGCCAGCAGAGGATGCAGCGCTCCTGGTCGAGCTCGATATTCTCCGAGAGCGGGATCGCCTTCTTGAAATGGACCTTCTCGGTGATGGGAAACCGCGAGATCCCCGGGCCGTAGCGGAACGTGAAGTCCTGGAGGTCACACTCCCCGCCCCGGTCGCACACCGGGCAGTCGAGCGGGTGGTTGAGCAGCAGGAACTCCAGCATCCCTTCGCGAAGCTTCGTGACCTCGGGAAGATCGGTGCGCACCACCATGCCGTCGCCGGCGACGGTCGCGCACGCCGGCTGCGGCTTCGGGAACTTCTCGATGTTGACCAGGCACATCCGGCACACCGCGACCGGATCCATCTTCGGGTGCGCGCAGTAGATCGGGATGTGGATGCCGGCCTCGGTCGCGGCGTCGAGCACCAGCGTTCCTTTGGGAACACGGAGCTCGCGTCCGTCGATGCTGATGCCGACGCGGCCGTCGTCCGGCTGCTCGGGCGGCGTTCCCGTCTCCGCCACCGCGGTCACGCCACCAGAGCCGTGGCCTGCGCCCTCACCGGGCAGCGGCCGGCTCCGCAGTGGGCTTCGAACTCATCGCGAAAGTACTTGTAGGCGGACATGACGAACCAGGTCGCGGTATCGCCGAGCGGACAGAAACAGCGTCCATCCATGTTCGAGCAGATGTCGGTGAGGCTGGCCAGTTCGGCACGTGTCGCGTGACCCGATTCGAGGCGATGCATCAGCTCCGATTCGAAGTAGGTCCCCTCGCGGCAGGGCACGCACTTGCCACACGATTCGTGGCGATAGAAGTCGACCAGTCGCATCGACACGTCGACAAGGCAGGTGGTCTCGTCCATGAAGATCATCGCGCCCGCTCCGAGCGATGATCCCGCCTCCTGGACGGCGTTCATGTCCAGCGGCAGGTCCAGATGCTGCGGGAGCAGCACCTGCATCGAGCCTCCCCCCGGCTGGAACGCCTTGAGCGTGTGGCCCTGCCAGATGCCACCGCACTCCACGTCGAGGAGCTCGCGAATCGGCGTCCCCAGCTGCATCTCGTAATTGCCGGGCCGATTGATGTGGCCGCTGCAACAGAAAACCCTTGTGCCGGCGCTCTTCTCGGTGCCCAGCGCTTTGAACCACTCGCCGCCGCGCAGAACGATGTGGGGCAGGTTGCAGAGAGTCTCGACGTTGTTCACGACGGTCGGTTGCCCGTAGAGGCCCTTGATCGCGGGGAACGGCGGCTTGAGCCGCGGCTGGCCACGAAGCCCCTCGAGCGATTCGATCAGCGCCGTCTCCTCGCCACAGATGTACGCGCCCGCGCCGCCATGCACGATGACGTCGCAATCGAACCCACTGCCGAGGATGTTCCTGCCGATGTAGCCGCCGGCCCGCGCTTCTTCGACTGCGCGCTCGAGCAGGAGGCGCTGGTCGTGGTACTCCCCGCGGATGTAGATGAACGACGTGTTCACCTGGAGTGCGTACGACGCGATCAGCAGCCCCTCGATGAGCTGGTGCGGGCTCTCGTCGATCAGGTAGCGATCCTTGAAGCATCCCGGCTCCGACTCGTCGGCGTTGCAGCAGAGATAGCGTGGGAAGACGTCCTTCGGAAGGAACGACCACTTCATCCCGGTCGGAAACCCCGCCCCTCCCCGTCCTCGAATGTTGGACGTCTTCACCTCGGCGACCAGCGTCTCCGGGGTGAACTTCTTGAACGCCTCCCGCAGCCCCTGGTAACCCCC
The DNA here is from genome assembly GCA_003162415.1 of Candidatus Dormiibacterota bacterium. Taxonomy (GTDB): domain Bacteria; phylum Chloroflexota; class Dormibacteria; order Aeolococcales; family Aeolococcaceae; genus Palsa-851. The sequence goes on from PMOL01000011.1 coordinate 192,631, forward strand.
GACCTTCTCGTACCCCTTGAGCGTCTGCAGGGCGTCCGCGCCAAAATCCTTGGTGAGCAGCTTGTACTCAGGCATCGACGCTCATCAGGCACGGTGCGGTTCCACTCATCGGCCGCTGCATCCTACTGGGGAGCCTTGCGAGGGCGTCGCGTTCGAGGCTTCGGCGCCTGAGGCGTCGTCGGTGGTCCCGCGGGTCCTGTCGTCGCGGGTCCCCCTCCCCGTTCTGCGGCCGGGTCTGACCGTACGTTGTCGTCCGTTCTGGGAACGGGCATCTCGGCGCCCAGCCTGCGACCGGCGCTGCCCCCCGCGACGCCACCCGCTGGCGCACTTTGTCGTAGGGCGCCGAGGACCGCGTCCACCCTCTCCGGTGTGAGGTTTTCTTGAAAGTGATGATCCACCTGCATCGTAGGGGCGCCGCCGCAACCGCCAAGGCATTCGACGGTGCTCGACCATGTGAACTCGCCGTCGGCGGTCGTCTCTCCGGATTTACACGCCAAGGAGCGTTCCAAGTGGTCGACGATGTCTTCGGCTCCGCGGAGCGCGCAGGAGACGTTGATGCAGACGATGACCTCGTGGCGGCCGTGGGGGCGCTGGAAGTACATCGAGTAGAAGGTCGAGACGGCTTCGACGTCGCTGGGCGTGACCTGGAGGATGCCGGCGATCTCGGTCATGGCGTCCGGGGTGATCAGGCCCTGCTCGTGCTGGACCGCCCAGAGCGCCGGGAGAATGGCGCTGCGCGCACGCGGATACCGGTCGCGGGCACGCTCGATCGCGCTCCGCGTCTCCGCCTGCAAGGTCATGCGAGGGTCCCCGCGACATCGCGGCGGCCCGGTGCGGATCTCAGGGGGCGAGTCATCTGTCGACGTCCCCGAGCACGATGTCGATGGAGCCGATGACCGCGACCACGTCGGCGATCAGCTCGCCGCGAACCATATGCGGCAGGGCGCTCAGGTTGCTGAAGGATGGTGCACGCACCTTGCAGCGGTATGGACGGTTGGTCCCGTCGCTCACCAGGTAGAAGCCCAGCTCGCCGCGCGGAGATTCCACCGCCTGGTAGACCTGACCAGCAGGGACACGCATGCCTTCGGTCACGAGCTTGAAGTGGTGGATGAGCGACTCCATGCTGGTGTTGAGCTCGTTGCGGGGTGGGAGCGCAACACGCCGATCGGTCGTGTTCACGGGACCGTCGGGAAGGTTTTCGAACGCCTGAGTGATGATCTTCAACGACTCGCGCATCTCCTGCATGCGCACCAGGTAGCGGTCGTAGACGTCGCCGGTCCGACCGATCGGGACATCGAAGTCGAAGTGGTCGTAGGAGCTGTACGGGTGCGCCTTGCGCAGGTCGTAGGGGACCCCACTTCCCCGCAACACCGGCCCCGTGGCCCCGTAGGCCATCGCATCCTCGGGGGTCAGCGTGCCCAACCCGATCGTCCGCTGCCGCCAGATCGGGTTCTTGGTGATCAGCAGCTCGTGATCGTCGATCAGCTTGGGGAAGGTCTTGATGACCGCGCCGACCATCTCGTAGAACGCATCAGGGACGTCTGCGAGCAGGCCGCCAACGCGGATGAACGAGGTGTGCATGCGCACGCCGCTCACCAGCTCATTGATATCGAGGAGCTTCTCGCGATCGCGCCACGCGTACACGAATGCTGTGGTGGCTCCGAGGTCGAGCGCGCTGGTGCCGTACCAGAGGAGGTGGCTCGCGAGGCGGCAGAGCTCGCACATGATCACGCGCAGGTACTGGCCGCGCAGCGGCACCTCGATGCCGAGCAGCCGCTCGACTGCGAGCGAGAAACCGAGGTTGTTGAAGAGCGGCGACAGGTAGTCCATCCGATCCGTGTAAGGGATGCACTGCTGATAGGTGTGCCGCTCGAAATCCTTCTCGAATCCCGTGTGCAGGTAGCCGATGTCGGGGCGGCACTCGAGCACGACCTCGCCCTCGAGGTTGAGCACCAGGCGCAGTACCCCGTGCGTCGAGGGATGCATCGGCCCCATGTTCAATTCCATGGTGCTGTCGCCGATCTCGACGAGGTCGATGGCGTCCAGTCCGGCCTCGATGCCGAGACGCTCGCGACCGGCTTCGTACTGCTCGCTGAGCGGATCGACGTCAGTGACCGGGCCACCCAGCGGCGGCAGCGCGGTCATCGCGATCCTCCCGGCATGTCCCGCGGACGCTCCGCGGCGGGGAGCGCCCACTCGAGATTGTGCGTGAAGGCGATCGGTTCGCCGAACGACGCGTAGTCCTTGCGAAGCGGGTGGCCGTCCCAGTCGGTGGGCAGGAGGATCCGCTTGAGGTCGTGATGGCCGGTGAATGTGATGCCGAGGAGGTCGTAGCACTCGCGCTCGTGCCAGTCCATACCGGCGAAGACCTCCTCGAGCGTCGGCACGTTGGGATCGTCCTCGGTGACCTGCACGATCAGGCGGCAGACGTCGTTGTGCTGGAGCGACCGGAGCATGTAGACCACATCGAAGCGCGGTTCGGCGGGCTCACGATCTGGCCAGTCCACGGCGGTGACGAAGACCGGGGTCGTGTACGCCGCATCGGGGTGATCGCGGAGCAGGGTGCAGACCGTGACCAGGTCGGCGCGGTCCACCCATACGGTCACCTCGCCAAATCCGCTGTCGCGACGGCGCACCGCGGTCGGAAGCTCCCGTTCGAGGAGGTCCGCTGCTCGCGCGCCGCTCATGGGCGATCCCACGGCGGTCATCGCGCCTACCCGAGCAGCGAGCCGGGGAGTTCCCCGGCGATCTTCTTCTGCAGCTTCATGACCGCGTCCAGCAGNNCCCTGGACGATCGCGTAGTTGTTGAACATGCCGCCGCTGGAGGCGCACGCGCCCATGCTGATCACCCATTTGGGCTCCGGCATCTGGTCGTAGATGTGCCGGAGGACCGGCGCCATCTTCTGCGAGACGCGCCCGGCGACGATCATGAGGTCGGACTGGCGCGGCGACGCCCGGAACACCTCGCACCCGAAGCGCGACATGTCGTATCGAGCCGCTCCGGTGGCCATCATCTCGATCGCGCAGCACGCGAGCCCGAACAGCGCCGGCCACAGCGAGCTGTACCGGCCCCACTGGATCACCTTGCCGAGCGTGGTCGTGACGAATCCACTCTGGAGCGCGGTCCGTTCCGCGGCGCCGGTGCGCGGGAGGGCGATGGTCCCGGCATCGGCGTCCGCGAGCAGGATGCTCCGGCCTCTGGCGCCCGGCACGATCAACTCGTTGTTCAGTCCCATCGCAGCGCCCCCTTGCGCCAGACGTACAGCAATCCGACCAGCAGCGTGGCGATGAAGATGCCCATCTCGACGATGCCGAAGACCTTGAGCTCCCGGACGATCGTGGCCCATGGGAAGAGGAAGATGGATTCGACGTCGAAGATGATGAAGAGCATCGCGGTGACGTAGAAGCTCACCGAGAAGCGGCGTCGCGCGCTTTCCCTCGGCACCATTCCCGACTCATAAGGAAGGTCCTTGGTTGGCGAGGGACGCTTCGGACCGAGCACCGCGTTGAGCAGCTGTGCGAAGACAGCAAACGCCGCGCAGATGCCGAAGAAGAAGAGGATCGGCGCGTAGCCCGACAGCATCGCGGCCGATCGTAACAAACGATCCGCGACTGACGAAGTAGTGCGCTGGAATACGCCTGGCGCCGAGTTCGACCGCCCAACGGGCCGGTCGAGCCCGCCCTTGATCGGGGTTGGGAGGCGCTCCGATCGCCTCGAACAGCCCCTCGAGGAGATCGTCCAAGGCCCAAGGCGGAGTGCCGGTGGGCCACCGCGTGGCAAACGTCTGACGATCGGGGCGGTGCATGGACGACTTTAGTAGGCTTCGGCAAGTGACTCTGCCCGCCCTTGACAGGCCGCCGCTTCAGGACAACCTCACCGAATCTGACGCGCAGGCTCGCGCCGCTTTGCTCTCAAACCTCTCGTACGAGGTCTCCCTGGTGCTCAGCGACGACCCGAGCGCCGAGACCTTCCAGAGCGCGACGACGGTCGTCTTCGACGCCGCTCACGAGGGCTCGGAAACCTTCATCAACATCGCCGCGCGCTCGATCGAGGAGTGCACCCTCAATGGAAGGCGACTCACCGAGGCGCAGCACGAGTTCAACGGGAACGTGCTGTGGCTGCACCGCCTGCGCGCCGGCTCCAACCGGTTGACGGTGACAGCGCAATGCGAGTACCAGCACACGGGCGTCGGGATGCACCGCCTCCGTGACCCGGTGGACGACGAGGTGTACGTGTACACGCACTTCGAGCCCTTCGATGCCCACAAGGTCCTGGCCTGCTTCGATCAGCCCGACCTCAAGGCGGGGATTTCCATGAGCGTGACCGCGCCGAGCGCGTGGCGGGTCTGCGGCAACGGCCGGGTCCTTCGCACCGAGCCGCGCGGCGCTATGAAGACCTGGCACTTCAATACAACGCCGCCACTGCCGCCGTACCTCATCGCGGTCGTTGCCGGCAAGTACCACACCGTCGAGCGCAAGCACCGCGACATCCCCATGGCGTTGTGGTGCCGGGAATCGCTCGCCACCTGGATCGACGCCCAGGCCGACGAGATCTTCGACATCACCGCAGCCGGCCTCGACTTCTTCGAGAAGTATTTCGCGCTCACCTATCCCTTCGACGAGTACAACCAGCTCTTCGTGCCCGAATTCAACATGGGCGCCATGGAGAATCCTGGGTGCGTCACGTTCAACGAGGCGTACATCCACCGCGGCCAGGCAAGCGAGGCTCAGCTGCAACGGCGGGCGGAAACGATCCTTCACGAGATGGCCCACGTGCACGGTTTCGGCGACGTCACCACCATGCGCTGGTGGGGTGACCTGTGGCTCAACGAGACGTTCGCCACCTACATGGCCAACCTCGCGATGGAGAAGTCGACGCGGTTCACCAATGCGTGGGTCGACTTCGCGAACAGCGTGAAGTCGATCGCCGCTCGTCAGGACCAGCTGGTCACCACCCATCGCATCGCCGACCACGTCCCCGACACCGTGTCGGTTCGCCAGAACTTCGACGGCATCACGTACCACAAGGGCGCGTCGGTGATGCGCCAGCTGGTGGCCTGGGTCGGGGACGACGCCTTCATGCGTGGCGTGCAGGACTATTTCAAGCGGTATCGCTGGGGTAATGCGGACCTCCAGGAATTCCTTGACTGCCTGCGCCGCGCCTCCGGACGCGACCTCACGCGCTGGGGTCAGGACTGGCTGCAGACCACCGGCTTGAACACGTTCCGCGCTCACCTCGCGGTGCAGAACGGCAGGTACACGGCGTTCGCCGTCGAGCAGACGGCCGTCCCAGCGCATCCAACGCTGCGCGTCCACCGTGCCGGCATCGGTCTGTACGATCGCGACTCCAAAGGCATCTTGCGGCTCCGCCGCCGTGTCGAGACCGACCTGACCGGTGCCATGACCCCGATCACCGAGCTGGTCGGGGAGCGAGTCTCCGATTTCGTGCTGCTCAACGACGGCGATCTCACATTCGCCAAGCTTCGATTCGACGAGCGTTCGCTGGCGACGCTCAAGGCCGACCTTTCCAACCTTGCCGACCCGCTCGCGCGGGCCCTATCCTGGGCGGCGGTGTGGGATCTCACTCGCGATGGCGAGATGGCGGCTCGCGAGTTTGTCGAGCTGGTCGCGCGCCATGCGCCCGGCGAGAAGGACTCGCTGCTCGTCGAGCGGGTCACGAGCCAGGCGCGCTCCGCGATCGACCTCTACGGGGACCCGGCGAACCGCACCAATGCGCGGGAGCGGCTCCACCAGGTGGCCGTGGCCCAGGTCGAACGCGCCGATCTCCCCCAGGAGCTGCGCCTCATCTGGGCGCGCATCCTGGTCGCGACCGCGGCCTCCGAGGAGTCGCTGGCGAGGGTCGCAGCCCTGCTCGACGGCAGCGAGAGCATCCGGAGCATCGACCTGGACACCGACCTCCGCTGGTTGATCGTGGGTCAGCTCTCCGAGGAGGGCAAGGCAGACATCGCCCTGATCCAGGCGACCATGGCCTCGGATCCGAGCGACATCGGGCGGCGCCGTGGCACGGCGTGCCTCGCGGCCCGACCGACCGCCGCCGCCAAGGAGGAGGCCTGGCAGAGGGTCGCCGACGCGAGCGCTCCGATGCCCAAGGCCTGGAAGGGCGCCACCGACGGCGAGCTGTCGGTCGCATCAATGTCGGCGATCCTTCGGGGTTTCTACATCGGCTCGGTCGGGGTCGGCGGCATGATGGCTCACGGACCCAACCCGGAGCTGCTCCGTCCCTACGTGCAGCGCTACCTCGAGGCCCTGCCCGCCGTGTGGGCGGAGCGCACCATCGACGAGGCCGAGGCGTTCACCGAGTGCCTATACCCGAATCACCTGGTCGATGACAAGGTGGTCGCGGCGATCGACCTCGCCCTCGAGGGCGGGGAGCTTCCCAGTCCCGCCGTTCGGATCCTTCGCGAGGGCCGGGACAGCACGTTGCGAGCGCAGCGTGCCCGCGAGGTGGATCGAGCCGCCGGCGAGGTCAGCGCCTAGCTGGCTGCGCTGCCCATCAGAGCACGCGCCTCGTCGTCCTCGTAGCCACACGGGCTCCCGGAGGGCTGACCCTCGACGCTGATGCGGTCGTAGATGGCCGCGAGCCGGTCCACGGCACGGAGCCAGGTGAACCGTCCGGCACGACGGCGGGCCTCATCGCCCATCTCCGCCTTGCGAAGCGGGTCCTCGAAGACGTCGGCGATCGCGCGGGCGTAGTCCTCGGGATCGTGGCCCTCGACGAGGTATCCGGTGACACCGTCCTCGACCACCTCGCGCAATCCGCCCACCGCGGCGGCGACGACCGGGGTGCCGAGCGCCTGTGCTTCCAAGGCGACCAACCCGAAGCTCTCGGTGAGGGAGGGAACGACGCAGACATCCGCCATCGCGTAGTAGACGGCGAGCTGCTCGTGCGGCACGGCGCCGACGAAGCGCACGTGATCACCGAGACCGATTCGAGTCGCGTGCCGCTCGAGCCGTCTCCGCTCGCCGCCCCGGTCATGGCTCGCCCCGTCGCCGCTATCGTCGCCTGCGATGACGACGGCCAGGTCCGCAAATTCTGGACTGCGCCGCAGCAGGACCGCGGCGTCGAGCAGGATCTGCGCTCCTTTCAGCGGCTCGAGCCGCCCGGCGAAGAGCGCGACCCGGGCACCGTCGAGACCGAGACTCCGCCGCAACCCGGAGCCGTCGTGTTCCGCGAAGAGGCGCAGGTCGACGCCGGGTTGGGCGACGCAGATCCGGTCACGCGACGCGCGGTAAAGCCGGATAAGGTCCCTCGCCTCGGCGGCACTCGCGGCAACGAGGCGATCAGCCTGGGCAGCAAGCTCACCCTCTGCTTGCGCTCGCAGTGCGTCCAGCGGCAGGCCGGCACGCGCCTTGGTGAGTGCGAGCGTGTGGAACGACTGCACCCAGGCGACGTCCCACGCCTGGCGCAGCTGGCGCCCGACGATTCCGCCATGCCAGTAATGGCCATGGATGGCGCGATACGTGCGTCGCTCCGACTCCGCATGGCGGATGGTGGCGTCGGTGAAATCGTCGAGCAGCGCGCGCACGTCCTCCTTGCGGAGCGGCGCGGGCGGCCCCACCGGAAGGCGCACCAGCCTGCTCAGCGGCGCGATCAACTCCTCGTCGGGTCCGGGTCCGTCGCGGCGAACGAACACGTCGGTGGGCACGCCACGAAGCGAGAGTCCTTCACAGAGACGGCGGATGGCGAGGTTCATGCCGCCGTTCTCACCGCTGCCCAGATCCGACAGTGGCGATGCGTGAACGGAGATGACGGCAACCGCCCGCGAGCCCTGGCGCATGGCCTCAAGTGTACCCACCGGCCCCTTGACGAATCCGCGCGGACCCGGCGCATACTCGACCGCCACAACTGAATAACGCTCCGGGTGACGGGAAGCCGGTGAGAGTCCGGCGCTGTCGCGCAACTGTGAGCGGGGAGTCGGCGGCCATCGTGCCACCGGGAGGCTGATCTCCCGGGAAGGCGGCCGTGTTCGGCATTGATCCGCAAGCCAGGAGACCGACCCGAGGCGTCGACCTCCATCCCCGCGCACGACGGGAGGAAGCCTCATGCGGCGAGGACGACTCCGGCAAGGGTGGAGTCCCCGTTCGCCGCGTGGGGTACGGACATGGGCAGGACCAGGAGGGTCGCCGCCTTGGCGACCACTGGAGCAACAGGCGTAGCGCTGCTCGCCTTCGCTTTCGGAACCAGCAGCGCAGACACACAGGTGGACCCGGCATCGCGGGCGATCCTCTACCTGCAGGGACAGCAGTCGGGGAGTGACGGGTCGATCCCGGTGGGGGCGAGCACCGATGCGGTGAGCGAGGAGTACGCGATCGGGGCGGCCGCCGCCGGTTACGACCCCACCGCGCTTCGCCACGGTTCGGGCCCCTCGGTCATGGCCTATCTCGCCGCCCATGCGGCCACCGCCTGCAACTCCGCGGGCGCCTGCGGTGAACTCCTTCAGGCAGTCGCTGCCGCCGGGCTCAACCCCGCCTCCTTCGGGGGCGTCGACCTGCTCACCGCCCTCGACGGGTTCTACAACGCCTCCACCGGCGTCTTCGGCAACGGCGAGGCATTCATCCAGACCCTCGCTATCCAGGGCCTGGTCGCCGCGCACCAACCGGTACCGCCCGCCGCCCTCCATCACCTCGTCGCCGCCCAGGACAGCGATGGGGGCTGGGACTACCTGCTCATCAAGGACGATCCCAACGGGCCCACCAACTTCGACACCAGCGACACCAACTCCACGGCCATGGTGCTCATGGCCCTGGACGCTGCCGGGGTGCACAGCCGGGATCGCTCGGCGCTCGCCTGGCTGCACACCCAGCAGGACGCTGACGGTGGCTTCCCCTACCAGGCCGGGTCGGGCTCCGATCCCGATTCCACCGCGCTCGTCCTCCAGGCGCTGATTGCGGCCGGGCAGAACCCGGAAGCCCCCGCCTGGGCGCCCGGTGGGCACGCGCCCCTCGCCGAGCTGATCACTACCCAGGACAGCAACGGCGGCTTCACCTTCCCGGGCAACACCGCCCCCGACCCCTTCACCACCGCACAGGTCCCTCCCGCCCTGGAGCGCGCCGCGTACCCGCTGACCTGCGGGGCTGCGCGCTGCTTCCTTCCTGGATCGACGTTGAACGGGCCATCGCCGACCCCGACACCCACGGCCACGCCCACGCCGAAGCCAACCCCGACGCTCAGACCGCGGCCATCGGCGACGCCCGGCCAGTCGACCGGCGACGGCTCGCCGGCGTCGCGGGCGCCGGCGGGCTCCGTGCTCGGTGTCACCGCCACACCGACGCCCGCCCAGGAGCCCTCAACCGGGCCGGCGACGGCACCCGGCTCGTCAACGCCGCCGCCGAGGCCTTCGCCGGCAATCGCCACGACACCGAGTGCCGCGAGCGGATTCCCGACCGCGGTCATCTACCTGATCGCGGCGCTTGCGGCGGCCCTCATCGTGGCCGGCGTTGCGGCCGGCGCCCGGCGCCGGCGCGGAGCGTGAAGGCCGCGTGACCCGACCGGTGCGTCGCCTCCTCCTGGCGCTGCCCCTGCTTGTGGCGGGCATCGGTGCCGGGTCGACAGTTGCCCGCGTCGGCCCCGCGGCGCCGCTCTGCGCGCAGGCGGCGTACTCGCACCGGGTGGGACTGGTGGTGGAGCACGGCGACGGGCAGGTGGTCCGTCGATGCGTCGGGTTCGACACAGCCTCTGCCACAGCGCTCGACGTCCTCCAGGCGGGCGGGCTCGAGGTGGGGATCTCGTCATATGGAGGAGGGCTTGGCGCGGCCGTCTGCCAGATCGACAACGAGCCGGCCACCTATCCGCCGGGCTGCTTCACCGCCACCGGTCTCTACTGGGTGCTCTTTGTGTCGCATGCCGGAGGCCCCTGGGTCAACTCGGGCGTCGGAGCTTCAAGCCTGAGCGTCACCAATGGAGACGACATCGGCTTTCGCTACGACTCCCAGTCGGGTGCCGACCCACCACCTCCGTCTCCCGCGGGCACCTGCCCCGTGGTGACACCACCGCCGGCGCCGACGCGGACGCCCGCGCCAACAGTCAGCTCGACCCCCTCACCGCGGACCGCACCCTCTTCGGCAGGTGCCGCGGCGCCGCCCCATCCATCCGCCACAACCCCCACGGCGGCTCCGACCGCCGGGATCCTCGGGATCGCGACTCCCGGCGCCACCGCGGCGCCGCTGGCCTCGGTGCGCTCACCGGTGGAGCAGCCGGGGATCAATGTCGGGATCCTGCTCGCAGCGATCGGCGCCGGGGCGCTGATCGGGCTGCTCGGCATCAGCGTTCTGCGCCGGCGCCGCGAATGAATCCGCGCGCGCTCGCCGCCTGGTCGGTATCGGGCATCACCATCGCGCTCGCCACCGGGAATCCCGTCTATCGCGTGCTCGTCCTGCTGTGCGCGCTCAACCTCCTCGTCGCGCTGCGCCGCCCGGATGTCTCACTCCGCGGCCTGGGCCTCGCGCTCCTGGTCGCAGGGTTGATCGCAACCGCGGTCACCACGCTCGCAAGCCATACCGGCGACCACGCGTTCCTGGTGCTGCCGGCTTCGATCCCGGTGCTCGGCGGCCCGCTGACGGTCGAGGCGGTGTTCTTCGGCGCATCGACCGGGGTTGGTATCGCCGCAGCCGTGCTGGCGGCTGCACCGCTTTCCCTGGTGCTGATGCCGAACTCGCTGGTCGACGCACTGCCGAGCGCGCTGGCCCGCACCGGTGCGGCGATCGGGACCGCGCTCAACATGATCCCGGGAATCGCGCGCAGCGCGACGGAGATCCGCGACGCGCAACGGATGCGCGGGTGGCGTCCCCGCCGTATTCGTGAATGGCCGGATCTCGCCGTGCCCGTGGTGCTGACCGCGCTCGAGAGTTCGATCACACTGGCCGAAGCGATGGAGGCGCGTGGCTACGGCTCGGGAGCGCGAACCCATTACGGCGCTGTCGCGTGGGAGTGGTCTGACATCGCGGTGTGCGTGGTGGCGCCGGCTGCCGCAATCGCGTTCGTGCTGCTCCGCCTCGCGGACGTCATCGGTGACTGGTATCCGTTCCCCACGATCTCGGTACCGCCGGTCAATGTCTTCGGTGTCGCGTGCTGCCTCGCCCTGGCGCTCCCGGCATTGGTGTGGCGGCGATGATCGACGTCACCGTCGCCTCGCTGGAACACTTGACCTATCGGTATCCGGCAGGGCGCACCAACGCCCTCGAAGTCGCCGACCTGCGCATCCATGAGGGTCTGACCCTCGTGACGGGCGCGTCGGGCTCGGGGAAGTCGTCGCTCCTGCGCGTCTTCAATGGGCTGGTGCCGCATTTCCATGGCGGCACCGTCGGGGGACGAGCCGAAGTGTTGGGCCACAACGTCATCACCACGGCCACGCGCGTGCTCGCTGCCCAGGTCGGGTTCGTGTTTCAGGACCCCGAGTTGCAATCGGTGTATCCCACTGTCGAACGTGACGTCGCGTTCGGACTCGAGAACATCGCCATGCCTCGCGCAACCATGACGCAGCGCGTCGGAGAGGCCATGGACCAGGCCGGTATCGCGCATCTCCGCAGCCGGGCGGTGGCCACGCTCTCCGGGGGGGAGCGCCAGCGCCTCGCGCTCGCCGGGGTGCTCGCGATGCGTCCGCGAATGCTCGTGCTCGATGAGCCGCTCTCGCAGCTCGACGAGGAAGGCGCGCGCTCCATGGTTTCGATTCTCGGAACGCTCGCCGCGGCGGGAACCGCCGTCGTTGTAGCTGAGCACCGGCTCGACCTGCTGGGTTCGCTCGGCGGGCGAACAATCTCAGTCGAAGGGGGGCGTGTCGCCGACGGTGCGGCAGCGGGTCGACGGCGTCTCGGCGACGTGCCGGTCGTCCCCGACCCCCAGCGCAGCATCGCGGCGACGATGGCCTGGGAGTTGGACGACGTCGCGACCGGCCCGGCCCGCATTCCCATCGTCGAAGGAGTCTCCGTTGCAGGACACTCGGGTGAGGTCATCGCCCTGGTCGGACCCAACGGTGGCGGGAAGACGACCTTGTTGCGGACGATCGCCGGGCTTCTTCGACCGATTGCCGGGCGGGTGGATCGGGCACCCGGAAGAGTTGCCTTCCTCCCGCAAAACCCGATGGCCCTTCTGCACCGCGCGACCGTCGCGGCCGAGGTCGCCTGGACGGTGCGCGGCGACGCACCGAGCAACGATGCGACGTTGCTCATCGACGCGCTGGGCCTCACCCACCTCACCGCACGCGATCCGCGCGACCTCAGCACCGGCGAACGCCAGCGCGCTGCGATAGCAGCCGTCCTTGCCGGTGCTCCGCGGATCGCGCTCCTCGATGAGCCGACGCGTGGCATGGACGACGCCGCTCGGAACGCACTCTGCCGAGCGGTCGCTCGCATGCGCGATGCAGGTGGCTCGATCGTTATTGCCACACACGACAAGAACCTGGTGGCTGCACTCGCCGATCGCGCGATCGCCGTCGGCGCCGGCAGCGCGAGAGAGCTTGCCCCGGTGGCGGTCGCATGAGGGTCGGGGCGATCTCCGTTGCCGGGCTGGCCCTGTTTCTCTGGCCCTTCGTGGCGTCGGACACGCCACCGGCGGCCACGTCGGTGGCCCTGAGCCTGGGTGTCGTCGCCGTGCTGATCTTCGTCGAGGCCGCCACCCGACGCCTCGACGCGCGTCGGTTCGCGCTCCTGGCGGCGATCGCCGCCATCGATGCCGCACTGCGCCTCGTCCTGGTCACCGGGCTCGGCGGATTCAGCCCGGTTTTCTTTCTGATCCTCGCTGCGGGATACGTGTACGGACCGTCGTACGGGTTCCTCGCCGGCTCGGTGGCTCTGCTCGCATCCGCGGTCGCCACCGGCGGCATTGGCCCCTGGCTCCCCTACGAGATGGTGGGATGCGGATTTGTCGGACTGGTCGCGGGTCTTGCGGGCCTGCGACGCTCCGGCCCGGTCACCTGGCGTGACGTCGCGGTCCTCGCCGCTATCGGTGTGGTGACGGGCTTCGCCTACGGCGCCCTGCTCGACGTGTGGGACTGGACCACCTTCTACCGAGGGACCCCGGGGTTCGGATGGCAACCGGGCCTCTCGCCCGGCGCCGCGCTCGCGCGGTTCGGCCGGTTCTACGTGACCACGTCGCTGGTGTACGACAGCTTCCGAGCGTTGGGCAATGCCCTTGCGGTGATCGTCCTCGGGGCGCCGGTTCTGGCCGGCCTGCTCCGCATGCGATCACGCTTCAGCGTGCTGGTGCTCGACCGTCCTCCGAAGCCCAGTGCCGCCCTGGCCGCATCGATCAGCCGGAAGTGAGTGAGAGGACCGCAAAGACGACGGCGACGATCGCGCCGATGACCAGCGGAAGCTTCGAGAGCGGCCAGGGAGTGCGGCGGCTGACGGCGAACGTCACCCCGAGGGTCACCGCCATGCCGGCACCGTAGAGATAGTGGAGCTCGTGAGCCGGCCGATATCCCATGAGGTAGAGCGATCCGCCGAGGACCACCTGCAGTGCGACCGCGACCAGCAGCAGGCGCAGGTAGATCTTGAGAGCGAAGCCGACGAGCGGTGTCACCAGCGAGACGAGGCCCACGAGCGCCCCTATCACCGCCGCAACCACCAGCACGAATCCGAACTTCTGATGCAGGGTCACCCAGTCGATCGATGCGATCATCAATCCGGCCAGTACTGCTCTTCGCGGATCGCCTTGTTGTCGAAACCGGCGCGGCGCGCGATCGCACGGGCGCCGCTGATCATCCCGGGATGACCGCACAGGAAGATCCCGCCGTACCCGGGGCGCATGCCCGCGGCGTCGGCGTATTTGCGCATGACGTCCTCAACGCGTCCCAACTCGCCGCGCCAGTCGGGATCCTCCCAGGGGCGGCTGACCGTGGGGACATAGGTGAGCCAATCGAACTCCTGCGCCAGGTCCACGAGCTCATCGGCATAGCCGAGCTCGACTGAGCGTGCCGCTCCCTGGAGCGTGATCACCGGGACCGGCGTCCACTCCCCTGACCTGGCTCGTATCGCGAGTGTCCGCAGCAGGCTCACGAAGGGCGCGACCCCGGTGACCGTGGCAACGAAGAGGTGCGGCTCGGCGACGAGTGGAGCATCGCGAAGGAAGAGGCCTTTGGTACGCCGGCGAACAATCACCTCGCCACCGACCCCGAGCGCGAACAGCGGATCGGAGAGCTCACCCTCCGGCACGCGCTCGATGAACAGCTCGATTTCATTTTCGAGCGGCGACGAGCAGATCGAATAGGGGCGTTCGATCACCCGGCCGTTCGACTGGAGCCCGAGAGTCACGTACTGGCCAGGACGGTACGGAAGCTCGATCTCGGTACGGAGCCGGATGATCCAGAGGTCTGGTGCAGGGTCGCGTCGTGACATCACTGTCGCGGACGCGTATTTTTCCGGATCCATCATGAGCGCGTTGAGAGTGTAGGGGGAAGCAGTGCGCGCGCTTCTTTTCCCGAAAGAGCGGAGACTGGCGTGGATGTACGGACCACTCGCACTCGTCGGCGGCGACGAATTCCATCCGGGCAACGAACACCAGGACGAGATTCTTCGAGACGCGTGTGGCGGGCGACCGGCTTACGTGGTCGCGACCGCGGCACAGGACTTTGCGTCGGGAGCTGTTGAGGCGGCTCGTCACTGGTTCGCCGGATTGGGGCTCGACGTGCACGAGCTGCGCATCCGGACCAAGGAGGATGCGTGCTCGCCGGAGGTCGTGGCCGCTGCCGCCGGTGCCGGCCTTGTCTACATCGCGGGCGGCGATCCCGGGTGGGTTGTCGAGGTCCTGCGGGCAAGCCCGGTATGGAAGGCGATCGCCGCCGCCTGGCGGGCCGGCGCGGCACTTGCCGGCTCATCCGCGGGCGCAATGGCGCTCTGCGAGTGGTGCCTGGTCCAGACCAGCTGGCCGGGTGAGATCGATGAGCGCTCGGTGGACGCCCTGGGCCTGGTCCCAGGTTGCGCCATCCTCCCCCACTTCGACGTGCTCGGTGACGCCTGGATCCCGTGGGCTCAGGAGGGGCTCGTCCAGGAGGCGCAGGTGATCGGTATCGACGAGCGCACCGCCGCGGTCCTGCGCGACGGGAGCTGGGAAGTCGTCGGCCCGGGAGCGGTCACGATCCTGCAAGGAGCGCTGCGCCGTCGTCACATCGAGGGCGACAAGATCGACGAGATGTCGAATCCGGAACCATAACCTTGCTGAGGCCGTAATCCGAACGTAACCCTGCGCCGTTTACATCTATGACAGGGTGGATAACCTGATCAGCGAAGGCATCACGAGAGACGACAGACGACAATGAGCTTCCAGAGCGCAATCACTGACATGGACGCGGCGAAAGCCCGCGCCGAAGACGAAAAAGCCCGCCGCAGGCTTCGTATCGAGCATATTCAGCGGCTCGAACGCGTCCTGGACAGCGTCGAGCACCACAACCTGCAGCGTGACCGCCAGGTACCACCGGATATGTGGCGGCAACTCGCAGAGCTCGAGGTCGTCCTTCCCGTCCCCGCTCCTCCGGCGCTGTGGCAGGCCCGCAACACCGCCCGCCTGCACGACGCCCTGCTGGACTGGGAAGCGGATCTGCTCGACAAGGTCGCGCCACACCGCGTCGCATACGACGACACGCACGACGACTGACCTCACCGCCTGACACCCGTCTGGCACACTCAGCGGACGTGACCACCGCTGAACGCATGGCGCTTGTCGAGCGCAACACCGCCGAGGTAATCGGCGCGGACGAACTGCCGCCCCTGATGGACGCCGGTCTCGAGCTGCGCCATTACATCGGATTCGAGATTTCCGGCAAGGCGCACCTCGGCACCGGGATCATGAGCATGGCCAAGGTCCGCGACCTGACCGCCGCGGGCGTGCACTGCTCCGTCCTCCTCGCCGACTGGCACACCTGGATCAACGACAAGCTGGGTGGCGATCGCGAGCTGATCCGCCGGATTGCGACCGGGTACTTCACCGAGGCATTCCGCGCCTCCCTCCTGTGTGTCGACGCCGACCCCGGGTCAGTGGAGTTCGTGCTGGCGTCGAACCTGTACCGGGACGACACCGAGTACTGGGCGACGGTCATCGAGGTGAGCAAGAACACGACCCTGGCGCGGATGCAGCGAAGCATCAGCATCCTCGGCCGGCAGGAGCGCGAGAGCATCGACTTCGCCAAGCTCATCTACCCGGCGATGCAGGCAGCGGACATCTTCACGCTCGGGGTGCATATCGCCCACGCCGGCATGGACCAGCGCAAAGCGCACGTGATCGCTCGCGACGTCGCCATGCAGATGCGCATCCATGCGGTTCGCGGGATCGACGGCGCATCCATGAAGCCGGTCGCACTGCACCATCCGCTCCTGCTCGGCCTGCGCCGTCCCCCAGTCTGGCCGGTGCCACCGGAGTCCGCGCGCGACGTGTTCTCGGCGATGAAGATGAGCAAGAGCGATCCGGGCTCGGCCGTCTTCGTTCATGACAGTCCTGACGAGATCATGGGCAAGATCCGCAAGGCGTTCTGCCCACCTGGCGAGGTGACCTTCAACCCGATCCTCGACTGGATCGACAAGCTCGTCTTCAGGATCGCCGGTGGGCCGTTCGTGGTCGATCGATCGGAGGCCAACGGCGGGCGGGTGGTGTTCGACACCGACGACGAGGTGGTCGCCGCCTATGTCGACGGCTCGCTCCACCCCATGGATGCCAAGGCAGGGCTGGCCGAGCGCCTCATCGACTTTCTCGAGCCCGCGCGGATCCATTTCGCCAAGCCCGAGGTCCACGCGATGCTCGAGGAGATCGACGCGGCCCTCGCGTAGGGGTCAGCGCAGGCCGACGGCCTCCTGCACCCTCAGCAGGGTCGCGTCTGCAACCAGGCGCACTCGCGCGGCGGACTGGGCAAGCACGCGGCGCAGACCGTCGTCGTCGGCGCGAAGCTCCGCGTAGCGCGCCTGGATGGGGACCATCGCGTCGACGACGGCATCAGCGACAGCGCCCTTGAGCTCGCTGTACCGCCGCCCCTCGAACTCCGCGAGCGCGCCGTCGGTACTGACCTCACGAAGCGCGGCGTAGATCTCGAGCAGGTTCGCGACCCCTGCACCGACCGGCTTGTGTACCGCGGGCTCGGTGTCGGTGGTCGCACGCGCGATCTTGCGGCGTATGACGTCGGGAGGATCAAGCAGCAGCACCGCATGGCCGGGACGGTCCACCGCGACACTCTTGCTCATCTTCTCCTCCGGGGTGTCGAGACCCATCACGCGGGCGCCGACGGCGCTGATCAGTGGAGCAGGAACCCGGACGATGTCACCACGCTGCGAGTTGAGGCGCTGGGCGAGATCCCGGCTCAGCTCGATGTGCTGCCTTTGATCCTCTCCGACCGGGACGAAGTCGGCGTCGTAGAGAAGGATGTCCGCGGCCATGAGCACCGGGTATGTGAAGACGCCGGTGTTGACGCGCTCAGCGCCTTGCGCCTCGCTTCGCGCCTTGAACTGAGTCATCCGCTCGAGCCAGCCCATCGGTGTGAGCGTCTCGAGGATCCAGCACAGTTGCGAGTGAGCGGTGACGTGGGACTGCACGAAGATCTCGCACCGGGCGGGGTCGAGACCGCACGCGATGTACATCGCCGCCAACTCCAGTGTCAACGCGCGCAGCCGCTCTGGATCGGGGTGACGCGTCAACGCGTGCAGGTCGACGATGCAGAAGTAGTTCTCGTAGCGATCCTGGTCGCGGGCCCAGTTCCGCAAGGCGCCGAGGTAGTTCCCGAGGTGCAGGCCGAAGTCCGGCTGGATGCCACTCAGGACACGGGGGCGTGAGGCAGCGGACGGGGACATCTCGGCCACAGCCTATCGTCAGGCGGTGCGTCGGCGCTGCCGGCGAGGCTTCGCGACTGCCCTCGGCGACCAGCATTCCATGACGAAAGCCGCGATCTCCGCGGTGAGCCGCTCCGGCCGGAGGCGCAGCTCGAGGATGTTCGACGCCTCGACCAGGCGCGCATGGGGAAGCTCGCTGGTCAGCACCCCGGCGTCGGAGAAGGGGTGCACCGGGTCGATGTGATGGCCGATCACGAGCGCCGGCATGCTCATGTTGCGTCGCTGCGCGCTGTACGGAGCGATATGGCTGAAGAACAGGCCCTTGAGCACTGCGGCACTGGGGACCGGATCCTGACGCACCACGTCGAGCGCCACGTTCCCCCAGAAGGGCAGGACCCAGCGCGGGATCCTGCGCAGGCCGCCGGCAACCGGGCGCATCAGGCGCCCGCCGACGTGCAGCCCCACGAGGAGAGGACCGAACGCGATCACCGATGCGACCATGGCGTTCTCGAGCACCGGCATCTCGATGATCATGCCGCGCACTCGCTGTGGCGCCTTGCGTGCGATCTCGAGCGTGACGTTGGCGCCGAGCGACGTCCCTCCGACCACCGCTTCGTCGATGTCGAGATGGTCCAGCAGGGCGATCGCGTCGGCAGCGAACGACTCGATCGAATATTCCGACATGGCGTCGGGGCGGTCGGAACGGCCGTGTCCCAGCGGGTCGAGGGTGAGCACGTGCGCGCCGCCGGCGGCCAGCGCGGTGGCGAGATGTTCCTGCATCAGCGCGGGAATCAGCAGTCCGGGCATCAGAAGCACCCATCGCTTGCCGTCGCCGAATTCCGTGTACGCGAGGCGGTGACCCCGAGCCATGAATGACGAGCCGACGACCGCCGGCTGGAGATCGGAGGACATCGCGCGAACTATGCCCCAAAAAGGCAGTGAGCGCCGCTACTCGTTCTCGTACTTGAAGGAAACGTTGAGACGGATGCGAAAGCGCGCGACCTTGCCGTTCTCGACGGTCATGTCGAGCTTGACGACCTCGGCAATACGAAGATCGCGCAACGACGAGGACGCCGTCTCGATTGCGAGCTGCGCCGCCTTCTCCCAGGACTCGGCGCTGGTCCCGACCAGCTCGGTGACGCGGTAGACGCTCTCAGCCATGGGCAACCTCCTGGACGGTGGGTGGACGGATGGCCATTCTGACCACACCGGGGGGGATCCGGTGACCGGGTACATCTGGCCTAGAGTCTTGACCCATGCGAACGCTTACCCGAACCGCCGCTCGCTTTCTTCTCGCCGGAATCTTTATGTACTCCGGCTACGGCATGATCCAGAGCGCCGAGCGCTACGCGAAATTGGCGTCCGGTGCGCTGCCGATGATCCCGGAGAACCCGATGATCGCCCGCATTCAGGGCGCGGCCATGCTCGGCGCGGGCTCGACGTTCGCGCTCGGGATCCTGCCGAAGACATCGGCGCGGATCCTCGCGCTCACCCTGATCCCCAACACGATCGTCGGTCACCCCTTCTGGAAGGCCGAAAAGTCTGAGGAGAGGCGACCACAGCTGGTGCACTTCCTCAAGAATCTCGGACTGTTCGGCGGGCTCCTCTACGTGAGCGCGGACAAGCGCACGCAGTCCAACCCCGAGGACTGAGTCAGGTCGGTCCGGCGGCCTCGAGACTGGCGAGGTAGGAGCGCAATCCCTCCTGCCATTCGGGCAGCGGCGGCTCGCCGAGCTCGCGCCATGCGCGGTTGTCGAGCACCGAGTACGCCGGGCGCGCGGCCGGAAGCGGGAATTCGGATGTTGGGATTGGGACAACCTCGGCCTGAAGCGCGCGCGCGCCGATGATCGCGACCGCGAAGTCGTACCAGGTGGTGACGCCCCTGTTGGTCAGGTGGTAGGTCCCAGGAGGTCCGATTTCGAGGAGCCGAAGCATTGCGGGTGCGAGGTGTCCCGTCCAGGTCGGGGCTCCGTGCTGGTCCGCCACAACGCGGATCTCCGGACGTTCGGCGGCGAGGCGGAGCATCGTGAGCACGAAATTGGGACCCTGGCGGCCGTAGAGCCAGCTGGTGCGCACGATCAGGTGATCCGCGCAGTGTTCCCTAACGGCGACTTCCCCGTGCCATTTGGTGCGCCCGTAGGCTGATCGCGGCGACGCAACCGCATCCTCGGGAATCGGCGCAGTCGCGGTGCCGTCGAACACGTAGTCAGTGCTGACATGGCAGCACCGAATGCGCGCAGACGCACACGCTGCCGCCACCAGGCCGGCGCCGGTCGCGTTGACGGCCTCGGCCTCCGCCTCGTGCTCTTCGGCGGCGTCAACCTGCGTCCAGGCAGCGCCGTTGATGACCGCATCAGGCCGCACCTCGGCGATGGCGCGCTCCACGGCGGCGCCGTCGGTGATGTCGCACTCCCACTGCGTCCGGCCCACCATCTCGAGGCCCTGCCGGGTGCCCTCATCGAGGAGATCCCCGCCAAGCTGCCCGGGAGTGCCGAGCACCAGGTATCTCAGAGCTCGACTCGCGAGTGGTCGCCGAGCATCAGACGCAGGGCCGTCGGCCGCGCCGGCGATTTGCAGACCTCGCACTCCTTGCCGATCAACGACCCGTCGATCTTTCCCACGACGTCGTGGATGCGGGTGCCCTCGAGGACGATGCTGTTCTCGATCTCCGCGTTGCGCACCACGCAGTCGAAGTAGATCGATGTGAACGGCCCGATGTAGGCGTTGTCGACGACGGTCCCGCTGCCGATGATCGCCGGACCTCGGACCACGCAATTGCGCAGCGTCGCACCCTCCTCCACCACAACCTTGCCGTGGAGGCGCACATCTTCATTGATGGTGCCGTCGCAGCGTGCCTCGAGGGTGTCGAGGATCATGCGGTTCGCCTCGAGGATGTCATCGAGACGGCCAGTGTCCTTCCACCATCCCTCGATGATGTGCGGCATCACGCGCTTGCCGGTGTCGATCATCCGCTGGATGGCGTCGGTGATCTCCAACTCGCCACGCGCACTCGGTTCGATGGCGTCGATGGCTTCGAAGATCAGTGGTGAGAAGAGGTAGACGCCGACCAGTGCGAGGTCGGATCTCGGGACCGACGGCTTCTCGACGAGCGAGATCACCCGGCCGTCCTCGAGCTCGGCGACACCGAAGCGCTGCGGCTCCGGGACGCGGGCCAGCAAGATCATGGTGTCCGCCTCGGAACGCGTGAACTCGTCGACGAGCGTCCCGATCCCCTGGGCGATCAGGTTGTCGCCGAGGTACATCACGAAGCTGTCTCCGGCGAGGAAGTCGCGAGCGATGCCCACGGCATGTGCGAGCCCGAGCGGCGCCTCCTGAGGGATGAAGGTGACGTTGGCGTCGAACTTCGAGCCGTCGCCGACCGCAGCACGCACTTCGTCGGCGGTGTCACCGACGATGATCCCGATGTCGTGGATGCCGGCCTGCGTCAGCGCATCGATTGCGTAGAACAGAATCGGCCGGTTCGCGACGGGGATGAGTTGCTTCGCGCCGGTGTGGGTGATCGGCCGCAGCCGCGTCCCCTTGCCGCCACTGAGGATGAGCCCCTTCACCGGGAGCCCGATGCTCGCATAGCCGCAGGGTACCAGCCGGTCACCGGGTCAGCCCATCGGGAAACGGACCGGCAACGACGTCGAATGCGCCTGTTCCGGCGGTGGTGACGCTGCAACGGGCCGCAAAGATCGATCTGATGAAGGGCCTGAACGCCTCAAATACCCCTACGCTCTGACCCGGCGACGCTCCGAGAGGGGGAGCGCCGCTCCTACCCCTTGTAGGATGCGCCGATGGGTCGACATCTCATCACGAGCGCCTTGCCATACATCAACGGCGTCAAGCACCTCGGCAATCTCGTGGGTTCCATGCTCCCCGCGGACGTGTACGCGCGCCACATGCGCCTTCGTGGACACGAGGTTCTCTTCATCTGCGCGACCGATGAGCACGGCACCCCGGCCGAGCTGGCCGCCGCGGCCGCCGGCCTGAGCGTCGCCGACTACTGCACGGAGCAGCACGAGATCCAGGCCGACCTCTCGCGGCGCTTCGGGTTGTCCTTCGACCATTTCGGACGTAGCTCGTCGGCGCAGAACGCCGAGCTCACCAGGCATTTCGCCGAACAGCTCCGCGCCAACGGCATGGTCGATGAGCGGGTCACCGACCAGGTCTACTCGCTCGATGACGAGCGCTTCCTCCCGGATCGCTACATCATCGGGACCTGCCCGCACTGCGGCTACGAGCGCGCCAACGGTGATCAGTGCGAGAACTGCGCCCGGCTGCTCGAACCGTCGGACCTGATCAACCCGCGGTCGGCGATCTCCGGAAGCACCCGGCTCGAAGTGCGCGCCACGCGTCATCTCTTCATCCGCCAATCGCTGATGGCGGACCGCGTCCGCGAGTGGATCGACTCGCACACCGACTGGCCGATCCTGGTGACCTCGATTGCGAAGAACTGGCTCAATGTCGGACTCGAGGATCGGAGCATCACGCGCGACCTCAAGTGGGGCATCCCGGTGGGATGGCCCGGATTCGAAGGCAAGGTTTTCTACGTCTGGTTCGATGCGCCCATCGAGTACATCGGCGCAACCAAGGAGTGGGCCGACCTCGAACCCGGCGCGCGGGACTGGCGTTCGTGGTGGTTCAACGCCACCGACGTGCGCTACACGCAGTTCCTCGGCAAGGACAACATCCCCTTTCACACCATCAACTTCCCGATCACGATCATGGGATCCGGTGAGCCGTGGAAGCTCGTCGACTACGTCAAGGGATTCAACTACCTCACGTACTACGGCGGGAAGTTTTCGACGAGCCAGCATCGCGGTGTCTTCATGGACGCGGCGATCGAGTTGCTCCCGGCCGACTACTGGCGCTATGCACTGCTCGCCTCCGCTCCGGAGTCGGACGACACCGAGTTCACGTGGGAGAGCTTCGCGTTGACCGTCAACAAGGACCTGGCCGGGATCTTCGGCAACTTCGTGCAGCGCACGCTCAAGCTCACCGAGAAGCTTTTCGGCATGACCGTCCCCGAGGGCGGCGACCCTGGCCCTGAGGAAGCGGAGCTCGCCGCGTCGCTCGACGCCGCCCTTGCGACGTTTGCAACCGAGATGGATGCGATGCGCTTCCGGCCGGCCGCGTTTGCGTTGCGGAGCCTCTGGACGCTGGGGAATCAGTATCTCGACCGGTGCGCGCCCTGGCACGAAACCGATACCGCTCGGGTGGCCTGCATCCTGCGTACCGCCATCAACGTCGCCCGGATCGAGGCCATCGTGTCGGCGCCCTTCGTCCCCTTCGGCTGCGACCGGCTTGCCGCCTCGCTCGGCCTCACCGACGAAGAGCGCTCATGGCCTGGTCCGGCAAGCGAGGAATTGCGGCGGCTCGGCCCCGGCCGCAGCCTGGAGATCGGCGAGCCGCTGTTCCCAAGAATCGGCGACCGGAGCACGCTGGCCGGATGGGTTGCGGAGATGGAGCAACGCTTCGGCGGACCGTCGTGAACATTTGACCGTTCTGACGCGTTAGTAACCTTTTCGACAGGTCCGCGAGGTACGCTGGGGGGTACTGATGAGTCCCGATTTTCCGGAGCCGCCGCCTCCGCCTCCGCCCGTTGAGCCACCGGCCAGGCGAAGCACCCGGTTGCGCGTGGTCGGGATCGGACTCGCCATCGCGGTGCTGGGCGCGACTGCGGGGTTGATCGTGACTCGAGCGGCGTCGCCAACCGCAGCGAATGCGACTGCCGCGACCAGCAAGCCGAGCCCGTCACCATCGACCCACCGGCCCTCTTTCGGCCCAGGCGGTGGCTTCGGCGCAGGGTGTAACGGGCTCTTCGCGGGGGCCGGATTCGGCGTCCCCTCCTTCGGGGGAGGGTTCTGCGGCGGTGAGACCGGCACCGTCACCCAGATCAGTGGCTCGACGCTGACACTTCGAACGCTTGCCGGGAACGTAAAGGTCACCACCAGCTCCTCGACCACGTACAGCCGCGAGGAGCAGTCGGTGAAGTTCAGCGCGGTGAAGGCCGGCGATGTTGTCGCCGTCCGTGGCAAGCGAACCGGAACGTCGCCGACGGCGACCTCACCGGTTGCCGCGACCGAGATCACGATCGAGGTGCCGAGCATCAGCGGGCGTGTGCAGTCCGTGAGCGGCGATACCGTCACGCTGGTCACCGGCGACGGACAACTCGAGTCCGTGATCGTGTCGAGCTCGACTGCATATCACGGCCTCAAGGGCGCGTCGGCTGCATTGAGCTCCGTCAAGTCCGGCGTCTACATCGTCGCGCAGGGGACGCAGGGGTCTCTGACCACGTTCAACGCGGATGACGTCCAGGTGCTTGGGACTCTGAGCCTTACACCGCATGGCTTTCCGGGCCACTCCGGTAGCGAGCCGATGCCGGCTCAGCCAAACGGCGCAGCCAAGTCCGTCTAAGCGGGAGTCGCCGCCACGCGTCGGTAACGGAGCGGGCGTGGTCGTGAGGCCAACGCCCGTCTACTGAATCACCGGCACGCTGCTCGTCGCGTCGGACCCTGCGCGCGGCGCGATCACGGTGACCGCTGGCGCATCGCGCGCGCACGCCGGCGCAGCTCGCGACGCTGTTCAGCCTGTGCCCTCAGGTCGCGCGCGTTGTCCAGGCGTTCCTGCTCGCGTTCGAGCTTGCGCTTGGATTCGAGTCGGGCCAGGACGCTGGGATCGCCGGCCGCCGCGGCGCGCACCGCGCAGCCGGGTTCCTGTTCGTGCTTGCAATTGCGGAAGCGGCAGTGGGCAGCGACCTCGGTGAGGTCGCCGAACACTTCGTCGATACCCGCTGCTGCGTCCCAGAGGCCAAGCTCGCGGGTGCCCGGCGTATCGATGATCAACCCGCCACCGGGAAGCTCGATCAGCTCGCGATGCGTGGTGGTGTGCCGGCCCTTGCCGTCGGGACGCACTTCGCCGGTCGCCAGAGCTTCGTTGCCTGACAAGCGGTTCACGAGCGTCGACTTGCCGGTTCCACTCGGTCCGACGAGCACGGCGACCAGGCCCTCGAGCAGTATTTCGCGCAGGCGCACGAGACCCGCTCCCGACGCATTGACGGCGATGACCTCGGTTCCAGCGGCGACCGATCGGGCCGCACGGAGATCCTCATTAACGTCAGCACTGAGGTCGGACTTGGTGAGCAAGACGACCGGGGCGGCCCCGCTCGACCAGGCCATGGCCAGAGAGCGCTCGATGCGACGGAGTCGCAGCGGAACACCGAGCGCGACAGTGATGAAGACGAGGTCGATGTTGGCCGCAACGGCCTGACCCGCAGTCGCAACGCCGGCTGCGCGACGCATGAGAACGCTCCGTCGCGGGAGCAGATGCACGGCGAGGCCTGCGTCGATGACGAGCCAGTCACCGGTGGTGACGCTTCCGTCGTCAGGGACGCCGGACAGCGTGGTTGCGAGCGGGACGCGCTCCGGACCGGCATCGGTCAGCACGGTGACCACGCGCCCGTCGACGCGGACGACCAGGCCCCGGCGCCCGTCGGAGGTGGCGTCAGCGAACGCCGATTCGAGAAACCCGTTCCACCCTAGCGCGGTGAGACGGCGAGGATCGTGCGACAAGTGGGAACTCCATGCTGCAGTGAGAGCCCGGAGCCCCGATTGCAGTCCCGCACCAGGATCTGGCGCGGGTTCAACGGACGATCAGGCGGCGGAGCCGCCGGGCACGACGTCGGTGGTGGGCGCTGCAGGCGCAATCGCAAGTGCCATGTCTGTTGCCCTCCAGTGGTCGTGCTGATTGATCGACTGCATCGTACCTCAGGCGATAATTCCGCGCATCAGGCTGCCCGCGTAGCGCGCATCACGAATACGGAAGTCACGGCGGCGAGGGCGAGGCCGCCAGCCAGGTCGGCGACGTAGTGCTGTTTCACGAGGACCGTCGAGGCGACGATCAGCGCCGTCCAGATTGCCGCCGGAATGCCGATCCGTCGGTCGAATCGCCACCAGTGGATGGCGATGATCGTCGAGAGGGACGTGTGCAGGCTCGGGAAATCGTTGTAGGGCCGGTCGGACGCGTAGATGGTGCGGATGATTCCTGAGAAGGGGTCCATGCCCGTGATCGCCGGCCGCGCGATGTACGACTGCAGGAAGAAATAGAAGGCATAGCTGATGAACCAGACGATGATCATCGTCAGCGCCGCCGACCGGTAGACGCGAACCCGGCAGAACAGAAACACGATGAGGCTGACGCCGATGTACGGAATCAGCGAGACATAGGGGATGGCAAAGATCGGCACCACCGGAAGGGCGCGGTCCAGCGGCGTCTCCAGAAAGATGCGGTTCGGGCCGTGATTGAGCGATTCGTAGATGAGATTGGTGGCGAGGATGGCCGGGATGAGCAGCAGGGTCACGATCAATCCCTGGCCGCGTTCGGCGAGGATCCCACCACGGAGCTGCGTGTGCAGCCACGTTGACGAGGGTGCCGCGGCTTCTGCTCGCTGGTTCACCTGCATCCTCCCGAGTACCCGATTTCGGCGTCAGCCTACCGCCGGCACGTCGTTGGTGCGAGTGGCGGGTACCATGGACGGGACGCGGGAGTAGCTCAGTTGGTAGAGCGCTAGCCTTCCAAGCTGGATGTGGCGGGTTCGAATCCCGTCTCCCGCTCCACGAACTCAGGTTCGCACCCTTCTGCACCTTCGGGAGCGCCTAGGGTGGTGGCTACAGCACAAACTGAGGCTACCTTCGATGCCCTGTGGACGAGCTACAGACGCAACCTTGTCGCCCGGAGACGTTCGCCTGCCACCATCGCAGGCAAGGACTACACCTACCGCCTGTGGGGAGCTTACCGGACGGCTCAGGGATGGCCGGACGAGCCTGCTAGCTGGCAACGTGCCGAAGTCGAACAGTGGATCGCCCATCTGCTGGCAACGAAGGCACCGGCAACGGCAGCGAACAACTACAGGATTCTGCACAGCTTCCTCACGTGGCTCGTAGAGGAAGAGGAGTTGGAGCAGTCGCCGATGCGGCGTATGAGAGCACCGAACGTGCCCCTAGTACCGCCTGCAGTCGTGAACGCCGACACACTGGGGCGGCTGCTAGCGGCAGCCAAGGGTAGAGGCTTCGAGGAGCGTCGTGACACAGCGCTGATCCTACTGTTGGCAAGCACCGGCTGCAGGAGAGGTGAGGCTGTCGGCCTGCATGTCGGCGATGTGGACGTGGTGCAGGGGTTCGCAACGGTTGACGGCAAGTCAGGACAGCGCACAGTCCCACTGACGCCTGCAGTCTGCTCCGCCATCGATCGGTACTTAAGGGTGCGATCGGCTCATCGTCGTGCAGGATCGTCGGCACTATGGCTAGGGCATCGTGGCATCCTCACTGGCAATGGTTGCCTGCAGATGGTTCAGCGCAGGGCACGTGAGGCAGGGGTGACAACCCGACTGTACCCACATCTTCTTCGTCACGGCGCAACTCATGCACTACTGGCAGCCGGTGTCAGCGAACTCGACGTATGCACCCTGCTAGGGTGGACGTCTACGAACATGCTCCAACGCTACGGAGCTAGCATGCGATCTGAGCGAGCAATTGCGTCCTATCGCAAGCTGTTCGGCTGATACCTTCGGCTGTTCCGCTGCTGTTGCGATAGCGTCGCCCACCGGCAATTGTCAGGACTGTACGGGCCATCGTTGTCGATGCGATCGAGTGTCATGCCGTCCGGCCTGTCACCCATGTCGGCGTAGAACAGTTCGAACGACTGCCAACGGTCGCATACAGTGATGCCACGGCCGCCGTAGCGTTCGAAGCTGGTTGCACTAGGATTCATGCAGCGTTGGCGCATACCACTCCACGAACGGTAGGTGCGTGAAATGCGTTCTCTACAGTGGCCGTGGTGAAGTCCGCTCGTGTTACCAAGGGCGCTCGTGTTACCCATGTTCGTCTCCGATAACTTGCGGCGTGTCTCGTCGGAGACTGGGTGGCCCATGAGTGCCGCCGACAGCTTCGCCTTGGTGGCGTCACTGAGCGTCGTGCCGGTGCGTGCCAGTGCTGTCCTTGCTCTCATTTCAGGGGTGCGAATGTAGGTACCGGGGGGCATGGCCTTAGTGTCCGCCCGAAGATGTTACATCCATGCCGCCAGCTTCCCATTCAGGCGTGTCCGTCACTCGTCAAGGCATCGACGCTATGCCCTTCTAGTGGCCCTTAGCGGCGTTGTTTTTGCCAGTGGTGATACCTAGGGTGTGGCCCTTCGGCATCGTGAACGATGCCGCCCCAGCGATCCAGCAGCAGAGGGGGTCACCCGCTACAAAAAAATTTGCGTTCTAGGAGAGTGCTACCACTCGCTACAGCAGCGTTTCCTGTGTTTCGCCAGCCATCTTGCATCGCTCGAATGTGGAGGGTGCCGGACGGATGGCGATCAGTACACTCTCAATAGGTTTGCACTGTCCAGGAGATCGCCAAGTAGTGGCCGTTGCCACGGAAGAAACGACTACCACCAGTGGTACCCAATAGTGCCTGCTTGGTGCTTCTCGCACAGATGCCTTGATGCAGCAGCGTGACACGATCACCACCACTTGGCTACGCATTCGTGAATGAGGCTGGGAGCGATGTACACTCCTGCGGCACAACGGCGTTGCTAGGCGACAGCCATGGAAAACAGCCCTTACGCATGGAGCAGGCTAGTCAGGAGGGTACTAAGGGAACGCAGTTCCCGAAGCGGAATGCTTCGGCAGCCTACTGTACGCTGGAACAGAGTTGGCTGTACCTTACGGGCTGTAACGCCGACACCTACAAGCTGAGCGTGAGCGTTTCAGACTACGTTGTCAATGTAAGCGTGTCGATTCCATAGTATACGAGCACCACTGCCAGGAGATTCCTTGGCTGGCTAAGGGTTTTTTCGTCACTCGCCACGTGGTGACGAGTGCCGCCCCACCGATGGCGGAAACACTGTGGTGTTTCGCACAAGTGCCCATGTTGTCCTGAAACGTCTCAGCTTGCCGTCGAAACGATGCGGTTTGCTAGCAGAGATGCGTGAACTCGCTGTACTCAATCAACAGGCCATAGTTGGGGAACGATCGGATTTTGTCTGAGTGCGCCTCTACCTGCTGCACCACGTACTGTCGCACCTTCTCAGTGTCGAAGATGGCAAGGAACCCGCCGCTAGCCACTCCGTTGTCATCGACAGTGCCGCCGATGTGCTCCACCCACTTCTCACTGGTGCTTAGACTGATGCCACTAGGTTCGCCATGCTTGTTAGCGAACTCAATGAAGCACCGGCCCGAAGCCCTTTCAGACTTGATTTCCCAAGTGCCGCCGAAGCCATCTAGGATCATGTTTCGCACTACCTCAGCATAGCGTTCGCTGGCTTCACCACGAACTCTATCGACGTTCCAGTTGCCAGCCGTATCCTTGCGTGTGATCGCTGGCAAGTCCCATTCAGGCGCGTAGCCACGATCAACAGTTGGT
This sequence comes from Candidatus Dormiibacterota bacterium, assembly GCA_003162415.1. Classification (GTDB taxonomy): domain Bacteria; phylum Chloroflexota; class Dormibacteria; order Aeolococcales; family Aeolococcaceae; genus Palsa-851. Next base: position 221,805 of record PMOL01000011.1, read on the forward strand.
GCAGTCGGTGTAGGTGCGTCAGCTACTAAGCACCTTCGTCACGTTGGCGATGTCTGCAACGAGCATGTCGAGCTTGCGAACTGCAAATGCCTTGGCTTCCGGTGAAAACTTCTGCAGCGCCACCGGGTGTACAGCTTCACGCAGCGCCACGCGCAGCGTATCGATCTGCCTGAGCAAGTCCACAACCAGTGAATCGAACGCCTGCAGTTGCACGACGGTAGTACGAGCACGTGGCGGCTTCATTCCTAGTCGCTGGTAGCGCAGTGCAGCAACGGCGTCGTCGTGAGGCTCGATCCAGAGGCGATCAGAGGATGCGATCGCCGGTGCAACGATGGAACTCGCTCCCGAACTGGCGGCGGCACTTGCCTGCAGCGCAGCGGCGTAGAGTGGCAGCGCATCGAACAGACGTTCGAGCGACGGCGTTCCTTGGCTGAGATCGCCAACTACGTTGGGCGTGTTGTGATCGTGTTCAGCTACAGGTGGCAGAACCCAGTTGGGCGGTGTTGGGATTTCTGATGGCAGAGAAGCCCTTCGATCAACAACTACCCGGTGTAGAGGCGCAATGGCGATGATCGGTGACGGCGTGGAGCCATTCGGCACGCATTCAGTACCAATCACCGCACTGGTGGCAGCCAATGCCTTGTAACAAGGCAACGGCGAAGTGACTTGCGATGCTGCCAGCGTGGCAGCGAACTGCTGCTCAGCCGTAGCAACGGCAGGGAACAGTGCCGCTGGTACAACTGGGGTGCATGTGAAGGGCGCAGCGCCAGTAGCCACAGACGTGCCTGCCTTGCCCATGCTGTCAATCCGGATCAGCCCCATCTCTGCCAGTTCCAGCGCAGTGCGGCGTGCCTGCATCGGGTACATGCCGGTGAGTTCATCCGTCCAGCCGGTGTGGGCCATCTGCGTGAACGCAGGCGATGTGTACGTACCGTCAACGATGGAAGCACGCAGCAGGCTTAGGTAGTCGAGTTGACGTGCCGTCAGTCCGGCCAGTGGCAGGAATGCCATCTGATCGACTGTGATGACGTGTACGTCGCTGCTGTCGGCTGCCGCAAGGATGGCCCTATCGCTGGTGGCCTTGCGCGCTGCGTGGTGCCCGTCCCAGCAGCAGTACGACTGGCCGGTGCATACGGCGTGGTGGCAGGTAGCCGAATGTTCCCTCACACTGTTAGGTGCGATACTTGAGGTGCGGGCAAGCGTGTTCGCATCTTCGTCGGACTTGACGGTGATCGGCTGATTCACGGCGGTTGATCCCTATTCGACGGGCCGAAGGTTCAAGTTCGGCACGCCATTGCTGTAGCCACTCATGAAGCCGTACAACTAGTGTACCACCAATCAGCCAAAGCCAAACATCTTACGCCCATATGGCTTTCTAGGGGTGGTTGTTACCACATTGTCACATTGTGCTAGCACGAAGCAGGCCCATGTGATACGATGGTACTTGTACGATACCAGTCGCTAGCGTTTCACTAGTCAGGAGGAAGCCATGCCCACACCGGAACAGTTGTTCATTTTGAAGTCACATCCGGAAATGACGGCTCGTGCCCTTGGTGTAGCAGCCGGACTACCGACGATGACGGCGTGGCGTTGGCGCAATGCCGTTGATGAGATCAGCAGCGATGGACATATCGTCGTTGTTACCAAGGTTGCCGGGAACGTCGCAACCGACAACCAGGGAGCACGGTAATGGCACATCTGTACAGCGCGTCACCCTGGTTCGAGCCAGTCGGAGCAGTACTCAACGTCGATCGTGCCACCAAGTCAGAGTGGATGGCAGTAGTTGCTAAGGCGTTGACACTAGAACAGCAGATCGCCGCAGAGTACGAAGCCGATCGCTTGAACGGCACGAGTGACAAGGTGGTTCGCCCAACACGTACGCCAGTGCGCCTAACAAGGAAGCAGTTCAACGACGAGTACGTACCCGATCAGATCGCATCGTGGCGTCATCAGAAGATCGCTAACATGCGCCGCAACGCAGTAGGAAGGTAAGCCATGAAGTTCTACGCGCCGTCAGATACGTCATCCTGCTCCATGCGTGATGGACATTCGTACTCGTTCACCAAGCCTGCGAATCGGATCAAGGCTCCGGCATTCGGCAACCAGTCTAGAACCGTTGGACAGAGCGTGGATGTCACGTGTCAGAGTTGTATAGAAGACTTCCAGAATCCACGTCATGGGTTCGCATCACGTCTTGAAGATGTCGAACCTATAATGGCCGAACAGGATTGGCTAATCGGACGTGCTCAGAAGTCTAAGACAACTATTGATGAACTACGCGCCGCACTAGACGCGCTAGAACTGGCATAGTCATGAGGCTCCGCCGTACACGTAAGCGCATTGATGTCGAGCAACTAAAGAAGAACGCCGACGCCAGCATGCTTACTGCCAAGTTGGACAAGATTGCCGCTCGTTACGCAGAGGAATGTGCGCTTGCAATGGAACTGTGCGCCAAGAACGCAGACATCTTGCAGCAGCGCATTGATGACGACACAGCGCAGTGCGCCGAACGTGAGCGCATCGGCAAGTTGCTCGATCAGGCATCATCAGTGGCATACGACTTGCAGCACCGTGTCGACAACGCCAGGAAGGCAATGCAGGATGCGCTCAAGGTAGGCAACGCCGACGAAGCATCACAGCATGCATCTGCCGGAGTAGCGATGCATGCAGCATGGCAAGCAGCCACCACCAACGTGCAGACACTGCAGCATGCGTACGCTGATGTGTGGGTTTCCGACTTGTCTGACGATGAACGCTCACAGTTGCCAATCCTGCGTACAGCGAGCACGTCACCAAGCAAGGCGCATGCACTGTGTGTCGTGAAGGTGGATGCCAACGATGAACTTCGCCGACTTGGCGCATACGTGAGGGAACATCCTGCAAAGTTCGTCAACACACCGCTACCGATGCGAGTGGCACGCTAGTGTCCAAATACACACCGGAGATGCTTCGTACATTGCGCCTGATGGCAAGGGATGAGGGCGGAGATGCAGCATATGCACGACGCATGCTTATTGCAGATGGCAACGGCAACTACAATGCACGCATCCGTAAGGAGAACGCGCGTATCAATAGCGCACGTAATGGCAGTAACGAAGATGTCAACGCAGCAAGATTCCCGCAGTTGTTCGCAAAGCACACCACGATCAACAGAACAGTCAGCGCAGCCGCTAAGGCAGCAATCAAAAGGAACAAGCGACATGCCTAATAAGAACGATGCTGAACAGCACGCAAAGCGTGATGTTCTGCAGGACATTGCCAAGGGCACTGTCCATGACGATGGACAGCAGGCAACGACGGATGCACCGTACGTTGACAGTGAAGGGCACGCAAGTAACCCGCTAGCAGAATCTGTGCCGGATCAGTCGCCAGATGCAGGCGGCACTGCAGCAGAGGCAGGAGATGACGGCGATGATGACAACATGGGCGGAGACGATGTGGATGAATCCAGTGGCAAGGATGACAGCACAAAGACGTGGACTGATCCCGGCTTCAGCAGCGAGAGCGTGAGCGCACGCACCAACGCAGGGGACACTAACCGCAGTGGCAATCAGCCGTTCGACATCCAGTCGAATCCCAACCCAGTACAGCCGAAGAACATCTTCAGCAGGTACAGCAGTACTCCGGAAGAAGTCGCCGCACGATTCACTCCGAAGCAGTACGGAACACCCGGTAACCTGCACCCGAACCAGTTCGGCGAACGTCTCAGCGGTGCCACTGCAGGCGGTGCAGCGAATGTACACTTCAGCGGCACTACCGATCAGCCCGTCGCAGCAGTTACGCTCGACGGCAATGCACTACGCGCCGTTGAAGCAGCGATCAGCGAATCCACACGCGCCAACTTCGACACGAGCGCACTGCAGGCGCAGGCGGCAGCGATCCGTCAGCCAGTGTTGTCTGTTCGTGCTGCCGCACCCGTACTCGTTCCCCTGATGCCGTTGGAGCGCGTAGTAACACCGAAGTAGTTAGCGGACGGTACGGAAGTGATGATAACGTGCCGTCCGTTTCATTCAGGGAGCATGTAGATGCCAGCAACTCCGCCGTATCATGCGCCGGTAGCAAACTCACACGTTCAAGCAAGTGACGTTGGACAGTTCCTTGGCACACATTCTGCCATGCTCATCTACCAGGGCCAGGAGTACATCGCAGAGACTGGCACGACGTTAGGGCACATCGGTAGCAACACTGGTTCTGCGCCGCAGTGGGTTGCCGTGCAGGCTAAGTTGTCGAACAGTGCGCCACTGGGGATCAGTCGCATTGAGTTGTATTTGGCATCAGCAGGTACCGGCGCAGACATCACTGTTGAACTGCGCCCTGACAACGGTGGAGTGCCAGCGAACTACGCAGCGTGGAGTATCACGGTTCCTAGAGAGTTCATGACACCGGGTACGCAAGTCATCAGCATTCCAGTCAACGTCCTCAATGCTTCCGTAGATATACCAGGCGAACCCCCGACTGGTGGCAGTCTACAGTTCGGTGCAGCAGGCACGTTCAACTTCTGGATTGTCATCGATGGCACTGCAGACACTGCGAACTACTGCGAAGTGGGTACTAACACTGCGTACACGAATGCGTTCACAAGTGCTGATGGACTTACCGGCTGGACATCGCAGGGTGCCAACATCAATGTGCAGTTCGCAGTCTACTATGGCGTGAACGGAGTGCTTAGAAACACGTACGAAGATTACGGCGCACGCTGGACAGCGATCGACTACACCAATAGCGGACGTGATGGCAACACCACGCCGACAGTGATCCGTGAGTATACCGGCGCATTCAGATCGGTACGCACGTTAGGCTTCACCAACGGGCAGTTGACGAGTGTGGCTTAGTGTCATGAGTTCGTACGCTGCTATTGCCGATGACGCAGTGCGCGCACTCGTGCGTGAACGTCGTGATGCTGCACCGGTACGTCGACACGATACCGTGTCGACTAGTCGACATCCACTGGACAGTGATGTCGACGTACAGCGTGATCCTGCAGGACTAGCCACCGGTATATGTGACGAGTGCGGCGGCATTCTGTTCGCTGCCCCATATGTCGGTGAGCATGTCGGCAAGTGGCAGCAGTGCCAACGGTGCCACCCAAAAAAGGAACCCGTAGCACGACAAGATTCTTTCGGCGAAGACACCCGGCGTAAGATCGCTGCGCGTGCCAATGGACAACTGATGTACGAGACGGCAATGCCATGCGGGAAGTGCAGCGGCATGATCGCATTCGTTACCGGTGGGCATTGTGTACGCTGCGTTCAGGCTGCGTACGAGCGTGGCGAATATGAAGACGTTGCGCCAGTTCCGTCACGTGTCGTTGTGCCACCGCTACCGAAGCCTAAGCGCATTCGAGTGTACGTGCCGAAGCCAGTACCGGCACCGAAGCCGATCAGGGTTGCTCCACCGAAGGTGCCGAAGTCGCACACCGATCCAGAATGGCGAGCGAAGATTGCGACGGCAGCGCGTGAGCGTGAACAGCGCAGGCGTGAGGCTAGAACAGCAGCAGCAGCAGCGACAGCCACGTAACGGCGCACGAACAGCACAAACCAAAGCGTATGATCGCCGCATGGTTGAGAGCTACAGTTCACGAACTGTAGTTCAGGACGTGCCCATATGGGCATCGTCCATGATCGGTGCCGCCCTGGAGCAGGCGCTAGCCTTCCAAGCTGGATGTCGCGAGTTCGAGTCTCGTCTCCCGCTCTCTCCTATTCGATTTCCTGGTTCCGCTTGGCGCTCGACGCCGGGGGCAGCCTTTGCGCAGCTAACGAGCGACCGTGGGTCTTCAAGGCCCGATGAGACACCTGCGACAAATCAGGCTGGCTCAATAAGCCTCCCGCTTTTTGAGAGGTTCGGGTCAGTGCACGAGGCAAGGTTGAAACAGCAAGGCCGTCGCTTGCCGCTTTTCATTTTCGAGATGGTTACTTCGACCCGTCGTTTGCGCGTGTCAGAGTTTTGCGTTGCATTGACCCAGCGCACCCATTCCCAGCGCGCCATCGGCGTAATAGCTCTCCACAGGTCTTGGATCTTCTGAGGGGCAGCTGCCAGAGCTGTCTGGAGATCCTGAGGCACGTTCGGCTCCGGCCAATCTTTGAGTGGCTCGATTTCAAGCGTCGCGGTGTCACCAGCGCTTAAGGCAGCGGCGTTTTGTAGCTTTCCATCAATCCGCATCCAGTGGCCAAAAGAGCCGTCTGGTTCCAACACCGTGTGGAACCCATGCCCATTGATCGTTCCTTGTACTGCTACCTGTCCGCGCGACGGCAGTTTCCCGCTTGCTTTCTCAGGCAAGCGCAAAATAGTGCGCTTGTCGAGCGTGTACAGCGTGGCGTCAAAACGAATTGTTGGCACTCCTGTGCGCTCACTCACGCCAAGCCCAGGCCGCGCGCGATCTCCGCCAGGAAGTCGAGATGCGCATCGAGCGAGTCCAGCCCCATGCCCATCGTGACCACCGAGGCATCGGAACCACCCGCCTCGCGCCAGACTTCGATCTCGGCTTTGAGGTGGTCGATGCCACTGCGCGGACGCACCACATATTCCCCGCCGAAATCTTCCACAGGCCTGCCCACACCACGCACTCGATCGCGCAGCCGTTGCCACGCATCGACGCTGCGAGCGATATCGCCACCGATGAAGATGAAGCCGTCCGCGAGACGGGCGGCGCGATCGAACGCCGCGTCGCTTGATCCACCGAGCCAGATTGGAATGCGCCGCGCCGGCTTGGGCACAAGAGCAGCCCGGTCAACGCGGTCGAACCGGCCGGAGAAGTCGACGACGGGCTCTGTGAACAGGCGACGAAGCAGGTTGATCTGCTCCTCCTGCCTGGCGCCGCGGGTACGAAAGTCCTGCCCGAGCGCTTCGTACTCGACGGGGTTCCAACCGATGCCGACACCGAGTCGAAGCCGGCCGCCGGAGAGGAGATCGACATCGGCGGCCTGCCGCGCAACCAGCGCGGTCTGGCGCTGTGGAAGGATCAGGACCCCGGTGGTGAAACCGATGCGCTCGGTGATGCCGGCGAGAAACGCGAACATCACAAATGGGTCATGAAACGGGTCGTGCTCCGTGTAGGGGCCGGTGAGCTGAGGTGTGCGGTCAGCGTGGACAGCACCGAGCACGTGGTCGTAGGCGAGAAGGTGGCTGTAGCCGAGTTCCTCGACCGCCCTCCCAATCCGGCGAACCGCGGCCGGGTCACCACCGAGCTCTGTCTGCGGGTAGACAACGCCGATCTGCACAAAGCGGAGTCTGCACGCGATGCGGGAGTGCGCGGTGTTTGGCGGACGCGCGTCCGACCCCGACCGTTCGAGAGCTTGTCTTGTCGGCTATGCCGACGAGGCCTCCGCCCAGAGCAGCTCGGACAGTTCGCCGGCTGCGTGACGGACGCCGAACACCGGACCGTCGGGTTGAAGCGCCAGCCCGGCCTCGAGTCGCCCTGCATCGACGGCGTCGAATCCGAGCCGGTCGATGAGCTGCAGAACGGCCGCGACCGCGGCACGGTCGTCGCCAGCGGCGGCGATCGCGATGCGGCCCGCCAGACCAGCCGGGCGCCTGCTCTCCTCGAAGTCGTAGTACCCGAGGTGATTGAGACTCTTCACCACCCGAGCTGACGAAAACCGCTGCTGCACGACGACACTCGTTCCCAGCGGCGCCGTGGCGAGCTCCTTGTCCACCCCGTCGATGTCCTCCCAGTAGTTCATCGCATCAACGAGGATGTTGCCAGCGAAGATATCTCGTGGAAGTTCCCGGAAGCGGTGCATGGGCACGGCCAGAACGATGATGCCTGCAGAGCCGACGACCTCGTCGGTAGTGACCGCGCGAGCGCCGGGAGCGAGCACGTCAACGATCAGCGCGATGCGCTCCGGCGGCCCCGAACCCGAGACGGCGACGTCGTACCCGGCGCTCATTGCAGCGCGGGCCACTGTGGTGCCCATCTTCCCAGCGCCGACAATGCCGAGACGGCGGTCAGTTGGACTACTGCTGGACACTTGCGGCTCCGAGATTCGCCGTCGCCGGGGCACTCGAGAATGCAGGCTCGGGGGATGGCTCCGCGAGCAGCGCTCTGACGCGTGGAATCACCTCGCGCCCATAGAGTTCGATCGTCGCCATTCGCTGCTCGTGAGGCACTCGGCCAGTCGCATACGCCCAGTCGAATCTGCTGAGCCCGAGCTGCCGAATCACCGCGGCAATCTTGTTCGCCACCGTTTCCGGCGATCCGAGGTACAGCGATCCATCTGCGATCTCGGCCTGGAATCGCTCCATCGTCGGGCGCGCCCATCCTCGTTCGGCGGCTGCGCCCTCAAACACTTCAGCCCAGTACGGCCACTGAATCGCGACAGCTTCTTCGTCCGTCCTGGCCACGAATCCGTGTGAATGCATCCCGATCGGCAGTGGCGCGTGCCCGTACGCAACGAGCGCCCGCTTGTAGAGGTCGACGAGTGGGGCGAATCGCCGCGCAGGTCCGCCGATCACGGCCAGCATCAGTGGCAGACCGTAGCGAGCGGCACGAATCACTGACTGCGGACTGCCACCGACACCAACCCATGTGGGCACATGCCCCTCTGGAAGCGGTGGACTGAGGTACTGGTTGGTGAGCGGCGGCCGAAAGGTGCCGGACCAGGTCACCGGCTGGTCTCGCAGCAAGCGGGTGAGCAGGTCGAGTTTTTCCTCGAAGAGCTCCTCGTAATCGGCGAGATCGAATCCGAACAACGGAAAGGACTCGGTCAGCGACCCTCGCCCGACGATGAGCTGCGCGCGACCATTCGACACCGCGTCGAGGGTGGCGAAATTGGTGTACACCCTCACCGGGTCCTGCGTGCTCAATACGGTCACCGCAGTACCGAGCCGGATACGTTCGGTGCGGCCGGCGATCGCTGCCAGCATCACATGCCCAGCGGAGTCCATCATCTCCGGGCGGTAGTGCTCGGCGATGTTGAAGGAGTCGATGCCGACGGTATCGGCCAGAACTGCCTCCTCGATCGTGTTCCGGATGACGACGTCACCGTCGACAGCTCGACCAGAGCCGTCGACGCTCGCGTAGACGAACGTGTCCAACCCGAACTCGATGTCCTGTGGGTTCACAGCGTTGACCATGGACCCAGAACATACCCATCACAACCTATTTGCCAACCATCAACAATTAGTGAGGCACAATGGGATGGGCAACGATCAAGATGAGGCGGCGGCGCTGCACCGGCCGGCGATAGCATCGGGGGTGCGATGGGGCTCTGGGTCAGATTGAACTCGAGATCCCGGTCAGTCGCCCTGCTGGCAGGCGGCGCCTCAACAATCGTCATCGTCGGCCTGATCCTTGCCGTGGTTCGACCAGTTGGGCCGACCTCACCCAACGCCTTGCCGAGGCCCAGGGTCCCCGCCGTGCCCACCCCAACCCCGCAAACCACCGTGCCGCTCGACGTCACAGCACGGCTGAATCTCGCGCCGCGCGAGGCGACCGCCATGTCGGTCGGCCCGGGTGTCGTGTGGGTCGCGACACACGCGGTCACACATGGCGGCAGGGGCACCCTGCTGCGTGTCGATGGGTCGACCGCACGCGCCACCGCAAGCTGGGCCGTCGGCGGAGATCCGGTGGCCGTTGCGGCAGACGGTGATTTCGTGTGGGTGGCAAATCGCGCCGAAGGCGCTGGGACCGTAGCCGAGCCGAACACGGTCGAGCAGTTCGACATCGCAACCGGCGCCCTCGTGCACGTGTACCCGGTGCTCGACCCGCGAGGTCTGGTCGCCAATCCAACATCCGCGCTGGTCATCGCTGCAAACCCGGGACAGCAATCGGCGATCAGCCTCCTGGCATCGGGTCGCGCACAGGCGGTCGCCACGCTTCCGGGAACCTTGAACGTCCCGCTCTCATCCCTGTCGCCAGACGTTGCAGTCGCCGTGTGCTCCAACGTGGCCTTCGTGGCGCTGACCACGGTGCTCACGGCAAGTTCAAACGTGGCGATTTACGCGCTTCCGCCGAACGGCGGGGCCGTCCGCAGGGTCGCGACGATCCCCAATGACTACGAGGCGTCGATGGCGTGCGACGCGAACTCCCTCTTTCTCATCGGCGCCGCGGGTGACGGCGATGTGTCGGTAGCACGCGTGGCCAGCGTCGATGGCGCGGTCACGAATTTGTGGGAAGGACCATATCCGGTAGCCGTCGCATCGCTGACCGGGCGCATCTGGATCGCCTACTCCGATGACTCGGTCAGTCAGTCGTTCCTGACGTCGCTCGATCCGGTGACGGGACGCGCCGCACCGTCCCGCTCACTGCTCCCTGCCTCGGCCGCGAGCGGCGACCCGATTCTGCTCATCCCCGGTGACTCGGGGTTGTGGTTGGTGGCCAGCCTGGGGAATCAGCTCCTGCATATCGCGACAGGCTGATCGCACCCGGACGACCCGGATTGCGAAACACAACCGGGCAACATGACTCGCCCGCCAACACTGCTCGGGGTGTGCATTTGCACACCCCGCGAGATCGCGCCAGGCGTCAGTCGACGGTGAGGGCCGCCGTGCGCGCGAGGGCGGCCACCGCAGCCGGGCGGGTGCGGCGCCCGAGCCCGCACGACGTCGAAACGGCAACCTCACGACCGACATTGCCCTCGATCAGGCTGCGCAGCTGTCGCTGCACCTCGAGGTCCTGGTCCTCATGAACGAATCCCGCCGCAAACCGGGTGGATGCGGGGAGCTTGAGCCTGGTCAGCGGCGCGTACCACTCCGGGTCAGTCCGCGGCTCGATCTCTGCCGCGGCGAACGGAGCGTGGACGAATTCCAGCGGCCTGCCCGCCGGCCACGCCTTGATAATCGCGTTGGCGAGGAGCACAACCGGAGTGGTGTCGGGCATGGTGGCCAGGGCTCGGTGGTTCATGTCACCGAGGCACAGGTGGATGCCGAAGCGCGCTCCGCTCGGCGACAGGCTCACCAGGCGCGCGATGCCACGAGCGAGGAATTTCGCCATCGCCGGGCGCAACGGCGCGGGCATGCGTGCCACGAATGCGAGCTCGGCAGGGATCTCGATCTGAAACACGACGTCGTTCCCGCCGCGACGATAGATCTCGCGGATCTCGCGCAGCGTCGCCTGGCGGAAGGCCGCGCGGTTGCGGAATGGGCCGGTTGGACCGAGCGTGAAGAGGGCCATGTCGAAATCGCCAGGGATACCAACCTGGAACGCCAGCGCCGGGTCGCGTTGTTCTTCACGCAGCCGCGTGAAGGCCGGCCAGCTGTCCTCGAAGTTTGCGACGTGCCCGAAGTCGAGCGAGTCCGAGCGCAGCGTGTGCCCTCGACGCACTCGAAACACCGGGATGTCGTCGTAGTCCGACCAATCGCCATCCTTCTTCAGCTCCAGGTCGGGATGGCTGCGCATTCCCTCGATGATGTGGATGATCCAGTTGTGCCTCTCGCCGGTCTCGCCGTCCGGAAGCGACTGCAGCGCCGCCCCGGGGTTCGAGACAGCGAGGCGCATCGCATCGTCGGCGCTATCGCCAGGGAGACTCCCTACGAGGTGCGCTGCTCTGCTCACGGTCGTCTCCTCAAATCAGGCTCGAATGAGCGTCGGCGAGCCGAAGCCGGTGAGCTCGGCACTGCGCGCCCAGAGCCGCTTCGCCAGGTCGGGATCCTGCGCCGACTTCGAGGGCGCCGTCACCACCGGAGCACCGCGCATCTGGCCGAGACCGTCGGGTCCGATGTACGTGTTTCCCGGTATGTCCTGCGTGGCCGCGTAGAGCGTGGGGAGCGCGCCGTGCTCCGGATCCTGCGCAATGACGCGAATGCCGATCTGCGCCATCGTGCCCCGGAAACCGCTGAGATGCGAACCAAGATTGGTACTCGCGACCCCCGGGTGCGCGGAGACCGCGCGAACGTTGCTGGCGGCTGCCTCGAGCTGTCGCTGCAACTCCAACGTGAAGAGCAGGTTGGCCTGCTTCGAGTCGGCATACGCACGACTTTGGTCGTACTTCCGGCGCTCCCAGTTGAGATCGTCGACGTCGACGTGACCCCCTCGGTGGAGCCCCGAGGAGAGGGTCACCACCCGATCGGTGATGTGCGGCAAGAGCAGGTTGGTGAGCGCGAAGTGACCGAGGTGGTTGGTGCCGATCTGCAGCTCGAAGCCGTCGACAGTTTTTCCGTACGGCACCATCATGATGCCCGCGTTGTTGATGAGCACGTCGAGCGGACCGGTCCATGCGGCGGCGAATGCGCGAATCGACGCGAGGTCGGTCAGCTCCAGTTGCCGGACCTCCGTCCGGCCGCCGGCGCGGCGCGCGACCTCCTCGCCTTTGGCGATGTTGCGCACCGCGAGCACGACGCGGGCGCCGGCCTTCGCGAGCTCATTGGTGGTCGGCACACCGAGACCGCTCGAGGCCCCGGTCACGACCACGCTTCTGCCTTGCATGTCCGGGATGTCAGCGGTGGTCCACTTCTTCGATCCCATCCGACCACTCTGCGCCCCGGTGACTGTCGCATGCGGTCCAGACCGCTACGCCCGCAGTCCCGCGATGAACCACTCGTACGCCGGTACGTGGCTCGGCTGCTCCGGCCAGCCGTTGATGCGCCCGATCAGCTGCCAGTAGCGCTCGACGCGGCAGTCGCTGAAGGTCGCGAGCTGGTCGGCGAGCTCAGCACGGTACGCGGCCTCATCCTTCCGTCCCGAGGCCGCGGTGAACCGGCTCACCAGTTCACTGACGATCGCAGCACCCTCGGCTGAGTCCGCGGTGACCCCGCGCTCCGCGGCCCGTCCGGCCTGCTCGGTCACCATCCGGCCCGCCTCCTGCGCGGCCTCGTCAAGCTCACCCGCCGGCGTCGCACGCAGGCGCGCCCCCTCGGCCACCATCGACCGAACCCACTCGCGGAAGCTCGGGTCACTCACCAGCCCGGCAAGCTCGATCCAGGCATCGACCTGGGCATCGGAGGGCTCGGACGGGAGCATCGGCATCCCGGCGCGCATGCGCTCGGCGAACGGATCGTCCTCGCGATCAGCGAAGACCGCGGCCAGGAAGTCCTCCATGATGCGGTCGGCCTCATCAGCCGAGGCGCGGGCAAACGCGGTCATTCGGCGTACCTCCTCGGGTCGAGAGCCGTTCCGGGCGAGGGCACGGAGGACTGCTCGACGCAATGTGAGCTGGCGGATATGCAGGTCGATGGCGTCGGCGTGGGCTCCCGCCACCTTCTCGAGTGTCACGTGCCGGTCGGCGACCCGCCGTATGGCGGCCAGGTCGATACCCAGGTCCCTGAGCGTCCGTACCAGTTCCAGGCGTGCCAGCCCGGCACCGTCGTATCGCCGGTAGCCGGAGTCGGTACGGCGGGCTTCGGGAACGAGCCCGATGTCCGAGTAGTAGCGAATGGTCTTGACGGGCAGCCCCGTGAGTCGGGCCAGCTCGCCGATCGAGAGTTCCATGACCCCAGCTTGGAGCCTCCAGTTACTGGAGAGTCAAGGCGGCGTTAGGTATTGCCGTCGCTGTGTGAAGGCGCTCCGGGTCCAGAATGTCTGTGCGGTTGCGGACCGACACCGGTGGGTACTCTCCTTCAAGCTTGAGCTTCTCGGAGACGGCGGAGTGCGTTCCCAACCCCACTCACACTGCGTCGTACCTGCCTCCGGGAACGACGGAGCCGCATGTGAGCTCCACGATCTGGCGGGTATGGCCGCCGCTGGGGCGTCTCTCCCCTCCTGCCCCGGGCGGCCATGCCTCGATCGTGACCAGTGTCAACGCGGGATAATTCTGCGACCGGCCAATCGCGTCGCCGCCGGCTTCTAGCGAGGAGAGCGCAGATGGCAAAGATCGACGAGTTGACCGACGAAAAGGCAGCTGAATTCGGCCACGCATTCGTCCGCTGGGTGACCGACGAGGATCCGGCGCAGGTCGCGCATTTCTTCCCGGACCTCGATCCTCACGAGATCAAGGACCACGAGGCGTCCGAGATCGGTCGTGCCGTCCTGGAAGACCTGCTCGCCGAGCGATACACCCACTGAGTCCGGGTTAGATCGCTCCCGGCGTTGGGGTGGGCGCGGATGCCGGCAACCCGCCACCGCCGTACCCGCCGCCTGCGGGGACCGCTGTCGTCAATGTCGACCAGGCGACAGCGCCGGTCGGCGCGCTCACCGACGGGGCCGTGCCCCAGCCGCTGAACGTGGTGGTGAATGCGAGGGTGGTGCCACCGGCGGAGATCGTCGAGGCGTAGCTGATCGGCAGGTCCGAGCTGGAAGCGACGGTCAGCGAGCCTGACCCGGCCGGCAGGTTGGTCGTCGCCGGGATGATGCCGGAGATCCTCGTCGCCGATACCCCTCCCGCGGTGACCGTCGACAGGGATTCGGGCGTCAGAGTGAGCTCGCTCCCCTGGCTGCTGGTCGTGATGCCCAGCCAGAGACCGTGGTACGGGCCATCGCCGCTTTTGACCGAGACCCACTTCCCGACAACGGCGGCTGCGGTGGCCGGGGTCACCCCGAGCTGATCCTCGACCGCCGGCGGCGTGTTGCCCTGAACGTACACGGTGCCGCCGACGAGGAGGAGCGTGAATTGCTCGGTGCCGAAGTTCGAGACGAAGGTGATTGCCTGGCGGCCGTTCGCCTGGCCGGCGTCACCGGCGATCGTCTGCGCATCACCACCGGTCGAAACCGCGACGTAGTGAAATCCCGCTGAGGCCCCGGTCGCGGTCACCGCCTGCTGGTAGGTCGCTCGCGCCTGGGCGGCTCCAGAACTCGTCCCGGCGGCTGCGGACGGCGGGTTGGAGGTCGGCTGCGCTTGAACGTGGCGCAGGAGGAGCACACCGCCGACGCCGATGCCTGCGGCAACGATGCCTGTGGCGAGAAACACGGCAATGGCCGCGAGCGTCCGAGAGGTCCGTTTCGGCGGCGTTGTTGAAGGGGCAGGCGGCCATGCCGGTGGCTGCGGGGGAAACGCCCAGCGGTCGTCGTTCATCCGCAGACCATGGTGACCGGTCGGTCCTTTCTATTCGGTTGCATCGCCATGGCTGTGCTCGATACTAATCGACAACCGAGCACGCGCCGCAAACAAGGAGATGGCGATGAGCGATGCATCCATGGAGATCGTCTTCGACCACTTTCATGCCCGGCGTCGGCACGACCTCGATGCCATCGCCCTCGGTCTCGACCCCGAGGTCATCCATCAGGGGGTCATGCCCGAGCTGGTCTGCGACGGGCGCGACGCGGTGCTGGATCGGATGCGCTCCTCGCTCGGCAACGGCGATTCCGGTATCGAGCGCCTCGAGCTGCATGCAGCCGGCGACGGCGTAGTCGTCGGCATCGCCGGGCCTCGCTTTCGGGAAATACCGTTTCTCAACGGTGAGATCTTCATGGTGTTCACGGTCCGGGACGGTCGGATCCTGCGCATCGACGACTACCGGACCCGAGAGGAGGCGTTCCGGGCCGCCGGTGCCCCGTCAGCCAGCGCTAGAGCCTGACGGTCCCCCTGAAGACGGGGCGGGAGCCGGTTCAGCCTCGGCAGCCGGTGCCGGTTGTGCCGGCGATGTCGGGGTCACCGGTTCCTCCGCGGTCGCTGCCCGCATCGCGTCGCGGGTTTCGGCCGAAGCTTTCCGGAACTCGCGGATGCCTCGTCCCACCGCTGCGCCGACATCGGGAAGTTTGCCCGGTCCCCAGATGATCAGGATCACCACCAGAACGATGATCAACTCGGGAAGGTGGCCACCAAAGAAGTCCATACCAGCATCCAGTCTAGCGCGCTGTCACGACGCGAATGGAACGTATGGAGTGGCGGGCGCACGATTGGGTCACGTGCAATCGACAAACGTGTCGAATGGGGTTGACCGTTCAGAGGATGCCTGTTACGGTCGGCCTCCATTCATCCCAGTTCACGTCGATCTCACGGAGGCACTTGTTGCTCGCTCGCCGCGTGTCCCTCGTCGCCCTGGCCGGCACGATCGCACTGCTGGTGGCCGGCTCCCCGCTGAGCCAGGACAAGGTCCTCGCTGATCAGTTCACCCAGCAGATCCAGGCGCTTTCTGCGCAGGCAAGTGCGCTCAACCGCGCCATCGACTCGCTGAGCGGCGCGAGCTCTGCGGCACTGAGCAACGCGCTCTCATCGGCACAGGCCATTGCGAACACGCAGGCGAAACTGGCAGAGGCACAGACGGAGCTCGATCAGGCGAACAAGAGCCTGGCGAACACCAGCGTGCAACTCCAGGTCGTTCACAGCGATTACACAGCCGACCAGGCACAGCTTGCGCAGATTCTCAAGCATGTCTACGAGCTCACCGACGACGGTTCCGTCACCGCAATCCTCGTGGACAGCAAGAGTTTCGTCGATGCGATGGACGCGCTCACGAGCGCCAACCAGGTGAGCTCTCGCGTCGAGCAATTGGTCACTCAGATCCAGGGAAAGCGCGACCAGCTCGATCGATTGCAGAAGCAACAGGTCCTGAACCAATTGCACGCCAATACGCTGGTGGCAAGCCTTCAGTCGTTGTCGGGGCAGCAGCAGAGCGAGGAGGTTGCGTATCGCCAGGAGGCGTCGACACTGAAGGGCAAGGCGGCCACGCTGCTGTCACAACTCCAGGGCGTGCGCTCGAAGATCGCAGGCGTGCGTCGCGAGCAGGAAGCGGCTGCTGCAGCAGCGGCTGCGGCGGCCGGTGCCGGCGCATCCTACGTCCTCGGCAATGCGCTCCGTCCGTTCGCGTTCGGCCCGCGGTTTGACGACTATCCATGGGGTCAGTGCACGTGGTACGTCGCGTCCTTGCGCAATGTGTACTGGAGCGGAAACGCATGGGAGTGGGCGGCGACGGCACGGGCGGCCGGTCGACTCGAGGGCCGGACGCCGCGCGTCGGAAGTTTGGTGGTCTTTGGACCGGGTGGCAATTACAGTCAGTTCGGACACGTGGCGTATGTCGTCGCCGTGCAGGGTCCGAGGAGCTTCACCGTCGACGAGGCCAACATGCTCGGTCTCGGAGTGGTCGATCAGCGACACATCGGATCGTTGAACGGCGTCGAGGCGTTCATCTACTAGCTGCGACCGACTCCAGGAAGTCCGCGGCTGACTACCATGCGTTGCGGTGCTGAACAAGAACCTCGAGACCCCGGAGCAGCGTGCCGGGGGGCTGGTCTATGGGGTCACCGCGTACTTGCTGTGGGGCCTCTTCCCGCTGTTCTGGCCACTGCTCGAGCCGGCGAATCCGCTCGAGATCCTGGCTTGTCGCATCGTCTTCTGCTTCGCGGTCATCGCCGTCCTGCTTGCCGTTCGGCATCAACTGGACGGGATTCGCCGGCTGGACCGGGGGACGGTGGGGCGGCTGTGCGCCGCGGGCGTCGCCATCGCGATCAATTGGGGGGTGTACATCTGGGGGGTCAACAACGGCCACGTCATCGAGACCAGCCTCGGCTACTTCATCAACCCACTCGTGACCATCGGCCTCGGTGTCGTCATCCTTCACGAGCGGCTGCGGTCCGTGCAGTGGGCTGCGGTGGGGCTTGGAGTGGTCGCGGTTGCGGTGCTGGGCTTCGACTACGGGCGCCCACCCTGGATCGCCCTCATCCTCGCGTGCACATTCGGCACCTACGGCTTTCTCAAGAAGGGTGTGCGCGCGTCGGCACCCGAGGGACTGTTCATTGAAGGAGCCGTGACCAGCGTGCCGGCATTGGTCGTGCTCGCGGTCCTGGCTGTCGCCGGGCAGGCCACGTTCGTCGGGCACGCTGCGACCGCCGGACATCTCCTTCTGCTCATCTCGGCGGGTCCGGTGACCGCGCTGCCGCTGCTGTTCTTTGCCGGGGCCGCGACCCGGCTCCCACTCTCAACCATGGGCCTGCTGCAATACGTCACTCCCGTCATGCAATTCGCCATCGGCGTGCTGATCCTCCGGGAGAGCACCTCGTTTGCACTCCTGTGCGGGTTCGCACTGCTCTGGATCGCGCTCGCGATCCTCGGGTTCGATGGCGTCCGCCACAGGAACGGGGCGCCTACGGTGGCGGCCGCGTAGCCGATCTCCGAACCTTGCCTCCCTCCTGAGCCTTGCCTCCTCAATCCTGGACTATCGCGGCAATCGCACGGAGAATAGCCCGATTTTGACCAATTTGGCCACGAGTTACCAAACCTTTGGGGCTGACGCCAATAAGCTACATAAGATCTGTAAGCTATCGTTGAACTGGGGTAAACTCAGTAAGATCGATGGATGAGCTGATCAACCCGTATCGCCCGGGCGCGGGTACACCGCCCCCCGCCCTGACCGGTCGCGACGACCTCATCAACCGGTTCGGCGTTGCGTTCCGCCGGGCGGTGGCCGGAAGACCGGGCAAGAGCATCCTGATGATCGGGCTCCGCGGTGCCGGCAAGACCGTCCTCCTCAATCGGTTTGCCGAGATCGCCGAACAGGAGGGCTTTCGGGTCGGCCTGATCGAGGCCCCGGAGCATGGTCATTTCCCGTCGCTGCTCGCCGCGCGGCTCCGGCGCATCCTCCTGCCACTCAGCACCAACGTGGTGTCGATGGCCGTGACCAGGGCGCTGCGGGTGTTGAAAACGTTCACCCTCCAGCTCCCCGACGGGACGCGCGTGTCCATCGATGTCGAGGCATTGCGAGGAGTCGCCGACTCCGGGAACCTCGCCGACGATGTGACCGACCTGCTGGTGGCCTGCGGCGACGCGGCTCGCGACCGGGGGACCGGCATCGTGCTCGCCGTCGACGAGCTGCAGTACGTACGTGCCCAGGAGCTGTCGGCGTTGATCGTTGCGATCCACCGCACCAACCAGCTCGACCTGCCGGTGATCCTCACCGGTGCCGGTCTTCCCCAGCTGCGCGCCCTCGTCGGCGAGGCAAAGTCCTACGCGGAGCGGCTGTTCGACTTCCCGGAGATCGGTTCGCTCGGCGCCGAGGATGCGCGGACTGCACTCGCCCTCCCCGCCGAGGAGAGTGGGGCCCGGATCGACGGCGCTGCGCTCGACATCATGGTCGAGCGATCCCACGGTTACCCCTACTTCCTCCAGGAGTGGGGATACCACGTCTGGAATGCGGCGCCGCAGAGCCCGATCACCGCCGAAGACGTCGAGCGTGCGGCGCCTCGAGTTCAAGACCAGCTTGACCAGAACTTCTTCCTGGTACGGCTCGACCGGCTGACGCCTCGAGAACGTGAGTACCTGGCCGCGATGGCATCGCTCGGGCCGGGGCCGCACCGGTCCGGCGACATCGCGACAGCGCTGGGCGCGCGTGTCGAGTCGGTCGCGCCGCGCCGTTCAGCGCTCATCGCCAAGGGCATCATCTACAGCCCCGCGCACGGGGACACCGCGTTCACCGTCCCGCTCTTCGACGAGTTCCTCAAACGCGTGGAGCCGCACGTCTGACCCGGCGTTGCGCCGCCGGCTCACCCGGGAGGGCAAGCAGGGTAGCCTTGCCAGGCCTGTGGACACGGTTCTGCGCATCGGCAATGCTTCCGGCTTCTACGGCGACCGTTTCGCCGCTTTTCGGGAGATGCTCGACGGCGGTCAACTCGACGTCCTCACCGGCGACTACCTCGCCGAGCTGACCATGCTCATCCTCGCGCGGCAGCGCTCGGCGCACCCCGATGGCGGCTACGCGGGAACCTTCCTCCGCCAGATGGAGGATTGCCTCGCTATTGCCGTCGATCGTGGCGTCACGATCGTGAGCAATGCGGGCGGGCTCAACCCGGCCGGGCTCGCGACCGCGCTCCGCGACCTCGCACGCCGTCTCGGCGTTCGGGCCACCATCGCCTCGGTTGAAGGAGACGACGTGACCGGCCGGGCCGCGGAGCTCGGACTCGGCAGCCCGCTCGCCGCCAACGCATACCTCGGCGGCTGGGGGATCGCCGAATGTATCCGCGCCGGCGCCAATGTCGTGGTGACCGGGCGCGTCACCGACGCGAGCCTCGTGGTCGGGCCCGCGGCGGCGCACTTCGGGTGGCAACGAAACGCCTGGGATGCGCTTGCCGGGGCGACCGTCGCCGGCCACATTCTCGAGTGTGGTGCGCAGGCGACCGGCGGCAACTACAGCTTCTTCACGGAACACGATGTGCGCCACCCCGGGTTTCCAATCGCCGAAGTCCACGCCGACGGATCCAGCGTGATCACCAAACACGACGGCAGCGGCGGCGCGGTCACCATCGAAACCGTGACCGCGCAACTGCTCTACGAGATAGACGGTCCTCGCTACCTTGGCCCCGACGTGGTCACCCGTTTCGACAGCATTCAGCTGGCGAGCGACGGACCGGACCGCGTTCTGGTCACGGGCGTTCGCGGGGAGCCGCCACCGCCCACGCTCAAGGTGTCCTGCAACACGCTGACCGGCTATCGCAACGCTGTCACCTTCGTGCTGTGCGGCACCGACATCGAGGCCAAGGCCGCACTGGTGCGCGATCAGATGACCGCTGGGCTGGCCGCCGCACCACCGCAGCAGGTGCACTGGACCCTTGCACGAACCGACCATCCGGATTCGGACGATGAGGAGGCGGCGAGCGCGCTCCTGCACTGCAGGGTGAGAGACCCCGATCCGGCGATCGCCGGCCGATCCTTCAGCGCGCACGCGGTCGAGATCGGCCTGGGAAGCTATCCGGGTTTTCACCTCACAGCGCCACCCGCGGACGCGTCACCAGTCGGCGTCTATCACCCCGGCTTCGTCCCGGCGAGTGCGGTCGATCATGTGGCAGTGCTCCATGACGGCAGACGCATCCCCATAGCACCGTCGTCGGAGACCCACACGCCCGGCGAAGGTCCGGAAGACACCGCGGATGACCTGCCGCAGCCACTCGCAGCCGGCCCGACACGCCGCGCCCCGCTCGGCACTGTCGCAGGCGCGCGCAGCGGCGACAAGGGCGGCGACGCCAACCTCGGCGTGTGGGCTCGCGATGCGCAATCGTGGCGCTGGCTCGCGCACGCGCTCACCGTCGACATGCTCCGCCGGCTGCTCCCCGAGACAGCCGGGTTGCCAGTTCGACGTCATGTGTTCGCCAATCTGCGCGCGCTCAACTTCGTCATCGCCGGCCTGCTCGGCGAGGGTGTCGCCTCATCGACGCGCTTCGACCCGCAGGCAAAGGCACTCGGAGAGTGGCTTCGCTCGCGACTGATCGATATACCCGAGGAGCTCCTATGATCGACGCAGAACTTGTCCATCTCGAGGTCGACGGCGGCATCGCCACCGTGACCCTCGACTCGCCGCAGAACCGCAATGCCCTGTCGCGGCAGCTTGTCTCCGAGCTCACCGACAGGATGAACACGGCGGCCGCGACCACCGGCACCCGCGCGGTCGTGCTCACCCACACCGGGACCACCTTCTGCGCCGGTGCCGACCTCTCCGAGGCTTCGACAGGTCCGATGACCGGCACCGCGAGTGCACTGCTGGCGCTGATTCGCACGATCGTCGATCTCCCCCTTCCCGTTCTTGCCAGAATCGACGGTAACGTGCGAGCCGGTGGCGTCGGGCTGCTCGGCGCCTGCGACATCGTCGTCGCTGGTCCACGCAGCACCTTCGCGATCACCGAGGCGCGGCTCGGCCTGGCGGCGGCGGTCATCTCGGTGAGCGTGCTCCCTCGCATAGACGGCCGGTCCGCCGCCCGCTACTACCTCACCGGCGCGACCTTCGACGCCGCTGAGGCGCAGCGGATCGGCCTGGTCACGCTGGCCGCAGACGACATCGACGCTGCGCTGACAACACTCACCGCCGACCTGCTCAAGGCCTCGCCGCAGGGGATCATCGAGTCCAAGCGCATCGCCAACCGCAGTGTTCGCGAGGCGATCGAGCGCTACGGAAGCGAGATGGTCGATCTGTCCGCACGGCTCTTCGCGTCGGACGAGGCCCACGAGGGCATGACGGCATTTCTCGAGCGACGCCCCCCGCGCTGGACCGCCTGATCCAGACCGATACGAGCCGAGGACATAATCCGCGCGGTGACCAGCGAAGCGTGGGGATCTCAGCCGTCCTCAACCGCCGCCGCCGGCGCGAGCCCCGCGGTTGTCCTCCGGCAGGTCCTTCTCTGGGCATCGCGGCGCCGTCAGATCAAGCGGGTGATCACGTCGGCTCCGGTCACGCGCGACGTCGTTCGACGCTTTGTCGCCGGCGAGACCATCGATGACGCGCTCCGGGTCACCCGAACCCTCACCGGCGACGGGTTGCAGGTGTCGCTCGATCACCTCGGCGAGGACACCCTCGACGTGGCCACCGCGACTGCGGCGGTGGACGCATACCGCGCGCTCGCCGGGCGGCTTGCCGAAGGGGGCCTCGCCGCCCGCGCCGAGATGTCGGTCAAGCTCTCCGCGGTGGGGCAGGCGCTCGACGAGTCCATGGCACTCGACAACGCGAGGTCGATCTGCGACGCCGCTCGTGCCGCCGGTTCGTCGGTCACCATCGACATGGAGGGCCACACCACCACGGACTCAACGCTGCGCATCGTCGGGCTGCTGCGCCAGGATTTCCCGGCGACCGGCGCGGTGCTCCAGGCGTCACTCCATCGCACCGAGGACGACTGCCGGGCTCTCGGCGTGCCCGGCTCGCGCATCCGTCTCTGCAAGGGCGCGTATCAGGAACCTGCTTCGCTCGCCTGGCAGCGTCCCGATGACATTCGCGCGGCATACGTCCGCTGTCTCGGCACGCTCATCGCCGGTGGCGCCCTGCCCATGGCCGCGACCCATGATCCGAAGCTCGTCGATGCAACCGGGCGCCTGGTCCGAGACATCGCGGGCCCCGGATTCAAGCGCGAGTACCAGATGCTCTACGGAATCCGGCCCGACGAGCAGCGCCGCCTGGTCGCGGCCGGTGAGACGGTGCGCGTCTACGTGCCCTTCGGCGTTCAGTGGTACGGGTATCTCATGCGCCGCATGGCCGAGCGACCGGCCAACACCGCGCTCTTCCTGCGAGCCCTGGTGAGCAGGAACTGATGGCGGTCTCGACGGAAAGCGCGCGCGTGGTTGTCACCGGCGGTGCCGGGTTCATCGGGGTGCACAGCGTCGAAGCGCTGCTCGGCGCCGGCGCCGAGGTGCTGGTCATCGACGACCTGCGTCACACCTCGTACCGTCGCCTCCCCGATTCGGCGCGTGTCGAGGTGGCCGACGTCGCCGAGGAGCAGGCTCGCGAGGCGATCCGGACCTGGAAGCCGACGGCGATCCTGCACCTGGCGGCACAGGGCGGCGTGAACCGATCCTGGCGCGAACCGGCTGAGGACGCCCACATCAACGTGCTCGGGACGGTGAGCGTGCTCACCGCGGCGATGGCCTCCGGGTGCCGGAGGGTGGTCGTCGCCTCCTCGGGAGGTGCGCTCTACGGAGCCGCCAGGCGGCTGCCGACCCCCGAGGACGAGCCGACCCAGCCGCGATCGCCGTACGGCACAGCCAAGCTCAGCATCGAGCACTACCTCGGACATTTCACCCGCGCCGGGTCACTCGACGCCCTGGCGCTGCGCTACGGCAACGTGTACGGACCGGGACAGGACGGCACCGGAGAGGCAGGCGTGGTGGCGATCTCCAGCCACCGTCTGCTCGCCGGCAGGGCGCCGATCATCCGGGGAGACGGCTCCCAGACGCGCGACTTCACCTACGTCGGCGACATCGTCGCAGCCAACCTGCTCGGGCTCGGCTCGAGCGTGACCGGCGCGATCAACATCGGCACAGGGCGGGAGACCGGGATCGGCGACCTGGTCCGCCGCCTGTGCGCTCTCGCCGGCTACGCCGGGGAGCCTGAGCGCGAACCGCTCCCGCCTGGCGAGGTGGCGCGCAGCGCACTCGAGAACTCGCTTGCCGCCGATCGCCTCGGCTGGCGGCCGGGTGTCACCCTCGATGATGGTCTGGCCCGCACCCTGGAGAGTTTCCGCGACCAGGTTCAGTGATCAGGACGCCGCCGCGTGGGCGGCGGTCATCAACCCGGACACGTCGAGGAGCAGCGCAACCACGACGAGCGCGGCAATCGCCGAGGTGCGCGCCATCGAGAGTGGGCCGTTTCGCCGCCAGGCGATCGTCCAGGCGGTGATCGGCGCCGCTGCGGCCACCGCGACGAGCAGGTAGCGCGCCTGCGGCTGGAGATCGAACGTGGCCGAGTTCAGGACCGACTGCGCCACCGCCACCAGGATCACCGCCAGGAGGACGATCGCGACCCCGCGCCGGGCAGGATCCCACCGTCCCCACGAGCGCACCACGGCGACGCACGCCGCGATGGTGATCAGGGCGATGGCCGCGAGGGCGACCGTGCTCGGCAGCGGTCGAGCCCCGAGGATCGAGATCGCCACGAAGTGGGCGCCGTTGCCATACATGCCCACCAGGCTCAGCGCGGTCGCGGCGAGGTAGCCGCGCACCTGCGAGAGTGAATCGAAGACCTGACGCTGGGCGGTGATCGGGTGCAGCGGCGGGAGCGGGCTCCCGAACGCAACGGCGTTGCGCACGAACCACCACCCGGCGAGGACGACAGTGGGGAGGACCAGCGCCGCGACGTGCACCGCGCGCAGGCGGCGGGCGAAGCGCACCGCGACGATCACGAGGAGCAGCACCGCGAGCGCCCACACCGTCTCCTTGGCGAGCACCGCGAATGCGACCGCCAACCCGGCTCCCAGGGCGAGACGCGTCGTGAGCACCGCGCTCTGCATCACCACCACGCCGGCGAGGACCAGCAGGGCTCCTGCGAGCCAGGCGAGATTGTCGTCGTTGATCGCTCCCGCCAGGTATTGCGTCTCGGGAAGGAGCGCGACCAGCGCCGCGGCACCGATCGCCAGGTACGGCCGCAGCGGAAAGAGGCGCCGCGCCACCAGGAAGACGGTGAGAATCGTGAGCACCCCGAGAACCACCGACACCAGCCGGATCAGGCGCGCGTCATCCCCGGTGAGCTTGGCGACGATCGCCCCCAGCAGGTAGTACAAAGGAGGCTGCTGGCGTTCGGGCTCGCCTGCCGGCGGGAGGCGAGCGTGGTCGGCGATCCCGGTGATGTAGTGAAGGTGGGACAGCTCGTCGGGCGATGCGCCGAGCGGCGTGATGCGCGTGTACGCGACCGCGAAGCCCGCAAACACGGCGACGAGTGCCCCGAGCAGCACCCGATCGAGGCGCCGTTGGTTGCGCGCGATCAATTGGGGCGATCTCACGGGAGCTGGGCGACGCGGTCGGCTCGTACCCAGACGGTGTCCGGGGAGCTGACGTACTTCGCGACGTATTCGCCGCTCGCGAGGAGCGTGCCAATCTCCGGGAAGAGCACCTGTGCCTCGGAGTCGACCACGATCAGCACAGGGCGCTCGGCGGCCACGTACTGCTCGACCGGGCCGCCATACCCGAGCAGGACCTCGTCGTTGTAGATGGGCGGCGTCGGCATGTCGACCTGCAAGTTTGCGAGCGCATACACCCACGCGTCATATGACCAGACCACGGCGGTGTCGCCGCTGAACCCGTGCGCTGTGATCCAGGCGGCGGCGTGGGCGTCGCCGGCCACCCGGTAGTCGAAGTCGTCGAGCCACGTGGTTCGCCAGGTCGGGTCGAAGGCGGCCGCTACGGCGCCACCGTAGTACCCGCTGAGCGTGTGCGAATTGGTCGCCGAGGGTTGGATCGGCATCCAGTCGAGACCGGCGACCTTCGCCATCAGGATCGCGATGACCAACCCGGCTCCCTGCAGACCCGGCCCGGCGAGCGAGCGCCTGCTCCGACTGCGAAACCAGTTCAGCGACGGCATGGTCAACCCCGCCACCAGCAGGGTGAGCGGCGCCACCGCAGGCGCCAGGAAGTGCGGATACTGCTGCCCCGCGACCGCTGTGACCACCAGGGTCGCGCCCGCCCAGAGGACGAGCACCCAGTCGACCCGATCGCGACGCCGGCTCGCGATCGCCCCGGCCGCGATCAGGGCTGTCGCGGCAAGCGCCAGGGCGAAGTGCGCGAGGCCGCCGGCCGCACTCGTGGGAAGCGTCTTCCTGGTGTAGTCGACGTAGAAGCCGGCCAGCGCGAAGGCCACCTTGCCTGCCCCGGCGGTGGCGATCGCTGTCATGAGCCACACCAACGTGATCGCGACGACGGTGCCGAGGAAGAGGAAGGCGTCGCGGCGGAGCACCTTCGGTGCCAGCAGCAGCGCCAGGAAGAATGCCGAGGTCTCCGCGACCGCAGTCTGCTGGTACGCGATCGCCGCGGCCATCAGCACCCCTGCCGCCAGTGGCCAGCGAGGGATCCGCCGTGGGGCGCCGGTCGGGTCTCCGCGGAGGATGTGCACCAGGAGGAGTGCTCCCGCCCAGGAGGAGGGAGCGATCAGCAGGCTCTCAGGCAGTGCCAGCTCGGCATCGACGATCGGGAGACCCAGGATCACGGCGGCGATCACGCCTGCGACCAGGGCGCGTCGCGGTGTGTACAGACGGCCGGCCGCCCACACGACGGCTGCGACGGTGATTGCGCCGCTGATGAAGGTGAGCACGTGCAGCCCGATCTCGCTCGACGCGAACAGCTTCACCTCGAGCGCGATCGTCCAGAGCATCAGCGGCGGCTTGTTGTTCCACGTCTGGAGGTAGAGGACCTTGCCGGCGAGCAACTCGCGGGCGACGTTCACGTATCCCGCTTCGTCGGTGTACCAGTGCGGCTCCATCAGCGAGGGCAGGCGGAGGATCGCGAGGACCACGAGTCCTGGGATCGCCGTCCTACGCACCTAAGCTCGCTCCCGGCGGGCGCCCTCCGGTCGCCAGTTCATGGCCAGGGACACGCGCAGCCGGATCACGTCACGCATGGCCCGAGCCACCGGGATCAGGCGCCCGCCGGAGCGGCGGCCGGCAAGCCGGGGAAGGTGCTGCACGCGCACCTGCACCACCCGGAATCCCAGCCGGTGGGCTTTGAAGAATATCTCC
Organism: Candidatus Dormiibacterota bacterium; assembly: GCA_003162415.1. Taxonomy (GTDB): domain Bacteria; phylum Chloroflexota; class Dormibacteria; order Aeolococcales; family Aeolococcaceae; genus Palsa-851. The sequence goes on from PMOL01000011.1 coordinate 248,524, forward strand.
GGATTGAAGACGGCGGAGCGTGCCCGAATCGGGGTCACTGCGTCCCACAGCTCACGCGTGAAAACCTTGAGGCCGCAGTCGAAATCAAGCTCCCGGATGCCGAAGGCGATGCGAACCACACGGTTGTACACACTGCTCACGAAGGAGCGATACCACGGGTCGGCGCGGCGGTTGCGGATCCCGGCGACCATGTCCGCATGGTCGAGCCCTGCCAGCAGCAGGCTCAGGTCGTGCGGATCGAACTGGCCATCGCCGTCCATGAACGCGAGGACCTTTCCTCGCGACGCGCGGAGCCCGTCGCAGACCGTGATCGCATAGCCGCGCTGCTGCCTGTGGGTCACGACGGTGAGGTTCTGCGCGTACTCCCCCATCGCCGCCCGCGCGGCTGCGACGGTCCCGTCCTGGCTGGCGTCGTCGACGAGGACGATCTCGTAGGTGCGGCCACCCTCGGCCAGAACCGCCATGACGTCCTGCAGGACACGCCCCATGTTCTCAGCCTCGTTGTGGGCCGGGATCGTCAGGCTGACGTCGACCTCGGGTAGCGCCACCGGCGCTACGCCACCGTCTCCGCTGCTGGAGCCGTGACCTGCGCCTTGCCGGTGGCCGCACGGGTGCGGCCGGTCACCCACTCGACGTCGGACACGCCCACCTGCGACAGGTCGACACGATCGATGTGCTGCTCGACCGTCTCGATGACCGAGTCGATCAACGTGCTCCGAAGCTTGTGTGCGTCGAGACCGAGGTCGACCAGCAACTGGTGCTTCGCGTTGTAGAAGTGTGTGTCCTTCTCGAAGCGGGGGTTCGGGGTGTGATCGATGGTGGTCGCACCGCCGTGCGCTGCGCGCGCGTCGCGGACCAACTCGGCCAGCTGCAGCACCGAGAACTGCTCGGTGAACTGGTTGAAGACGCGGAACTCGCCGGGCTTCGCCGGATGCTCGATGCTCAACTGCACGCAGGCCATGGTGTCGCGGATGTCGAGGAAGCCGCGCGTCTGTCCGCCGCTGCCGTACACGGTGAGCGGCTTTCCGATCGCCGATTGCACGATGAAACGGTTCAGCACGGTGCCCCAGATCCCGTCGTAGTCGAACCGCGTCGCAAGATCCGGATGCAGCGCTGTCTCGGGCGTGTTGCACCCGTAGACCACGCCCTGGTTGAGGTCGGTCGCCGCGATCCCCCAGGCCCTGCACACGAAGTGGATGTTGTGACTGTCGTGCACCTTGGAGAGGTGGTAGAAGCTGCCGGGCAGCTTCGGGTAGGGCAGCGTGTCGCTCCTGCCGTTGTGCTCGATGGTGATGAAGCCTTCCTCGATGTCGATGTTCGGCGTGCCGTACTCACCCATGGTGCCGAGCTTCACGAGATGGCATTCGGGTGCATGCTCGTGCAACGCGAAGAGCAGGTTGAGCGTGCCCGCGACGTTGTTCAGCTGGGTCATCACCGCGTGCTCGCGGTCGATCATCGAGAACGGCGCCGAGCGCTGCTCGGCGAAATGCACCACCGCATCCGGCCTGATGGACGCGATCAACTCGGAGAGTGCATCGGCGTCGGTGAGGTCGACCAGGCGCCACTCGATGTCGCCTCGGCCGAGCTCACGCCAGCGCTCGACACGACGCTCCATCGTCGAGATGGGGATGAGCGACGAGGTGCCGCACTCGAGGTCCCAGCGCCGGCGAACGAGATTGTCAACCGCGATGACGCGGTGGCCCTGGTTGGACAGGTGCATCGCCTGCGGCCAGCCGAGATAGCCGTCCGCGCCGAGCACGATCACCGTTCGGTTGCGCATGCAAGAAGCTCCTGGGGAGTGTTGACCCTGCGACCTTCGCGAAGAAGAGCTTTCGGAGGGGTTATGGACTGGATTATGCCTACACGATCCGTCGATTGGCCATGCCAGGCGCTCTTTGGCGGTTCGAAGGCCTGGGCCTGAACGCATTTGAATCGCGCAATCCATCGACCCGGCGGCGGACAAAAGAGCGACAATCAGCTTTCGTGTCGATCTCGGGTTCTGCTCGCCGTGGGCGTCTGCTCCGGGCGGCGATCACCAGCGTCGTCACCGTCCTGGTGCTTCTGCTCGTCTGGCGGCTGTTCGGCGGGAACCACCTCCGCTGGCAGGGCATCAGCCCGTCAGTCGGATCGATCGCGCTGGCCGCATTGGGCGCCGCCTGTTTCCTCGTCGGCCGCGCGTGGCGGTTCGCGGCGCTCCTCCCGAGGCGCGATGGCAGTTCGCGAGAGTTGCTCGGTGCCACGGCGGCGTCGTGGGGCGCCGGACTATTGCTGCCCGGACCATCTGCCGACATCACGTTCGTTGCGCTTGCGAGGACCCGATTCGGCGTCGGCGTCGCGCGAGGCTCGGGAAGCGCGATCGTGGCTCGGATCCTCGACGTCGTCAGTCTCTCGCTGATCGCGGTTGTCGCGGCCTTCTTCACGGGGACGCATGTCCACCCGGCGGTCATCCTGGCCGCCGCGCTGGCCTTCGGCGTCGGTCTCGGGGCGCTGCTCTCCCTGATCATCCCGGGACCCCGGTCCCTGGTGACAAGGCTAGCTGCGCGGATTCCGAGGCTCGCCGGGGTCGCCGCCCGTGCTGAGGCCGAGCTCGATGTGCTCAACAGCCGCGCCCGCTGGGCCAACCTGGTCGGCAGCACGATCTTCTGCCGGGTCGCCACCGTCATCCAGTACGCGGCGCTGATGAGCATGGTCGGGCTGCATCTGGGGTTCTGGCAGACGTGGTTCGTCCTGTCGATCCGGACCCTCCTCCTGACCATCCCCATCCAGGGCATCGCGGGGATCGGCACCGGTCAGGCGTGGTGGGCAGGAGCGCTGCTCCTCGAGGGGGTCAACGGTTCGCTCGCCGTCGCAGCCGGGTTGACGCTGCAGGCGATCGACCTCGCAGTCTCCCTGCCGGTTGCCGGCATCGGCAGCACGCTGCTCTTCCGCCGCAACCGGGACGGCTCTGCCGAGGAGCCCGGCGACGACGTGAGCGAAGAGAAGCCGGGGCGTGACGTGGTGGGGACGCCGACCCCGCCGTCACGCGAGCCCCTTCACGTCGCCTGAGACCGCTCCAGCAACCCATCACCGGGAGGATGCACGCCCATGCCGTTGATCGATCGCGACGGTGACTACGACGTCGTCGTCATCGGTGCCGGGTCGACCGGCGAGAACGTTGCCGGTCGCGCCGTCAAAGGCGGGCTGACCTGCGCGGTGGTCGAGAACGAGCTGGTCGGCGGTGACTGCTCGTACTGGGCGTGCATGCCGAGCAAGGCGCTGCTCCGGGGTGGTCAGGTGCTTCGCGCCGCGCTCGCGGTCGACGGCGCCCGTCAGGCGGTGACCGGCACCATCGACAGTGCTGCCGCGCTGCGCCGGCGTGACACGTTCACGTCCCACTGGAAGGACGACGGGCAGGTGCAGTGGCTCGAGGGCCACCACATCGATCTCGCCAGGGGCACAGGCCGGCTGGCCGGGGAGCGCCGCGTCATCGTGACCCCGGCGGAAGGCGCCGAGTTCACGCTCACCGCCCGCCACGCGGTCGCGGTCTGCACCGGCAGTCGAGCGTCGATCCCCCCCATTCCAGGCATCGAGTCCGCCGGCGTCTGGACGAGCCGGGAGGCCACCAGCGCCCAGGCCGTCCCGCGGCGTCTGGTCATCATCGGGGGCGGCGTCGTCGCCTGCGAGATGGCCGATGCGTGGCGCAGCCTGGGGAGCGATGAGGTGACCCTCATCGTTCGTGAGGGCCGGATCCTCGCCAACACCGAGGACTTCGCAGGCGAGGCGGTTCGCGCCTCGTTCGAGGAGCGGGGCATCACAGTCCTGTTCAACACCGCCACCGAGCGGGTCAGGCGCGCCTCCAACGGCGAGGTCTCCGTCGACGTTGCGGACGCCGGCGGCGGCAATCAAAGGACGATCACCGGCGACCAGCTTCTGGTGGCGACCGGCCGCGCACCGCGAACCGACGCGATCGGTCTCGACACCGTCGGGCTCCGCCCGGGGTCATGGCTCACGGTCGACGACACGTGCCGGGTCGAGGGCGTCGGTGACTGGCTCTACGCGGCCGGCGACCTGAATCACCGGGCGCTCCTCACCCATATGGGCAAGTACCAGGCTCGCGCCTGTGGTGATGCCATCGTCGCCCGCGCCAAGGGCGAGCTCGAGGGTGATCCGCCACCCTGGTCCCAGTACGCGGCGACCGCCGATCACGCGGCCATTCCCCAGGTCATCTTCACCGACCCGGAGGTCTCAGCCGTTGGCCTCACCCACCCCGAAGCGGTGAAGGCGGGCCTGAATGTCCGGGCAGTCGATTACGAGATCGGCGACGTCTCCGGGGCGGGATTGATCGCCGACGGATACAAGGGCCACGCGCGCATGGTCGTTGACGAGGATCGCAGGGTCATCGTCGGCGTGACCTTCACCGGCCCGGGCGTCGGCGATCTCATCCACGCCGCGACGGTCGCGGTGGTCGGCGAGGTGCCACTCGACCGGCTCTGGCACGCTGTCCCGTCATACCCGACGGTGAGCGAGATCTGGCTCCGCCTGCTCGAGACCTACGGTCTGTAGATCAGCTGCCGATGTGGTTCGCGGGAACCGCGCCCATTCTGCCGGCCTGGTAGTCGGCAAGCGCCTGGGCGATCTCGGCATGGGTATTCATCACGAACGGACCGTAGTGGGCCACGGGCTCGCGGATCGGACGGCCGCCCAGGATGAGCAGGTCCAGGTTCGGGTGGCGGCTCTCCTGGTGGGTCCCCGCGGTCGCGGTGATCACGTCACCGGTACCGAGCGCGGCGAGCTGGCCTGACTCGATCGGGCGCCGCTCCTCACCCACCGTTCCGCTGCCCGAAAGCACGTAGATCAGCGCGTTGAAATCACGCGGCCAGGGCAGCATGAGGCGTGCTCCTGGACTCACGGTCACGTGCGCGAGCGAGATCGGTGTGTAGGTGACCCCCGGGCCACGATGGCCGGCGACCTCACCAGCGATCACCCGCAGGAGCGCGCCTCCGTCGTACGAGGTGAGCAGCGCCACGTTCCCGGCGCGGATGTCCTGGTAGCGGGCCGGAACCCACTTCTGCGCGGCGGGGAGATTGACCCACAGCTGGAACCCATGGAACAGACCGCCACTCGCGATCAGCTCCTCAGGTGGACGCTCGATGTGCAGGATGCCCGCGCCGGCGGTCATCCACTGGGTGTCACCGTTGGTGATCAGCCCGCCGCCACCATTGGAATCCTGGTGTTGGAAGGTGCCGTCGATCATGTACGTCACCGTCTCGAAGCCACGGTGCGGATGCCACGGTGTTCCCTTCGGTTCGCCGGGCGCGTACTCAACCTCACCCATCTGGTCCATGTGGATGAACGGGTCGATGAGCGCGGGGTCGGTGCCGGCAAATGCGCGGTGGACCGGGAAGCCCTCGCCCTCGAGGCCGCGGGGTGCGGTGACAATGCTGATCACTGGACGGAACGACGAGGCAGCGGGATCGGGTTGCGGGATGTGCGGCAGCGCGGTGATGTCGTCAACGGTCACAGCAGGCATTTCGAGACTTCCTTAGAGTGCGAGCGCCTTTACCGGCGCCATGACATGTTCCAGGTCCCAGCTCACACCCGGGACGTCGACGTACAGCTCGATCTCGTTACCGTCGGGATCGGTGATGTAGAGGCTGTGGCTGACGGTGTGATCGCTGAGGCCGACGATCGGCACCCCCGCTTCCTGGCAGCGCCGGACGGCATCGCGCAACTCGTCGTCGGAATCTCCAACCTTGAGCCCGAAGTGATAGAGGCCGACGTGGCGGCCGCGCGGCAGTGGCTGCGCGTCCTCGCCGACCTCGATGAGCAGCAGCTCGTGGTGAGTCCGGCCGCTGCTGAACAGCGCGACCGGGATGCTTCCGAGCGGACCGTCGTCCGAGGCCTTCAGCTGCTTCCAGCCGAGAACATCTCGATAGAAGGCGGCCGATCGCTCGATGTTGTGCACATACAGGACGAGGTGTCCCAGCTCCTTGATCTCCATGGGATGAAGCTTACCCGCGCGGTCTCGAGCCAAACAGGGGGCGCCGGACGCGCCGCTCGGCGCGACTGAGCGAGGATGGATGTCGTGCGCCGGGTGCATCTCACCTACCAGCAGATCATCGCGATGATCTACGTATCCGCGATGTTCATGACCATCCTGGACGCGACCATCGTCTACGTCGCGCTCCCGGCGATCGCTCGGAGCTTCGCCGTGAGTCCCGCGGCGACCGACGGCGTGCTGGTCGGGTACCTGGTGAGTCTCGCGGTGTGGATTCCCGCCTCGGGATGGGTGGGAGACCGGTTCGGCACCAAGCGCACCTTCATGGCGGCAATCGCGCTGTTCACCGTCGCGTCCGCGCTCTGCGGGCTCTCGCAGTCGGTGCTGGAACTGGTGCTGTTCCGCATCCTGCAGGGCGCGGGCGGCGGCATGCTGACTCCGGTCGGCATGGCAATGCTATATCGCGCATATCCGCCGGCGCAGCGCGCTCGCGTGGCCCGCCTCCTGGTCATTCCCACAGTGATGGCGCCCGCGCTCGGTCCGCTCGTCGGTGGCGCGCTGGTCGACAGTCTCTCGTGGCGCTGGGTGTTCTTCGTGAACGTCCCGCTCGGTGTGGCAGCACTCGTCTTCAGCGCGCTCAAGCTCACCGAGCATCGCGAGCGCGCCGGCGAGCGCTTCGACCTGCCCGGATTCGTGCTGGCCGCCGGCGGATTCGGGCTCTTCCTCTTCGGGCTGAGCGAGGCCGCGACGCTCGGTTGGATGTCGCCGGTGATCATCGCCACCGCCGCCGGCGGAGCCGCGCTGATCGCGCTCATGGTATGGGTCGAGCTGCACGCTGACGCCCCGATGATCGACCTCCGGCTGCTGCACTACCGGCTCTTCGGAGTCGCCAACCTGGCCTCGCTGTTCGCCGCCGGAGGGTTCCTCGGCCTGCTCTTCATCGCCCCGATATGGCTCCAGACCGGACGCGGGATGTCGGCGCTGGTCTCGGGGTCGAGCACCGCGCCAGAGGCGCTCGGTGTCCTGGTCTCGTCGCAACTGGTGGGCCGCCTGTACCCGCGGATCGGTCCACGCCGCCTGATCAGCGGGGGGCTCATCGGCGTGACCGCCGCGACCTGTCTCCTCGCGGTTGTGATGAACGGAGACCTCTGGGTGTTCCGTGCGGTCATGTTCGCCGTCGGGGTCGGCTGGGCCTACGTGGTGATCTCGATGAATGCAGGCGTCTTCGCGCAGGTGTCGAGCCGCGACACGGGCCGGGCCACCGCGCTGTACAACGCCCAGCGTCAGCTGGCGTCGGCGATCGGCGTCGCCGCGCTGTCAACGATCATCGGGACGCAGGCGCCGGCCTCCAGCCTCGCCAGCAACGTCTCGGTGTTCCGCATCGCGTTCTTCGCCGCCGCCGGCTTCACATTCACCGGCGCCCTGATAGCGCTGGCAATCCGCGATCGCGACGCCGCCTCAACCATGCACCGCTCGGCCGCCCCAACAACGGCCGTCCCGATCGCGTCGGGGCCGTAATTTCCATGGCCCTGTCCTGACCGGACTCCCGCTATCCCGACCCGGTCAGGACTCCCTATCCCCTAGTGGGAGCAGGATTTGGCTTCGCCTGCCGAGTCGGAGGTCTGGAAGGAGTGTCCGCAGCCGCAGGTCCGGACCGCGTTCGGGTTGTGGATGGTGAACCCGCCACCCATCAGCTCATCGACGTAGTCGATCTCGGCGCCCTGGAGATACTGCGAGGAGTACGCGTCCACGTACACCTTGATGCCTCCATCGACGTCGACGACCTGGTCGTCTTCCTTCGGCGGATTCTCATCCAGGCCCATGCCGTACGAGAAGCCGGAGCACCCACCGGACTGGATGAAGACCCGAAGTCCCAGTGCGCGATCGGCCGGCTGGTCGGCGATGAGGCCCTTGAGCTGCTCACGGGCGGTGTCGGAGATCGTGACGATGGACGGGGAGGTGATTGCCATGGTGCTAACAATCATACGTCACGCCCCCTTCGGGGAAACCTCACCACCGGTAAGAGACCCCTCCGTGACCGGTATTCGACGCGGGGCGCGCTCGCCCAGCAGCCCGCGAGCTTGAGCCTCGCCTCCGTGCATGCGGTTGGCCACGGCTCCGAGAAGGATGAACTCGGCCAGGAAGTACAGCCAGCTCGCCAGCAGGAAGACGAGCCCGAGAATCGCGCTGTAGCTTGACGAGCCCTTGGAGAAGTGGGTGTACAGGGGCCACGCCAGGGTCAGGATCTCCATGGCGGCGCCGGCGATGAGCACCCCCCGCCAGAGCTGACGCACCGGGTAGGTGCGGTTGGGAACCAGTCGATAGATCGCGAGCATGAGGAGGCACCACACGATCAGCCCAACCAGCGGTTCGAGGCCCCAGATGGAGCCGGGAAGCACGACCAGCGAGTTCGCCGCGACCGTCGCCACCAGGGCAAGGACGAAAAGGATCGTCATCACCAGGGCCATCGCCCGCTGGCGGAGGAAGTTGCGCTGGCGAACCCCGATGACGATGCCAAGCGAGAACTCCATCCCGGTGAAGAGGCTGCTGCCGCTCCAGAGCACGCCGATGATGCCGACGATTCCGAGGGTGCCGGCATGCTTCTGTACGGCGCCGAGCACCATCGTGAGTTCTGTGTCGTGGGGAAAGAACCCGAGGATTGCACTGGTTGCGCTCTGCGTCGCGCTTGGGGATCGGGAGGCGTATCCGACGATGGCCAGCAAACCGAGGACCAGCGGGAACATGCTGACAAACGCTGTGAACGCCATACCGGACGCGTAGTTCCCGGCGTGGCTCGCGCCGAATGCGGCTATCAGCCGGCCGGGGTAGGTGCGTCCAACCCAGGTGGCAACCGCCGAGATGCGCCGCTTCACACCATCAGCGTGACATTGCCGGACCGGGTACGGCGACGCATTCCGTGGACGGCCGGGAGCGAGCTAGTCCGTTGCCGTGCTTGCCGCCTCGGCGGCGTACCGCGGGAGATGCACGTCGTCCGACCCGGCGAAGCGCATCGCACCGGCGACGAGGTGATGACCCGCAACTTCGTCGATGAGCCGGAGCATCTCCTGGCAGAGTTGCCGGTAGCTCGGATGCCCTTGCGGAGACGTGCGCAGCTCGATCATGTGCATCGCCTCGCGAGCGTTGAGCTTGATGAGGTAGCGCATCCGGTGACCGAGGGTGACGAGGTACCCGGCCTGTTGCGGGAAGGCGTCGACGATCTCGCGATATGCGGCTTCGGCCTCCCTCACGGCCACGTGCCATCGCTCCCCGAGCCCGGCGTCGACCACCGCGTCGGGCACCTCGTACCCGAGCGTCGGCGTCAACTCCTGCCACTGCAGCGTGAGCATGCGATGGCGCTGTAAGTCGCGGAATGCGCCGTAGTCAGAGATGACTTCGAAGGTGTAGTCGCAGTGCTCGAAACCGCGTCCCGGACGGTGGCGGCGGTTGCCTCGATGCCCCACGGCGGCGGCGAACAGCTCGGCACGACCCACGTCCGAGAGCGGCCGCACAGCAGCGAGCAATCGTTCCTCTGATGCATGCGAATACGGGAAGAGCGCAGCCGCCAGGATGCGGTCCTCGCCGGCGCCGTCCCAGTCGACCAGGGTCACACCAGGCGGCCCCCATTCGTTCTCGGGGGACAGGACGCCGGCATCCCCGGCAAGGGCGGCCGCGGTCTCGCGCAGGTAGTCGACCCAGACGCCGCCGCGGTCGGGGCGGTCGAGGCGGGTCAGGAACTCCGGGATCAGCTGCTGCAGCTCGGTATTGATGAGGTCCGCGTAGGCGCGCGCTTCGGGCAACGGGTGGGCGCGGAGACGGAGGACCAGCTGCTCGTACGACTGTGGCGAGGCGAACATGCCGACGTTGCTCACCGTCCCGGCTGGGAGCAGACCGCGCATCAGATCGAGCGCCAGCGCTCGGATCGCTCGTTTGCGGGCGTTCGCGTCCGGCTCCTGCGGCAGCGTCTCGTCGAGATGCTTCGTCAGCGGCTCGCGCAACTCCGAATAGGTGTCGAACAGCATGTCCATGGCTCGGAGGTAGGTGGCTCCGAGTGGCGATGCGAGCAGCTCACGGTCACGGAGGTAGCGGTAGTGACCGTCGCGGCGGTCCGTGTATGGGATGTAGCGCGTCGACTGTTCGAGGTAGGCGGCGAGCCGCCCCCATTCGATTGCCTTGGCAAGCGGCTGCGAGACCTGCTCGCAGGCGAGATGCACTCCCGCGAGCTGCGCCACCGAGTCGTCCCCGTACTCGGCGAGCACCCGGCCGAACAGATCCGAGGCACGCTCGCGACCGGCGTCCGCTGCGGTCGTCTGGCCAGGGTCACCACCGGCGAGGAACTCGTCGACGAGCAGGCGGCGAAGGCTCTTCGAGCTGCGGCTGTAGCGGGCGAACAGGGCCGCCGCGGTCACCTGGGGCAGGTTGGTGAGGGCGAACACCGGCAGGTCCAGGTTGGTCACGTGTGGCGCGAGCAGCGCCTGCTCCTCGGCGGTGAAGGCTTCGACGTAGTAGTCGGCGATCATCGAACGCAACTCTACGTATCGACGAGGCTGGCCAGCGCCGGGTGGAGCGCTGTGCGATCTCGTCTACAATCCGGGCCCAATGGCCGGCGCCGCCGTCCCGACCCCCCGCTTCCTTGCTGACGTCTACGAGGCGGCGAGCGAGTGCAACAAGTGCTCGCTGTGTCAGGCCACGTGTCCAGCATACGTCGTCAATCCCGTGGAATGGGAGACGGCTCGCGGACGCATCGCCCTGATCCGTGACGCCATGGAAGGTCGCCTCGAGCTGCGCGATATCGAGGACGGCCCGCTCTCGAGCTGCCTCACCTGCGACAACTGCGTCGCCGCGTGCGCGCCCCGGGTGCCGACCGGGCACATCGTGAGCCGGGCGCGTCAGGAGCTACATGCGCAGGAGGGCTATCCCTGGGCACAGTCCTTCGCGTTGCGAAGTGTCCTGCCACGACCCGGCGCGCTGCGGGCACTGCACGGTTTCGCCCGCTTCACACGGCGCACCGGGTTGTACGGACTTGCTCGTCGCACCGGCTTGCTGTCATGGCTCGGCACCCTCGGTGCGCTCGCCGAGCAGGGCGGTCCGCCGCCCGACAGGACCGTTTACCAGATGCTCGGTGATCTTCCCGATGCTGCACAGCCGGTGCGTGGCACGGTGGCGATGCTGGTGTGCTGCCTCTCGAATCTCACCGCGCCCGAGGCCACCGACGCAACCATCCGGGTGCTGCTCGCATCCGGCTACGACGTTCATGTCCCGCAACTTGGGTGCAGCGGTCTGCCCGCGCGCACGCTCGGCGACCGCGACGCCATGGTGGACATGGCGGTCAAGAACAGCGCCGTGTTGAGTCGTCTCGACGTCGATGCGTATATCGGTGACACCGCATCCTGCACCGAGCACTACCGCGAGTACGGCAGCATCGCCGGGGATGATCGCCAGGTCGGCGAGCGTGCCCGCGAGGTCGCGCATCACACCGCGCTCGCCAGCGACTTCCTCGATCGCAACGGGGTGCGCGGAGACCTCGGTCCGCTGCGTTGGCGCGTGACCATCGACGAACCGTGCGCACTGCCGATCGACGGCCCCGAGCGCGGTGCGACGCGACGGCTGCTCGAGCAGATCCCGTATCTCGAGATCGTGCCGCTGCACGAGCGGGCAATGTGCTGCGGTGGGGCGGGCACGTACTTTGCCCGGCAGCCCGAGCGCAGCGAGGCGATCCTGCAGCGCAAGTTCGAGAACATCCGCGCCAGCGGCGCGGAGATCGTGGTCACCGAGAACATCTCCTGCCTGCTCCAGCTTCGCGCCGGAGCGGCACGCTACGCGCCCAACGTCAAGGTGATGCACATCATGGAGGTGATGCTCGCCTCGCTCCAGGGCGCGGAGCGCCGTCGCGCCGTGCTCGCCGGCTAACCCAGGGCGGAGAGCGCCTCGTCCACACCCATCGCGATGCAGGTGAACGACGGCACGTCGCGCACCGTGTGCGTCGACGCCTCGCTGCCACGCATCTCGTGCACGAGGTCGAGAAAGTCCGCCACCGAGTCGCTCTCGAATGCGACCACGAATTCCTGGTCGTCGAGGCCGAAGGAATAGGTGGTGTTGATCTTCACGCCCGGATAGTTGTGGCCCATGGCGATGTGCTCGCTCATCTGCCGTTGCCGTTCCTCGGCGCTGAGCCGGTACCACGCGCGAGTCTTCACGAACGGATATACGAACAGGTAGCGACGGCCGGTGGGAGCGATGACCAGCCGGTTGCTCCTCCCCTCCTGGTTCTCGTGGCGGTGCTTCTCGACGTACATGCTCTGCTTGGTCATCGAGAAGTAGCTGTACGGCGAGTCGAGGTACGCGGCCAGCCGGGTGCGGTTGAGGCGGGCGGAGAACTCGTGGAGGTCGTCGACCCGCTCGCTCACCAGCCAGAGCATGAAGTCGGCATCGCCGCGAGTCCCCACCGTGCTGTACGAACGGATGAGCACACGTTCGCGGTCACCGATCTCGCGAACCAGCGCGGCCACCTCCTCGCGATCGGCTGCGCGCTCGGTCGCCGGACGCAGGCGCCACTCGGGCTGGACGCGGTAGAAGGCAAAGCGGATGTGCTGCCGCGCGGTGGGGACCGGTGCCGTCGCATCGCGGACGGTCAGTGGCGCGGTCACCTCAGACATGGTCCAGGCATCGTACCCGAGGCCCCATCACTCTCCGCTGCGAACCGCCTCGGCCAGGGCGCGCTTGCGGAGCAGGCGTTGCTCGCGGCGGACGCGGGCCTCAGCCTGGCGCTGACGCTCTTCCCCCGTGACCGCGATGACCTTGGCGACCTCAGCCGGCCTGCCGTCGCGGTCGAGGCCGACGTAAACGAGGTGCGCGGTGGCCACATGGAGCTTGTCGCCCGATGGGATTCGCTCGACATCGACACGAACGCTGATCTCCATCGATGTGCGGTGCGCGTCATTGACTCGCGCACGCACGGTGAGCAGGTCGCCGATGTAGACGGGTGCGAGAAAGCTCATCTCGTCCATGGTCGCGGTCACCACCCGTCGCCGCGCGTGCTTGACGGCTGCGATCCCGGCCGCGGTGTCGACCAGCCGCATGATTGTGCCGCCATGCACGTACCCGGAGTTGTTGGCGTGCTCGATCTCCATCGCGACCGACAGCAACGTCTCGGAGTCGGAGGACTGACGCGGGGTGAGATCCACGTTGTTGTACAGATCGTTGCGATCCTCTCGCGAGCGAATGAAGTCCATCAGCCGAGGACATCCAGGCTGGCGCGGACCAGTGTCTCGACGCCGACCGGCAGGGCGGCCTCGTCGATATCGAAGTAGGCGCTGTGGTGCGGGGGCACCGCGCCCCGTTCGGGATGGCCGGCGCCGACCAGGAAGTAGCATCCCGGCGCGCGCTCCAGGAAGCAGGAGATGTCGTCGCCGACGGTGATCGGCACCGCGAGGTCCACGTGGTCCTCACCGACGGTCGCCGCGGCGGCACGCTGCACCAGGTCGGCCGTCGCCGCATCGGACACGACCGGCGGGCAGCCGCTGCCACGCCAGAAGTGCGCCTCGGCACCGTACCCACTGGCCACGGCGGTCGCGATCTCGGCGATCCGTCGGAGCAGGCGGTCGCGCTCGCTCGGGTCGATCGCGCGAGTGGTGCCGAGCAGCTCCGCGGAGTCGGCGATGACGTTGAAGGCAGTTCCTGCGGTGACGCGTCCGATGGTGATCACCGCCGGTGAGAAAGGCGACGTCTCGCGGCTGATGATCGACTGGATCGCCAGGATCACCTGAGCAGTGACCACCACGGGGTCGATCGCGGTGTGCGGCATGCCGCCGTGGCCGCCCCGGCCCTGGATCGTGACCGAGAAGCTGTCGGCGCTTCCAAAGATGACGCCAGACTTGACAGCAACTCGCCCGGTCTCGAGGGGCGCCCAGAGGTGAATGCCGAGGACACGGTCGACGCCCTCGGCGGCGCCGTCCGCGATCATCGGCATCGCGCCGGAGGCGGTTTCCTCGGCGGGCTGGAAACAGAGACGCACGCGACCCGACCAGCTGTCGCGCAGGGCGACCAGCGCGGTCGCCGCCCCGAGGGTCATGGCAACGTGACCGTCGTGCCCGCACGCGTGCATCACGCCGTCGACCTCGGACGTGACCACGCGGCCCTCGCCCCGCTCAGTGATCGGCAGCGCGTCCATGTCGGCTCGCAGCATCAGGGTCGGCCCCGGCTTGCCGCTGTCGAGGTCGGCGATCACGCCGGTCCCGCCCACGCCGGTGCGAATCGTGAAGCCGAGGTCGGCGCTGCGCTCCGCGACCAGCCCGGCGGTATCGCGTTCCTGGAGTGACAACTCCGGATGCCGGTGGAGCGCGCGCCTGGTTTCGATGACCTCCTCGCGAGTCCTGTCGACCTCGGCGCGAATGCGCGCTTCGGCGTCCACCGCGACGCCGCTCACGACGGGCCTGCGGCTCCGGCGCCGGAGCGTCGCAATGCGACCGCCTGGATGGAGCCGTTGTTGACGACCCGGTTCGCGCCCGCGGCGCGTGCGCGCCGGCGGAGGTCGAGGTCACCGTGGTACGAGAAGCCAACGATCTCGAGTGCGGGGCGCTCCGCGCGCAGCAGCTGGATCAGCGCGAGGCGAGGCTCGATGGCGGTGTTGAGGTCGACGAAGACGAGGTCGACATCGGGGACCGCCGCATCCCCCGAGACCAGCACAGCGCTCCCGCCGGCCCGGCGCATCGTGGTGCTCAGCTGACTGGCGAACATGAGGTCGTCACTGACCAGCGCAACCGTGCCCGGTGAGCCCATGCCGCCCATCATAGGTGCGAGGGCGGTCCGCCCTCGGGCAGACTGCGCCACGCGGCCGGACGCCGCGACGCCAGAACAAACGCCGCCGCAGAGGAGTGTCACATGGAGATCGGGAGCGTGGGGATCATCGGTGCCGGGCTCATGGGCTCGGGAATCGCCGAGGTGTGTGCCCGCAACGGGATCCGGACCCTGGTCACCGAGGCGGGACCCGAGCAGCTGACGGCGGGTCAGCACCGGGTGAGCGCGTCGCTCGAACGCGGTCGCAGGACCGGGAAGCTGAGCGACGAGGACGTCGAGCGGATCAACGGGTTGCTCACGTTCACACCGAGACTCGAGGACTTCGCGGAGTGCGATTTCTGCGTCGAGGCGATCGTCGAGCAGCTGCCTGCCAAGGTCTCGCTCTTCGAGCGGCTCGACCACATCGTCTCTGAGGACGCGATCCTCGCGACCAACACCTCAGCGCTGCCGATCATCGAGATCGCGCGCGCAACCCGGCGCCCCGACCGGGTCATCGGCACGCACTTCTTCAACCCGGCGCCGGTCATGAAGTTGATCGAGGTGGTCAGGAGCATCGCCACCAGCGACGCGACCCTGGAGGAAACCCGCGCGCTCGGTGAGCGCCTCGGCAAGCGGATCATCGTCGCGCAGGATCGCGGGGGCTTCATCGTCAACCTGCTGCTGATCCCATTCCTCACCCACGCGATCCGGCTCTACGAATCGGGGTTCGCAACCCGCGATGACATCGATGAGGGGATGCGCCTCGGCTGCGGTCATCCCATGGGGCCCCTGCAGCTGCTCGATTACATCGGCCTCGACACCGCGATGTTCGTCTGCGAGTCCCTCTACGAGGAGTATGCGAACAGCGATTTCGCACCTCCGCCGCTGCTCCGCCGGATGGTGTCCGCCGGGTACCTCGGGAAGAAGAGCGGGCGCGGCTTCTACGAGTACTGAGTCGTGCGGGCCGTCTAGTTGGGCCGGTCTGCCGGCACCGGCGCGGGCGCCTGACGCTCCTCGACGTTGAGGTTGACCGCGCCGATCCGTATGCCACCGGTCCAGAACTCGGTGGTGTACACCCCGGGCTCGCCGAACATCGGTTGCAGGACGGTGACCGTGGAGATGCTGATCTCCTGCCCGGGGACGAGCCTCGCGCCCGCGGCCTGGAATTGCAGCGTCACCGGCGCCAGGACGAGCTTGCCCTGGGAGTCGGTCAGGCGAAGCTCGACCTGGTGTGCCTGCCCCACGTCCGCGGCGCTGAACCGGAACCCGGCGACCACCGCGAAGGCCGCCCGGCCAGGAAGCGACGCCATCGAGAGTGCGCTGAACCCGCCACCGAGCACGTACAGCTTTCCGTCGGGCGGGACCACCGCGCTGTCGGCGAAGAAAGCGAAGCTCAAATCCATCGAGCGCTACTTTCGCACGCAGGCCCTGGGCGGAGCCGCGTCCGGGTGGGCGACCATTGAACGTGATGAGCGATCCAGCACCGCGCAACCTGCACGTCTTCGTGTGCACGACGGTCGGACGTCACCACTGCGGCGGGCAGGGATCGGAGCACATCCTGCAGCGGTTGCGCGATGAGGTCGAGCGCCTGGAGCTGACCTGGGTGCGCACCACGAGGATGGGCTGCAACCAGCAGCACCACCAGGGGCCGATCCTCATCGTCTACCCCGACGGGGTCTGGTACGGCCATCTGCAGGTCGCCGACGTCGACGAGATCATCGCCGAACACCTCATCGGCGGCCGTCCGGTCGAGCGCCTGCGCATCGTGCCCGACGGGCCGTGGTCCGCAACCTCGCTGACCTGAAACGGTGCGGCAGTGTAGGGTGAGTCAGACCAGTTGACTGACAGTGGAGGCGAATCGGCATGGGCTATATCCGAGGATTCATGCACGGGGCAGCGGTGGGAACCGTCGTCGGCCTCTGCGTCGCACCCCAGACGGGCGACAAGACGCGCGCGCAACTTCGCGTCCTGAGAGCCGCCGCGCGTGAGGGCGCGATGAACACCGGGCGTGCGCTGAGCAGGGCGAAGCCGATGGCGAGCGGAGCCGCGCACCTGGTGGCCACTGCGCGCCATCGCGGCGAGCATGCTGCCAACGGGACTGCCGCGAAAGGCGCGGCCGTCTAGGGAAGGTCTCGCTTCAGCTGCTGGCGGCGGCCGGCTCGGACACCGCGCCGCCGAGCCCGCAGAGCACCCCGAGCGCGCCAGTGATGAGGTCGAAGATGTTCATCACCTGCGTGAAGTGGACGCCGGCGATGCTCCGGGTCGCCGCTGCGTTGTCCGGGTTGACGAATCCGATCAAGGCCAGGAGCAGGAGCACCACTCCCACCGTCAGAACGATCTCCTGGCCGATCCGCTCCGGGGCTCGAGCGCCTGCGTAGACGAGAACGCCACCGATCACGATGTCGAGGAGATCTCGCACGTAGGTGAGATGGAGCATCATCGGCCCGACATTGCCCTGGGGCTGATGGTGGACCAGGGTTCCCGCGTCACCGGTGAACAGGCCGCCGAGACCCACGGCAAGGAAGACGACCGCACCGAACTGCGCGTAGAGACGGGCCATCGAGGTCAGACGGTAGCCGATGGATCAGGGAGCCAGCGAGCCGCGACCATGGTCACATTGTCGGTCCCGCCGCCGGCGAGTGCCGCGTCGCAGGCGCGGGTGAGCGCCACACCGAGCGGATCGGGTGCCGCCACGATCGCACCCAGTGCCGGGTCGGAAAGTGGCTCCCAGAGGCCGTCCGAGCACAGGAGCAGCACGGCGCCCGGCGAGGCGTCGACTTCGAAGATGTCGGCCTCAACAGGGTCGCCCATCACCGCGCGTTCGATGAGGTTGCGCTTCTGGTGGTGGCGCGCCTCCTCGGCGTCGAGGATGCCGAGCCGCACCTGACCTGCCGCCCAGGAATGGTCGTCGGTGATCTGGGTCACCTGCGACGAACTGATCAGGTAGGCGCGGCTATCGCCCACATTGGCGACCGTGGCATGGGTGCCATTGATGATCGCCAGGACCAGCGTCGTCCCCGGGTTGCCGCCGATGGACTGGCGGGCGACGGCCACCGCATCGTTGGCAGCCGCCGCAGCGTGCCGAAGCGTCGATGCAGCGTCAGCCGACGGATCCGTCGTCGAGAGGACCGCCATGGCCCCCGAGACCGCAGCTTGCGCGGACTCGAGGCCGCCCTTGTGGCCACCCATCCCGTCGGCGAGCGCAAGGACGGCGGTTCTGCCGCCCGGCCCGACCTTCGCATCCCACACGTCCTGGTTCTGGGTACGCACGGGGCCCCGATCGGTGATCCCGGCGATCTCCAGCGCCTCCCCTTCGCCGGCGATCGACCGCGCAGAGCGGTCGTCGCTCACGCGCCGGCCCCGGCCTCGGCGGCGGCGGGATGGCCGAGCACGCGCTGCACCACCTGATCGGCGGCGGCCACGGGATCCAGGCACTGGATAGTCTGCATGCCGAGGGCGTCAGCCGCCTCGACGTTGCAGAGGAGGTCGTCGATGAACAGGCAGCGGTCGGGGGCCACGCCCAGCCGCGCGCAGGTGAGTTGGTAGATGGCCGGATCGGGCTTGCGCATCCCCACCCTCGACGAGTCGACCACAACATCGAAGAGCTCGTCGACGGGAAAGAGCTTGGTGAAGATCGCCTCTCCCTCGCTCGAGATGTTGGTGAGCAGGGCGGTCCGGTAGCCGGCATCGCGGATCTGGCGGACGGCGTCGATCATGGCGCCGCACGCCACCATGCCCCTGCCGAAGATCACCTGCTGTGCCTCGCGCGGGTCGATGGGATCATTGCCGGCCTCGATGTACCGAGCGATCATCCGGTCGAAGAACTCGTCGTCGGAGATCTTGCCCATCTCGAGCAGGTGCAGATCGTGGACCCCGGTGGTGAGGTGGTAATGGTCGCGGAACTCCCCGAGGAAGAACGCGATGACGGTGAAGTACTCCGGCGGGACGTCGGTTCGGTGGTGAAAGAGGGGCTCGGTCATGACCCCGCCGAGATCGAAGATCACCGCATCGAATTCGCGACTGCTGGTGGCCGGCTTGGTGGTCGCCTGCTGTTGAGTCATCGTCCCCATTGTGCCTAACCGTGCCAAGATCCCCGGTCATGCTGGTTCTGAGCAAGCACGACGTCGAGGGCCTGCTCTCCGCACCGGCGATGCTCGAAGCGCTGGAAGCCGGCTTCCGAGCGTACTCGACAGGGCAGGCGTCGGTGCCGCCCCGCACCGCGGCCCGGGCGCCCGAAGGTCTCCTGGGTGCCATGCCCGGATGGGTTGCCGGACGGGGCTTCGCCCTCAAGGCGGTCAGCGTGTTCCCGGACAATGGTGACCGCGGACTGCCCACCCACCAGGGCGTCATCACCCTCTTCGACGAGCAGGATGGTTCGCTGCTCAGCGTCATGGACGGTGAGCACATCACCGCAATGCGGACCGGCGGTGGCGCCGCGGTCTCGACCCGCGTCCTCGCCCGTCCCGACGCGAAGACGCTGACCATCCTCGGCGCCGGCGTCCAGGGCCACTCCCACCTGGCCACCGTGCCGCTGACCCGGGACTTCACTGCCATCCGAATCTCCTCGCGCGACTCCGCCCATGCATCAGCGCTGGCATCGACCGACCCGCGTTGCGTGGTGATCCCGAGCTTCGAGGAGGCGATCCACGGCGCCGACGTGGTCTGCTGCTGCACCGACGCCAGTGACCCGATCACGCGCTTCGAGTGGTTCGACCCCGGGACCCACGTGACCTCCGTGGGCGGAACCTTCGGCCCCGAGATCGACGCCGAGACGATTGGCCTCGCCCGGGTGTTCGTCGAATGGAAGGGTGCCGCGCAGAACGCCCCGCCCGCGGGTGCTCACGAGCTCCAGGGCCTCGACCCGGCAACCATCACCGAGATCGGTGAGGTGATCGCGGGATTGAAGCCGGGGAGACAGGATGCCGCCGAGATCACCCTCTACAAGTCGACCGGCAGCGGTTTCGAGGATGCGGTGGTGGCGCAGATCGTCTACCAGGCGGCGGTCGCCGCCAGGGTTGGCACGGAGGTCGCCATGTGACCACCATCGAGGGGGTCGACGCGGCAGCCGTGCACGAGGTTGCGCGGCTGCTTGCGCCCCACATCCGCCACACACCGTTGATCCCGACTCCCGCGGGCGGTTACCTGAAGCTGGAGTCGCAGCAGCCGACCGGAAGCTTCAAAGTTCGCGGCTTCTTCGCAGCCGCTCATCTCATGGAGCGCGAGCGTGTCGCGCGCGGGCTGCTCACCGTAAGTGCGGGCAACGCCGCACTGGCCTGCGCATACGTCGCAAAATCCCTTCGGGTTCCGTGTCGCGTCGTGATGTTCGATACCGCGCCGGCGCTCAAGGTCGATGGCGTACTCGCTCTCGGCGCGCAAGCGGTGCTGATGCCGCGCGAGCGATTGCTCGAGTGGATCGCCGCGCGTGCGTGGGAACAGGACCCTGAGGTTTTCATTCACCCGTTCGCGAACGATGCGGTGATCACCGGTCACTCGTCGATCGTTCCCGAAATACTCGCCGACCTTCCCGACGTGGAGCGCGTGCTCGTACCGGTTGGCGGTGGCGGCTTGATCTGCGGCATCGCAGTGGGGTTCGCTGCTCTGAAGCCCGATGTGCAGGTGATCGGCGTGCAGTCCGACGGATATCCCTTGTGGCAGCAGGCGTTTGCCGTCAACGGACCACCTGGCCTGACGCCCAGGACAATCGCCGACGGAACGTCCGCGCCCTTCGACCCGGTGATGTTCGAACGGCTGCGGTCATTGGTGAGCGAGTGGGCGATGGTGCCCGAGGCGACGTTGCGAAAGACGGTGGCGCGCCTGGCAACCGAGGTGAAGGTGGTTGCGGAAGGCGCCGGCGCGCTCGCCTACGCCGCGATGCTCGACGGACGATCGACGCCGAGGACGGTGGCGATCCTCAGCGGCGGGAACATCGATGCGTCGCTCCTCGGAGAGTTGCTCACCGCGTAGGGGGAGGGCCTGTGCGGAGGCGGGCCATCTCGCAGCCGGGGCTAACCCCGGCGAGGGTGAGCGGCGGGACGGCGAAGGCGTCCCGACCGCGTGCCCGCCGGAGCACAGGCCTCCCCCTACGCGGTGAGCACCGGACGGCGCGCGGCGGATCAGCTCCCGCCGGAGATCGCGGCCGGGGCGCCGCCGAAGCCGGTCTGCGGCGCCTGCGCGGGGATGACGAAGCTCGGCTGCTGGTTCACCGGTTGCTGCGCGTTCTGCCCGGTCGCGGGGTCGACCGCTGCCGGCGGGGTCGCCGGCGCCGTGGCATGACCCGGGGCGGTGGTTGCGGCGACCACCGAAAGAATCACCGTGCATCCGGCCGCGCCGATGCCGGCATAGAGGGTGATCCGTCGCCGCAACAGCAGGCTCAGGTCTCGGCGGAGGCGCGCGGAATCAAGTTCGCCAGGGGCCATCGGGCTTAGCGTAGCCGCCAAAACTTGCGGGATCGTGACCTTCCGGCGACGCGTTCGGCCGGCCACCACCATGAAATGGCATGCTTGCGGCCCCTACGGGAAGGGTCGATTGCGGTGCCGCACCGGGCGTTCGGTGTCCGCCCCGCGCCGCGAGAGTTGCAGGGGAGATGGTGAGGGGGTTCGCCGACGACTGGGTTGACCGGTTGCTGATTCGGCGCGTCCGCCGCGCTGCGCTCGTCACAGCTGCGCTGGTTGCGGTGGTGGCCGGCATGAGTGCCGGCGCTCTCCGCGGCGGTGCCGACGGCCCTGGAAATCCACCCGGACCGTCGAGCCAGGGGACGGGCGCCTTGACCCACGGCAAGCTCGTCGCCGGTGCGGGAGGCACCTACCTTCCCATCATTCCGGCCGGCATCGCACCGGGCGGCTCCGATCCGCGCAACCCACTTCAGATCCCGCCACCGGGCGCCGATCCACAGGGCATGAGCTGCCCGGAGGTGCATCGCTTCCACGTCGGTCCGGGCTCACCGTCGCCGGGCGGCGGGATCGTCGCCGCACTCTCCATCCTTCCGACGTTCACGAAGAACGCCGCGGGAGGCTACGACGGCGCTGACCCTCGATTCGCGTATGCGGTCGCCGGCGCGATTCCCCCAGGCGGCAACGCTGCAGACACCGCCCCAGGAAGTCTCGCCACCGCAGCCAACGTGGCCGGTCATGTGGTAGCGGTCACGGCATTCCTGCGAATGCGCGGCACGTGGGTGGACGCACAGCCTGTCGCACCCTATGGAGGGAGCTGCCAGGGCGCCACCTTCGTGTTCAGCGTTCCATACCTGGCCGGCGACGCACCCGCACCGGAGCCGCCGGTCAGCGTGCTCACCACCCCGCCGTTCCCGACCGGCGCGGACCTTGCCACCGCGTTGACCCGCAACTGGACGGTCGGCACCGTCGACATGATCCCGGGCTCCTCGGCAACCTCGCGGATCTGGGTGCATGTCCCCACCTGCGCGTGGATGGCGTCGACGGTGCCGACAGTCCCCGACCCCTCTCACGCGCTCACCTCCACCGTGGTGGGCGGGTACACGCTCTTCCTCCTCTACGACGTCACCGTGACTCCGGGAACGGTCGCATGGAGCTGGGGCGATGGCACGACCACGATGGCACCGGGTCCCATCGAGCACGGCCCCGCGAGCCTTCCTGCATACGACCCGTCGACGCAACACTGGACCGATCCCTGCGCGATGAGCCACGAGTACGCGGCGGTGTCGGCGGGCGCCACCATCACGGCGACCGAGACGTTCACCGTGACGATCACGGTCAGCTGGAGCGATGGTGTCGCGACGCACACCGTGCCGGTGGCGTGCGACGCACACACCGGTGGCCCATGCCGGCTGTCCATCGGTCCAGGTGATGGATGGCAGAGTGGTCCGCATCCCGTCGACCAGATCGAGCCGGTGCCATATCAGACGGCATCGCCGTCGCCGTAACCGGGCCTCGAATCAGCGGCTGCGCAGCGACCTGCCGGTCATCTCAACGGGCACCGGAAGGCCCATCGCGTCCAGCACGGTCGGCGCGACGTCGCGCAGGCCGCCGCCCTCGCGCAACGGTTCGTCGCCGGCACCGCAGAGGATCACGGGCACGGGACTGGTGGTGTGCGCGGTGAGCACCGACCCGTCGCGGCGGTCGATCTTGTACTCGGCGTTGCCATGGTCGGCGGTGATCAGCAGCCCACCGTGCGCGGCATCGACCGCGCGCGCGATACGGCCCAGGCACATGTCCACGCACTCGACGGCGCGAACCGTTGCGTCGAAAATGCCGGTGTGGCCGACCATGTCGGCATTGGCGTAGTTGGCGATGATGAGCGCATGGTCGCCCTGCTCCAGCCGAGCGATCACGGCGTCGGTGACACCTGCAGCGCTCATCTCCGGCACCGTGTCGTAGGTCGCGACCCGCTGGGATGGGACCAGCAAACGGTCCTCGCCATCGAACGGTGTCTCGCGCCCGCCGTTGATGAAGTACGTGACGTGCGCGTACTTCTCGGTTTCGGCAACGTGGAACTGGCGCAGCCCGGCCGCGCTCACCTCCTCGGCGAGCGTGTGCAGCACATCCTCGCGCGGGAATGCCACTCGCGCGTCGAGATCCCGCTCGTATTCGGTGAACGTGACCAGCTCGACATCGCGAAGCACCCGCGATCGAGAGAAGCCGTCGAAGTCCACGTCGATCAGAGCGTGGGAGAGCTCGCGCGCGCGATCCGGACGGAAGTTGAAGAAGACGATCGAGTCGCCGTCCTCGATGCGCACGCGTCTGCCGTCATGAATGATCGACACCGGGGGCACGAACTCGTCGGTGACGTCCACGGCGTACTGCGCTTCGATGTACGCGACGGCGTCGGTGGCGACGCCGTCACCCGCGCCCGTGATGGCCTCGTACGCGCGCTGGACGCGGTCCCAGCGGCGATCCCGATCCATTGCGAAATACCGTCCGGAGACCGACGCGATCGCACCGACACCCGCGCTATCGAGCGCGTCGACGAAGCTCCGAACGAAGCCGGCCGCGCTCGTGGGCGGCTCGTCGCGCCCGTCAAGAAATGCGTGAAACCACACCGAGGTCAGGCCGCGGCGACGGGCGAGCTCGGCCACCGCGACCGCATGATCCTGGTGGCTGTGAACGCCTCCCGGCGAGATCAATCCGAGGCAGTGGAGCGCGGCACCACGATCGCGCGCGCGGTCCACCGCTTCGCACAAGGCTGGGTTCTCATAGAGGCTGCCGTTCTCGATGGCGCGGTTGATCGCGACCAGCGGCTGATAGATGAGCCGCCCTGCGCCGATGGTGAGGTGGCCCACCTCGGAGTTGCCCTGCTGGCCGGGCGGAACCCCCACCGCCTCACCGCTCGCATCGACGGTCGTGTGCGGCCAGCGTTGCTCGAGCAGGTCGAGCTCCGGGGTGCGCGCGGCTGCGATCGCATTCCCGTACGGGTCCGGGTTGTCTCCCCATCCGTCCAGGATCACCAGCACAAAGGGCCGTACCCCGCTCATCCCGCGGTGCTACGCGGTCGCACGACCGGCGATCGCCTCGGCAGCGGCCGCCACGATGACGCTGAACTCCTCGGCGCGCAGGCTCACGCCACCGACCAGGGCGCCGTCGATGTCCGGCTCCGCAAACAGCGATGCCGCGTTGGCGGGGGTGACACTGCCGCCGTAGAGCACGCGCGGTGCACCGTCGAGGTAGCGGGCGCGCACGTGCTGCTTGATGTGGGCCACCACCTCCTGCGCCTGTTCCGGCGTTGCGGTGCGTCCCGTGCCGATCGCCCAGACGGGCTCGTAAGCGATCACCCAGTCATCGACGGACGGTGGAGTTTCGAGCTCGGCGAAGACGGCGTCGAGCTGGCGCTCGACCACGTCGAAGGTGCTGCCGGCGTCGCGCTCATCGCTGGTCTCCCCCACCGCCACGATCACCTCGAGGCCGTGCGCGAGCGACGCGACGAACTTCTTGCCGACCTCGTCGTCGCGCTCACCGAAGAGGTGGCGGCGCTCGGAATGGCCCACCAGCGTGAGGTCGCACCACCCCGCGAGCATTGCCGGTGAGATCTCGCCGGTGAAGGCGCCCGAGTCCCTGTAGAACACGTCCTGGGCGCCGAGGCGGACGCCCGTCCCCTCGAGCACCTGTCGAATTGCCCACAGGTGCGTGAAGGGGGGCAGCACGGCCACGTCGACGCCGGTTGTCCCCGAGACGGCGGCGCACACCGCCTGCGCCAGGGCGATGCCCTCGTCGACGGTCGTATTCATCTTCCAGTTCCCGGCGACCATCGCCCGCGACGCCGGGCGGCCATGAGACTGCATGGTCAACGCCGGGCGACCTCGCGGTCGCGCAGCGCGGCAACGCCGGGCAGCGTCCTCCCTTCGAGGAATTCGATCGTCGCACCGCCGCCGGTGCTGATAAAGCCGATCTTGTCAGCAACGCCGGCGTCCTGGACGGCGGCCGCGAGATCACCCCCGCCGATCACGGTCGTGGCTTTCGAGGCTGCGACGGCGCGTGCGACATCGCGTGTCCCGGTCGCGAAGGCAGGAATCTCGTAGATGCCGAGCGGGCCGTTCCAGATGATCGTCCCGGCGGTTGCGCAGTCTGCCGCGATGCTCGCGACCGTGTCCGGTCCGGCGTCGACCACCATCCAGCCGTCGGGAATCGCTTTCCACGCAACGATCTGGGTTGGAGCATCGCCAGCAACCTGCTCGACCACGACGCCGTCGACCGGAAGGCGCAGATCGGCGCGCCGTCCGGGAGCCGAGTCGAGGAGACGCCGCGCGGTCGGCACCTCATCCTCCTCGACGAGTGAGGTGCCCGTGCTCTCACCGAGCGCCCGGTAGAAGGTGCACGCCATCGCACCGCCCACCCAGAGCACGTCGACACGGTCGAGCAGATGGTCGAGCACACCGACCTTGGTCGAGATCTTCGATCCCCCGACGATCGCCACCACCGGCGTGCGCGGGTTGTCCAGGACTCTTCCGAGCATCTCGAGCTCGCGGGCCATCAGCTTGCCGGCGACGGCGGGAAGCAGGTGCGCGACGCCCTCGGTCGACGCGTGTGCACGGTGGGCGGTTCCGAAGGCGTCGTTGACATACACATCCCCGAACGCCGCAAGCTGCCTCGCGAACTCGGGGTCGTTGGCCTCCTCGCCAGGTTCGAAGCGAACGTTCTCGAGCATGCCGACGTCACCGTCACGCAGCGAATCGACCATGCTCTGAGCGCTGTCGCCGACCACGTCGGAGGCGAGACGCACATCCGCACCGAGCAGGCTGCTCAGCCGTGCGGCGATGGGCCCGAGCCCGGCGCTGTCGTCGATCTTGCCCTTGGGGCGACCGAGGTGGGCGACCACGATCACCCGAGCGCCTCGAGACCGAAGCGCTTCGATGGTGGGGATGGCCTCCCGGATCCTGCGGTCGTCGCTGATCTCGCCATCACGCATCGGCACGTTGAGGTCCTCGCGCAGCAGGACCCGCTTGCCGTGCACATCGATGTCGTCGATGGTTGCCTTGGACAGAGCCGCCATCGCCCGCTCTAGAGCCGGGACACGATGAGGTTCACGAGGTCGACGACGCGGCAGGAGTATCCCCACTCGTTGTCATACCACGCGAGCACCTTGACGGTGCGGTCGCCAAGCAGCATCGTCGACGGTGCATCGAAGATCGATGAGTGCGGGTCGTGGAGAAAGTCCATCGACACCAGCTGTTCCTCGCTCACCGCGAGGATTCCCTCAAGCTTGCCGCTAGCCGCCTCGCGCATCTCGCCGTTGACGTCGTCGACGCTCGCGCTCCTGGAGAGAGTCGCGGTGAGGTCGACGAGGCTGACATCGGGAACCGGGACGCGCAGGGACATGCCCGCGAACTTGCCCTTCAGCTCAGGGAGCACCAGCGCAACCGCCTTGGCGGCACCGGTCGTCGTGGGGATGATCGACAGTGCGGCGGCGCGCGCGCGGCGCTTGTCCTCGTGGGGCGCGTCGAGGATGACCTGGTCCTTGGTGTATGCGTGCACAGTGGTCATGAAGCCGGTCTCGATGCCGAAGGAGTCGCTGAGCACCTTGGCGACGGGCGCCAGGCAGTTGGTGGTGCACGACGCGTTGGAGATGATGTGATGCTCGGCCGGGTTGTACGAGGAGTCGTTGACGCCCATGCAGATGGTGATGTCCTCGTTCTTCGCGGGCGCGGTGATGACCACCTTGCGCGCACCGCCGTCGATGTGACCCTTGGCCTTGACCGCATCGCTGAAGAACCCCGTCGATTCGACGACGACGTCGACGCCGAGATCTCCCCATGGAAGGCGCTGCGGGTCGCGTTCGGCGAGCACCTTGATCACCTGTCCGTCCACCGTGATGCTGTCACCATTGGAAGCAACTGTCCCCGGGAAACGGCCGAGCACGCTGTCGTACTTGAGCAGGTGAGCCAGCATCTCGGAGGTCGTGATGTCGTTGACCGCGACGATCTCGAGCTCGGGGGAACGTTCCCTGGCTGCGCGCAGGACGTTGCGCCCGATGCGGCCGAAGCCGTTGATGCCAACTCTCACTCCCATGCGAGGCAACCTCCGGTACTGTTGATTCAGCGCCTGCGGACAGGCACTTCCACCCTATCACCGCCCTCACCCGCCGCGGCGACCAGGCGGTGCAGGCGCCCGGCCATTGCGGGCCTGCTGCAGCCGGCGAGCTTCGCCAGCTGCGCGAGGTCGTCGTCGGGGTGGAGGGACCGCAGCTCGGCAGCCTCGCGGAGTGCCGGCGGCAGCGCCTGCCAGCGCACCGAGTCGGCCTCGAGCGCTGCGATCGACTCGAGCTGACGAACCCCCGCAGCCGCCGTGCGGCGCAGGTTGGCGGTCTCGGCGTTGAGGCGGCGGTTCACGCCGCTGCGGACCTCGCGGATCACCCGACCCGACTCGAAGTCGAGACGGCCGGCCTGCGCGCCGATCGAGCTCAATGCGGCGCCGACGCCCGCTCCCGAGCGCACCGTGACCACCCAGCGCCCGCGTCGCCGCCGGCTCCGCGCCGGGACTCCGAGCACGTCGAAGTCGTCGACGAGCTGGATGGCGCCCATCTCGCCCGCGCAACCGATCTCGAGATACGGCTCGCCGTCAGGACGCACCAGCCGGCCGGCGCCGAGAAACGCGCCCCGAAGGCGGCTCCTCCTGCAGCAGGAACGCTCCGACACCGGGTGCAGGATCGACTCATCCAAACCGACGACGAAGTATTGCGTGCGCCTCGCGGCAGTGACCCGGGAGACGTGCGCCGGGATCCCATCGGCATGCAGCGTCTGCATCGCGGCTCGCACCGCGACCGGACGTGTCGTCGCGATCGACCCGGGAGCGCTGGTCACGAGTGCGAGGCCCTCGACCAGCGAGCGGCGGCAGCATGGGAGCAGCGGCGTGTATGGAGCGAGCTCGGCAACCACCCGTTGCGTGAAGGAGAGCGCCGCATCAGCTCGTGACCTCGGATGCGCGCGGCGTGCCTGAGGCATCACGTCATGAGCTCAAAGGCGGGGATCCAGCACATCGACATCGCGATGGGTCACGGTGACCGCGACGCCGTCAGCGCGCAACCGCTCCGCAAGCGCTTCCACGATGACCACCGACCGGTGCCGTCCGCCGGTGCAGCCAACTGCGAAGCTCAGATTGTCCCGGCCGCGTTCCGCGTAACGCCGCGACGACCAGGACACCAGGGAGTGCGTGTGATCGATGAGCTCGCGAGCAGCCTCATCGGCGAGGACATAGTCACGAACCGCGGCGTCGAGCCCGGTGAACGAGCGCAGCTCGGGAACCCAGAACGGGTTGCGCACCATCCGTGCGTCCACCACCCATCCCGCATCGGCTGGGAGGCCGAATTTGAAACCGAACGACGTCACCGTCACCGCGACCTCCGGCGCCGATTTCTCCTCGGTCACAGGAGTTCCTTCACGCGGAGCGCCACGGGTCGCGGCACCACGGTGGTCAGCTGCTCGAGCGGCGCATCGCGGATGGCGTCGATGCTGCCGAAGTGACGGAGCAGCGCCCGACGGCGAACCGGGCCAAGACCGGGCACGACGTCGAGCTTCGAACGCAGCGCCGCGCGTCCGCGGCGGCCGCGGTGATGAGTGATCGCAAATCGATGGGCCTCGTCGCGCACTCGCTGCACGAGGAACAGCGTCGGACTGTCCCGCTCGATGATGATCGGCCGGGCGCGGCCGGGCTTGTATAGCTCTTCGTTGCGCTTGGCGAGCCCGAACACCGGAACCCTGGTCAGCCCCGCTTCGCGCAGCGCTTTGACGGCAGCGCTCAACTGCCCCTTGCCACCGTCGATCAGGATGAGGTCGGGCATGACCGAGAAGCTCAAGTCCGCGTCATCACCACCACGCGGTGCCCGTCGCGGCCGCTCGTTGGTGCCGTTGGCTCCCGCCGGGTCGAGCACCGGGACGTCCGCGTCCGGCCCATCGTCACGAGGGCCGAGCCGCCGGAAGCGGCGACGCAGGGTCTCCTCGATGGATGCGAAGTCGTTGGAACCCTCGACGGTCTTGATCCCGAAATGACGGTAGCTCGCGGGCGCCGGCCTTCCATCCTCGAAGACCACCATCGAGCCGACGGAGTTCGTCCCCATGGTGTTGCTGATGTCGTAGCACTCGATCCGCCGCGGCGGCGCAGGGAGCTGCAGACGCGCTGCGAGATCATCGAGCAGCGCCTCGGTCTTGGCGGCGTCGTAATCGTCGACGATGCGCTGCTGCCGCAGCGCCACCAGGGCGGTCTCCGCGGCCTGCGCGATCAGACGCCGCGCGTCACCACGTTTGGGAACGTGCATCTCGACGGGACCGCCGCGCTGCTCGGCGAGGAACTCCTCGAAGACCTGGCGATCCTCGATGTCGTCGGACACGAGCAGACGGCGCGGAATCGAGGTCACATTGGCGTAGTACTGCGGAAGAAATGCACCGAGGCACGCGGCGGCATCGAGCCCCGCGACGCCTTCGAGCTCGTGAGTCTCCATCCCCATCACGCGGCCCTGGCGGATGCTCAGCACCGCGGCCATGGCGCGCCCCGCCTCGACGGCAACCGCGATGCAGTCCTCGTCGGATCGGGCACCGCGCAACACCGTCTGGCGTTCGCTGATGCGCTCGATCGCACGCAGCCGGTCGCGGAAGCGTGCGGCCAGCTCGTAATCGCGATTGTCGGCGGCGGCATCCATCTGGTCGCGCAGCTCATCGTGCAGGGTGTCCGACCTGCCCTCCATGAACTCCTGGACCTGCTCGAGGATCTCCGCATATTCCGGGCCGTCGATCTTCCCCTCGCACGGTCCCGAGCATCGTTTGATGTGGTAGTCGAGACACACGTGTCCGCGCCGGAAGATCTCGTCGCTGCAGGTGCGGAATGGAAAGATGGTCCGCAATGACCGGACGGTGGTCCGCAGCGACTGGGCGCTAGTGTACGGCCCGAAGTAGCGGGCGCCGTCGCGGATCACCTTGCGCGTGTAATACGGCCGGGGGAACTCGGTCGCGCCCTCGGCGCTCTTGCCTCGAGGTTTGCGGACCTCCTCACGCGCCGTGCCGGGAGCGACCGCGTCGTGCACGCCGGGGCGCGGAATCTTGAGGTACAGGTAGCTCTTGTCGTCCTTGAGGCGCACATTGAAACGGGGGCGGTGCTGCTTGATGAGCGTGTTCTCGAGGACCAGCGCCTCGTGCTCGCTCTGACATGCGATCACCTCGAAATCGAAGACGCTCGAGATCAGCTGATGGGTGCGTGGCTGGAGCGCATCGATGCCCGAGAACCACGAGCGCAACCGGTTGCGCACGTTCGAAGCCTTGCCCACGTAGATGACCCGCGCATCCAGGCCGCGCATGACGTAGACGCCCGGACCGTCCGGCGAGGCGCGAAGGCGTGCTCGAAGCTGCGCCTTGTCATCGAGGAGGCGCTCTGACCGCCGCGGGGCCGCCATCGTGGTCACCGCTTCAGTATCGCTGCTCAGCGAGATCCCTCTGCCCCCTCGACCTCGGCGAGGAACTGTGCCTCGTCGAGCACGCGGACCTCCAGCCGCAGTGCTTTCTCGAGCTTGGTCCCGGGCGAAGCGCCGGCCACGACCGCGTGGGTCTTGCGGCTGACGCTCGAGGTGGGATTGCCGCCAAGCGCCCGGATGCGTGCCTCGGCGTCGGTACGGGTCATACCGTCGAGGCTGCCCGTGATCACCCAGGTCTGGCCGCTCCAGGGGCCGCCCCCACCCGCCGAGCGCTCGGGCTCCACGCCAGCGGCGCGAAGGTGCTCCAGGACGGCGCGTCCCTCGTTCGAGGCGAACCACGCGGCAACGTGCCCGGCGACGACCGCCCCGATCCCCTCGACGCCGAGCAGGTCCTCCTCGGTGGCGGCGGCGAGCGCATCGATGCTCCCGAAGTGCGCCGCGAGCGTTTCAGCGGTGTGTTCACCGACGTGGCGGATTGCCAGGGCGTTGATGAACCGCGCCAGTGGCACGCGACGGCGCGCCGCGATCGACTCGGTCAATTTCGTTGCCGACCGCTCGGCGAAGCCTTCGAGCGTCAGGAGCTGCTCGGGGGTGACATGAAACAGGCCGGCGGGCTCGGTGACATACCCGAGGTCGAGGAGCTGGTCGATGACCGCCGGCCCGAGACCCTCGATGTTCATCGCCCCACGGGCGGCGAAATGGATGAGCAGCTCGCGCCGCTGTGCGGGGCAGAGGGGATTCAGACAGCGCCGGACCACCTCGCCCTGCTCGCGAACCAGCAGGGAATCGCACGATGGACAGTGGTCGGGCATCTGCCAGGGCTTCGACTTCTTGGGCCGCTTCTCGAGAATCACCCTCACGATCTCGGGGATCACGTCGCCGGCCTTGTGGAGCAGCACCGTGTCGCCGATGCGCACGTCCTTGCGCGCGACCTCGTCCTCGTTGTGGAGCGTGCAGCGCCGGACCGTCGAGCCCGCAACCAGTGTCGGCTCGAGGATCGCCACCGGCGTCACCGCGCCGGTGCGGCCGACCTGGACGTGGATGTCGAGCACCTGGGTCTCGTGTTCCTCGGGCGGGAATTTGTACGCGATCGCCCAGCGTGGAGCGCGTGAGATGGTGCCGACCTCCGCCTGCTCCGCGAGCGAGGCGACCTTGATGACCACGCCGTCGGTGTCGTAGTCAAGGTCGTGGCGTCGCTCCGACCAGTGTTCCAGGAACGCGAGCACCTCGTCGATTGACCCGGCGAGCCGGCGGTGCGGATTCACGCGGAATCCCAGCGTCTCGAGCGTGTCGAGCACCTCGGCCTGGGTCCGGATCCTGCCCGGCGGGTCGACGGCATACATGAAGGTCTGCAGGCCGCGTGCAGCGGTGACCGAGGGATCGAGCTGGCGCACCGCGCCGGCAGCGGCGCTGCGTGGATTCGCGTATCCCGGCTTGCCCGCCTCCTCGAGGCGCGCATTGGTCGCAGCGAATGCACCCTTGGGCAGGTAGACCTCGCCGCGAACCTCGAGCTCGTCGGGCAGCGTGCCGTCGACCGGCGCAAGCGTCATCGGCACCGACCGGATGGTGCGCACGTTCGCGGTGACGTCCTCGCCCTCGACGCCGTTGCCGCGGGTTGCGGCACGCACGAAGCTGCCGCGCGCGTAGGTGATCGACATCGCCAACCCGTCGATCTTCAGCTCGCAGACGTAGCCGCTCACGGTGCCGATGGCGCGCTCGACCCGAACGCCGAAATCGCGAACCTCATCCGGACTGAAGGCGTTGTTGAGACTGAGCATCGGGGTGCGATGCCTGACCTTGGTGAAGTTCGCTGCGGGCTCGCCGCCGACGCGTTGAGTCGGCGAGTCGGCGGTCTGCAACTCCGGAAATGCCGACTCGAGGTCGACGAGCTCGCGGAAGAGGTGGTCGTAGTCCGCGTCGGTGATCTCGGGCGCGTCGAGGACGTGATACAGGCGCGAGTGACGGTCGAGCTCCGTGCGCAGCGCCTCGACCCGGTCTCGTGCCTTCTCCGGGGTTACTGGATCAGAGCTTGTGGTTTCCATGCCTGCTCACGGGTCAGTGATCGGCCAAAGCGTCGCGTCGGCAACCGCGAAGATCTTGACGCCATGGTCGTCGAACTTGATAACCAGCTCCTCGCCACCCCTGGTCATCGTGCTCTTGAGCACCGTCCCTTCACCATACCGCTGGTGACCGATGCGCATGCCCTCGCTGAAACGCTGCGGGGCAAGCTCGACGGGGTTCGGCCTCGTCGCATAGCCGACGATGGCGCGCCGAACCGTTCCTGACGCACGGATATCGCCCAGCGACGGCGCGCCGGGTCGCAGCTGGACCTCAAGCATCTCCCCGGGGATCTCGCCGAGGAATCGCGACGCTTCAGCAAGCTGCGGCGTCCCATAGGTGTGCCGCCGGAACGCGTGGAGCAGATAGAGCCGGCGGCGTGCACGGGTGATGCCCACGTAGGTGAGCCGGCGCTCCTCGTCAATGCCGGCATCGCCTTCCTCGAGCGCACGCGAATGAGGAAGGAGCCCCTCCTCCATGCCAGCGATGAACACCACGCCGAATTCGAGCCCCTTGACCTGGTGAAGCGTGATCAGCGTGACCCCCTGCACCTCGTCGCGCATGCTGTCGACGTCGCTGACCAGCGCGACGTTCTCGAGGAACTGCACGAGTCCGTCGGGTGGCGGGACATCCGAGTACTCGCCGGCGAGCCCGGCCAGTTCGAGGACGTTGGCCCACCGCTCCACGCCTTCCTGCGTGCCGTCCTGGAGCATCTCGCGGTACCCGGTCTCGTCGAGTACCCGCTCGAGGAGCACCGGCAGCGGGACCCGCTGCGCATCTGAACTGAGGCGCTCCATGAGATTCGCGAAGCTCCGCAGCGCCGCCATCGCCGCGGGTCCGAGCGCCTGATCGCCCTCGTCGAGTCGCTGCGCTGCTTCGAGCGGCGCCAGGCCCTTCTTGCGCGCGAGCTTCTCGAGCTCCGCAACGCTGCGATCACCGATCTTGCGGCGCGGGGTGTTGACGACGCGTGCAAACGAGACGGCGTCGCGAGGGTTGACGCACAGGCGCAGGTACGCGAGCACGTCCTTGACCTCTTTCCGGTCGTAGAAACGCAGACCGCCAACCAGCTGGTACGGGATACCGCGCCGGAGGAACACCTCTTCAAAGGCGCGCGACTGGGCGTTGGTTCGATAGAGCACCGCGCATTCGGCGAG
Source organism: Candidatus Dormiibacterota bacterium (assembly GCA_003162415.1). Lineage (GTDB taxonomy): Bacteria > Chloroflexota > Dormibacteria > Aeolococcales > Aeolococcaceae > Palsa-851. The sequence goes on from PMOL01000011.1 coordinate 282,346, forward strand.
CGTCACCCCCTCGCGGCCGATGAGGTTCTCGATCTCCGAGCCGACGGCGAGCGCTTCCTCGCGCTCGTCGTAGACCGAGATGAGACGAACCGGTTCACCGATGCTCTGCTCGGTCCAGAGCTTCTTCTCTGCGCGCTGGCTGTTGTTGCGGATCACCGCATGGGCGATGTCGAGAATCGGTTGTGTGGAGCGGTAATTCTGCTCGAGGATGACCTTGCGCGCATCGGGAAAATCATGTTCGAACGACAGAATATTGCGCACATCTGCGCCCCGGAAGCCGTAGACGGCCTGATCGTCATCGCCGACCACCGTCACGTTGCGATGTTTCGCGCCGAGGACCTTCACCAGCTCGTACTGAGCCTTGTTCGTGTCCTGGTACTCGTCGACGAACAGATGCAGGAAGCGATCCTGGTAGTACTCGCGCACCGAGTCGGCCTCACGAAACAGCGTGACCGCCCGGAGCAGCAGGTCGTCGAAGTCCAGCGCTGCAGCGGCGTCGAGCTCGCGCTCATATGCCCAGTAGATGCGCGCGATCTGCTCGTCCATGGTGTTCGGGGTCACCCGAGCCTGGAAATCGCGCGCGTCGAGCAGCTCATTCTTCGCGGCGCTGATCGCGTGCGCCGCGCGGCTCGGTGTCAGGCGTTTCTCGTCGATGCCCTCGGCGCGGATCGCATTGCGGATGGCCGAGAGGCGATCGGCCTCGTTGTAGATGGTGTAGCCGGGGGGAATCCCGATCGCCTCGCCCTCTCGACGCAGGAGCCGAGCACCTAGTGAGTGGAACGTGCCGAGCCACATCCCACGGATGCTATCGCCGATCAACTGCTCCACCCGAGCACGCATCTCGCGCGCCGCCTTGTTGGTGAAGGTGACCGCGCAGATCTCGTCGGGGCGCACGCGGCGGGTCGCGATCACGTAGGCGATCCGATGAGTGAGCACGCGGGTCTTCCCGCTGCCGGCGCCGGCAAAGATGAGCAGGGGTCCGTCGGGGGCCTCGACAGCCTCGCGCTGGGGCGGATTCAGCCCCTCCAGCAGGGCGGTCGCCCCGATCGTCGCGCTCAGGCGTGCGCCCCGGTCGCGGGCGCCGCACGCCCCGCCGCTGCGTGATACGCATCGGGCCGGCGGTCGGTGTGCAGATGGTTGCGCGGGGTGCGCCGTCTCGCCTGTTCGACGGAATCGAGATCGACGTCGGCGACGAGCAATTCCTCCCCATCCTTGCTCGCCGGGCCGGACACCGGCCAGCCATCGGCGCCGACGATGATCGACGCGCCGATGAACGTGACCCCTCGCTCGACACCGACGCGATCCGCGCAGGCCATGACCACGCCGTTCTGGGCAGCCGTGGCCATCGCGACATAGTCGCCCTGGCAGTACCCGCGATCGTCCCAGACGGTGCGCTTGAAGGACGCCACCCAGTTGGTCGGCACCGCGATGATCTCGGCGCCGGCGAGCGCCAGCGCCCGCGCGGGCTCGGGGAACCAGAGGTCGAAGCAGATGATCATGCCGACCCGCCCGAAGGGGAGGTCGACGATTGGGAGTTCGTCGCCCGGCTGGAACCAGGACTGCTCGTCGTAGTACAGGTGCAGCTTGCGATACGTCGCCATGCGACCCGACGCGCCGATCAGGACCGAGCTGTTGTGCCTGCAGTCGCCGTCGCGCTCGTTGATGCCGGCGACGATATGACATCCGTGCATCTCGCACACCTCGCGAAGCGCCCGGACGGTTGGCCCGTCGTCGGGGTCCTCGGCAGCGCGCTGGGCTTCGCCTTCATCGCCGAACACGTACCCGCTCGACGCCAGCTCGGGAAGGACGATCAGGTTCGCACCCTTGTCGGCTGCCGCCGATGCCCAGAGCACGGCCTGTGAAAGGTTGTGTGAGAGGTCACCGACGTGCGGCTCGTACTGGGCGACGGCGATGCGAACGGGACGGCTCATACGCTCACGGTAGCGCAGCAGACGGGACCCCAGGATGACGGGGGATGCCCTCCGAGATACCGCACAAAATCTCGTGCGGCAGGGTGCCGGTCAGCTCGCCGACCTCGTCCGCGCCGATGCGAATGCCGCCGTGTTCGCCGATGAACATCGCGGTGTCCCCCGCCGTGACGCCGTCGACGTCCGAGACGTCGACGCCGACCTGGTCCATGCTCACAATTCCGACGACGGGGCAGCGCCGCCCGCGAATCGCCACGTGTCCGCGGTTCGAGAGCGCACGTGGCAGACCCTGCCCGTAGCCGAGGGTTGCGGTGGCGATGAACCGGGCCGTCTCGGCACGCCACGTGCGCCCATAGCCGACACTCTCGCCGCGGGCGACGGGTCGCACCTGGGCCACCCGGCAGAAGACGCTCATGGCCGGCCGGAGTGACGCGGGGCCGGGCACCGGCGGGTAGCCGTAGTAGGCGATGCCCGCACGCACCAGGTCGTGGTGCATGGCGGGATGCGCGAGGATCGCGGCACTGCCCGAGGTGTGCAGCAGTGCGTCGGGCGCGACCGGTCGAAGTGCCTCGACTGCCTCGAGGAAGCGGGCGTGCTGGGTGACCGTGAAGCCCACGTCCTCGGCGGCATCGGCGAAATGGGTGAAGATGCCGGCCACCTCGACGCGATCCCCTGCGTCGCGCACAGCATCCGCCAGCGACTCCACCGCCTCGGGAAGTTCGCCGAGCCGGTGCAGCCCGGTGTCGATCTTGAGGTGCACTCGCGGCCTGCGACCGGCCGCGGCCGCCGCCACCGCGCGCAGCCCGTCGGTATCGAGCACGCTCACGTCAACACCCGCCGCGATGAGGTCATCGAGCGTTGCGGGCGGGCTCCAGCCCACCACGAGCATGCGCGCGTCGAACCCCGAGGCTCGCAGGCTGAGCGCCTCCTGCGGCGTGTACACCCCAAGCCAGGTTGCACCGCCCTCGAGCGCCGCCCGGGCGGCGATGCCGATGCCGTGCCCATAGCCGTTCGACTTCACCATCACCATCACCGACGCCGGCCGAACCAGCGTCGCGATCACCTCGGCGTTCCGCCTCAGGGCGGCGACGTCGATCTCCACCCAGCGGAGTTCGCCGTCCGGGTCTCCCGTGCTCACGCTCCGACCGGCACCGGCTCCGGGGCGGGCGTGGCGACACCGGCCTGGGCGACCCGCCGGACCAGGCCGAAGGGCGTCTGCTCGTCCGACTGCCCCAGGGGGTTATCGGCAATCATGGCCAGAACCGCCTCGGCGTCGACATCAACGGACGCGAAGACCTCGGCTGCCATGTCGTTGGCGTCGATGATCGCGACCCCGACACGGCGGCCGGTTCGCCGGCGCACCTCCGCGGCGATGTGGAGCGCGGCACCCGATGGGTCGTCCGGCGACTTGGTCGCCCACGTGTCGTACGGCGGGAGGTTGAGCGACGATGGTCCGTCGATCGCGTTCACCCCGTGGCCGGCCACGCGATAGAAGACGCCGCGCATTCCCAGTGGCTTGGTTGCCGCGGCGGCGGCGGCCGCCAGCAGGATCCGTCCCGCACCGGCTTCGTCGATGGCCAGTTGCATCGTGGTCGGATGCGCGAGTCCGACACCGGTCCGCTCGTGGCTCACGTAGCGCGAGAGCACGCGGGCGGTCCGTGACACGGCGATATCGCCAACGGGATACGAGCGTCCCTGGCTGATGGCGAGTGCCTTCTCACTGACCAGCAGCACGTCGCCGTCCTCGACCTCGATGCCGTCGCCGTGCAGTCGGTCGAGACTCCCGCCGATCGCCTCGAGGAGATCGTCTCCGGGCTTGATGAGCGTCGAGCGCAGCGGGAAGCGCGCCCAGATCCGTCCCCTGTCCTCGAGGAAGAGGTGACGGCCCCAGTTCAGCCGCGCGCCCTCGAGGAGCGCCTCGCCGTTGGCGACCTTCTTCGCGGTCGCCTGGTCGCCGCGACGGACGAAGCCGCCCTCGTAGCTGTGCTCGTCGAGCGCGCGGGTCTTGCCGTCGATGTAGATCCGCAACCAGACCTCCGCGTTGACGGCGCGCCAGAAGAACATCGACTCCTCGACCTCGCCGGCGCACGCGCGCCGGAAGTTCTCGGCCACCGCGGCCGCCTTCCAGTAGGGGCGGGCGCGAAACGACGGCGACCGCATCAGGCTCTGGAGGACGGCGCGCTGGCGCCGGTACCAGCGGAACTCGGGGGTGGTGAAGCCGATCTTCTTGCGCCGCGCCTCGACCTTGCGGGGCAGGACGCCGTGCAACGCCTGCCGCACGATCGCCCGCGTCCACCCGTTGTGGATGATCGCGGCGCGCGGAAGCGTGAGGATGTAGTCCACCAGCTCCTGGTCCAGGTAGGGCAACCGCGCCTCGAGCGAATGCGCCATCGAAGCCCGGTCCTCGTAGCGCAGCAGCGGCGGCAGGCTGTAGGTGCGGAAGTCCTGGAGCAGGCGGCGCTTGAGGTCGTCGGCGACACGGTCGTCATCGGGCGCCTTGCGTCCACGCGTGAATGACGGCGCGAGCATCCCGGCGACATCGACCCGCTGACCGCGCTCGCGCAACCGCCGGCGCACCAGCGGGGTGACGATGTCGCGGAGCAGCCATGCCTCGCGCGCGAACTCCGCGTACCGGCGCTCGCGCAGCAGCTGGCGGAGCAGCACGTATGGATAGTGGTCGTAGCCTGCGAGCAACTCGTCGCCTGCCTGACCGTCGAGCGTGACCGTGACCTGTCGCCTGGCAAGGCGCATCACCATCCACATGGCAAACGGCGCCGACGACACCATCGGCTCCTCCATGTGCCACACCCACGCCTCGAGCTCGCGGATGAAATCCTGGTCGGTCGGCTGCACCTGGCTGTTGTCGGCACCGGTCACCTTGAGCACGCTGTCGATGTACGTGCTCTCGTCGATGCGGTCGCCGGGGAACACCGCCGAGAACGTCTTGAGGCGATCACCGAGCGACTCGGTGTCGGGCACGTGATCGCGGAGTTGCTGCGCCATCACCGTGCAGATCGACGACGAGTCGAGACCGCCGCTCAGACAGATGCCGACCGGCACGTCGGCGACGAGACGGCGCTGGACCGCGCGCTCGAACATGGCGCGAAAGACCTCGGGGCTGGCGTCACCGTCCTCGGAGAGCCGTGGAGTCCAGTACACGGTTTCCGAGATCGTGCTGCCCTCGATGACCGCGAACGCCGCCGCCGGTACCTGGCGGATCCCGCGAAAGAACGTCCCGTCGTTGTGATCGAAGAGCCCGAATCGCAGGTACTCGTACATCTGCTGCTCGTCGACCTCACGCGGGAACGTGTCGTCCTGCAGGATCGCCTTGATCTCGGAGGCGAAGACGACCCGACCACGGTGGCGCGCATAGAAGAGCGGCTTGATGCCGAAGTGGTCGCGCGCCAGCACGAGCCGCGGGGTGGCGGTGCGCTCGTCAAGAATCGCGAGCCCCCACATGCCGTTGAAGCGGCGGAAGCAGTCCGTCCCCCACTCCGCATACGCGTGCAGCACCACCTCGGTGTCGCAGGTGGTGTGGAAGGTGTGTCCAACGCCCTCGAGCTCGGCGCGCAGCTCGCGAAAGTTGTAGACCTCGCCGTTGTAGACGATCTGCAACCGCCCTTCGTCTATCGACATCGGCTGCGCGCCGTGCTCGAGGTCGATGATGCTCAACCTGCGAAACCCGAGCGACGCGGTGGCGTCCTCGAAGTGCCCATCGTCGTCCGGACCACGGTGCCGGAGCGACACGGTCATCGCCTCGAGCAACGCCCTGTCGGGTGGACCCCAGAAGCCTGCTATCCCGCACACGTCAGCGGGTCGCCGGCGTCAGTGGTGGTCGGTGCATGACCATGGCAACGGTACGACACCAACGGAGGTCACGGACATCCGGCCGCCCCGGATCGATGCAGGACCGGGCTGTGTGCCCGACCTAGAAGTCCATGTCGTCGTCGTCCATGCCCATGCCGCCACCGCCGCCGTGGGAATGGCCGCCGCCCCCGGCGGCTTCCTGTCGCTCCGGCGCATCGGCGATCAGCGCGTCGGTGCTGAGCACGATGGTGGCGATCGACGTCGCATGGACCAACGCTGAGACCACGACCTTGGTGGGATCGATGACCCCGCGCTTGATGAGATCGCCGTAGGTCTCGGTCACCGCGTCGAACCCGTGGTCGCCCTTGGCCTCGGCGACCTCGTTGACCACGACCTGGCCTTCGAGGCCGGCGTTCTCGGCGATGATGCGCAGCGGCTCGCGGAGCGCGCGGGCGACGATGTCGGCGCCGACGCGTCCGGCGCCCTCGAGCTTCAGCGCCTCGACGGCGGGAATGGCCCGCAGCAGCGCGACCCCACCACCGACGACCACGCCTTCCTCGATTGCCGCGCGGGTGGCCGCAAGCGCGTCCTCGACGCGAGACTTGCGCTCCTTCATCTCGACCTCGGTGGCGGCGCCGACCTTGATCACGGCGACGCCGCCGGTCAGGCGCGCGAGCCGCTCCTGGAGCTTCTCGCGGTCCCAGTCGGAGGTCGTCTCCTCCATCTGGTGGCGGATCTCCGCGTTGCGTGCCTCGATGGCCGCCTTCGAACCACCACCGCGAACGATCGTGGTGTCGTCCTTGGTGACCGTGACGCGCCCGGCGACCCCGAGCTGGTCGTCGCGGACCGCGTCGAGCCGCAGGCCGGTCTTCTCGCTGATCACGGTCGCCCCGGTGAGCACCGCGATGTCCTGGAGGATCGCCTCACGGCGCTCGCCGAATGCCGGTGCCTTGACCGCCATCGCGCTGAAGGTGCCCCGCGCCCGGTTGACGACCAGGGTGGCCAGCGCCTCCGCCTGGATGTCCTCGGCGATGATGAGCAGGGGACGCCCCGCGCGCATCACCAGCTCGAGGCTGGGCAGGAGATCGCTGACCGACGAGATCTTGGCATCTGTGACCAGAACTCGGGCCTCGTTGAGCACGGACTCCATGTTCTGCAGGTCGGTGACCAGGTGCGCGGAGATGTAGCCGCGGTCGAACTGCATGCCCTCGACCACCTCGACCTCGGTCTCGATGCCGGTGCCGTCCTCGATCGAGACGACGCCCTCCTTGCCGACCTTGTCGAACGCATCCGCGATCATCGCGCCGATGACGGCGTCGCCCGAGCTGATCGTGGCAACGCGAAGGATGTCGTCGCCACCCTTGACCGGGTGCGAGCGTGCGCGAATCGACTCCACCGCGGCGTCGCAGGCGGCCATCATGCCGCGGCGCAGGTCGTTGGGCCCAGCGCCCGCGGCGAGGTTCCGCAGGCCCTCGTCGAGCATCGCCCGGGCCAGCACCGTGGCGGTCGTGGTGCCGTCGCCCGCGATGTCGTTGGTCTTGATCGCCACTTCCTTGAGCAGCTGCGCGCCCATGTTCTCGAAGTGATCGTCGAGTTCGAGCTCACGCGCGATCGTCACCCCGTCATTGCTGATCAGGGGTGGGCCGAACTTCTTGTCAAGTACGACCGTGCGACCACGTGGTCCGAGTGTCACCGCGACGGTGTCGGCGACGATCGCCGCGCCGCGTGCGAGCGCCGCGCGTGCGGGCGCCTCGAAGCGAAGCTGCTTTGCTGCCATTGCTACTTACTTCTTGCCGTTCTTCTCGACGACGGCAAGGATGTCCTTCTCGCCGAGGATCAGGTACTCGACATCGTCGATCTTGACCTCGCTGCCGGCGTACTTCGCGTACATCACGCGGTCGCCAACCTTCACGTCGAGCGGGACGCGAACGCCGGTCTGCTCGTTGTAGCGGCCGTTGCCGGCTGCCTCGATGATGCCTTCCTGAGGCTTCTCTTTGGCGGTGTCAGGCAGCAGGATGCCGCTCTTGGTCATCTCATCGCGCTCGACCGGTTTGACGACGACGCGATCCGCGAGGGGGCGCAGCTTGAGGGACATGGAACCTCCTGGATTCTTAGCACTCTTGGTGGGTGACTGCTAACACTCTACCTAACTGAGTGCCAACCTTGCAAGCCCGCGCCCCGAAAATCGGGGGTCGTCACACCGCGGCGGCAGGGGCCGAGGGCGGCCCGGAGACACGAGGTCGCGACGGCCGGAGGAAGAGCGTGAGTCCGACGGCGAGGAACGCAATCCAGAGCACCGCCTGGAGGACCGTGGGTGAAGCGCTGTAGCCGACGAGCCCGTGGAGGACGTCCCCGATCCCCTGGTCATCGGGGAGTGCGCCGCTCATGTTCCAGAGGGTCGCCGAGGCGCCCGGCAGCACGTGGAGCTCCTGGAGGTTCTGGACACCATCGGCGAGGAGTCCGGCCGCGACCACCATGAGCAGGCTGCCGACGATCGCGAAGAATCGCTTGAGATTGAGGCGCAGGCCGACCCGGAACATGGCATAGCTAACCGCGAGAGCAATCGCAAGGCCGATGACCGCACCGATCACGACCAGCGCCGGCGAGCTCTGGTAGGTGATCGCGAGCAGGAAGATCACGGTCTCGATCGCCTCACGCCCCACGGTCGCAAAGGCGACGAGGCCCAGGGCGATCCCGGAACCGCCGGTGACGGCCCCGGAGATCTTGGCGCGCAGATCCCGTCCCAGGTTGCGGCTGTGGCGCCGCATCCAGAACGTCATGTAGGTGAGCACGGCGACGGCTACCGCGAACACGCTGGTCTCGAACCACAGCTGCGACGTCGAGCCGATGAACGCGTCGCGGCTGACAATCCACAGGACGATGCCGATCGCGGTCGCCAGGACGATGGCGGCGCCGGCGCCGAGGAACACGTAGCGGAAGAGATCGCGCCGTCCTGCCGAGGCGAGGTACGTGAGCAGGATCGAGCAGATCAGGGTGCCCTCAATCCCCTCTCTGGCAAAGATCAGCAGACTCCCGACCACGAACACAGCCCTCTTGGACAGAAATGGGTAGGCGCCTGAGCGGCGGTTAGCTTAGCCTAACCTAACGGTCCGTGGGCAACTCGACCCAGACCGCCCTGGCGGTCGCCGGGTCCAGCGTCATGTGGGCACCGGCAGCGATGAGATCCCACCCGCTTGCCGAGCGGGACTCGACCGCGACCTCGATGCCCGGCACGATCCCGCGCTCGTCGAGCAGATGCAGGAGGTGGGGCGCCTCGTGCTCCGCAACCTCCGAGATGCGCGCCACCCGGGCACGGTCGCCATTCGACAGCTCCACGAGGCGGACCAGCGGTCGGCCCTCCGGGGGCGTCCGTCCCGGGATGACGTTGCCGTGCGGACAGGTGACCGGCCTGCCCAGCGATTCATCGATTCGCTCGAGCACCAGCGCCGACATGCCGTGGGTCAGTGATTGCGCCTCGCTGTCTGCGGTCGCCCAGTCGAAGCCGAGGACGTCGGTGAGCCAGCGCTCCACGATGCGATGGCGGCGGACGATGGTCGCCGCCGCGACGGCACCCTCATCGGTGAGTTCGACCGACCGGTCTCCGGCGATCCGGATCAGGCCGTCCCGCGCCAGCCGTTGGAGCGAGACGCTCACCGTCGGCGCGCTGACGCCGAGCCACTCGGCGAGGCGCCCCGGCCGCGGCACCTCGCCCTCGTGCTCGATGTAGTAGATCGCCTCCAGGTATCGCTCGGTGGTCTCCGAACGGTGGAGAGATGGGTCACCGGCGGCGCTCATGCGGATGGAATCTACGCGCACTCCGCCAGCGAGGGGTCCACGTCGAAGCCGGGGGCATCGGGCCCATGGACCCGAAGTCGCTGCCAGCCCGCGGCCGCGATCATCGCGGCATTGTCGGTGCAGAGATCGAAGGGCGGGATCACCACGCGGAGCCCCCTGAACCGGGCTCCGACCGCATCGCGCAGCGCCCGGTTGGCCGCGACGCCGCCGACCACCGCCACCGTGGTCGCCCCGGTGCGGTCCGCCGCCACCTCCAGACCCGCCACCAGCTGGTCGACCGCGGCTACCTGAAAGCTCGCCGCGAGGTCGGCGACCACCTGCGGGTCGGCGGGGACGCCGTTCTCGTCGAGGGCTGCCGGTCCGAGGTCCCGCACCAGGTAGCGCACCGCCGTCTTGAGGCCGCTGAACGAGAAAGCGCCCTTGAGCCGGGTCCGGGGCAACGGGAATCGCCTCGGGTCGCCGGACGGCGCCACCCGCTGGATCGCCGGGCCGCCGGGGTACTCGAGGCCGAGCAGGCGTGCGACCTTGTCGAACGCCTCGCCGGCGGCATCATCGCGAGTGGCGGCCAGCCGCTCGGCAACGCCGTGCTCGCGGAGCACGACACATTCGGTGTGGCCGCCGCTCACCAGGAGTGCCAGGTACGGCGGTTCCAGGTCGGGATCGGCGAGCCATGCGCTGTACACGTGCCCGGCGAGGTGGGAGACGCCGACGATCGGAAGACCACGCGCGATCGCCGCGCCGGTCGCGTACATGGTGCCGACGATCAGGCAGCCCGCCAGGCCCGGCCCACGCGTCACCGCGATGGCATCGATGGCGTCCCATCCTCCGGGGACGGGAGCGAGCGCGGCGTCGACCACGGTGGCCAGCCCTTCGAGATGGGCCCGAGCCGCCAGCTCGGGGACGACGCCGCCGTGAACCGCATGCAGGGCAATCTGCGACGACACCACCGAGGAACGGATCTCGCGGCCGTCGGCGAGCACCGCCGCCGCGGTCTCGTCGCAGGAGGTCTCGATGGCGAGGAGGTTCAGGCCGACGGGTACTCCATCGAGGGACCGCCCCCGACGCCGGCCACGTCGAGACCGTTGAGAATCGCCATGAAGCTGCGCTTGAACTCCGGGGCGTGGATGCTGTCGCTCCACATGATCACTGCGTCCTCGCCGTTGTCGGTGTAGTAGCCGCGACGGCGGCCGATCGCCTTGAACCCGAAGCGCTCGTAGAGGCGGATCGCGTGGTCGTTGGTATCCCGCACCTCGAGCGTGATCCAGCGCGCCCCGAGCGCATAGGCTCGCTGCACGAGGGCTGCGAACAGCACCGTGCCATAGCCCTTGGAGTGGTCGCCGGCACGGACGCCGATGGTGGTCACGTGGGCTTCGAGCGCGACCCGCCAGAGGCCCGCGTAGCCGACGATCTGGCCTTCCTGACGCAGCACGATGTACGACGCCTGCCGGTTCTGCGACAGCTCGCTGGCGTACGCATTCTTCGGCCACGGGGACGCGAACACCTGGCGCTCGATTGCCTGCACGGCAGCGATGTCCTCGTAGCGCATCGGCTCGACTGAGAGGCGAGGGACGACCTGCATGAACACCCTGAAAACATTGATCGGGACGGGCATCTTCATCATAACCGCGCCATCAGGTGACGGCAGGCGCGCGTGACAGATGTCATGTGAGGTTCCTGACCGGCCTCACTATCGGCAACGCGCGGCGCGCCTCAGGCTGAGCGCATGACATATCACCCCTCCGCCACGGGCTCCCCGGTCGCGAGCCGCTCCACCTCCCCGGACAGCGGCGATGACGCCGTGCGGGTCGACGGAGTCACCCGACGCTTCGGGGCCGTGCTCGCCGTCGACAACGTCAGTCTCAGCGTCGGGCATGGCGAGACGATCGCGCTGCTCGGCCCCAACGGCGCCGGCAAGACCACGACGATCTCGATGCTCCTCGGCCTCTCGGCGCCCGACTCCGGCCGCATCGAGATCTTCGGCAGCACGCCGGGATCGGCGACGGCACATGCCAACGTCGGAGCGATGCTCCAGGACGGCGGCATGATGCCCGGTGTCCTGGTCGGCGAGCTGCTGGCGATGGTTCGGAGCCTCTACGAAGCGCCGCTCGCGCTCGGCGAGGTCGTCGAGATCGCCCAGCTCGGCGGCCTTGAAAAGCGCCGCGTCGACCGTCTCTCGGGTGGACAGTCGCAACGGCTCCGCCTCGCCATGGCGCTGGTCGGCGACCCGCGACTGCTCATCCTCGATGAGCCCACCGCGGCCATGGACGTGGAGACGCGCAGAGGTTTCTGGCATGCGATGGAAGGGTTCACCGAGCGCGGCCGGACCATCCTCTTCTCGACCCACTACCTCGAGGAAGCCGACGTGGCCGCGGACCGCATCGTGATGATGGCTCGCGGCCGCGTGGTCGCAGACGGCACACCTTCTGCGATCAAGGACTCGGTGGGCCTGCGCGTGATCCGGTTCACCACCGAGCACGCCGCTATCGCCGAGCTCGAGACGCTGCCCGGCGCGGTGTCGGCGTCAGCCCACGGCAACCGCGTCGAGTTGCGCTGCAGCAACTCGGACAGCGCGTTGCGCGCGCTCATCGCGACCCGGCCGGATGCCCATGACATCGAGGTCGCCGGCATCGCCCTCGAAGACGCCTTCATCACCATCACCGACGGCATCGCCGCCTGATTGGAGACCAGCAGATGCTCAAGTACCTCGCCCTCGAAATCCGGCGATCGATCCGCGACCGCCGCTACCTCCTGCTCGTCGCCGGGTGGCCGGTGGCCGCGTACCTCCTCTTCTCCACCGTCTTCGGATCGGCCGCCGACAGGACCGAAGGACTCGCACCGACGGTCGAGATCATGGTGGCGATGGCTTCCTTCGGAGCCATGGGTGGCGTGCTCATGGCATCCGGACCGCGCCTCGCCATGGACCGCCAGCTGGGCTGGCTGCGTCAGTTGCGTCTGACCCCGCTCTCTCCCGCTCGCATCCTGGCGGCGCGCCTGATGGCGGCGATGGCGCTGAGCCTTCCCGCGATCGTCCTCACCTTCATCGTCGCGGTGCTGGTGAAGGGCGTCAGCCTGCCGCTGTGGGAGTGGCCGCTGCTGGTGCTGCTGATCGCGGCCGGGTGCCTGCCGTTCGCCGCGATCGGCATCGTTGTCGGCACGATCGCCGATGGCGACGGCGCGCAGGGCCTCACGATGGTGCTGTACCTGGTGCTCGCGGCTCTGGGCGGCCTGTGGATGCCGGTGCAGATCCTCCCCTCGCCCCTGCAGACCGTTGCCAAGACGCTGCCGTCGTACCACCTCGCGCAGCTCGGCTGGCACATCGCACGCGGGGTCGCGCCGGCACTCGGTGACGGCCTGGTCCTGCTGGCGTGGTTTGCGGGTGCGGCGCTGCTCGCGGTGGCTGTGTCACGGCGGCTGACGCTGCGTACCGCGTGAGGCTGGCATAGCATCGTGCCCATGGCAGGCAGACCGGAGTCGACCCGGCAGGTCGGCGGACCCGACAGCATGATGTGGCCGATTCCCACCGTGGCCCGCCTTGCCTGGGCGGCGATCTGGCTCGTCTTCCTCGGCTATCCGATCGCCGACATCGTCGGCACCGGATACTCCCCGACCAAAGCGGTCATCGCCTGGATCTGCCTGATCGGTTTCGCTGCCACGTACCTCTTCGCGATGTGGGTCTGCCTGTCGCTGGTGCCGCGCGTCGCGACCGGCGTGCTGCTCCTGCCTCTGGTCGCGCTGTACGTGGAGGGGATCACCCTCGCGCTGGTGTTCCGGGGGCAGTGGAGCGGAGTCCTCGTGTACTGCGGCGTTTGCGCCGGGTGGACCCTCCGCTGGCGTTTCCTCGTCCCTGTCCTGTTCGCGCTCGGCGTCTTCATGGTCGTCTCCGGTGCGATCCTCGGCTATGCTTGGGCCGACCTGGGGTTCATCACCTTCCTCACGGTCGCGCTCGGATTCACGATGCTGGCGTTCCGGCGGCTGATCGCCACCGTCATCGAGCTCCGCAACGCCCGTGCCGAGGTGGCGCGCCTCGCGATCGCTGACGAGCGCCTTCGCATCTCCCGTGATGTTCATGACATCCTTGGCCACAGCCTCTCGGTCATCGCACTCAAGGCGCAGGTGGCTCGCCGCCTGATGACGAGTGACCCTGATGCCGCCGCCGACGCGATCGGTGACGTCGAGTCGGTCGCGCGCGAATCCCTTGCGGAGGTGCGCGCGATGGTCACCGGGTACCGGCAGCGTTCGCTCTCCGACGAGTTGCAGGGGGCACGCGATGTGCTCGATGCCGCGGGCATCGCATTCGCGATCAACCGCGACAGCGCCGTCCCGCCGGCGCCGGTCGACAGCCTGCTCGCCTGGACGGTTCGCGAGGGCGTCACCAACGTGTTGCGCCACAGCCGCGCGCATCACTGCGAGATCTCGCTCGAGTCGAGCAACGGCGCATTCACGGTCGCGATCGTCGATGACGGCGTCGGCGGAGTTGCCAGCGCCGGCGGCAGCGGGTTGCACGGTCTGCGCGAGCGCGTCGGTGCGGCCGGCGGCCGCGTCGAGGCCGGCCCGGGTGAACGAGGCGGATTCCGGCTGCAGGCCTACGTGCCCCAGGCGGCGACGTGATCCGGGTCCTGCTCGCCGAGGACCAGGGGATGGTCCGCGGCGCACTCGCAACGCTGCTCGCGCTCGAGGAGGACATCGAGGTCGTCGCCCAGTGCTCGCGCGGCGATGAAGTGGTGGCCGCGGCACAGGCAGCGCACCCCGACGTCGCGCTCCTCGACATTGAGATGCCCGGGCTCGACGGGCTCAAGGCAGCGTCCCTCCTGCATCAGGCGCTGCCCGGCTGCACGATCATCATCCTCACCACGTTCGGCCGGCCCGGCTATCTGCGCCGCGCCATGGAGGCGGGCGCGACCGGGTTCGTCGTCAAGGACGGCCCGGCAGACCAGCTCGCGGTGTCCATCAGGCGCGCGGTCGCCGGCGAGCGGGTGATCGATACCGCGCTCGCCGCCGCCGCCCTGAGCGACGGCTCCAATCCGCTCACCCCGCGTGAGCGAGACGTCCTTCATGCCGCATCCGGAGGCGCAACCATCGCGACGATCGCGACCGCGATGTTCCTGTCGCAGGGAACGGTGCGCAACTACCTGTCGTCGGCGATCCAGAAGACCGGCGCGCGCAACCGCCTCGAGGCCGTTCGCACGGCCGAGCAGCACGGCTGGCTGTAGCCGGCCCGGGTCAGTCGACGTAGAGGGCGGTCAACCCCGCACGGTCCAGCGCCGGACGTGACAGCGCGAGAGGAACCGCTAGCGCCAGTGCGCGCGCCGGGTCGATGAGGACGGCTCCAGCGACGCCGAGGCTGTCGCTGGTGAGGACTCGCCCCCCGGCGGCGTCGAAGCCGGCCGCGAGGATGCGTGACGGATGTGCGGCGTCTTCCCGACGCGCGGCGTAGAGCGCCCCCCGCCCAGCGTCAGCCACCATCCAGTCCCCATCGATGGCACCGGCATCTCCGCACGCCAGCACCTCGAGTGAGCCGACGGCGTGGAGTGGCAGGTGGCGTGCGTCGGCGATGCCGAGCGCGGCCGCCATCCCGGCGCGAACGCCGGTGTACGTCCCCGGCCCGATGACGACCACGACCGCGGTGCCGGCCTGGGCCAGCATTCGCCCCAGCACCCGGGGCAGCGACGCCGCGACCGGCTCATCGCGGATCACCTCGGCGTCGAGCAGCTCGCCCGCTGCCGACGCCAACACGCAGACGACCCGCGACCTCGACGAGGTGTCGATCGCGAGAACGCTCACGGCGGTCCCTGGTCCGTCCAGGCGCCCGCCAGCCGCAGCGACGCGCCGGGCGGGGGACTGATCACCCGCGAGCCGTCGTCATCGATATCGATGCTGATGCTCGCGGAGGCGTCCTGCTCGCGACCGGCATGCTCGCCCCACTCGACCACGACCACGCCCCCTGATTCGAGCATCTCGTCGATATCGAGCAGCCGGATGTCCGCGCTGGGGCCCAGCCGGTACAGGTCGAGGTGGTGAAGGACCTTCGGGTCGGCGCGGTACACGTGGTGGAGCACGAAGGTTGGGGATCGCACCAGCGTCGGGTCGATGCCCATGCCCGCCGCGATCCCGCGCACCAGGACCGTCTTGCCGGCCCCGAGCTGTCCGCTCAGGAGGATGAGGTCGCCCGGCTGGACGCGGGTGCCGATGCGCTCGCCGAGGGCAAGCGTCTCCGCCTCGGTCGAGCAGCGCAGGGCAGCCGCGATGTCGCTCACGCGAAGTGCCGCGAAGTCGTTCGCGGGGGTGGCACCGATGCCCCTCCCTCCCGATCGAGCACGGCGACGCCGGCTCCCTCACGGAGGCACCCGACAGCCGTGAGCGGCGCCAGGGTCGAGGGCCAGGAGTCGAGCAACGACGCCAACGCCTCCCGCGGCAGGGTCGCGACCAGCTCGAAGTCCTCACCGCCGCCGACCGCGAGGTCGGGCCACGCCGAGCCGAAGTCGGAGACGAGAGCGGGTTCCACCGGGAGCCGGTCGAGCCAGATCTCCGCGCCGCACCTGGACATGTCGGTGATCCGCTCCAGCTCGATGAGCAGTCCATCGCTGATGTCGCCCCCGCAGCGCACCCCAGACGAGACCAGCTGGAGACCCTCGGCGATGCGAGCCACCGGCGAGAGCTGGGCGTCCACCCACGCCTGTTCCTGCTCGGACAGCTCGCCGCCGTCGAGGAGCAGGCGCAACCCCGCAGCCGCTCGGCCGAGCGCTCCGGTGACCACCACGACGTCCCCGGCGTGGCCGCCGTCGCGGCGGAGCACCGCCCCGGGCGCCAGCGTCCCGCCGACCACGATATCGATGACCAGCGGCCCGTCGATGGCGCTGACGTCGCCTCCGGCGACCGCGCACCCGGCCGCGGTCGCGGCGGCACAGAGCCCGCGCTGGATCTCGAGAACGTCCTCAAAGCCAGTGTCCGAGGACGCGCACAGCGTCGCCGAGCACCAGACCGGCGTGGCACCCATCCCGGCAAGGTCGGAGAGCGCCACGGTGAGCGCGCGGGCCCCGAGCCGGCGCGGGGTGATCCACCAGCGGCGGAAATCGACGCCCTCGACCAGGGCATCCTGGCTCACCGCCAGGTCTCGACCCGGCTCGGAGGACCAGACCGCCGCATCATCGCCCGAACCGATCGCAAGCGTTGCCGGCGAGGTCCGCGCGATCTCGGTGAGCGCCCGGAGCAGCGCCTGCTCACCGGTGTCCGCAAGGGTCGGGCCACCCTGGTCGAAGGCTCGTTCGTGTGTCAAATCTGCTTCCAACGTCACACGTCTGCAATATACGTGGCGTGCCCGCGCGGTACGGTGTCGCCCGGATGTCCGGCTTGCGTTCGGACCCCTGGTGTCGCTATGGTGCCGCGGGGACTTACGACCAGTTACCTGGTTCGGGCACCAGCGGCAAAGAAGACGGAGGAAGCCTATTTTGACGTGGAGCCGGAAGGTGGCCCTGACCGTGGCAGGCGTCATCACCCTTCTGGCCACCGGAATCGGAACCATCCCAAGCATTGAGGCCAACGGCGCGCATGCGCCGAGCTCCGCGATCGCAGCGCTGCAGGCGCGGCGCGCGCAACTCATCGCAGAGCTCGCCGCGATGCAACCGAGCATCAGCGCTGCGGGTGGGTCCGTCAATTCGGCGGAATCGTTGTTCAACGCCCAGCAGACGCGCGTGTTGAACCAACGAAAGCAGCTCGCAAAGCTGAACGCGATGTTGCTCACGTTGAGCAGCCAGCTCAACAGCAACGACGCCACCGCCGCGCAGGACAAGGCGCAACTCGCGGGGATCACGCGCGCGACCTACGAGACCAGCGGCAACAACCAAGTGCTCGCGGCTGTTCTGAGCGCGGGCTCATTCAATCAGGCAATCGACGACCTGAAGGCGGCGAACCAGGTGTCGCAACAGGTTCTCGACCTCGTCGAACGCCTTGCCGCCGCAAGCCACGCGATCGTCGCCGAGCAGAATTCGATTCGTGGTGATGCAGTGTCGGCCCAGAATCTCGAGGGACAGCTCGCCGCACAGAGTGATCGATTCCTCACATTGCTCGAAGACCGCAACACGCTCTTCTCGGGCCTCAAAGGTCCGGCACGTCAGATCGCCGGCGAGATCGCCAACATCGACAACCAGATCGCTGCTCTCGAGGCGGGCCCGCACGTCGGATCGGGCTCCTGCGGCAACCACTTCGCGTACGGGTTCTGCACGTACTACGTCGCAACGCGTCGCTGCGTCCCCTGGCTCGGCAATGCGAGCAGCTGGTACATCGCCGCCGCGCAGATGGGATACAAGGAAGGGCGAGTGCCGGTCGCCGGCGCAATCGTCGTGTTCTGGCCAGGCGTGGACGGTGTGAGCTGGGAGGGCCACGTCGCCTACGTGGAGGCGGTCGGACCAGCCGCGGGAATCCCCGCGGGGTCCTTCAAGCTCTCAGAGATGAACTTCGCCGGCTGGAACCGCGTCGACTACCGCGTGATCAGCAACACCTCCGGCGACATCGAGGGCTTCATCTACGGGCAGTAGCCGCCTCGAGGGCCTGCCTGAGGCGCTCCTGGGCCGCCGGTAGGGCTTCGATCAGGTCGGACGCGAGTGCCCCGGCGCGTCCCCGGCGAGCCTGGACCATGAGACCGGCCTCGGCGTGAATGGTCACGCCGGCGATCGCGGCATCGCGCGCGGGCAGTCCCTGCGCAAGCAGCGACCCGATCAACCCGCCGAGCACGTCGCCGGTCCCGCCCGTCGCCAGGGCCACGACGTGATGCGTATCGATGTGCGTGGACTGACCCGACGCCGCCACCACGGTCTCGGCGCCCTTGAGCACCACCACCACACCGTGTTCCCGCGCGTAGCGTTCGGCGGTCCCGACGCGGTCCGCCTGCACCGTCGTGGTGTCGGTGCCCGCGAGGCGAGCCATCTCCGCGGGGTGCGGGGTGACGACGATCGCCTGGTTGCCGAGCTTCAGATCGAACGCCGACGTCGCAACGATGTTGAGCGCGTCGGCGTCGACCACGGCCGGACAGGGCAATCCCACCAGCAGCTCGAGCAGCGCGCTCACCGTCTCCGGCGAGCGTCCGAGCCCGGGTCCGATCACCAGCGCGTCCGCGCCGCCGAGCCGGTCGCGGACGGAGCCGACGGCGTCCGGGTGGAGCACTCCTGTCCCGGCGTCGGGCAGGGGTGTGGGCATCACTTCGAGACACCCCGCGGCGACGATCGAATGAATCGCCTCAGGGACGCAGACCTCGACGAGACCGGCCCCGCCGCGCGCCGCTCCCATGGCGGCAAGACGCGGGGCGCCGGTGAAGCCCCTGGAGCCGGCAACGACCACGACCCTGCCGAAGGTGCCCTTGTGTCCGTCCTCGGGGCGTTCAGCAAGGACCAGGTCATCGGGCGGGACCGGCAGATCGCGCCGGCGGCTGCCGATGTGGTTGACCGCCACGGCGATGGCGAGCCCGCCGTCGTGCGTCAGCGAGAGCGCGATCGGCGTCTCCTCCCCACGAATGTGCACGCGCGGCGGCCCCCCGCGACGCCGGACGACCTCGATCTCGCGATACGCGGGCATCGCCTGTCCGGACGAGGAGCACAGCTTCTTCACCGCCTCCTTGGCGGCCCACCTGCTCGCCCATCGTTCGGCCTTGCGACCGCTGTACCGCTGCTCACCCTCGGTGAAGATCTTCTGCGCGAAGCGCGGATGGCGCTCCAGCGCGGCCGCGATGCGATCCACCACGGTCACATCGACCCCGACCACCATCGTCATCCGACGACTATTCCACAGTCACCGACTTGGCGAGGTTGCGCGGCTGATCGACGTCGCAGCCGCGCTGCACCGCAACGTGGTACGCGAACAGCTGCAGCGGCACGACATTGATCAGGGGCGAGAAGACCTCCGAGCACCCGGGCACCGGCACCGGCGTCGCGAACCCGGAGTCGAACGGATCCTCGCCCTCGGTCACGAGTGCAATCACCGGCGCGTCGCGCGAATGCACCTCCTGCACGTTGCTCACCATCTTGGGGAGCGTCGCCGACCGGGTCGCGATCGCGATCACCGGAACGTTGGGCTCGAGCAGTGCGATCGGACCGTGCTTGAGCTCTCCGGCGGCGTACCCCTCGGCGTGTACGTAGGAGATCTCCTTGAGCTTGAGCGCGCCCTCCATCGCGATCGGGAAGTTGATGCCCCTGCCGATGTACAGGGCGCTCTGCGTATGCGCGAAACGCTGACCGAGCTCGACGAGCATCGGCTCGAGCTCGAGCGCACGGGTGAGCAGGGTGGGCAGCCCCTGCAACTCCGCGACCAGGCGCTGATGCTCGGCCACGTCGAGCGTGCCGCGCGCGTCACCGAAACGAAGTGCGAGGAGCAAGCCGCACACCATCTGGGTCATGAAGGTCTTGGTACCGGCAACCGAGATCTCCGGTCCGGCCTGCATGTACAGCGCGCCGTCTGCCTCGAGCGGCAACGCACTCCCGACAACATTCGTGATTGCAATCACCTTTGCGCCGCCGGCGTGCGCCTGCCTCACCGCGGCGAGCGTGTCCGCGGTCTCACCCGATTGCGAAACCGCGATCACCAGCGAATGCTCGTCGACCAGCGCCTCGCCGTAGCGGAACTCGCTCGCGGCCTCGACCTTGCAGCGAATCTTGGCGAGATGCTCGATCGCGTATCCCGCGACCATCGCCGCATACCACGCGGACCCGCAGGCCACCAGCACGACCTCGTGCACCTTGGCAAGCTGGTCGTCACTCATCCCCAGCTCCGGCAGCACGACCATGCCCAGGTCATCGATCCGGCCGCGCAGCGCGTTGCGCACCGCCTCAGGTTGCTCGTGGATCTCCTTGAGCAGAAAGTGCGGGAAGCCGTTCTTCTGCGCCTGCTCCGCCTCCCAGTCGACGGTCACGATGCGCGCCTCGACAGCGGTTCCATCTAGCTGCTGCACCGTGATCCCGTCGCGAGTCGCGGTGACGACCTCACCTTCACCGAGCAGTGCGATCCGCTTGGTGTACGGGATCAGGGCGGTGATATCGCTGCTCACGAACACCTCTCCGCGCCCGAGCCCGACCACCAGCGGCGCGTTCATTCGAGCACCGACGACGCGGTCCGGTTGATCGGCGGAGATGACCACCAGCGCGCACGCACCCTGCATGCGATTCAAAGCGCTGCGCACGGCGGCCGCGAGGTCCCCGTGAAAGGCATCCTCGATGAGGTGGGGCACGACCTCGGTGTCGGTCTCGCTCAGGAACTCGTGTCCGCGCGACATCAGCTCGGCGCGCAGCTCGCGGTAATTCTCGACGATGCCGTTGTGGATCACGTGAATGCGGCCGGTGCAGTCCTGGTGCGGATGCGCATTCTCGAGCGAGGGACGTCCGTGCGTGGCCCAGCGAGTGTGCCCGATGCCGACGGTGCCGGCCGGGGTTCCCTCGGCCTCGACCTGACGGGCGAGATCAGCGACCTTGTTGGTGTTCTTGACGGTGGCCACTTCGCCGTCCGGGTCGATGATCGCGATCCCGGCCGAGTCGTAGCCCCGATACTCGAGACGCCTGAGGCTGTCGAGCAGGATCGGAGCCGCGGGACGCGGGCCGGTGTAGCCGATGATGCCGCACATAGGACCTCTCTGGAACGGACGTGGCGTGAAGCGGTTACGTGGGTGACGGGCTTGGCGTCGGCGTTGGTGCCGGAGTGGGTGTGGGTGGAGGCGCCGGGAGCGTGCTCATGTCAATCGTGACCGTCACCTTGCTCGCCGAGAGGGTCACGCCGGCCGGCGCGACGAGATTGACGGTCTGCGTGTAGTCGCCGGTGATGCCGCCGATCGGGATCGGGACCGTGTTGATGTTGACGAGAGAGTTGAGCAGGTCCTGTGGCCCGGTGACAACGACGGTGAAGGGCGTGACCACGATGCCGACCATGTAATGCCCGGTGGGTGGGCTCCCGGCGAACTTCGGTGCCACCGCCACGGTGATAGTTGTGACGTGTGCCGTGATCGCGATGCTGACGCTGACCTGAGCGGGACCGGCGACCAGGTCGCTGATCCGCTGGTTCCTGGCGTCGTACACGTAGACGGGAACCTGCGCCTCGAAGTTGGCCTTCTGGTTGCTCAAGTTGACCGCCACCGACGCATGGATGCCGGAAAGCTCATGTTCGGGGCCGCGGATCGCCACGGTTGACGGGGACGTCTGCTGGGTGCCGCTCACATAGCCCACCGGCGGCGTATTGGTGATGTTGATCTGTACCTGCACGGACACCGACCCGAACTTGTCCACATCGACCTGCAGGGACGTGGGTGAATCGATCAGCTCGATCTGCGCATCGCTGTTGGTGATCGACATCGGGATGGAATACGTCCCGACTCGGTTCACCGCCGCCCAGTCCACGTTGGCGGTGATCACGGTGGGATTGAGCGAATCAAGGGTGTTCTGCGAACCCCCCACACGCACCTGCACGTTGTTCACCGAGTGCACGAGAACATACCCGGGGGGAATGACCACGGAGCTCTGCGGGATCGCAATCGAGACCAGCTTGGTCTCCGGAGGATTACCGGCGTACACCACGCCGACCCAGGTCACGAACG
The DNA here is from genome assembly GCA_003162415.1 of Candidatus Dormiibacterota bacterium. Classification (GTDB taxonomy): domain Bacteria; phylum Chloroflexota; class Dormibacteria; order Aeolococcales; family Aeolococcaceae; genus Palsa-851. The sequence continues at coordinate 304,438 of PMOL01000011.1, forward strand.
CGATGAAGGAGCAGAGCACCTTCAGCTTCCAGTTCCGCCGGACGAAGCCCGGGACTCTCACGGGTGGGAACGACGCCTCAGGGTGCGGAGCGTACCCACTCGCTGCAGCGGGCGGAGCATCGCGGAGCGTCCGGAGCCGCTCTCCGTCGCCAGCAGGGTGACCAGCATCTCGTGAAGCTTGGCCTGATCGAGACCGCGGTAGATCTTGCCGTCGTTGGCGATGCTGATCAGGCCGGTCTCCTCGCTCACGATGAGCACCACCGCATCGCTCTGCATGGTCAGGCCGAGCGCCGCCCGATGCCGCGTGCCCATCCGGCCCACGCCGGGGAGCGTCTCCGCGAGCGGGAGCACGCAGCCGGCCGCGATGATCCGGCTCTCCCGGATGATCACCGCTCCGTCGTGCAGTGGTGATCCGGGGATGAAGATCGTGGCCAGCATCTCGGCGGTGACGTCGCCGTTGACGTGGACGCCGGTGGCGGCGAGATTCTCGAGCCCGGTCTCGCGCTCGAAGACGATCAGCGCGCCGACCTTGTGCTCGGAGAGCGAGGCGCCCGCGCGCAGCACCTCATCCACGATGCGGGCATAGGCAAGCTCCGGCTGACGGCCGAGCACGGCGCGGACGGTGCCGAGCCGCCCGACCTGGTCAAGCGCCCGGCGCAGCTCGGGCTGGAACAGGACGATCGCCGCGATGACGATCGCCTGGGTCCCGTTGTTGAAGATGAATTCGAGCAGCCTGAGGTGCAGGAGCTGCGCCGCCCAGCCGACCACGAAGATCACGCCGAGACCGAGCAGCAACTGGACCGCCTGCGTTCCTCTGATCAGCTTCAGGAGCTGATACAGCAGGAAGGCGACCACCAGCACGTCGAGGCCGTCGCGCCAGCTCAGGCTCTGCAGGAAGAAGTGGACGTTGCGCAGCAGGTCGCTCATGCAGCGGCCTCGTAGCCGTCGCGCGCATAGATCAGGGCAAGCAGCGCCTGCTGCACCCAGAGGCGATTCTCCGCCTGGTCGAACACGACCGACTGGGGCCCGTCGATCACCGCGTCGGTGATCTCCTCACCGCGGTGGGCGGGAAGGCAGTGCATGACCCGGACACGCGGCGGCGCCAGCCCAACCAGGCTGTCGTTCACCTGCAGGTACGCGAAATCCTCGCGCCGGCGCTGCTGTTCGGTCTCCTGCCCCATGCTGGTCCAAACGTCGGTGTAGATGATTTCGGTATCGCGCAGCGCCGGGGCGGCCTCGTGGGTGATCTCGAAACCGGTGCCCCGAGCGCGGAGCCGCTCGGCCCGCTCGACAACGGCCGCTAAAGGCTCGTAGCCCGGCGGGCAGATCACCCGCAGGTGCACCCCGAGCAAGGCCGCCGCGTAGATCCAGGACGTGCAGACGTTGTTTCCATCCCCGATGTACGCGACGGTCGCACCGGCGAGCCGCCCGGTGACCGATCGCACGGTCATGCAGTCGGCGAGCACCTGGCAGGGATGCTCGGCATCGGTCAGAGCATTGATCACCGGGGAGGACGCGGCTCCCGCGATGGTCACCAGATCCCGGTGCGAGACCAGGCGCGCGACGATCCCGTCCGCGTAGCGGTCGAGGATGCGGCTGATGTCCGCTGCCGACTCACGCTCGCCGAGCTGGACCTCGGGGTTGAAGAGCGCGATCGGGTGACCGCCGAGGCGGTGGATCGCCACCTCGAAGGACACGCGGGTACGGTTGCTCGGTCGCTGGAAGATGAGCGCAAGCGATCGGCCCGCGAGCGGGCTGCCGAGATCCCGCCCCGATTTGGCCGCGTCGGCCAGGTCGAGGACGGCGATGATCTCGTCCGTGGTGAGGTCCGCGATGCTCAGGAGATCACGGCCGGCGAGCGAATGACCCATTGCCCATATGGTTGCACCGCGGCGTCGATCGCGCGTCGCACGCGCGATCCCGCGCGCACAGCGTCACACGCTATACCGTTCGGCCGTGGACATCGCGGTGGTCGTGAACGGCGGAATGGCCGAAACCCTGCAGACGACTCCGCTGCTGCGCACGCTGCGCGCGGGCCACCCGACCGCACGGATCGCCCTGGTCTGCCCCACCACCGCGGTCGACCTGGCCGATGGCATTCCGCCCGTCGACGTGGTCGTGCCTCTCGCCGGGCTCCGGGGCAGGCGAACCGGAGGCCTGCATCTCTGGGCGACGCTGCGGAGCCTCCGCCTCGACTCGGTGTTCCTCTGCACCTCGGGCGCCGCCCCTGCCACCGCTGCGTACTTCGCGGGCATCCCGCAGCGAAGCGGAGTCGGCGGCGGCATCGGGTTGCTCCTCACCGGCCGCGTGAAGCCGAGGCGATCCGAGAACCAGGCGGAAACGTGGCTGCGGCTCGCCGAGGTCGCGGGTGTCCATCAGCAGCTCCACACCCCCGTGTACGAGCCGGGACCGCAGGCCCGGCGCCGGGCCGTGGACGTCCTCCACGGCAGCGGTCTCGGCGACGGACGTCTCCTGGTGGCGATCGCCCCGGGTGCCGGCTACGCCGAGAGCCCCAGCGCGGCCGCATCGGAGACGGTCTGGGACCCTGAGCGGTGGGCGCATCTCGCCAACCTGCTCGCCCAGCGCCACGGCGCCGGCATCCTGCTGGTCGGGTCAGCGCACGACCGGCTGGCCGCCGAGCACATGAAGATCGATCTGCGAGCGACCGCGACCGACCTCGTCGGCGAGATCGACCTGGCCACCCTCGCGGGAGTGATCGCCCGGTGCGACCTCCTCGTAGGCAGCGACACCCCGCTGCTCCAGCTGGCCGCCGCGATGGACACGCCCACCGTCGGGCTGTTCGGTCCTACCGACGGCGCTCGAGGCGGCGCGTACGGTCCGGCGCACCGGGTGGTCCAGGCCATCGCGCCTCCCCGCTACGGGGCCGGGATCGTGAACGTGGCGACGATGGACCAGATCCGCGTCGAGGACGTGCTCGCAGGCATCGAGGCGTCGATCTGACCTCAGCGGATATACATCAGCGCGCGCTTGAGGACATCGAGGTTGTCCAGCGCGTAGCCAGTCCCGCGAACCGCGCAGAGTTGTGGCTGGCTCTCGCGGTGGACCTCGATCCCCGTGGCGGTGGCGATGGCACTGTCCAAGCCTTCGAGCTGAGCGCCCCCGCCGCAGAGCAGGATCCCCTCGCGCTTGATGTCGCTCATCAACCGCTCCGGCGTATCGGCGATCACCGCGTCGATCGCTGCAACGATGGGTCGCACGTGCGCGTCGAGGCAGGCGTTCAGCTCGGTCGACGTGATCGTCAAGGTCGCCTCCCCACTATCGCCTTCGCCCATGACATAGAGGCGACGCTCCTCGTGCGGACCGACTCGCGCGAGCGACGCGATCAACTCTTCGACGGTTGCGGAATCGACGGTCACGCCGTGCTCCTGGCGGACGTGCTCGGAGACGGACGTATGCAGACGCATGCCGCCGTGGCCCGCCAGGCAGCGACCGCTGACCGTCCCCTCGAGCGCCAGGGCCGCGATGTCGGTCTTGCCGGCGCCGACATCGACGACCAGGTGGCCGTTGGGTCCGCTGAGGCGGATGCCCGCACCCATCGCCGCGGCGAGCGGCGCATCAAGCAGATACGCAGTCCGTGCACCGGCGAGCGCGGCCGCTTCTAGGAGGGACCTGCGCTGCCCGCCGGGTAATGACGACATCACCGCGATCACCACGTCGGGCTTGAAGATGCGCTGCCGGCCTGCGGCGCGAATCATCGCGTGGTTGACGAGCCAGCGCGCCGACGCGGGGTCGGCGATCTCTCCCCCGGCGATCGGGCGGCGCAGCTGGAACTCCGGATCCTCCGCGGCGGTCTCGAAGGCCGACTCACCGAACACCGCCGCCTGCATCCCGCCGTCGCGGATCGCCACCGCAGTCGGTTCACTGGCGATCATACCCTCACCTTTGACGATGATCCTCGTCGTCGTCGTGCCGAGGTCGATGCCGACCTTCTTGCCCAGCACTGCTTCCGATGGCCTCAGTCGCCCACCACGCCGGTGAGGTCGCGCACTTCGGTACCGGGCTCGTCGGTGACGAGGCGTTCGATGTCCGCGCCCAGACCGGCGAGCTTGGTCTCGAGGTCGTCGTACCCGCGTTCGAGGTGAAACACCCTGTCGAGCTCGGTCGTGCCCTCGGCGCAGAGGCCGGCGATCACCAGCGCAGCGCCGCTGCGGATGTCGGGGATGCTCATCCGAGTCCCATGGAGGCGCGCCGGCCCGTTGATGACCGCGCTGCGTCCGTCGATGGCGATGTTCGCACCCATCTGCTGGAGGAACTCGACGTGGCGAAACCTGTTCTCGTACAACGCTTCGCTGATAACACTCGGCCCGGTCGCCTGGGTCATGAGCGCGCAGAACTGCGGCTGCATGTCGGTTGCGAAGCCCGGGTGCGGCCACGTGGTCATGTCGACGCCGCGCAGGTGCGAGCAGGTCACGCGAACGTGATTCGCCCCTTCGACGATGTCGCACCCCGCCGAGCGGAGTTTGCTGAACAGCCAGCGCAGGTCGCTGGGTCGCATGTGCTCGACGACAACGTCACCGTAGGTCGCGGCGGCCGCGATCATGTACGTGCCAGCCTCGATGTAGTCGGCGGTGATGTTGTGCGTCGTGCCGTGCAGCAACCCACCACTGCCTTCGATGACGATCAACTCGGTGCCGACGCCGGTGATGTGCGCACCCATGCCGATCAGACAGCGCGCCAGGTCGTAGACGTGCGGCTCGCGAGCGGCGTTGCTGATCACGGTGATGCCCTCGGCGAGCACCGCGGCCATCATCAGGTTCTCGGTGCCGGTGACCGTCGGCATGTCGAGCGCGATGCGCGCGCCGTGCAGGCGGCGAGCGCGAGCCACGTAGCCACCCTCGCGCTCCTCGACCTCGGCGCCCATGAGGCGCAGGCCCTCCAGGTGCTGCTCCACGCGGCGCATGCCGATGTCATCGCCTCCCGGCTTGGCGATGCTCGCCTCCCCGGCGCGTGCCACCAGGGCACCGAGCAGCAGGAACGAGCCGCGCATCCGCCGGCTCAGGTTGGGGTCGACCTCGGTGGTCCGCAGCTCCGCGGCGTGAAGCCGCCAGGTGTTGGTGTGCGGATGCTCGACCCTGACCCCGACGTGCTCGAGCATCGAGGCCATGGTGGAGATGTCCTCGATATCGGGAACGTTGCCGAGCTCGACCTCCTGGTCGGTGAGCAGCGCCGCCGCCATCACCGGCAGGGACGCGTTCTTGCTCCCGGAGATCGCGACGCTCCCTTCGAGGCGAGGGCCGCCACGGATACGGAGGAGTTCCATCTGCGCCTACCGTACCCGACGGCGACCGCTGACCGGGCCGTTGCCGACGGGGTAGATTAGAGAGCGGCATCCAGTCGGATCGCCGACACATAACGGAGACGCCCATGGCAACCGCAACGCTTTCCACCACCGACACCGTCGAACAGCTCCTCGGCGAGGACGCCGCGTCCCTGCTCGAGCATGAATGCGAGACGGTTCCCCGGTCTGCGCTGCACCTGCCGGGCCCCGATTTCGTCGACCGCGTCTGGACGGGCACCGACCGCTCCAATCGGGTGCTCCGCAACCTCTCGTCGCTGTATGAGCACGGCCGGCTCGGGGGCACGGGCTACGTGTCGATCCTCCCCGTCGACCAGGGCATCGAGCACTCGGCAGGCGCGTCGTTCGCTCCCAATCCCGAGTACTTCGACCCCGGCAAGATCGTCGAGCTGGCGGTCGAAGCCGGGTGCAACGGGGTTGCCTCGACGTTCGGCGTGCTCGCCGCCGTGTCGCGGCACTGGGCGCACCGCATTCCGTTCATCGTCAAGCTCAACCACAACGAGCTGCTGACGTACCCGAACAAGTTCGATCAGATCATGTTCGGCACCGTCAAGGAGGCCTGGAACCTTGGGGCGATCGCGGTCGGGGCGACCATCTACTTCGGCTCTGACGAGGCGGACCGCCAGCTGCAGGAGGTCTCGGTGGCGTTCGCCCAGGCTCACGAGCTCGGTATGGCGACGATCCTCTGGTGCTACCTGCGCAACTCGGCGTTCAAGAAGGACGGGGTCGACTACTCGCTGGCGGCCGATTTGACAGGTCAGGCGAATCACCTCGGCGTGACCATCGAGGCGGACATCATCAAGCAGAAGCTGGCGACCACCAACGGCGGGTTCACGGCGCTCAATTTCGGCAAGACGGCGGACGCGGTCTACACCAAGCTGACCTCGGATCATCCGATCGATCTCTGCCGCTACCAGGTGCTCAGCTGCTACTCGGGGCGCGTCGGGCTGATCAACTCCGGCGGTGAGTCGATCGGCGCGGGCGACCTCGCCGCGGCCGTGAAGACGGCGGTCATCAACAAGCGTGCCGGCGGGACCGGGTTGATCAGTGGGCGCAAGGCATTTCAGCGCCCGATGCGCGATGGCGTGGACCTGCTCAACACCGTCCAGGACGTCTACCTGAACGAGAAGATCACGATCGCGTAGGTCTGCAAGCCGCACCCGAGCGTCATCGCCGCCTGTGGTCGCGCTGGGTCTGGCGCGGCCGCGATGCCGTTTCCTGACAGCGGCCATACTTTTCCCCTCATGGACTACGAAGAGATCCCCCGGACCGGCGACGAGCGGTCGACGCTGCTCGCGTTCCTCGAGTGGCAGCGCGAAACGCTCGCGCGCAAGTGCGCCGGCCTGGAGCCGGACCAGTTGCGAATCCGGTCGGTGGAGCCTTCAACCCTGTCGCTGCTGGGACTGGTGCGCCACATGGCCGACGTCGAACGGGGCTGGTTCCGGCGAACACTCGCCGGCGAGGAAGTCGCAGACCGCTACTCGTCGCCCGACGATCGCGATGGCGAGTTCGACAACGTCGACACGGCCGATGTTGACGAGGCGTTCGCCTCGTGGCGCGACGAATGCGAACGGGCCGACGACATCGTCTCGCGCCGCGCCCTGGATGCGACCGGGCGCCACAGGACCGGCCGGGAGGTCTCGATGCGCTGGATCCTCAACCACATGATCGAGGAGTACTCCCGCCACAACGGTCATGCGGACCTGCTGCGTGAGCGAATCGACGGCGCGACTGACGCGTAGGTCGGTGGCGCTGGTCGCGGTCTAAGCGCGACGCTCAACCAGCGCAGGAAACCCAGACGACCTGACGCTGGCCGCTGCCAGCGGGGTAGGTAATGGGCACCCAGCCGAACTTGATGGTGACATCACGTGGGGTACCGGTCCACGCCATGCACGCTGGCGTGCCATCTTGACGCCAGCTTCCGTCAGTCCCCAACCACGCCACGTCCATCGGGATGCCGTACCACGATCCATCTGCAAAGGCTGACGCCACGCCATCACCGACGTGCGCGTAGCCACTCACGACCGTGACGGCCGGATTGTGCGAACCGACGACAAATGCCCCGGTCGTCAGCGCACCAGCCGCCACGACCGCGGATACCGCCAGCACCATCACCCGGCTTCGCTTACGCACACTTGCATCATCACACCGGGCTCTGGGGTTCTTCAACGGTCCTCAATTTGAGCATTGCCCGAAGTGGCAACCCGCCAGCGGATTGCTGCTCCCGCGAGCAGGGTCGTGACCGCCTCGTCGCGGCCATCGGGAGTCTGCTGACCCATCCTGTCGACACTGGCGGGCGTCCAGCCATTCAGAAAGGAGCGGCGTGGCAGATCCGAGCGGCAAGCCGCCGTCGTTGGTGCCGGCGGGTGAGTGGCGGCGACGACCCCTCCTGAGCTGGGGGCTTCGAGCGCTGGTATTCGCCGTACCCGTCGGGTTCTCCTTCGGCGTGGCCCTGCTGTTGAGCCGAACGCTGCCCCGGGCCCACAGTCCATGGACGGCTGCGTTGTGGGTAAGCGTCGCCGCGATCGGATCGCTCCTGACCCTCGTCGTGTTCGAACGCGCTGCTCGGCGGCTGCTGCCGCTGGCAGCGCTCCTGAACGTGTCATTGCTCTTTCCCGACAAGGCGCCTGCGCGGTTCGCGGTCGCACGGCGCGCGGGTACCCCGCGCGAGCTGCGCGAACGTATGGAGGCCGCCCGCTCATCCGGCCAGGTCGATCATGCGCAGGACCTGGCAACGGTCATCGAGCTGGTTCTGGCGCTCAATGTCCACGACCGAGCGAGCCGTGGACATTCCGAGCGTGTCCGGGTGTTCACCGATCTGCTCACGACCGAGCTACGGCTGCCGGAGGAGGATCGTGCGCGCCTCCGGTGGGCCGCCCTCCTCCACGACGTCGGCAAGCTCGAGGTGCCCGCGTCGCTCCTCAACAAACCGTCCGCGCCGGACGAAGCGGAGTGGATTGTTCTGCGTCGCCACCCCGATGACGGCGCCCGAATGGTCGCGCCACTCCTTCCGTGGTTGGGCGAGTGGGGTGCGGCCGTCGTGCAGCACCACGAGCGGTATGACGGCACCGGCTATCCCCGCGGCTTGAAGGGACACGACATCTCGCTCGGGGCGCGGATCGTCTCGGTGGCGGACGTGTACGAGGTGATGACCGCTCCGCGACCGTACAAGCGACCGATGAGCGTTGTGGCATCGCGGCAGGAGCTCATCCGGGTCGCGGGCACCCAATTGGATCCGGCAATCGTCCGCGCCTTCCTCAATATCTCCACTGGAAACCTGTGGCGGACCATTGGAATCGGCGCGTGGATTGCTCAGATCCCCACACTGGGAGATCTCTGGTCCGGACTCGGCAGTTGGCTGGGGACGGGTGTGGCGACCATCGGGGCCATTGGTGTCATCGCGGTCGGCGGGATCCTCGGCGGGCTCGGCCCGGTAGTGCCCCATGGAGGATTCGGGATCCTGCCGCCCGCCCACGTGATTATTGGCGGGCACCAGGGCTCGATAACTCCGGCGCCGAATGCGTCCGGGTTACCTGGACAGAGCGCGTCGCCCACAGCCGCACCGAGCCGTCCGCCAGTCACCCCTGGTGCGACCTTGCCACCGACCAGCCGGCCGACGCCCAGAGCAACACCGACTCCAAAGCCTACGCCTACGCCTACGCCTGCACCAACCGCGACCCCGACCCCAACGGACCCGTGCCCCCTCTGTACGAACACCTCGCCGACTTGCAGGACATACTGCCGCAACGCCGTTCTGACCCTCTGCCGCAACTACTGCGAGGGCAACGACAACCAGATCTGCAACTCACATTGCTACGGCAATGACAATCCTGTCTGCAACAGCTATTGCGTCGGGCCCAACAATCCGAAGTGCACGTCGAACTGTCAGGTGAGCGTGGCGCTCGCCGCACTGTCGACGACCTATGGCGCACCCGCGCGATCCACGTTGATGGCGCGCGTTCGTCTCGCCGCACCATCGTGGGCGGATTGGTCTGACGACGGATACGTACTCGCCGGCCTCATTAAGCTTTGACCGGATCGGGAGCACGCCTCCGCGACCTGTAGGTGTGCGAGGGCGGGATCGCGAGCACCCGTCCGTCGAGCGTGCGCTCAACCCGGCGTGCCTGAGAAGGGGCACGATGCGGGTGTGCCAATTCCCCTCATGCTGGCGACGCTGACCGACCGTCGCGACTTCGGTGGCGACTGGCTGCTCGAGCGCAAGTTCGACGGCGAGCGCTGCGTGGCGCGCAAACAGGGCGGCGACGTGCGGCTCGAGTCGCGCACCGGCAAGGACATCACCGCCACGTACCCCGAAGTGAGCGCTGCCCTGGTCACACAGCGCGCACGCGAGCTCCTGCTTGACGGTGAGGTGGTCGCGTACGAAGGTGAGCAGACGTCCTTCAGCCGGCTTCAGCAGCGTCTCGGCACCACGGCGCCCTCCCGCCAGCAGATGGCCGCGTACCCAGTGGTCTATTGCGTCTTTGATGTCCTGGAGATCAACGGCGAGGTCCTGACTCACCTCCCACTCGGGGAGCGTCGCGCCCGATTGACGCGGGCAATCCGGACGAGCGCGGCCTTGCAACTCTCCGAAGCCTGGCGGGATGGCGCTCAGCGGCGGTTTGACGACGCGTGCCGTTCCGGTTGGGAGGGACTCATCGCCAAGCGTGCCGATGCGCCGTACGCCCCCGGGCGTTCGAAGGACTGGCTGAAGCTGAAGTGCGTCTGGGAGCAGGAGTTCGTCGTTGGCGGTTACACCGATCCAACTGGCAGCCGGACTGATTTCGGTGCGCTGCTCGTTGGGTATCACGAGGACGGCCGCCTCCGGTACGCCGGAAAGGTCGGCACCGGCTACACCGCGGCGAGGCTCCGCGATCTCGGCGCGACCCTGCGATCCCTGGAGACATCGGGGCCGCCGTTCATGGACGCGAGACCCATTCCGCGCGGCACGCACTGGACCCGGCCAGAACTGGTCGCGCAGATCGGCTTCGCAGAATGGACCAATGATGGCCGCCTGCGGCAACCGCGCTTCCTCGGTCTGCGCGACGACAAGCGTCCGGCCGAGGTGATTCGGGAGCGGCCCCGATGAGACGGTGTTTCGGCGACGGTGACCCCCTCTACGAGCGGTATCACGACACCGAATGGGGCTTTCCAGTGCCCGACGAGCGTGCGCTGTTCGAACTCCTGAGCCTCGAGGCGTTCCAGGCAGGGCTCTCCTGGCGGACCATTCTTGCCAAGCGCGATGCCTTCCGGCGCGCATTCGCGAACTTCGACGCTGATGCCGTTGCGCGCTTTGATCCGGCAGACGTCAAACGCCTCCTGGACGACGTCAGCATCGTGCGCAATCGGGCGAAGATCGAGGCCACAATTGGCAACGCGCGCGCCATCCTGCTTCTGCGCGTCGCCGGCGAGCCGCTTGTCTCAATCCTCCGGAAGGATCCACGGGCATCACGGCGCAGGCCACCAGCGGCGTGGAGCGACGTCCCCTCGACGACACCCGAGGCCGCAGCCCTCGCGCGCGAACTCAAACGCCGGGGCTTTCGCTTCCTCGGCCCCACAACGCTCTACGCATTCATGCAGGCCTGCGGCGTGGTCGACGACCACCTCGCGGCTTGCCCGGTACGACCCGCCGTCGAGCGCGCACGCCGAGCCGCCGGGCTGATCTGATGGGTCGCTAGGAGGTCGGATCGATGACACAACCACCCGCGGCAAACAGACTGGTAGCCATCGCGCACAGCCCCGGGGACTATAAGCGTCTCGGATTGTCGCCCACGTCGATCGAGCCCTGGGAGGATGGCGCCCGCACCGACGACTCACCGGGGACGTACGAGTGGTGGTACTTCGACGCGCATCTCGTTGACGGCGCCAAGTTGGTGATCGCGTTCATGAACAAGGACATCGCCGACCCGCAGAAGCCGTTGTCCCCGTTGCTGCGGCTCGAGCTCGACCTGCCTGACGCGCGACACTTCGAGAAGCCCATCGACTTTCCGGCGGCGGCGTGGTCGGCGGCTCGCGACCATGCTGATGTGCGCCTTGGCAGCAACCGATTCACCGGTGACCTTCACACCTATCGGATCGAGGCGACTGCGGAGGAGATATCGGTCGAAGTCACGTTGACCGGCGAGGTTCCGGCGTGGCGGCCGGGCTCGGGATACATGCTGTTCGGTGCCGATCGGTCGCTGGAGTTCGCGTGGCTTCCCTCGGTGCCGCAGGGCGCCGTCACCGTCAGGTACACGGTCGACGGTGAGCTGCACGACACGACCGGGGTCGGCTACCACGATCACAACTGGGGCAATGTCGGCCTGATGAAGATCGTCCACGACTGGTACTGGGCCCGCGGGCAAGCTGGTCCGTACTCGGTCATCGCTTCATACATCACGTCCACCAAGAGGTATGGCTTCGAGCCGATTCCGATCTTCATGCTGGCCCACGATAACGTCGTTATCGGTGACGACCCGACCAAGGTCACCTTTGAACGCGAAGGGATCTACAACGACGAGACAACCGGAAAGCCCGTGGCGAGAATCACACGGTACATCTATCAGGACGGCGAGGACCGATACGTTGTTTCCTTCGCGCGTACTCGCGATCTGACGCTCAGCCGGATGATCGACAACGTCAAGGGTGTCAAGCATATCGCCGCACGGCTCGCGCACTTCGACGGCGCATACCTGCGATTCGCGGGCGACATCGAGGTTTCGCATCACCGTGGCAGCGAGTTGATTGAGACGCACAAGAACGAAGCAATCTGGGAACTGATGTACTTCGGTCATGCGCGCCTGGAGTAAACCTGCCGCCGCACCGGTACGACATGCCACGATCTAGTACGTGACCAGCACCCCCGCCGCTGCGCAGCACCTGCACGACCTCGCCCGCCTGCGCCGCGTCCGCGACCGGATTGATCGGGAGTACGCGCAGCCGCTGGACGTCGAGGCGCTCGCCCGCGGCGCGAACATGTCGGCCGGGCACCTCAGCCGCGAGTTCAAGCTCGCCTACGGCGAGGCGCCATACGGCTACCTCATGACGCGACGCATCGAGCGCGCGATGGCCCTGCTGCGTCGTGGCGACCTCAGCGTCACGGAGGTGTGTTTCGAGGTGGGCTGCTCGTCGCTGGGCACCTTCAGCACTCGATTCACGGAACTGGTCGGCGTGCCCCCCAGCACCTACCGGCGCGACGCGGCGGACGCGACCGCGGGGATGCCGTCATGCGTGGCGAAACAGGTGACCAAACCGATCAGGAATCGAGAAGCGCCAGTCAACGAACCGCAACTAGCATGACCGTCATGGACATCACGACAACCACATCAGGAGTGACCATGACTGAGTCTTCGACGATGGGAATCAAGACCGTGCTGCATCCCGTCACCGACCTGGCGAATGCCAAGCCGGTGTACACCGCGCTGCTCGGCGTGGAGCCGATGGCGGACGCGCCCTACTACGTCGGCTACGAGGCCCAAGGCCAGCAGATCGGATTGGTGCCAAATGGTGGACAGCAGGGCATGACCTCGCCGGTGGCCTACTGGCACGTGGCCGACATCGAGGCGAAGCTCGCCGAGGTGACCGCCGCCGGCGCCACCCTGAAGCAGGCTCCGAACGACGTCGGTAACGGCCGCCTGGTGGCCACCTTTGCCGACCCGGACGGCAACGTCCTCGGGCTGATTCAGGACCGATGACGTTCCACCCTCACCGGCGAGCACCTCGCGGCCTACGCTGACACGTCAGGAATCGAGAAGCGCCGGTCACCGGTCACGACCTAGAGTGACCGCCATGGACATCAGCATCAATTCGACGTTCCTGCCGCACAACGACCCAGAGGAGTCCCTCGCCTTCTATCGCGACACCCTCGGCTTCGAGGTGCGCAACGACGTCGGCTACGCCGGGATGCGCTGGGTCACGGTCGGCCCCACCGGCCAGCCGGGCACGTCCATCGTCCTGTATCCGCCGTTCGCCACCCCCGGGATCACCGACGACGAGCGCCGCACCATCGTCGAGATGATGGCCAAGGGTACCTACGCCATCATCGTCCTGGCCACGCCCGACCTCGACGGCGCCTTCGAGCGGCTGGAGGCCAGTGGCGCCGAGGTCGTCCAGGAGCCGACCGAGCAGCCGTACGGGATTCGCGACTGCGCCATCCGCGATCCCGCTGGCAACCTGATCCGCATCAGCGAGCTGCGCTGAGCCGAGGGGCTGCCGGCTACGCGCGCCCCTCCTCGCGCTTCAGCTCCTCGCGGCCGATGATCGAGAGATGCACCTCGTCCGGGCCGTCCATGAATCGTGCCGACCGAGCGTACGCGAACATCTGGGTGAGCGGCAGATCCTGCGAGACGCCGGCGCCGCCGTGCACTTGAATCGCCCGGTCGATCACCGCCTGGGCAACATTGGGAGCCACCACCTTGATCGCCGAGATCTCGAAGCGCGCGCCGAGGCAGCCCTGGGTGTCGAGGAGCCACGCGGCCTTCTGGCACAACAACCTCGCCTGCTCGATCTCGATACGCGACTTGGCGATCTGCTCGCGCACCACACCCTGCTCGGCGAGCCGTTTGCCGAACGCGGTGCGTGACTTGGCCCGCTCGCACATCAACGAGAGCGCACGCTCCGCCGCACCGATCAGACGCATGCAGTGATGCAGACGCCCGGGACCGAGCCGCGCCTGGGCGATCATGAACGCGGTGCCCTCATCGCCGATGCGGTTCGACTGCGGCACGCGGACGTTCTCGAGCAACACCTCGCAATGGCTTCCCGGGTCGTCGAAACCGAAGACCTTGAGCTGGCGCACGATCGTCACGCCGGGCGCATCGATCGGCACCAGCACCATGGTGTGGCGCGCGTGCCGCTCCGCGTCCGGGTCGGTCATGCCGATCAGCAGGATGACCTTGGCGTTGGGATGCGCCGCACCGCTGGTGAACCACTTACGGCCATTGATGACGTAATCATCAGCGTCGCGATCGATGCGCGTGGCCAGCTGCGTCGGGTCCGAGCTGGCGACCTCGGGCTCGGTCATCCCGATGCAGGAGCGGATCGCCCCGGCGAGCAGCGGCGTGAGCCATGTCTCCTGCTGCTCGGGGGTACCGAACTGGGCGAGCACCTCCATGTTCCCCGTGTCCGGCGCCGAGCAGTTCATCGCCTCGGATGCGATGGAACTCCAGCCCATGATCTCGGCGAGCGCGCCGTACTCGAGGTTGGTGAGTCCGGGGCCGAACCGCTTGTCGGGCAGGAAGAGATTCCAGAGCGCCCGCCGGCGGGCCTCGGCCTTCAGCTCTTCCATGACCGGCGAGATGCGCTGCGGGATCGTCTCCGCGGAGAAGCCGCGCCAGTATTCCTCCTCGGCCGGACGGATGCGCTCGTCCATGAAGCGCCAGACCTTCTCGCTGAGCTCACGCACCCTCGGGGTTTCCGCGAATTCCATGTTCAGCCTCCTTCGGTGGAACGCAACCGGTCCAGTGCGTCGAGGCCACTCTCGACGACGGCCGGCACCATCTCCCCCATCGTTTCGAAGCCCTCGCCGACGGTCATCCCCATCAGGAATCGGGCGGTGATGCCCTCGGCGATGATCGCCAGCTTGTATGCGCCAAGCGCGATGTACCAGTCGAGCGAGGTCAGGTCGCGCTGCGTTCCCGCAGCGTAGTCGCGGAGCAGGTCGGCCCGCTTGTAGAAGCCGTCCTCGACGGTGATCGCCCGTCCGTGCAGGGTGCGCGCCGCCGCGTCGGACGCGTCATCGGCCCAGTACACGCAGAGCAGGCCGACATCGCAGAGCGGATCGCCGATCGTGCACATCTCCCAGTCGATCACCGCGACGATGCGCGACGGATCGGCAGGCGCGTACATGACATTGTCGAGGCGGTAATCGCCGTGCACGATTCCCGGCGGCGACGGCACCGGCACCCTCTCGTCGAGCCGCCGGCGCAACTCGACGATGCTCGGCAGCTCGCGCGTCTTCGACGCCTCCCACTGCTGCCACCACCGTCGCACCTGGCGAGGGAGGAAGCCGTCGGGATGCCCGAAGTCGCCAAGCCCGATCGCGTCAGGGTCGATCGCGTGCAGGCGCAGGAGTGTGGCGACCAGCGCCGACGACATCGCCCGCCTTGTGTCCGTGGTGTCGGGAAACTCGGCGGGCAGTGCTTCGCGAACCACGTGCCCGTCGATCCACTCCATGACGTAGAAGCGCGCGCCGATCACCGACTCGTCCTCACAGAGCGCGATCACGTGCGGTACCGGGATCCCCGTGCCCTGCAACGCCGCGAGCACCCGGTACTCGCGCGGCATGTCGTGTGCGGTCGGGAGCACGTGTGCCAGCGGCGGCCGGCGAACCACGAAACGTCGCTCGCCGTCATCGACGATGTAGGTGAGATTCGAGCGTCCGCCGGGGATGACCTCGCCGCGCAGGGCTCCGGCGAGTCCGCCGACGTGAGGTCCCAGGTATCGAGCGAGCGCCTCGAGGTCGAGCCCCGGGGGCGACGTCACTGAGGGGGCGGCGAGTGCCCGTGACGTCGGCGCCGGATCTCAGCGACCTGCAATCGCAGGGTGGCGCGCTCGAGAGCCATCACCGCCTCCTCGCTGTCCACGTTCTGGGCGAGAAGCTCCTGTGCACGCTTGCGCGCTTCCTCGGCGCGCGCCTCGTCGATGTCTTCGGCGCGCTCGGCGGCATCCGCGAGGATCGTCACCTTGTCGGGCAGGACCTCGAGAAATCCGCCCGAGACGGCGAGCACGTGCTCGGCGTCGTCGTTGCGAATGGTCACCACGCCCGTGCGCAGGGGCGTGAGCAGTGCGATGTGTTGCGGGAGAACCCCGAGGTCTCCTTCCACGCCCGGCGCGAGCACGAAGTCGGCCTCTTCGCTGAAGACGCGACCCTCCGGGGTGACGAGTTCGACCTGGAGCTTGGCCATACCGGCTATTCCTTGGCGGGCTCGTCCGGCTTGGCCGCGGCGGCTGCGTCTTTTGTGGCCGGGGCGCCCGCGGCGGATGCAGCATCCGCATCTGCGACGGCAGCATCCGCATCGTCGACGGCGGCTTTCACATCGGCGACGGCGGCATCCGCATCGGCGATGGTAGCAACCGCATCGGCGACGGCAGCATCCGCATCCGCGGCGGGAGCATCCGCATCGGTGGCAGCAACCTCCGCGGCGGGAGCAACCGCGTCGGCGACAGCAGCATCCGCATCCGCGGCGGGTGCATCCGCATCGGTGGCAGCAACCTCCACGGCGGGAGCAACCGCATCGGCGACAGCAGCATCCGCATCCGCGGGGGGTGCATCCGCAGTCGCTGCAGCCTCGCCCTCAGCGGGCTTCGCCTTCTGCTCCTCGTCGCCCTTCAACGCGGCCGCGCGTTGCACCGCCTCGTCGATGGTGCCGACCATGTAGAAGGCGTCCTCGGGAAGGTCATCGTGCTTGCCGTCGAGGATCTCCCCGAACCCGCGGATCGTCTCCTCGAGCGGCACGTACTTGCCGTCACGCCCGGTGAACACCTCGGCGACGAAGAACGGCTGGGACAGGAAGTTGCGCACACGGCGGGCACGGCTGACCGTCTGCTTCTGGTCCTCGGTGAGCTCTTCCTGTCCGAGGATGGCGATGATGTCCTGGAGTTCCTTGTATTCTTGGAGCACGCGCTTCACCCCCTGCGCGACGCGGTAGTGCTCCTCGCCCACGACGTTCGGGTCGAGCACGCGGCTGAAGGACTCGAGTGGATCGACGGCGGGATAGATGCCCGCTTCCGAGATCGACCTGCTCAGCGTGACCGTCGCACCGAGGTGGCCGAACGTGGTGGCGACCGCCGGGTCGGTGAAGTCGTCAGCGGGCACGTAGATCGCCTGCACCGAAGTGATCGATCCCTTGTTGGTGGACGTGATCCGCTCCTGCAGGTCGCCCATCTCGGTGGCGAGCGTCGGCTGGTAACCGACCGCGGACGGCATGCGTCCGAGCAGCGCGGAAACCTCAGCACCGGCAAGCGTGTACCGAAAGATGTTGTCGATGAAGAGCAGCGTGTCGGCGCCCTTCTCGTCGCGGAACCACTCGGCGATGGTGAGCGCGGTGAGCGCAACGCGCGCGCGTGCCCCAGGCGATTCGTTCATCTGCCCGTAGACCAGCGCGGTCTGGTCGAGCACCTTGGACTCCTCCATCTCGCCGTAGAGCGCGGTGCCCTCGCGGGTCCGCTCGCCCACCCCGGCGAACACCGAATAGCCCGCATGCTCGCGGGCGATGTTGCGGATCATCTCCATGACGATGACCGTCTTGCCGACACCGGCTCCACCGAACAGTCCGATCTTCGAGCCCTTCGAGAAGGTGCAGATGAGGTCGATGACCTTGATGCCGGTCTCGAGAATCTCGGTCTCGACCGACTGCTCGGAGATGGTGGGCGCGGTGCGGTGCATCGGCATCCGTCCCTTGCCGGTGAACGGGCCCTTGCCGTCGATGGTCTCGCCGATCACGTTGAACATCCGGCCGAGCGTCTCCTCGCCGACCGGCACCTGAATCGCCGCACCGGTTGCGCGCACAGCATCACCGCGGCGCACACCCTCGGTCGTGTCCATCGCGATGGTTCGCACCGTGCTGTTGCCCAGGCTCTGCTGCACCTCGAGCACGAGGAGCTTGCCGTCCTCGCGGTCGATCTCGAGCGCGTCGAGAATCTCAGGCAGGCGCTCGCCGCTGAACTCGACGTCGACAACCGGTCCGATCACCTGCACGACGGCGCCGGCGCCGGATTTCAACTCCACAACTGCCATCTCTCTCTCCTCAGCCTTCGAGCGCCGCGGCGCCGGAGACGATCTCCATCAACTCTGTCGTGATCGACGCCTGCCGCACCTTGTTGGCGGTGAGGGTCAGGTCCTCGATGAACTCGCTTGCGTTGTCGGACGCGTTGCGCATCGCAATCATGCGTGCAGCCTGTTCGGATGCCGCGTTCTCCAGAACGGCGCGATACACCTGCGCCTCGACATATCGCGGCAGCAGCGCGTCGAGCACGTCCTTGGGATCGGGCTCGTACTCGAAGTCCGCGCTCACCGCCTTCGCATCCTCCGGCGGGACGACCGGAATGACCCGCTGCAGCACCGTCTGCTGGCGGCCGACGCTGATGAAGCGCGCGTAGACGATGTCGATCTGCTGCACCTCGCCGCGCTCGAACTGCTCCATCGCAACCCGCGCGGCCGGGAGCACATCGCCCATGGTGGGTCGCTCGCCGAGCATGCTCTGATCCGCGATGAGGTCACGGTGCAGGCGGCGCAGCACATCGCGCCCTCGGCGGCCGATGGTGACGTACGAGACGGGGATCGACGTCTTCGCGGCATCGCTCAACGCCAGCCGCGTGTTGTTGCTGTTCAGCGCACCGGCCAGGCCGCGGTCGGCCGTGACCAGGATGATCAGCCGCTTCTGCACGTCGCTCACCTTGAGAAAGGGGTGCTCGTACTGCGGTGAGCGGCGCATCAACTCGGTCATGATGCTGGCGATCTCGTCGCTGTACGGGCGCGCCGCAAGCACGCGTTCCTGCGCACGCCGCATGCGCGCGGCGGCGACGAGCTCCATCGCCTTGGTGATCTTGCGCATGTTCTGGACGCCCTTGATACGGCGGCGCAGATCGCGAAGGCTCGGCATCGAGGGTCAGTCCCTGGCGAGGTGGCGGATGGCGACGATGATACGACCCACGGTCATCCGGCGAAGGTCTTCTTGAACGCTTCGACGTCGCCGCGGAGGGACTTCTCCAACTCCTCGGAGATGCGACCACTCGTGTTGATCTCCTCCTCGACCTCGGGATGCTCCTGGTCCATGAAGCGCAGCAGGCTCTTCTCGAAATCGCGCACGCGGTCGAGAGGAACACCGTCCAGGAAGCCGCGCGCCCCGGCGAAGATGCTGATGACCTGCTTGGCGAAGGGCATCGGCTCGTACTGCGGCTGCTTGAGCAATTCGGTCATACGCTGGCCACGGTCGAGGCGGTCGCGCGTGCCCTTGTCGAGGTCCGCGGCGAACTGCGCGAATGCAGCGAGCTCGCGATACTGCGCGAGGTCGAGGCGCAACTGCCCGGCGACCTGCTTCATCGCCTTGGTCTGCGCGTCACCACCGACGCGGGAGACCGACAATCCGACGTTGATCGCGGGGCGGATGCCGGCGTTGAACAGGTCGGTCTCGAGGTAGATCTGGCCATCGGTGATGGAGATGACGTTGGTCGGGATGAACGCCGACACGTCGTTCGCCTTGGTCTCGATGATCGGCAGCGCGGTGAGAGTTCCGCCGCCCTCCGCGTCGCTCATGCGCGCCGCGCGCTCGAGCAACCGGGAGTGCAGGTAGAAGACGTCACCCGGATACGCCTCGCGAGACGGTGGACGCCGGAGCAGCAGCGACAGCTCGCGGTACGCGTCGGCGTGCTTGCTGAGGTCGTCGTAGATGATCAGCGCGTGGCCGCCCTTCTGCATGAAGTACTCGCCCATCGCGCAGCCGGCATAGGGCGCGAGGAACTGCAGCGGCGCCGGGTCGGAGGCGGTCGCGGCGACGATGATGGTGTGCTCCATGGCGCCGTGGGTCTCGAGCGTCGCCTTGATCTGCGCAACCTTCTGCGCGTTCTGCCCGATGGCGACGTAGATGCAGATGACCCCGGTGCCCTTCTGGTTGATGATCGCGTCGATGGCGATCGCCGTCTTGCCGGTCTGNNCCGATCGGGATCATCGAGTCGATCGCCTTGAGGCCGGTCTGCATCGGCGTGTCGACGTTCTCGCGCTGGATGACGCCCGGCGCCACACGTTCGGTGGGAAGTGTCTGGGCGGTCTCGATCGGGCCGCGGTCGTCGAGCTGCTCGCCGAGCGCGTTGACGACGCGGCCGACCAGCTCGTCGCCGACCGGCACCTCGGCGATGCGACCGGTGGTGCGCACGTTGTCGCCTTCCTGGAGGTGCTCGTACGGGCCGAGGATGACCGCACCGACACCGTCCTCGCGAAGGTCGAGCGCGAGCGCGAGGACGACTCCCTTGCCACCCGGCCCCGGCATCTCGAGCAGCTCGCCGGCCATCGCACGTTCGAGGCCGTAGATGCGCGCGATGCCATCGCTGACCGATGTGATGACGCCCTCGTTGGCGTCCACCACGGGCGCCTCGAAGCTCGCGATCCGTTGTTTGAGAATCTCTCCGATCTCGTCGCTGCGTATGGCCATCAGTCAGTCATTCCTCTCTCTCGATCAGGCAAGTGCTGCCTGGAGCTGTTGAAGATGAGTCCGCAGGCTGTCATCGATGACCCGGTCGCCGATGCGGATCACGAGTCCGCCGACGATCGACGGATCGCTGCGCACGGTGGTCTGAACGTCACTGCCGAGCTGCTTGCTCAACGCGTCACGGATGTGCTTCTCGAGCGTCGCGTCCGCGGGCACCGCGGTCGTGACCTCGACACGCACGACGCCCGACGCCTTGTCTGCCAGGGCGTCGTAGTGACTGAGGATCTCGCGAGCGATGCCGACACGGCGACGCTCGATGAGCAGCCGCGCCAGGTTGCGTGCCTCCGGTGAGGCGCCCTTGAGCAGGTTCATCCCCTGGCGGACGCGCTCGGCGAGACTGGTCCTTGGATTCGCGAGTGCCTCGCTCACCGCTGCATCGCTGAGCGCCTCGACCACCGCGGCGAGCTGCTCGCGCCAGCCGGTGATGTCGTCCGCCTCCTGGGCGAGCGCGAAGTACGCCTCGGCGTAGCGTCGGGCGAGGATGCTCGCGCGTTCCACGTCAGTTCTGCTCGGCTTTCCCGGACGGGTTGTCCGTGACCTTCGTCAGTGCCTCGTCGATGAGGCGCTGGTGCGCCTTGGCGTCAAGGGTTTCACCGAGCAGGCGCTGGGTCGTGGCGACCACGAGGCCGGCGACCTCGTTGCGCAGGTCCTGGATGGCGCGATCACGCTCGCCACCGATCTCGGTGCGCGCACGCTCGATCAACGCCTCCGCATCCGCTCTCGCTTTGGCGATGACCTCTTTCGCTTCGGTGGTGGCCTCGCCGTGCGAGCGGTTGAGGATCTCGCGAGCCTGGGCGCGCGCCTCCTCGAGCGTTTTCTCGACCTGCTCCTGGACCTTGGCGAGGCGCTCCTCGGACTCCTGCGCGGCGCGCAGTCCAGCCTCGATCTTCTTCTCGCGATCGGTGGCGGCCGCGATGATGCGCGGATACGCGTATTTCCCGAGGATGAGGATCATCAGGATGAACGCGATCAGCTCGGCGACGAACGTCCCGTTGGGGGTGAGGAGTCCGGCCGGCTGCGGAGCGGCGGCAATCACCGTGGTCACGACCTCGTCTTATTTGGCGATGACGTAGATGAAGAAGAACCCGAGCGCGAGGTTGATGAAGTACATCCCCTCGACGAGGCCGATGATCAGGAACATGGTGACCTGAAGTCGCCCTTGCGCCTCGGGCTGGCGGGCGGTGCCGGCGATGGTCGCGTTACCGGCCAGGCCGTCACCGATGGCGGCACCGATTGCACCGCCACCAAGCGCGAGGCCGGCAGCGATCAACGCCCCCATCAGGATCAGTGCGTGGGTCATGTCGTCTCTCTCCTCAACTCGTTCGCAGGTGAAGCTGCCCCGTGGTGCTCCTCGAGACCTTCACGGGCCATGCCGAAATAAATAATGGTCAGTAGCATGAAGATGAACGCCTGGATCGTGCCGATGAGGAAGACGTCGAACAGCTTCCATGCGACCAGCAGGATGATCCAGATTGGTGACAGCGCCGTCTGAATCAGCGACGAGCCGGCGAAAGCGGTGTACCCAAGGGTGAGCAGATACACCATGACGAGCCCGCCGAAGATGTTGCCGAACAACCGTAGCCCGAGGCTCAGTGGCTTCTGAATCTCCTCGATGATGTTGAGCGGCGTGAAGGCGACCCGTGCCAGCAGCGGCAGCTCGAACGGCTTGGTGAAACGCCGCAGATAGCCGCGAAACCCGAGCACGTGGATGCTGTACCACTGGACGATCACGATCACGACGATGGCCATCGCGAGGGTGAGGTTGATGTCTGCGGCGGCCGGTTCGACCGGAGCGGTGAGCGGAAAGAAGTCCAGCCAGTTGGCGAGCAGGACGAAGATGAAGATGGTCGCCGCGATCGGGATGATGAAGTCGGTGCCCTCGTCCGACACCATGTCCCTGGTGAGATTGCGGATGTAGCTCAGCAGGAGCTCGAGCACCGATTGCAGCTTGCCGGGCTTTCCGTGGCCCAGACGATAGGCGACGCCCAGCCCGAGCGCGAGCGTGAGCACGATCGCGATGCCGCTGGAGATGAGCGTGTCGTAGTTGAACACGCACAGGAATGCATTCCCGCAGACCTGGATGACCGGATGCTGGCCCGGCGGTTGATCGGCGGCGATGATCATGTGATGCGCATCGACTCACGGAGCGCGGCGACGGCCAGGACCACCTGCGAGATCCCCAGGCCGAGGATGACCAGCCAGACGTTGGCGAGCCCGAAGGCGAGGCCGATGGCGATCCCGATCGTGCTCAGGGTGATGATTCGCAGCAGGCTGGTGGCGAGAAACGGGATCGGCAACGCGATCAACCGCGCCGCCAGCGCGCCGTTGATCGATCCGATGGCGAGACCCGTGGCCAGCGCACCGCCAGGTCCGGCATGGCCAAGCACGATCCCGACCAGAGCAGCGACGACCGCTGCACCGGCGCAGAAGATCGCCGCATTGCGGACCAGGCGCAGCGCATTTGCCGATGGCGCCGGGCGTGGAGACGTGCCTTCCGAGATCACCTCGACCACCACTGCCTATCTTGGACTGTCAAACCAAGGCAACGATATCAACTGGACCTCGCGAGACGGACCAGCAATCAGTCAGAGGAAGGGTCGGAACCGGGCGTAGGCCGTGTAGCACGAGGCGACGATGCCGGCCAGCAGTCCAATCAGCACCCCGAGCGGGGTGGTGTGCAGCAGTGCGTCGACGCCGACACCGAGCAGGAGCGGCACGATCAGCGCAACCGCGATGGACACTCCCATCCCCGCGAGCTGGCCGCCGGACGGGGGGCGCGGCCCGGGGGCGCTGCTCAGTCGGCCTCACCCCGGTGATGGATGTGCGACGGCAGCGCCCGGCGACCATCGACCTGCACCTCGGCCTCCTCAATGGCCGCGACGAAAGGGAGCTTCGGAACCCTGCGCCGGTTTCGCCAGATGAGCACGATCAGCGCCACGACGAGCAGCCCGAGCGCGAGGTCGATGATCCGGCGGTGCCCGTAGATGGTCAGCGCCAGGCACCCGAGGATCCCGGTGACCAGGTAGAAGGTCACCGCCGTCTCGATCGGGTTCAACCCCACCGCTCGGAGGCGGTGGTGCAGGTGCCCCGCGTCGGCCTTCGCGGGGTTCCGACCGGAAAGGGCGCGACGAACGATCGCGAACAGGGTGTCGCCGATCGGCAGGCCGAGAGCGATCAACGGCACGAGGATCGAGAGCCCGACGACCACCTTGGCGACGCCGAGGATGGTGATGGCTCCCAGAGCGATGCCGAGGAAGTGCGAGCCCGAATCCCCCATGAAGACCCGGGCCGGCGGCAGGTTGAAGACGAGAAAGCCGAGGCAGCAGCCCATCACCGCCCCGCTGAGGATCACCACCCCGCTCTGGACGTCGTTGGCCGACTGGATGCGGTTGATGGCGGCGAGCAGGCAGACCGCCGCCACGATCGCCACGACGCCGGCCGCGACCCCGTCGGCGCCGTCGAGCAGGTTCACGGAGACCTGCATCCCCACCAGCCAGACGACCGTCACCGGCGCGGCCAGCAACCCGAGTTCCCAGACCGACGGGGTGTGGGAGCCGGGAATCGCGATCGACGTGATCGCGATGCCGAGCACCACCGCGAGGATGCCCACGCCGACCTCGATGCCGAGCTTGCTCAGCCAGTTGAGATCGAGGATGTCGTCGATGGCCATGGCGATCGTGATGACGCCGGTGACCGCGACGATCTGCCACCGGTAGGTGATCGCCGACCCGAAGATGGCGATCGCGACCGCGAACCCCGCGAACATGGCGAGGCCGCCGAGCCGCGGGGTCGCGCGCGGGTGGAGGTGGCGGTCATCGTCGGGCTCCGCCATCGCCCCGGTGCGCTTTGCCAGCCACATCGACCCGGGCACCGCGGCGATGCATACCGCACTCGCGATGAGGAACGGCGGCAGCGCGCTCAGCCAGGGCGACCCGCTGACGGCGGCGGCGATCACGCGGTCGATGCACCTCGATATGGCAGGGGGAATCGGCGGCAGAGCGCACGGCTTGCTTCCTGGACCTCGGCGCGGACGGCCGGATCGTCGAAGCCGCCAAGCATGCGGGCGACGAGCCCGGCGATCTCGTCCATCTCCGCCTCACCCATGCCCCGGGAGGTCACCGATGGCGACCCGAGCCGGATGCCGTTCGGGTTGTACGGCGTCCCGCCGTGCCCGGGGAAGGCGTTGGCGTTGACGGTCACACCGACCTCGTCGAACGCCGCCTGGACCTGGCGTCCGCGCAGACCGGCCGGCCGGAGGTCGATCACCATGAGGTGGTTGTCGGTGCCGCCGGTGGTCAACTCCAGCCCCCGGCGCATCAGGCCGGCGGCCATCGCCTTGGCGTTGGTCACCACCGCTTGTGCGTAATCCCGGAATTCCGGCTGAGCACACTGCTTGAACATCACCGCCTTGGCGGCGATGGCGTGCATCTGCGGGCCGCCCTGGACGTTCGGGCAGACGGCCTTGTCGACCTTGTCGGCATTCTCGGCGCGGCAGAGGATGGCCCCGCCCCACGGTCCGCGCATCGTCTTGTGGGTCGTGAAGGTGACGAAGTCGGCGTGAGGAACCGGGCTCGGGTGCGCACCGCCGGCCACCAGCCCCGCGAAATGGGCCATGTCCACCATGAGGTAGGCATCCACCTCACGCGCGATCTCCGCAAATGCCGCGAAGTCGAGGATGCGCGGGTACGAGCTGTAGCCCGCGACGATCATCTTGGGACGGAACTCCAGGGCGCGCTCGCGCACCGAGTCCATATCGAGGATGCCGGTGGTCTCGTCGACGAAATACGGCTCGAAGTGATAGATCTTCCCGCTGAAGCTCACCGGCGACCCGTGACTGAGGTGACCGCCCTGGTCGAGCGCCATGCCAAGCACCTTGTCGCCGGGCGTGAGCACGCTCGCGTACACCGCCATGTTCGCCTCGGTGCCGGAATGAGGCTGGACGTTGGCGTGCTCGGCGCCGAAGAGCGCTTTGGCACGGTCGCGGGCGAGGTTCTCGACCTTGTCGACGACCTCGCAGCCACCGTAGTAGCGCTTGCCCGGCACCCCCTCGGCGTACTTGTTGTTCAGCCAGGAGCCCAGCGCCTCGAGCACCGCGACCGAGGCGAGGTTCTCCGACGGGATCAGCTCGAGGGTGTCCTCCTGGCGCTCCAGCTCCTCGTCGAGGAGGGCGGCGACATCGGGATCGGTGGCGCGCAGGGCGGGTTTGGCCGTGAAATCGCCCGCCTGGACGCTCGGACGGGTATCCATATGAATGCCGGTCACTGCGATCTCTGCCCCTCCGTGGTGGTTGCTGGAAAGCCCCCAAGATGCGAGAACAACGCGCTGGCGCTGATCGGGCCGTCGCGGAGCACGCGAGGGTTCGTCGTGGTGCAGTCGATGATAGTCGAGGCAAGTCCAGCCGAGGGACCGCCGTCGAGAACCAGATCGACCTCGGCGCCGAGCGCCGCCGCAATCCCGGCGGCGGTGTCCGCGGCGGGCTCGCCGTGGCGGTTGGCGCTGGTCGTCGCGAGCGGACCGGTGCGCCGGAGGAGCTCGAGAGCGATCGGGTGGTCCGGCACGCGGACGCTGAGCGTCGATCCCTGGCGCGGGACCGCCCAGCGGTGGCCGCGCAGCGGGCTCACGATCGAGAGCGCTCCCGGCCAGTACGCGGCAGCCAGGATCCGCGCCTCCGCGCTGAACTCGACGTCGCCCTCGACGTCGGCGATCGACGCCGCCAGGATGGTCAGCTCGAGCCGGTCGGGCCTGCGCTTGATGGCGTAGATGCGGCTCACTGAGGCGGTGTTCGCCGGGTCGCAGGCGAGTCCGTAGACGGTGTCGGTCGGGATGACGATCACGCCGCCGGCCTTGATCGCCTTCACCGCGGCGTCGACGCTCACTGCAGCTCGACGTCGAGGACGCGGGTTCGCCCGGTCAGGTCGGGAACCGGGGTCGTGATCGCGCCGGGGAAGGTCTCAGAGGCCAAAGCGGCGACGGCGTTGGCGTGGCGCGGGTCGACCTCGAGCATCAGCCGCGCCGCTGTGACGTGACCACGGAGCGAGCTGAGCAGCGACCGATAGGCATCGAGCCCGTCGGCGCCGCCGAGCAATGCCCCGCGGGGCTCGAAGTCGCGCACATCGCGGTCGACGGCCTCGAGCTCCTCGGTGGTGACGTAGGGCGGGTTGCTGACAACGAGGTCGAAGGCGCCCTCGAGCCGATCGGCCCACGAGCACTCGACGAACTCGACATCGGCGCCGAGCGCGGTCGCATTGGCGCGGGCCACCTCGAGCGCGGCAGGGCTGACGTCGGTCGCGACCACGCGCGCCGCGGGAACCTCGGCGCCGAGCGTGACGGCGATGCAGCCGCTGCCGGTGCCGAGGTCGGCGACCCGCAGCTCGGCGCCCGGCCGGTCGCGCAGGTAGGCCACCGCACATTGCACCAGCGTCTCGGTGTCGGGCCGGGGCACGAGCACGTCGGGCGTGACGCGAAAGGGGCGCCCGTAGAACTCGCGCGTCCCGGTGATGTACGCCACCGGTTCGCCCTTGCCACGGCGCCGGATCAGCTCGCGGATCGACGTCAGCTCCTGCTCGTCGAGCGGACGGTCGAACTGCAGGTAGAGGTCGATGCGGCGCAGCCCGAGCGCCTGCGCGCAGAGCAGCTCGGAATCGAGGCGTGCCGACGAGCTCCCGTGGTCCCCGAGGTACGTGGTGCTGAGCCGGAGCACGTCGATGAGCGTTGGCGCCGTCGACGCCACCTCAGGCAGCATGCCCCGGGGGAGCGTCATCGTCGTCGTCCTCGAGCAGCCGGCGGGCCTGGTCCTCGTTGGACAGCGGCTCGATCAGCAGGTCGAGATCGCCGTCGAGCACGCGCTGGAGTTGATGCAGCGTCAGGTCGATGCGGTGGTCGGTCACGCGCGACTGCGGGAAGTTGTAGGTGCGGATCTTCTCGCTGCGATCGCCGCTCCCCACCATCGAGCGGCGCGTCGCCTTGAGCTCCGCGTCGCGCTCCGCCTGCGCAAGGTCGTAGAGCCGCGTCCGCAGCACGCGCATCGCCTTGGCACGGTTCTTGATCTGCGACTTCTCGTCCTGGCACGTGACCACCAGCCCGGTGGGAAGGTGCGTGATCCGCACCGCCGAGTCGGTGGTGTTGACGCTCTGACCACCAGGACCGGTGCTGCGATAGACGTCGATCTTCAGGTCGTTCTCGTTGATGTCGACTTCGACATCGTCCGCCTCGGGGAGCACGACGACCGAGGCCGCAGAGGTGTGGATCCGTCCCTGCGCCTCGGTCTCCGGGACGCGCTGCACGCGGTGCACGCCGGACTCGAATTTGAGTCGCGAGTAGGCGCCCTGTCCGTGCACCTCGAAGACGATCTCCTTGAAACCGTGGCCGGCGGTCTCGTTCTGATCGAGCACCTCGATCCGCCACCGCTGACGCTCCGCATAGCGCGAGTACATGCGGAAGAGATCAGCGGCGAACAGCGCGGCCTCATCCCCACCCGTCGCGGCGCGAATCTCGACGACGACATCGCGCTCGTCATTGGGATCCGCGGTCAGGAGTCGTGCGCGCAGCGCCTCATACTCGGCCTCGGCGGCCGCAAGTTGCGCCTGATGCTCCTCCGCCGCCATCGCGATCATCTCCGGGTCGGTCTCCGCGCGCGCCATCTCCTCGGCTTCGCGGGCGGCCTCCTGGGCTTCGCGCCACCGGCGCGCCGCCTCCACCACCTCGCGCAACTTGGCCTGCTCGCGAGAAAGCTGCTGGATGCGGTCGAGGTCCAGGTATGCGTCGGGCGCGCTGAGCAGCTCTCCCAGCTCCGTGTAGCGCGCCTCCAGCGCGACAAGGCGCTGCTCGAACGCGTTCAACTCGCTCATGCCCAGTCTCTCAACGCGTCCCGGACGCCTCGAAGACGATCGTGTCGCCGGAGCGAGCAGCGTCCAGGGCGGCGATGGCGACCTCGATCTGCGCATCAACCGGCCGCCGAGTGCTGAGCAACTGGGTGCCGAGCACCGGCGCAAGCGCAATGCGGCCCGGGAGCGTGTGCCGGATCCGGACGAGCGCGCGGATGATCTCGTACGACACCGCGGCGACGACCGGGACGAGCACGATCTGACAGACCAGGCGCACCGCGGTCGGCAGCAGTCCGAGCGGCGCGAAGACGCCGATGCTCACCAGCGCCACCACCACGAGGAAACCGGTGCCGCAGCGGGGATGCAAGCGGCTGCGCGCACGCACGTGCGCGACGTCGATGGCATCAGCGGACTCGAGCGCGTTGATCGCCATGTGCTCGGCGCCGTGATATTGAAAGAGCCGTCGCACATTGGGAATCAGGCTGATGAGTAGCAGGTAGACGATCAGGACCGCTGCGCGGATCACGCCCTCGATGAGCACGGCGCTGATCGACTGCGACGAGCCATGGTGCAGCAGTCCTCCGAGCAGCAGTGGCGCACCGATGAACAGCGCGAGCGCGAAGACAAGCGACGCGATCATCGCGCCGCGGAGCGCACCCTCACCGATCTCGGCATCCTGCCCAAGCTGCACGAGCGCCGACCACTGCAAGGCGCGCATGCCCAGGTGGATGGTCTCGTAGAGCCCGGCGACGCCGCGAAGGAACGGACGCCGCCACACGCCTGCGGTGTACACCCGTGAACGCAACACGTCGGTGCAGACCGCGATCTCTCCGTTGGGCCGGCGGGCGGCGACGGCATAGCGATCCTTGCCGCGCATGAGCACACCCTCGATGACGGCCTGGCCGCCATAGAAGAAGGTGGCGGGTGGCGCGCTGACGGCATTGACCGCAACCGTGAGCAGGAGATCGCGGCAACGCTGGGCTCTGGGCATGATCGGCATGCTAGTCGAGCGTGACCGAGACGGCTCGATCGGAACTTCCCATTGCAGCACCGCCCGGCGCTGCGGGAGTCAGGCCTTTTTCGCCTGCTCCTGGCGGCGCCGGAAGCGCTCGACCTGGCCGCCGGTGTCGACGATGCGCTGCGTCCCGGTGAAGAACGGATGGCACACGGAGCACACCTCGGTCTTCAACTCCGTCAGCGTGGAGCCGGTGGTAAAGGTGTTGCCGCAGAGGCAATGCACTTCAGCGTCGACGTGGTAGACGGGATGGATCGCAGTTTTCATGGGGCGCCTTGGTTCACGCGGAAGGGACGAAGTGACGATACCACGCCCGCCTCGCGCTCAATCCAGGGCCATCGCGACCGGCCGGGTGAAGTTGCCATGGGTCACGCCGGGAAGCCGCTCCACGAAATGCTGATATGCCGCCGCGAGGCCGATGCCGTCCTCGGGAAGCAGCCCGCGAGCCGTCAGCACATCGACGAGCCAGTCGTGGTCGCAATTGAGTGAGCGCCACTGAATCTGATGGGCGCCCATTTCGACCACTGCGGCTGCGGTGCGGTCGAGTTCCTCGCTCGAGTCGGTGAGGCCCGGGAAGGTGAGCAGGTTGAGGCACACCTGGCCGCCCGAGCGGGACATCACCCGCCCGCACTCGAGCACGTCATCGATCGAGTAGCCGACCGGGCGGTAGTACGCGCGGAACACCGGGTCGGTGAAGGAGATGGCACTGATCCGCACGCTGTTGCAGCCGGCGTCGATGAGGCGCTGGAGCACCTGCGGCCGGCTCCCGTTGGTGTTGACGTGGATGGTCGCCTCGGGGTGGTCCTTGCGGATGAGGGCGACGGCGCGGGCAAGAACGTCGTCGCGGGTCAGCGGCTCGCCCTCGCACCCCTGCCCGAAGGACACGATCCCCGCGTCGGATCCGCCGAGGTGGAACGACGCCATGCCGGCCAGCTCGGCCTCCGTCGGCGCGAAGCGCATCCTCGGCTGGGGTGCCGGCGCCTGGCCGTCGGTCTGCAACGAGATGCAGCCGAGGCAGTCCGCGTTGCACGCGGGTGAGGCGGGCAGCGCTCCCTCGTATCGGCGCAGGAAGGTGTTCTGCGCCGTATAGCAGCGGAGGTCGGTGGCGCAGATCGCGAGATGGTCGACGAGGCGGTTGCCCGGCAGTGCGAGGCGGGCGTCCTCGATCGCGGCGTCGAGGCCACCACCCGCGTACCGGCGCGGCTCCCACCATCCGAAGGCGTCGGTGCTCAGGGCGGCAACCAACAGCTCGTCGTGGTGCTCGACCACCGCCGCATATCCATACAATGGAAGCCGCCTGCTCCCCGGGAGCGGGCGCGACGCGGGCAGCAGCGTGCGCAGGTGGCCGACCGGCAGCACCGCGGCCACGGGCAGAAGGTCCGCCTCGACATCGACTGGGCGGTCCTTGGAGTCGAGGGCCAGCGCCCGCCGTCCGGGGAGGTGCATCAGCGTGGTGCCCTCGGGCAGCGGGATCATCTGAGAGGCGTCGAGCTTCACCAGGCGGCCGCCTGAGCGGGCAGCGGGACGGAATCCGCCGAGGACTTCGATCTCGCCGTCGAGGCGAGCGACGATGGGGCGCATCCCCCGATTCTCCCCCAGCGCCACTCAGGTCAATCTGCGGTCGCTACCTGACGAGGCCGAGGCGCGAGTCAAACGGAGCGGCGCTGGCACCCACCAACGACGGCGACGGAACCGGCGCCAATCGCGAACAGGAAGCAGATCACCACGCCGACAAGTGAGATCGTAGTGACGCTGCCGATGAGACCCGAGAGCAGCAGCCCTGCGATGACCACCGCGCCGAGGAAGGTCGCGAGCGTCATCCAGTACGTGGAGGGCGTGACCCAGGTGGTCCGCAGGGTTCCGCTCGGCGGCTTGGAGAACATCGCGATCATGAAGGCGTCGGCCACGGGGATGACCGCGGAGCCAAAGCGTCCTGGCGGCGGCACTGACGAATCGGGAACGCGCGTGAAGGCGTTGGGCATCGACCCAGGGTAGTACGCGGCCGGGAGTTCATCCGCGACTGCGTCCATACCGTCACGGGCCGGCGTCGAGAGGCCGCCGGTGCCAAGGCAGGACGCAGACCGCACCGCCGAGCCGTTGAACCCGATCGTCTACCATTCCCGAACGGATCAGCCATCCAGTCAACTTTGGGAATTGGGGGAGCCAAGTCATGTTGAAAGGCGCCAAATATGCGATCCCGGCCGGGGTTGCATTGCTTGCCTTCGGAACATCAGCCGGCGCCGTAGGCGCAGCCGGTTCGGCGAGACAGGCAGGGGCGACGACCCAGGCTCCTCGCCCGCTCTTCGCTGTCCTGCACAGCCCTCAGAGTCGGACGATTAATACGACGGGCGCGCCGACGTGGAACTTCAGCTACAGCTATCTCGCCACAACGTACACCGACACCTTTGTCGGCACCAACCCGACCCTCGGAACCCCCACGACGGTTCCCACCTACATCATCCCGATCAAGATGTCTCTGAGTGGTTTCGCGCCCAGCCCGAACAAGAAGCTCAGCAACGGCAAGACGGTGGTCGCGAACACCGTCGCGAGCCCGATCTTTCAAAACCTCGACTACAAGCAGGGTGGCACCGACGTCGGGACCACGCAGTACATCGACGCCTTCCAGCGAGCCGCGCTCTGGGGGACGGTCAGCACGAAAACCGGCTATCACGTGCTCCTGGGCACGCCGACCGTGAAGCCCCTGCAGACCTTCGCGGTGCCTTCTGGGGAGGGCGTCGTGGCGAAGGCATTTGGCGTCAAGGTGATCGTCGCAAACATTAACTGGTTCGATGCCAAGGCGCAGTCGCTGATCACGACCCTCGGGATCCCCTCGGGGGCGCTGCCGATCTTCCTCACCACCCAGACATTCCTGTCCGATGATGGGACCATCAACACGTGCTGCATCGGCGGGTACCACACCGTTTCCGGTGGCGGACTTCCCTACTCGATGTTCACGTACATCCAGAAGAGCGGGGCCTTCTCGCAGGACGTCTCGGCGCTGTCCCATGAGATCGGCGAGTACGTCGATGATCCGAACACGAACAACAGCGACACG
The DNA here is from genome assembly GCA_003162415.1 of Candidatus Dormiibacterota bacterium. Lineage (GTDB taxonomy): Bacteria > Chloroflexota > Dormibacteria > Aeolococcales > Aeolococcaceae > Palsa-851. The sequence continues at coordinate 336,827 of PMOL01000011.1, forward strand.
CCGGCCGCCTGCTCGGCCCTCGGCAACCGCAACAGCCTCTACGAGGTCGGTGACCCGATCGAAGTCGACACCAGCCCGAAATACGGCGACTACGCGTACGCCCTGGGTGGCTTCACATACCACCTGCAGGATCTGGTGACCCCGGTGTACTTCGGGGCGCCAACGAGCACGAGCGTCAACGGCTGGCAGTCGTTCCAAGGCCAGAAATTCACCACAGTCTGCCAGAACGGCGGTTAGAGCTTCCGGCTGCAGGAGTCCGGTGTTTGCTCGCGCCGGATCCCTGCGGACCGCTCAGGCCGCGAGCTCGTCCGGGATCGCGGTTACCACGTAGCTCGCTCCCGCGCGCAGCACCCGGATAACCAGGAAGCGCTCGATCGGGCCGTCGACCATCAGGCGCTGCACGTCGCGCGGGCTCTCGACCGGCCTGCCGTCAACGTCGATGATGATGTCGCCGCGCCGGAGGCCGGCGGATTCCGCCGGGCTTCCCTTGATGACCTCGACGACCTCGAGCCCCTTGCTGCGGCCGATCTTCGCGGCCCAGCGAGGCGGGATGGGACGCGAGCCACCGGCGACTCCGAGGTGCGCCCGCCGCACCCGTCCGTCGCGGACCAGGGCGCCGATGATGCGCTCGGTGGTCGCGTTGACTGGAACCGCGAGCCCGAGACCGACGCCCGCGAGGGCTGTGTTGATCCCGACGACGCGTCCGGCCGAGTCGGCGAGCGCGCCACCCGAGTTGCCGGGATTGAGGGCCGCGTCGGTCTGGATGACGTCGTCGATGACCTGGACCTGGGCACCGGATCGCGTTGGGAGCGAGCGTCCGAGGGCACTCACCACGCCGGCGGTGACGCTGCCGGCGAGGCCGAGGGGATTGCCGATTGCCACCACCAGCTGGCCGACCCGGAGTGCCGACGCATCGCCGAGCCGTGCCGGCTGGAGATCGCCGTGCTCCGCCACCAGGACCGCCAGATCGGAGAGCGGATCCCGCCCCCGAACGCGAAAGCGGAGCTGGCGGCCGTCGGCGAGGTCGAGCCTGCCCCCGTCACCACCGGCGACCACGTGGGCCGAGGTGATCAGGTACCCGTCGGAACTGAGCGCGACCGCTGAGCCGCTTCCGAGCGGGGAGCGTCCCCCGCTGGAAGTGACCTGCACCGCCGCGACCGACGGTGCGAGTGCCGCGGCTACCTGGGTGAGCGTGCGCGAGTACGCGTCAAGCAGCTCGCCGTCACCGCTCGGGTCAGCCGACATCGGGACCTTCGGCCCGCGCCTTCTGAACCGCGGTGAGTGCTCCGCGGAGGCTCTCGATCCACTCGGACTGATGCTGGCCGACCAGTCGGACGCACCAGGCGAGTGCCTCGCTGCGGCTGCGGGCCACACCGGACTCGATGAGCGTGTCGAGCACGCGGCGGTCCTGGAGCCGGAGCCGGGTCATCACCGGGACTCCGAGGGTGGTGAACAGCTCCTCGACGCCACCGCAGCGGGCTCCCCAGGAGACCTTGCGGCCGAAGAGGCGCTCGGCGTCGCGAGCGACCTTGACGCGTGCATCACGGGTGTCGATGCGGAATCGGGAGATCCGGGCGCTGCGACCTGCGGCACGGGCGCCTTCGGCGGCGTCTGCCGGGAGCTCGGGCTCGTCGATCTCGCCGACGATCAGGATCTCGTCGGGATCGGCGGTGATGGTTGGGGCAGACTTGTATAGCCCCTCAGGCAGGCGGCCGGCGAACCAGCCGGAGACTTCGTCGTCGGTGAGCGGGTCGGGAGTGCTGTGTCCTTTCATGGATTACATAATTACACAGACAGCCAACCAGAGCTACTCGGACATCTCCTCAGGGGTTCGGCGTTCCCGCGGGAGCCTTCCTTCGGCCGTGAGATCCGCTACGGCCCCGCTCCGACGACCTCCTCCGCCCGCGGCATCTCGAACCGGAACAGCGAGGCACCCGTCAGGTTGTAACGCCGCCGGGCGAAGAGGTAGCAGACCCACCCGATGACCGTGTTCAGCCCCTTGTCGGCGAGCCGCTGTATCACGGTGATCGCGGTCGCGATGTCGAAGCTGATGCCGAGGAGGACGAGCAGGCCGGCGGTACTCGCCTCCACCGCGCCAAGGCCACCCGGCGCGAGGCTCAACCACGCCGCCCCCTGGGTCACCGCGTAGACAAACCCCGCGCTCGTCCAGCTGAGCTTGCCGGGGTCGACCGCCTGCGCCACTGCCCAGAGCAGGCTTACCGCCATCATCGCCTGGGCGACGCTCAAGGGCAGGTATCGATACGTGTCGGCGTGGCGGAAGAGCACCCGGGTGTCGCGATGCAGCTCATCGATCGCGGGTCGGAGGCGTTTCAGCACGGGCACCCGCCCGATGATCCGGCGCACGCGCGCATACAACCGCTCGACGGTGAGGATGGCGACGATCACCACCACGAAGATCATCGGCACGATCACGGCGATGGCGATGAGGTGGAGGCTCAGCGCATACGGGAGCGCGAGCACGAAGAGCATGAACACGAAGAGCAACTCCTGCACCGTCTCACTCGCGACCACGCTGCCGAGGTGCACGGCTGCGGCCTTTGACAGAAGCAGTGCGCGGGTCAATTCTCCGAGCGGCAGCATTGCGGTCGCCTGACCGGTCTCGGTGAGAAACACCGTGTCGAGTAAGGGAAATTTGATGCCGAGCGCACGATTCAGTGTCCACCAGCGGACACCCTGGACGAGGTAGAAGCCGACCGCGAGCACGATGACAATCGGTATGTAGACGAGGTTGAAGTGCTGGAACGCGATACCGATCTTGTGTGGATCCGCATACACCAAGAGCGCGGCGATTGCTCCCAGCGCAAACAGCACCGGCAGGAATGTCAGCCACCGCCGGCGCGGGCGGCGCGCCACATCGTCCGACTCCTCCTGGTCCTGCCCGCCCCTGGAGCGTTGCTCGCCACCAGCGGCTGCCTCCGTCACCACGGGTCGATGGTATGCCCCAGGCCCCGCGCGGAGCGCTCGGCCTGGCGCGGCGTCAGTCCGGTGGTGTGCCCCCGGGCCAGGGAAGCGCAGCGAATCCGATGGTCCCGGGTCCCGTGTGCGCGCCGAACATCGGGCTCAGGACCAGGGTCTCGGTACGGACTATGCGTACGGCCCCGGCGAGGTGCGCGGCCAGCTCGGCGGCTTCATCGGGAGCGTCGGCGTGGAACACCATCAGCCACTGCGGGTCGGTGCCGAGCTCGTCGACGGCGACTCGCTCCAGCTGACGGATCGCGCCCCCCGAGGTGCGGGTGAGGCCGACCCTGCCGGTGTTGCCACCCTCGACCAGCCGGAAGACGGGGCGGACCCGCAACGTGTTGGAGATGCCTGCGAGGAGCACGGGCACCCGGCCGGTGCGGGCGACGTAGGTGAGGGTCGCCAGCGCTCCATACACCCGGATCCGTTCGCAGGCGGCGCGAACCGCTTCCTCCCACGAGTCGGCCTCGGGAGTCGTCTCCGCCAGGTAGCCGGCGCAGCGCGCGATCAGCGAGAACCCTGCGACTGCGGTCCCGGTATCGATGACCGTGACCCTGCGTCGCCCCTCCTCCGCCCCGAGCATGCCCGCGGCGAGCATGGCCGTCGAGTGCATGGCGCTCCAGTGTTCCGGGATCGTGAGGCAGATGATCGTCTCGGCGTCGGTGCGCCGGAACGCTTCGAGGTACGACCCGGGGGACGGCGTCGAGGTCGCCGTCACTCCCCCACCGCGGAGCAGCGCGTAGAACTCAGGGTAGGTCTCGATGTTCCCGTCATCGACGAACTCCCTGCCCCCAACGGTGATGCGCTGCGGGACGACGACGAGACCCCGCTCCAGGTTCTCCTGCAACGCGGCGCCGCCGTCGACCACGAGGGCGCGATCCCTCAATGTCCTCTACCTCACCCAAGCCGCATGATTGCCAGCATCATGATCTCCCCGTGGGTCGTGGCGGGTTGGTGCCTCGCCGCCTACCTCATCGGCGGGCTGCCGGTCGGCTGGCTGCTGGTCCGGCGCAAGCGATACGGGCTCGACCTGCGCAAGTTCGGCACCGGCAACATCGGCACGAGCAACGTGTACCGGCACGCCGGGATCGACATCGCGGTGATCGTCGGCCCGCTCCAGTTCCTGCAGGGATTCGCGCCGGTGCTGGCGTCGCGATTGGCGGGATTGCCGCTGAGTGCGAGTATGCTGATCGGGGTCTGCACGGTGGCCGGCAACGGCTGGTCCGTGTACATGAAATTCAATGGCGGGCGCGGCGTTGCGGTGGCCACCGGAGCGGTGGCCGGGCTCTCCATCGCGGGGCTGATCGCGCTCCTGATGTGCTTCGCCGGGGGCGCGATTCGCGGCCGGATCGCGCTGGCCGTGCTGGTCGCTTTCGTGCTGCTTCCGGGCGTGGCGTTTGTCTTCGGCGGCACCAGCGGCTGGATCCTCGGGAGCGGCTGCCTGGCGATCCTGGTGCTGCTCCTGCTCCGCCGCCTCGAGGGGCTGCCTCGCGACGCTCGGGTGTACGGCCATTTCTGGCGGCGCGTGTATCAGCGACTGGTGTTCGACGAGCGTCCGGGCCGTCCGCTCATGGGCCCCCGCACCGACCAGAACGCCGACTCGCTACCCCAGTGAGCGGGCGCGCCCGTCAGTGCTGGTAGATCTCGCCGAACGGGTACCACCACTCCGGGTTGCGCCGGATCGCCGCCTCTAGCCCCGTCGCGATCCGTTGGGTGACCTCCGCGTCGGTTTCGCCCGGCTCGATCACCACCGGCGCATGCACCACCAGCCGGTACTTCCCCTTATGCCGCCAGCAGTTGACCGGCATCACCGGCACCTTGCCCACGCGCGCGAGCCACGCGGCCGCGGTGCTGAACTCGACCTTGCCGCCGCAGAAGTCGACGATCACCGTCTCGCCACGGTCGGGGATGTCGCTGAGGATCGCGGCGAACCTTTCCCTGCGCACCGCGCGGATGAGGCCGCGCGCCGCCTCCGATGACACCAGCACCTCGAGGTCCTGTTTCCGCCTTGACCATGCGGCGATCCGGGTTACCAGGTCGGGACCGACCGGCGCCATCACAGCGGTCACCCGAAGTCCTGACGCGTACCCGCAGGAGGCGGCGACGTCCCAACTGCCGAAGTGGGCGAGCGCGAAGACTCCCCCGCGGTGCTCCTCGATAGCCGCGTGGGCGTGCTCGAGGCCATACGCCCGGAAGTGGCGATGCATCGCATACGCCGGCACCCCGTACTGCCAGACGAAGTCCACCGACGTCCGCGCGTAGTTGCGGAACGATGCGAGGGCGCGGCGCCGGGCACCCCGCCGGTCGAGGGTGGGTTCGAGCACCCGGTGATTCGCCGCGCACCGGCGCCGGCTCGAGGGTGAGCCGGCGTAGATGCAGGTGCCGATGAGGTCGCCGAGCGCGTATCGCCCCGAGCCGAGCGCCCGGAGCCCGAGGCTCGCGGTCCACATGCCGGCGCGCAGCGCCCTCGAGGGGGGCTCGAGCAGGGCCGCCGACCTCGACGCTGCCGGCGTCAAGTGACCTTGCTGGCCTGGTCCGGCGGGAGTGCGATGTGGTGCTTGGCGATGATCTCGCGCACCGTGCCGCTCTGGGCGCGCATCACCAGGCTGTGGGTCTCCGCCCACCAGTTGTGGTAGCGAACGCCACGGAGCAGGCCACCTCCGCTGATGCCGGTCACGGCGACCGACACCTCGCGGCCGGGCACGAGTTGCTCCATGTTGAGGAGCGCCTCCGGGTCGTAGCCGGCCTCGCGCATCGCCGCGGCCTCGTCCTCGTGGCGCACCCAGGGACGGCATTGCAGCTCGCCACCGAGGCAGCGCATCGCGCAGGCGGCGACGATCGCCTCGCGGGTGCCGCCCGATCCGATCATCACGTCGATGCCGGACCCCGGCCAGGCGGCCATCATGGCAAGTCCGACATCGCCGTCACTGACGATGGCGACCCGCGCACCGAGCGTCCGGATCCGCTCGAGCAGCGCCAGGTGGCGGGGCCGGTCGAGCAGGACGACGGTGAGGTCCTGCACCTGAACGTTCATCGCGAAGGCGACGCGGCGGAGGTTGTTCTCCGGCGTGTCGCTGATGTCCACGGCACCGCGCGCCTGCGGGCCGACCGCGATCTTGTGCATGTATGCGACCGGCGGTGGGAGCAGGATGCCGCCGGTCTCGGCGACGGCGGCGACGCTGAGCGCCTGGCTGAGCCCGCCGGCCACGAGGCTGATCCCGTCGACCGGGAGGACGGCGAGGTCGACCCGGTCCCGCCCGGCGCCGATGGTTCTCCCCGCGAGCAACCGGTTGTTGGAGCCCTCGGGGCCGATGACGATGCGCCCCTCGAAGGGCATGCCCATCAGGGCCTCCTCCATCACCCCGTGGCCGGCGTCGCGGGTCCCGGCCTTGTCACCTCGTCCCAGCCACCGTCCCACGGACAGCGCAGCGGCCTCGGTTGCGCGAAGCAACTCGAGGCCGCGGTTCCGGCCGCGGATCATCCGCTCCGCCGCCGGGACGCCACGCGTTGCCGTGCTCATCGGCAACCAGCGTACCCCGCTAGATGATCCCGACGAACTGCTGGCCGGTGATGGCCGGGCTGACCTGGGTGACCGCGAGGGTCGCCGGGTTGACCGCCACCACCGAGGCCACCGAGTCGTTCTGGGTCGCGATCGAGCCGTAGAGGAGACCGTCGGCGCCCCAAACCGCCGGCGAGAACTGGCCGAGAGTCCGAGTGACGGCCGCGCCGGTGGCGAGGTTGAGGATGCGCAGGGTGGCGTTCCAGGTCGCGCCGCAGGTGGCCTCGGCGGCGGGGACCGTCACGTAGGCAAGCTCGGTGCCGGCCGGGGAGAAGACCGCGTCACCGCCGACGTTGACGCCCGACATCGCGAAGTTGTGGCGAAGCACGCCGCCGCTGGTGATGCGCAGGCCGGTGGTGTTGCCGTTCGTATCCGAGAGGAAGCACGCGGTCTGCATGCCGAGTCCGACGGCGCTGAGCGGGCACGAGCCGTTGTCGGTCAGGGGCGTCACGACCTCGGTGACCGGGTTGATGGTCGCCGAGTCTGCGGACTGCATCTGCATGTCGAAGGAGCCGCAGCCGCAGCCACCGGTCATCACCCGGGCGAACGCGATGCCCGAGGAGGTCCAGCTGATGAGGTAGTAGTCCCAGCTTTGAGGCGCGTCGGCGGATGGCACATTCGGATTGTTGAAGCGGTCGGCGATGGTCGTGGTCGAGCCACCGGGGTGCACCACCACGATCCGGTTGAGATTCCCGGTGCTGGACTGGTCGCTGGTCGCGTATGCGTAGGAGGTGCCGTCGGGTGCGATGACGACGCCGTTCGCATCACCGGGCACGGCCCCGAGCCTGCGCACCGTGCCGGACGTGGTCAGCTCGTACTCGCTGCCGCTCGTGCTCCAGTACGCGCCGCCCGGGCCGGCGTTGACCATCCACCCGAGGAGGGGGTCGATCGTGGTCTTGGCGACCAGGGCACCGGTGTGCGAGCGGATCTCCAGATACTGCGTGGCGCCGGCGGTGAGCACCGAGACGACGTCGCTCGGTGCGGGGGCCGGGACCGGCGCGGCGGTGGGCACGACCACCGGCTTTGGGATGGCGTACAAGTGAGGCGACGCGTCGGCGGTCGCTCCATTCGGATTGAGGTCGGACACAGTTGTCGTCCGCACCGTGACTGCTGCGGCGACCCCGCAGCCCGAGAGCATCACCAAAGCCGCTGGGATGGCCAGTGCGGCGCGATTCCGAGTCATCGATTGTGCCTCCGTCAAACCGATCAAGTTGACGGTGGAACGAGGCATCGCACGGCGGGTTTCGCGTAACGAAACTCGCAGCCGCGCGTTGCGCGCGGCTCAGACCTTGGTTGTCGTCTCCGCGTGGACCCCGGCGACGTCGGCGGTCGGCACCGACTGGTCGTCCACCGGGAGTTCGCGCGTCGCCGCGGCCATGAATGCTCGGAAGAGCGGATGCGGGCGTCCCGGACGCGAGCGGAACTCGGGATGGAACTGCGAGCCGACGAAGAACGGATGGTCCTCCAGCTCGATGATCTCGACGAGCCGGCCGTTTGGGGACGTCCCCGAGAACAGGACTCCCGCGCCCGCGAGCGCCTCGCGGTAGTGGTTGTTGAACTCGAAGCGATGACGGTGGCGCTCGTAGACCACCGGCTCGCCGTACGCCTCGGCGGCGCGGGTCCCCGGCGTGAGCTTGCACGGATAGACGCCGAGCCGCATGGTGCCGCCCTTCTCCTCGATGTCGCGCTGCTCGGGGAGCAGGTCGATGACCGGGTGCGAGGTGAAGGCGTTGAACTCGGTCGAGTTGGCGTCGGAGGCGTCGAGAACCTCACGGGCGATGTCGACCACCGCGCACTGCATCCCGAGGCAGAGCCCGAGGTACGGCACCAGGTGCTCCCGGGCGTATCTCGACGCGAGCACCTTGCCCTCGATGCCGCGATGCCCGAACCCGCCGGGCACGACGATACCGTCGGCGCCCTCGAGCGGGCTCATGTCCTCGTCGAGGTGCTCGCTGTTCACCCAGACGAGGTCGAGGTCTGCGCCGCAATGTACGGCGGCGTGCCGCAGGGATTCAATCACGCTGATGTACGCGTCCGGCATCTCCACGTACTTGCCCACGACCGCAATGCGCACGCTCGGCTTTGGCGCGGCAATGCGCGCGCAGAGATCCTTCCACTCGGTGAGATCCGGTGGCGTGGCGTCGAGGTTGAGCAACTGCGAGATGTAATCACCGAGCCCTGCGTCCTCGAGCATCAGCGGCACCTGATAGATGGAGCTCGCGTCCGGGACGTTGATCACCGCGCGCATCTCGACGTCACCGAAGAGCGCGATCTTCTCCTTGAGCGCTTCGCTGATGGGCTTCTCACTGCGCGCGATGATCGCGTCCGGCTGAATGCCGATCGAGCGGAGTTGATTGACAGAGTGCTGCGTGGGCTTGCTCTTGAATTCCTCGCTGGCGTTCACGTACGGCACGAGGGTCAGATGTACGTAGCAGACGTTGTTGCGACCAACGTCGTTCTTCATCTGCCGGATTGCTTCGAGGAAGGGCAGCGACTCGATGTCACCGACGGTGCCCCCCACCTCGACGATCACGACATCTGGTTGCGGTAGCTCATTTTCGGCAACTCTGAGCACGCGATGTTTGATCTCGTTGGTGATGTGCGGGATCACCTGCACGGTGCCGCCGAGGTAGTCACCCCGGCGCTCCTTGGCGATCACCGACGCGTAGATCTTGCCGGTCGTGACGTTGCTCGCCTTGCTCAACGCGACGTCGAGGAACCGCTCGTAATTACCGAGGTCGAGATCGGTCTCAGCGCCGTCGTCGGTGACGAACACCTCGCCGTGCTGGTACGGCGACATCGTGCCCGGATCCACGTTGAGATAGGGGTCGAGCTTCTGCATCCCGACGTGGAGCCCACGCGCCTTGAGGATCGTGCCGATCGAAGCGGCGGTGATTCCCTTGCCGAGTGAGGAGACCACTCCGCCTGTCACGAACACGAACTTCGCCATGCGCAGAGCCTCCCGGGTTGGTTTTTCCAATTGTATCAGCAGCACGTCGCGGTGACGCACCGATGTTCGATTGTGACCGTCAGCCGGCTTTCGCTTCGAGGAGGACAACCCGGGTTTCGTCGGTCTCACCGGTCGAGCCGGTGAGCACCAGGCGCGGCTGCGGCTCCCAGGCTCCCTCGGCGAGGCCCATCTCCTGGGCGAACTTGCCGACCGGGTCATACTCGCCGCCACTACCGGAGCCGAAGCGGGCGGGGACGACGATGCTCGGCTCCACCGCGTTGACGAGCTTGGCGGCATCGATGGCTCCAAGCGCATCGCCGCCGCCGACGGGGATGACCAGGACGTCGACGTGGCCGAGGCTATCGATCTCGTCTTCGGTGAGCTGGCGGCGGAGACGCCCCGCAGCGACGACGCGAACGTCGTCGACCGAGACACGCATCACCGTTGTCTCACCGGCGGCGAGCCCGAGGATGCTGACGCCGCCGATCTCGAACTCGCCGGGCCCGCAAACCTCCTGGACCTCGCCGTCACGGGGGCGGAGCTTGGCGGGGTCGGTGGTTCCCTCGGTGCGCACGATCATCCCGACGGTGCCCTTGGCGAGGCCGGGGAGCGCTGTCTGGGGCGGGTCGATGAGGACGGTCATCTCCCGCCCGCGAAGCCGGATGCAGGAATGGCCGTGATACGTGAGTTCCATGTGAGTCCAGTGTGCCGCCTCAGCGCCATCAGCCGCTTCCGACCGTCAGCTGAACGGTTTTGGCCTTGCCGTTCGAGAAGACCGTCAGCGTGACCTGCTGTCCGGGCGCGAGCCCCAGCACGGTCGGGTCCAGCGGGTGGGTCGCATCGAGCACGGTGGTCCCGACGGCGGTGACGATGTCACCCGGCAGCAGGCCGGCGGCGGCGGCCGGGCCGGCCGGGGTGACCGACAGCACCAGCGCGCCCACCGGCAGACTTGCCGCGGCGGCGGTGGCGGGATCGATCACCTGCGACTGGACGCCGAGGATCGGCGCGAGTGTTGTGCCCCCGCCGCCGGTCGCGGCGACCACGAGGTTCGCCGCCGCGGTCATGGAGAGGGCGACCACGCCCGGCGCCGCGCTGCCCGCGGCGACCACGACGCCGATGACGTTGCCGTTGCCGTCGAGCAGCGGGCCGCCGTCCTGGCGCGGATCGGGGACGGCGTCAACCGTGAGCACGTCGAGCAGTGGCGTTGCGGTGCCGGAGAGATCGACGGTGTTGCCGGTCGAGCTGACCGTCCCGGTGGAGAGGGTCACCGGCGCGAACGGGATGTGCGCCACGGCGATCGCCAGGTCGCCGACCCTCGCCGTCACCGACGCGAAGATGAGCGGCGTCAGGCCCTGCGCTCCGACCGCCTGGAGCAGGACGATGCCGTGGGTCGGGTCGGCGCGGACGATGGTGGCCGGGTAGCTGTGCCCGTCGGCGGTCGCGATCACCAGCGTGGCCGCGCCCTGGATGGCGTGGATGCTGGACACCACCAGGCCGCTGGCGGAGACCACGAAGCCGTCCACGATGCCGGTCGTTCCAGTGAGGAGGGAATTGGCGGTCACCGGCTTGGTGATCACCTCGACCACCGACACCGACTTCGTCTGCGCGATCGAGCCGGCGGTGAGCGCGCCGCCGGTGCCGCCGGACCCGCCGACGATGGTCTGCTGGGTGACCCGCTCGACCGGTCCGTAGCGCGCGTAGATCCCCCAGGCTGCGAGCCCGCCGCCCACCAGGCCGATCACCGCGCTCAGGACTACCGCGGCGATGAGCCGGTCGCGCGGCCGGGCGGCCGTGGTCATTCGACCGGTGCCGCTGCCCGCTGTCTCAGGTAGCGAACGATGCCTGCCGCGTTGCTGTGCACGCCGTTGAGCACCTCGGCCTTCTCGCGGATGGCTTCGGGCAGCGTCTCCGGGTCGAGTGCGAACGCCTCGGCGAGCGCCGCGGCGACGTCATCGATGCCCGCGTCCGCCGCGTTCTCGATCACACGCTCGGCGACCTCGACCCAGCCGTGGAGCATGTCCTCGGCCTCGGCGAGGGTGGCCTGCGCATCGGCCACCGGGCCGTAGTGGGTGAGCACCATGCGCTCCGGGCGCAGCTCGGCGAAGCGCCGCAGGCTGTGCACCGCCTGCTCGAGGTCGAAATCGGGCGGCGGGGTCGCCGGGCGGAGCACACCGAGGTCGGGCAGGAGCACGCCGACCGCGTCCCCCACCAGCAGCGTCCCGGTCTGCTCGTCCAGGACCGCGTGGTGGTGCTTGGCGTGGCCTGGGGAATCGACGAGCACTAGCTCGCGGCCGTTGCCCACATCAACCCGGTACCCGTCACCCGCCGCGATGAGGCGGTCCTCCGGGACGGCCGTCATCCGCCCGTAGAGGCTGTCGAGCAGCGGGCCGTAGACGCGCGACGCACTGTCGATGAGCCGGCTCGGGTCGACGAGGTGGCGCGCGCCGCGCTCGTGGACGACCACGGTGGCATTGGGAAAGTCGTTGGCGATGTCCCCGACGGCACCGGCGTGATCGAGGTGGATGTGGGTCACGATGATCCAGCGCAGGTCGCGCGGGCCGAGCCCGAGAGCGTTGAGCGCCGCATGCACGGCGGGAACGCTCGACTGCGAACCGGTCTCGACGAGCGCGGGCATAGGCCCGTCGATCAGGAACCCGGCGGTGAGCTGGTCCATGCCGCCCAGCAGCGTGTCGAGTTGATGGATCCCGGGTGCGATGTCAACCGCGTCGCTCATGGTTCCAGCGGACCCCCGCCTATGGACTCGGGGTCGCCGCCGCCTGTTGGGCGAGCAGCGTCTGCAACGCCTTCAGGTCCGCCTGCACCTTCGCCTCATCAGCGCCGTATGCGGTGAAGTTGCCGGCCATGAGCGCTGTCTCTGCAGCCGAGTTGTCGGCGATGAGCTTGCTGTCCAGCGCGAGGATCTGCTGCTGAATCGTGCCGGTCGCGATGCTCGTCGGCGTCGGCGATGCGCCCGGGCTCGGCGACGCTGATGGCGATGTCGACGGTGATGGCGAGGGTGAGGGCGTGCTTGTACCCGTGCCAGGGAGCGGCAGGCCGGGGACCGGCGCGCCGTTGTTGAGCAATGCCGAGACTGCGGCGGCGAACGACGTCCCCTGCTGCACGTTGCTCTGGTCGCCCACGATCACGTACTGCAACTGCGGGAACGCGGTGCCGCCGTTGGCGCCGGCGGTGACGTACAGCGGCCGCACGTAGAGGAACGAGTCGTTGTTGAACGGCAGGATGATCACGTTGCCGAGGGTGACCGTTGACCCGTGCTGATCGAGCAAGCTGATCTCCGAGCTGATCACCTGGTTGGTGTTGATGTTGTTGTCGAACTGCAGCGGCCCCAGCACGTTGTCCGCATTGTTGAGACGCACCGAGACGAGCTTCGGCTCATTGGTACCCGTGTAGTCGCACTCAGCTGCGAGCCAGGCCGTCATGTTGTTCGCGGTAGCGCCTCCCCCGCTGGCTCCCGGAGAAAAGGTCTGCAGCAGCACGAACTGGGGGCTGCTGGTGTCAGGAAGCGTTGCCTCGACGTAGTACGCGGTTGTGGCCTGATTGGTCCCGTTGAGGGACTGTTGCGCGATGTTGAACAGGTCGCTGCCGTTGTAGAAGACCGTCGGGCTGGTGATGTGCACCTGCGCGTAGGCCTGCGCCTGGTCGTTGAACAGGTCTTCCGGGTAGCGCAGATGCGAGCGGAGGTACGTCGACATGTCGCCGAGCGGGGTGAGCAGCCCGGGGTAGATCCCGTTCCACGCAGCGGTGATCGGCTCGTTCATGTTGACCGCGTACAGCTTGATCGCGCAGGTCTTGGCGTCGATCACCGCCTTGACGGCGTTGCGCATGTACGAGGTGCCGTCACTCTGCTGATACGACTCGGGAAAGACCGAGCTCTTGACGTACGCGTCGGCAATCCACATCAGATGACCGGTCCCGGGGTCCACAACGATGTACGGATCCCCGTCGACGGTGAGGAACGGTGCCAGCGACGTGATGCGGGTCGCGATCTGGCGGTTGACCAGCGCACGGCTGTCGGCGGTCAGCGAGTTGTTGAGGAAGAGGTTGAAGCCACCGAAATCCTCGAGCGAGATCGCCAGCTTGTCGATCGGGTTGGTGATCGGGATCCCAACCTCGCTGGTGGTGCCGTGCACGGTGTTGTCGCCGCTGCCCGACGGATAGTTGAACTCCGGCTGCGTGGTCCCGGAGATGACGCTCTGGGTGGTGTCCAGCCCGCAGTAGATCGCCGGATCCGCGGTCGTCGAGTTGTCGAACGACAGGTCCGGTGGCGAGCCCGGGGTGACCTGAGTCATCGGCTGCTGCCCGACGAGGACCTGCGGTTTGCCCTCGCCGGCCACCGCATTCACCGACACCGCGGTGACGCCGTAGCCGTGGGTGTAGGTGAGCGAGGTGTTCACAAACGATGCGTTGGGGACATCCGCCTCGGCGATCTCTCGCGGTCCGAGCATCACCTCGGTGTCGGCCCCGGTGGTGGGGTTCGGATAGCGATCCACGGTGATCGTCGAGTAGGTCTGATAGCTGCGGCTGCGGTCGATCTGCGCCAGGGTATCCGGCAGCTGCGTGGGGTCCTGGATGCGCACGTTCTGGAGCGTGCCGAGGTCGGATTCGAGATCGCTGAGCGTCGGGGCGTGGGGCGTCCCGAAGCTCCGGCTCTGCACCTGCGGATCCGATCCCGTGCTCTGGATCCCCCACGCGTAGCGGCTGGTGGTGAGGTAGTCGCCGATCGTGGGCGTCTGCGCCGTCTGCTCGTTGGGGCCGACGCTCGCCCCCTGGTACACGGCCGCCGGGATGCCCTGGGTCAGGCCGGCGACGAGCAGCCATCCGCCGAGCATCGAGCCGAACGCGATCGCGGTCCCCGTCGACGCCCGCCGCCAACGGATGGCCACGAGGACCAGGGTCACCACCGCCAGGACGGCGGCGAGGACCTGGAGGAACCCGAGGACCGGCTGGATCACCGCGCGCTGGGTCGCATCAAGCCCGACGTAGGGGGTTCCGTTGGACCCGTTGCCGGTTGCGTGGGTGCTCGTGGCCAGGTGGTAGACGCCGAAGTGAGCCCCGAACGCGGCAAGGATGAAGATGGCGGCCAGCCCGATCCCGCCGGTGATGATGGCGGCCCGGAGCGCGTCCTCCGGGGAGCGACCGGGCGGCGGCTCGAGCGGCAGGGGCAGCTCCTCGGGGGCATTCATCACCGTGATCGAGATGACGGCAACCGCGATCGCGGCGAGCATCCCGAGGATCACGCCGCCCCAGAGCAGCCCCATGAGGTCGTCGATCGCCGGCAGGGTGAAGACGAAGAAGGAGTAGTCGGTGTGGAAGACCGGGTCAGTGGCCCCGAAGGGCACCGAGTGCAGCCAGAGCAGGATGTCCTGCCACTCGCCGGACAGGGTCGAGCCGCCTGCGATCCCGGCGAGGACGGCGATCACCGCTCCGGCCCAGAGCACGATGCGGCGCCCGCGCCGGTCGAGGTTTGCCGCCGCCATTGAACAGCCGACAACCGCCGCGCCGAAGATCACCGCGATGATCGCGAACCCGACAAAGAACAGGATGATGTGCGCGATCAGCGGCGTCCAGAAGACGTTGGTGTGGTTGACGCTCTGGTAATAGAGGTACTCGGCGCGCAGTCCCAGCAGCCATCGGGCAACGATGAGCAGCACGATGATGACCGCGATAACGCCGAAGACGACGATCCGGCGCCGGAGCTGTCCTGGCGGTCGAACGATCCTTGGACGGGACCGACGCCGAGCAAAAATCTGCTCGGGATCGAAGCCAAAGGCACTCATGGGCTGGACGAGTGTACCTGCGGGAGGTCCGCCGAAAGCTTCAGGGTCAGCGGCGTTGGAGCAGCAGCCTCACGTCGAACGGGTCGCGGCGGCGCCGAACCCTGCGTGAAACCTCGGGGCGGATCTGCACCATGTACGGCTCCTGCTGACGCAAGACCTCCTCGATTGCGTCGGCGATGAGCATCCCGGTATGGACGGTCGGGACCCTCTCGCCCAAAGCCTCGGCCATGCGCTCGCTGACCTCGGTCAGGTTGAGCTCGTGCGCCTGTTCGAGCACGTCGAGGCAGTCGTCGAGTCGCCTGAGCCGCAGGCGTCTGTCCTCGCCGTCCGTGGAGGTCATCGTGGCACCAATTTAGCGCACCGACAGTGAGTTGGGGAACACGTCAGGTGGAGACCGGAACGCGCCTCCGTTGCCGTGGTGTCGCGACGCGGGTCCCGGTCACCCGCGCGACCTGCACCCGAGGGGCGGGCAGCATGCGCGCGAGGTACTCGCCGGTGGCGCTCCGCGGGTTGGTCGCCACCTCTTCGGGCGTTCCCTCGGCGACGACCTCACCGCCTCCATCGCCGCCTCCGGGGCCAAGATCGATGATGTGGTCGGCGGTCTTGAGGACGTCGAGGTTGTGCTCGATGACGATCACCGTGTTGCCCGCATCGACGAGCCGGTGGAGCACGACGAGCAGCTTCTCGACATCGGCGAAGTGCAGTCCCGTGGTTGGCTCGTCGAGGATGTAGAGCGTGCTGCCGGTGTCGCGCCGCGACAGCTCGGTGCTGAGCTTGACGCGCTGCGCCTCACCTCCACTGAGCTGCGTCGCCGGCTGGCCGAGCCGGATGTAGCCCAGTCCGACATCCTGGAGCGTCCGCATCCTGCGCAGGATCCGCGGCTGGTGCTCGAACAGCGACGCCGCCTCATCGACGGTCATCTCGAGCACGTCGGCAATGCTCTTGCCGCGGAACTTCACCTCGAGCGCCTCGCGGTTGTATCGGCGCCCCTTGCAGACCTCGCAGGGCACGTAGATATCCGGGAGGAAGTGCATCTCGATCTTGATCATTCCGTCGCCGGCGCACGCCTCGCAGCGTCCACCCGACACGTTGAAGGAGAAGCGCCCCGGCTTGTATCCGCGGATTTTCGCCTCCGGAAGCTTGGCGAACAGGTCGCGGATGTCGGTGAAGACGCCGACATAGGTCGCCGGATTGCTTCGCGGGGTGCGCCCGATCGGCGACTGATCGACGTCGATCACCTTGTCGATGTTGGCGATACCCTCGACGCGGTCATGCGCGCCCGGGCGATGCTTGGCCCGGTACAGCGACTGCGCAAGCTTGCGATAGAGGATGTCGTTGACCAGCGTGCTCTTGCCGCTGCCGCTGACCCCGGCGACGCAGATGAACGAACCGAGCGGGAAGGTGACATCGACGTTGTGCAGGTTGTTGGCGCGCGCACCACGCACCACCAGCTTCTTCGCGCCCGCGGGTCGGCGTATCAACGGCAGCGGGATGCTCCGCTCGCCGCGCATGAACTGCCCGGTGACACTCTCGGGTGCGTTGAGCACGTCCTCGACGGTTCCGGACGCCATCACCAGGCCGCCGTGCTCGCCGGCGCCCGGGCCGATGTCGACCACCCAGTCGGCCGCGCGAATCGTCTCCTCGTCGTGCTCGACAACGATGAGCGTGTTGCCGATGTCGCGCAGCGCTTCCAGCGTGCGGATCAGCTTGTGGTTGTCACGCTGATGCAGCCCGATCGACGGCTCGTCGAGGATATAGAGGACGCCCATCAGCTTGCTGCCGATCTGCGTCGCCAGGCGGATGCGCTGCGCCTCACCGCCGGACAGCGTTGCCGCGCCGCGGTCGATGGTGATGTAGTCGAGCCCGACGTCATGCAGGAAGCCGAGGCGCTCCTTGATCTCCTTGATCACCTGCCGCGCGATGGTCTGCTCGCGCTCGCTGAGTCGCAGAGAGTCGAGGCGCCGCAAGGCCGAACTGATGCTGTTCTTGCAGAACTCGGCGATGTTCATCCCGTCGATGGTCACCGCGAGGTACTCGGGCTTGAGCCGCGCGCCGTTGCAGGCCGGGCACGGCTTCTGCATCATCAGACGCTCGATCTCCTGCTTGACCCACTCGGACTCGGTCTCGCGATAGCGCCGCTGCAGGTTGTTGATCACACCCTCGTAGCCGGCCTCGAAGCTCCGCGAGTGCCCGCTGTGCGACACGTAGCGCATGCGCACCGTCTCGTCCTTGGGAAGCCCGTAGAGGATGAGCCTTTGTTCCTTGGGGTCGAGGTCCTTCCAGGGGACGTTGAGCGGGATCTTGAAGCGCCGGCAGACGGTCTCGAGCACCTCCATCATCCAGTGCTGCGACGGTCCGCGCGTCCATCCCGAGAGCGCACCCTCGTCGATGCTCAACGTGGGGTCGGGGACGACCGCGTCGGGGTCGACCTCGAGACGCACGCCGAGACCGGTGCACACCGGACACGCGCCGTGCGGGTTGTTGAACGAGAAGTTGCGTGGTGCCGGTTCCTCCATCGAGATACCGCAGTACACGCACGCGAACTCCTCGGAGAAGAGCATCTCCTGCATGCCACTCTCGGCGTCCGCCGGGATCAGCAGGATGAGCCCGTCGCTCAGCTTCGACGCCTGCTCGAGCGACTCGTGGAGTCGCGAACGAAGCTCCGGTCCGATGATGATGCGGTCGACGACCACCTCGATGTCGTGCTGGAGCTTCTTGTCGAGCGTGATCGGCTCCGACAGGTCGTGAAGTTCGCCGTCCACTCGCGCGCGAACGTAGCCGAGACGCTTGGCCTCATCGAGGACGTCGCGGTGCTCGCCCTTGCGGCCCTGCACCATCGGCGCCGAGATGAGCAGCCGGGTTCCCTCGGGGAGGAGCAGCACCTGGTCGGCGATCTGCTCGATCGACTGCTTGCTGATCTCGCGCCCGCAGTTCGGGCAATGCGGATGCCCGATGCGCGCGTAGATGAGGCGCAGGTAGTCGTAGATCTCGGTGACCGTGCCGACCGTCGACCGCGGATTCTTACTCGTTCCCTTCTGGTCGATGGAGATCGCCGGGCTTAGCCCCTCGATGTGATCGACATCGGGCTTCTCCATCTGTCCGAGGAACTGGCGTGCGTACGCGCTCAACGACTCGACGTATCGACGCTGGCCTTCCGCATAGATGGTGTCGAACGCGAGCGACGACTTGCCACTTCCCGACAGCCCGGTGATCACGATGAGCTTGTCGCGCGGCAGGGTCAGGTCGATGTTCTTGAGGTTGTGCTCGCGGGCACCGCGAATCACGATCTGATCGTTGGGCATTGACGCTCTAGCGTACCCAAGTGGCGTCGATGACCAACACGCGCCTCTGGGCACGGAGTCGCCTGGTCAGGACGGATGCCATGGGCCGCACAGCATACCAAACGTATGTTCGCGTTGCGGGGGTTGGGTAGCCGCCGCGATGCGTGGGATGATCGTGGCATGCCTTGGGTAATGAGGCGCCGATGCTGGGTCCTCTCGGCCGGCTTAGTGCTCTTGCTTCTCGCCTTTGTGTCGCGTGGCCCGGTAACCGACGTCCGCTCTGTCCTTGGCGGGGTGGGGTTCGTTCTGGTCTTCTTAGCGACGCTGGCGATTCTTCTTGCGATTCCCATGGCCCTGAAAGCCCGCCATGAGGCGCGTCGACCTTCCGATTCACACTGACCTACCGCCGGGCAACTCAAACTGAGGCGCTACCCGACCCCTGCGATGGCCGTTCGGTGACAGTGAAAGCACCGGACTCAGGTCCCTGCACCGCCGACCTCGCCCCGACTACGAGCGTTATCGAGGTTCCCAAAGCGCTCGATGTCACCCAGGGCGTGACCGTCACCATCATCGATGGCAGCTATGGCGCAACGGTTGCCCTCCCGCCTCGGACGGGCACTGGCAACTAGCTCCATCGATCCGTAGGCTGGCTACTCCGTGGGAGGTGCGCTCGGCGGACCCGACGCGGCGGTTGCGACCGCCTCGGCCTTTTCCTTCTTCTCCCGGCGGGGGCCCTTGGGCACTAGGCGCATCTTCACCTCGCCCTCGACGACCTCGACGATCACCGCGTCGCCCGGACCGTGCTTGAGGCGGAGCAACTCCTCGCTCAACGGGTCCTCGATGACGCGCTGGATCACGCGCCGCAGCGGGCGTGCTCCGTAGATCTTGTCGAAACCTTCGATGACGAGCTTCTCCTTGGCATCGTCCGACACCGTGAAGGTCAGCTCCTGGGCTGCGAGGTGCATTGCCACCTTGGCGAGCAGCAGGTCCACGATCTGGCGCATCTGCGGATGGTCGAGACGCTGGAAGACGACGACCGCGTCGACACGGTTGAGGAACTCGGGACGGAACTGCTTCTTGAGCTCGTCCATGATGCTGTCGCGCATCTTCCCGTGCTCTGACGATGACGCCCGCTCATCCGGCACGGCCGGCTGGAACCCGAGCGACATGTTGAGCTTCAACCCGTGCACGCCGAGGTTGCTGGTCATGATGATGATCGTGTTGGCGAAGTTGACCGCCTTGCCCTTGGCGTCGCTGAGCCGGCCGTCCTCGAGAATCTGCAACAGCATGTTGAAGACCTCTGGGTGCGCCTTCTCGATCTCGTCGAAGAGCACCACGGAGTACGGGCGACGTCGCACCGCCTCGGTGAGCTGCCCGCCCTCGTCGTAGCCGACGTAGCCTGGCGGCGATCCGACCAGACGCGCGGTCGAATGGCGCTCCATGAACTCGCTCATGTCGAGCCGGATGATCGCGTCCTCGTTGTCGAAAAGGAACGCAGCGAGCGCACGCGACAGCTCGGTCTTGCCGACGCCGGTCGGGCCGAGGAACATGAACGATCCGATCGGCCGCTTGGCATCCTTGAGTCCGGCGCGCGCACGGCGCACCGCCTGGGAGATGACCTTCACCGCATCGTCCTGGCCGATGAGGCGCTTGTGGATCTCCTCCTCCATGCGCAGCAGGCGTGAGGTCTCCTCCTCCACCAGGCGCGAGACCGGGACGCCGGTCCACGACGAGATGATCTCGGCGATGTGCTCCTCGGTCACCTCCGGAACGGTCGCGCCGAGCTCGTCACGCCACTTGGTCTCCTGGGAGACGTACTTGTCCTTGAGCTTCTTTTCCTTGTCGCGGAAGTTGGCCGCGGTCTCGTAGTCCTGCGCCGCGATCGCCTCTTCCTTCTGCGTCTGCAGCTCGCGAATCTCGCGCTGCATGGCGCGCAGCTCTTCCGGCGTGGTGGTGAGCTTCATGCGCACACGTGCGCTCGCCTCATCGATGAGGTCGATCGCCTTGTCCGGAAGCGAGCGGTCACTGACGTAGCGCACCGACAGCTCGGCAGCGGCCTTGAGCGCGTCGTCGGTGATGGTCACCCGATGGTGCTTGTCGTACAGCGGACGGATGCCGTGCAGAATCTCGATGGTCTCGGCAAGCGACGGCTCGTCGACGAACACCGGCTGGAAACGGCGCTCGAGCGCTGCGTCCTTCTCGATGTACTTGCGGTACTCGTTGAGCGTGGTCGCACCGATGCACTGAATCTCACCGCGCGCAAGTGCGGGCTTGAGAATGTTCGCTGCGTCGATGGCACCTTCCGCGGCGCCGGCGCCCACAAGCGTGTGCAGCTCGTCGATGAACAGGATCACCTCGCGCGATGCGCGGATCTCGTCAAGGATCTTCTTGAGACGCTCCTCGAACTCGCCGCGGTACTTGGTACCCGCAACCAGCGCGCCCATGTCGAGCGTGAGCACGCGCTTGCCCATCAGCGACTCGGGAATGTTGCCGAGGATGATCTGCTGCGCGAGCCCTTCCGCGATGGCGGTCTTGCCCACGCCGGGCTCACCGATCAGTGCGGGGTTGTTCTTGGTGCGCCGGCTGAGGATCTGCACGACACGCTCGATCTCCATGGCGCGCCCGATCACGGGGTCGAGCGAGTTCTTGATCGCCAGGTCGGTGAGGTCGCGGCAGAACTGGTCGAGCAGTGGCGTCTTGGAAGGCTTCTTCTGCGCCTCCTTGGACTCCTCGTCGATGCCCGACTCGTGGAGCAGCTTGTCGATCTCGCCGCGAACCTTCTCGAGGTTGGCGCCGAGGTCCTCGAGGACGTGGGCGGCGATGCCCTCACCCTCGATGAGCAGCCCGAGCAGGAGATGTTCGGTGCCCACATAGTTGTTGCCCATGCGGCGCGCCTCTTCAAAGGAGATCTCGATGACCTTCTTGACACGCGACGTCGGGATGATCTGCTGGATGATGATCCGCTCGTTGCGACCGAGCACCGACTCGATCGTGCTGCGAACCTTGTTTATCTCGACACCGAGATTGTTGAGGACCTTGGCCGCAAGCCCCTCCCCTTCACGGAGCAACCCCAGCAGCAGGTGCTCTGTGCCGATGTACGAGTGGTGCGAACGCTCAGCCTCTTCCTGGGCAAGCGTGAGCACCTTCTTCGCCCTTTCGGTGAAGCGCTCGAACGGGTACAAAACCGCCTCCATTGCCCTTCCGGCCCCCCCGTGGATGGAAAGGGTCAGACCCCGGGCACTGCTGTAACGCCCCTCATAGTACCCGGGTCGGCGGACAGCTAAGCAACTTTGTAAATACGGGCTGGTAGCCCCGTCGAAACGGCCTCGTCGCTACGCACAACAGCGACGGTCACTCTCTTGGTGACGCCGCCCTAGGCTTTGGGTTCTGCAGCCTCGATATCGGCACCGGCGCCGGCCTCGTCCGCCGCAGGTTCCAGTGCGGCTTCCGTGGCCGCATCGGCCGCGGTTGTCGCTGCCGCCGACTCGTCGCCGGTCGCGCCGGCGTCGGTTGCCTCGGTGGCCTCTTCGACCTCTGCCTCGAGCTCGGACTCGGACTCGCCGGCGCCATCGTCCAGCCTGTCGGCCGCGGCGGCATCGTCGGCCTCCGCGTTGTCTTCGGCAATCTCCTCAGCCGTGGCGGTGCCGGCCGCGACTGCATCGTTGACGGCTGCGCGTGTGGTCCCCTCGACGCCGGCGTCGGTGAGCGCGGTGGCCATCGGCGTCACGGCCGTGTCCGCAGTGTCGCTCTCGTCGTCGTCATCTTCGGGGTAGTCATATGACGGTGGAGTGATCTCGTCGCCCTCGCCGGTCGGACCGCCGCCGTGCAGCTGGCGCAGGGAGAGGCTGATGCGACGGCGGACCTTGTCCGCGCTGAGCACCATGACCTCGACCTCCTCGCCGACCTTGAGGACGTCTTCGGTACGTTCGACGTGATCCCACGAGAGCTCGCTGATGTGGAGCAGACCCTCGACACCGTCGGCGATCTGCAGGAACGCGCCGTACTTCTTGGTCTTGGTGACGATGCCGGGCACCGCCTTGCCGGGCGGGAACTGCTGCTCGATGGTGTCCCAGGGATCCTGTGACATCTGGCGCAGCGAGAGGCTGATGCGCGAGAGGTCGGGGTCGAGCTTGATGACCTTGACGGACACCTCATCGCCGACGGTGAGCACGTCGCTGACATTATTGATGCGATCCCAAGACAGCTCGCTGATGTGGATGAGGCCGTCGGCGCCGCCGAGGTTGACGAAGGCGCCGTAGGACGTGACGCCGCTCACCTTGCCGGTGATGACGTCGCCGACCTTGAGCTTCTCGAAGAGCTCCTCGCGCTGGCGCGCGCGATCCTCATCCTGCGCCGCGCGCTGCGACACGATGAGGCGGTTGCGCTTGCGGTTGACCTCGAGGATCTTGACCGGGATCTTGGTGCCGACCAGCTCCATGAGGTTGCCGCTGAACTGGCGCGCCACCTGGCTGCTGGGCAGGAATCCGCGCAGGCCCATGATGTTGACGATGAGCCCGCCCTTGTTCTGCTCGCGAACCTCGGCGTCGAGGATCTCGCCCTCGGACTCCTTCTCTGCGACGGCCTGCCAGATGCCTTCGGCGCGCGCCTTGCGCAGGCTGAGGACGACGTTGCCGTGCTCATCCTCGGGCTGGATGATGTAGACCTTGACCTGGTCGCCGGAGTTGAGCACGACCGTCTGCTCACCGCGTGCCGACAGCTCGCGGTTCGAGATGATCCCTTCACTCTTGGCGCCGATGTCGACGAGGACCTCGTCGGGATCGACACGGACGACGACACCATCGACGATGTCACCGTGGGCCAGGGCCCTGATCGAATTCTGGTCCTCCCGCAGGAGGTCCTCCATGGTGAGCGTCTCGGGCTCCTGGGCCGTCGTCGGGGTCAATGCACTCCTTTGCTCGTTACTCCTGCCTTCAGAACAATCCTTCTCGCCGGTCAGGGTCGCGGGCTTTCGCCTTCAAATGATCGTATTTGGGGCTTGAATGGCGCGTTTGCACCAATGCCATAGCGATCTCGCCGAGTGTATCACCCGCGGCAGATCGGCCCTCTTTCGCCAATTCGTTGCACACCGTTGGCGCGGCCGCGACAGTGCCATCAGCGAGGCGTCGCAACCGCCATGCGACGCTGCGCCACGAAATGCGAGTAACCATCACCTGCGAGGAATGCGGCGAGCGACATCGTCTCGAAAGGCGCGTCAGCGAGCCGGGTCCCATCTGGATTGTGTGCCACAACTGCGAGCTTCCGCTGCAAGCGGTGCTCGACGGAGTGACCACCACCACGACAACGGCTCCTGCAGCCCAGCCCTCACGGACTCCGTCCGCGTGGGCGGGCGTCGTCGACTTCCGCGCAGTCTGAGCGACGTCGCTCCTTCGGGAGCCCCGTCACCGGGCAGCTCGAGGAGGGGGCGGACGGGAACCGTTGGCGGTGGTGTTGTTGACGGGACCTGAGCTACGCTAGCTGCCATGGCGACCACCTCCGCGCCGACGCCGACCAAGGCGCCGGCCCCGGCGAAGGCCCCCGGACGCGAGGAGCGCGACCAGCGAGAGTTCGGCTGGAACGTGATGGTCTGGAATGACCCGATCACCCTCATGTCATATGTGGTGCTCGTCCTCCGCAAACTGTTCGGCTACGACCATGCGACGGCCACCCGCCTGATGCTCCAGGTGCACAACGAGGGTCGCGCCGTGGTCGCGACCCAGCCACGCGAGCAGGCCGAGGTTTCGGTCGCGCAGCTCCACTCCTTTGGACTCCAGGCGACCCTGGGTCGTCCCTGAGACGCCGGAAGCCCCGCCGGATGGCCCAGGTGCTCCGTCGCCGCGGGCGGATCCAGGTGAAGGTCGACAAGCGCGAGCGTGAGGCGCTGATCGGGATCATCGATTCGCTCAGCCCCCGTCTCGCCGCACCCCTGGCGTCGGCGCCGCGCGCGTATGACGACGCCAAGCTCCAGGCCGAGTACGACCGCTGGGTGCGGCCCGATATCGAGAAGGGGCGCGAGGTGGATCTCACGATGGTGCGCAATGCGCTCAGCGCCGGCGAGGACACGCTCCCGCTCACCGAGGCGCAGACGCTGGCCTGGCTGCGGGCCTTCAATCACCTGCGCGTCGCAGCGGGCGAGATCCTCGGCATCGAGGGTGACGGCTGGGAGGACACCGCGAGTGAAGCGACCAAGCAGAAGCCGGAGTACGGCGTGCTTATCGCGCTGGGGTATCTCCAGGAGGAGTTGGTCGCGGCGCTCGACTCGTAGCCATCACGCGGCCCGGTCGCGGGCGGCGCCATGAACGGTGCGGTTTGAGTGATGGCGATGGCGGCGGCTCGGGGGTCGGGTTGATCGTATCGCTCTGCCAGTGGATCGTCTGGTCGACCGTCACGGGGTAGGCCTCCAGGTGCTGATCCGCAAGCACAGCAGCGATGCAATCGGCGCTGCCGCCGATGTAGGTGCTCATCAGGTCGATGTCCGTGGCCACGCGCCAGCTTCGATCGTCCGGCCACCACAGGCTCGCACTATGCGGCCACCCGGTGCCGGCAAAGGCCGTGCCCGCCGCATGGACCGGGCCTCGAAGCAGCGCCATGTTGCGCTGCGGCATTGCGATGAGCGGGACCGTGCCCGGCTGGAACGGCGCGTCCCCGTATCCCTCCCAGACTCCGAACCAGCACTCGGATGGCGTGCTGGTGAAGCGGGCGAGCACGCCGGCAAGGCTCGCGGCGGTGCGCGGCGGCAGTGAACCCGTTGACGGCGGTTGATCCCAGATACCGGGCTGAACATCGTTCTGCTCGAATTTCCAATCGCCTGTGATGGCGACCCATTCCATGGCGGCGTGAGCGATGCGGCCGTTCGCCACTGCCACCGCCGACCATGCAACCTCGACCGTGTCACCCGAGCTGCCGCGGGACGCCGAATGGAGGACCCGCGCGTAGGCCTCGCACGTGACCGGCAGCAGCGAGCCGACGTCGTATTGGAAGTTGCGCACGCTCGCCACAATCCAGTTCGCGGCGCTCACGTCGTCGACGAGGTGCAGGTCGCCGAAGGCGGCGACATCGGCCACCGGCGAATTATGTGACCTGCCGGCTACCTGCTCGGGTTTGTGTAGACGTGGACGCCGCCACCGCCATCGACCCTCACGCAGAAGCGCGCGCTGGGGCACGAGAGACCGGTCATCGCCTTTGTCCCGCTGGGGATCACGCGCGTGCTGGTCCACGCTCCCGCCCCGCCGGTCGGGTCGTCGCTGACGAACACGGATTCCGAAAGGCCACCCGCGACGCAGAACCCTGCGCTGGGGCAGGACACGCTTTCGAACCTCACTGAGCCGTCGAGCGTTGTGATCGTCCAGGCATCGGAGCCGCCGGTGGGGTCGGTGGACGTGACCACCTGCCCGTTGCCGTCGACGGCCGCACAAAAATGGACGGTCGGGCAGCTGATGGCCGTGAACGATTTGGTACCGATCACCTTGGTCACGTGCCACGCGCCGATGCCGCCCGAAGGATTGGTCGAGGTGATGACGTTGCCAACCTCGTCGGTGGCGACGCAGAGCTTCACTGCCGGGCAGGAGATCGCGGTCAACTCGTGGGTGGAGTCAATTTCGGTGGGAGTCCAGGTATGCAGGGGGAGGGCCAGGGACGTGTCGGTGAGCACCATGCCGGCCGGTTTGGAGGACGGCGAGAAGGCACCGACCGCGACGCAGAGTGTTGGTGCTGGGCAAGAGATCCCGGTGAAGGCCACCGGGCGGTTGACGATGAGCGCCAGGTACCGCTGAGTCAGTCCCCCGTTTAGATTCGCCGAGATGACGGCCAAACCACGCTGATCACTCTGATCGACGGAGACGCAGAGCGACCGGCCGGCGCAAGACACGCCGTTCACCACACCGTTCATCGCGTCGCCGGACGGCACCGTCGTCAGCGGGGACCGCGCGAACCGCAACACGAGCGACCAGGCTTGTGCGCCGCCGCCCGGATCGGTTGAGATGTACCAGTCCCCTCCGCGGTCCACCGCGAGGCAGTAATCGGCATTAGGGCAGGAGATGGCGGTGGGGCTGCTTGGCATCCGGGGAAGCTGGAACGACCTCCAGTGCCCGAGAGGGCTTGCAGGGGTCGGTTTGACAACAGGCCCACTCCGCAACGCGACAGACGCCCCCACAACTGCGCCACTGATCACGACCACCGTCGCTGCGAAGACCGCGACCGCCTTCCACGGCGCCGACGTGACGCGCTCGCGCGGCAATCTCGACGGGACGCGCGCGGCGTCGGTCAGCAGGGAGTGCGTGAGCTGGCGAGCGCGATCGTCGAAGCGGACGGGCGTCATGGTGCTGTCTCCTCGGTGTCTTCCCACTTCATCTGTGTCGAGAGGCGCTGCCGCGCTGCCCGGAGCTGGATCTCGACCGTGCGAGGGGAACACCCGAGCGCCGAGGCCGTCTGCGCCGTGCTGAGATCCTCGCTGTAGAAGAGCACCACGGTTGCGCGCATCCGGGGTGGAAGGCTCTGGAGCGCGGTGTGCCAGTCGAGCGTCGTGACGCTCGGTTCCCACCCCTCGCTCGGGGCGGGCTGCCAGGCCCGTGCGAGACGGCGGAGTTCGCGTGCCCACGCCCGCCGTCGCTGCAGCGCGAGGCGCACGACCATCGTGCGGAGCAGCGGCCACGCTGGTCCGTGCAGCTAGCCGGGTTCGCGCTTCATACGCTCGGCGAGCTGGAGAAATGCGTCATGGGCGAGGTCCTCGCCGGCGGCACCGTCTCCGGCGAGCGCGGTTCCCAAACCGACCAGCCGGTGGATCTCGGCGGCATAGATGTCATCGAGCGACGCCGCGCTCTCGCGCACTGCCTCGCCACGCATCGCCTCGCCTGCCGATTGGGCCGCCATCGCTTTCCTCACCCGAGCCAGGGCGAACGTCGCGGCGTCGCTCATCACGACCTATATATGCCGCCCGGAGTGTCTACCCCTTAGATGCAGGCGAACTCAGTCCGCGAGCAATGACGACCCCGTGATGGACGGGATCGCTCAGCGGGCCAACCAGTCCGGCAGCCTAAATCCGTTTGATGGTCGCCAGCCAGGCTGGTGCGCCGTCGTCGTGGTATCTCGTCTGAACCCGGTCCGGTTCGATGCCTGCGACATCCCATCCGCTGCTGGGATTGAACGCCGCTCTCAGCTCTTCCTGACTGACGGGGTGCGGGCCGATCTCAGGGCCATCGTCACTGAAGCTCAACACATGCAGGGTTCCGCCGTGCTCGGTCACCGACGCCAGACTCGCCACGTATCCAGGTCGCTCGTCGCGGTCGAAGCTGTGGAACAGCCCGCAGTCCAGCACCGTCTCAAAGGTGCGACCCAAGCGCTCCAACTGGAATGCGTCAGCCGCGGCGAACTCAACCTCGATCCCGCGGGCGCCAGCCTTCGCACGGGCGATCGCCAGTGCCGTCTCAGCCACGTCAACGCCCAGAACCGACAATCCCAGCGAGGCGATGTGAATGGCGTTCTCGCCGGTCCCGCAGCCTGCATCGAGCACCGCTCCCGCGAATCCGCCTTCGGATGCCAGACGCACGATTGCCGGCTGTGGCCGGCCGAGATCCCAGGGCGCAGGGCCATCGCGGTACGACGCATCCCAGGGCAGTCCCGTCATCCGTTCGTGACTGGTTGGGTGCCGACCATTGAATGGATCGTCAGCCAGGGTTCCTGATCGCTCCGACAACGTCGTCTCCTTACGGCAACCGGTCTTGCCACCTCATCGTGGCACGCGAAACTACAGGTCTCGAACGTGCGCAGTCGCCACGAGTCGTACGCGACGACAACGGGGATCCTCAGTGACAGGCGGCCGGAAACCCACCCTTGGGCGGACGGTAGTGCGAGGCGTCGATCACCTGGTGGTGGATGTCCCCGTCGGTGTGGCCCACCGGAGGCCAGCGCGCCCAGATCTCGGCGGTGACGTCGTCGACCCCATCGACGAGCACCTGAGCCCACACCTGCCCGAGATAGGCCTCGACCTCGACCGGGGTTGGGAACATGCGCCAGCCGCCGCCTCTCGGCGTGGTGGTCAGATGCGCCTGCCGCTCCTCGTTCGAGCTCTGCGGGCCGGGAGCCGGATCGGCATGATCCGGGTGAACCGCATCGTCCGACATCCTGATGGCCTCCTCGAAATGGCAGCGGGATGGTTCATAGTGCACCACTGAGAGGCTCAGAACGGGTCCGATTGACGGAGGCGTCCCCAGTGACACGCAACCAATTGCGCTGGATTCCTATGACCGCTATCGGGCTCGGGGCGATCCTTGCCGCGTGCGGGAGTTCGAGCACGCCGACGTCGCCGACTGCCGCAGGGTCCACGTCAGCCGCGACCGCCGCACCCACCCCGACGGTCGCGGCACCAGTCACAACCGCGGCAGCCCCTTCGTGCCCCTCCGCGGGCACTGTCGGATCCGCACTAGGGGTCACGCTCCCGAATCCCACCGGTATCACCAGTCCAGGGACCACAACGCTGCCAGCCGGTGCGACCGATATCAACTGCCTGTACCACGCAACGGCCTATAACGTGATCATCTCGGTCCTCACAAACATCCCTGCGTCTTACATATCGAAGTTCAGCGACCAATTCCCGGTGGCGTTCAAGCCGGTGTCTGGAGTCGGCGATGAGGCTCGGTCTTTCGACGTAGCTCTCGGCGGAGGCAAGGACAACGAGGGGCTGGTCGCGGCCAAGGGCTCGACTGTCGTGGCGATCGTCGCAACAGCCACCCCGGCGACCCTGAGCCAGATCGAGGCGTTCGTCAACTCGCTGCTGTAGCCGCCGCCCGCCCCGCTCTCTGGTACCGGCGCCCCGGCGGAAGGCGGCGCTCCAGCGCACCCAGCGCCCGTGCGACCGGCGGCAATCCGGCAATCAGCCAAGTGATCGAACCGCACACAGCGCCGAGCGCCGCCCCGGCGATCACATCGCTCGCGTAGTGCACTCCCACATACACGCACCCGAATCCCACCACAACCATCCCCACGACGAACACAAGCCCCAGACGCCCCCACGCCAGCACCCCGACCACCGCCGCCACCGCCGCAAACGAAGTGAGGCTGGAAGGAAACGAGTTGTTGGGCGCGTGCGGATACAGCGGCACGAAATGCAGAGCAACAAACGGCCGGGGCCGATACGTCAGCTGCTCCGCCTCATGACACACCCACTGAGCAACCCCCAACCCCACCAGCGCCGCCACCCCCGGCCGAAGCCGCCCATCCCAGATCCACAAACCAAAGAACCCAACCGGGCACACGATGATGAACCCCGCCGTCCCCCAAACCACAAGCGGCGCCACCCAAGGATGTGCCACTGCAAACGCATGCAGCGCAGCCGAGGACCCATCAATAAACGTCTGCATCAGCTAGTCAATCATGCGTGGACTAGCTGCGCGCCAGACAGGCCAGTAGGCCCCTGGCCTAACGAGCCCTAGCACCAAGCGTCCTGCGGGTGGCCCCGCGCACCACGACGCAGTGCTAGTAGCGAGTGACCTTCATTGAGAAATCCAACGCCACCGCCGAATGCGTCAACGCACCGACGCTGATGTAATCCGCCCCGGCCAGCGCGTACGCGCGGGCGTTGGTCACCTGGACTCCACCGCTCACCTCGACCGTCGCACGGCCGCGGATCAACTGCATCGCCTCGCGTACCTGTCCGCAGGAGAAGTTGTCGAGCAGGATGTGCGACGCCTTGTCGGTGAGCGCCTGCTCCAGCTCCTGCAGGTTGCTGACCTCGACGTGAATCTCCATCTCGGGATAGGCCTTGCGTGCGGCCCGCAGCGCCGGGGTGATCCCGCCGACGAGCGCGAGATGCGTGTCCTTGATCAGCACCGCGTCGTAGAGCCCCATCCGATGGTTGACGGCGCCACCCATGCGGGTCGCGTACTTCTCGATGGCGCGCAGCCCTGGCGTGGTTTTGCGGGTGTCGAGGATCTGGGCTTTGGTGCCGTCGACCGCCTTCACATACTTCGCGGTCATGGTCGCGATCCCGCTCAGATGCTGGAGGAAGTTGAGGCCGACACGCTCCGCGGTCATCATGCCGCGCGCCGGTCCGAAGAGCCGCGCAACGATCTGATCCGCCTGCACCTTCTCGCCGTCCTTGGTCTTGGCGTCGAACTGGATGCGCTCGTCGACACGCTGGAACACGCGCTGCGCGATGCTGAGGCCGGCAATCACGCCGTCCTGCTTGCAAACGATCTTGCCGCGACAGGTCATATCCATGGGAATGACGGCCTGGGTGGTGACATCGCCAGCTCCGACGTCCTCGGCGAGCGCAGACTCGATGAGCAAGTCGATGCTCTCCGACGAAAGCGCCTCGGTGATGGGTCTAAAGGTGACGGTCAAAGCGTGCTCCTCTGTCCTTGTGCATGACGAGATCGCCATGCCATTGATCGCTTGCTTGGGGGAGATCAGAACGGAGGTGGCACCCACGGCTCTCCTCGCGAGCCAGGGCTGCTTCGCACACCAGTGTGGCGGTGGATGCGGCTGAGTGCAGCTGCATCGCCGGCAGCGCAGTGGCGCCCGCTGTCGCTGCCGCAACGCGCTCGCACTCACGAGCCGCCGCGCGCAGACCGGATTCGTCTCGCACCACGCCGGCTCCAGTCCAGAGCACGTCGCGGAGCGTGTTCCATCCCTCGCGAGGATCGACCTTTGAGGCACGCGTGCTGGTTGCCCGCTGCACCGGTGCTGCCTGCGGCGGAGGCGATTCCGCCGCCCAACCCAGCGCCGACTGCACGGCGCGCCGCGAGAAGACCACCGACTCGAGCAGGCTGTTGCTCGCCAGACGGTTCGCCCCGTGGACGCCGGTGTACGCAACCTCACCGCAGGCATAGAGGCCGGGGACGCTGGTCGCGCCGTCGAGGTCGGTCCTGACCCCGCCGATCATGTAATGCGCCGCAGGCGAAACCGGGATCGGATGGCGCGCGATGTCGAGACCGTAACGAGCACACGTCGCCGCGATCGTTGGGAAGCGCACCGCCGCACGCGCTCCGAGCGGCGAGCAGTCGAGGAATACGCAGGACTCACCGGTGCGCTGCAGCTCTTCCCAGATGGCCCGGGCGACGACGTCCCGGCCGGCCAGCTCGCCGCGCGGATCGGCGTCGAGCACGAAGCGCTTGCCGTCGCGATTGACGATCCACGCGCCCTCGCCACGGACCGCCTCGCTGATGAGGAACCGGGGCGCGCCATCGACGGCGAGCGCGGTGGGATGGAACTGAGCGAATTCCATCCCCGCGACATCGGCGCCCGCGGCATAGCCGAGCGCGACGCCGTCGCCGGTTGCGGATTCGGGATTGGTGCTGTTCCGCCAGAGCCGGCTTGCACCGCCGCTGGCCAGAACCACCGCCCCAGCCGACAGCGTTGTCGTGTGCGACTCGGCGGGATTGGTCGTGATCGACACACCGCAGCCCGCGCCGTCGGCAGTGGTGAGGATGCCGGTGACATCCGCATGTTCGATGACCCGCGCACCACTTGCGCGCAGACGCCGGATCAGGGCGGTTTCCACCTCGAGCCCGGTCGCGTCGCCACGCGCATGGAGAATGCGCGGGCGCGAGTGTGCCGCCTCCTGGGCGAGCAACGGCTCACCGTCCTGGCTGTCGAATGCGACGCCCCATTCAATCAACTGGCGAATGCGCGCCGGGGCTTCCTCGACGAGAACGCGCACCGCCTCCGGATGGCAGAGCCCGCGGCCCGCGGCAACGGTGTCCTGGTAATGCAATTCCGGTGAGTCATCCTCGCCAACCGCGGCTGCGATACCGCCCTGCGCGAAGCGGCTGCAGCCGTCATCGAGCGCGCCCTTGGTGACCACCGCAACTCGTGCCCGAGGCGCGGCCGTAAGAGCAGCCGATAAGCCTGCTATGCCACTCCCGACCACGACCACGTCGTAATCCGTCGGTGCGGCCCCGTTGATCACGCGGTCGCCGCCTGCTCATGTACGCGGTTGCCGGCGTCGACATGCACGATCATCGGAATGACATCGATATCGGCGTCCCACAGCAAAGCGGGCGCACTGCCATACGACCTTTCGAAGTCGACCGTGGCGCGGTGCATTTCCGACCTCATGATGACCCGCTGCATGATCTCCCCTAGACGCCACGAACAACGGGCGCTGTGTCGACCCCCAGCCGAACGACATCAATCAACCGTGTGCTCCCTATTCTAGCAGCCAGTACGATTTGGTTTGTGGGGGCTGCCTTTTCGACCTCGGTGAAGTCTTCCGCCTTTACCACGGCAACGTAGTCCACGTCCAGTCCGGCGTTCTCCAAGCAGGACCGAACAGTTGTTGCCAGCGCTGTCGCGTCCTGCTCCCCGGCATCGAATTGTCCGATCGCGGTGGCCAGGCTTGATGGAATGGCCCTTGCCCGCACTCGTTCTTCGGGGCTGAGATACACGTTGCGGCTGGAGATGGCGAGCCCGTCGGTGTCCCGAACCGTAGGGCACACAACGATTTCGACGCCGATGTCGAGGTCGCGGACCAGGCGGCGGACCACGGCGCACTGCTGCGCGTCCTTCTGCCCGAAGTAGGCGCGGTCGGGGAGCCCGGCAACGAGCAATTTGGTGACGACCAGCGCGACCCCGTTGAAATGGCCCGGGCGGCTGGCACCCTCGAGGCGCTCACCGAGCGGACCCGTGATGTCTAGCCGGGTCACCTGGCCGGGCGGGTACATGGTCTCGACGCTCGGGACGAAAGCGGCGTGCACCCCCGCGGTCGCGAGCATGGCGAGGTCGGCGTCCATGCTTCGGGGGTAGCGGGCGAAGTCCTCATGCGGGCCGAACTGCGCCGGGTTCACGAAGATGGTCACGACCACACGGTCGTTCTCCGCGACGGAGCGTTCGATCAGCGCGCGATGACCGGCATGCAGGGCGCCCATGGTCGGCACCATCCCGACCGAGAGGCCCGCGGCGCGGCAGGCCAGGGACCACCGCCGGAGGTCGTGTGGGGTCGAGAGGAGCTCCGGGGTGCTAGTGGAAGGAGTGGGCATCATCAGGGAACCGGCCCTCGCGGACATCGTCGGCATACGCGCGCGCCGCGCTGACGATGGTGTCGCCGAGGTCGGCATACGTCTTCACGAATTTCGGTGCGACGCCGCGGATGTGACCGGTGATGCCGAGCAGGTCGTGGATGACCAGCACCTGCGCGTCGCAATCGGGGCCGGCGCCGATGCCGATGGTGGGAATCGTCAATTCGCGGCTCACCTGTGCCGCCAGGTCCCGCGGTATCCCCTCGAGGACGAGCGAGAAGGCGCCGGCGGCCTGAAGAGCATGCGCATCGGCGAGGAGGCGCTCGCGGTCGCTCGCACTTCTTGCCTGGACTCTCATACCACCGAATGCGTTGACCGACTGCGGGGTGAGGCCGAGGTGGCCCATCACCGGTATGCCCCGCTGGGTCAGGTGCGCGACCGTGTCCACCACCCACCCGCCACCCTCGAGCTTCACGGCGTGCATGCCCGCCTTCAGGTAGAGGACGGCATTGTCGACGGCGTCGGCGCAAGAGCGTTGGTAGGCGCCAAAGGGAAGGTCGCCGACCAGCAGCTGGTCGGGGGCGCCGCGCGCCACCGCGCGGGCGTGGTGGAGCATCTCGGTCATGGTCACCGGGAGCGTGTTGGGGTAGCCGAGCACGTTGTCCGCGAGCGTGTCCCCGACCAGGAGCACCGGCACCTCCGCCTCGGCGAGGAGGCGCGCGGTCGGGTAGTCGTAAGCGGTGAGCATGATGAAGCGCGTTCCCGCCGCCTTCCAGGCCGCGAGGTCCCGGATGGTGATGGCCACGGTCAGGCGACCTGGGCGCTGCCGTCGCCTGCGACCGGCCGGCTCGCGTCGGGCCGGGTCGCGACCAGCGACTCCATCGCGCGGGTGAGGTGGAGGTAGAGATCCCGCGCGTCGGGGTAGTTGGCGAGCGCGTCGAGGTGGGCGGCGATGGCGTCGGTATCGCCGCGTGCGACCGGCCCGGTGAGGGCTGCGGCCGGCCCGGCACGGCGGGCGTTGTGCGCCGCGCCCTCGAGCAGTGCCGACAGCGCGGCGTGCGCGGTCTCGGCGCTCAGCCCGGTCGCCTCGAGCAGCCGCGTGGCCTCAGCGAGCAATGCCAGGGGAGCGTTGCCCGCGAGAACCGCGGCCGCGTGATAGAGCGGCGCGCTGGCCGGGTCGATCTCGAGCGGTGTGGCGCGAAGCGCCGCGACCAGACCCAGCAGACGCACGCGCAGGAGTCCGCTCGCATCCACACGGAAGTAGGCCCCATCCATGAGGGACGCGCTGTCCGGTCCGGCCAGCGCCTGGAGCGGATGGAGCACGCCGACCTCGGCGCCGGTGACGCGCAGCGACGCGATCAGCTCGGGGCCGAAACGCGCACCCAGGTGGACGACGCCACGACCGTCGAGCGAGATCCCGGAATCCGCGATCGATGCCGCGACGGTCGCGATTGCGCTATCCGGGACCGCCAGCAGGGTGAGGTCGGCAACGGACGCGGCTTCGAGCGGCGTAGCCACGGCCTGGGCTCTGACCGTGTGCGCGAGCCGAGCTGCCATCTCGCCTCGGCGACTGGCGACGGCCGCCACGCGATACCCGGCGTCATGTGCGGCGATCGCCAGCGCGGAGCCGGCCCGGCCCGCACCGATGATCGCCAGCGACGGCGTGCCTACTCCGTCCACGTCTCGGTCCTCCTAGCTGGATCCAAGCGCTCTTCAGCAAGCAGGACACCGACCCGTCAGCGGCAGCGATCCTCGAGGCGCGGGACGCGTCCCCGGGTCGCGTTGGAGCCGTCGACGGCCACGGTGGCCCGTCGGCCAGAGTGTACCCCTACGCTCCGGCTGCTGCCTCAGCGGGCGGCACGAGGTCCGGCGGGGCGGGAGGCGCTGTCTCGGGCGGCGGCCCGCTGCCATTCAGTGGCGCGACGCCGTTGCGCGACTCGGCTTCCTTGATGATCCGCTCCATCTCGGGAGCGTCCATGGTCTCGACCTCGACCAGCCGCGACGCCAGCGCCCGAAGCACGTGCTCACGCTCGCGCAGGACCTTCTTGGCGCGCTGGAAGGCATCGGCGACGAGCTGGTGCACTTCCTGGTCGATCTCGGAGGCGATGCCCTCGGAATAGTTGCGCTGCTCGCCGAGATCCCTGCCGAGGAAGACCATCTCCGGGCGCTCGCCGAAGGTCAGCGGGCCGAGCTTGTCGCTCATCCCCCACTCGGTGACCATCTTGCG
The DNA here is from genome assembly GCA_003162415.1 of Candidatus Dormiibacterota bacterium. Taxonomy (GTDB): domain Bacteria; phylum Chloroflexota; class Dormibacteria; order Aeolococcales; family Aeolococcaceae; genus Palsa-851. Next base: position 372,569 of record PMOL01000011.1, read on the forward strand.
GGCGAGGTTGGTCGCCTTGCGGATGTCGTCCGACGCGCCGGTCGTGATGTTCTCCTCGCCAAGGATCAGGTCCTCGGCACAGCGGCCGCCCAGGATCTGGGCGAGCTGGTCAGCGAGCTCGGCCTTGCTGACGAGGTATCGATCCTCGATGGGGAGGCTCATCGTCCAGCCGAGCGCCTGGCCGCGGCTGACGATCGTGACCTTGTGCACAGGGTCGGTGTGCTCGAGCGTAGTGCCGACCAGCGCGTGTCCCATCTCGTGGAAGGCGATGGTCAGCTTCTCCTTTTCGCTGATCATCCGGCTCTTGCGCTCGGGGCCGGCGATCACCCGCGCGATCGACTCCTCGAGGTCGTTCATGACGATGACCTTGCGGTTGCCACGCGCGGCGAGGATCGCCGCCTCGTTGATGAGGTTGGACAGGTCGGCACCGCTGAAGCCGGGGGTCTGCTTGGCGAGCACCTCAAGGTCGACGCCTGGATCGAGGGGCTTGTTGCGCGAGTGCACCTCAAGGATCGCGCGGCGCCCGCGGATGTCCGGGCGGTCGAGCATCACGTGCCGGTCGAACCGGCCGGGGCGGAGCAGCGCGGGGTCGAGGACGTCGGGCCGGTTGGTGGCCGCGATCACGATGACGTGCTGGTTGGTCTCGAACCCGTCCATCTCGACGAGGAGCTGGTTGAGGGTCTGCTCGCGCTCGTCGTGACCACCGCCGAGGCCCGCGCCACGCTGGCGGCCGACGGCGTCGATCTCGTCGACGAAGACGATGCAGGGCGAATTCTTCTTGGCCTGGTCGAAGAGATCGCGGACGCGGCTCGCGCCGACGCCGACGAACATCTCGACGAATTCCGAGCCGCTGATGCTGAAGAAGGGCACGCCGGCCTCGCCGGCGACGGCCTTGCTCAGCAACGTCTTGCCGGTGCCGGGGGGGCCGACGAGCAGCACGCCCTTGGGGATGCGAGCGCCGACGGCGACGAACTTGTCCGGGTACTTGAGGAACTCGACGATCTCGTTCAGCTCCTGCTTGGCCTCATCGACGCCGGCGACATCGACGAACGTGATCGCCGGCTTGTCACCGGCGAGCAGGCGCGCGCGACTCCGCCCAAAGGACATCGCCTGGTTGTTCCCGCTCTGGGTCTGGCGGAAGATCCACAGCAGGATCAGCGCCATCAGCCCGAAGAGGATCAGGTTGGGAAGGATGACGCTCAGCAAGAAATTCCCCCCGCCGGCCGTATCGACCTTGTAGTTGTAGTACTTGGCACTTTGGAACTCCTTGGAGACCGCATCTGCGGACGACTCTACGGTCGTGTATTGCGACGAGCTACCTTCGGCGTACCAGGTAACGGTCTGCCCGTCGCTCTGGATCTCAGCCGGTTGAGTCGGATCCGAGCTGATGACAGGAGTCCGGGAGGTCCCGAGGTTCGCGATGGCCTGGTCGAGTTGTCCCGCGGTCTGGCTCGTGGCATTGGTGCTCGGGAAGGTCTTGTACAGGACCGCTGCCAGCACGATCACAGCGAGGGCGATGACGATATAGGTGACGCTGCGGCGAGACGTGGGCACGAATTCAGTCTACCAGGGGTCTACGATCTCAACCCTGGAACTCAGCAGGCGGCGCTGCCGCTCGGCGAGCACCACCAGCCGGCGCCGCGCTCCGGGGAAGACCGCCTCGAGCGCGGGGATCACCTCATGACGGACGCGGCTGCGAAGAAACCGCGGGTCCGAGTTGCTCGGGTCCTCGAGTGGCTCGATGCCGAGCGCTGCGCAGTAGGCGACGGTGGCGTCGCGCCAGACGCGGAGCAGAGGACGGACCAATCCTCGCTCGCGCTCGGCCATCGCGGGGAGTCCTCGCGGCGACGCCCCGGCGAGGGCGCGCATCAGCACCGTCTCCGCCTGGTCGTCGGCCGTATGGCCGAGCGCGATCGCTCCTGCCCCGACCCTGGCCGCTTCGCTTCGCAGCGCTGCATGCCGTGCATTGCGAGCGTGGTCCTGCAGCGATCCGCCCGGAGCAACCTCAACGGCGATGGCCCGGAAGGCGATCCCTCGGTCCGCCGCAAGAGCCGCGACGAGGTCCGCCTCGACCGCCGATTCGGGACGCAGCCCATGGTCGACGTGAACCGCGGAGAGTCGCCAACGCCGCGGTGGCGCGAGGCGGGCGAGCGCATCCAGCAGTGCCGTCGAGTCCGGTCCTCCGCTGCACGCGATGAGCACGTGCTCGCCGGGGACGATCACCCCGCGGCGATCAACCGCCGTCGCAATCGCACGCCGCACCCGCGCAACCGCTGCGGTGCGCTCACGCGGCGCCAGGCCGCCCGGGGTTGCCGGAGTGGTGGCGGTTCCTGGATTCGAACCAGGGACATACCGGGTATGAACCGGCTGCTCTACCACCTGAGCTAAACCGCCGAGCAACGAGCTGGGGAGGGAAGGCGCGGAGACGCCCTGATGTGCGAGCTCCACATTGGTCATCGTACCCGTCGAGTGATCCCCGAGCGCATCGGCCCTCGTTGACAAGAAGAGGGCCGCCCGAAGGCGGCCCTCTCGATTCACGGTCGAACGCTGAAACTCAGCAGGGATTCGTCGACAGGATCTTGCGGAACGTGTTGAATCGGGTGACGCTCACGCCGCCACCGCCGAAGAGAATGTAGTTGGCGTTCAGCAAGGTCCCGTACTGCGCGTTCTGACCGAAGTCATTTGCCGAGCCAGGGATGTGATTACCGAATTGCCAGCGGCAACCGGCACCCCTGCTGCTGGTGCTGAAGAACGGATAGAACGCAACCGGCTGGCCGTCGTCCGTCAGCGGGAAGAGCGTGCAGTTCGCGCCGGTCGACCGATTGCACGGGTTGACAGCCGCTGTCGACTCGATGTCGGGCAGATCGACCTCGAAGACTGCGCGGCTGTACCGAACGTTGTACCCGCTCCCCGTCAGTGGGCTGCTGAACTGCCACGACGTCGGATGGAGGGCGGTGTTTCCGTCCGGCCATACCGGTTCATACGTCTGGCCATCGAAGCCCGTGTTGGTGTCCGTGCACATGCTCACGTGGATCAGTGGTGCCTCTGACCCGGGGAAGCAGAAGTCGTCGTCGGAGTCGGTCGGCTCGGAATTGAGGGCTGCCTCCTCAAAGTCGCCGGCCGGGCAGGTGATCGGGTTTCCGCTGCTGTCCAGGCCGAACTGGCTGGCCGGAACGGCGGTCGGACCGTGGCAGAGTTGCGCGTGACCGATCTCATCGGTGAACGCGATGTTGTCCTGATCAGCTCCCCAAGGAAGGATCGTCTTCTCCGACGAGGTGCTGTACATCGGGTGGAAGGCGTAGGGGATGGCGTTGCAGGTCGTTCCCGTCGGGTCGTACTGAATGTGCGCAAACCCGTTTGCCTTGCTCGCCGTCATGAGCCCGGTCTGGCCGCTCGTCTTGTCGTTGATGATGGTCTGCAGGCCGCTCGGTGTGTCGTGAACCGTGACGGCGAGATTGTCACCAGAGTTCATGAAGAGATCCCGTGCGGGATCGGGGGTGAACGTGGCGAGCGTCGAATCAACCGGATTCGCCGGTCCGGTTGCCTTGCCGTTGAGCGTCAGGAACGCGAAGTTGATGGTCTCGATGCCCACCTTGGCGGCGCATGTCCCGTTCTGCGTCGTTCCCGCGACAGGATCCTCGAGCAGGCTGTCGATGTTCAAGGCCGCACACCACTTGGTGGGATCGCAGGAACCGGTACCGACGGCCACCTGCCACGCCGGCCATTGAATCCATCCCGGCGGGTAGAACTGGAGCTCCAGGAATGCTGCGCCGGGGTGCTTCGGGGACACCGTCGGATCGACGATGTTGGTGTCGCTGTCGGGCTTGCAGGTCGACACCTGCTCCGGGTACGACGTTGTGTCGCACAGCGTCATGCCGTACCAGGACCCGCTGTTCAGTTCAAATGTATAGGCCTTGCCGGGCTGGTTCGGCTTGCTGACCGGCGGATTGGTCGGGAGGGTGAGCTGAGACTGGAACTGGTTTCCAGCCCCGGGCTGGTCGGAAAAGAAGTGCACCCCGGGCTCGTCGTGGCCGACATAGTGGTCGTAGCCGAAGACCTCGGCTGAGTTGCCCACCTCGGTACAGAGTCCGGCGCTGTTGTAGCAGCTGATGTTCGCGTGCTGTGGGGTTGCGGCCTGAACGCTGGCGGGCAAGACACTCATGCCCGCCACCGGAAGCCCTGCAGCCAATACGAGCGCTCCCAACAAAGCTCTCGATTTCACCTGACCCATTCGGAGCCCTCCAATGGAACCCCCGATATTCACGCCATCTGGACTCGATGGCCGGGCGGTCCCGCCTAGTGAGGCGCCAAACAGTAACACCGGCGCACCCCCCTTATGGGGCACAAGCCTTACCCCTCGGCACCTCGCCAGCCGACCGTGGAGGCGCCGCAACGCCTCGATCACTCAGGGGAGGGTGGTTGCGGCGGTCGGATTCGAACCGACGACCTTCGGGTTATGAGCCCGACGAGCTTCCACTGCTCCACGCCGCTCTCAGAGGATACCGCACGTGGCACCGCCTCCCCGGCGCCGCCGGCCGTCAGTGGGGGGTCGGCGTCGGGGTCGGCCTGGGCGTCGGAGTGGCTGCAGGACTGTGACTCGGGCTGGGGCTCGGCGACCCGGTCGGCTTGGCTGTCGGCGACGCTTTGACGGTCGGCGACGCCGGCGGTCTGAACGTCGGTATGGGCACCAACACACCGCCGGCCGAGGGGTAGGCTCCCCCCGGCTTCACGATGATGTAGAGCTGCTCGCCCGGGAAGATGTAGCCGAACTTGCGTGCCTCCTGTTCGAGCCAGCCGACGGTTTGAGCATCGGCGATCTCCCGTTCCCGATCCGCGATCTGCTGGGTCAGCGCCACGTTCTGGGCGGAGAGGGCGCTCACCTGGGCGTCGAGATGACGGGTCTGGGCGACCTGTCCATACACCGCAAATGCAACCAGGCCGCAGACGCCCGCGATGAGCACGACTGCAATCCGGCGCAGCGTGATCGGGCTGTCGGTGCTTGGACGTGGAGTGGAACGGATGGCACGATCCTTCTTCCCGGCGCTGGTGAGACGAATTGCAGCGATGTGACGCCGGGGTGCCGGGATAGGATGCGGCCGCGGGCCCGTTTTGACAAGGGACCTACGGTCTAAATCAGGACTCGGTCGCCGCCCAGCGTGCCTGCCAGTCCGAATCGTCGAGGTCGTGCAGGTCGACGCCGTCCTCCCGGGCTCGAGCCTCGAGCTGACGGAACCTCGACGCGAAGCCCATCGCTCGCCCCCGCAGCGCCTCCTCGGGATTGACGCGCAGCCGTCGAGCCAGTGCCACCACCGCGAAGAGCAGGTCGCCGATCGCAGCCTCCGGATCCCCTGCCTCGGCGGCCCAGTCCTCACCGCGCTCCGCCTCGGCCAGGCCTCCCGCAACATGGTCCACTCGTTCGAGCGCGCTCCGAACGGCGTCGAGTGCGACCGGGACGGTCGGTGTCTCGTCGAAACCGACACGCGCCGGACGCTTCTGGACTCCCTGCGCGTGCGCCAACGCCGGCATCGCCGCGGGCACACCGTCGAGCAGCGACAGACGCTCGCGCTTTTCGGCGGTCTTGAGCTTCTCCCAGTTGACGACGACGCTCGCCGGCCCGTCGACGGTGACATCGCCGAACACGTGCGGATGACGGTGGATCATCTTGGCGCGCACCTCGTCGGCGACATCGCCGACGTCGAAGCCACCCTGCTCCTCCATCGCGATCGCGCTGTGCATGAGCACCTGGAGGAGCAGGTCACCGAGCTCCTCGCGAAGTGTTCCCGGTTCGTTCTTGTCGATGGCCTCGAGGACCTCATAGGTCTCCTCGAGGAGATACGGGCGAAGGCTGCGATGCGTCTGCTCGCGGTCCCACGGGCATCCACCCGGTGCCCGGAGACGCTCGACCACCTCGTTGAGCGCGCGCAGCGACTGCACGGCCTCGTCACGCATGGGCGTTCTGCGCTCCAACCGGTACGCGACTCTGCGCGCGCAGCAGCCGGCCCAGCTCGCGGAGCACCGGCGTGAGAGTCGTCTGCCACGCATCGCCAACATGCAGTTGCGACGGCGTGGCGGTGATCCCGCGGAACTGTGCGGCAACGCTCTGCAGGTCGAGCCCGTGGTCGAGGGTGAGACGGATGACCACCCCGCGACCGCGCTCGGTCTCGACGCCGAGCGCGCCTGCGGCGGCTGCGAGCAGCCGGACTCGCAGCGAGTCGATCAGCGCCGAGGTCGGCGCGGGCATCGGGCCGAATCGATCGACGAGCCCGCGTGCGCGCTGATCCAGCTCCTGCTCGCTGACGCACGCGGCGAGCTCCTGGTAGCACCGCAGGCGGAGGCGTTCGTCGGACACGTAGTCGGCGGGAAGGAATGCTGCAACGGGCAGCGTCACGGTCACCTGCGCAGGCGATTCCACTAGCGGCTTGCCCTGCAGGGAGGTCACCGCGTCGGCGAGCAAGTGGTTGTACAGCTCGAGCCCGACGGCCGCGATCTCGCCATGCTGCTCCTCACCGAGCAGGTTGCCCGCTCCGCGGATCTCCAGGTCGCGCATGGCCAGCTTGAACCCCGCGCCGAGGTCCTGCAGGTCGCCGATGACGTCGAGCCGTTTGTCGGCCTTCTCGGTGAGCGACCGTGCGGGCGGGTACATCATGTAGGAGTACGCGCGCTGGCCAGCACGCCCGACACGGCCGCGCAACTGATACAGCTGCGCGAGGCCCAATCGGTGCGCGTCATCGATCACGATGGTATTCGCGTTGGGGATATCGAGCCCGGACTCGATGATGGTCGTGCACAGCAGCACATCGATCTCGCCGTCGCCGAAGCGGCGCATCACCGACGCCAGCATCCCCTCGGGCATCTGACCATGCGCGACCTCAATACGCGCCTCGGGCACCAGTGCGCGAAGCCGGTCCGCGACCGCCTCGATGCCCGCAACCCGGTTGTGCAGGAAGAAGCACTGGCCGCCACGCGCAAGCTCGCGGGTGATCACCTCGCGGATCAGTGAGTCCTCGCGCGCGGTGACGTACGTCTTGATCGGCTGGCGCTCCTCGGGCGGCGTCTGGATGACCGAGAGATCGCGGATTCCCGCAAGCGACATGTGCAGCGTGCGCGGGATCGGCGTCGCCGAGAGCGAAAGCACATCCACGGCAACGCGGAGCTCCTTGAACCGCTCCTTCTGGAGCACGCCGAATCGCTGCTCCTCATCGATCACCACGAGCCCCAGATTCTTGAACTCCACGTCCTTCTGGAGCAGCCGGTGCGTGCCGACCACGATGTCGACGGCGCCGCTGCGCAGCCCCGCGAGGGTGCGCGCGATCTCCTCGTCGCTGACGAATCTCGAGAGCTGGCGCACCGTGATCGGGAATGCCGCCAGCCGTTCCGTGAAGGTGATGAAGTGCTGCTGGCAGAGCACCGTGGTGGGCACGAGCATTGCCACCTGGCGGCCTTCGATCGCTGCCTTGAACGCCGCGCGAATCGCGAGCTCGGTCTTGCCGAATCCGACGTCGCCGCACACCACGCGGTCCATGGGTCGCGACGCCTCCATGTCGCGCTTGATCTCCTCGAGCACGAGCACCTGGTCGGGCGTTTCCTGGTACGGGAATGACCCTTCCAGCTCCTGCTGCCAGGCGCCGTCGGGTGCGTAGGCATGGCCCTGCGCCTGCTCGCGGCGCGAGTAGAGGCCGAGCAGCTCGCGCGCGACCTCCTCGGTGCGCTCCTTGACTCGGCGTCGCGTGCGCTCCCACTCGCCGCTTCCGAGTCGTGAGAGCTTGGGGTGGGACTCGGCGCCGCCGACATAACGGTCAACGCGGTCGAGATGCTGGGTGGGAACGAAGAGTCGATCGCCCTCCGCGTACTCCAGGAGCATGTACTCGTGCACCGCGCCGCCGTCGTCGGTGACCGCGCGCATCTCGACGAATCGCGAGATCCCGTGGTCGCGATGCACCACCAGGTCGCCGGGTGCGAACTGGAGCACGAAGGCTTCGCGCGCGGCGTTGCCGCTGGCAGCATGTCGTGAGCCGCGCGCCGACGTCGAGACAGCACGGCGCGAGCCTCTCGCCAGCACGGAACGGCGTCGCTTGAGGGCGCCGAACAGCTCGGCATCGGTGTACACGTGCACCGACCCGTCGGCAACCGCGAATCCCTGGGTGAGGTCGGCGGATGCGACCACGATCGCGCTCGCGGGAAGTGCGGTCGTCGCAGCCGCGAAGTCGCTCGCATCGACGGTGTCAGCGCCATGCTCTGCCGCCAGCTCCTCGACGCGATGCTGCTGACGGGACACGACCAGCACGCTGCCCTGCTCGTCGCGCTCGTGGAGCGCCTCGCGCACGAAGGCGTCGAAGCGACCGACATAGCTGTCCACCCCGCGCCACCCGAGATCCGCGGCGGGCACGGCACCGTTGGGTGCCTCGCGCACCAGCTCGAATGATGTATGACGATCCAACGCCTTGAACAGGGTGTCGACGTCGAACAGGCCCGCCGATGCACCGTGGGGCAGCTCGCCCCGGGCCTCCTCCTGGAGACGCAGACCCTCGATCTCCTCAGCGTGGCGCTCGGCCGCGGCGATCAGACGCTCACGGCCACCATCGAGCAGGACGATCGGGTTGTCGAGATGGTCGAGCAGCGTCGATGGCGGCTCGTCACCGAGGTATGGAAAGAAGAGGTCGAGCCCCTCCTCGTACACGCCCGACGCGAGCAACTCGCGATCGCTCTCCCACTGCTCACGCACGTCATCGCGGAGCGCGGTGGAGTCGAGGCGGCCTACGGACTCCAGCGCACGGGCCACCGAATCACGGCTGAGGTCGAGCTCGCGCGCCGGCCAGACCTGTGCCGTTTCGAGCTTCGCGATCGACTCCTGGGTCGCCGGGTCGAACGCGCGTAGATCCTCGACGTCATCCCCGAACCACTCGGCTCTCCAGGGTCGTGCCCGATCCACGCCGAACACGTCGACGATCCCGCCGCGCACGGCAAAGTCACCCGGGACGGAGACGGCGCTCTCGCGCCGGTAGCCGAGTTCGACGAGGCGCGCGATCAGCGCATCGCGAGGCAGACGCGCACCACGCTTCACCTCGGTGAGCCCCGCCTCGACGACGCCGCGCGACAGCGTCGGTCGGAGGAGGCCTCTAGGTGAGGCCACAACCAGGAGCGGCTCGGCGCCTGCGTGCAGCCGCATGAGCGTCGCCAGCCGCGCGCGCGTCACCTCTTCCGACGGTGGCACCCTGTCAAACGGCGGCGTGTCGCCGGCGGGAAAGATCGCGGCGCCGGTCCCACCGTCCCAGACGAGCGAGTCCGAATAGACGCGCTCGGACTCCGCGGCGACGACGAGCACCGTCCGCGATGTCGTCTCGCGCAGCCACCACGCGAGCAGGCTGACCGCACCGGAGGGAACTCCCGCGACGATCCCGCCACGAGCCTTGCCGAGCTGGGCAAGCTCGGGCAGCCGGTCGAGGCGTTCTCGGAGCGTGGCCGCGGCCACGGCGGTCGAGGTGCGGCGGGAATCAGTCCGTGCCGGCACGGTTCCAGAAGTTCATGGCTGCCGCCACCCCGTCGCGCATGATCGCCACGGCCATGGTTGCGGCGCGCTCGACCGCAGCGTCTGCCGCGGGGCGCTCCTCGGGGAGGAACGGGTCGAGCACGTGCTCGATCAGGTCGTTGCTGTCGCCGGCCCTGCCGATCCCGATGCGGACTCGGGGAAAAGCGTCCGTCCGCCAGGAGTCGATGAGCGACTGCACGCCGCGATGGCCGGCAGCGCTGCCCCCGAGCTTGATCTTCACGCGGCCGAGCAGAAAGTCCGCCTCGTCGTGGATGACGATGACGTCCCCGGGAGGCGTGCCGTGCTTGCTGGTGAGCTGCGCGGCAGCCTTGCCACTGAGGTTCATGAAGGTATGCGGGCGAGCGGTGAGGACGTCATAGCCTTCGATCGTTCCCTCTCTCACGCGTGCCAATCCTTGGCGCCGCTCGCGGCCGAATTTGCCGCGCCGCTCGAGCTCGTCAAGGCACATCCAGCCGACATTGTGCCGGGTTCGCGCGTATTCGCCTCCCGGGTTGCCGAGGCCGATGATCAGCTGGGTCACGGGGATCCGGCATCGGCGGTCTGGAGATCGGGGATGTCGGCGTCGGGGAGCAGTGCGCGGGTGGCGGCGGTCATGGTGGCCGCCTGATGCGGGAGCGCATGGTCGTGCCCCAGGCAGTGGAGCAGTCCGTGCACGGCGAGCAGGCGGAGCTCGGCTACCCCGTCGGCAGCCTGGCCCATCGCGCGCTCCACGGAGATCGCCACGTCGCCGACTCGGGCCCGTTCGTCAGCGGGAAACGCGAGCACGTCGGTGGGGGCGTCGACGCCGAGGAAGCGCGCGTTGAGGTCCTGCAGCTCCGCGTCCCCGGTCAGGCGTACAGACAGGCTCGCCCGGGGTGGTACGTCGAGGCGGTCACCGCAGGCGCGCAGCAAGGATCCGAGACGTGCCTCCGCGACAACACGACGCTGCCGCGGGCTGAGGCACGAATCGCGGATGACGCTCACCCGCATGGGCGCAGATGCGTCAGGTGCTCTTGACGCGCCGCTTCCGCGCTGCAAGCAGCTTTCGCTTGCGGCGCACGGACGGCTTCTCGTAGTGCTCGCGTCTGCGAACCTCGGAGAGGATGCCGTTCTGCTTGATCTTCTTGTTGAACCGTCGTAGCGCGCTCTCAAAGGTCTCGCCTTCGCGGACCTTCACTTCCGACACGGTCGGAATCACCTCCTTTCTGCCTTTCGGCTGGACCCGCACCTCACTGGCGCGGACTTCGAATTCTACCTTGAGTCCTCGAAGCCAAGCAGTGCGACCGTCAGTTCGGTCATGACCGTGCCCGCGCGGCCCGAGAGGAGGAGGCTCGCCATGCCGTCCAGGTCAGTGATTCCTTCATTGATGATGACCAGCCTGCCGCCGTGCCGGACCGCCTCCACCGGGACGCTCGCCGCCGGCCAGACCGAGAGCGTCGAGCCGACCGCGAGACACACGTCGCACAGCCGCGCCTCCTCGAGGGCTCGATCCATGTCCGCTTTCACCAGCGGCTGGCCGAAGCTGATCGTCGCCGTCTTGAGCAGGCCTCCGCAGAGCTCGCAATGGGGATCCTCATCCCCTTCGCGCACCCGGTCGAGGGCGACGTCGATGGGCATGCGCCGGTCGCAGTCGAGGCACAGGGCCTCGGCCGACGTCCCGTGCAGCTCGATGACATTCACGGTGCCGGCCTTCTGATGGAGGCCATCGATGTTCTGGGTCACCACGACCGGCGCGAGCCCCGCCTGCTGGAGCCTCGTGACCGCCAGGTGCGCGGGGTTCGGCTCCGCGTTCGAGAATCGACCTTCCAGGCGGGCTTGCCAGCGCTCGACCCGCACCGATCGGTCGCGGACGTAGTTCTGGATCGTGTAGCGCTGCGGGTCGGTGGTTTTCCAGACCCCGTTTGGCCCGCGAAAGTCGGGGATGCCGGACTCGGTCGACAACCCGGCGCCCGAGAAGATCAGGATCCGCCGCGCGGGGCGAAGCCATGGCAGAGCGCCCGCAAGGCCGAGGGTGGGCTCCATACCCGAATTGTCCGCCGAGCCCGACAGCCAGCTGTCGCCATCTCAGCCCAGAATCGACTCCGATGACCACCCTCGCCTTCCCGGACACCCCACGCGCGGCGGCGCTCGACGACGAGCAGCGCGTCGCCGTCGAGCATGGTGACGGCCCCTGCCTGGTGATCGCCGGGCCGGGTAGCGGGAAGACGCGGATCATCGTGGAGCGGTTCCACCGGCTTTCTGCCGACGGCGTCGGACCGGGCAGGCAACTGGTGCTCACCTACACGCGCAAGGCCGCAGACGAGATGCGGGCGCGTGTCGAGCGAGCGCACGGATCGTTCGGTGACGATGCGCCGCTCACCAACTACCACTCCTTCGGCCTCCGCGTGGTGCGCGAGTGGGGGTGGCTCCTCGGCATCTCGCCGGTGCTCCGGATTGCCGACGCGGCAGAACGCTGGCTCCACGTGGAGGCGGTGCTCGACGAGCTCCGTCCTCCGTTGCTGTGGAACCCGCTCCGGCCGCACGACCTCATGGACCCGCTCCTCGAGGTGATCGGCACCGCCAAACAGGAGTTGGTGACGCCGGACGCGTATGCGGCATGGGCGGTGACGCGCCTCGAGCGCTGCGAAGATCCGGCCGAGCGCATCGTCCTCGAACGCCATCAGGACGTTGCGCGTGTGTATGCGCGCCTCGACGAGCGATACCGCCGCGCGGGAGTCTTCGACTTCGACGACTGCATCCTCTACGCGGAGCGCCTCATCCGCGAACAGCCGGCGGTGCGCAGCGCGGTGGCGGATCGCATCAGCCACGTGATGGTCGACGAGTACCAGGACACCAACTACGCGCAGGCCAAACTCGTCGAGACGCTTGTCGCCGGCCACCGCAACCTCTTCGTGGTCGCCGACGATGACCAGTCGATCTACAAGTTCCGGGGCGCGAGCCGGGCGAATCTCGATCGATTCACCCGTGAGTATCCGGAGCATCGCCAGCTCGTGCTCACCCACAACTACCGGAGCACGGATCAGATCGTCGCCGCGTCCCGGGCGGTGATCGCGGTCGCCAGCCCCGCCACGCGCATCGAGAAGCAGTTGATCGCCGACCGCGGACCGGGAGCGGCTGTCGAGGTGTGGCGGGCTCCCGAAGAGCGCAGCGAGGCGATGGCGGTGGCGCGCGAATGCGCTCGCCTCATCGCCGCCGGGACGCGACCCGCGGATATTGCATGGCTGTTCCGTCAGCACATCGACATGCAGCCCGCGATGCGCGCGCTTCGCCAGTGCGGGGTGCCCTACCAGGTGGCCGGCGGCCGCGGCTTCTTCCAGGAGCGAGAGATCAAGGATGCGCTGGCGCTGCTTGCCGCCATCGAGGATCCCGACGACTCGCAGGCTGTGCTGCGCTGCCTCACCCTTCCCGGTTGGGGCGTCACCACCGCGGGTCGTGTTGCGCTCGTCCGCGCGGCCCATCAGCACGACGTGCCGCTGGTGACGCTCATCACCGATGCGGCCGTCGAGGATCTCGACGATGTCGACCTGGCGGCTGCGCGGCACTGTGTCGAGGACATTCACGAGCTCCACGCGGCATCGCTGCGCGAGGACGTGCGCGACCTCTTCCAGCTGGCGCTCGAGGCAAGCGGATTCCTCGGCATCGTCGATGAGCAGTCCGGCGTCGCACGGCTGCAGATGGGCGCGAACCTCAACAAGCTCGGTGAGCTGCTCGAGACTTTTGCCGACTGGAGTGACGACCGCCGCGTCAGCACCGCGCTTCGCTACCTCGGTGTGCTTCGTGACAGCCGCGAGGGAGGCGAGCTGCCGAGCATCGAGGCGATCGAGGACGGTGTCGTCCTGCTCACCGCACACGGCTCCAAGGGACTCGAGTGGCCGGTCGTCTTTCTGTCGCGATGCACGGAGCGTCGATGGCAGGGACGGACAACCTCGTCATCCGATCTGCAGCTCCCCGACGACCTGGTGCCGGAACCGCCGCCCCCGGGCGACGTGGCCGTCGATGAGGAACGCCGGCTCTTCTACGTGGCCTCGACGCGTGCCCGCGACCGGCTCGTGTACACGTGGGCACGCGCCTACCCGCAGCCGTCGAGCGAGGAGTCGTGTACGCCGTTTCTCACCATGGCGATGTCGCTCCGCAGCGGCTCCGTGCTTTCCAAGGAGATGCCGGCGGACAGCGCCGTCGCGGTGCGAGCTGCCCGCCCGACTGGATCCCCGGTGCTCCAGCGTCTCTCCATCGCCGTGTCGGACCTCGGCGTCTTCAGGAGCTGCCCGCGCCGGTACAACTACCTGAGGCGGTGGCACCTCCCGGTGCGCCCGGACGCGCGAAGCTGGTACGGGACCATGATCCACGAGGTGTTGCGGTCAGCGGCAACACGGCGCATGGCCGGCGAGGACGTGAGCGCCGACACCGTCGCGTCGATGTGGCTTGCGGCATGGGAGCAGTCGCGCGGGCCGAAAGGACGGCACGCCGAGCTCCGCGCTCACGGTGAGGAGCAGCTGCGCCGCTACCTCGAGTCACCCGGCTGGACCGACACCACCATCGACCAGGTTGAGGAGCCGGTGACGATCAGCCTTGATCATGCCGATGCCGCCGGCCGTTTCGACCGTGTCGACACCAGGATCGACGGGATTCCGACAGTCGTCGACTACAAGACCGGACGTCCCAAGGAGGAGCCGGCCCTGCGTTCGGACCTGCAGCTGCGCGCGTACGCCGTGGGACTCGCGCAGCGCGAGCAGACCGATGCGGTTGCGGTCGAGTTCCACTACCTGCAGGGCGCGGTCACCCGTGTCATTGCGGACAAGGCATTCCTGCGCAAGGCGCACGGCCATCTTTCGGCGACGGCGCGCGAGCTGGCACTGGCGTCGAGCACCGGATCGTTTCCACCGAAGCCATCACGCTGGCAGTGCCAGCGATGCGATTTCCGGACCGTCTGCGATGAGGGACGCGCCGCTGCTCACGACGAGTAATCCTCCAACCCGGCTGGTCGGTCGTTCGCGCAGGAGTGGGTAGAGTGCGTCGGCGTACCGTCCTCGCACCAGGGAGCGCGAAACTCGTCGACAGGAACCTGCTTGTGACAATTTCTTGAGAGGGGTCACGCGGGTCGCGAGGCAACAGCCGCGCCTTGCCATGCTCCTTGTCTACGGGGTTGCTGCGGGTTGCCTCATCGCCCTCCACCTTGCGACCAACGGCATCCTCGGGTTTCACATCGACGAGCTCTACTACCTGGCGAGCGGCCGCCACCCGGCCCTCGGGTATGTCGATTACCCGCCGATCGTCCCCCTGGTCGGCAGGCTTGAGACTACGGTCCTCGGGATCACGCCCTGGACACTGCGACTGATCCCGGCACTCCTCGGAGGCGTCAACGTCATCCTCTGCGGCGCCTACGTTCGCAAGCTCGGTGGGTCGCTGGGTTTCCAGACGCTCGCGATGCTCGCGGGGGTCACCGAGCCGCTCATCCTCGGCACGTATCTCTTCCAGACCGTGGTCTTCGACCAGGTTGCGTGGATGCTCTCGCTCTACTGGTTCCTCTCGATCGTCATCGATCGGAAGCCTCGCACCTGGATCCTGCTCGGCATCACCCTCGGCATCGGCCTCGAGATCAAGTACCTCATCCTCCCGCTCATCGCCGGCATCGGACTTGCGGTCCTTCTCACGCCGTCACTCCGCAAGGATCTGAGGACGAGGTATCCGTGGATTGGGGCAGCACTCATGCTCCTCATCTGGATACCGAACGTGGTCTGGCAGATCGCCAACGGCTTCCCCACGCTCGTATACATCTCGAATCACACGGGAGCGATCCAGTCCGGTGGTGGCGTTGCTGACTTCATTGTCTTTTTCCTGGTCCTTCTCTTCCTGCTCACACCGCTCTGGATCGCCGGCTTCATCTCACTCTTCCGCAACCCGCGCATCCGCCCGATCGGGATCGCGTGCGCGACTCCCATGGTCGTCTACCTCCTGGTCGGGAAGTACTACTACCCCGGGCCGACCATCCCGATCGTCATGGCCGCCGGTCTCATCGCGCTTTCGAACGTCAAACGTCCACGGCTTCGGTCAGGGCTGGCAGTCGCGGTTGTGGTGGCGAGCCTGGTCGGACTGGTCAGCCTCGCGAAGATCACCATCCCACTGACGCCAGCGGATCAGTTCCACACGACCGGCCTCGACACCCTGGATACCGACCTCGCTTCCACTGTCGGCTGGCCCCAGATCACCAACCAGATGACGGCAATCTATGGGGCGCTGTCCTCGTCGCAGCGCGCTGCGACGGTCATCGTCTCGTCCGACTACGGCGTCGCCGGTGCGCTCCAGATCTTCGGCGACTCGAAACTGCTTCCGGCCAGCTTCAGTCCTCAGCTGAGCGACTGGTACTGGCTTCCGAAGAATCTCGATGCAACCGACGCACTCATGGTCGGCTATGCACCGTCCGACGTCGCCTGGATGTGCACGTCAGCGCGGATGGTTGCGCATCTCGTCGTGCCATACCAGGTTGTCAATCTGGAGCAGGGCGCACCGGTGACATTTTGTACGCTCACCGCACCGCTCCCAGAGTTGTGGGGACGCCTCAAGGACTTCTCTTAGGACCGCCGCGCGGCAGCGAGGCTTACGCCGGACCCGCTCGTGCCGACGCGCCGGCGGCGCGCACGAAGACACAGGCGTCCGCCAGCGCAGACACGGCATACTCCCGGCCGTACGGCGCCCCGCCATCGCGTGCGCGTGCCCGTTCGGGATCAGTCCATCCGGACATGTCGAGGCTACCAACCGCCGGCTGCGGTTCCACGTTCACGAGTGGTCTCTCCTTCGCGTCGGTGAAGGTGAATCCGCCCGACGGTTCACGCTTTACCAGAAATCGACCTTCGTGCTGACGGCGGTGATGAAATCGGCAGAGCGAGATGAGATTGCGCAGATCGGTACGACCATGGTCGTACCAGTGAATGATGTGATTTCTGTCGGTGCGTGGCGCCGGAACTGAACACCCCGGGTACCGGCAGCCGCCATCGCGGCTCTGCATCGCCAGACGAAGGCGCGGCGTGATCAGCCGGCGCACGCGCCCAACGTCGATTGGCAGCCCATCGCGCTCGGTCACTGTGACGACGTCCGCGTCACAACTGAGCCGCCGCGCTGCGCCAGGCGAGAGCCACGGACCGTTCTCGATGTGCGACCGCCCACCGGTGAACTCGCCACTCAACGCGTCAGCGTCGACGTGGACGACGACCTGAGTCGTGGGCGCGACGACCGGGACGGTTGCGTCCGCCGCGACCCACCGCTCGCATACGCGAACCAGCGCGTCTGCGCGCAGCATTGGATGCGTGCGGTGCTCGGCGGCGAGCTCCGGTTGATCCGGAGAGGGGACGTGTCGTTGTTCAGCAGCGACCAGGTGTGCCGCCGCCTCGAGCGCAGCCACGACCACGGCACCGTCTTCGTGGGGAAGCACAGCCATCAACTGGAGCATCCCGTCGTCACGCCACCAAGTCCGGACGCCGCGGTTGAGCAGAGCGTCGCCGGCCCGACGAGGGTCATCCGCATCGAGCGCCTGCTTGACCCTTCGACAGATGCGCGCGAGCTGAGCGCCGGACGCGTGCAGTGCCACCAGGCACCACATCTCGTCATCGTCTGGGGTCGCGACCTTGGTGACGGGACGGATCTTGTCAAAGGACAACCGGCCGTCGGCGAATGCGGCTCTGAGCACCGGGAGCTCATCGAGTGCGTGGCCCGCACGCACCATCTCACCAATCCAGACGTCGCACCCGATGTTGATCGACAGCCAATGCGCGCACGATCGCACGCCAATTTCCGCCCACGAGACGTCGGTATCGAGGTCTGCGCTCAGCTGTACGAGTTCCGCCGTCGCTGCGTTGATTCGCGCTGCAAGCACGCCGATGCGCTCGTGAAGTTCGACAGCGCTGACGTTTTGCATTGGCATATTATAGCAAACATATGTTCGCTAACCGCACCCGCAACTACCGTCGCGCTGTCAAATCGTCCAGCAGCGAGAACAAGCGATCGGCCACGTGCGAAGGGTCGACGCGATACGCACCGTGCTCGTACTCGTTGGTGATCCAGGGTTGACAGTTGCCAAGCAGCGACACCGTTTCAAGCGCCATGGTGCGCTCCACGTATTCGTCGTCCCAGTACACCGTGCCGACAACCGGGACCGTATTCGCACGCAACCGAGGAATGTCATAGAGCGGTGCCCAGCCCTCGTAGGTCGCGAGCACGTCGGCCACCTCTCGAAGCGGCTGGAGCGCACCGAGCTCCTCCAGCATCCACGGGAACACCGCCTCTCCGGTGAAATATGGCGCCGGTTGCGCATCGAGCGCGAAACGCGGATCGGCGAGCCGCGCGCGCTCCGCAGCCCATCGCGTTGCGGGACCATTGGAGTATGCCGCCTCGTGCAGCACCGTATAGATGGGATTCGCAGGCGACATCACCCCAGCGATCTCCTCATGGATCCGTCCGCTCAGCACGTGCAGCTGTTCGAGGTCGTTGTCCGCCCGCTCGATGATTCCGTGCAGCTCCGCCGCGCCATGCTGATGGCCGAGATAGCCACCAAGCATGAGGAACCGTCGTGCGGAGAGTCGCTGTCCGCGGCCGTCGACGTCGCTGGTGGTTTCGAGATGGTCGATGATGCGGCGCACGCGTTCGGCGTCGCCGGGAAACCGCGCGTAGTACTCCGCATTACGCGTGGCCACATGATTGAACAGCCTTGTGCAGATCTCCTCGCTCTCATGCAGGACGGGCGCGAATCCACCGGTGATGATCACGCCACGCAGGTGTTCGGGCAGGTACGACAGATACGTCAGCGAGCAGAAGCCGCCGAAGCTCTGTCCGAAGAGGTACCAGTCGGTGTCCTCTCCATACAGCGTTGCGCGCAGGCGATCGGCGTCGCGCACGATCGAGTCCTGACGGAAGTTGCGCAGATAGTCACCCAACGCCACCGGGTCGGACAACGGCAGCGAACGTGCCTCGACGGGTGTGCTCAAACCCGTGCCACGCTGGTCGAGCAACAGCACCCGGTAACGCGTCAACAGCTGTGCGAGCCAGCTCCCACGCTGTTCCGGAAACGCCACCTCGTGGCCGGGACCACCCTGAAACCACACAATGGCCGGACGCTTCGCGTCATCCGCGTGTTCAGCCGCGACAACCTCGCGAGCATGCACGCTGATCGTCGGCCCCGACGGCTCATTCCAATCAAGCGGAACATCGATGCGGTGGCCCGTGACCACCATCCGATCCACAGCCACGCGCGTAGACATCAGCGAATTGTGCAGTCAGCGCCCATCTGTAGGTAATGAGTCACCACGCGAGGCGACGCCGTCGCCGCAAGTGCGAGGCCGGCCCAGCGCCGCCGTCGCTTACGGATGCAGGCGGAACTCTCTCCAGAAGCCGACCAAAGACGCTTCGTCGCCTTCCGGCTCGACGTCCTCGGGGAGCTGGGTGCGCCACGGGAGCATCAGGTCGAACACGACCTCCTGGATCGTCCAGAGGATGTCCATGACCTCGGTGATCTTGACCTGGCGGCGGGCGAGGGCCGTTTCCACCGTGGAGAGCGCATCGACGTCGCCCGTCTTGCGGACCGCGCCGCGAGCGAAGATGAACACCTTCTGTGCCCGCTCGGCAACGTCCGGCGGAACCTCTTTGATGCCCTGGAGGTGCGTTTCCTCGCAAAGCTCGATNNGCGGCGTGCACTTCTTCAGTGGCGCTCTCGATGAGAAGCCCCGGGTCGACTACCTGACTACGCTCCAGTACCTCGGGTTCTCTTATCACGTTGTCTAGCCTACCCGCTGGGGTCATTGACATCAACAGCACATTTAGGGTGAGATTGATGCATGGACCGCATCAATGCCGATCTTCTACGCACTTTTGTCGAGGTCGCCAAAGTCGAACATCTCAGCCGGGCGGCCGAAGCGCTGCAAGCTGATCAATCAACCGTCTCCCGGAAAGTTGCCCGGCTGGAGCAGGAAGTCGGGGTCCTGCTCTTCGAGCGTATCGGCCGGAACATCCGTCTCACCCAGGCCGGACGGCGGCTGGTGGGGCGTGCCGAACGCATCCTCGACGACCTTCGCGACGCCATCGCCGAGGCCGAAGGGGCCGTCGCCGCCGAGAGCGGCCGGGTCTGCGTCGCCTTTCTGCACACGGTCGGGGCTCGCTGGCTTCCGGAGCGCCTCGCCCGTTTCCTCGAGAGCTACCCGGCGGTCCGCTTCACCCTTGAGGAGGGCACCACGGCCGAGGTCATGAGCGGCGTCCTCGGGGGTGACTACGACCTCGGCATCCTGGGCCCCCCGCCGACCGGCGTGGTCGATCTCGAGATCCATCCCCTCTTCCGCGAGCGCGTCGCCGTGGTGGTCCCGGTCAACCACCGTCTGGTCGGCCGCAGCTCCTGCACGCTCGAGGATGTGGCCGGCGAGCCATTGATCCTGCCCCGATCCCGGAGCGGGCTCCGGCGGGTCATCGACGCCGCCTTCGCGGCCCAGGGGCTGACCACCCACGTCGCCTACGAGGGCGACGACTTCACGATCGTCCAGGGCCTGGTCGAGGCCGGTCTGGGGACGACGCTGATGCCGATGCCGCTTCCGGTGCCGAGCACCAGGGTGGCGGTGATCCCGCTTCGCGATCCACCGATCGCGCGTACCATGGCCCTCTGCTGGGATCGGCGACGCACCCTGCCGCCCGCTGCCAACCTCTTCGCCCAGCGGCTCATCGCCGAGGTAAGTGACCCATTCGACCTGGCGGTCAGCGCCTGACCGTCCCCTGACACCTCTCCACTCATGATCATCGCAGCCGTCCTGATCGTCATAGCCGTGGTTCTGGCCGCCGTCGGAGCCGGCGTGCTTGTGAACGCACGGCGCGGGGGCCAGGACACCTCACCGGCGCCCCTGGTCAGCCAGAGCCTTGCCGACGCCAGCCAGTACGCGGGGGCACTGGTTGCCGAGGCGCGTACCTCCGCATTGCACTCGCACGAAGCGGCGATGGAGGAGGTCAAGGAACGCCTCGCCGCGGTCGAGGGTCGCGAAGCGGTCATCGCCGAGCGCCACAAGCACCTCCGCGAGCGCCGCGAGATCTTCGACGACCGGCGATTCGCATATCGCAAGCGCCGGGACGAGATCGAGGAACGGCGCGCGCGCGTTGCCGAGCAGGGGGCCCAGATCGAGGAGACCCTCCGTGCCAAGGCGGCGCTCGACCGCGACGCAGCCGCCGTGCTGGTGCTGGAGCGCGTTCAGTCGGAGCTCGTCGCCGAGCGCGCAGCGCTGGTCGAGGCGACCGTGGCGGAGATCGTCGGTGATCGCGTCGAGACGAGCGCCAACGACCTGATCGTGCAGGCCGTCGAGCGTCAGGACGCGTCCAATGTGGACAGCGCGCCGCGGATGTCGCCACTCTCGCTCGAGGGGCTCGACGACCATGCCCGGGAGCGCGTGCTCTCGGCGCTGGCGGTGATCGCGGAGCAGACCGGTGCGGAGCTCGGCATCGATAACGAGAAGCAGCAGGCGACGCTCAGGACCGTGGACCCGATCGGCCGTGAGATTGCACGTCAGGCTGCCCTCGAGGTGGTCGATCGCCGCATCCAGGCAACCGAGGTACCGCCGCTCATTCAGCGGGCACGACGCACCACCCAGCGCCGCGTGGTCGAGATCGGCGAGCGCGCGCTCTGGCAGATGCAGATCGAGGGCCGTCCCGAGCTCGCCGAGCTGGTCGGCACACTGCACCACCGCTTCTCGTACGGGCAGAACGCGCTCCTCCACTGTGAGGAGACCGGGCATCTCTGCGGCGTCCTGGCCGCCGAGATGGGGCTGCCGCAGGACCTCGCCCGGGAGGCCGGCATGCTCCACGACATCGGCAAGGCCGTCGACCACGACGTCGAAGGGGTGCACGCCATCATCGGCGGCGAGTTGCTTCGAGTCCTGGGCGTCGACGCCGGGATCGTCCATGCGGTCAAGGCCCATCACTTCGATGAGGAGCCGTCCACCGACCTGGCGATGCTGACGATCTGCGCCGATGCGATCTCGGCCTCACGGCCCGGCGCGCGACGGGACACACTGGCCACCTATCTGCTCCGCCTCGAGCAGCTGCAGACGATCGCGCAGCGCCACGGCGGGGTCGACCGTGCGTTTCCGCTTCAGGCCGGGCGAGAGCTCCGCGTCTTCGTCAAGGCGTCACAGGTGAAGGACACCGACATGCCGCCCCTGAGCAGCGAGATCGCACGCGAGATCGAGTCCGAGATGCAGTACCCCGGGGTCATCAAGGTGACGGTCATTCGCGAGACCACCGCCACCGCCACCGCTCCTGCCCAGCTGGTCCCGGTCCGCGCGGCGGTCGCCGAGCACACCAACGGAAACGGGCATAACGGAAACGGACATCAGGAGCCGGTGGCGGAAGACTCCCTCGGCGACGATGACGACGAATCCCCCTCCGACGAGGTCTGAGCGGCACCCGATCCGTCACGGCGCAGGTGCTCGGTCACGACACGAGCGGTCTCGGCTGGACGCTCGTGAAAGAAGAGGTGGCCGCAGCCTTCGAACGGCCGGAGCTGCGCCCCGGGAATCTGGCGCGCGAGGATTCGCGCGTTCTCGAATGGGATGACCACGTCGTCGGTGCCGTGCAGGATCAGCGTTGGGACCGTCACCGACGCCAGCCGCCTGAACGAGTCATCGGGCTGCCACATCGCGTTGAACTGGGCGGAGAACACGCGCGGCCGCACCGGGTGCAGCGCCCGCTCGCGCACCTGCGCCTCGACGAACTCGGGGCGGGCGCGCTGAAACTGCGGTGAGTACAGGACGGTGCAGGCCATCCGGTACGCCTCCTCCGGCGTCCTGGCCCCCTTCCCCAGCAGTGCCGCCTGGTCCTCGGGCCTCGGGTCAACTCCGGCGTCGCCGCCCGGCGATGTTGCCGCCAGGATGAGGTCGGCAACGCGCGCCGGATGATCGACGACCAGATGCTGCGCGACCAGGCCGCCCATCGAGGCGCCGAACACCGCCGCGGCGGCAACGTCAACGGCGTCGAGCACAGCCACCACGTCGCCGGCCATCGCCGTCAACGTGGTGTTGCCCACCCCTTCCGACTCGCCGATACCGCGTGGGTCGAAGGTGATGACGCGGTGCGCCCGCGCCAGGTCGGGAAGGATCGGGATGAACGCCGAGCGGCCCGCGCCGAGCCCGGGGATGAGCAGCAGCGGCTCACCGTCGCCATCGACGACCACCGACAGCGCGATGCCATCCGCTGTTCGTGCGGTGAGGTGTGTGGGACCCACACGACCACCATAGCGGGAGGCGGGTGCCGCACCATGCAGGCTGCCGTGCCTCGATTCTTCGTCGAACCCGACCAGGTTGCCGGCGGTCGCGTCACGCTCACCGGCACCGACGCAAACCATCTTTCGCGCGCGCTTCGAGCGGTCGTCGGCGAGACCATCGTGATCGTCGAGGACGGCAGGGTGGAGCACGGGTTGCAGCTCGACGAGGTGACGCCGTCGCGCGTCAGCGGGGCGATCGTCTGGAGCCGGGCTGTCGATGGCGAACCCCGGCTCGCGGTGCACGTGCTCCAGGCGGTGCCGGCGCAGGCGATGGACGCGACCGTCGAGGCGCTGACCGAGGCGGGTGCGGCGACCATTCGCCCGGTGCTTACCCACCGGTCCGTATCGCGCCCCGACGCATCGCGGGTCATCCACCGCCTCGAACGCTGGCGATCGATCGCGCGAGAGTCAGCTCAGCTGGCCGGCCGCGCCGCGCCGCCCGGGGTGCACTCGATCCTCCCGCTGCGCGAAGCGCTCGCCGGGCTCCCTCCGGGTACCCGCATCCTGGCCTGCGTCATCAGCCAGGACGCGGTACCGATCATGAGCGCGGTGCCGCGGCCGCCCGCGGACGTCGGCTTGGTCATCGGCCCTGAGGGAGGCCTCGACGCCGACGACCTCCGCGCCCTCGCCGACTCCGCAGCGACCAACGTCCACCTCGGTGCGCGCACGCTGCCCAGCCGTCTTGCCGGCGCAGTCGCGACAGCGCTGCTCCTCGCCGGCGCCGGTGACCTCGACGCAGCGGCCGCGCCGCGACCGGCATGACCGCGCCGCTGGATCGCCCGCTGCGGGTTGCGCTCACCGTCCTCGGATGCAAGGTCAACTTCGCCGAGATGGCCGACCTTGCGGGCCGGCTTGCCGCCGGCGGATGCGACGTGGTCCCCGAGACCGACGCCGCAGATGTACGCGTGCTCAACTCCTGCACGGTCACCGCGCAGGCGGATGCGACCACGCGGCAGCGCATCCGCCGCCTGCGCAGGCTCGACCCCGGCGCACACCTCGTGCTCACCGGCTGCAGTGTCGATGCGAACCCCGGTGCGTACACCACCGTCGACTCGATCTTCGCCAATCCCGACAAGGCCGGCATCGCCGACCACGTTCTCGCCATGGCGCGCAGCCTGGGCCCGCCACGCAAAACGCCGGCGATGCGCTCGCGCGCGTTCATCAAGGTGCAGGACGGCTGCAACCATCGCTGCACATACTGCATCGTCTGGCAGGCGCGGGGCGTCTCGACGAGCGTTCCCGCAGCCGAGGTGCACGAGCGGGTTCGCGCGGCAATCGGAGCGGGTCATGGGGAGATCGTGCTGTGCGGCGTCGACCTCGGGTCGTACGGACGCGACATCGGGACCAACCTGGCGACGCTGGTCGGGTCGCTTCTCAATGCATGCGGGGACGGCGCGCGCCTCCGGCTCAGCAGCGTCAACGCGAACGACGTCACCGACGCGCTGATCGCGCTCAACGCGCACCCGAGGCTCTGCTCGCACTGGCACATGCCGCTCCAGAGCGGAAGCGATCACGTGCTGCGCGCGATGCATCGCGGCTATCGACGCGCGCGGTACCTGCGCGTCGTGCGCGCACTGCGCGACGAGAACCCGGCGACGGAATTCACCACCGACATCATGGTGGGATTCCCCGGGGAGACCGAGGACGACCACGCCGGCACGCTGTCGTTGGTCGATGAGGTGGGATTCCTCCAGGGCCACGTCTTTCGCTGGTCGCCGCGCCCCGGAACCCCGGCGACCGCGATCGACGGGCGGGTTGACGATGCGTCAGCCCGGCGGCGCAGCGCGGAGGTGCGCCGCGCCACCCGGCGCACCGGTGCACGGTCGCTCGCCCGCGCGTGCGGTCTCGTCCACGAGGTCGCCTGGGACGCAGTTGACCGGGACACCGCGCACGGCCTCACCGCCGGCTATCACGAGGTCATCGTGGAAGGCAGCGCGGGCATCCGTCAGGGAGCGCTCGCCCCCGTTCGAGCCGATGCCGTCGAGGGCGACCGCCTGCGCGGTACCCTGCTGCGTTCATGAACGATTGCATCTTCTGCGGCATTGCGGCCCACGAGCTTCCGGCGACATTCGTGCGCGAGGACGACGAGGTGCTGGCGATTCGCGACGTGAACCCGCAGGCGCCGGTCCACGTTCTCATCCTCCCCCGCGAGCACATCGAATCGGTTGCCGAGCTGACACCGTCTCAGGACGGCCTGTGGGGACGCATGCTCCACGTGGCCCAGGCGATCGCCGAAGACGAGGGGATCGATGAGACCGGATTCCGCCTGGTCGTCAACACCGGCAAGGCGGGCGGTCAGACGGTCGACCACCTGCACATCCATCTGCTCGGTGGGCGCCCGATGACCTGGCCTCCCGGTTAGGGGCGGCGACCAGCCTCAGCCTCGAAACGCCTCGCGAAGCGAGTCGAAGAAGCCTTTCTTCACCTCGGCCGGCTTGCCCCCACGGCCGCCGAGCTGCTCGTACAGCGTGCGCTCCTGGTGGGACAGATGGCTCGGCACCACCACCCGCACGACGCAGATGAGGTCGCCGCGCCGGCCGGTGCGGACGTGTGGAACACCGAGCCCGTGCATCTTGATCTGGCGCCCGGGTTGCGTCCCCGGCGGCACCTCGACGGGATGCTCGCCATCCACGTTGTCGATCGTGATGGTGTCGCCGAGCACGGCCTGAGTCACGGTGATCGGGAGCTCGTAGAGCAGGTCCTGGCCGCGCCGCACGAGGTTCGGATGCGGCTTGACGCGGAAGCCGAGGTAGAGGTCACCGGCGGGGCCGCCTCGCGGGCCGGGCTCACCTTCGCCGGTGAGGCGCAGGTTCACGTCGTCGTCGACCCCCGCGGGGATGGTGACCTCGACAGTGTGCCGTCCCTGGATGCGTCCCTGGCCGCGGCAGACGGTGCAAGGCTCCTGGATCACCTGACCTTCGCCATGACACGTGGGGCAGGGTGTGACGCTCGCAACCTGTCCGAAGATCGACTGCATGGTTCGGCGCACCTGCCCGCTTCCCGAGCAGGTCGCGCACTGAACCGGGCTGGTGCCCGGCTTGGCGCCCGAGCCGTTGCACTCGGTGCACAGGGTCGCCCGCGGCACCTCGACAGTCCGCTTGGCACCGAACACCGCCTCCTCAAAGGTGATCTCGATGTTCATGCGCAGGTCGTCGCCGCGTTGCGGGCCGCTATGCGTGCGGCGGCGTCCGCCACCGCCGAAGAACATGTCGAAGAGGTCGAAGGCCGAGTCGAAGGAGAAGTTGCCGAAGTCGGGCTGCGCGCCGTCCGCGACGTGACCGAAGGCGTCGTAGCGCTGACGCTTCTGGGGATCGCTCAGCACTGAGTACGCCTCGCCGACCTCCTTGAACCGCTCCTCCGCGCCCTTGTCGCCGTTGTTGCGGTCCGGATGGAACTGCATGGCCAGCTTGCGGTACGCGACCTTCAGCTGGTCGCCGGTGCAGTCACGCTGGACGCCCAGGACCTCGTAGTAATCGCGCTTGACGGTCGCCATCGCTCAGCTTGCCGAGGAGGTCTGACGCGGCCGCGCCACGCGCACGATCGCCGGCCGGAGCAGGCGGTCGTGGAGCCGATAGCCGGGCACCAGCTCGTCGATCACCGTGTCCTCGGTGACGTCGTCCGCCTCCTCGGCTGCGATGGCTTCGTGGATCGCCGGGTCGAAGGGCTCGCCGATCGCCGGCACGGGAACCACGCCGATGCGCTGGAGGGCAGCCTCGAATTCGCGGACGACGAGCTGCAGACCGCTCACGAAGAATTCCTCCGCGCCGGCTTCCCCAGCGTGCTCAACTGCACGGCGAAGATTGTCGAGCACGGGTAGCAGTGCGCGCGCCGCGTCCTCGCTCTCGTATCGCCGCGCGTCGGTCAGCTCCTGACCCTTGCGCCGCTTGAAGTTCTCGAAATCCGCGGCGAGGCGAAGGTAGCGAGCGTCACGCGGGTCCGGCTCCTCGGTGGCGGTGCCGTCGGGCTCGGGCTCCGCATCGGGGCGCGAATCCGTGATGTCGTGTTCGTCCATGGTCATCCGATCACTATGCCCACGCTCAGCTCAAAGCACGCCCGACGGCGCGACCGACCCGCTGAGCGACGTAGCGAACCCGGGGTCCGACCTGTGCGTAGGCCATGCGCGTCGACCCGAGGACGCCGATGGTGCCGCGCCGCTCCGCACCCGCGCGGTAGGTGGTGAGGACCAGGGAGCACCGGGACAGCTCGGCCATTCCGCTCTCGCGCCCGATCATGATCTGGATGCCGTGATCGAGATCGGCGGCGCTGATCAGCGCGGCGAGCATTCGCTCCTCCTCCACCACCTCGATGACCTGCTGGAGCAGCTCGACGTCGCCGAACTCGGGCTGGTGCAGGAGGTTGCGCACCCCGTCATGGAGGATGAGCGTGTCCTGCTGGGCGTCGCACACGGTCATGAAGGCGATGATCTGGGTCAGGAGATCGCGCTCGAGCGCGGCGTGCAGCCCCACTACCTCGGGCAGCCTCGACATCCCTGCGGCATTGAGACCGACGACGGCGGCGTTGAGACCGGTGGCGATCGCGCTGAGCACCCCCTGGTCGGTCGGAGCGGTGAGGTTGAGCGCCTGCTGGCGGACCAGGTTGCCCTCGAGCACGAGGACGAGGAGCGCCTGAAGGTCGCTGAGCTTGACGAGGTCGAGGTGCTTCACCCGAACACCGAGGGCACGCGGCGCGGTGACCAGGCTCACAGCGTCGGCGGCATGCGCCAGCGCGGTCGCGGCGATCTCGAGGATGTCCTCGATGCCGGTCGGCAACACGGCGAAGAACGGGTCCACCTGACGGCGTACCGCCGGGGGGACGTCCTCCTCATCCATGAGGAAGTCGACGTAGTACCGGTAGCCGAGGTCGGAGGGCATCCGGCCCGCGGAGGTGTGCGGCTGGATGAGGTAGCCGACCTCGCTGAGCGTCGCCAGCTCGTTGCGGATGGTCGCCGACGACCAGGTGGCCAGGTGGACGGCAAGCGACGCCGATCCGACCGGGACCCCCGTGCGGGTGTAGTCCGCGACGACGGCCTTGAGGATCTGTTGCTTGCGCTGATCGAGAGGGACTGGATGTTGCACGTCTGGCCAGATGCGACGGTGCGGCCTCGGCGGGTCGCCGGCGAGTTAGCACTCGTCAGGGTTGAGTGCTAAGCGTACCAGCTAGGCAGCCCGATCGCCCACCAACCGGAGCGTGACCTGGTTGAGCAATGCCTCGCCTCGTTCGGTCGCGCGGACGCGGTCGCCGTCGACCGCGAGGAGCCCCAGCCCCTCCAGCGAACGGGCCTCATCGAGGCTGGATCCGCCGAGGCGGACACCCTCGCGAAGACGGAGTCCGAGCATCACCCGCTCCTGCTCACGCATCCCGGGACCCACAGGCTCTGAGCCGCTGATGGGGAATTCCCCGGCCCGCACGGCACGTCCGTAAGCGGCGACCCCGCGACCATGCCAGTGGCGCACCGAGACGGCACCGGTTTCGACCTCGAGCCCGATCGCGGCGGCGGCGGCCGCCGGGAGGTGGCCGTGGGCACCGACGCCGGCTGCTGCGTAGTAGCCGTTGTGCCAGTACACGAGGTTGTGGCGGCACTCCTCGCCGGCGACGGCGAAGTTGCTGACCTCGTACTGGGCGTAGCCCGCGCCGCCGAGCACTTCCACAGCGATTCGATGCTGGCGCATGGCGCGCGCTCCCTCGACCGGTGTCACCAGCCCGCGCCGGACGCGAGTGTGCAGCGGCGTTCCAGGCTCGACGGTCAGCTCGTAGCACGAGATGTGAGTCGGTCCTGCCGCCACCACCCGCTCGAGGGTCCGCCGCCAGCGCGTGTCACCGAGGCCGGGCACCGCATAGATGAGATCGCAGTTGATCGAGGTGAACCCGGCGTCGCGAACCTCGGCGATGGCGGCCAGCGCACGACCGGCGTCGTGCACCCGTCCGAGAAAGCGCAGGGCGTCGGCCTCAAGGCTCTGCACCCCGATGCTGATCCGGTTGACACCGGCCGCTTTCCAGACCCGTGCCCGGGCGGCGGTGATGCTCGACGGGTTCGCCTCCATGGTCACCTCGGCGCCGGGCTCGACGGAGAACGTGTCGCGCACCGTCGCCACCAGACCGGCGAGCAGTTCGGGCTCGACCAGTGATGGCGTCCCGCCGCCGATGAACACGGTGTCGAGCGACAGACGGCCGAGGCGTTCGCCCAGGTGGCGGACCTCGGCGTTGAGCGCGTCCATGTAAGCCGTCGACCCGGTGGCACCCGCGACGCTCGTGAAGTCGCAGTACTCGCACTTCCGCTCGCAGAACGGGATGTGCAGGTAGAGCGAGCCAACGTCGGCGAATGCGGCGGTCATGGGGTCGTGTCTTTCGCCTGCTGACTGCGTGACTGCGCATCGTCCATCTTGTCGACGATCGATTTCGCGCCTTGCGTCGCTTTCTCGCCCTTCGGTTGCCGCGGCGTGCGCGGTGGCGGCGGCTTGAGGCGCATGCGCTTGTAGAGCGGCGGATAGATGAAATACGCGGCCACGAAGCTGACGATGTCGATGAAGGCCAGACCTGCGATCTCGATCGGCTCGTTGATCGTGAGGCTCTTCGACGTTGATGCGTTTCCCCCCAGCCCGAACAGGTACAGGAGCCCGATGAAGAGCACGAACCAGATGAAATATTGGGTGATGCCGGCCATCGCCGACTCCATGAAGCGCAGTGGACGCGACTCCTTGGCAATGTATCGTGCCGCCTGGGCACCGACCAGGGCGGCTGCAACCGCAATCAGCGGTCCGAGGCTGTCCGCATTGATGCCGAGCAGAAAGATCCCGAAGCTCGGCTTGGCTCCGGTGACCGTGAAGTACGCGAGCGAGCCGATGATGAGCTCGCCGGCGGCGATCAGCAGCATCAGGATCGCGTAGGAGCGTTTCGCCCACGGAACGTAGGGTTCCTTGAGACGCTCGGCGCGCGCCGCCGCACCCTTGAGCGCCGGACGCGCCTTGGTGGCCGCCGGCTTCGCGCTGGACTGCTTGCCATCCGAGGAGCCGTTCTTCCCCTTGACCTGAGCGGTCTGCCTGGCCAGCGAGACCTCGGCGCGAGCAGCCCGGTCAACGGAATCGGGCCGCCGGCGCGGGCGCTTGCGGGGCGGGTTGGGCCGTGGCATCAGGCGTCCACCTACTGTTCGTCCATCTTGAGCACGGCCATGAATGCCTCCTGCGGAATTTCCACGTTTCCCACCCGTTTCATGCGGCGCTTGCCCTCGCGCTGCTTCTCGAGCAGCTTGCGCTTCCGCGTGATGTCCCCGCCGTAGCACTTGGCAAGGACATCCTTGCGCATCGCTGACACGGTCTCACGGGCGACGATCTTGCCACCGATCGCTGCCTGTATGGGCACCTCGAACAGCTGACGAGGGATGAGCTTGCGGAGACGCTCGGCCAGCTTGCGGCCGTGCGCGTTGGCGCGGTCGCGGTGGACGATCATGCTCAGCGCGTCGACACGCTGCCCTCCGACCAGGATGTCGAGCTTCACCAGGTTCTCGGCGCGGAACCCGGTGATCTCGTAGTCGAGCGATGCGTAGCCGCGGCTGCGGGATTTGAGCTGATCGTAGAAGTCGTGGATGATCTCGCCGAGCGGGAGGTCGTAGGTGAGCGCGACCCGGTCGCCGGGCTGGTAATCCATGTGCTGGAACTCGCCCCGGCGCTCCTGGCACAACTCCATGATCGCGCCGACGTATGTGCTCGGCACGATGATCGTCGCCTTGGTGCGCGGCTCCTCGATGGCATCGACCATCGAGGCGTCGGGCAGCATCTCCGGGTTGTCGATGGCCATCACCTCGCCGGAGCGCAGGCGCACACGGTATTCGACGGTCGGCGCGGTGGTGATCAGCGACAGGTTGAACTCGCGTTCGAGGCGCTCCTGGACGATCTCCATGTGCAGGAGTCCCAGGAACCCGCAGCGAAAGCCGAACCCGAGTGCGGCTGACGACTCCGGTTCGAAGACGAGCGACGCGTCGTTGAGGTTGAGGCGCTGCAGCGCCTCCTTGAGGTCGGTGACGTCGTCCGAATCGACGGGGAAGATGCCGGCATAGACCATCGGCGTGACCGCCCGGTATCCCGGTAGCGGATGCGTCGTCGGATGGGCCGCGTCGGTCACGGTGTCGCCGACCTTGCTGTCGCGAACGTTCTTGATCGAGGCGATGAAGTACCCGACCTCACCACAGAGCAGCTCGTCGACCGGGGTCATCGCCGGCGCGAAGACGCCGACCTCGTCGACGACGAACTCGCTCCCGTTGTTCATCATCCGGATGCGCATGCCGCTCGCGATGCGGCCGTCGACGATGCGCACATACACGACGACCCCGCGGTATGCGTCGTACTTGGCGTCGAAGATGAGCGCCCGCAACGAGCCGTCGCGGTCACCCTTGGGCGGCGGCACGCGTTTCACGATCGCCTCGAGGACATCGTGGATACCGATGCCCTGGCGCGCACTGGTGAGGATGGCGTCATCCGCGGGGATGCCGATCACCTCCTCGATCTCACGGCGCACCAGCTCCACGTCGGCACTGGCAAGGTCGATCTTGTTGATGACCGGGACCACCTCGAGGTGATTGTCGATCGCCTGGTACACGTTGGCGAGCGTCTGAGCCTCGACGCCCTGCGTCGCATCGACCACCAGCAACGCGCCCTCGCACGCCGCCAATGACCGTGACACCTCATACGCGAAGTCGACGTGTCCCGGTGTGTCGATGAGGTTCAGCTCGTAGGTGATGCCATCCGTCGCGGTGTACGCGAGCCGCACCGCCTGCGCCTTGATGGTGATGCCGCGCTCGCGCTCGAGGTCGAGCTGGTCGAGCACCTGGTCCTGCATATCCCGCATCGCCACAGTCCCGGTCGCCTCGAGCAACCGATCGGCAAGGGTGGACTTGCCATGATCGATGTGCGCGATGATGCTGAAGTTGCGGATCCGGTCAAGACGCATGCGTCACGGAGATGCCTAGTCCTGGAGCGCGCCGTTGCCGTCGTGCGCGGTGCGCAGGATCTCCGCAAGGTCGCTCAGCCCGCGGCGGCTCCCGGAGAGTCCGGGCTTGACCCGATGCGCGAGCACCATCGGTGCGACGTGCTCGACGTCGTCGAGTCCCACAGCGGCGCGATCCTCATGCGCGGCTAGCGCCTGCGCCGCCTTGCGCATGACGATGTCGGCGCGGTGCCCGTCCACCTCCAGCTCGATGCTGAGCGCGGCGATGGCCACGAGGATGTTGCGGTCCACCACCACATCGGAGAGCATCGACATCGCGTGGGCGATGCGATCCGCCTCCGCGTGCTCGGCCGGCTCGAAACGCGCGGCGAACTCTGTTGGATCCTCCTCGAAGGCCTCGCGTCGCTCGACGATCTCGACGCGCTGACGAACGTCGCGGATGCCTTCGACGTCGACGCACAACCCGAAGCGGTCGAGCAACTGCGGACGCAGCTCACCTTCCTCCGGATTCATGGTGCCGACGAGGATGAAGCGTGACGGATGCGACACCGAGACTCCCTCGCGCTCGACGGTGTTCTGCCCCATCGCCGCGGCGTCGAGGAGCACATCGACGATGTGATCATCGAGGAGATTCACCTCGTCGACGTAGAGGATGTTGCGGTTGGCCTCGGCGAGCACGCCCGGCTCGAACTCCTTCTCGCCGCGTTTGATGGCCGCCTCGATGTCGATCGCACCGACGACGCGATCCTCGGACGCATTGATGGGCAACTCCACAACCCGCATGCGGCGGCGCCCACGCGGCAGGGCCTCGCCGCTCTCCACACGCACGGTGCATTCGGAGCACTGCAGGTCGGCATCATCGGGCGGGCAACCGTAGCGGCAGTCGGCCACGACGTCAAGTCCCGGCAGCAGTTTCGTGAGCGAGCGGACAGCCGTTGACTTCGCGGTCCCCTTCTCTCCGCGAATCAGCACGCCGCCGATGGCGGGATTGATCGCGTTGAGAATCAGCGCCTGTTTCATGAGGTCCTGTCCCACGATCGCGGTGAAGGGGAACACGTTTCTACCGGTCTGCATCAGATTCATTGTGCCATGCGACCTCGAAGCGTCTTCTCGACGCCCTCGACGATCGCCCCCTGGGAGAGATCGTAGAGGCCGAGATATTCGCCCCCGGCGCGGTCGGCAAGGTCGCGGCAGGCATTGAATCCGTAGCCTCCGAAGAGCGGCTGCCGGCTGTGGACCCCGACACGGGGCATCGGTCTGGTGGTGTGGTCGCGCGCCGAGTCGATGACCAGCATGTGCACGCCGTCGGCGCCGAGCTGTTCGGCGACGCGCTGCGCCTCGACGAGCGGTTCCTCGCCGAAGAGCGAGATATTGCCCCGTCCATCGCTGATCAGCACCATCAGCGGATACACGCTGGGGTCACGCAGGCGCTCGGTGCGCACGATGCGCAACCCCGCGACCAGCCCATGGGTCAGCGGTGTCGTCCCGCCCACGGTGAGCCGCTGGAGTCGTTGTTCCGCGAGGTCGACGGACGACGTCGGTTGGAGCACCACCCTCGCCGCGCGTCCGGAGAAGACCACGAGCGACACCTTGTCGCGACGGAGATATGCGTCGCGGAGCAGGGAGAGCACTGCGCCCTTGGTGGCCTGCATCCGCTGCTCCGCATCCATCGACGCGCTCGCGTCGACGACGAAGACGATCAAGGTTCCGGTGCGCCGGTGGCGGACCTTCTGGCGGAGGTCCTGACGCTCGAGGTGGAGCGCCGGGCCCACCCTGTCCGCGGGCTGGTCGGCACGCCGGCGGACCTGGTGTGGAGCCGCGGCTCGCATGGTGGCGTCGAACGCGATGTCGGTGGTCTTCTCGGTCTGCGTCGCGCGGACGTAGCGGCCGCGCTTGTCGCTGCTCTTCGAGGAGCTTCGCTTGCCGGTCGTCGACCGGCTCCGGCGATCGCGGGGCAGCGCGATCTTGCGCACCGGGAAGATCTCGCCCTCGAAGAGCTGCTCCGCGCTTCGACGGGTCACCGCCTGGGTGGCCTGCTCGCTGCCCTGCACCTGGCCGGGGCTCTCACCCTCCTCACCACTTCCAGAGTCGTCCGGTGGCTGGTCGCCCGACTCCGAGGTCTGCTCGGACACCACCGCCGCCTCGGCCTCCTGGGCGATCTCCTCGAAGCGCTCCTTGGCGCGCTCGGCGGCAGCGCCGGCCGGCTGGGAGACCCCGTCCTGCCGGTTTCTCCTGCGGTGCGCGAGAGCGAGCTCGGCAGCCGTGGTGGCGTCGGCGGTGGTGACGATGAGGCGTTCGTCGGCGTCAACAGCGGCTCCCGCGGGCCGCGCGCGCACGACCCTCTCCGCCTCGTCCCAGGCCCGCACCGTCCGGGCCGCGCTGCTCACCACGATGTCGGCGCGGTGCCCGAGGGCGCCGGCGTCGATGCACACGAGCGCGATGAACCACCCGATGGTCGGCGTGATCTGCACGCGGGAGAGCAGATGCTGCGCCTCCTGGATGACCGCCTTGAGGTGGTCCTCGCGGTCGAGGAACTGGCTGTCGAGGCCGGCGCCGTCGTGGCTCCGCTGCGAGTCGCGCTCCATGATCCGCACCCGCTCATCGAGGTCGCGGAGCCCGGTGATGTCGACGCAGAGGCCGAATCGATCGAGGAGCTGGGGACGGAGGTCACCCTCCTCCGGGTTCATGGTGCCGACGAGGATGAATCGCGACGGATGCGAGAAGGAGATGCCCTCGCGTTCGACGACGTTCCAGCCCATGGCCGCCGCGTCGAGGAGTACGTCGACGATATGGTCATCCAGCAGGTTCACCTCGTCCACGTAGAGGATCCCGCGGTTGGCGTCGGCGAGGAGCCCGGGCTCGAAGCGACGTTCGCCGAACTTGATCGCCGCCTCGGTGTCGATGGTGCCGACCACGCGGTCCTCGGAAGCATTAATGGGCAGCTCGACGACCCGCATCCGGCGGCGTTCCACGACCATCGGCGTCCCGGCATCGGCACGGGCGCGGCAGTCGTCACACCAGGCCGCCGGCGCCTCCGGGTCGCATCGGTAGCGGCACCCGACGATGACATCGATCTCGGGGAGGAGCCGGGCGAGCGCTCGCACCGCTGTCGACTTGGCGGTTCCCCGCTGCCCGCGGATGAGCACACCACCGATACCGGGGTTGATGGCGTTGAGGACCAGCGCGGTCTTCATCGCCTCCTGACCGACAAGAGCGGTGAACGGCATGGGGGAACGCGAGTTCGACATCAAATCCCATTGTGCCAGCGGTGCCGGGGACCGAGCCTGCTACAAAGCCTCGATGCAGAGACCGCTTCGCGTCATGCTCGAGGCGAGCTGTCTTGCGGACGGGCGTCGCGACGGCGGGATCGGACGCTATGCGAACCAGATGATCGAGGCGCTGCGGGACGTGCCGGGCATCGAGGTCACGCCCTCGATCCCGACCTCGCCCCCGTGGAGCGAGGCACGGCCCGCACGCTTCCTCCGCGCCCAACCGCAGGTTCTCTCCGACGCGATGACCCGGCACCCGCACCTGGTCCATGGGCTCGGCGGCGAACCGGTCGTCGGCTTTCCAACCTCCCGTCAGGTCGTGACCCTGCACGACGTCGAGATGTGGCGAGGGGACTCCGCCCATCGGCTCTACGGAGCGCTGCTGGCGCCGGTCATCCGCGCCTGTGCCGGGATTATCGCGGTGAGCGAGTCCACCAGGCAGGATGCGATCGACGCGCTCCGTCTCGACCCGGCACGCATCCACGTGGTGCCTCTCGGGGTGGGGCCGGTGTTCTCGTCCAGGCCGAAGCTGCGCGATGCCCGGACCGCCGAAGCTCTCGGGCTCGAGGAGCCCTACGTGCTCTGGGTGGGAAGCCTGCGTTCGCGCGATCCGCGCAAGGGCCTCGATACGCTGCTCGAAGCCATGGAGCAGCTGCCCGGCGGCGGGCCGCCCCTTGCGCTGGTCGGCGCCCTCGGGCCCGAGGCCGATCGGCTGGCCGCCGACGCGTGGCGGAGGCATGTGCGCATCGTGTTGTGCGGGCAGGTCGACGACACCGATCTCGCCTCGCTGTACCGGCAGGCCGCGGTGGTGGTCCTGCCGTCGACGCACGAGGGCTTCGGGTTGACGGCGCTGGAGGCGATGGCTTCGGCGGCACCGCTCGTGGCCACCGCAGTCGGGAACCTTCCCCGGCTGACCCTCGACGTGGCGGTCCTGGTCCCTCCCGGGGACCCCGAGGTCCTCGCCGCCGCGATCGAATCGGTACTCGCCGAACCGGTCCGCGCTGCTCGCATGCGCCATGCCGGGGTGGACCGGGCGTCCGGGTACACGTGGGCCCGCACGGCTGCCCTGACCGCCGAGGTGTACCAGAAGGTCGCGCTCCGGGGCAGGCTCAGCCGCACCTGATGCCCGGTGGACTCAGAGGTCTGCGGCGACGCTCGCGCGCTGTTCCTCGTCGAGCTGGATCTGCATGGTGAGATTGCGATGGTCGGTCCCGACGACAATCGCCGATCCGGTGGCGATGGCATTGCGCTGATCCGGCTCGAGGTTGAAGCGCAGGAAGTGGGCCGGGGTGCTCTCGCCGGGCGGTGACACCGCCTCCGCGACACCGCGGACGCGTGTCCCACCGACCTCGATGAACACGGCCTGCTCGATGCCCTCGAGTTGCGCCGCCGCGGCGGCGAGGTCGGCCGGGTCGGCCACCTCGAGGAAAAGGAGCGCGGCGACCTGGCCGGGTTCGGGCACGACCGCATTGAAGGCGGCAAGTTCGCCCGCGACGCGATCCGGGTCGTCGATGCGTTCGGTGCGCAGCGCCTCCTCGAGGGTGGAGCGGATCGTCTCGCGGTTCTCGAAGACCAGAGCGAGCATGTCGCTGAGGTGAATTCGCCGGGATCGCTTCAGCTCCGCGATGCGATGGCGCTCATCGCCGCGAGCGAGCTCGTAGGCGGCGCCGACGCGGACGTCGCCGAGGTCGAACCGGGCGGATCCTTCCGGGGTCACGAACACCTCCATCAATTCGAGGCCGAGCGACGCGACTCTGGCACTTCGCACCCGCGGTGGGGCGCCCCGTGTAATACCTGACCTACGGGGTATGATTTCACGGTCATGGCAGTCGTTCCCTTCGACCGCAGCGTTCTCAAGGTCAACCAGGCGATCCTGATGAGCGTCATCGTGGTGGCCTACGTCGTGGGCCTGGCGTATCAGCCGATCGCCTGGGTGCTGCCTGTGCTCGCGGTGATGATGCTGGCGGCGGTGGCGTCCCCGTCACTCAACGTGCCCCGCCTCCTCTACCGGCGCTGGCTCAAGCCGGCGGGCATCGTGAAGCCGCGGGTCGTCCAGGAGGACCCGGCGCCGCATCGGTTCGCGCAGCTGCTCGGCGGGGTGTTCCTTGCGGCGGCGAGCGTGTTCGTCATCACCGGCGTCCTGCTGGTTGCCTGGGTGCTCGCATGGATCGTGGCCGCGCTCGCGTTCCTCAACTTCGCATTCAACATCTGCGTCGGCTGCATCATGTATGCCCAGCTGGTGCGGGCCGGCCTGCTGCCCCTCTCACGCCAACCGGCGCGATGATCCTTCTGCTCGCACCGCTGATCGCGATCGCCGCAATCGGCGGGGTGGCGCTCCTGCTCCGCCTCCAGAAGGGCGGTCAGCGCGAGCTTGTCGGCAGTGTCGTCGAGACAGCCGGCCGCGGCGGTGAGCTGCCGTCGATCCTGTACTTCACCGGCGAGTCATGCACGATCTGCCACACCGCGCAGCGGCCGGCGCTGCGCGCTCTCGCCGCCGGGATCGACCCGGGCATTGCGATCCGCGAGATCGACATCGCGGTCGAGCCCGAGCTGGCGCGTCGCTACCGGGTCATGTCCCTCCCGACCACGATCGTGCTGGACTCGTCGGGCCAGGTGACCGACATCAACGTCGGCTTCGCGAATGGCGAGGTGCTGCGCCGCCAGCTGGTCGATGCCGGCATGACGGTCGCCGCGTAGTCAACCGGGTACTCTGAGCGCATGGCCGTCACCGAGCGCGCTCCGCGAACTCGCGCCCTGGCCCCGTCCGATCTCTTCGCCGTCGACGACCTCCTCGGCGACGACGACCGACTCATCCGCGACACCGTGCGCGCCTTCGTGCGCGAGCGCGCGCTGCCGGTCATCCCCGAACACTTCGAGGCCGGCACCTTCCCGCGCGAGCTGATCCCGGAGGTCGCCGGCCTCGGCCTGCTGGGCATGCACCTGCAAGGCTACGGATGCGCCGGCACATCGGCGATCGCCTACGGGGTCGCGTCGGAGGAACTCGAGGCCGGCGACAGCGGGTTGCGCTCGTTTGTCTCGGTGCAGGGCTCGCTCGCCATGTTCCCGATCTGGAAGTTCGGCAGCGAGGAGCAGAAGGCTCGCTGGCTTCCTGAGATGGCTGCGGGACGCGCTATCGGTTGCTTCGGTCTCACCGAGCCCGACGCAGGCTCGGATCCCTCGTCGATGCGGACGTCCGCGCGGCGCGACGGCGGTGACTGGATTCTGGACGGCACCAAGATGTGGATCACCAACGGCTCGATGGCCGATATCGCGGTGGTGTGGGCGACGACCGACGCGGGTGTTCGCGGATTCCTGGTCGAGCGAGGGACGCGCGGCTTCACCACATCGGATGTGCACAACAAGCTGTCGCTCCGCGCGTCGGTGACCTCGGAGCTGTCGTTCGACTCGGTGCGCCTCCCTGAGAGCGCCGTCCTTCCCGGCGTCACCGGGATGCGCGGACCCCTGTCATGCCTGAACGAGGCCCGCTTTGGAATCGGCTGGGGAGCGATGGGCGCCGCGCGGGCCTGCTTCGAGTCGGCGCTCGAATACAGCAAGACCCGACGCGCATTTGGCAAACCGATCGGCGCGATGCAGCTGACCCAGCAGAAGCTCGCCAACATGGCGACCTCGATCGTTCAGGGCCGCCTGCTCGCCCACCGCCTTGGGACACTCAAGGACGAGGGCCGGCTGCACCCGGTGCAGGTCTCGATCGCCAAGCGGGCCAACGTGCGCGCCGCGCTCGACATCGCGCGCAGCGCACGCACGATTCTCGGGGCCAACGGCATCACCCTCGAGTACCCGGTGTCGCGGCACATGGCCAACCTCGAATCAGTGCTGACCTACGAGGGCACCGAGGAGGTGCATACGCTCATCATCGGCAAGGAGCTGACCGGCGAGAACGCGTTCGGCTGACGCTCAGGCCGCCTCGTCCCAGCTCTCGGTCTCTCTGAACGAGTGATGGCCCCGCCGGGCGACGATCAGGTGATCGAGCACCGGCACGCCGAGCAGCGAACCGGCACTGCGGAGTGCGGCAGTGACCACTCGATCCGCGCGGCTCGGCGCCGGGTCGCCACTCGGATGGTTGTGGCCGATGATGACCGCAACCGCGTCGCTTCGCAGCGCCGGACCGAAGACGTCGCGGGGCTGGAGCCGCGACGCGTTGATGGTGCCGACCGCGACCGTCTCGAGCTTGATGGGCCGGTGACGTGCGTCGAGAAGGAGCACGACCACCTGCTCACGCCGCGCGTTGCGCAGCCCGTCGAGCATGAGCAGAGCGTCGCGCGGTGACCCGATGGCCGGGCGGTCGTCGTCGGTCCAGCGCTCGGCCAGCTCCCACATCGCGGCGAGCCGCTCCGCCCGTTCGCGCGGCACCCCGTGCTCGCGCGTCAGACCTGCCGCATCGAGCGCCCGACGCTCCCACCAGGGAATCCTCGCGACGCGATTGGCCACGGCGCTCAGGTCGGCCGCGGGGCATGAACCGCCGAGCGCGCGGGCCAGGAGTTCCGCCTCACCAGTTGCGCGCTCGGGTTCGGTCTGCACCCCCCGAGAGTATCACAAATCTGTGTAACTGTCGACGCCTGGTCAGGAACGGGTCAGCAGCATCCCCACGATGAAGATGAGCACGATCACCACCCCGGCAACGGCCACGGGGATCCATCCGCCGCCGGCCGCCAGCAGCGAGGGGGAGCGCGCGATCGTCGGCGGCAGCGCTGCCGGGGCGTCGACGATGTCGGCCGGCGCTTCGACGGTGATCAATTTCACCCGTCCGGGTGCATCCTCCGGCAGCTCTGCCGGGTCGAGCAGGGCTGGGGCGACCGCGACGCTTCGACGGCGACGCGTTGAGCGGACCTCAGACACCTCGCTCACCCTCGGCGATGAGCGCGGCCAGCACCTCGTCGGCGAACGAGCGATACGCCGCGGCCGCCTCCGACGACGGCGCCATGATGGTCACGGGTTCGCCCGCGAGCGCCGACTCCTGCAGGCGCACGGTCACCTTGATGACCGTGTTGAAGACGCGAAGGTTCGGGATCGCGCGCAATCCCTCGAGCAGGTCGCGAGAGAAGCGCGTGCGCATCACCACGAAGGTCGGCAGCAACCCGAGCACGCGCAGGTCCGGGTTCAACTCCTGACGCACGTGGTGCACGGAACGCAGCGTCTCCTTGAGCCCCTTCACCGCATAGCCCGACATCTGCATCGGGATGAGGACGTAATCCGTGGCCGCGAGCACGCTGATGGTGTGGAACGCAAAGCTCGGTGGCGTGTCGAAGAGGATGAAGTCGTAGTCCCGGCAATCGCGATCCAGCGCGCGACGAAGGCGCGTCTCGGCATCGAGCGTGGTCGGCAGGCCTGCCTCGACAGCGCTCAGGTCGGGATTGGCGGGCAGCAGATGCAGACCGGGCCATTTGGTGCGGACGATGAGCTCGTCGACGGACTGGTCGGGCTCGAGAATCGCGTCGGCGACGGTGTGCGTGAGCGAGTACGGGTTGAACCCGAGTCCGGAGGTGAGATTGGACTGCGGATCCATGTCGACGGCAAGCACGCGCCGTCCACGCTCGGCGAACACAGCCGCCAGCGAGGCGCAGGTGGTCGTTTTCCCCACCCCGCCCTTGCCGGAAATACAGGCGATCGAAACAGCCACCGCGACCGGTTAGTCTAGTGCAGCCCGTCGCAACCGGCACACCAGAGCGGGCGGGGCGGCGGCGGAGACGGTCAGCTCGGAGCCACCCGCACTGTCGGGCGCACCGCAGGTGCCGCCGCCATGTCGTCCTCCCAGGCGCGGTTGAGACGTCGCTGGATGATTGCCATGAGAATCAAGCCGCCCGCAATCGGCAGCAGCATCCAGAAGATTGCGCGCGTCGGGCGTAGCTGCACGTCGGTGGTGCGCAGCATCCGATCCTCCACGATGCGCACGCGCTCCAGGGTCATCACCATCGCGACCGCGCTGAAGGGCAGGAGCAGCTCGAGGTACGGAATCACCGCGAATCCGCCGAGCAGCCCGTAGGCCTGCAGGACGGTGAAATGCGGGTCGAACGGGAGCGTGACGTTGGCAACCGCAAGCACGATGCGGACCGCACCGGCGATGCTCACCAGCCAGCCGAGCGCCCATGGGATTGCGACCGCGATCGTCGAGCGTCCCGGGATCACGTGCATGCGGGGATCGAAGTTGCCAACCTCGCGGTTGACGCGGTGGTGCCAGATGAGGCTGTACACGCCGAGCGTGACGATCGAGAGCAGGACGATCGCCATCGTCGAACGCCGCTTTCCTGGTGGCCCGAACGAGCTGACCTTGGGCAGCGCCTTCTCGGGCGTGGTGATCGCCGCGACCACCGTGACCTCGGTGGGATCCGGCTCGAGCGCTTCGACCGGCGGAGGGGTTGGGCTCCCGCCGATGTCGCGCTCCTCTTCGCCGGCGCGGTGCTCCACCTCGCTGTCGCGCGGATGCGACGTCGGCACCGACAGGGGCCACGCCCAGGTCGGGGGTGTCGGAGTCGAATCGGTCAGGGCAACGCCCTCCGCGTCGGGCGCGGTCAGGGTCGTGGCAGCGGGCGTGGTGCCCGGCCGCGATGCGGTCTCGGTCATCCCGTGTTCCTCGTGTACGGCTCCGCCTCGGGCGATGCCGCGTGCTGCTAGTGGGACGTCGACGCTCCGGGTACTGGATTCGAACCAGTGGCCTTGCGGTTAACAGCCGCCTGCTCTACCGCTGAGCTAACCCGGATCATGACTCAAGTCTACCTGCCGTGACGCACCGTGCCCTCAGGAACACGATTCGTCACCACCGGCGACCGAACCGCTCCGTCTACTCGAGGTAGTCCTTGAGCTTCTTGGATCGCGACGGATGGCGCAGCTTGCGCAGCGCTTTCGCCTCGATCTGGCGGATGCGTTCGCGGGTGACGCCGAAACGCTTGCCCACCTCTTCGAGGGTGCGCTGATGGCCGTCGATGAGGCCGAATCGAAGCTGGAGCACGCGACGTTCACGCGGGGTGAGCGTGTCGAGAATGTCCTCGACCTCGGTGCGCAACATGGTCAATGACGCAGCGTCGGATGGCGCCGTCGCCTCTTTGTCCTCGACGAAGTCCCCGAGGTGCGAATCCTCTTCCTCGCCGATCGGTGTCTCCAGCGAGACCGGGTCCTGCGAAACCTTGGTGATCTCGCGAACCTTCTCCGGCGTGATCCCCATCTCCTCGGCGATCTCCTCATCGTTGGGCTCGCGGCCCAACTCCTGGAGCAGCCGCCGCGAAACCCGGACGAGCTTGTTGATGGTCTCGACCATGTGCACCGGGATGCGGATCGTCCGTGCCTGGTCGGCGATCGCACGCGTGATCGCCTGACGGATCCACCAGGTCGCGTACGTCGAGAACTTGTAGCCCTTGTGGTAGTCGAACTTCTCGACGGCGCGAATCAGCCCCATGTTGCCTTCCTGGATCAGGTCGAGGAAGGACATGCCGCGGCCGATGTACTTCTTGGCAATGCTGACCACAAGACGCAGGTTCGCTTCGGTGAGCTGGTTCTTCGCCTCTTCGTCGCCCTGCTCGATCAGCTTTGCGTAGTGGACCTCCTGCTCGGCCTTGAGGAGTGCGACACGGCCGATCTCCTTGAGGTACATGCGGACCGGGTCGTCGAGGGAGACGGAATCGATCGCCTCGGCTTTGGCGATGAGCTCCTCGTCGATCTCGTCGACGGTCTCGAAGTCCTTGTCCCCATCGCTGACCTCGATTCCCATCTCGCGGAAGACGTGGAAGATCCGCTCCAGGTGATCCGGCTCGACATCGATCTCCGGAAAGGCGGCGAGGATGTCATCGGGAGTGAGGTACCCGTGGTCCTTGCCCTTGATGATCAGCGCCTCGGCGGCGGAGACCAGCAAATCAGCGCCGGAAGGCGGCAGCAGGGCGGCTGCTCTGGATCGGGCGGTGCTGGTGGCTGTGCTCATCTCAACTCAGTCTCATGCGGCGCAGGCTGACGCCCGCTTTGCGAGGTCCGCCGGACGATCGGTACAACGACAGTGCTCACAATAATTGTGGAAGCCGTCTGCGTGTTCCAATTCGGGCGATCGGACAGTGAAAGGATCCACGCGGGCACGAGCAAGATGGTGGCTCGGGAACCCCCGGATCAAACATGCGCGGCCGCTCGCGCGCACGGAGCCCGATCAGCGGACCGCCAGGGTGCGACGAAGATGGGGCGCATCGGCCGCGAGGCGGCTCAGCTTGGCTGCGAGCGCGTCGGCGTCCTCGGTGCGACCCTCGTCTCTCGCACGGTGCATCTCGGTCGAGATGCTGACGAGGGCCCGCCGCACGCTTTCCTCGTGGATGAGGCGGACGCAGTCGGCCATCAGCTGCTTGATCGCCTGTGGCTCGGCCTCGTCGGCGAATTCGGGCACCTCCCGAACGAGCAGGCCGGCCGCGCGGCGCTGGTCTCCCCCGCTGAGGCGCCGCAGCGTAAAACCTCCGGGGTCGCTCGACGCTGCGTCGTAAATACGTCTGGCGGTCGGATTGGTGAACTCGTCAGGCCCAAGCCCGCTCTCCGATCGCAGCGCTGCCGCCATCTCGGGCCGGATCAGCACCACACGCGCCAGCTGCGCCTCCCAGGGCGGCATCGGCTCGTCCGCCTCGACCGCCTCCGATTCATCCGCGGTGTCCGGCGTGGTGTCCGCAGGGGCGGCAACCACGATCCTGCCGGGCCGGCGGGTTCCATCACGCATCGAGTGGGCCAGATCGGTGCTCAGCGATCGCGCCCCGATGTCCAGGCGCCGGGCCGCCTGCTGCAGGTACAGCTCGCGTGTCGTCGCCTCGGGGATGCGGGCAAGCACTGAGACGGCACGTTCCGCCGCCGCCCGCCTTGCGTCGACGCTGCCGCCCTCGCCGGCGCCCAGCGCCGCGTCGAGGAGCACCTGCCACGCGGGGGGCGCCTCCTCGATCGCCTGGGCGAACGCCGCAGGGTCGCTGCGGACCAGCTCGTCGGGGTCCTTGAAGGCGGCCGGAAGCCGGCAGATCCGGGCCTGGATGCTCTCGACGGCGATGACATCCACGGCCCGAGTGGCCGCGACCCGGCCGGCCTCGTCGCCGTCGAAGCAGAGGATGAGCGTCTCGGCAATCCGCCCAAGGCTGTGCACCTGCTCGCGGGTGAGCGCGGTGCCGCTGCTGGCGACGGTGTGCTCAACGCCTGCCGCGTGGGCGGCGATGACGTCGAAATACCCCTCCACGATCACTGCTGCGTGCTTCGCCACGATCGCCGTCCTGGCGAGGTCGATGCCGAAGATCGCCGAAGACTTGTGATATGCGGCGGAGTCCGGGCTGTTCAGGTATTTCGGCCTGGCATCGCCGAGGGCTCGCGCGCCGAAACCGAGCACCTCGCCACGGTCGTCGCGGATCGGAAACACGAGGCGATCCCGGAAGCGATCACGGGTCCTGCCTCGCCCGGGCGGGTGGGCGAGACCGGCTTCGACCACCTCATCAACGCCGGCACCCGCCTTGCCGGTGAGGTACCGGGTCAACGCATCCTCGCCGGCGCCGCCCGCGGGGGCGAACCCGACGCCGAATCGACGCGCCAGGGCCTCGTCGATCCGGCGATCGATAAGCAGGGCTCGCCCGCGTTCGCCCGCGTCGGTCGCCCAGAGCACGTGCTGGTAGTACGCCTGGGCCTTGGCGTTGAGCTCGATCGACCGTCTGCGCTTCCGCCCAGCGCCGCGGTCCGA
Source organism: Candidatus Dormiibacterota bacterium (assembly GCA_003162415.1). Taxonomy (GTDB): domain Bacteria; phylum Chloroflexota; class Dormibacteria; order Aeolococcales; family Aeolococcaceae; genus Palsa-851. Next base: position 417,265 of record PMOL01000011.1, read on the forward strand.
CCGCGGCCCGCTCTCCAGCTCGACGCCGGCACGGTCGGCGAGCATCTCCAGCGCCTCGCGGAAATCGATTCGCTCGATCTGCTGGATGAAATGGAAGAGGTCGCCGCCCTTCCCGCAGCCATGGCAGAACCACACCTGACGCTCGGGATTGACGGCGAATGACGGGGTCTTCTCGGCGTGGAACGGGCAGAGCCCGGTCAGCTCCCGGCCTGCTCGATGCAGGGTGACGTAGCCCCCGATGACCTCAACGAGATCAAGCCGCGACTTGACCTCCGCGACAGCATCCCCAGCCATGGCCCGCCAGCCTCGACCGCTCGCTAGCGGCTGAAGAACCAGCGGCGGCGCCTGCCCGCGACGTCCTGCGCGTCGGGCGAGCCGGCTTCGAGATCGCTGATGCGACGATCGCGGTCGGCGAGGCGGCGATCCTTCTCGGCCTGGGCAGCCGCATGTTCGGCGCGAGCGGTCTGCAACTCCAGCTGGAGTTGCTTGACGAGGTTCTGACGGGAGTTCAGCTCCGCCTCGAACCGTTGCCGCTGCTCGGAATAGATGCGTTGCTCGAGGGTCCGCTCCCAGCGGTCGAGGAGACCGGCGACGAGCTCGCGCGGATCGAGCGAGGTCATCGAGGCCACATCGCGACGCGGCTCGTTCGAGCCGATCTCGATCATCGCTCCGCCCCGACCATGGGCGGTCGGCGCCTCGGCGGCGAGCTCCTCAGCAGGTGACGGAACGACCTTGTCGGGCCACGACGAGGGCTGTGCGGTGCCGACCACGTCGACGCTGGAGGAAAGGCCAACCGGTCCCTCGTCATCGAGCGCGGGTGGCGGGGGCGGGGCCGGGGCAGCGGCAGCATTCGTCATCGGGCTCTCGATGCCGAGGTCGCCGAGGCGGACCAGGTACCGAACGCCGTCCGGACCTTCCTCGCGTCGCGAGGGGACGTCGCCCGCTTCGACACGCCGAAGCAGGATACCGAGCGGGAGATCCAACCTTTGCGCCACTTCCTCCACGGGAAGGTATGGCTCGGCACCCGGCACGGTAGTGGTGGCTGCGGGCATGGGTGTCTGCGGCCAGGACATCGCCATCAAGAGTAGGCGAAACGGTATATGCCGTGGGGAATCGCCGGCGATCCGTTACCCGGTGAGGCTAGCGTCCAACGACCTCGATCGCGTACTTCGAGTTGTCGGTGAGCAACACGATGCCACCGAGTTGCTCGGTGATCACCGCGCGAACCGGTGATGTTGCGAACACCTCCGGTGCGTCCGCATGTTCGGTCACGGTGCGACGCACCGCATAGGGCATTCCGGGTGTTGGCGGCGATAGCTCATCGCCTTCGACGACGTGACCGTCGTCGAGCATCTCGGGACGGCCGTTCCGCGTCGCGATCTTGCGGATCCGAACGTGCTCGGTCAACCGGGTATCGCCTCCATATCAGTGGAGCGTAGCGATACGCACGGGTTGAAGGTCATTCGGGCGGCGTGGTGTACCCATAGAACAGGGGTTCGCCAGGAAAGGCGCGCGCCGGGTCGCTCAGCGGTCTCGCTCCACCTGTGCCAGACGCGCATGCGCTGCCGCCATGCGCGCGGCGGGAACGCGGAACGGCGAGCAGGAGACGTAATCGAGTCCCAGCTCCTCGCAGAGTGCGATGGAGTCGGCGTCGCCGCCGTGCTCGCCACAGATGCCTACGCTCAAGGATGGCCGCACGGCTCGGCCCTCGTCGACGGCAAACTTCATGAGCCGTCCGATCCCATCTCGATCAAGGGTCTCGAAGGGATTGCGCGGCAGGATCTTCTCCTCCACGTAGCGCAGGAGGAACTTGCCCTCCGCGTCGTCACGCGAGACCCCGAAGGTCATCTGCGTCAGGTCGTTGGTGCCGAAGGAGAAGAAGTCGGCGGACTGCGCGATCTGTCCGGCGGTCAGCGCAGCGCGCGGTACCTCGATCATGGTGCCGACCAGGTACGACACTTTCGTCTTGGTCTCCTTGAAGACCTCCTGCGCGACCCGGTCGATCACCTCGCGAGTCCTGCGCAACTCCTCGAGCGTTCCGACCAGCGGCACCATGATTTCCGGGCGCACGTCGATGCGCTCCTTCTTGAGGCTGACCGCGGCCTCGATGATCGCGCGCGTCTGCATCTCGATGATTTCGGGAAAAAGAAGACCGAGCCGGCAACCGCGGAGTCCGAGCATCGGGTTCTGCTCGTGCAGGCTCTGCACCTCGGCGAGCAGCCTCACCTTGTCGCGGTACGACTTTTCCGGCTTGCCGAGCGCCTGGGCGCGCGTCACCTCGACGAGGAGCTCCTCGAGGGATGGCAGGAATTCGTGCAACGGCGGATCGATGAGCCGGATGATCACCGGCAATCCGTGCATCGCCTTGAGGATTCCGTGGAAGTCATCGCGTTGCATCGGGAGCAGCTTCGCCAGCTCGACGCGGCGTTCCTTCTCGTTGGGCGCAAGGATCATCTTCTGCACGATGGGAAGCCGTTCCTGCTGCATGAACATGTGCTCGGTGCGGCAGAGCCCGATGCCCTGCGCGCCGAACTCGCGCGCACGCACCGCGTCGTGCGGGTAGTCGCCGTTCGCCCACACCTGCAGGCGCCGGAAGGTATCCGCCCAGCGCAGGATCTCCTCGAGCTCGCCCGAGATTTCGGCGTCGAGCATGGGAACCTGCCCCTGGATGACGTTGCCCGTGGAGCCGTCGATCGTGAAGGGCTCTCCCTCCTTGATCTTCGTCCCGCCGGCGGTGAACTGGCGCTTGACCAGGTCGACCTGCACCGTCTCGGCGCCGGCGACGCAGGGCTTTCCCATGCCTCTCGCCACCACTGCGGCGTGCGAGGTCCGGCCGCCCCGTGAGGTGAGCACTCCTTCTGCGGCGATCATGCCGTGCACGTCGTCCGGGTTGGTCTCGATGCGCACGAGGATGACCTTCTCGCCCTTCTTGGCCATCGTCTCGGCGCGGTCCGCGTCGAACACCGCCTTGCCATAGGCAGCACCCGGGGACGCGGCGAGTCCGGTTGCGAGCACATGGATCTTCGCCTTCGGATCGATGCGTCGATGCAGGAGTTGATCGACCTGTCCCGGCTCGACGCGGAGCACCGCCTCGCGCTTGGTGATGAGCCGCTCGCGCACCATGTCGACGGCGATCTTCACCGCGGCCTCGGCGGTGCGCTTCCCACTGCGCGTCTGCAGCATGTACAGCTTGCCGCGCTCGATGGTGAACTCCATGTCCTGCACATCGCGATAGTGCTTCTCGAGCTTGCGCGCGATCTGCTCGAATTGCTTGTACGCCTTGGGAAGATCGGTTGCCATCGCGGCGATCGGCTTCGGCGTGCGGATGCCTGCGACCACATCCTCACCCTGCGCGTTGGTGAGGTACTCGCCGTACAGCTTCTTCTCGCCGGTCGAAGGATCGCGCGTGAAGGCGACACCGGTCCCAGAGTCGTCACCCATGTTCCCGAAGACCATCGACTGGACGTTAACCGCGGTGCCGAGATCGTGGGGAATGCGGTTGTAGTTGCGATAGTCGGTTGCGCGCTTGTTGTTCCACGACTCGAACACAGCCCCGATCGCGGCCCGCAACTGGGCCATCGGATCCTCGGGAAACCCCGTACGTGAATGTCGCTTGACGATCGAGCGGTACTCGACGATCAGCTCCTCGAGCGCCGGTGCGGTGAGATCCGCGTCGGTCTTCGCCTTCTTGCGCTTCTTGATCCCGTCGAGCGCTTCCTCGAAGAGCTGACCGTCAATGCCAAGCACGATCTTGCTGAACAGCTGGATGAAGCGTCGGTGCGCGTCGAGCGCGAAACGCCGGTCCTTGGTGAGCGCCGCCAGTCCCTCGAGCGTCGCCGAGTTGAGACCGAGGTTGAGCACCGTGTCCATCATCCCGGGCATCGAGAATTTCGCGCCGCTGCGAACGCTGACGAGGAGCGGATTGCGCGGGTCGCCAAAACCCTTGCCGGTGGCTTTCTCGACCACCTTGAGCGACTTCTCGACCTGCTCCCAGAGTCCCTCCGGGAACTTCGCGCCGCGCGCATAGAAGGCGTTGCACGCCTCGGTGGTGATCGTGAAGCCGGGAGGGACCGGGAGCCCCGCGCGCGTCATCTCGGCAACACCGGCGCCCTTGCCACCGAGCAGATCGCGCATCGAGGCACTGCCTTCGTCGAAGCGATACACCCACTTGTGGGCGCGAGGCCGCACGGCGACGCTCCGCTTCGACCCGCCGCGAGCGGCGGTGGTGCGCGACCACGTTTTCGACGACTTCGTGCCCCGGGTGCTTACCGCCATTCGCCAGACCTCATCGTTGTAGTGGATGCGCGCGAGAATGCGCCACGCAAGGCGTGAGCGTAGCATCGGGCCGCCACAACGCCGAACGGCCGCGAGCGCTGCCGCACCCGGGGCGGACGAACCCGGTTACTTGGCCTTCGCGGAGGGCTTCTTCGGGGAGTGGTGTGCCTTGAGCTTGTGCCACTCGGCGCGCTTCGGCGGCTTGGTGACTCCCGCTTTGTGGAGCGCCGGACCCAGGCGCGACTTCATGAAATCGTCCTGGTCGTCCTGGGTCTCCCAGACCTCGACAACGATCCAGTTGCCGCCACTCGAACCGGCCGTGTGGGTGTGGAGTCCCGCCGGCCAATCGCCTTCGCCAGTCTCGCCGTTGACGCCCAGATCCGCGTTGACGGCGTCGTAGTCCGCGGCTGTGAGTCCCTCGAACTCGAGGATCAACAGTTCAGCCATCTCTCTCTCCCGTGGGGGGTGTGGGCCCAGCGTGTGGGCCCGCGGATCATGCCAGATGCGCCTGGGCGCTTACAGGATGAGCATGGCGTCCCCGAACTCGTGCCAGAGGTAGCGGCGCTCGCGCACCTCGGCATAGGCGCGTTCCAGCAACCTCGTGTCGAGCAGGGCGCCAAGCATGTCGAGATGCGTTGCGGGGGGCTCGTGCAGCCCGGTGAGCAGTGCGTCGACAACGTGAAGACGCGTCTGCGGCGTGATGACCAGCCGGGTCCAGCCGTTCACGGGCTGCACATGACCGTTGCCGTCAACCGCGGTCTCCAGCGTGCGGATGACGCTGGTGCCGACGGCGATCACCCGAGACGCTCGGTTGATGCACTCGGCGGCGTCCTCACGGACCGCGAAGCGCTCTTCGATGAGTGGCTTGTCCATGTCGACGTCGTCGTCCTGGAACGAGCTCAGCCCGCAGTGAAGGACGATGTCGGTCACGTCGACCCCGTGGCGGCGCAGTTCGCTGAGCAGCTCCCAGGTCAGGTGGCGCCCGGCCGACGGAGTCTCGACGGAGCCGGGAGCACCCGCATAGACAGTCTGGTAGTGCTCGAGTGGAACCGGGTCGGGCACGTACGAGTAGCGGATCGGCTCGCCGTCACTGAGCAGCGTCTGCACCGGGTCGCCGCTTTCGACGGCCATGCGCCAGAGCAGTGGCGCGTCTGCACGTGGTTCGAGGACGCGGAAGCTGAGCCCACCCGGGGCGCGCAGCGTCTCGCCGCGCTCGAGCGGGACGTTGCGATGCGGCGGCGCGGTTTCCACCGCGAGCGCGTCCCACTCGCCGTTGCGGAGCGCGCCAGGGCGGAGTTGCACAGGCTCGGCGCCCTCTCGATCGACCCGCAGCGCCGCGGGCAGTGTCCGGCTTGAATTGACGACGAGCAGATCGCCGGATGCGAGGTACTCGCCGAGGTGAGCGACCGACGTGTGGGTGATCCGACCCGTTTCCCGTTCCACGACGCAGAGCCGCGCACCGTCGCGACGCATGCCCCGCAGCTCGGCGGGAAGCGACGCGCGCAGTTCGCGGGGCGGGGAGATCACGCGAGGCTCGCCGCTTCGATCCGATCGGCTGTAGGAAGACGCCCCACCAGCAGCGTGAGCAGCCGCTCGGCCACATCCTCAGGACGGAGCAGGTCCGCGGGGTTGGCCTCCGGGTCCGCGGCCATGTGCATTGCCGTGTGCATGTCGCCGGGGTCGACACTGATCACGCGCACCTGGGTGCGTTGCAACTCCGCCGACCAGCTCCGGGTCAGGGCGTCGAGCGCCGCCTTGGAGGCGCTGTAGAGGCCGAGGCCCTCGAACCCGATCAGCGCCGCGTCGGTGCTGATGTTGACGACGAGCCCGTGGTTGCGCAGGAGCATCCCGCCGATGACCGCCTGGGTGAGGCGCAGGGGTCCGAGGACATTGGCCTGCAGGACGTGCTCCAGGGCGCTCGACGGCGCATCGGTGAGCTGCGGCAACGGCAGTGGGCCGAGCTCCGCAGCGTTGTTCACAAGAACGTCGACGCCCCCGAAGCGCTCCAGCGCGGTGGCCGCGAACCGCTCGACGTCGGTTGCGTCGGCGAGGTCGGCGAGCACCGCAAGCACCTCGACGTTGAGCCCGCGACATTCTTCCGCGACGGCTTCGAGCGCCTCTCCTCCGCGTGCGCAGACCGCGAGCGTCGCGCCCTCGCGGGCTGCGGCTCGAGCGAGCGCCCGCCCCAGGCCTCGTGAGGCACCGGTGATCATCACCGTTGTTCCGGACAGTGTTCCCATGGGCTCAATCCTGCGCGCGCCGCGGGCCGAGCGCATCCGCCGGACGCCGCAGTCGCGGGTCCGTCATTCGGCGGACCCCTTAGTCCACCAGGCCCTCGCGGATGGCGAGGACGGCGGCCTGGGTCCGGTCCTCCACGCCCAGCTTGGCGAGAACGCGGCTCACGTGGGTCTTGATCGTCTTCTCGCCGATGCCGAGCCGCTGGGCGATCTGCTTGTTGGCCAGCCCTTCGACCACCAGGGCGAGGACGTCGCGCTCGCGGGCGGTGAGATCGCTGTGGGTGGGGCGCTGCGAGCCGCCTCGGCGCATCAGCCGCGCCGCGACCGAGGGATCGAGTGCTGGACGCCCGGCATGCACGTCCCGAATCCCGTCGGCGAGAGCCTGCGGGTCGACGTCCTTGAGCAGGTATCCGGCCGCGCCGGCCGCCATCGCCGCGAAGATCTGCGCGTCGTCCGCGAAGCTGGTGAGCACGAGCACACGCACGCCGGGAGCGACTTCGAGCAACCGGCGGACGGCCCCGATCCCGTCACCCCGGGGCATCACCAGGTCGAGGAGGATCACATCGGGCGCCGACGTGCTCGCGACCGTGATGGCTTCATCCGCACCGGCAGCCTCGCCGACCACCTCGATGCCGTCCTGAAGGCGCAGAAACGCCCGGAGGCCCTCGCGAACCACCGAGTGGTCGTCGACGATGAGCAAGCGGATGGGTGCACTCATCGCCTCATTCTCTCGGCAGGCTCGCGGTGACGGTGGTCCCGCGGCCTGGACCGGTGCGGATGTCGAGGCGAGCGCCGATCTCCTGTGCGCGTTCGCGCATGGACACGAGCCCCATCCCGCGCCGGGTGCGCGGCAACGCCTGCAGGTCGAAACCCGGACCGTCGTCGCGTATGCGCAGACTCACGGTCTTCGCGCCGGCGCGCAGGGTCACGCGCACTGACGATTCCGGAGCGTGACGCATCGCGTTGTTAAGCGCTTCCTGTGCGATTCGCAGCAGCGCGTGTTCGGTCTCCAGCGGGAGATGGATGCCCTCCGACGCGTCGACGACGACGCGCGCACCGCTGCTGCGCAACGCCTCGGCGTGGTCGGCGAGGGTTGCGGCAAGGCCGTCGCGCTCGAGGCTCTTGGGGCGGAGCGCATGCACCAGTCCGCGCAGCTCCTGCAATGCGGATGTGGTTCGCCGCTCGAATCCCAGGATGGTGTTGCGCGCCTCCTCGTCGCGGGTCGAGAGCGCCGCCGCCCTGGCGGCGAGCACCAGGCTGAACAGCGTCTGCGTCGCGGCATCGTGCAGCTCGCGCGCGACCCGGTTGCGCTCCTCGATGACCGCAAGCCGTTGCGATTGCGCGTAGAGCTCGGCGTTTGCGATCGCGACACCCGCATATGCTGCAAGAGTTTCCAGCCGGCGCGCGTCCGTCATCGTGAAGTGGCCGGAATGGTGTCCGCTGACGAAGAGGTTGCCGCGGACCGCACCCCGGTGCTTGATCGGCACTCCGAGGAAGTCGGTGAGCGTCGGGTGGTGAGCAGGGTAGTACGAGAAGCGAGGGTGCTCCCGGATGTCGTCGAGCAGGATCGGGCCTTCTTCGAGCAGGGCGCCGAGCACGCCGTGCGTGCGTGGCAACTCTCCGATGGTGGCCGCCACCCGCTCACTGATCCCCGAGGTCACGAAGCGCGCGAAGCCGCCGCGACCGTCTGGCACCCCGATGGCGCCATATCGGGCCGAGACCTGGCGGCGCGCGGCTCGGACGATCCGCTCGAGCACCGTGTCGAGGTCCGGTGCGTCACCGAGGGCGAGCAGGTCGAGCACACCGGCAGCCACCGCATCGGTGTCGCTGCGAGCACTCACCACGTCGTGCTACCCGTCGTGCCCGCCGTTGGCACGCTCACGCGCTCGCTGGCGGCCCGCTTCGAGCTGATCGTGCAGCGCAGCATGGAGTCCGTCGATCGGCACGCGTACCTGGGTCATGCCGTCGCGCTCGCGGATGGTCACCGAGTGGTCGTTCAGCGAGTCGAAGTCGAAGGTGATCGCCAGCGGCGTGCCGATCTCGTCCTGACGGCGATAGCGACGGCCGATCGCCTGGGTCTCGTCGTAGATGGTCGAGAATTGGGAGCGCAGGTCGTGCTCGATGCGACGCGCCGGTTCGATGAGCTCCGCCTTCTTGGACAGGGGCAACACCGCGACCTGCACCGGTGCCACGTCCGGGTGGAGATGCAGCACCACACGCTTCTCACCGCGCACCTCCTCCTCGTCATACGCATCGACCAGGAGCGTGATGAAGATGCGGTCGGTGCTCACCGCGGGCTCGATGACGTAGGGGATGTACCGCTCGTTGGTCTCGGGGTCGAAGTATGAGAGGTCGCGTCCGCTGTGCTCCATATGAGTCTTCAGGTCGAAGTCGGTGCGATCCGCGACTCCTTCGAGCTCGCCCCACCCGAACGGATATCGATACTCGATGTCGCTGGTTGCGGTGCTGTAGTGGGACAGCTCCTCCTTCGCATGCGGGCGGAGGCGGAGATTCTCCTTAAGCACGCCCATGGTCTCGACATGCCAGTTGAACCGCTCCGCGCACCAGTACTCATGCAGCTCCAGGTCGCTCCCCGGCTTGCAGAAGTACTCCATCTCCATCAGCTCGAACTCGCGCAGGCGAAAGACGAAGTTACCCGGGGAGATCTCGTTGCGAAATCCCTTGCCCTGCTGTGCGATACCGAAGGGCAGGCGGCGGCGTGTCGAGTTGACCACGTTGGCAAAGTTGACGAACATGCCCTGTGCCGTCTCCGGGCGGAGCCAGATCTGCGCGGCGTCCTCCTCGACCGGACCGATGAACGTCTTGAACATGAGGTTGAACTGCCGGGCGGGGGTGAGCTCGCCGCCGCATTCCGGACAGCCCGACGCATCAGGCGGCTTGCCGCGGGCGCGCCGCTCGTCGGCAAGGTGGTCTGCGCGCCAGCGCTTCTTGCACGGCCCGAGGCAATCGACCAGTGGATCGGTGAAGCCTGCAACGTGACCGCTGGCGACCCACACCTCGGGGTTCATGAGGATCGCGCTTTCGATGCCCTCGACGTCATCACGCAGCTCGACCATCGACGCCCACCAGCGCTCCCGGATGTTGCGGCGCAGCCGCACTCCCAGGGGCCCGAAGTCGTAGACGGCGTTGAGGCCACCGTAGATCTCGCTCGACGGGTAGACGAACCCGCGCTGCTTGCACAGCGAGACGAGCTTCTCGATGACGTCCGATTGCGCCCGGTCCTGCTGTGTCTGCTCCTGGGCCATGGCCGGTCAGTCTACCGGCACCCTCACGGCACCCCGCCCTTCGATCGCCCGAAGCACGTCGATCGATCGCAGCCGTCGATCGAGGTGATGAGCCAGCTCGGACTCCACGATGCGCTCGAGTGTCTGGAGCGTGGCGGTGTCGAGCCGCAGGTGGAGCCAGAGCTCCTCATCGCCGTCCGCGGCGGCGCGCAGCACCTTGATAACACGCACCGCGCACTCCACCCCTTCGGGATCGCCGGGGGCGCAGCGCGCGCAGAGGAGACCGCCACCCGGGGCACTGAACCAGGCCATCTCCTCGGGGAGGCGCCGCTCGCAGCTCGCGCAGTCGATGAGCTGTGGTGCATAGCCGAGCCGGTCCACCATCCGGCGAGCGAACCACACGATCGCGGCGCGCGGATCCCGTTCCGGGTCGGCGCATGCCGTCAGCGCGCTCGCCACGAGCGCGTAGATCTCCGGGTCAGCATGGTGGCTCTCGAGAACGCGGTCGGTCAGCTCGGCGCACAACGAGGCGCACGCCGCACGCCGTGCGTCACTCCGCAGCGGGGTTGCTGCGACCGTCTCCGCCTGGGTGAGCACATCGAGCTCGCCGCGCCCGCGCGCGAGCTGCATGCGGCTGCGCGTGAACAGGTCAGTGCGCGACGCGAGCCGGCTCTGACTTTTGCGCACGCCACGTGCGATGACCCCGATCTTGCCGTGCTCGAGCGTCAGCACGGTGAGAATGCGGTCCGCCTCGCCGTAGTCGATGCGTCGCAGCACGATTCCCTCGTCGCTGTAGGTCGGCATCCGACCATCATGCGCACTACTGGTGGCGAGCGTGCGCCGGCGACTCCTCCTGGGTGTCCCGGGCCTCCTGCTGACCCTCGTGGTCGGTGGCGCGAACCGCGCGGTCTCGTACCAGCGGGACCGGGCTGGTGATGCGCACGGATTGGATCCCCTGGCGCCGGATCGACTCGACGGTGAGCGTCGCGTCCCCGAGCTGGATGGTCGCACCGACCTTGGGAATCTCGCCGAGCAACTCGTAGACCAGTCCGCCGACGGTATCGGCTTCGACGGTGGGAACCGGGAGATCGAGCTCCTCCTTGAGGTCATCCACCGGGAACCGGGCGCTGACCACCACCTCGTGGTCCGAGATGATCTGCAGCTCCTCGACCTCGCGCATGTCGTACTCGTCGCGGATCGGCCCGACGATCTCCTCGATGAGGTCCTCGAAGGTGACGATGCCGGCGGTCCCACCGTGCTCATCGACGACCACCGCGATGTGCACCTTGCGCTCCTTCATCTCGCGCAGCAGCTCGCCAACTCGCTTCGCCTCAGGCGTGTAGTACGGCTCGCGCGCGATCGCCTTGAGCGGGCGCTGATCGTCACCAACCACGCCGTGGCGCAACAGGTCCTTCGCGTACACGACACCGACGATGTTGTCGACGTTGTCCTCGTAGATGGGGATGCGCGAGAACCCGAACTCGATGATCACCTTGATCACGTCGGCGATCGAGTCGGTCGCCTCGACCGCGACGATGTCGACGCGCGGGACCATGACCTCGCGGACCAGCTTGTCGGTCATCTCGAGGATGCCGTGGATCATCTCGCGCTCCTCCTGCTCGACGATCCCCTCCTGTTCGCCGACGTAGAGGAGCAGCTTCAACTCCTCCTCGGTGACGAACGGGCCGCGCACGGTATGGCCCCGGGTGGCAGCGCGCACGATCAGGCGCGACATCGCGCTCAGCCCGCCGATCAGCGGGCGAAGCACTCGGGTGAGGAACTGGACCGGGCCCGCGAGCACCAGGGCGAATCGCTCGTTGAATCGGAGCGCGAGCGATTTCGGCGCGATCTCGCAAAAGATCAGGACCAGGATAGAGAGGACGATGGTGCCGACGGCCTGCGGGATTTTCGTGAGATAGCCGGTGATCAACAACGCCGTGGCCGTCGAGACCACGATGACCGCGACCGTGTTCAGGGTGAGGATGGTCGACAGATAGGCGTTCGGGTCCGCGTGCAGGCGCGTCACCGTTCGGGCGCGCTTGTTGCCGTCTTCTGCCAGGCTCCGCATCCGTATTCTGCTGACGCTCGTCAGCGAGGTCTCCGCCGCCGCCGCAAACGCGGCAATGACGAGGCCGAGGACGATGACGATGATGAGAGGGGTCATCGGCTCTGGGACTGTGGAGGGTCTGAGCCGCTCACCGGAAGAGTTCGCTGACGCTCCGCCCCTCGTGGACACGCACGATCGCCTCGGCGATCAGTGGCGCAACCGAGAGGATGCGAAGCTTGGGCGCGTCGTCGAAACTGTGACTGCCGTTGTGATACGGGATGGTGTCGGTGATGCAGATCTCATCGATGGGAGCCGCATGCAGGCGCGCCACCGCGCCGTCACTGAGAACGCCGTGAGTCGCGACCACGTCGACGGACTTCGCGCCACTCGCGAGCAACGCGACGGCGGCATTGATGAGCGTGCCGCCGGTCGAGATGAGGTCGTCGACGATCACGCAGACCGCGCCTTCCACATCACCGATGACGTTGACGACCTCGACGGTGTCGTCGCGCGGACGCCGCTTGTCGATGACCGCGATCGGCGCGTCGAGGATGCGCGCGAGGTTTCGAGCGCGGTGCACACCGCCGGTGTCCGGTGACACGACCACGACATCGTGCCCGTGGCGCTCGCGCACCCGGCGGGCGAGGATCTTGGTGGCGATGAGCGCGTCCACCGGGATGTCGAAGAAACCCTGGATCGCCTCGGCATGGAGGTCGACGCAGATGACCCGGTTGGCGCCGGCCAGTTCGATGATGTTCGCCATCAGCTTGGCGCTGATCGGGTCGCGGGCCTGGGTCTTCTTCTCCTTGCGCTGATACCCGTAGTACGGGATCACCGCGGTGATGCGCGACGCCGAGGCGCGACGGAGCGCGTCGAGGATGATGAACAGCTCGATCAGGTTGTCGCTGACCGGGTGGCACGTCGGCTGCACCAGGAAGACATCGTGACCGCGCACCGACTCGCGGATCTTGACGTCGAACTCACCGTCCGCGAAGCGCGTGATCTCGCATTCGGCAAGCTTGACGCCGATCTCACGGGCGATCCGCTCGCTCAGCTCGGGATTCCCGCTTCCCGAGAGGAGCAGCAGCTCGCCATAGGGGTTGGAGTCGGTCACGACTGCACCGGCCGGCGGGCCGCCCATCCCTCGACGTTGCGCTGCCGGCTCCGGCCGACAGCGAGCGCCCCGGCTGGCACGTCATGGTCGATGAACGAGCCGGCGCCGATGTAGCAGCCATCACCCAGGCGAACCGGCGCCACCAGGGTCGAGTTCGTCCCGACGAAGACTCGGTTGCCGATGACGGTGCGGTACTTGGCCGAGCCGTCGTAGTTGCAGGTGACCGTGCCGGCGCCGATGTTCACCCCCTCACCCACGTCGCTGTCGAGCACGCAGGAGAAGTGGCTGATACGAGTCCCGGCGCCAACGGTGCTGTTCTTGACCTCGGCATGCGTCCCCAACTCTACCCCGGACGCGAGCACGGTATTCGGACGGACCCGGCAGTAGGCCCCGATGCGCACATCGTCGCCGAGCTCGCACCCCTCCAGGCGTGACTCGCCGATCACCACTCGCTGCCCGGCCCGAACGTCGTGCAGGACGGCCATCGGCCCGATCTCGCATCCTGACCCGAGCGAGGTGGACCCGGCGAGCGTGGTCATGGGGTGAATGACGCTGTCCGGGCCAACCTGGACCCCCGGCGCCACGTACGTCGTGGCAGGGTCCTCCACGGTCACGCCGGAGAGCATGAGCGCATCCAGGGTCCGGCGCCGGAGCGCGGCTTCGGCAGCCGCCAGCTGGCGCCGATCGTTGATGAAGATGAACTCGTCGGGATCGGGAGCCACGAGCGCCTCGACCGGTCCGGTGAGGAGCTCGATGACGTCGGTGAGGTAGTACTCGCCCTGAGCGTTGGCGCTGGTCAGGCGGTCGAGCGCGGGCCAGAGCTGCGAGCCGTCGAAGACGTAGATGCCCCCATTGCATTCCATCGGCACCGGCTCGCCCGGAGACAGATCCCGCTCCTCGACGATGCGCACGACGTGGCCGGCGTCGTCGCGCACGGCTCGGCCCAAGCCGGACGGATCAGCGGGGACCCCGAGCAGCAGGGTGCAGGCGCGTGGCGATGTGGCATGTGCCGCCAGGAGGCGGACCAGGGTCTCGGATCTGATCAGCGGAGCGTCGCCGACCATGACCAGGACGGGACCCTCACCGCGCCGGGATTGAGGAACGCTCCGAAGTGCGTGGCCCGTGCCGAGCGGCGCCTCCTGTTCGACGCAGATCGCGGCATCGCCGAGCACGTCGCGAAGACGGGAGTCACCTGCCGCGGTCACCACGATGGGTGGACTGCCCGTCGCGGCGCGAGCAGCCTCGACGACGTAGAGGATGAATGGGCGACCGCCGAGCGGATGAAGGACTTTGGGGAGAGCGCTCCGCATCCGTTTGCCCTGCCCGGCGGCGAGGATCACCGCGTGGGGCCCGTCACCCATGTGCTCGCGAGTATACGGGCTCGCCGGAGCCGGGCTTCAGGCCCCCGTCCGTACGATGAACTCGTGCAGAGCTCGATGCTCGATATCGACGGCCCTGTCTACGTCGCCGATTTCGGTGGCGACGGTCCCGTGATGCTGCTCGTGCACGGTCTCGGCGGGGCGCACCTCAACTGGATGGCCGTGGCACCCCAGCTCGCCGTCCGCAACCGCGTCTACGCGCTCGACCTCCCCGGCTTCGGACGCTCCCCGCTCGCCGGGCGGCGTTCCACGATCGCCGCCAATGTCGACCTCCTGACGCGTGCGATCACCCGGCTTTCGCGCGAACCGATCGTCCTGATGGGAAACTCGATGGGCGGCCTGCTCGCAATCGGGGTGGCCGCGCGGCACCCGAATCTCGTCGATGCCCTGGTGCTGGTGGATCCCGCGGTGCCGGCGCCGGGTGGCGGGTTCCCGCCGCGCCTCGACCGCGTGTCGCGAACCTTCATCGCCACCGCCTTCATGCCGCGATGGGGGGCTCGGCGGCTGAGCCGCGCCGTCGCGGCTCTCGGGCCCGACAGCCTGGTCCGCGAGACCATGCGGCTGGTGAGCGGTGACCCGACCCGGATCGAGCCGACAGTGATCGACGCCCACATCGCACTCGAAGCCGAGCGGCTTGCCGAGTCGAGCTGGCATGAGTCCTTCTATGCAGCCACACGCTCGCTGGTCGCGGCACTCGCGCTGAAGCGAAAGGTGCTCCGCTGGATGGAGGAGGTGGTTGCACCGACCCTGCTGCTCCAGGGCGATCTCGATCGCCTTGTCCCCGTCGCCTCGGCGCGAGCCATCGCATCGCTCCGTCCCGACTGGGAGTACCACGAGTTCGCCGGCGCGGGCCACGTACCCATGCTCGAGGTGCCTGGCGAGTTCGTGGAGGTCGTCAGTGACTGGCTGAGCCGTCAGGGTGCCGCCGCCTCACATGGCCTCGCATCAGAGGGCGCCGGGGTCCCCGCCTGACGAACCCGGCGGTTCGGACGGTCCCCGGGTAGGATCGACGTGCCACTGGGGAGTCGCCAAGTGGTAAGGCAGCGGACTTTGGATCCGCCATCCGAAGGTTCGAATCCTTCCTCCCCAGCAAATTTCGTGTATGCCTCCGGTTGATGCTAGCGCCGGCGACCTTCCTAACTCCACGCCCATCGACTGATCGCTAAGCTCCCTTCGGCGTGCCCCTGCAAGACCTCGCGCAATCGATTCCCGGCGTGGCGATTGGCGCGCTGTTGACGGGTTTCGCCCTCGCTACCCTGCTCAGTCCGCGATGGCACTGGTGGGCCCGGCTTGCCATGTCGCCGGGACTGTCTGCGGGGTTCATCGGCGTCTCCGGGATGGCTATGCACGATGTCCACATCCCGTTTGAGCCGGTCACCGTGCTGCCACTTGTCGCCGTCCTCGGCGCTGCGGCGTTGGTCCGCTGGCAGCGTGCCAGCCCCGGTCAGCGCGGCGATCCACCTCCGTGGTGGATACCCATTCCGGGGCTGCTTGTCGGTTTGGTCGGTGCGGCGGTCTTCGTCTGGGCGCTGCGCGGACAGGTGCTGCCCCCGGACTGGGACGCACCGACTCACGGCGGCCTCGCCGCGACGATCGCCCGAACACACGACGTGCTTCCGCTGATTCCGATACCACTCGAATCGACCGAGTTCGTGCGCGTGCGTCCGGGGTTTGAGGCGATGGCCGCAGTCGTATCGTGGCTTGGAGGGCCATCGCCGGTGGCGTCGATGGCCCCGGTGATTGCGGCAACGATCGTGCTGATGCCGCTCTCGCTCACGCTTCTGGCTCTCGAGGCGACCGGCTCGGTAGCGCTGGCGGCGGTCGTCCCGTTCTTCACGCTCGGCCTGGCGTTTCCTTCGTATCAGGCGATCCTTGGACGGTTTCCGGAAATGGTCGACTCGACGCTCATCGTGCCTCTCGTGGTAGCGACGCTCCGCGTCATGCGAGGCATGTTCACGCGCGACCACCTGCTGCTGCTCCCGGCGATCACGGCGTCCATCTGGGTGATCCACGGCCTCGAGCTGTTCACCGCGATCGTGGTTGCGTGTGGACTGCTGGCGGCGGCTGCCTTTCGGGCGATCAGGGCATCTCCCCAGCTCGCGCTCCAGCGCATCGGGGCGGCGGTTGGGGCGGTGCTCGTGGGCGCGGCCCTGGTGACGATCCTGACGCGCATGCCGCACGTTCCTCCAGCGAATCCCGCCGAGCCCTCGTCGGTCGTGCTTCCCAGCACGAGCTCACCGGTGCAACTGCACCAGATCGCGGCAGCCATCGCCCAGACCGACCTCATCAGCCCGGTGACGCTCGTGCTCTACGTCATTGGCGTGGTCACGATGCTGATCCGCCGCCGCATGCTCTGGGTGCTCGTCGCCCAGATCCTGCTCGTGCTCCTGATGGTTGACGACCTCTACCTGCACAAGCTTGACAAGCTCTGGCGGCTCATCTACCCGTGGGGAGACCCGGATCGAATCGTCGGGGTGCAGTACTGGTTGATCCCGCTGGTTCTGGGCACCGGGTTTCTCGCCCTCGTGAGCCTGGTGCGATCGCTGTCCCGCACGCGGCAGCTGCAAATTCGGGTCGGGGTCGCGGCGGCGGTCGTTCTCGCGGTTGCAGTGGCGTTGCGTCATCCGCTGGGTCACCTCTGGACGGACCTGATCGGCCGGTATCCGCTCAACGTGTACCCGCTCGGCGTCATCGATCCGTTATCCGCGTTGCGCCCCTGGCTCCTCGTCGTCGGGATTTCCGCATTGGCAGTGGTTGCCGCGTGGCTCGCGATGGGCCTAGGTCTCGGCGCGCCACGCATCGTTCGAGATTGGTTGGGTTCCGCGGCGCAGGGCCTCGACGGCGCAGGGATGGTGCTCGGGGTTGTCGCCGTGGTCTGCGTCGTCGTCGGCGCATCCGTCGAGCTTGGGGTGTATCAGCACGAAGTCGCGACTCGATCGCTGGTCTCGCCGGCAGACGTGACCGTCCTGAATCGCATGAGCGAGGTTCTCCCCAAGGGCGCCATCGTGATGAACGACGGTGGTGACGACGCGGGCGAGTGGCTGGCTGCGCTGACCGACTTCACCCCGTTGACTCCGAATGGCTTTGCGTGGAGAACGCTGGACACACCGCTTGACGTCGACCTCGAAAACGCGTGTGCCGATCCCGCTGCCGCCGAGTCCGCTATTCAGCGAGCCCATACCGACGCGATCTTCATGGGCTCGCTGGACATCGTGCCCTCGCAGTACCCATGGGACTTCAACTGCATCTCGCGGCTGGCGAACCTGCGACTCATCGTCTCGGTGCCGGGAAACGGGACGGTCTCAGCTGCTTTTGCCGTGATCAAGTAACCGCCGCCGGGCCGGACGATCAGTTCTTGGTGGGATAGTCTCGGCGCGGTTTGCGACAGACGGCAGCGAGGCCGACCGCGCGGTTCATGTTGACTGAGGGGTCATCGGCAGGGGCCCAGACGATGTCCGATGCGAACCATTCTCGTGGTGCCGGCGCAGACACCGGTGCTCGTGCAGGCGCGGGCTCAGGCGACTCGACGGCCCGCTTGATCCGCTCGACGGCCCCCGGGGACACTTTCCGGACGAGTCCCGCGGCGAAACGAATCAGCTGCGGGCGCGGGGGCCGATCCGGCGTTGACCCGACGCCAATCGATGGATCTCCGTCGCTTGGTGGAGGAACGTCGAATGGCATCGACCCCTCCGGAAAGACGCGCACCATGAGGCTGACCTCATCGAACGCGGTGCCGAGCAGCACGCTCAGCGCAGGGGGCGTGAACTCCATGAGGTGGGACGGAGAAAGAAGGTGTCCACCGGGCGCGTGCTCGAATGACCAGAGGCGGTTCGGGGTGCCGACAAAGCAGACCCCGGCATCGTTGACAGACTCCGCCATTGCTCGGACGAACGCGAATGGATCGACGACGTGTTCAAGGACCTCGGAACTGGCGACGAGGTCAAATGACCTGGGGGTGAACGGCTCCGGCAGAGGCCTCATCAGGTCGGCGACCGTGAATCGAACGTTCGCCCCTCCGTAGTTCGCCGTTGCATAGGTGATGGCGGCTGGAGAGCTGTCGACGCCGTCGACATTGGCGCCGGCCCTGGCCAGGAGCGCGGCACCGTACCCGGTGCCGCACCCGAAGTCCAGCACCCGCTTCCCTGCAGTGACCAGGTGCTCGGCGACCCACTCATACGTGCCTTCATGGCCTGCCGAGGTGATGTCGCGCGTCGCGCTGGGGACGTACCTGTCCTGGCCGTCCGCGGTCGCAAGATCAACTTCGGTCATCGGTGCGGAAGCTTACTCCCGGTTCCTGACGCTTGATCGGATGCGTAGCCTGTCTCGTCATGACTGAAGACGCTGCGACGATGGGCGTGACGCTGACCAACCTTGACGAGCCGCTGTTTGACGCCGCGGGGGCAACCAAGCGAGACCTCGTCGATTATCTCGACAGCGTTGCCGGCCGGATCATCCCGGAGCTGGAGGACCGGCCGCTCTCGGTGATCCGTGTTCACCGCGGTCAGGAAGCCTTCATGCAGAAGAACCTGCCCTCGTACACGCCTTCCTGGGTGCAGCGGGTGACGATGTGGGCCGAGTCGTCGAAGCGAGAGGTGAGCTATGCGCTCTGCAATGACCTCCGGACCCTACTGTGGTTCGCGAACCAGCGCGCCGTCGAGTATCACCCGGCGCTGGCGCGCGTCGACAGTCCCGATCACATGACTCATCTGGTGCTCGACATCGATCCTCCACACGCCGACGCCTTTCCCGCCGCTGTGCGGGCTGCGCAGGTTGTCCGGCGCGTCCTCCTGGATGAAGGGCTGGATGCCGTCATCAAGACGAGCGGAGCGAAGGGCCTGCACATCTTCGTTCCGATCGACACCAGCCTGTCCATGGATGCGGCCGCAGCAGCCACCCGGGCGATCGCTGCACGAGCCGAACGACTGGATCCCGGCACGGTCACCACCGCCTTCATGAAGGAGGACCGCGAAGGCAAGGTGTTCGTCGATGCGACCCGCGTGGGCGGGGCGACGGTCGTCGCCGCGTACAGCCCGCGTGTGCGCCCGGGCGCACCAGTGTCGTTCCCCGTGGACTGGGACGAGCTCGATGATATTTCGCCCGCTGACTTCACGATACTCACCGCTGTGCGTCAACTCGGGGAAGACGACCGGTGGGCCGCCCGAATGCCGCCGCCGCAGCGGCTCAGCACCGAACTGCTCGACGAGGGCAGAGCCATCCCGGTCGCTCGTGTCCAAGCGATGCACGAGGGCAAACGCCGGGCACGGGGAAACAGGTAACAACGGTCAGCCATCCCGGATCCGGCGGCTGCCATCACCCGGCCGTGCTCCGCTTGAGTAACGTCACACTGCTGACCGTGGACGCCGCCGGCCTGTATCGAGGACCGCTCGAGGATTTCGTCGCGCGGCGTAGCGCTCTCGTGCGAGAACTGCGGCCCATAGACCTAAAGGCGGCTGATGCCGTCGGCAAGCTCCGCAAGCCTTCCGCAAGCGTCTGGGCAATCGACCAGGTCGCGGCCGAAACCCCGGCACTGATAGCGGAGCTTCTGGCCGCCGGTGCCGATGCCCGAGAGGCTCAGGGGAACGTCGCCGCGGGGACAGCGAGCCGTGAGGATCTCCGCACAGCCACAGGAAGGCTTCGCGATGCGGTCGAGGCTGCGAGGCGGGCCGCCGTCGACGTGCTGAACGGCGCCGGCCACACCGCAACCGAAGACACCACACGAAGAATCCGCACCACCCTTCAGGCAGCCGCGACAGGCGGCGCAGCAGACCGGCAGGCGCTCTGGAGCGGCGCGCTCGATCGCGACCTCGATGTCGCGGGTTTTGGATCGGTCAGTGAACCCGAGGATGACCGGACAGAACTTGCTGGAGTCCTCGCACCGCTCCGTCGGCGGAGCGAATCGGCGACCCCACAATCGGCGCCAGAACCGGCCGCCGCAGGCTCGAAGGGGCTGGAGCGGCGACAGGCGGAGCGCGACGAGGCGAAACTGCGCGCGGCTGCCGAACGAGCACGTGAGACTGCGGATGCGAAGCGGCGTCAGGCTGATCGCCTTTCGGACGAAGCCCGCACTGCCGCCGACGAGGCGATGGCCGCCGCGCATGCTGCTGATGCTGCGGAAGAGGCCGCACGGGCAGCACGCGCGGCGCTCGATCAGCGCGTCTGAGCCACGACCGTCGGGTGCGCTCGCGGCACGGGGCTCGCTCCAGGCGGCGTCGACCTGACATCGGCACGGCTGTGGTCACTCTTGTGAACGCCAACCCCAAGCATCACCAATCCGATGCCAATGAGATCTGACACTGACGGGATCTGGCGCAGCACGATGACACCCATGATCGTTGCAGTCGCGGGGAGCAGTGCCAGGAAGAGCGCATAGGTCGATCGCGGAAGCCGGGCCATGGCGAGTTGATCGAGCACGTAAGGAATCACCGACGACGCCACGCCGACTCCGATGCCCGCCGCGATGGCGACGGGATCGCTGAAGGCACGAACCGCACCGGCGAACCCGATCGGAGTCACGAAGATGAGCGCGAACAGCATCGCAGCTGCGAGTCCGTCGATATCGCCCACCGCCGAGCGCCGTGAGACGCGGTGCGCAAGGATGATGTACAGCGCAAAGAGCGCCGCATTCGCAAAGGCGAACGCGACCCCAAGCGGATCGCCGACGGCGCGGGCGTGTGTCAGCAGAAGGACCCCGGCAGCAGCTGCGACGACCGCCGCGACGTTGCGCGGGACCCGCGCGGCGATCACGGCAAGCGTGATCGGCCCGACGAACTCGATGGCTCCGACCGTCGCGAGTGGCAGCCGATCGATCGAGATGTAGAAGCAGACATTCATCAGCGCGAGAACGGCGCCGAGCGCAACGATCAAGCTCCGGCCACGACGGTCGATCGCCAGGAAGCCTCGCCACGGGCGCCGCCAGACCGCAAAGACCAGTGCGGCCGACGCGATACGGAGCCAGGCAACCCCGAGGACGTCGATGCGGGCGAAAAGGAGGACCGCGAACGCGGGTCCGAGGTTGTGGAAGATCGCGCTCACAACGAAGTACACATGCGGCGGCACGCTGGTGACCCGTCCCCTGGAGACCTGCCTGATCTGAATCAACGCCATGCGAATACGGTAGCCCAGAGGCGAAAGATTTGACATACGCGATCAACGGCATTACGCTCTGTTCGCCTTATGAAGAACGGCAGAATCGCGTCGAACCCAACGGTTCCAGCACATCTGGATCAAATCGACCGCCGAATCATCGGAGTGCTTGGGACGGAAGGCCGCATCTCGCTCGCCGAGCTTGGACGTCGAGTGAATCTGTCGTCACCGGCGGTCGCGGAGCGCGTGCAGCGTCTCGAGCATGCCGGGGTCATCACCGGCTACCGGGCGGTCATCAACCCGCGCGTCCTCGGGTATCAGTTCACCGCGATCGTGAGAGTCAAGCCCGCGCCCGGGCAGCTCCACCGGATCCCCGAACTCGCCCTCCAGATCCCCGAGGTCGGTGAATGCCATCGGATCACGGGCGAGGACTGCTACTTCCTGAAGATGCATCTGCAATCGATCGAGGAGCTCACCACCATCCTCGACCGCTTCCTTGCCTACGGGGAGACCACGACCTCGATCGTCAATGCCTCACCGATCCCCCACCGTGATCCGCCGATTCCGGACGACCTCTAGGTCCGTCCGCGTGCCGGGCCCGGGCTGAGGTCGAACGGCCGAGCATCCGCGTCAGGTGACGACCGTCAGGACGACATTGCCGACCTTCTGGTGCAGCTCGACGTACTTCGTCGCCTCGACCACCTGCTCGAGCGAATAGCGGCGATCGATGACTGCCCGATATTTGCCCGCTTCCATGAGCCCCTTGAGAAAGAGCACATCCTTCTTCGTGAACTTGGGTGGAAGGTCGAACACCACCTTGCGGTCGCCGATCCGCGACGTCCACGCGGCAAGGGCGAGGTTGCGCAACCCATCGGTCGGCAGGTAGACGCCGCCGTGCTTGAGCGAAGCCTTGCAACCGGCGAACGACTGCTTCCCCACGGCATCGAAGATAACGTCGTACGTCCTGCGATTCTTGGTGAAATCCTCCTGCGTGTAGTCGATGACCTCATCGGCGCCGAGGGACCGCACCAGGTCGAAATTCCTTGTGGTGCATACGGCTGTGACGTGGGCGCCGAAGGCCGCAGCCAGCTGCACGCCGGCGGTGCCCATGGATCCCGATGCGCCATAGACGAGGACCGACTGTCCGGTTCGCACTTTTCCTGGCCTCAGGCAATTCAGTGCGAGGATCGCCCCGTCGCAGACGGCGACCGCCTCTTCGAACGTACTGCCCTCAGGCATGCGTGCAAGCGGACCGCTCCCCTGCACGGCGATGAACTCAGCGTGCGCCCCGAATTTCCACGGCTTCATGCCGAAGACTCTGTCCCCGATATTGAACTCGGTGACACTCGGTCCCGCGACCTCCACAACGCCCGCGAACTCGCTGCCGAGGATCCCTTGCCTCGGGCGGCGCATCCCGGTCAGGAACCGCGAGAAGAATGGTTCAGCCGCCCGCAGGGCGCAGTCCGATCGATTGACGGTCGTTGCGTGAATCCGGATCAGAACCTCATCGTCCTTCGGAATCGGGCGCTCCACCTCCTCGATGTGCAGGACCTCGGGTGGACCGTACCGGTCGTGGACCACGGCTCTCATGGAACTCCAACCTTCGCACGTGCGTCCATTTCCCGAGTCCACGCGTCTCATCAGCATGCGAACTGCCTCAATAGCAGGCGTCATGCCTGACTATGCGGCCCGCCCTGCCAGCGCAGATGACGAACGTCGATTCGAGCTTCTCATCGAACCCCACCTCGGGGAAGCGTTTACGCTGGCTCAGGCGCTCTCAACAGACCGGAGCTTGGCTCAGGACGCGGTGCAGAGCGCGGCATTCAAGGCGTGGCGGAGGATGCGCCAGCTTCGCGGCGACGGCAGCGCCCGAGCCTGGTTCCTCGCGATCGTCGTCAACGAGTGCAGGAGCACGTGGCGTAAACGGATGGCTCAGCCTTCCGAGGCTGTGCCGGACGTCGAGGTCATCAGCTGGCCGCAGGCAATCGACCAGCGGCTCGACGTGCGGTCCGCGATGCGGCGGCTGAAGCGCGACGACCGTGCGGTTCTCTCCCTGCGCTTTCTCATGGACATGAGCGTCGAGGAGTCGGCGGGGGTTCTGGGGATATCGGTGTCGGCGGTGAAGGCGCGAACAGCCCGCGCAGCCTTCAGGTTTCGAGAGCTGATGAATCAACCTGAGGCGGCGGAATAGATGGAAGACGACGACATCCGGCAACTGCTCCACGCAACCTACCGTGCGGAAGGAGCCGCGCCGGTCATGTACCCGGGAGCGTTAGAGCACCAAGCGCGGGGGCCACGGTCGCGCCTGGTGACATCCCTTCTCGCCCTTGTCGCGGCTCTCGTGGTGGCCGTGCCGGTCGGCGTCGGCGTGCTCCTGCGCTCCGGCGCCGGCGTTGGTTCCGGTGGGCCGGCCACGTCGATCCAGGATCTCCACATGTACGACGCCAACAACGGATGGGCGTGGCCTGGAGGGGACGAGATCCTGCACACCACGTCTGGAGTCCAAAACTGGACGATCACGCGCGCCCCGATTGCCGGCCGGCTGATCGTCGGGGTGGCGTGGGTCAATGCCGAATCGGCGCGAATCCTGACAACGACCCCCGCCGCCTACGACCAGCTCGAAAAGCCTTACACGCTCACACCGTGGCTGACCGACGACGGTGGGGCGACCTGGTCGGTGGGGCAGCCGTTCAGGGTGCTGCTCGAGACGGGCGCGGATCCGAGCAGTGGGACCGTCTACCCAAACTTCGCGTTCGTCGATCCGGTCCACGGGTGGTTCTTCGACAGTCAAGGCCTTGGGGTCGGTGCTCCGACGTTCATCTATCGGACCGTGGATGGCGGACTGCACTGGTCACAGGTGGAGATGACACCTGCGACCGGCAAGGCCGCCCGTGATGCGCTCCCGGTCGGATGCGCCGCTTACGGCATGTCGTTCGCCAATCCAACCACCGGCTGGGTCACCGGCTCGTGCGGCATCGCAACGCTCTTCGACGTGACGCACGACGGTGGTGTGACGTGGGCGCCGCAGCGGTTCCCCTGTATCAACTGTGCGCTCTATGCGCCACAGTTCACCTCGCCACTCGTCGGCTCGCTGTTCGCGGGCACCGGAACGGGCGGACTCTTCGTGACCAACGACGGCGGGCGAACCTGGAGTGCCCGGTCGTCGCCGCCCGGAAACTGGCCGGATTTCGTCGATGCCAATCACGGCTTCACGATGGGCCTCACAGGGAACAACAACCCGTCGACCGTCCTGTGGACGACCACGGACGGCGGGATGACCTGGGGTCAGGCGCCAAATGGAGCGATTCACGGCAACGGACCGTTCGAGACTTCGCAGCTCGACTTCATCAGTCCTCGGATTGGTTGGGTGGTCTCCGTTGACATCGTCGTCGGAGGCATAGTGGGACCAGGACAGACCCCCTACCCGACGGTGCCGCCTGCGCTGTGGCAAACAACCGATGCAGGGTCAACCTGGACGCTGATCACGCCGACCTTCACGACCTCAGGGTGACGACGGCGGCGCGCCCGGAATCGGTCTGAGGTCCGGCGCGACCCATGGCGCGCGTGCGCGAGGACTCGCGAGCAGGTCGGGAGAGTAGTGGTTGAGAAGCAGGTGCTTGTCGAGAAGTTGCGGGCTGTGGTCGAGAAATCGGGTGAAGCTCGACCGCGGCGAATGCTCGATCCCGGCCGCGACGACGTACACCCAGGCTCGGGTGAGCGTGTCGTGATACAGCCCCTCGACGCTCAGTGGACTTCTCGATCGACTCGAACATCGCGGTCTGATCCGCCGAGCACTCAACGAAGCGGATCGCCGCTCCTTTCTCATCAGCCTGACGCGAAGCGGTCGCGTCGCAGCGCGGGCCGTCGTGGAGGCGTTGCGTGTGATCGAGCGCGAGGCGCTTGGCGGGGGTCTCCGCTCGTGACCGCGCGGGAATCGTCACAGTCGCCCGCGCGTTCGAGAGCTGACCTCGCCGCCCGCTCGACTTCAGGTGAGCCCGAGAGACCGGTCGGTCGAGCTCTCTACCCGCCCTGGGGGACTTGCTGCGGTGCCCACTCGGGGAGTTGCTGCAGTGACCAGGCGTTGCCGTCGGGATCGCTGAAGGTCACGAACGAACCCCACGGCTGGACGTCGATCTCGCTTGCCGCCACGCCATGGCTGACCAGCTGCTCGCGAGCCGCCGCCACGTCCGCAACGACCATCTGGACGCCACGCTGCGACCCGGGCGGCATTTCGGTGATGCCAGTGCCCATGACGATGGAGCACGCAGAGCCAGGCGGCGTGAGCTGCACGAAGCGCAGCGTCTCGGTGACCTGGTAGTCGTGGTCGGCGTTGAAGCCGACCTGGTCGACGTAGAAGGCCTTCGCGCGATCGACGTCGGTGACCGGTATGGCGACGAGTTCAATCTTCCAATCCATGCGCGTAGTCTATCGAGACGACATAAGGAGCTCCTATGCACAAGCGGTTGGTGACGCGCTACGCGACAAAGTCCAAAGAGGCGGCGGACGAGAATCAGCGACGGGTCGAGGGAGTGTTCGCCGAGCTCGAGGCCAACAAGCCCGGCAACGTGAGCTACATCGTGCTGCGACTCGAGGACGGCTCGTTCGTCCACGTCTCATTCCACGATCATGGTGATGACGAGGTGAATCCGATCTCGTCGACCGCCGCGTTCGCGCACTTCCAGGACGCGCACGAGGATCGGCGCGAGGGCGCTGTCAACCAGCAGAAGGCGACGCTGGTCGGCTCGTACATCACCAGGATCGAGTAGCCTCGCCCCGGCTGCAACGCTAGATCGCGCGCATCCGGTTGTTGCGCGGGTTGTGCTCGACCTCGGCGAGCCCGAGAGCCTCCATCAGGGGTGGCACGTACATGCCGAAACGTCCGCGCAACCCCTTCTTCATCCCGTACCAGCCGCCGACCGGGTTGTCGGTCGAGCGGCCCCAGGCCTCAACCGTCCCCTCGGCGGCCGGCTTCTGCTCGTCTGCGCTGCCAAGAGGGACCCAGTCACCGCGCTCTTTGAGCATCTGGTGGAGGTCGTCAAGGCAGCGCAGCTGATACCGGAGCTGGGTGCTCCCGACCGTGCAGACCAGCGCCGGCGGATCCACCGTCTCGTCCCGGTACATCTCGTAGTTGGACGTCCCACTCGGGGTGGTCAGCTTCCAGGGGTTCTCGCGGGTCCCACTTCCGTTTGCCATCCTCGCGCCTCCATCGACCGGGTAACCGCCCACAGTCTAGAGAGCGTCAACGCCGCGACTCCTCCACCGCGCGCCGGATCTGGTCGGCGTGGTCATGGCAATGTGCGGCATAGATCTCCAACCAGTCGTCGACCGAGTACGGACCGCTTTCGCTGTGCGTTCCAGTCCGGCTCCAATCGTCCTCAGTCAGGAAGTTCAGGATCGACGCCGACGTCTCGCGTGCCGCGCGCACGGCGACCAGAGATTGGCCGATTGGTCGCTGGCGGTAGTGAAGCCGGCGCGAGAACTCCATCTCGTCGTATCCCTGGATTTGAGCGTCCTTTTCGGACAGCAGCTTTCGGAGGCGGATAGCTGAGGTCAACTCGCTATCCGCTGTGTGATGGACGACCTCGCGCGGGGACCATCCTCCGTCTCGCGGCAGGTAATCGAGCTCCGCGTCGGAGAGCCCACGGGCGGCCGCCTCGAGCTGGTCAGCGCACTCGCGATAGCGCTTCAGGAGAGCGTCTCGATCCATGACCAGACGTAGGGTAGCGAGACGGCCGCCGTGAGGAGGAGCGGTCAGTCGCGCTGCACCATGCGGAACTGGTTTCCGTCCGGGTCACGGAACGTGAACATCGGCGGCACGTAGTCCCCCATGCGAATCACCTCGGCATCTGCATCGACGCCGCGAGCAACCAGGGTCGCATGGTCATCGTCGGCGTTCTCGGTCGCCAGGCTCACCACGACGCCCGGCGTCGCCGCCTCGGGAGCCTCGACGAGGGCGATCGTCGTGGCCGCCCCAACCGGTGCCACCTCGATCCAGCGACCGCCGGCGAACGGCGCATCCATGCGCTTCTCGAATCCGAGCGTCTCGACGTAGAAGGAGAGCGCTCGCTCCTGGTCCTTGACCGGAACGATCACGGAGCCGATCCGGGTGACGCGTGGGCTGTTTGTCATCACGATCCTCCTTGCGGGATAGTGGTCGGGTGCGGCGTCTCGGCGGACGCTCTCACAGAACATGTCGAAGTCGGCCGGCCGGAATCGACATCCCGGTGAGACCAATTTCCCGCACATCGCGGAGGAGGACACCGAATGAAGTACCTGATCCTGATCTACAGCAACCCGCAGTCGAGGGAGATCTGGAACAGCTTCTCGCGCGACCAGCGCGCCGCGGGGCTGCGCGACTATGCGGCGCTCCACGAAAGCATGGTTGCCTCGGGCGAGCTGATCGTCTCGGAGGCACTCGCCGATCCGTCGCTCGCCAAGCGGGTGACCTCGCACGAGGGCCAGGCGCTGGTCACCGACGGTCCCTATGCAGAGGTGAAGGAGTACCTGGCCGGCTTCTTCCTTCTTGAGTGCCCCAGCATGGAGCGGGCCATCGAGCAAGCCGCGCGGATTCCCGAGGCAGCGTTCGGGTTGGTTGAGGTACGCGCCATCATGGCCCTGGACGGGTGGGACATCTGAGCGCTCCCAACGACATCGAGGACCTGTTGCGGACCCTGTCACCGCAGGTTCTCGGGGCCCTGGTGCGACGCTTCGACGACTTCGACATCTGCGAGGACGCGGTGCAGGAGGCGCTGCTCGCGGCCGCGACGCAGTGGCCGCGGGAGGGCGTGCCGGCCAACCCGCGAGGGTGGTTGACGGTTGTCGCATCTCGGCGGCGCACGGAGATGTGGCGGAGCGAATCGGCGCGGCGTCGACGCGAGGAGGCCGCGTTCGCCTCAGCGCCGGCGGACATCGAGCTGGGTGCTGTGTTGGACGACTCGCTCGAGTTGCTCCTGCTCTGCTGCCATCCCTCCTTGACACCCGTATCGCAGGTCGCACTGACCCTGCGGGCAGTGGGCGGCCTGACCACTGCCGAGATCGCGAGAGCGCTGCTGGTCCCAGAGGCGACCGTCGCCCAGCGCATCAGCCGCGCCAAGCAGCGGATCAAAGCCAGCGGAGCGCGGTTCCGCCTGCCACCCGAGGCAGAACGCTCGGAATGCCTTGCAGCAGTGCTCCATGTGCTCTACCTCGTCTTCAACGAGGGCTCCACGGCGAGCTCGGGTGCCACCCTGCACCGGGTCGATCTCATCGCCGAGGCGATCCGCCTCATGCGTCAGCTGCACGACCGGCTTCCGGAGGACGGCGAGGTCAGCGGTCTGCTCGCGCTGATGCTGCTCACCGACGCTCGGCGCCCCGCGCGCGTCAGCGACGATGGAGCGCTCGTGCCCCTTGCCGAGCAGGACCGCGGCCTCTGGGACGCTCAGACGATCGCCGAAGGGGCGGCGCTGATCACGCACACCCTTGCGACGGCCCCAGTCGGGCCGTATCAGCTGCAGGCCGCCCTCGCAGCGGTACATGACGAGGCACCACGTGCGGAGGACACGGACTGGCAGCAGATCCTTGGTCTCTACGAGCTGGTGCGCACCATAGCGCCGGGTCCGATGGTCACCCTCAACCGAATCGTCGCGGTCGCAATGGTCCGTGGACCGGACGCCGGTCTCCGCGAGCTCGCCACGGCCGAGCGCGATCCGGCGCTCACCGGCAACCACCGCGTCGATGCGGTTCGTGCTCATCTGCTCGAGATGTCGGGCGACCTGCCAGCGGCCCGCGATCACTACCGTCTTGCCGCTCAACGGACCCTCAGCATCCCCGAGCAGCGATACCTCGCGGCGCGCGCCACGCGTCTCGCTCCGGACGATCACGCGTAGGCGCATCGTCGGACCCTGTCGATATCCGTGGTCGCTGTTCGTCGTGTGAGTAGGTCCACAGACAACAGGAGAACGGAAATGACCGACACGACATATCCCGCCGACGCCGGCGCCGCGACGTATCTGCTCACGGTGCGCGGCACGACAGTGCCGTCCACGCTCGACGAGACACGGGACATTCACAACTTGACAGCTGGGGCGCCACAGAGTGCCGCAGGCGCTCGTTCGCTCGGGGATCTGAGTCACAACGTGTACGCACCGATCGGCAAGGACCGCGACGGTCAGTTGCTGTTCATCGACCTCTGGAACAGCGTCTCGGGCCTGGGCACCTTCTTCGCCAACCCGCAGGTGCAGGCGGCGGCCGGCGAACTGTTCGCACAGCGAGACGGCATCGTGTGGGCGGCCCTCGACGCCTTCGGTGCCTTTCACCTGGCGCTCCCCAACGGCCGCTCGATCGGCGCCGTGGGCCTGATTCAGGTGCCGGTCACATCCATCGAGCAGGCGGCCGGTGCTTTCACGGCATACGCATCGGCGACGCTCAACCGAGCGCGCAGCTACGGCATCGTGAGTCACAGCATCTGGCTCCGCGTCCCGAATCCGGGCGAAGCGCAAACACAGGAAGTGATCGGCGTCGATTTCTGGATGGACGCCGACCGCATGAACGAGTACTACGAGCTCTCACTGGGCTTCGAGCATTTCGGGCCGGTCTTCGCCGGAGCACCCGACACCTCCGTCTGGCAGTCGGCCCCCGGGAATTGGGTGGAGTGGTAGCGGGCAGTTGACCCCCCGGCGTCTCGAGCGGCGATCCGCTCGGGACGCCGGGGTTCGGCGATGATGCATGGATGACGGTCATCGCATGGATCGGTGGCGCGCTGGGCCTGCTGGTCCTCCTTTCGACGCTGATGAGCGTCGTGACCTCGCTGGTCCTGCCCCGGCTCGGGTCGTCGAGAATTCAGAAGTACGCGGGTAGAGGCACCATCAAGGTGTTCTCTGAAATCTCTCATCGCTTCGAGACCTACGAGGAGCGCGACCGGTTTCTGGCGCTCCAGGCGCCGATCTATCTCATCGTCATCCTGGCGATCTGGCTGGCCGCACTCCTCATCGGTTTCGCGCTGATGCTGTGGCCGTTCATGAAGACCGGCGGGTTCGTCCACGCCCTCACGGTGAGCGGCTCCTCCCTCTTCACCCTCGGGTTCGCCACCGAAGGGGGTGCCGCGCCCCGGCTGCTGGTATTCGCAGCAGCGGCGGCGGGGCTGTGGATCGTCGCCCTGCAGATCGCCTATCTCCCAGTCCTCTACGGTGCCTTCAACCGCCGAGAGGTGCTGGTCACCATGCTGGACAGCCGGGCGGGATCACCTGCCTGGGGCCCTGAACTGCTGGCCCGCAGCGAATTGGTCGATAACGTCCAAAACCTGGCGAGCCTCTATCAGCGCTGGGAGGAGTGGGCTGCGGACGTGGCCGAGACCCATGCTTCCTACCCGGTGCTGCTCTGGTTCCGCTCGCCGCATCCCTACCGGTCGTGGGTCATCGGGCTGCTCGCGGTGATGGATGCGGCCGCGATGCAACTGGCCACCCAACCGCTGGTGGCGCCGTCCGAGGCTCGCGCCTTCCTTCGCATGGGTTACATGTGCCTGCGGGATCTTGCGACCGTGATCGGTGTCACCTACGACCCGGACCCGAAACCCGGCGATCCGATTCAGCTGACCGAGGACAACTACAACGACGCCATCCACCACCTCGAGCATGTGGGCTGGAAGATGCAGCGCAGCGCCGCCGAATCGTGGGTTCACTTCCGGGGCTGGCGCGTGAACTACGAGTCCCTCGCATACCGCATCGCGGATGCGGTCAACGCACCGCCGGCACTGTGGGCCGGCCCTCGTAGGAACCTTCCCCCGCGGCTGCAGCCACCCGAGCGCCCGCCCCATCGTGAGCCGTCCGCGGAGATGCAGCGGATCCGCAAGCTCACCGAGAAACGTCGATCCGCTCGCGAACCCTGAGGTAACCGTTCGTTACAGGCTTGCCATATGCGACGTCACACGATGCCTAGCATGGATCGACACCGAGTAAAACCGCTCGATCAAACGCAGGTCAAGAAAATGCTCAGGTGGCGAACAGGGACGGCCGAGCAACGATCGGCTCCCAGTCGGCACGACACCACGCGGCGTCCTGAGACCGTGGCCGGGAATCAGCCGTGCTCGGCACTCCGCTGTTCATCGCTGGCAGGGATGCCCTGCGGCTACGTCGACCGTCGCGGACGCCGCTGCAAGACAGCCTGGTGCCCCGCTGATCGGAGGGTCGTCGACGGCAAGATCTACTGCGCGCTCCACGCTCATGCCATGCAGGCACTCGAATGGGAATTCGGCGCCGCGTCACACCCCGATATCGACAGTCGGACCGTACCCGTCTTGCAGTGGATCTCGTCAGCGGCGGCCGACGAGGTGATCGCGACGCTGAACGTCTTCTGTGCGCTGAACGGCGAGATGCTCGTGGCCGAGCCGGTCCGCCGGCGCTTCAACCCGGTGTCGCACAGCAGGGTCTGGGAGAAGCAGTGGAAGACGCTCTCGCCGACGAGCGTGACCATCCGTGTCTCGATCAGCTCCGACGAGGACCGGCCGACCGAGATCCACATCTCGGTGAATGGCCACGATGTGAACGTCGTTCCCCCGCCGTTCAACCGTGAGCTGAGCGCTCCCACCGAAGCCGACATGCGCTGGCTCGACCAGGAGGTCCTGTCCCCCATCAGCGTGGCAGTGGCGCGGTGGATGATGCAGGCGGCGGAGGCCAGGGACCTCGGCTATATCCCGGTCGGGGGCGGCCACGATGACGCCGATGCTCGACTCACGGCGCGACCGGCGACGCAGAGTTCCCCGGCCGCTCCCGCGTCGAGAAACAGCGTCGACGACGCCGCCCTCGATGAGGTGCGGCGCGCGCACTTCCTCTATGGACTCGAGGAGATCCAGGCGGTTGCCGATCGCACCGCGCAGAGCGGGTAGCCGCCTCCTTCACGCGCGACCTTCTCCCGGCTAGGCTCGACACGTGACCGGTGGACCGCTGACGGAGTTCGACCTTCGCATTGCCTCCTCGACCGATACGGAGCCCAGTGCGAGGATCATCGAGGAGGTTGCCGTCTGGGGGGAATCGACGGGAATGCCGAGCTGGACTCCCGGCTCTTTCACCGGCCCGGAGAGCGTCGGCGTCTTACGGCTGCGCGGCGACATCGCGATCGGTGGGCTCTATCTCATCTGGCGAGATGAGCGCCCGGTAGGGACATTCTCACTGCTCGACAGCGATCCCATGTTCTGGCCCGACGCCGGCGACGCAGCGATGTACCTGCACCGGTTCGCCATCAGCCGCGCCGCCGCCGGCGCGGGACGTCATGCGGTGGGATGGTGTCTGCGCGAGACACAGCGTCGTGGTCGATCCCACGTCCGGCTCGATTGCCTCGCGGACAACCCGGGCATCCGCCGGTACTACGAGCGCTTCGGGTTCACCGTCGTGGGCGAGAAGGTGATCAACGGCACTCGGTACAGTCTCTATGAGGTCCCGGTCACGCCATAGCGGTGACGATCACGCGGTCCCGGCGCGAGCGATGATCGCCTCGTCAGAATCGGACATTGTCGGCCCAAACTTGCAGAAGGCTGTCGTCGCCGGACACGACGATTCCATCGGTCCCGCGCCGGTTCATCGACCAGAGGTACAGGTCCGATGCGGTGCCATGCAGCTCACAATGGCCACGGCCACGGTCGCTGGTGACCTCGACCTTCTCGCCGATGATCAGGCTCCAGGTGCTGACGGCATCCGTGGCGACGAGGCGGAGGATGCGGCCGCCGCCGTCGGGAGCCCGTGCTCGCCGCACAGCGAGGCCGAACCACTCGTCGATGGCATCGACCGCATCGGCAGTACTGAGTGGCGTGATCGAGCCGTGTGCAGACTCGGCGTCGCACCGGTGCACGGCGGTCTCGTTGGCCTGCCGGCGTGCCCAGAAGGCAAGCGCGTTGGGTGCCGGCCCCCAGAACCAGAAGGTGTCATCGAGAGAAGCCGCCTGCAGCGTCTCGATGAGTGCCGCACAACCATCCCGATACCACTCGAGCAGCGCATCACGCCCCCCCGGACCCTCGAAATCACGCTGGAGCCGCTCTGGGCGCCGCTCTCGGACAATCGTCGTCGCCCACCGATGAACCTCGCCGAGGTGCCGGAGCAGCATGTCGGCGTCCCAGCCTGGGCACCCGGGCACGGGTGCATCGAGGGGCCCAGACTCCGCGGCCTGTGCAAGCGCCTCGCCCTCGGCGCGAATCCGCTCGACCTGACTGTCGATGTCCATGACGCGGAGTCTCGCATCAGCCACCCACGGTCAGATGATCGGGCCGCCTGACGGGACCCGAGGTCGTCCCGAGCGGGCCACCTTTCCCCAGAGGGGTGTGGATAAGTGGCGAGATCGTCGCTCCACTCAGAGACGCGGCCCTCGTCAGGGTGTGGATAACTTCCCCGGTCGATCAGGTCGCGAGTTCGCGACTCGAACGGTCCACGTGAAGGGGATCGATCAGGTCGGAGTACTCACGAGCAAGTCCGCTGCTCCGTGCCTCGGTACTCACCGCCGCGGCCACCGCTGGAGCCACGTCCCGGTTGAAGACCGACGGGATGATGTATTCCGGATTGAGGCCGTCACCGACCTCGCCGGCGATGGCGTGCGCCGCGGCGAGCTTCATGCCGTCGGTGATCTGCGCGGCGCCGCTGTCGAGCAGGCCGCGGAAGAATCCGGGGAAGCAGAGGACGTTGTTGATCTGGTTCGGGTAGTCGCTCCTGCCGGTCGCAATCACGGCGGCCACCCCCTCGATTGCCTCGGGCTGCACTTCGGGTTCCGGGTTCGCGAGCGCGAACACCACGGGATTCGGGGCCATCAGGCGCACGAGCTCGGCGTCGAGCGCGCCGCCGACACTCGTGCCGATGAAGACGTCCGCTCCGGCCATCGCCTCACGGAGGCCGCCGGTGACCCGCAGTCGATTGGTCGCAGCGGCGTAGATCACCTGCGTCGGGCTGAGGTCGGATCCACCCTCGCTGATGATCCCTGCTCGATCGACGCCGATCACGCTCCCGGCACCGGCCGCGAGGAGCAGGCGGGTGACCGCCGTGCCCGCGGCTCCGACACCGAGGCAGACCACCCGGACATCCTGGATGCGCTTGCCGACGATCTTGAGCGCATTGATGAGCGCGGCCGTGACCACGATCGCGGTGCCGTGCTGGTCGTCGTGGAACACGGGAATGTCGAGCAGTCCGGTGAGGCGCCGTTCGACCTCGAAGCATCGGGGCGCCGCGATGTCCTCGAGGTTGATGCCGCCGAAGATCGGCGCGATGTTCACGACCGTTTCGACGATTTCGTCGACATCCTGCGTGGCCAGGCAGATCGGGAAGGCATCGACGCTGCCGAACTCCTTGAAGAGCATCGACTTTCCCTCCATGACCGGGATCGCAGCCTCAGGCCCGATGTTGCCGAGACCAAGCACCGCGCTGCCGTCGGTGACGATGGCAACCGCGTTGCGCTTGATGGTGAGGTTGCGCACCCGGCGCGGATCCTCGGCGATGGCCATGCAGATCCTCGCCACCCCAGGCGTGTACACCATCGACAGGTCATCGCGCGTCCGGATCGCATGTCGCGGCGTCACCTCGATCTTGCCGCCGAGGTGCGCCAGAAACGTGCGATCCGAGTATTCGAGCACCTCGACGCCGGGCACGCTCGACATCCGCTGGATGAGCTTCTGGGCGTGGTCGGCGTCGGCGGCGAGCACGGTGATGTCACGGACGATCCCGTTGCCCTCGACACGAACGATGTCGAGCGCGCGGATGTCGCCGCCGAGGCTGCCGATCGCCGAGGTGAGCTGGCCCAACATCCCCGGCCGGTTCACGATGCGGCAGCGCGCGGTGAAGGCGAAGCTCGCGGACGGATGCTGGATCACGGCGCGGCCCATCTTGACGCGAGGGGCCGCCCGTTCAGCGTGTCGCGATCGCTCAGCCCTTGGTCAAACCGACGATGTTGCCCGCCGGGTCGGAGAACAGCGCCAGCCATGGGCCGCCGGGAATCTCGGTCGGGGGCATGAGCACGGTGCCTCCCATCGCAACCGCCTTGTCGAGGGTCGCCTGGAGGTCCGGAACCTGCGCGTAGACCGACGAGCGCGGCTGGCCGTCGTCCGACTGACCGATGCCCCCTGGGATGCCGCTCGAGCCTTCCTCGATGAGCCCGTAGTTGCCCATGTCGAGCATCAGCTCACCAATCTTCCAGTCGAACAGCTGCATGTAGAAGTCCCTGAGTTTGGCGGCGTCCTTGCCGATGAGCTCGAAGTGAACGATCGGGCTTCCCATGATTGGTTGCCTCCCGCACCGGCGCCTCGATCGTCTCGCGAAGCCGCCTGTTTTGACGAGAGACTTATACCCCGATCCGTCGCGACGGCGTCGGAGCGTGGCCGTCCGCCGGCAGGGCTGGCAAATATACTTCATGTGATGTATTATCTGCGACATGAAGGACCGCTCCCTCCTCCTCGAACGGCTCATGACCGCCCAGGGGGATCTGCGCCGCCGATTCATCGAGGTGGCATCGCCGACACTGCAGGCCGAGTTCGCCGAGGTGGGCGGCACGACCCTCCATCAGATGGAGGTGGTCCGGCGCCTGCTGCTCGGCGATGGGATGAGCATGCGCGAGGTCGCCGAGGCGCAGGGGATCGGCCTCAGCGGCGCAACGCAGCTGATCGACCGCCTCGAGCGGCGTGGACTGGTCACCCGGGTACGTGACGTGCGCGATCGGAGGGTGCAACACGTTGTACCGACCGAGCGCGCGAGGGATCTTGCGGCACGTTTCAAGGCCGGCATGCGCCGAGCATCGGCGGAGGTGTTCACCGCCCTCGACGACAGCGAGCTGCAAACATATGTCGACCTGACCGAGCGGATCGCCGCAACGGTCCATGATGACGCCGGCGAGCATCTCCGCAGGGCCACGGCATGACGCAGCGCCAGATCTACGCGGTGCTCGGCGCGCTGATGCTCGGGATGCTCCTGGCAGCCCTCGATCAGACCATCGTGGCAACCTCGCTGCCGACCATCGTCGGCGACCTCGGGGGCCTCAACCAGCTGTCCTGGGTGGTGACCTCCTACCTCCTTGCGTCGACGGTCTCCACCCCGCTCTACGGAAAGCTCGGCGATCTCTACGGGCGCAAATTCCTGTTCCAGGCCGCGATCGTCATCTTCATCGTGGGTTCGATGCTCGCCGGCCTCTCCCAGAACATGCTCGAGCTCATCGGCTTCCGCGCCATCCAGGGGATCGGCGCCGGCGGCCTCATGGTCGGAGCCCAGGCGATCATCGGCGACGTCGTCCCTCCTCGTGAGCGCGGCAAGTACCAGGGATGGATGGGAGGCGTGTTCGCGCTCTCCAGCGTCGCCGGGCCGCTCATCGGCGGCTTTCTCACCGACGACGTGTCCTGGCGCTGGATCTTCTACATCAACGTCCCGATCGCCGCCATCGCGCTGTTCGTGACCGCGACGGTCCTGAAGACGCCGGTCCGGCGCATCTCGCACAGCATCGACTGGCTCGGCGCCTTCTTCCTGGCGGCCGGTGCCTCCTCGCTGATCCTGATGACCACGTGGGGTGGCACGCAGTACGCATGGGCATCGCTGCCCATCTTCGCGCTCGGCATCCTCGGCGTGGTGATGCTTGCCGCCTTCGTGGTGGTCGAGCGGCGGGTCACGGAGCCCATCCTTCCCTTCCGGCTCTTTCGCATCCAGGTGTTCAACGTCGCGAGCGGCGTCGGGTTCGTCATCGGGTTCGCGATGTTCGGCGCCATCACGTTCCTGCCGGTGTTCCTCCAACTGGTGGACGGCGCGAGTGCCACGAGCTCGGGGCTCAACATCCTGCCGCTCATGGCGGGGCTGTTGGTGGCATCGATCTCGAGCGGTCAGATCATCAGCCGGATGGGCAGGTACAAGATCTTCCCGGTCATCGGCACGGCGCTGGCGGCGATCGGCGTGTACCTGCTGTCGACCATCGACCCGCAGACGCCGCGGGTACTCCTATCGATCTACATGGTGGTCCTCGGCCTCGGCCTCGGCTGCGTCATGCAGGTTTTGGTCATCGCCGTCCAGAACGCGGTGGAGCAGCGTGACCTCGGCGTGGGCACGAGCTCGGCCACGTTCCTGCGTTCGATGGGCGCGTCCTTCGGCGTGGCCATCTTCGGGGCAATCTTCAGCAACCAGCTGGCCTCGAATCTCCTGAAGAACCTGCCGGCGAGCGCCTTGCATTCGGGAATCAACCCCGCCTCGCTCGAGGGAAATCCCGCGCAGCTCGCCAGCCTGCCGCCGGCGATTCACACCGGGCTGGTGAACGCGGTGTCGGAGTCCCTCCATGTCGTCTTTCTCACCGCGGTGCCGATCCTCGTGGTCGCGTTCTTCCTGACCCTGCTGATCAAGGAGGTTCCGCTGCGCACCAAGGCGCACGGCATCCCAGGCGCCGAGGAAAGCGTCGGGATCGAGATGGCGACCGACCTCGGCGGGGCCAAGCCGGTCGAGGCCGGGGTGGGATCAGAGCGGCCCTAACCCCTCGCACCCTCGGGCTAGACTGACGTCATGACCGCGGAGCGCAGACGGCGGATCGTGATCGCGGCCGGCCTCGGCTTGCTTGCGACGGTGACCGCGACGCGCGTCCTCGCGCTGCGCCGCGAGCTGGCCGGCGACGCGGATGAGGAGGACGCAGGCGCGGGCGCCGTGCTCTCGCGCTCGAGCGTGGCCGTGGCCGGCAGTGCCCTCACCACCGAGAGCGCGGCGGTCGCGGGGAGCGTCGCCACTCGCCGCTCCACGGCGGTGGCGGGATCCGCGGCGACCTCCTACTCGTCAGCGGTCGCGGGATCGGCCCTCACACGCGCGTCGGCCGCTGTCGCCGGGAGCGCCGCGACCGCGCTGAGCGCAGCCGTGGTCAGGAGCGCAGTGACCGTCGGCAGCGCAGCGGTCGCCGGCAGCGTGCTCACCTTCTTCGGTGCCGCAATCCGGCGCTGCGTGCTCACCGTCGCGTGTCTCCGCTGCACCCGCTGCATCGTCTGCCTCGCGTGTTCGGATTGCATCGACTGCACCGGGTGTGTCGGCTGTCGCGGATTGCGCGGCGCGGTCGGGAAGATCGGGGTCAGCGCCCCGTGACCGCCCCGAAGCTCGCGGACGACACGGTGGCCGCGTATTTGGCGAACACGCCGGTCGCATAACGAGGCTCGGGCCGCTTCCAGTCGGCGAGTCGCGCCGTGATCTCCGCGTCATCCAGCTCGACATCGATACGACGCGACGTCACGTCGATGTTGATCATGTCGCCGTCGCGCACCGCGGCGATGGCGCCGCCGAGCGCCGCCTCCGGCGCGATATGGGCAACCATGAAGCCGTGCGTCGCCCCTGAGAACCGGCCGTCGGTGATCAGCGCCACCGAGTCGCTGAGGTCGGCACCGACGATCGCACCGGTCACCCCGAGCATCTCGCGCATGCCGGGACCGCCGACGGGTCCTTCGTAGCGGATCACGACCACGTCACCGGGGTTGACGGCACCCTCGCGAACCGACGCGAACGCCTCCTCCTCCGAATCGAAGACCCGGGCGGGCCCGCGGTGCGAGTCGCGATCGTTGCCCGCCAGCTTGACCACGCATCCCTCGGCAGCAAGATTCCCGCGCAGCACCGCGATCCCCCCGTGCTTGCGAAGGGGCGCATTCGCGGGGCGGATCACCTGCTGACCGGGTGTCTCGCTCGCCGCAGCGGCGACGTCGGCGAGGGTGCGCCCGTCGACGGTCCTCGCATCGCCGTGCAGCAGGTCGAGCTCGAGCATCCGCTGCATGAGGAGGCCGAGGCCGCCCGCGGCGTACAGATCGGTCGCAACGAAGCGGCCACCGGGCCGGAGGTCGGCGAGGATCGGCGTCCGAGCGCAGATGGCGTTGAAGTCGTCGATGTCGAGCGCGACCTCCGCCTCGGCGGCGATGGCGAGCAGATGGAGGACGGCATTGGTGGAGCCGCCCGTCGCCGAGAAGGATGCGATCGCGTTCTCGAGTGCAGCGCGGCTCACGATCGACCGGGAATTGATCCCCTCCTCCACGAGCCGTACCGCGAGGCGTCCAGCCGCCTCCGCGACCGCCGGCTTGTCGGGATGCGTCGCCGGGACGGCGTTGGCACCGGGAGGCGAGAGCCCGAGGAACTCGAGAGCCGTGCTCATGGTGTTGGCCGTGTACTGACCACCGCACGCGCCGGCACCCGGGCAGGCGTGCTCCTCGACAGCGCGAAGCTCCTCGGCGTCGATGCGGCCCGCGTTGTACGCACCCACGGCTTCGAAGACATCCTGGACGGTCAGGTCGCGGTCACGCAGACGTCCAGGTTGGATGGTCCCACCGTAGAGCACGAGGCCGGGGATGTCCATCCGCGCGAGCGCCATCGCGGCCGCGGGAATGGTCTTGTCGCAGCCGACGATGAGGACGAGGCCGTCAAAGCTGTGTCCACGCGTGACCAGCTCGATGGAGTCGGCGATCAGCTCGCGGGAGACGAGCGAGGCCTTCATCCCCTGCGTGCCCATGCTGACGCCGTCGCTCACCGCGATGGTGTTGAACTCCATCGGCGTGCCGCCAGCGGCGCGAACGCCCTCCTTCACCTTCTCGGCGAGCGCGCGGTGATTCCAATTGCAGGGCATGGTCTCGATCCAGGAGTGACCAACGCCGATGATCGGGCGTTCGAGGTCCTCACGGCTGAAGCCGATGGCGCGAAGCATGGCCCGCGCGGGCGCGCGATCAGGACCGTGCAGCATCACCGAACTCGGGCGCGTCGACGCTGTTTCAGGCATGCGCGGAAGCATACGGTGCCGAGGCCGTCACAACTCCGTGTTTGACTGGAGCGACATCCAGGCCGTATCCTTCGCGGCGAGATGTCGTACGGCTTCGCGCTGGTCCTGCTGGTAGGCCTGCTCCTGATTAGGAGCGGGGCTTTCATGCTTCAGGCCAGTCGCGTGCGCAGGTAGGCACAAGACCCAAGCCGGAATCAAGCAAAAGGCCCCCTCCCAGGAGGGGGCCTTTTTTCGTTCCCGGCACAAGCGATTTGGAGGAACACTCATGGCAGGCCCCCGACAGGCACCCGCACCGTATGACGGCATGGGAACACCGACTCGCTGGGACGCGAGCACCCATGACGACGGCAACCAGGCCGAGCGTCTCGACTCCGCACGCGCGGATCGTTTCGCTCCCGGCACGCCCCGGCACGACGAGAGCGAAGAGTTCGTGCGCCGATCGCTCAACCGCTACTACCAATGATCACCACCCGAACGGATCAACGCTCGAGCGCGGCTGCGTCGACAGCAGCACACCCCGACGGCCTGGCTGAGCCGCCTCGGATGCTCACCGGCGCGCAGATCGCCCTCGAATCGCTCATCCGCGAGGGTGTCGACACCATCTTCGGATACCCCGGCGGGGCGAACCTCTGGCTCTACCGCCACCTCCCGTCCTACCCGGCGCTCCACCACGTCCTGGTCCGGCACGAGCAGGGGGGCGCCCATGCCGCCGACGGCTATGCGCGCAGCAAGCGCGGATCGGTCGGCGTCGTCTTCGCGACCAGCGGCCCCGGCGCGCTCAACCTCGTGACCGGGCTCGCGACCGCGTACATGGACTCGGTTCCGGTGGTTGCGATCACCGGCCAGGTGCCCTCGACCGCAATCGGGACCGACAGCTTCCAGGAGTCCGATGTCATCGGCTCGACCATGTCGGTGGTGAAACATTCGTACCTGATCACCCGCGTCGAGGACATCGCCCCAACCATCAAGGAGGCGTTCCACATCGCCCGGAGCGGACGCCCCGGGCCGGTGCTCATCGACTTTCCCAAGGACCTCCAGGCCGCGGTCACCGCGTTCAATTACCCGGAGGCGCCGGTGCGCCGCCGTTCCTACCCGGCGCCCCCGCGGCCCGACCCCGCGAAGCTGCGTCAGATCGCCGAGCTCATCAAGGGTGCGAAGCGCCCGGTGATCCTGGCGGGTCGCGGCGTGCTCATCGCCGGCGCCGAGGAGGACCTCGCCGAGCTCGCGCACCAGGCGCACATCCCCGTCGGCTGGACGCTGCTCGGCACCGGCGCGTTCCCGGTGACCGACCCGATGGCGCTGCAGATGGTCGGATTCATGGGTGCCGGCTACACCAACAAAGCGGTCTGTGAGGCCGACGTGCTGATCATGGTCGGGATGCGTTGCGAC
The DNA here is from genome assembly GCA_003162415.1 of Candidatus Dormiibacterota bacterium. GTDB lineage: Bacteria > Chloroflexota > Dormibacteria > Aeolococcales > Aeolococcaceae > Palsa-851. The sequence continues at coordinate 458,733 of PMOL01000011.1, forward strand.
GACCGGGTGACCACCCGGCTCGACTCGTTCGCGCCTCGCGTCGAGCATCTCGTGCACATCGACATCGACCCCGCTGAGATCGGCAAGAACGTCATCCCCCACGTGAGCGTCGTCGCCGACGCGAAGGTCGCGCTTCGCGAGTTGAACCTGCTCGTCGAGCCCAAACGCGAGCACGCATGGCTCACCCAGATCGACCAGTGGAAGGAAGAGCATCCCGTTCGCTTCACGAATCACACCGGTCTGCTCCAGCCACAGCAGGTCCTCGAGGAGATGTACGCGCGCTGCGAGGACGAGGCGATCGTGCTCGCCGACGTCGGCCAGAATCAGATCTGGGCGGCGCTCTGGTTCAACTACCGCAAGCCCGGTCTGTTCCTCAACTCGGGCGGCACCGGGACCATGGGCTACGCGTTTCCGGCGTCCATGGGTGCGAAGCTCGCCAACCCGCACAAGACCGTGTTCTGCGTGACCGGTGAGGGAGGCTTCGTCATGAACATGCAGGAGATGGCGACGATGGTGGAGAACAACATCGACGTCAACATCGTCATCCTCAACAACTCCTCGCTCGGCATGGTTCGTCAATTCCAGGACGACTTCTACGACGGCGTGCGCTCCGCAGTCGACCTGACCTTCACGCCCGACTTCGTGAAGCTCGGCGACGCCTTCGGCATGAAGGCGATGTCCACCGACCGTCTCGAGGACGTCGGACGCATGCTCGACGACGCCATGGCGCACAAGGGACCGGTGCTGCTGAACTTCAACATCGATCCGAACGCGAACGTCTATCCCATAGTGCCCCTCGGCAAGGGCATGCTCGACTTCGTCGAGGCGAGCTGATGACCCAGAGCCGGCTGCTCTCCGTGCTTGTCGACAACAAGCCCGGTGTTCTGCAGCGCGTCGCGTCGATGATCCGGCGGCGCGGGTTCAATATCGACTCGCTGTCGGTGGGCCCGACCGACGACGACACGATCTCGCGGATGACCATCACCGTCCACGTCGGACGTCAGCAGGCGGAACAGGCGACCAAGCAGCTCGCCAAGCTCATCGATGTCATCACCATCGACGACATCACCGGGCTCCGCAACGTGGCGCATGAGCTGGTGCTGATGCGCATGCAGGCTCCTCCGGGCGAGCGCACCGAGCTGCTCAACCTGGTTGACATCTTCAGGGGCCGGATCGTCGACGTCGCCGCCAGCTCGGTGATCATCGAGGTGACTGGCAGCGTCGAGAAGATCGACAACTTCATCGAGCTGATGAGGCCGTTCGGCATCAAGGAGCTGGCGCGGAGCGGCGTCGTCGCCCTGGTGCGCGGTGATCAGGCGCGCATCCGTCTCATGGATTTCGCGATCGACGGCGATGAGCCACCGACAGAGCCGTCGCGCCTGCAGGGCGTGGCCGGCGACACCACCGGCACCGTATGAGCAAGCGCAGAGGAGGCAGCGATCAATGACCGCTCGGATGTACTACGACGCAGACGCCGACCCGGAGGCTCTGTCCAAGCGCCCCATCGCGATCCTGGGCTACGGCTCGCAGGGACACGCTCACGCCCTCAACCTGCGTGACTCGGGGCATGACGTGCGAGTCGGGCTCCCCGAGACCAGCGGGAGCCGTGCCGCCGCGGAGGCCGAGGGACTGCGCGTGCTGACCCCGGACAAGGCGTGCGAGGAGGCGGATGTGATCATGGTGCTCACGCCCGACACCGGTCAGCGCGCGCTGTATGACGAGGCGATCGCGCCGCATCTGCACGCCGACAAGATGCTGATGTTCGCCCACGGTTTCAACATCCGCTATGACCTCATCAACCCGCCCGTCGGCGTCGACGTGAGCATGGTGGCCCCCAAGGGCCCGGGCCACCTGGTGCGCAGCACCTTCGTCAACGGGCAGGGCGTGCCCTGCCTGTTCGCCGTGCACCAGGACGCGACCGGCCTGGCGAGGGAACGCACGCTGGCATATGCGCGCGGCATCGGCGGCACGCGTGCGGGCGTGCTCGAGACGACCTTCGCCGAGGAGACCGAGACCGACCTGTTCGGCGAGCAGGCGGTGCTCTGCGGCGGCATCACGTCGCTCGTGAAGGCAGGGTTCGACACGCTCACCGAGGCGGGCTACCAGCCGGAGCTCGCCTATTTCGAGGTAATGCACGAGCTCAAGCTCATCGTCGACCTGATGTACCAGGGCGGCATGTCCTGGATGCGCTACTCGGTGAGCGAGACCGCCGAGTACGGCGACTACGTCAGCGGCCCCAAGGTGGTGGACGAGCGCACCCGCGCGACCATGCGCAAATTGCTGAGCGACATCCAGGACGGGAGCTTCGCGAAGCGGTGGATCGAAGAGAACGAAGCCGGACGGCCGAACTTCGTCGAATATCGCGACGAGGAGCAGCACCTCCCCATCGAGCGCGTCGGCGCCGAGTTGCGCTCGAAGATGGGCTGGCTCGACAGCAAGACGGCGCCCGGTATGGACAAGGTGCTGAACACGCCAGACCGCGAGGAGGCGCCGGTATGACCGAGCAGCTCACCATCCTCGACACCACATTGCGGGACGGCGAGCAGTCGCCGGGGGTTGCGCTCAACCCGGCCGACAAGCTCCAGATCGCGCATCAGCTTGCGCGCCTCAAGGTCGACGTCATCGAAGCCGGCTTCCCGCACAGCTCCCCGGGTGATTTCGCCGCGGTGAACGCCATTGCCGAACAGGTCGACGGCGCGGTCATCGCCGGTCTGTCTCGATGCTTCGAGGACGACGTGCGCGCGTGCGCCGCCGCGCTCGAGCCCGCGGCTCGCGCTCGGATCCACGTCTTCATCGGCACCTCGCCGATCCATCGCGAGGGCCAGTTGCGCATGACCCAGCGCGAGGTTTACGACCGAGCCGTCTCCATGACGGCGCTGGCGAAGACCTTCCGCGAGGACGTCGAGTTCTCACCGATGGATGCGAGCCGCACCGAGCGCGACTACCTCGCCGAGGTGGTGAACAGCTGCATCGAGGCGGGAGCCACAACCATCAACCTCGCCGATACGGTGGGGTACGCGACGCCGGACGAATGGCGCGGCTTGATCGGGTGGATGTACGAGCAGGTCCCCGCATTGCGCACCGTGGTGCTGTCCGTGCACTGCCACAATGACCTGGGCCTTGCCACCGCCAACTCGCTGGTCAGCGTGCTCGGCGGTGCGCGGCAGATCGAGACCTGCGTCAACGGTATCGGCGAGCGCGCCGGCAACGCGGCGCTCGAGGAGGTGGCCATGGCCACCTGGCTGCACCCGGAGGTGTACGGCGTTGCGACGCAGCTCGATCACTCGCAGCTATACCGCACCTCACGACTGGTCTCCCAGCTCACCGGCATGCTCGTGCAGCCCAACAAGGCGGTGGTCGGCGCCAATGCGTTCGCCCACCATTCGGGGATCCACCAGGACGGCATGCTCAAGGACCGCCGTACCTTCGAGATCATGGAGCCGGGCGAGGTCGGTGCCGGGTCCACGCTGGTGCTGGGCAAGTTGAGCGGACGTCATGCGCTCCGCGACCGTCTCGAGCAGCTGGGCTACCGCCTCGACGGCGAGGAGCTGAAGCGCGCCTTCGTCCGCTTCAAGGAGCTCGCCGACCGCAAGCGTGATGTCACCGACCGGGATCTCGAGGCGATCGTCGCCGACGAGCGCCAGGGTGGCGAGGAAACCTTCCGTCTCGAGCACCTCCAGGTCAGCTGCGGCACCAACCTGCGCGCCACCGCGACCGTGCGCATGCTGCTGAGCGATGGCGTGAGCCACGAAGCGGTGTCGATCGGCGACGGCCCGGTCGACGCGACCTATCGAGCCATCGACTCGCTGGTGCAGGTGAAGGCAGAGCTCGAGGAGTTCGCGATCCAGGCGATCACCGAGGGCATGGACGCCGTCGGCGAGGTGAGCGTGCGCCTGCGTCAGGACGGCGCGTTGACGTCCGGGCACGGTGCCGACACTGACATTCTGGTGGCTGCAGCCAAGGCCTACGTACATGCGTTGAACCGCCTGACCGCGCGGCTTGCGGCGGGGCCGCGGGTCCCACCGGAGCGCATGGCGGCGATGGGCGCGTCCATCGCGGCCACCCCCGCCCCGGCAACCTCTGGGGTGGCAGGAGCCGAATGACCCCACGCACCCTGTTCGACAAGATCTGGGACGCGCACGTTGTCGCCGAACAGCCTGGGGAGCCGTCCCTCCTCTACGTCGACCTCCACCTCGTCCACGAGGTCACCTCGCCGCAGGCGTTCGAGGGCCTTCGCCTCGAGCACCGCCCGGTGCGCCGGCCTGGCCTGGTTGTGGCCACGATGGACCACAACGTGCCCACCGATGGCGACGGGGTGAGTGGCGCCGACGCCATGAGCACCGCGCAGATGGAGGCGCTGAGCAGGAATTGCGAGGAATCCGGGATCTCGTGCTTCGGTGCCGGGCATCGGTGGCAGGGAATCGTCCACGTGATCGGCCCGGAGCTCGGGCTCACGCTCCCCGGGACGGTGATCGTCTGTGGCGATTCGCATACCGCGACGCATGGCGCCTTCGGGGCGTTCGCGCTCGGCATCGGCACCTCCGAGGTCGAGCATGTCCTCGCGACCCAATGTTTGCGTCAGTCCCGTCCGCGGACCATGGAGGTGCGCATCGAGGGCACCCTGCCCGTCGGCGTCACCGCGAAGGATGCCGCGCTCGGCGTGCTCAACGCCATCGGCACCGCGGGTGCGGCCGGACACGTCGTCGAGTACACGGGCTCGGTGGTTCGCGGCTTCTCGATGGAACAGCGCATGACCCTCTGCAACCTCACCATTGAGGGCGGCGGACGCGCAGGGATGATCGCCCCGGATGCCACCACCTTCGCGTACATCAAGCGCCGCCCCTATGCACCCGCCGGCGAGCTCTGGGACCAGGCGGTCGTCGCCTGGAGCGAGCTGCACAGCGACGTCGGCGCCGAATACGACAGCGTCGTCGTCATCGACGCGGCTAACCTCGAGCCGACGGTCACATGGGGCACGACGCCGGCGCAATCGGTGCCGGTCACCGGGCGTGTCCCCGATCCGGAGTCGTTCGCGGATGCGGCAGAACGCGAATCGGCTGTGCGCGCCCTCGCCTACATGGGGCTCGAGCCGGGGACGGCGATCCAGGACATCAAGCTCGACACCATCTTCATCGGCTCGTGCACCAACGGCCGTATCGAGGATCTGCGCGCTGCTGCGTCAATGCTCGACGGCCGGCGTGTCCACGACGGTCTCCGCGTCCTCGTGGTGCCGGGATCAGCGCAGGTGAAGGCGCAGGCTGAATCCGAGGGCCTCGACGCCATCTTCACGAGCGCCGGGGCCGAGTGGCGCAATCCCGGATGCTCGATGTGCCTGGGGATGAACCCCGACATCCTCCAACCCGGCGAACGATGCGCGAGCACCAGCAACCGAAACTTCGAGGGCCGTCAGGGACGCGGCGGTCGAACGCATCTCGTCTCGCCGGCCATGGCGGCAGCAGCGGCCGTCGAAGGGCGGTTTGTCGACGTGCGCCGCATGCCGGTCGCGGCAGGGCGAGCGTGAAGCCGTTTCGCCGCGAGGACGGCGTGCTCATCCCGCTCGACCGGTCCGATGTCGACACCGACCAGATCATCCCCAAGCAATTCCTCAAGCGCATCGAGCGGACCGGGTACGGCGAGTACCTCTTCAACGACTGGCGTCGCGACCCGTCGGGAGCCGAGCGACCCGATTTCGTCCTCAACCAGGACGAGTACGCAGCCGGAACCGTCATGGTGACGGGGCGAAACTTCGGGTGCGGCTCGTCGCGTGAGCATGCCGTGTGGGCCCTCGCCGACTACGGGATCCGCGCGGTCATCTCGGAGTCGTTCGCGGACATTTACCGGTCCAACGCGCTGGGCAGCGGATTGCTGCCGGTGAAGTTGCCGGACTACCAGGTTCGCGCCCTGATGGACCTCGCCATCGAGCAACCCGGGATCAGGGTCGCGGTCGACCTCGAAGCGCAGACAGTGACCTGCGGCGACCTGCGTTTCGCGTTCACCATGGACCCGTTCGAGCGCCGCCGGTTGCTCGAGGGCCTCGACGACATCGGGTTGACGCTCGAGCACGAAGCCGAGATCACCGACTTCGAGGCGCGACGGCCCGCATGGATGCCGGACCTGGCACGCGCGGGAGCGGGCTCGTGAAGGCAAACGTGGTCGTCCTCCCCGGAGACGGGGTTGGGCCCGAGGTCGTGAACGCCGCCCTGAGCGTGCTCGCCACCGTGTGCGACGCGGCAGACGCGCGCGTGAGCATCGACGTCCACCTGATCGGCGGGCGCGCGATCGACGAGTTCGGGATGCCCCTGCCCGAGGAGACCCTCGAGGCGTGCAAAGCTGCCGACGCCATCCTGCTCGGCGCCGTCGGTGGACCCGCGTGGGATCACCTGCGCGGGGAGCAGCGCTGCGAAGCCGGGCTGCTGCGACTGCGCCGTGAGCTGGACGTGTTCGCCAACCTCCGTCCCGTCAAGGTGCATCCGCATCTCGCCGACCGCACGACGCTGCGCACCGAGGTCATCCGTGGGACCGACCTCGTGATCGTGCGCGAGCTCACCGGCGGTGCCTACTTCGGGCAGCCCCGTGGGCGGACCGGCAGCGGACCGGACGAGATCGCCCGCGACAGCATCGTGTACAGCGCTTCGGAGATCGAGCGGGTCGCGCGGGTCGCGTTCAAACTCGCGCAGTCGCGGCGCGGGGAGCTCATCTCGATCGACAAGGCAAACGTGCTGATCACCAGCCAGCTCTGGCGTGAGGTCGTGAGCGGGCTGGCCGCCGACTACCCCGATGTCACGCTGACCCACGAGCTCGTCGACTCGTTCGCGATGCGCCTGGTGCGCGAGCCTGCAACCGTCGACGTCGTGGTCGCCGAGAACCTGTTCGGCGACATCCTCAGCGACGAGGCCGCAGTCCTCGCCGGTTCGCTCGGCCTGCTGCCGTCGGCGAGCCTTGGCGCCACCGACCAGGGGTTGTACGAACCGATTCACGGGAGCGCGCCGAGCCTCGCGGGGCGTGGGATCGCAAACCCCTACGGCACCATCCTCTCGGTCGCGATGCTGCTCCGCCACTCGCTCCACCGCAGCGATCTTGCGGCTGCGATCGAATCCGCCGTCGATGTCTGCATCACCGAGGACGTGCTCACCTCCGACCTGGGCGGGACCGCGAGCACGGACGCCGTCGCCGGCGCGGTGGCACGCGAGGCGTTGCGCCACCTCGGCGTGCACAGCGGAGCAGCCTCGTGACCATTGAGATCTACGACACGACGCTGCGCGACGGTGCGCAGGGGGTCGGCATCAATTTCTCCGTGTCGGACAAGTTGCGAATCGCCGAGCATCTCGACACGCTCGGCGTGACCTTCATCGAAGGCGGTTGGCCCGGTGCCAATCCGACCGACACCGAGTTCTTCTCGGCGATGCAGACCCACCCGCTGCGCAACGCCACCCTGGCCGCATTCGGGGCCACCCGGCGGCCCGGCATGCAAGCGCAGGACGATCTGCAACTGCGCACGCTGCTCGACTCGATGGCACCGATGATCACGCTGGTCGGCAAGGCGTGGGATCGCCAGGTCGTCGACGTGCTGCGAACCACGACCGACGAGAACCTCGCCATGATCGGCGACTCGGTTCGCTTGTTCGTCGACCATGGCCGGCGCGTGGTGTATGACGCCGAGCACTTCTTCGACGGGTACGAGAGCGATGCGGACTACGCGCTGCGCTGTCTCGACGCGGCCATCAGCGCCGGTGCCGAGCGAATCACGCTCTGTGACACCAACGGCGGAACGCTTCCCGACCGAGTGGAGACCGTGGTCCGCGAGATCACCGCTCGATTCGGCCGCGTCGCGGGCATTCATTGCCACGACGACTCCGGGTGTGCGGTGGCGGCCACCCTCGCCGCAGTCCGGGCGGGTGCCGTCCAGGTGCAGGGATGCATCAACGGCTACGGCGAGCGCACCGGCAACGCGAACCTCTGCACGCTCATCCCCAACCTGCAGCTCAAGATGGGCGTCCAGGTCATCGATGCGGCGCAGCTTGCACGTTTGACTGAGGTCGCACGCGACGTCGCGGAGATCGCCAACATCGCCCCTCCCCTCTCGGCACCCTACATCGGGCTGGCAGCGTTCACGCACAAGGGCGGACAGCACATCGACGCGATGAGCAAAGCCTCGTACGCGTACCAGCACATCGACCCCGCGCGCGTGGGCAACGAGCGCCACTCGGTGATCACCCAGCAGTCCGGGCGCGGCACCGTCCTCGAGAAGGCCGCGGCATTCGGTGTCGACCTCACCCAGGACCGCGCTCTTGCGCGACGCGTCGCCGACCAGGTGAAGGAGCTTGAATTCAGCGGGCACTCGTTCGAGGGCGCCGAGGCGTCATTCGAGCTGCTCGTCCATCGAGCGCGCGGCAATCCCGCCCCGTTCACGCTCATCGACTACATCGCGCTCGTCGAGCAGCGCGAGGGACGTCAGCTCGTCTGCGAGGCGACCATCAAGATGCAGGTCGGCGATGAGTTGGTGCACACCGCTGCCGAGGGCAACGGACCGGTCAACGCGCTCGACGCCGCATTGCGCAAGGCGCTCACGCCGAGCTTTCCCGAGATCGGCGCGACGCAGCTGTTCGACTACAAGGTGCGCGTGCTCGACGGGCGCGACGGCACCGCAGCCGGCGTCCGCGTCCTCGTCGAGAGCGGCGACCACCACCGGCGCTGGAGCACGGTGGGTTGCAGCACCAACATCATCGAGGCGTCGTGGAGCGCGCTCGCCGACGCTTTCGAGTACGCGATCATCGCGACCCGCGAGCGCTCAAGCCTTGCGGGCGAGCACCTGGAGGTAGTCTGACTCCAGCGTCAGACCGCCGCCGGAAACCTGGTTGAGCTCGGCCATCAGCTTCTTGCAGTCCTCGGCGATCGATGCCGCCTGTTCGGCATCGACCATGCTCAGCATCGCCCGCAGCGGCGGATTGGCGCGCTCCCAGAATTCCCACCCCGCATCCAGCGACTCGAACTCGAAGGTGAGTGCCTGCGGGTAGATCTCAATCGACGAGGTGAGTCCCTTGAAACGGCGGTGCACCTCGTCGGTGACTCCCCATTCGAACGGGGAGTGCATTCCCGGTGGTGGTGCCGGACCGCGCTCCGCCAGCATCGCCGTGAACCGGCCGAGGAACCCCTTCGGCCCGTAGTTGGCCATCGCGACCAGGCCGCCGCGCTTGGTGACCCGGAAGAGCTCGCTCGCAACCCGCTCCGGGTCCGGTGCGAACATCGCGCCAAAGACCGAGGCCACGACATCGAAGCGCTCGTCGGGAAAAGGGAGCTGCTCGGCATCGGCTTCGCGCCACTCGATGGCAAGGCCCAGAGCGCCGGTCCGCGCGCGGCCGAGCTCCACCATCGACGGCGTCAGGTCGGTGGCCACCACGGTCGCCCCGAGGCCGGCGGCCGCAATAGCGAAGTTCCCGTTGCCGGCTGCGACGTCGAGGACCTCCGAGCCCGCCTGGAGGCGGCTCCGCTGGGCCAGCTCGATCGCATGGGGCTCGAGGTGACTTGCGATCGCGCCGTAGTCTCCGAGCGACCACATCCATCGGATCGCGTCCTTCATGTTCGCGTTGTCCGCCACGAGAGAACCTCCTATGCGGCGACATCCCGCCGCGCCAGCACGACGCCGGCGGATCCGAACCCCACAACCACGATCGCCAGCATGGCGATCAGCCCACCGACGAACACGGGCGTGATCAGGGGCGTGCCATACAGCTGAAACACTGACAGGTTGTCAGCCCATGCCGGCCATTTGAAGAGCGGCCCGAGCTCGAAGACGAAATACGAGATCGCCGTGATGGTCGAGAGCACCACCACCGCGGCTAGCGGTCGCCAGCCGGCGAGCAGCGCGCCGACCGCCGCGAAGGTGAGTCCGAAGGGGATGAGCAGCGCCGTCGCGGTGAGCAGCCGTCCCACGTCGAGGGGGATTGCCTCGGCAGGCGCCAGCGCAAGGATCACGGCCATGGCCACGAACGACATGACTGTCACGATCACGGTGAGCTCGGCGGCTCGCTCGCCGAGCACACCCCATCGCGGGATTGGCTCGGCGAGCTGCATCTCGAGCACGCCCGACGAGTCCTCGTTGGACCAGCGGGACACGAACGTGATCGCGAAGATGGCCACGAGCGCCTGCGCGAAGCTGAGCCAGATCAACGCGAGCAGCACGGTGTGCACGCTCCCGGGCAGGCCACGCAGGTACGGACTCAGGCTCGGCGTCGAGGCGAAGAATGTTGCGGTGACGTTGACCAGGAGCACGACCGCTGCTGCCGCGACCGCCATGCCGGCGGTCCAGCCGAGCGCGCCGATACGGTGGATCCACAGTCCGCGTGCCACAGGAGTGCGCAGCAACGGATTCGACGACGGAACGTGAACGTCGGGTGCACGCCGGCGGCGCGTGCGGATGAGTCCGGCGCCGATGTCGCGCCGGACGAATGCCACCGACGCGACCACGGTCGCGGCGGCGGCCACGACGAACAGCGCGAGGGTTGCCGCGAGGTCGAAGGTGCCGCGCGGGGCAATGGCGTTGGACTGGTTGAACAGGTGGAAGACGGAGATGTCGGTGACCGGCGCTCGCTGAATGCTCGACCTGCCGATGCTGTCGAGGAGAAACATGAGCACGCCCACCAGGCTCGCGGCTGCCACCGCCGAGCGGAAGTCGGCCGCGAGCTGCGCAACCAGCAGCCCGATCCCGAACGATGCGAGGGTCAGGCCCCAGAGGGCCGCGCTCTCGCCAACCAGACCTGATACCTCGGCCGGGGTCCCGGCGATCACGCATCCCACCCAGCCCGCCGCGCCGGCCAGAAACACGATCTCCGCACTCAGAATCGCGAAGAACACGCTCCGGCTGACGAGGAGCCGCAGGCGTGAGATCCCCGTCGCCAGCAACGACGCGACCAGGTCGTGGTCCTCGTCACGGCGCACCGCACCGCACGCGCTGATGAGACCCCAGGCGGCGAAGACGATGGCCAGGAAACCGTAGCCGCGCCATTGCAGATACCCCGCCGCGGTGTCTGCTCCCATCGGGAGCGGGAGGAGCCAGCTGAACGTGGCACCGAGCACGGTGATGGAATGCCCGAACGCCTCCTGCGACGCGCGAGTTTTCCCTGCGATGAGCGGAAACGCCGCGCTGTTGACGAGCACGTAGAAGATGCCGACATAGGCCATGGCGACCAGGCCGATGCGATGGAGGCGCAGCAGCAGGCGGGGAGGCATCACTTGCTGTAATAGCTGAGGAAGATCGACTCGAGGCTGGGTTCGCGGCTGATCATGTCGGCCACGGGGTGACCGCTGATCGCCGCGAGCAGACCGTCGAACCCGCCGTGCACGGTGCACGTGAGCCGCCGTGCGTCCACCGCGACGTCTTCGACGCCCGCAGCGGCGCGAACCGCACCCTCCGGGACGTCGCCGCTGAAATCGATGACCACCTCGTGATACCGCAGCTCGTGCACCTTGTCCATGGTCATGTCGGAGACAAGGCGGCCGTCGCGAATGATCCCGACTCGCGAGCACGTCTCCTCGACCTCTGACAGCACATGCGATGACAGGAACACGGTGGCTCCGGCTGCGCTCACCTCGCCGACCATGTGATGGAACGTCTGCTGGTTGAGCGGATCGAGACCACTGGTTGGTTCATCGAGAATGAGCAGGCGGGGACGGTGCATGAACGCGAGCACCAGCCCCAGCTTCTGCTTGTTACCGCGCGAATACTCGCGGAAGCGCCGCCCGAGGTCGAGCTCCAGGCGCTCGGCGATCTCGGTGACGCGCGCCCTGTCGATCGCTCCGCGCATGCCGCCGAGGTACGCGACGACCTCGCTCCCACGCATGCCGCCGAACTGCGGCAGCTCACCGGGCAGGTAACCGACTTCGCGTTTCACCGCAACGGAATCGCGGTCGCAGTCGAGCCCGAAAACCGTCGCCGTCCCCGCCGACGCGTGGATGAGTCCCATAAGGAGCCGGATCGTGGTCGTCTTGCCCGCGCCGTTGGGTCCGAGAAAGCCGAACACCTCGCCTTCGGCGACTTCGAGGTCGAGGTCGAAGAGCCCATGCCCCGACCCGTAGTCCTTGCTGAGTCTGTGCATGACGATCGCGCTGGTCATTTGTCCCTCCGCTTCTCCAGGCGCCGTATCAGGAGGGGGTACTGATTGATCATTGCGTGCGGAGGCTACGCTTGGCGGTATGAGCGAGGTGCAGCGGATCCTCGACGCGATCTTCGCGATCTCGTCGGACCTCGAGCTGCCCGCCGTACTCCAGCGAATCGTCCAGGTCGCCTGCGATCAGACCGGGGCGCGGTACGGGGCGCTCGGCGTGCTCGGAGCCGAGTCGGCGGACGGTGAGATCCTCCTGTCCGAGTTCATCACCGAGGGAATCGACGATTCCCTGGCGCGCCTGATCGGGCACCTTCCCCGAGGACTCGGGATCCTCGGCCACGTCATCCGTGAACCTCGCCCGCTTCGCCTCGATGACCTTGGAGCCCACCCGGACTCGGTTGGGTTTCCCGAGGGGCACCCGGCGATGCGCACGTTTCTCGGTGTGCCGATCCGCATTCGCAATGAGGTGTTCGGCAACCTCTACCTGACCGAGAAAGCGGGCGGCGGTCCGTTCACCGATAACGACGAGACCCTTGCGGTGGCACTCGCCAGCGCCGCCGGAGTCGCGATCGACAACGCGCGCCTCCACGAGCGCGTGCAGGAGCTCGCGCTGCTTCACGATCGGGAGCGAATCGCACGTGACCTGCACGACACGGTGATCCAGCGGCTCTTCGCAACCGGCCTGGGCCTGCAGGGACTCTCGCGGGTCGTGCGCGACGTCACAGTGGCCGACCGGATCCAAGCGGCGGTCGATGACCTCGACGCGACCATTCGGGAGATCCGCAGCGTCATCTTCGAGCTGCAGGCCGATGAGCGCGGAACGTCCGGATGCCGGGTTCGCGTGCTCGCGCTTGCGGCCGAGATGACCCCCGCGCTGGGGTTGGAGCCGCGCGTTCGCTTTGACGGCCCGGTTGACTCCATCGTCGGAACGGATCTTGCCGAGCATCTGCTCGCCGCACTTCGCGAACTGCTCAGCAACGTCATCCGGCACGCGCGGGCGACCGCCGTCGAGATCCGCGTCCGCGCCGGCATCGAGGTGATCCTCACCGTCGAGGATGACGGCGTCGGTATCGGCGATGAGCGTGGCACGGGCCTCGGATTGGCCAACCTCACCGAGCGGGCTCGCGCCCTCGGCGGCTCCTTCACCCTGGAGGCGGGTCAAGCGCGAGGGGTTCGAGCCGTGTGGTCCGTGCCTCGGGAGCCCCACAGGAAGCGCTGATCCCGGCTCAGCGAGCACCAACCGGCATGCGGGCGGGGCGTTCGAGGTTGCGTGACACCCTGACGAGGAACGATCGGATGCTCCCTTCGGCGACCCGGTGGAGCAGCAGGACATCGGCGTGTCGCCCCACGAATCCCAGCGGCGGATCGTAGCTGCCCATCAGGGTGATCTGGCAGGCGTTCGACCCCAGTGGTGCGAACTCGAGATCACCGTCGAGGTGCGGGAAGAAGCGGGTCGCGCCCGGCGCCCACCAGTGCATCGGGACGACGAGACGGTCGTCGCGCTCGTATGGGTCGGCCAGGTCGACTTCGATCGTCTTGCCGAGGCGTGGCATGCCCTGGAGCGGGGTCAGGCGAAGCGACAGCCGCTCGCCCTGACGGTACGCGGCTCCAGCGCTCGCCTCGATCAGCCGGCGGGGGTCTGCGCGCACTTGCGCCCTGACCTCGTCGTAGTCACGGTCGATCTGAACGAAATCCTGAATGAGCATGTCACCAGCCAGCATCGGATGATCGCCCGGCGGCGAACAGAGCATCTGGGCTTTGATCCGTGTGACCAAAGGCCCGCCTACACTGGGACGATGCCCGCCACCCGCGTTCGCGTCCTGCTCTGCGACGACCACGAGCTGGTGCGCCGCGGACTTCGCTCGCTGCTCGAAACCGACCTCACCGTCGAGGTGATCGGCGAGGCGAGCTCCGCTGACGAGGCGGTGACGACGTCTGCCGAGACCGCACCCGACGTGGTGGTGATGGACGTGCGCATGCCGGGGCGCTCCGGCGTGGAGGCCTGCCGGGACATCCGAGCGCACCGCGAGCAGACGCGTGTGCTCATCCTCACGTCATTCGCGGATGACGAAGCGCTCTTCAGCGCGATCATGGCCGGTGCATCCGGATACGTGCTGAAGCAGATCCAGGGCAACGACCTCCTCGACGCAATCCATCGCGTCGCCAACGGCGAGTCACTGCTCGATCCGTCGGTGACCGGCCAGGTCCTTGCACGGATCAGGGGCGATGTCCTGGGGGCGAGCGGTGATGGTGGGGTTGAGCAATTGACCCCGCAGGAGCGACGCATCGTCGGGCTTGTCGCCGAGGGAATGACCAACCGTCAGATCGGCGAGCAGGTGCATCTCGCCGAGAAGACAGTGAAGAATTACGTGAGCAACATCCTTATGAAGCTCGATCTCTCGCGACGTGCCGAGGTGGCCGCGTTCATGGCCAGACGGAAGCACGGCGGAGACGCCCAGACCTGGTCCTAGCCCCGCCACCGGGACGTTGGTCCCCCTGAGTGGCGTGCGCAGTCACAGGATCGAGGCCTTGTGGCACTGGCTCCGCGATGCGCAGAGCCCGAGGATGAGGCTCAGGTCAAATCAAATAAGGAGACACCCACCATGACCAGTGGAATTCGTTGGCGGATTTTCGTACTGCAGATCGGACTGATCGGCATCCTCGGCTTCGTGAGTGGTTTCGCCTTCTGGGGAAGCAACTTCGCAACATCGACTGTGCACGACCAGCTCGCGGCACAGCAGATCTACTTCCCCGCCGCAGGCTCACCGGCGCTCACCGCTCTGCCCAAGGCGGACGGCGCGGCGATGAGGGCGTATGCGGGACAGGAACTCCTCACCGGACAGCAGGCAGAGGTCTATGCCAACAACTTCATCAACGTGCATCTCGGTGAAATCGGCAACGGCCAGACCTATTCGCAGCTGAGCACCGCAGCGCAGGCGGCTCCGACCAACACCAAGCTCGCCGGCGAAGTTGCCACCATCTTCAAGGGCACCACGCTCCGCAGCATGCTGCTGAACGCATACGGATGGGGCCAGATCGGCCAGTTCGCCGGCTACGCGGCAATCGGCCTCCTGATCGCAGCCTTCGCGGTCTTCGGTGCCTTCGTCTTCGAGATCTTCAGCTTCATGGGATCCAAGCGCAAGGAGCCCAGGCCACTGACGTCGACGGCGCCTTCGATCAAGGCACACGCGGTCTCGTAACCCCGACCCCGCAGCAATTCCCCTGATGACCCATCGGCTCGCCGCCGGTGGGTCATCTGCGTTATGCCCTCCGGCCGGTCAGGCTCAGCGCATCTCCACGGCCGCGCCGCCGAAGCTCCGTACCGCCCAGGCGACAGCGCCGATCAGGCCCGCATCGGTCCCGAGCGCAGCGGTGACGATCTTGCAGCGGCGGTAGGGAATCTCGAACGCGATCTGCGCCGCCGCCAGCCTGGCCGGCTTGAGGAGCAGGTCGCCGGCGTGGATCAATCCCCCGCCGATGACGATGACGTCCGGGGCGAGCACGTTGATGAAGCCGCCGATCGCCCTGCCAAGCGCGTGACCGGCGTCATTGAATACCTGGAGCGAAAGGGCGTCGCCGCCGTTGGCGGCGGTCACGATGGCGCGTGCATCGATGGTGGCGGGGTCGACCCCCTGGAGCGATGACGCCGTGCCCGCGGCGAGCTCGGCACGCGTGCGCGTCGCGATCGCGGTCCCTGACGAGGTGCCCTCGAGACACCCGGGATGGCCCTGGCCGCACGGCGGCCCGTCGTCGCTGATCGGCGTGTGACCGACCTCCCCCGCCGATCCGGTTGCACCGTCATACAGGTCGCCGTCGATAAAGAGCGCACCGCCGATTCCGGTGCTCACCGTGATGAACAGGAGATGGCGTGCGCCGCGCCCCGCGCCGGCCTTCAACTCCGCGAAGCCGGCCGCGGCTGCATCGTGGCAGAGCACGACTGGACATCCGACCCGCTCGGAGAGCATGGCCGCGGCGGGAACCTCGTTCCACCCGGTCATGTTTGGGGCGTCGTGAACCACGCCCGCACCTGGATCGATCGGTCCGGGAAAGCCCATCGCCAATCCCCGGATGTGGGCGCTTCCGGCGGCCTGGCGGGCACTCTCGGCAACCGCATCGAGCACGGCGGCCGGGCCATCCTGCGCGGGGGTGTCGCGGTGCACCGGCTCGCCATGCGTGACGTCGCCGATGGCGACCGCGGCGCGGATGCTGGTACCGCCCAGGTCGACCCCGATGAGCGCTGCGGTCATACGCTGCCGACCGATTCGTCCCAGTGGCTGGGGCTCGCGATCCGGGCGGCGTCCTCCGGCCCCCACCTGCCGGCCGGGTAGAAGGTGATCGGCGGCGGAGCCTCGATCACCGGCTCGACGGCCGCCCAGCCATGCTCGACCTCGTCCTCGCGGATGAACAGCGTGTGATCCCCCTCGAGCGCGTCGTGGAGGAGCCGCTCGTATGCCTCGGGCGGTGACGTCTTGAATGAGTCACCGTAGTTGAAGTTCATATCCACGGCCTGTGCGGTGACCTCCGGTCCCGGTTGCTTGGCGACGAAAGAGAGCGCGATGCCCTCGTCGGGTTGAATGCGAACGACCAGGCGGTTGCGATGCAGCGTGTGCACGCCCGCCGTCTTGAACAGGTGCAGCGGCACGTCGTGAAAGGTGATCACCACGCGGGTATCGCGAGTCGGAAGCCGCTTGCCCGTGCGGAGCAGGAAGGGCACGCCTGACCACCGCCACGACTCGAGGTGCAGGCGCAGTGCGGCATACGTCTCGGTGGTGGACGTTGGCGAAACGTCGGCCTCCTGGCGGTAGCCGACCACTTTCTCACCGTCCACGGTTCCCTCGGTGTACTGCCCGCGGACGACGTCATGCGGGTGGATCGGCTGGATCGACTCGAGAACCTTGACCTTCTCGTTGCGGATCGCCTCGGCGTCGAAGGAGAGCGGTGGATCCATGGCGACGAGCGAGAGCACCTGGAACATGTGGTTCTGGACGATGTCGCGAATGGCGCCGATTTCCTCGTACAGCTTGCCGCGGCCGTCGACACCGATGGACTCGGCAACGGTGATCTCGACCCGTGCGATCGCCTCGCGGTTCCAGACCCGTTCGAACAACGAGTTCCCGAAACGGAAGACGAGGAGGTTCTGAACCGTCTCCTTGCCCATGTAGTGATCGATACGGAAGATGCGTTGCTCGGGAACGACGTCGTGAAGCGTCCTGTTGAGCTCCTCGGCCGACTTCAGATCGTGACCGAACGGCTTCTCGATGATGATCGACGTGCCCTCGACCAGGCCGGCGGTCTTGATCCCTTCGATCAGCGATGTGAATGCCGACGGAGGAACCGCGAGGTATGCGATGCGCCGATCCAGCGTGCTCGCCGATCCGAGCGGCGAGAGGTCCCCGTCGGCCGGGAGCGGCACGAAGTGCAGGCGCTCCGCGAACGACGCGAAGATGGTCTTCTGCAGCGGCGTCCGCGAGAACTCTTTGACCGCCGATTCAGCGAGGTCGCGGAACCGCTGATCGTCCCACTCGAACGGTGCGGCGCCGATGATCTGGCCCTTCTCCGGCAACAACTTCTGGCGGTGCAGGTTGTAGAGCGCGGGAATCAGCTTGCGCTGCGCAAGGTCACCGGTGGCGCCAACGATGACGATGTCCTGGTCGGGCGGAGCCTTGAGCGGCATCGACGCTCGAGCGGGGTGCCGCTACCGGCCGGTGAAGTGACGCGCGATGGCGTCAACAACCTTGATCACCGCAGCGATGATGCCGCATGAGAAGCTGAACAGGATGACCGGCAGCTCGGCGCCCGGCGTCGAGTACGTGTACGTCGCCAGCACCGCGCTGATGAACAGACCGATCACGCAGAGCACGAGGAGAAACACCACCGTGCGCGTGGCCGCGTCCAGGTCCGGGGTACCGCGCATCGTTTCGGCGACGCTGGGACTGAGCTTCTCCGCCGGGGCGACGTACCGGATCGCAAGGACGACGAGTCGCAGCAGGACCACGCCGACGAAGATGAACACGATGGTCAGTACCAGGGGAAGTTCGACGCTCGGCGTGCTGTACGAGAGAGCGGCGAACAGTCCGGCCAGCAGCAACCCGAAGAGCACCGAGATCATCCCCAGCACCGTGAGCCAGGTGATCGCGTCCCACGCGGGCAAGGCGACGGTGGGGAATTGCAACGGGCGCACGATCGACTCGCCGCCGGTGAGCTGATCGATGAACGCGGGCTGCGCGGTCAGCCCCGAGACACGTGCCTGCATGCCGTAGTACACGCGCTCCGGGGCGATCGGCGACGCCTCGGCAAGCAACCCCGGCTGCGGACCGGGATAGAGACGCCGCTCCTCGGTCCGCCCATCGGGGTAGGTCAGGCGGAGCAACCCGCATGTCTCGCAGTGCCAGGCTCGGATGGGCAGACCTCCGACGATCGGTCCGTAGTACGTGACCGTGCGGCGGAGACCCTCGGGACCGATCGCACCTTCGTAATGGGCAAATTCATGCGCCAGGATCCCGGTGACCGGCGCAGGGTGGTCGCAGGTCTCCGGCGTCGGCGGGGTGACGGAAGGTGCATCAGCGACAGCCACTGAGGATCGGATTGTAGTGCGGTGGGCGTCAGCCGACAGTCCGACAGGCGCGCGCGTTGAACCCGGCTGCGCGCATCGCCGCCGCGAGCCCCTCGGCCTCGCCTCGACTGCGGGTGATCGTGAACACCGCACCGCCGCTTCCAGTCAGGTGCCAGCGCACTCCTGCGACCTCCTGCCGGGCTCGTTGCAGCGCGGCCGCGAGAGCTGGGTTCGCCCGGCATGCGGCGGGCTCGAGTGCGCTCCCCATCAGTTCAGGGTCAGGGGCCTGACCGGCTTGGAGAAGTTGAGCAAGTCGCTCCGAACGGCCGTCGTCCCGAATCTCGTCGGGGAGAACTGCCGCGTACGTGTCGGCTGTGGAGCTCGGCGTCGTCGATGCGATCGCGAGGTACAGCGCTGGTGTGGTGAGCGGGTCGAGGCGATCGCCGCGGCTGCGCACGCGTTGCGCGGACAGCGACAGCAGGGCCGGGATATCGCTGCCGATGCCGAGCGCGGCCGCCGCCACCTCGTTGGGGTCGGTCGGCACGCCCAGGCTGTCGAGCCTGGCGACCCCGGCGCGAAGAACGGCTGCGGCATCGGCCGAGCCGCCTCCGAGCCCGGCGCCGTGGGGAACGACCTTCGCGAGCCATACCCGCATTGACAGCGGCCGGTTCGCCAGCTTGCGCAGAGCGTGGGCGGCGCGGACGGTGAGGTTGCCGTCTCCGGTCGGGACCCCTGCGGCGGCAGGCCCGTCGACCGTCAGCGACAGGGAGTCGCTGTCGGCGAGCTCCAGGCTGAGACCGACGAGGTCGTGCCAGTCGACCGGCACCAGGACGCTGTCGATGTCGTGCCAGCCGTCAGGGCGCCGAGCCACGACGGCCAGAGACAGGTTGAGCTTCGCGTATGCGGGCACGATTCGCGTGGAGAGGCGAGACACAGTCGCTGATATACTGCTGGCTTCGTGCGTCCCTGGCTCGTAGCTGCCCGGGGGGCGCGCCCAGTTATCGAGTGATTTAGAAGAGCGAGCATGGCCAACTCCCGATCCGCGCGCAAGCGCATCCGTTCCAGCGAACGGAAACACATTCGCAACCGCGCGGTGAAGTCAGCGGTCCGCACCAAGGTGATCAAGGCGCGCCACGCCCTGCTCGAAGAGGGCGGCACCGGCAGCGACGCCGAGTTGCACGCGGCGATCCGCGCGCTCGATCGCGCAGCGGAGAAGGGCGTGCTGCACCGGAACAACGTTCGCCGTCGGAAGTCGCGGCTGGCATCGATGGCCGCTCGACTGGCCAACGTCGCTGAGGGTGCCGAGGGAGCCGCGGTTCGTTCGGCGGCGGCCGGTGGCGCCAAGGGACGGAGCGCGAAGCAGCCCGCGCGAGTGACCGCCGCGAAATCGACCGCCAAGCCCGCCGGCAAGGCGCCGGCCGCGAAGGCCAGTGCGGCGAAAGCAGCTGCACCGAAGGCCGCCGCCCCCGCCAAGCCCGCAGCCAAGGCCTCCAAGACAACCAAGTAAGGGCCGCCTGGCAGCGGGCTCGACCTATCGGCGGCGCTGACCGCGCTCCGCCGTCACTTCAGCAGCGGCACGCAGGACCGCGAGCCGGAGCCCGTCGGTCTCGGCGATCTCGCCTGACTTGAGCTTTCGATCGACGTCGTGCAGCGCCGCAAGCCAGCCGGCGGCGAGCGCAGGCGAGACGCTTCGGGCCTGACGGCTGAGGCGATCGGCCTGCCAATCCGGTTTTCCGAGCGCGGCCGCGAGGCCGGCGCCGGAGCCGTGTCTCTGGATATACGCCTGGGTGAGGACCAGATCGCGAATCTGACCCGCAAGGATGGCCAGCAGATACTGGCCGGCCCGGCCCTCGGCGAGCAGCCGGTCGATCGACTCGGCGCCCTTCGCAGGGGTCGGGCCGAGCAGTTCGCCGAGCGTGTCGTAGAGGCCCGCCGCCTCGTCCCCCGCGACAGCGGCTCTGACTTCGCCGATCGACAGCGGCCGACCGGCGGCGAGCGCCACCAGCTTGTCGAGCTCCGAGGCGATGCTCCCCAGATCGGGACCCGCCACCCGGATAAGGTGGTCGACCGAGCCGGCACCGAGCCGGAGGCTCCGTTCGCCGATCTCCCGTTCGACCCAGGTCCGGAGGTCGCGACCCTTGACCGCGGCATGAAAGACGATCGACCCGCCGCGTGCTCTGACGGCGGCGAGGACGGCATTTCGATCCGGAACCTTGGCGTGCGCCACCATGCAGAGGACGGTGGTAGGCGCCAGCTCCCCGAGAATCGCCACGAGCCGCTCGGGAGGATCGATGCCACCGCGCTTCGCCGATCCGGTGAGCTGAGGAGGATCGCGGAGCAGCAGGGCTCGCTCCGGATCGAACAGGGGCATCTCGGCGACGGCATGACGGAACTCGTTGAGCCGGGCGGGACCGTCGAAGACCTCGACGTCGAGCTGCGGTGGCCGTGCGCGGTCGCGCCACACGCTCACCGATCGATCCACGAGGAAGCGCTCCTCACCGTGGATCAGGGTCAGTTGGTTCATCGGAGTAGCCGGAGCCATCAACGCAGTATCGCAAGCGAGCTCACGGGGTCTCCTGGAGGCCGGCGGGTCCGCCTGAGTAGCTCAGGTCGCCATCGGTGCTGGTGAGATCAACCGGGTACCCCTGCGGCGCCGGAACCGCCGGGACACCCTGCGCGATCGGCACCGCGAGCTCCAGAGGTCGTGCGGTGGCAAGCAATACCGGCGAGATCGCGCCGCCCGGCGGCGTGACGACAAGGTCGGCATCCAGCGCGCTGCCATAGACCGCGCACAGGTCCTCCTGGTCGGCGGTTCCGGTGTCGCCAAGGACGAGCAGGCGGCCAGTCGGATCGCCAACGGTGAGCGCGCACATCTGGCGTCCGGTTGCCAGGGCAATGAACCCGAGACAGCGCCAGGTGGCGCCTCCGAAGGACCACGCTCCGCCGTCCGCCTCGAGCACGTTGGCGCCGGTGTTCTCGAGGGCGGCGACGATGTTGTTTCCCCCCGGGTTCAGACCGCCCGGGGTCACGACCGTGCCGACCGAATAGTGGCCCGGGAGTCCACCGAGGCCGTTCGCCGCTGCCTGCTCGCCGCCGGTGACCACGACCATGTCGAGGTGAGCGGTGGCGGGCGGCAGCAACCGGCCCAGTGCGGCGAGCAGCAGGGTCGGTGACGACCCACCGTCCACCAGGACGCTGCTCCCGTCGCCGGTGCGGATGAGGATCGCCGGGGACGACCCGGTGTTGAGCACGGACACGTGCAGGCGGCCGTCGGGACGAGACGCGATTACCCAGGGCGCTGCGGCCGTGACGAGCCCGGCGAGCAGGGAAACGATCACGGCGCGCCGGTTCAAAGGAGCGGAGATGTGCGCCGCGTCATCACCGCCAGCGTCATGAGCCCTGTAACCATGCCCACCCCCTCGGCAACCGTCCAGGCGGCCGGCCAGCTTCCCACCTGGATCGCCGCGCCGGGGATGGCGGAGAGGACGCGGGCGAGGGTGGAGATGGCCGAGGTGCCAAGGCCGGTCAGCTGGAGGAGCGCCCAGCCCAGGGCAGGGTTCAGAGCGCTCAGGATCGCGCCGGCGCCTCCGATGACGATCATCGCGGGGAGGAGCGGGAGCACGAGCGCGTTGGCGATGGGGCCGGCGATGGAGATCACGCCGAACGTCCCGGCCATGATCGGGGTCGTGGCCAGCTGCGCGGCCACGGTAACGGCGAACGGTTCCGCGATCAGTCGAGGGCCCGGCAGTCGCGTCGCAATCGGGGCGGCGAGCAGCAGGATCCCCGCGGTGCCGAGAAACGACAGCTGAAAGCCGGGATCCTCGACAAGTTGCGGATCAAGCCCGAGCATGAGCGCCGCGGCAAGAGCGAGCATCGGTAGGGGATCGGTCCGTCGTGCGCCCGACGATGCGAGCATCGCGGCGCCGGCCGTGAGAGCACTCCGGATGGCCGCGGGGCCAGCACCGCTGATGAGCACGTACGCGACCACCACCGGCAAGACGACCAGAAGCGTTCTCCGTCTCGACCATTCGAATCCTCGAGCCACGGTGCTGACCAGGCCGATGACGAGAACCACCTTTAAACCGGAAACCACAACGATATGAATGAGTCCGGCGTCCTGGAGGGGAGCACGGACGTCGGCAGGCAGGGGCTCGTGGATGCCGAAGGCGATACCCCGGATCAGCGCCGCGGCCGGCTCCGGAATCGCGCCGTTGACGGCCGTGAGCAGTTGCTCTTGAGCCCAGGGGATCGCGCGCGCCGGCGACGGACCTCCGGCGGCGAGGACGAATACCTGCGGCGAAGTCGCGATCGCCTGAACATCCTCGCGCTCGAGTGTCTGGGCCGAGTTCGCGCCCGGACGCCGGTCCAGCGGACGGAGACCCGCCGCATCGATCTCGACGTGGTCGCCCGGAGACAGCGCCGGGATCAGTGGACCGCTGACGAGGACGCCGCCCGAGACGTTCTCATCGGTATCGGCGTCCGAAAGGTGCCCAGCGTCCACGATGACGGTCGATCCACTCCCCGGATCCGCGCTCCGCACCGTGCCCAGGATGACCAGTGGCCGGACCCCGAGGTGGCCGTTGACGGACCCCGGCCCCCGCACGACCACGGCTGACGACCCGCGGAGCACGCCGAGCGCCACGGCGGCGCCGACCAGGCCGACAGGAACGAGGTGGTGCGGAGCGATCGCGGCGCAGATCACCAGGCATGCAGCGGATGCACAGAACACCGAGACAATCGATGCGCTCGACGGCGAAGCCGCGAACCCGACGCCACACCCGAGCGCGAAACCCGCCCAGATCAGGGATGCCCAGCGGCCCGTTCGCGAGCCAGCCAGGCGGCTCATTGCTGGGGGAGCACGACTCGGAGGTAATGCTCGAGACCAGTGACCGTTGCCGAATCGACCCCCAGGTCGGCGTGGAGCTGGATCATCGAAGTGAACGGACCCCACTCGTCGCGGTACTGGACGATCTCCCCGGCGAGCCTCGGCGGCATGCCCGGTACGGCGTCGAGATCTGCCTCCGCGGCGTGTTGATATCCAGCTTGGCCGCGGTGGTCCCCGCCTTCATGAACGGGACGTTGACCTGGCGGCCGTCATTCACCCGCTGCGCCATGTTGGGCAGATGGCCGGGGTCCGCAAGCGTGGTGACGCCGCCGGCCGCCGCGATCGCATCCGCGACTCGCGCGTCGGGACTCAGCTCGTAGAGGCCCGGATGGGCGACCGCTCCGCTGACGAACACCAGGACCATTGGCGGGGCCGGCGGGTCGACGGTCTCGCCGACGGGTACCGGGGCTGCCGCGGCCGCCTGGTGCAGGATCGACCATCCTGCCGCCGCTGCCAGCAGGAGCACGCCCGCGATCGCAAGCGCCAAACGCCACGGAGTCAGTCGAGGCGGTTTATTCGCATTCGCCAACATTCACGGCAGTGTAATGGGGGCGCGTTCCGAAGAGCAAGTCGGTCGAGGAGGTGGGCGCGGCGGCGGCGGCACGGCGCCCGGGTGCGCTCAGTGAGGACGAGGCGTGGAGGGCAACCGGTACCTGAGCTGGCCGTCGTCCCCGACGACCGTCGCGGCACCCGCCCGCTCGGCGAGCCAGCGGACGGCGCGGCCGGACACCTGGTCGCCGAGAACGCTCAATTCCTTTGCGATCTCGGACGCCGACGCGGATCCGAGCTTGCCGATCGTTGCCAGAACGATGTCCGGCGTCACCGACGCGGGTGTGGCCCTCCCCTTCGGTCCTTTGCCCCGGCGGCGGCTCTTGGCGTGCCGGGTAGCGGGGGCGGCCGGACGTCGCACGGCTCTCGGAGGCGCAGCCGCGTCGCCGGCCCGATCAATGAGGGCGAGGGCCTCGCGAACCTCGCGGCGGAGCGCCACGTTGTCGGCCTTCAGCTCCGCGACCTGGCTGACCAGCGCTTCGATTCGAGTCACGAGCCGTTCAGCCGCCTGGACGATTGGCGAATTCGTGCCCGAAGCCGGGTCTCTGTCGAGGGCGGCTGCGTCGGGCATGAAATCTCCTGGAGTACCAGTGTCTCGCGCAGTCGCCGCGATCAATTCGCGGCCCTGCCTCGGCGCAGTCATTGTCCGACAACGAGGCTCGAAGCCGCAATTCGAGTCATTCGCCGACTGCAATCCCTGGACCGCGGGTCGCTCGCGACGAGCGGCATGCGCCCGGTACCATGACGCGGGGCCATAGCTCAGTTGGAAGAGCGCTTGCATGGCATGCAAGAGGTCGGGGGTTCGAGCCCCCCTGGCTCCACCAGGCGGCCGTCCGCGGCTGCTCGGACGGGGCCGCATCCCTCGCCGGCATCCCCCAACGGGACGAATTCCCGCGTGATCGTTCCCCCAACGGGGTGAAAAAAGGCCGCCGGGCCGGCAGGCAAACCTGCAAGTGGATATGATCCGCACGCCTCACCCGGTGTGAGGTCGGCCCAGGAGCACAGGCTAGACCTGGGTCAGGACGCCCTCAAGCCATCACGGGAGGACCGCGCGTTGCGAGTCAATAAATTAACGATCGGCGGAATCGGGTTGGGCATGCTGGGCTTGCTCACCGCCGCCGCCTGCGGGAGTACATCCACTCCCAGCTCTTCATCGGGCACGCTGGCCAGTTCCCAGACCCTGCACTTCCCCGTCTTCCAGGACCCGGGGACGTGGGATCCCGGTGAGATGGACGCCGAGGTCGACACCGAGCTCATGCAGAACGTGTTCGACAACCTCTGGCGGTTCGACGACAAGCTGAACATCGTTCCGGACATCGCGACGGCGATTCCGACCCAGGCCAACGGTGGAATTTCCGCCGACGGGCTGACCTACACGATCCACCTCAACCCTGCCGCGAAGTTCTCCAATGGAGATGCAGTCACGTCGAAGGACGTCCTGTACTCGTGGAACCGTGGCGCTGACCTTCACGGCGCGTACTCGTCGATCCTCAGCGCGATCAATGGCTACAGCGCGGTCCAGAAGGCCGCCGGCAACCCGCCGTCGTCGGGCACGCCGACGACATTCCAGGGCAATATCGAGAAGCAGCTCGCCGCGAGCAATCCCGCGTTCATGATGACCGGCCTCACCGCCCCCGACGCCGAGACCGTCCAGGTCAAGCTGGCCACCGCGTGCGGCTGGTGCCTCACCGCGTGGACCCTCGAGGGCACGGTCGGCGCGATCGTCGATGAGAAGGTCATCAATGCCCCCGGCGTCGATCCGGTTATCTGGTGGCAGACCCCAGCCAACCTGGTTGGCACCGGCGCCTACACGCTCAGCGCCTACACCCCCAAGCAGTCGATGACGTTCTCGGCAGTACCGAACTATTGGGGCAGCCCCAAGCCCATCGTCAAGACGATCAACATCGACATCAAGGATCCGTCGACCGTCCCAACGACCGTGGATGCCTTCTTCCAGAAGGGCTACGACATCATCGGGTACGGCGGCGACAGCGGCCTGATCCCGCTGGCCAACATCCTTGCGGTGAAGGCGAACTCGAACGAGCAGGCTGACCTGCTGACCCAGCCCAAGGGGCGCACCACGTGGGTGAGCTTCAGCATCGGGTATCCAACCGGCGGACCCTTCCAGGGTGAGTCGGCCGCCGCAAAGGGGCTGCGCCTTGCATTCGACCTCGCGGTGGACAAGAATGGCCTCGCCACCACCGTTTGCCACAACCTCACCTGCACCGCGGCCACGGGTGGCCTGATCACCACCGGACTGGTTGGCAACGGCGGCCCGAACACTGACCCGCTCGCCAAGTTCGATAAGGCCAAGGCAAAGTCGCTGCTGGCTCAGTACGATCCGTCGGGTTCGCTGACCAAGAACCTCACCTACTCGTACAACGCCGGCAGCCCCAACGACCAGGTGGCCACGTACCTTCAGAACGAGTGGCAGACCAACCTCGGCGTGCACGTCAACCTCAACGCCGTGTCGGACGCCTCGATCTTCATCAGCAACCGCCTGTCGGGCAAGTACCAGATGGACCGTGACGGATGGCAGTTCGACTACAACCATCCGCAGGACTGGTACGACAACCTCTGGGGTGTGTACGCAACCTCGGCAGGAGCCAACACCAGCGGCTTCGACGACCCGACCTACGACAGCATCCTGAAGACGGCCGACACTGAGCCCCTCTCCACTTCGCTGGCGCAGTACAACCAGCTCGCAACGATCCTCCAGAACGACGTCGTCTACATCCCTCTCTACTACTCGGTCGGTAACTTCCTCATCCAGCCGTACGTGAGCGGAGCCGGTTCGAACACCGCCTTCGACCACTACTGGAACGAGATCAAGATCCTCGCTCACTGAGCGGCTTCCGCAACAACTGAATTGAAAGGGCGCCCGGCACTGAGCCGGGCGCCTTTCGCCTTTCCCCTCCGATGGAGGATCCGTAGATGCTGACCCGGGGGACCCTGATCTACATCGCCCAGCGACTGGCGTTGATCGCTTTCACGCTGGTCGCCGTCTCGTTCCTCGTTTTCATCACGGTGCACAGCCTTCCAGGAAGCGCGTTCGAAAGTGAGCGGGTTCACGGCAAGGCCTTGCAGCTGCTCCTGCATGAGTACGGTCTCGACCGGCCCGTGCTGGTGCAGTACTGGAGCTTCCTGACCAACGCCATCCGGGGCAACCTCGGGGTCTCATTTCAGATTCGCGGGCTGCCGATCACCCCGCTGGTGATGCGCGAGCTCAGCGTGAGTGCAGAGCTGGGTGGTACCGCGCTGCTGATCACCATCGGCCTGGGAACAACGTTCGGCGTTCTTGCCGCATTGCGCCAGAACACCTGGGTCGACTACACGCTCACCTCGATCGCCGTCGTCGGGTACAGCGTGCCGAGCTTCGTCCTCGCCGGGCTCGGCGTGCTGATCTTCAGCTACTGGCTCCCGACTGTCACCAACGGCGTCATCTCGTACCCGGCCATCTGGACGGGGACATACGGAACGCTCGTCGAGCTGTCGCTTCCGGCGATCATCCTGGGCTTCTACACGTCGGGCCAGGTCACCAGAATCACCCGAGCGGCGATGCTCGAGGTGTTGCAACAGGACTACATCCGCACAGCGAGGGCGAAGGGCCTGAAGAGCCGCATCGTCACCGTCCGGCATGCGCTGCGCAACGCGCTCATCCCGGTGATCAGCATCCTCGGGCCGCTGGTCATCAGCATCATCACCGGCAGCGTCATCATCGAGACCATCTTTGGCATTCCCGGGCTGGGCAAGGAGTTCGTCGAGAGCATCACGGCCGCGGACTACAACATCACGGTGGCGGTCTTCACCGTATACGCTCTCCTCATCGGAATCGCGAACCTCATCGTCGATCTCCTGTACACCGTCGTTGACCCAAGGATTCGCTACTGATGGCCGCAGTGATCACCCCCGTCATCGAGGAATACGCGGGCGGCACCATCGCCCGGGAGCAGGTGGGTCTCTGGCGCGACGGCTTTCGGCGTCTGCGCCGTAACCGCCTCGCGCTCGTGGCCCTGATCTACCTGACGATCCTGTTCCTGGTCGCGATCGTCGCGATCTTCTGGACCCCGTACAACCCCGCGACGATCCTGCCCAATACCCTGACCTTCCTCCCGCCGTCGGCTCAGCACCTGCTCGGCACCGATGACCTGGGACGCGACCTCTTGAGCCGCATGATGCAGGGAGCGCAGATCTCGCTGATCGTCGGCGTCGGCACCTCGGCGATCGTGCTGACCGTCGGTGTGGTGGTCGGACTGATCGCCGGCTACTTTCGGGGCTGGATCGACGGCGTGATCAGCGTGTTCATCAACATCTTCTACGGGATCCCGGGCATCCTCATCGCGATCATCCTGTACCTCGTCCTGGGAAAGGGGCTCGGGAACATCATGATCGCCATCTCCGCCACCGCATGGATGGACATGGCCCGCCTGGTTCGCGGCCAGGCGTTCAGCATCCGCGAGCGGGAATACATCGAGGCGGCACGGGCGAGCGGCGCCCGGTCGGGAAAGATCCTCTTCGGGCACATCCTTCCCAACGCGCTCGGACCGATCATCGTGCAGGCGACCTTCGTGATCCCGATCGCCATCCTCACCGAGGCGTTCCTCAGCTACCTGGGGCTGGGCATCCCGAGCCCGCTCGCCTCCTGGGGATCGATCGCCTCCGAGGGGTACACTGCGCTCCCCTTGGAGCCATTCATGATGCTGTGGCCGGCAATCGCACTCTCCGTCACGCTGCTGGCATTCAACTTCCTCGGCGACGGCCTTCGCGACGCCTTCGACCCCCGCCAGCGTCGGTGACGGACTCCATCCTCGAGGTCCGGAACCTCAGCACGCACTTCTTCACCGACGACGGCGAGGTCAAAGCCGTGCGCGGCGTGAGCTTCAGCGTCGCCCCGGGCGAGACCCTCGGGATCGTCGGCGAGTCAGGGTGCGGCAAGAGCGTCACCGCCATGTCCGTCCTCGGCTTGGTTCAGCGACCGGGCAAGGTGGTCGGCGGCGAGATCATGTTCAAGGGCAGCGATCTGCTGAAACTGTCGAAGGAAGAGTTGCGCAACATTCGTGGACGCGACATCGCGATGATCTTCCAGGATCCGCTCAGCTCGCTGAACCCGGTGCTGCGCGTGGGCTTTCAGATCGACGAGGCGATGTACGCGCACGACAAGATCCCGAAGGACCAGGTCGAGACCCGCGGGGTCGATCTGCTCAAGCAGGTGCGCGTCTCCGACGCGGCGCGCCGGATCAAGGACTTCCCGCACCAGTTCAGTGGCGGGATGCGACAGCGGGCCATGATCGCCATGGGGCTCTCCAACAAGCCGGACCTGCTGATCGCCGACGAGCCCACCACTGCGCTCGACGTCACGGTGCAGGCTCAGATCCTCGAGCTGCTGCGCGACCTCAACGAGCAAACCGGTGCGGCGATCATTCTCATCACCCACAACCTCGGGGTCGTCGCCGGCCTCTGCAAGCGGGTGCTCGTCATGTACGCCGGTGAGATCGTCGAGCAAGGCACCGTCGAGCAGATCTTCGAGCGGCCGCAGCATCCTTACACGTGGTCGCTGCTCCGCTCAGTGCCCCGCATCGACGCCAACCGCGGGCACCGGCTCCTCTCCATCGAGGGGCTGCCCCCCGACCTCATCGACCTCCCGCAGGGCTGCAAGTTCAACCCGCGCTGCCCGTTCCGGGTTGAGCGCTGCTTCACGGACTCGCCTTTTCTCGAGCAGGTGGCGCCCGAGCAGCGTGCGGCCTGCTGGGTGACCATGGAGCGCGCCTACGCCGAGATGGGGGCGGGCAACATCACCGACACAAGTCCCGGAGCTGCGAGTGGCATCCATCCCGCAGGTCGTACGCGCCCAGCCGTAGAAGTGCCTGCAGCGGTGGCGGAGTCGGTCAGTGACTGACACAGTCGTCGCCCCCGCGCCGATGGTCTCGCCGGGCGTGGAGCCACTGCTCCGGGTGGTCAACGTTGTGAAGCATTTCAGCGCCGGAGTCGGGTCGTCGGTGAAGGCTGTCGACGGCGTCAGCTTCGACATCTTTCCCGGCGAGACCGTCGGCCTCGTCGGCGAATCGGGGTGCGGGAAGTCGACGCTCGGCAGGATGATCACCCAGCTCATCCCGGTCAGTTCGGGAGAGGTCGTGTTCGACGGCGTCGACATCACCAAGCTCCGCGGCGAGAAGCTGCGCCAGCAGCGGAAACAGCTGCAGATGATCTTTCAGGATCCGTATGCGTCACTCGATCCGCGCATGACCGTCGGCGACATCATCGCCGAGCCGCTGGTCAACTTTCGGATGATCAGCGGACGTGCGAAGGATGTACGTGTGCAGGAGTTGCTGCGCACTGTCGGGCTGAATCCCTACTTCAACAACCGCTACCCGCACGAGTTCAGCGGCGGTCAGCGTCAGCGCATCGGCATCGCACGCGCGCTCGCGCTCAACCCCAAGCTGATCATCTGCGACGAGCCGGTGTCCGCGCTCGACGTCTCGATCCAGGCGCAGATCATCAACCTTCTCGAGGACCTGCAGCGCGAATTCGAGCTCACGTATCTCTTTATTGCGCATGATCTTTCCGTGGTCAGGCACATCAGCAACCGGGTCATGGTCATGTACCTCGGCAAGATCTGCGAGGTCGCACCGAGCGAAGATCTGTACACGTCGCAGGAGCATCCGTACACGCGAGCGCTGCTCTCCTCCATCCCGGTCCCGGATCCGCGGATCGAGTCGAAGCGCAGGCTTGTCGAGCTCTCCGGCGAGATTCCGTCACCGCTCAACCCGCCGTCGGGCTGCCGCTTCCATACACGCTGTCCGATCGCGCAGGTTCCCGGTATCTGCGCAGATGTCGAACCGCAGCTCGAGTTGAAGGGCGCGGGCCACCTCGCCGCGTGCCATTTCTCCGATCAGGTCCGGACCAAGATCGCCGTCACCATCTGACTCCGGGATTCCGACCGCCCCCCATAAGATGGTTGAAGCGGGCAGCCCGGCGGTTTCGGAGGAGTCATGAGCGACATCGACCAGCGTCCACGGGTTCTGTACACCGCCGAGGCGACCGTCACCGGTGGACGTCGCGGTCACGGTGCCACGTCCGACGGCGTCCTGGAGGTCGACTTCACGTCGCCCAAGGAGATGGGTGGAGACGGTGCACGCGGAACCAACCCGGAGCAACTCTTCGCGCTCGGATTCGCCGCCTGCTGGGAGAACGCGATGCTCGGCATCGCGCGTCGCAAGGGCCTTGACGTTGGGGATGCGGTCGTGACCGCGCGGGTCGGGATCGGACCGATCGCCGCCGGCCGCTACGGTCTGGCCGTCGAACTGCTCATCAAGCTGCCGTCGCTCCCCGACCGCGAGCAGGCTCAGACACTGATCGATGAAGCCGAGCAGCGATGCCCGTACTCCAACGCTGTTCGCGGCAATGTCGAGGTGACGCTCACGCTGCTCTGATCGCGGACGAGCGCCATTCGGCCAGGGCTGTCCGCTAACGTCGTGGCGTGAAGCGTCTCTGGGCACCGTGGCGCATGGCTTATGTTTCCGGCGTGCCGTCGGCGAAGGGGAACGAGTGTTTCCTCTGTACAGCCGCCAGGGGCGACGAAGAATCGCTGGTCGTGGACCGGAGCATGCTCGCCTTCACGCTCATGAATCGCTTTCCATACACGAGCGGGCATCTCATGACGGTGCCGGTACGTCATGCGCCGGACGTGCTCGCAATGACTCCCGACGAGGGCTCGGCAATCTTCGCTGCCACCCAGCGGGCGATCCGCGTCCTCACCGACGTGATGCACCCCGACGGCTTCAACTTCGGCATCAACCAGGGGAGCGCCGCGGGCGCGAGCACCGAGCACGTGCATCTTCACGTCGTGCCCCGCTGGGCGGGGGACACCAATTTCATGCCCGTTCTCGGCGACGTCAAGGTCCTGCCCCAGGATCTCGAGACCACCGCGGCCACACTGCGCGAGGCCTTCGCGCGTCTCGGACCGCTATAGTCCTTGGCAGATGGGTTCCGTAATCAAGAAGCGGCGCAAGAAGATGCGCAAGCACAAGCATAAGAAAATGCTGAAGAAGACGAGGTGGGCTCGCCGCGGTTAGCCGCGACGCTGTCTCCTCCGCTTCGCTGTGCTTTGGTCCTCGATGGTGGAACCTGCGCGCACGCCCTCTGCAGGTAGGTGTGGGTCGGTAGTGCGGCGTACGCGCACATCAAAGGAGAACCCCAGCGACTCCTGACCTCCCTACCGGCGGTGGCCGTCAGGCGCGAGCGTACGAATGCAGCCCGGCGATCCAGAGATTGACCGCGTACAGCGTGAAGAGGATCGCGGCGAACCCGAATGCGGTGATGATCGCCGCCCGCTTCTCCTTCCACCCGTAGGTCACACGGGCGTGGAGGTAGATGGCAAAGACGACCCAGGTGATGAACGCGAAGGTCTCTTTCGGGTCCCAGCCCCAGTACCGGCCCCAGGCGTGCTCACCCCAGATGGCCCCGCAGATGACCCCGAACGTCCAGATGGGGAAACCGATCATCACGAAGCGGTAGCTCCAGCTGTCCAGCATCCCCGCCCCGGGGAACGCCCGCTGGACCCAGCTCGCCACCGAGCTGCGGACCCCGCCGCTGCTGAAGCCGCCGCCTGACCCGCCGCCGCCACCCATGGTCATGGTCGCGACGCCGCCACCGCTGCTGCTGACGCTCGCCGATACGGCCGCCGGGGCCACCGCGAGCAGCCGGTTGTCCGCCCAGCGACGCGCCAGATAGGCCATTCCGAAGAAGAACGAGAAGCTGAGGATGGCCGAGGACGTGGCCATCGAGGTGACGTGGATGGTCAGCCAGTAGCTGTGCAGGGCCGGGACCAGCTGCCCTGGCGGCACGTAGAGCATGTAGGCCACGCCCATGAGCGCAACCGTGACGATCATGGCCGGCAGGCCGATCAGCCGCATCCGCGCCCTGACCATGAGGATCACGCAGACGGTGACGATCACGAAGGCAATCCCGGTCGAGTACTCGTACATGTTGCCGAGCGGCCAGTGGCCGGCCTCGAGCGCGCGGGTGAAGATCGACGCGAAGTGAAGCGGCCACCCGATCAGCACCATGCCCATGCCGATGTCGCCGAGGATGCGCTTTCGGAAGGCCAGATGGAGGACGAAAGCGACCACCGCGAGCGTGTATGCGCCGACTGCTATCCCGAAGAGAATCAGGGACGCCGGGGTACTCGACATGCCTGCGGGCGAGTATAGCCACCGGTCGTGCCCGGAGCGCCTCCCCTAGCCCTGGCGCCGACCCGAGTCCGGGCTGTAAAGGAATGGACGCGAGCCGCCCCTTTTCACCGCGCCTCCTTACCATGGGGGCAATGTCCCGGCCGCGCGTACTGCTCGCCGACGATGACCCGCGCGTCCTGTCCGTGGTGTCCCGCTATCTCGACCTCGAGGGGTACGAGATGTCGACCGTCTCCGACGGCGAGGAGGCTGTCAGGATGGCTGAGACCGACCGACCGGACCTGATCATCCTCGACATCATGATGCCGGGCATCGACGGCATCGAAGCCTGCCGGCGGATCAGGGCGAACGCCGCAACCGCCCAGACTCCCGTGCTCATGTTTAGCGCCCTCTCCGAGGAGGCCGAGGCCGCCCGGCTCGCCGGCGCGGACGGCATGCTCCCCAAGCCCTTCAACCTGCCGGCGCTCGCCGAGGCGGTGAANNGTCTCGGGGCGGTAGCTCAGCTGGGAGAGCGCTGCCCTCGCACGGCAGAGGTCAGGGGTTCGAATCCCCTCCGCTCCACCACCGGCCTTGCAGGGCCAGTTTTGAATTCAAATCTCAGCGTGGACGCGCGCCGTCTCTCCGGGTCGCCCGTTGCCTTTTTGTGCAAAGGGCAGCGGTGACTCGGTACTATGACCACGATCTTGAAAAAAGACGGTTACTCGGAGCCACCCGCCGGTTCCGGAACTGTGGCGGCGTATATGCGTCCGACCCCGTCGCGCCGCCACGGACCGGGCTCCCCTGCCGGCGGACGCACCGACGCTGCGGCGTTGTTGCCCGGGCAACGGCCCACCGTCACGGACGCCGTCGAGGCGATGCTCCGGCGTCACGCACTCGACTGGTCGCCGACCACGCTTCGCAACTGCCGGCACTACCTGATCAATCCTTCGTGCCGGTTCACGCTCTGGCGGGACGAGGTCGGCATCCGCGACCTCGAGGACCTCACGGTCGAACGCCTCGAGGGGTTCCTCGCGGATCTCGCCAGCGTGCTCAGTGGAGCGTCGGTGGCCAAGTACCGGACCTACCTCCGCGCGCTGGCGCGGTTCTGCGCGGGCACGCCCGGATACGAGGCGATCGGGCTCACCGGCATCGAACGCATCCCGAGGCCCCGCCAGGCGAAGTACAAGAGGCCGGAGGCGCTCGGTCCGGGGGACGTCCAGCGCGTGCTCGACGCCTGTGAGAGTACCCGCGACCGGCTCATCGTCGAGACCCTGCTCGCGACCGGCGTGCGCGTGAGCGAGCTCGTGGCGCTCCGCGTCGACGACCTCCACGTACGGGACCGACCGCCTTTCGTGGTGGTGCAGCGGACCGCTCACAGCCCCGACCTCACCAAGAACGGCCGTGATCGAACCGTGCCGCTGCTCTCCGCGCACGGTGGCGGCGCCTCGGAGGCGAGCAGTCTTGCGCGGCGGCTCGAGCGGTACATCGCCACCGAGCGCGACCCAAAGCGGACCAGCCCATCTCGCGAGGTCTTCCTCAGCATCACTCAGAAGGTCGGACCTGGGGCGCTGCCGCTCACGGTCACGGGCGTGCAGCAGCTGATGCAACGTCTCAGCGAGCGCAGCGGCGTCTACGTCCACGCTCACAAGCTGCGCCACACCTTCGCGACACGTGCCGTCGACATTGGGACTCCGATCTTTCACTTGCAGCAGTTTCTCGGCCACCAGAGCATCGAGATGGTTCGCCGCTACTACACGGCGGATCAGCGTGCTGCGCTCCAGTCCTACGCGAGACTTGTCGCCTCCTCGCCGCTGTAGCGCGCCACCGCGTGCCGGCATCGAACCACAAGGATTGGCGCGCGTTTCATGAGAGTCTCGAACACGCGGATTGCCGCCCTGTCGCTCACTGGTTGTCCAGCGATCGCCCGATAGAGACAGGCTCGACTGAGACAGGCTGTACGCGCGAACTCTCGTACCGTCCAGCCGCGCGCCACCACGGCAGCGCGCAGCGCACATCCATCAAATCGTCCCGAGGCCGGATCCCAGAGAGACACCGTCGACTCAGCCGGAGACATGTTCTGAGCATGCCAGGTTTTTGCTCACAGACTGCTTACATTCTCGCGGGGCCCAACGTTGCACAGCGGGGCCAATGTTGCCTGATCCCGACGCCTTTGGCGGCTGGTGTGTCGCTCTTGACGCCATGCGTCGGGGCTGCCGCCGTGTATGCGCACTCAGTCACGTCGCCGGGGTCGCGACTCTCGCGTCTTTCGCGGGTTTCACCCTTGAACCGGACATCGCAAATCAGACGCATCGCGCGCATGCCGCTTGGCCGCGGCGTACGCGCAGTCAGCGTTCCATGCTGATCAAGTGGATTGCGCGCGTCTCGCTCTCATCGCGAAAGACTCGCGTTCAGCGAAGTTCGCGTCATCCGCGAACGCCGCGAACCCCGCGACGGGAAACGCCAGTGCGCCGACCGATGATCTGCAAGGTCGGAGGCTCGAGGCATCGCCTCGAGCCTCCTCGACATCATCTCTCAGTCTTCCACCAACCGGCCACCTTCTCTCCACCTCCGACAAACGCACCTGCATCTCACCTCTTGTCCCGCCTTCACGACCCGCGCACATGCATCGACCACCCTAAACCGCACACAGTTGCATCGCTGATTTCTTCCAGATCAAACGTTCCGAAAAAGTAAGCGCTCTGTAGGCGTTTTCTCCCTACGCTGAAGCTCATGCAGGACGGGTTTCCGCGATGATCTCGATCGGTAAGCTCACCAGTGTCGAGCAGGCGGTGCGGTACCTGCGCGACGCGGTCGCACAGCAGCAGCTCGAGTACTACACCGCCCGCGGCGAGTCCCCAGGACGCTGGTCCGGCCTCGGCGCGGAGGCGCTCGGACTGCGCGGCGAGGTGACTGACACCGACTTCGCGGCGGTGCTCGCCGGCACGCACCCGCGCACGGGTGAGGACCTCGGCAAACACTGGCAGAGACAGAGTGTCGTCGCCTTCGACGTGACCGTGTCAGCACCCAAGGACGTGAGCATCCTCTACGCGCTCGGTGACGAGCGCACGCGGTCCACCATCCTGCGCATCCACGGCGAGGGCGTCCAGGCTGCCGCCGACTATCTCCAGGCCAACGCAGGCTGGGCGCGCCAGTACGCCCCGGACGCCAAGGCCACAGAGGCCGTACGAGCCAAGCTGGTCATGCCCCAGTTCGTGCACCGCACCGCTCGGCCGGTCACCGATCCGATCACCAGCACGGTCACCGTCGATCCGCAGCTGCACACCCACATCACAGTCCCGACATGGGTGCAGCGGCCCGACGGGAGCTGGAGCCATCTGCACAGTGAACCCCTGTACCAGCACGCCGCCGCTGCCGGAGCCATCGCCCAGGCGGAGTGGCGCGACCGCCTGGTTCGCGAGCTCGGCATCTCCACCGTGGTCGACGGCAAGGGCTGCTTCTCGGTTGTTGGCATCACCGATGCCCAGCGGCGCGAGTTCTCGCGCAGGTCGCTGCAGATCGACGCCGCTGCGGCCGCGTATGACGTCACCACACGGAGCGGGCGCGAGGTGGCCACGCTCGACACGCGCGAGGGCAAGCACGAGGTCGCCGCCACTGAGGATCTCTTCGCCCGATGGCACCAGCGTGCCGCGAGCGTCGGGCTCGACGGCGAAACGGTGCAGGCGGTATTCGGCCGCGAGCCCGGTGCGCTGGAGCCGCGCCGCCTCGACGTGCAGCGTCCGGTGGACCTCCTCGGCGTTCGTGGGCTGACCGCCCGGCAGGCGACATTCACGCGCCGCGACCTGATCCGCGCCGTCGCCTCGCACGCTCCCCTCGGCTTGAGCCGCGATCAGCTGGAGGCCACGGTCGACTGGATCCTCGCCGACCGTGACTCGGTGCAGCCCCTATCGCCCCGACTCCGCGAGGGCGAGACCGAGCCCGAGGCGATGCTGCGCTGGACCGAGAGCGGGCACGACCTCCGCTACACCACGCCGGAGATGCTCGCCCTGGAGCGGGGCATGGTGGCGACAGCCCAGGCGCGTGCCAGCGCGGGCGTCGGGGTGGCCCGCGCCGAAACGGTCGCGGCGGCGATGGCCACGCGCCGGACGCTCACCGCGGACCAGAAGGCCATGATCCAGGAGGTCTGCCTCAGCCCCGCCGGGGTGCTTGTGATCGAGGGCGACGCCGGGGTCGGCAAGACCTACGCGCTCGAGGTCTGCCGTGAAGTCTTCGACGCTTCCGGCGTCGAGGTGGTCGGCTGCGCCCTGGCCGGACGCGCCGCGGAGCTCCTCGAGGAGGGCTCGGACATCGCTTCGACCACGGTGGCAGCCACGCTTCACCAACTCCAGGTCGAGCGGCTTCCCTTCGGCGGCGTGCTCGTGGTCGACGAGGCGGGCATGCTCGGGGATCGCCAGCTCGCCGAGCTCGTCTCCCTGGCAGCGCGGGACGAGGCGAAGCTGGTCGTGGTCGGCGATCCCTTCCAGCTCCAACCCATCGAGGCGGGCGCACCGATGCGCACCCTGAGCGATCACATCGGCAGGGTGGAGCTGCACGAGAACATCCGCCAGCACTACGACTGGGAGCGGGCGACCCTGCAGCTGCTCCGAGACGGTGAGGCGCGCGCGGCGTACCGCGAGTACGAGCGCTACGACCGCATTCACGACGCCCACTCGGTGGCCGAGCGCCGGGTCCAGGTGATCGAGGATCACGCCCGGCTCGAGGCCGGCGGGCTCGACACGGTCATCCTCGCTCGGCGTCGTGACGAGGTCGCCGCGCTCAACGAACTCGCCCACGCCCGGTCGGTGGCCGAGGGACGGGTCCACGGTCCGGCGCTCACCGTCGGTGACAAGGAGTACCAGGTGGGCGACCGGGTCATCTGTTTGGCCAACGAGCGCAGCGCCGCGGTCAGCAACGGCACCCGCGGCGTGGTCACAGCCGTCGACGTCGAGCGCCAGACGCTCACCCTGGAGCGTCCCGACAAGCGCGCGCTGACCCTGGACACCACCCACTACGACGCCATCGATCGCGGCTACGCGCTGACGGTGCACAAGGCGCAGGGGATGACCACCGACATTGCCCTGGTGGTGGGATCCGAGGGCGCCACCCGGGAGTGGGCGTACACCGCGATGTCACGCGCCACCCTGGCCACCCACTACTACGAGGTGTTCACGCGGCCCGAGCGAGACACCCTCGGCGTCGAGCACTGGAAGGAAACAAACCGGTCCGCCGAGGAGCGGACCGTACAGGCGTGGGCCCGCAGCGAGTTGAAGGAGTCGGCGCTCGACTATCCGGAGCGCTACGAGACGCCCGAGCGGATCGCCGTCGAGAGCAGCCGCGAGGCGTCGGCCACCGACCGGCAGCGCGCCCTGGTCGAGATGCTCGGCGGATCCGAGCTGGCCCAGGAGGCGACCCGGGTGGAGGCCGGGGAGGAGATTGACCGCCTGGCGGCTGAGCGTGTCTACGACCAGCTGGAAGGCTGGTTGCGTGAGGCGGGCATCTCCGAGGAGGCGGCGCGCGCGCTGCTAGCCCGCGCGGTGGAACGCATCGACGCGGAGGACGCCAGGGGCGGGCCGCACAATCACCTCGAGGGCATAGCCGCCGCCGCTTGGCTCACCCCCGAGATCGATGCGCAGCTGGAGGCGGCGCAACTGGAGTTCGAGCGCGAGCAGGGGCTGTCACCCGAGCTCACGGCGTGGTAGGGGCGCACTCACCACTTCGGCGACTGCGTGGAACTGCGCTTCTCGGAGGCATCCACCAGGTCTTGTATATCGCCCAGGCACCAGGAGACGTTGCCATCTCCGGCTCATCTGCTGTAGCATTGTCTTATGACAGTAGATAAAGATATCAAGGGCGGCGTTAGCCCGGCCGCGGCGGTGGGCCGACCGGCGTCACCGATCGAATTCCGGCTCGACCCCGCCACGGGCGTACCGACTCACCTGCAGCTCGTCCACCAGGTCGAGCACGCCATGAGGCTCGGATACCTCAAGCCCGGCGACCAGCTGCCCAAGGTCAGGGACGCGGTCGCCTCGCTGGCCATCAACCCCAACACGGTGCTCAAGGCCTACCGCGAGCTCGAGATCAAGGGCTTGGCGACCGGGAGGCCCGGTCAGGGCACGTTCATCACGGCAACTCTCAGCCAAGCCACACTGCCCGAGCTGACCCGGCTTCGCCGCTCCCTGCTCGCCTGGCTGGGCACCGCGGATACGGCGGGACTGGATGAAGACGGGATGGTTGCGCTCTTCACCAGCGAGCTACGGGATTTTCGTAACCGCCGCGGCCGCTCCGACGACCGTCGCGTGGCAGGCGGCGAAACCGAGGGCGTCGCATGAACGTCATCGAGTCCATCGGCCTCGGCAAGCGCTACGGCAACACGTGGGCGCTGCACGACTGCACCCTGGCGATCCCCGAAGGGCACGTGGCGGCGCTGGTCGGACCGAATGGCGCGGGCAAGACCACCCTGCTGAACCTGGCGGTCGGCCTGACGGCTCAGACCGCGGGCATCGTCACCGTCCTCGGCGGGAAGCCCGCCGGATCGTCGGCTGCGTTGGACGGCATCGCGTTCGTCGCCCAGGACATGCCGCTGTACCAGAACCTGTCCGGCGCAGACATGCTGCACTTGACCCGCAACCTGAACCGCCGCTTTGATGCGGG
This sequence comes from Candidatus Dormiibacterota bacterium, assembly GCA_003162415.1. Taxonomy (GTDB): domain Bacteria; phylum Chloroflexota; class Dormibacteria; order Aeolococcales; family Aeolococcaceae; genus Palsa-851. The sequence continues at coordinate 498,636 of PMOL01000011.1, forward strand.
TTACGCCAAGGCTCGGCTCGGCGATCTGGACATTCCGCTGGAACGCAAGGCCGGCAAAATGTCCGGCGGCCAGCAGGCGCAGCTCGCCCTGACTTTGGCGCTCGCCAGACGTCCCCAGTTGCTTGTGCTAGACGAGCCGATGGCCATGCTCGACCCGCTCGCCCGACACGACTTCATGGCGACCGTAATGACCGCAATTGCCGACGATGGTGTGTCGGTGCTGCTGTCCTCGCACGTGCTGGCCGAACTAGAGCGCGTGGCCGACTACCTCGTCCTGCTATCGGGTGGCAGCGTCCAGGTGGCAGGCGAGGTCGACGACCTCCTCTCGTGTCACCGCGTGCTCACTGGCCCCGCCGCCGAAGCCGGCGAGTACATCAAGCGACTGAACGTCGTGTACGTTCGGCGCGGTGAGGCGCAGGCCCATCTGCTGGTGAGGACCAACGGAACGACCGAGCCGGTGCCGCCGGGCTGGGAGGCCCACCCGGTGAGCCTCGAAGAACTGACCCTGGCTTATATGCGCGATCCCGCCGCGGCGGCGTTGCCTGGCCCCGCGCGCGCAGTCGTTCAGCCCATGGAGGTGAGGAATTGAGCGCAGCGACCATACCCACGCTGGCGGGACAAGACGCGAGCCTTCGGCCGCTGCCGTGGCGAAGGATGGCCTGGGTCACCTGGCGGCAGCACCGGCTCACGTTTGCCGGCGTCGTCTCGGTCTTCGGCCTGGCGGCGGTGTACCTGCTCATCACTGGCCTGACAATGCACATCGCCTACGCCGCGGTGAGCGACTGCCGACCGGCAAGTTCAGCGATCTGCCAGCAGGTCGCCGGCAGCTTCCTGAGTTCATACGCGCCGGGCGTAGGAATAACCCTTGGCCTGTTTCAGGTGATCCCGGCGCTGATCGGAGCGTTCGCCGGTGCGCCCCTGCTGGCCAGGGAACTCGAGACCGGCACCTTCCGCTATGCATGGACCCAGGGCTTCGGGCGAGCACGCTGGACCATTGCCAAGCTAGTGCCGCTAGGGGTCGTAATCACGCTGGCCGCCGGAGCGTTCAGCGTGCTCGTCACCTGGTACGTCCAGCCGATCTTCGGCGCAGGCGACAACAACGGTCCGCTGTATCCGACCCTCTTCGACCTCCTCGGGGTTGCACTCGCAGCGTGGACGCTGACCGCGTTCGCGATCGGCGTCCTGGCGGGCTTCCTGATCCGCCGAGTCATCCCAGCAATGTTCGCCACGATCGCTGTATGGGCTGGCCTCGCGTTCGCGACCGGAGGGTATCTACGCCCGCACTACACGGCGCCGCTGGTCAGCACCAAACTCAACATCCCTGTCCAAGCCTTGATCATCAACCAAGGGTGGTTCAGGGGCGGCAACCCAGCAAGCCTGGACATGATCAACAACACGCTTGCGCGGGTCGACGTCCGGGCGGTGACGCCTGAACTGTTCGAGCCCGGGCCTTCCACCCCGGCCAACCTCGGCGACCCCGTTCAGTATCTGATCCAGCACGGCTACACGCAGTTGACGACGTACCAACCGGCGGGCCAGTTCTGGCCGTTCCAGTCGATCGAAGGCGGTTGGCTGCTCGCGCTCTCCCTGCTCCTCATTGTCACGGCCGTCTGGCTGGTCCGCCGCCGCGCGGCGTGAAGCCCGGCAAACCGCCGAGCTTTCGCGACGAGCGCTCCAGTGGTGTTGGGCGTTCGAGTCGACGCGAGTCACTCCTTGTCTTCGGGTCTTTCGTCGTGTCCACTGTCGCGAGGGAACTGATCAAACGGCCACCTTTAGGCCGCCTCGTATTCGAATTCCTACCCGCGCCCTCGCACGGCAGAGGTAGGGGGTTCGAGTCCCCCCGCTCCACCAACTATTCGCATGCGAACACAATGCGAACCTGCCCTGAGCAATCCCAGTGGGTTACATCTCGCCGTGGCGAATCGGACCGGCTGGTTCGTACGTGCCGATGACGATGCCGAGATCGGTCACGGTGAGGTCGACAGGGCGCAGCGTCGCCGGAAGGATGCCGTCGTTGAACAAGCTGCGCCCAGAGCCGATCACCAGCGGAAATGTCATCAGGCGGAAGCGGTCGACGAGCTCGTGCTGCAATAGCGTTTGGAGCAGTTTGCCGCTTCCCCAGATCTGTAGCTCGTCGCCGGGTTCGTCCTTCAGCGCCTGCACCGCAGCGACGACGTCGCCGGTCACGACGCGAGCGGTGTCAGGGTGCTCGCCGCGCCACATGGCATCGGCATCGCTGAGCGAGTTGGACACGACGTACTTGGGCAGCGAGTTGATGGCCGTGGCAATTGGGTTGGCGGGGTCGGTCTGATCAGGCCAGTAACCGCGGAAGATGTCGAACGTTCTGCGGCCGAACAGGAACGCGCTGGCGTGGTGATTGAGCTCGGTGACGAACTCGCCGACGGCCGGGTCGGCGAAAGGGGCCTGCCAGCCGCCGTGAGTGAAGGCGTCACTTGGATCCTCCTCAGGTCCACCGGGGGCCTGCATCACGCCGTCGAGGGTCAGGAACGTCTGAACGGTGAGCTTCATCCGGGGCATCCTATCCCAGGCTGATCTGTTCGCCCTGAACGAGAGCGTGGTTCGCACTGTGCGATCCTGAGACCACCAAATTCGGTCCTCCCCGTACTACACGAAGACCGCATGCGGATCGGGATCCTGAGCTGTGATCGTTTTCTTCTTCGTCCGCCCTGACTGGCGGCCTCGCTGTGGACGCGCTCACCGTTACCCGGCGAGAAGCCGCTCGAGCTTGTCGAGCTGCTCGGACCAGCCCTGCTCGGCACCGGCCATCGCCTCAGCCGGCGGCATCGGCTCGAAGTAGGACTGTCGCACTGTGAGCGCGGTGCCCCCGTCGCGGGCCTCAAAGGCCAGTTCAATGAGCGTTGCGAAGAGCTCGCCCTGCTCGTCGTTGACGGCTCGGCCGCTCATGACCAGGCGATGCGGACGATCGATCTCGTAGTACTCGCCACCCAAGCTGTGGGAGAACTGGGCGTCGGCAGGGATGAAGTCCGGCCACTCCATTGCGAGCCGGTACGTCCCGCCGACCCGAAGGTCCACCTCTGCTGCGGGGCAGGTGAAGCCGTTGGGCCACCACCATTTCTTGAGCTGCTCTGGGTCTGTGAAGGCGTCAAAGACCCGCTCGGGCGAGGCCTTGAGGGTGCGCTCGATGACGAGCCGCTTGGTCGGAATTGCAGATCGGACGTCCACGCGGGTGCGCGCTTCAGGCATCGGAGTCCTCCTTCGTGATGGTTGATTCGGTTGGGACGGCGAGATGCGCCTCGAGACGGTCGAGGCGGTCGGACCATTCGGCGTGGGCGCGGCGGAGCCAGTCGTCCACCGGGAGCAGGCCCTGAAGCTGAAGTCGTGCCGGGCGGCGCTGGCGGTCGCGAGCCCGACCCACCAGGCCGGCCCTTTCGAGCACCTTGAGGTGCTTGGTAATGGCAGGCTGCGTCAGTGTGGAGGTCTCTGCGAGTTCGACGACGCCGGCTTCACCGGCCGCGAGGCGCTCGAGGATCGCCCGGCGGGTTGGGTCGGCAAGGGCCGCAAAGGCGCGGCTCAGGGGATCTTTCACAGCCATTACCCAAAGGTAATATAACCAGACGGTAAAAGTCAACGGCGCGTGGATCCCTCCGCACCACTCCTTGCTCCAGCAGTCGGTCAGACGCGAATGACGACAAGGCCCGGGATACCGTCGTAGTCGTCGTCCTGCGTCACCACCGGCAGTCCGTTTGCCAGCGCCGTGGCTGCAATCCAGGAGTCGTTCAGCGGCATTCGCCTGCCCGCGTCGCGAAGAGCGAGCCGAAGTGCGGCCCATTCGTGGGCCACGCGGCTGTCGATGGGGAGGGGGTCGAGCGCCTCTGCTCGCGTGAGTGTTTCCAGCCGCCGAGCCCGGGTAGCCGCGTCAGTGGCCGCCAATACACCGAGCCACAACTCCCCAACCGTGACCACGGACACCGAGATTCTCTCGGGAGTTCGATCCGCGAGTGGGCGGCTCTGCTCGACTGCAATGAAGAGTGATGTGTCCGCCAGGGCTGTGCTCGCTCCGTCAACGCTCACGGCATCAGGATGTCGTCTGTCGTGTCGGGAACAAGCCGCTTCAAATCTTCCGAAAGCGCCGCGTCCGCGCGCCATTCGTCGACGTCGCGCATCAAGTCCTTCCAGCGCATCGATCGGGGCCGGCTCGCCAGCGGAATCAGCTCGGCGACGGGCCTGCCGCTCACGGTCACCCGAAGACGCTCACCGGATTCGACTCGGCGGAGCACGCCGCTCACGTCGTTTCGCAGTTCGCGAGCTGGAATATCGGTCACGCGACCAGCGTAGCATAACTGCTACGGACAGAGCGGCTTCCGGCTCGGCTGACCGTCTGAATCAGGCGGCGCCGAATTCACTCATTGGGGGCCAATCTGGGCGAGCCTTGGAGCGAGCTGAGCGAGCTCCTTGGCGGTCCTCACCGGGTCGGGTGACGTGTTGCGCACGCCTACCATGGCGATTCCGAGCTTGGCGTACTCCTCCATCTCCCGAAGGAACCCGTCAACATCCTTGGTGGGATCGGCACCGCCCTGGATGGTCTTCTTGATGGTGGCCATGTCGCGCCCCTCGTCCTCGCAGTGCTGCGCGAGGATGTCGAGCTTGCGCTTCACCTCCTGGGGTCCAAGCGCGAACAGGTTGCACGCATCCGCATACCGAGCCACCAGCTTGAGAGTCTTTCGCTCACCGCCACCGCCGATGAGGATCGGCGGGCGAGGCTCCTGAACGGGCGACGGGTGGCAGAGGGTCTCCACCAGGTGGTAGTGCTTGCCGTCGTACGGGCCGTCGTTGTCACTCCACATCTGATTGCAGATCTGCAGCGTCTCCTCGAGGCGTTCGAACCGCTCGGCGATCGGCGGGAAGGGCACGCCCAGCGCCAGATGCTCGCGCTCGTACCAGGCGGCCCCGATCCCAAGCATGGCCCTGCCCCCGGACACGACATCGAGCGTGGTCACGATCTTGGCGAGCAGGCCGGGATGCCGGTAGGTCACGCCCGTGACCATCAGCGACAGCGTGATCCGCTCCGTCTTCCCCGCGACGAAGCCGAGCGACGTGTATCCCTCCAGCATCGGGTCCTGGGCGGTCGCGAACCCCTCCATCTGGAACCAGTGGTCCATCATGGTGAAGGTCGAACAGCCTGATTCCTCGGCCGCCTGGGCGGTTGCCGCCAGGGTCGGTCCGAGGGCTTTGCTCCCACCCGGAAGGGTGAAGTTCATGAAATGAAGGGCGAGTTCCATTAGGTTGACTCCTGCAGCTTGGCTCCTGCGGGTGGCGGCGGCGGATCATGAAAGGCTAGTGGACTGAGCCGAAACGGCGTTCTGCGCATTCCCGCTGGTGTCCCTTAGGCTACCCGGGAGGCATGCGGGCGCTAAAAGAGGATCGACTGTGAATCATTTCGAGGGCCGGACCATCCTGCTGACCGGGGGAACCGGCTCGTTCGGCCAGCATTTCACGCGCACCGCGCTCGCGAGCTGGGATCCGGCCGCCATCCGCATCTTCAGCCGCGACGAGCTCAAGCAGACCGACATGGAGCGGAAGTTCGACGACCCGCGGCTCCGCTTCTTCATCGGGGACGTTCGCGATCGCGACCGGCTGCGTCGAGCGATCGAGGGCGCCGACGTGGTCATCCACGCAGCCGCGCTGAAGCACGTGCCGGTCTGCGAATACAACCCGTTCGAGGCGATCAAGACCAACATCCTGGGGACCCAGAATGTCGCCGAGGCATGCCTCGACGCGGGTGTGCCCCGCGCCCTTGCCCTGAGCACCGACAAGGCGGTCAGTCCGGCAAACCTCTACGGGGCGACCAAGCTGTGCGCCGAGAAGCTCTTCGTCCAGGCGAACGTGTACGCGGGCAAGCACGCCACGCGTCTCTCCTGCGTGCGCTATGGCAACGTGGTCGGATCGCGTGGGAGCGTGGTGCCGCTCTTCCGCGATCAGTCGGGCTCCGGTGCCGGCGAGCTCACCGTCACCGACGAGCGAATGACCCGGTTCTGGATCACGCTCGACCAGGCGGTGCAGTTCGTCGCGGACTGCTTCGTCGCCATGTCCGGCGGCGAGGTGTTCGTGCCCAAGATCCCGAGCACACGAGTGCTCGACCTCGCCGAGGCGATCGCCCCGGGGCTGCCGATTCGCTATACCGGGATCAGGCCCGGCGAGAAGCTCCACGAGTCGCTGATCACCTCCGAGGAGGCGCGCCACACCGTCGACAAGGGCTGGTGTTACGTGGTCGAGCCCGAACATGCCTTCTGGACCCCGCTCGATACCGGTGACGGCACGCCGGTCGCGGAGGATTTCGTCTACAGCAGCGACCGCAACACGAAGTGGCTCGACATCGCCGAGCTGCGCGAGTTGCTCGCCACCGTGCCGCACACCACCACGGCGGTGCCGGCGCCGGTCGGATGAGCCTCACCAGTCCGCCGGCGATTGCCGGCGGCACGCCGATTCGGCTCCACCCACTCCCCTACGGCCGCCACCAGATCGACGAGGGCGATATCGCGGCGGTAGTGGCCGCGTTGCGCTCCGGGACCCTCACCGGCGGAGCGTTGATCGCCGACTTCGAGCATGCGCTCGCGGCTCGGTGCAAGGTGGATCACGCGCTGGTCGTCGCCAACGGCAGCGTCGCCCTCGACCTGGCCGTGCTCGCCCTGGGCATCGGCCCGGGCGATGAGGTGATCACGACCCCGCTGACCTTCGTCGCCACCGCGAACGCGGTGCTTCGCGCCGGTGCGACCCCGGTCTTCGCCGACGTCGGCGAGGACCGATGCCTCGACCCGGAGTCGGTCGCACGCGCGGTCACTCCGCGCACCAAGGCCATCATCACCGTCGATTACTCGGGTCTCCCGTCGGACATTGCCGCCCTGAAAGCGGCGCTGCCCCGGCCGCTTCCGGTGATTGCCGACAGCGCGCACTCGCTCGGCGGGTCGCTGAACGGGCGCCCGGTTGGATCTCTGGCAGACATCACCACCCTCAGCTTCCACCCCGTGAAACAGATCACCACCGGTGAAGGTGGCGCATGCCTGACCTCGGACGCGGGCATCGCGGATCGCATTCGCAAGCTGCGCAACCATGGGATGACCAGCACCGCGGACGAACGCACCGGCGCGCTCTGGAAATACGACGTCACCGTGCTCGGAAACAACCACCGCCTGACCGCCCTGCAAGCTGCGCTCGGCATCGCACAGTTGCGCCGCCTCGACAGCGTCGTCGCCGAGCGGAGCGAGATCGCCGACCGATACGACGCCATCCTCATCGATATTCCCGGCATCGGCCTTCCCCCCCGGCCGGCCGGCCGGCGCAGCGCATGGCACCTCTACCCGATCGAGATCGATCCTGCCGGCTACGGATGCGATCGTGACGCGGTCATCGACGCGCTGCGCGCGGAGGGCATCGAGGCGACGCTGCATTACCCGGCGGTGCACCTGCTCACGCTGTACCGCGAGCGTGGCGGCGTTCCAGGCATGGCGCCGCGTGCCGAGCGACTGTCCGAGCGGTTGGTAACCCTGCCGCTCTACCCCGCCATGACCGTCACCGACCAGGACGAGGTCGTCCTCGCCCTGCAGCGGATACATGTCTGGGCAGCGGCAGGCGCGGTCAGGTCGTGACCTCGCGAGCGTTGCTCGCCGCCGACTGCGGCCGCGGCGTCGGACTTGGGCACCTCGAGCGGATGCTCGCTCTCGCGGACGCACTGCAGCCGGAGGTCGAGGTGTCGGTGCTGGTCCCCGAGGGCGACGCGGCCCTGCGACGACGCGTCATCGATCGTGGTCATACACCCAAGGAGGCTCGAGGCGACACGCGTGTCCGCGTTGCGTCTGCAGTCGCTGCGTCGCCACCGTTCGATGTCGTCGTGCTCGACGGATATGTCTTCGATGTCGGGCTCCAGCGACGGCTGCGCGATCATGCGTCGCTGACGGTGGTCGACGACCTTCGCCTCCCGACACACTGCGACCTGGCGGTCAATCCCTCGCCGGGCGGAGAGGCGCTGCGACCGGAGGGCGCCGACGCCTTTCTCGGCGGCGCGGCGTACGCCCTCATCCGAGCGTCGGTTGTGAACGCGCGCGAGATGGCCTCGCGGGGCGACCGCGAACCGCGGACGGTGCTGGTTTCAACCGGCGCAACCGATCCTGCGGGGCTCGGACTTTCGGTCAGCCATGCACTCCTGGATCGCGACCCCACCGTGGCCGTGATCAGGGTCGTCGGGCCCGACTCGATGGAGCTTGCCGATGACACGTGGCGGCGCGAGCGTCTGCTGGTTGCACCACCAGACCTCGCCGGCAGTCTCGGGACGGCGACCGTCTACGTTGGCGCCGCCGGCACCACGGCGGTGCAGGCCGCGTGCGTCGGATGTCCCTCGGTGATCACGGCTGCGGTGAGCAACCAGGAAGCGCAGGCGGCGGCCCTCGCTGCAGGCGGATGCGCCGTCGTCGTGGACCCGGCGGAACTGGCCGGGGCGTGTCTGATGCTCCTCGACGATCCCGCTCGGCGTGCGGAGATGGCGAGGCGCGGTCGCGCGCTCGTCGATGGACGCGGCGCTGCGCGGGTCGCTGCGGAGATACGCCACCTCGTCGCTGCTCGGGCTGCCTGATGACCACCGTCGCCGTGATTCAGGCGCGCTGCGGCTCGACACGCTTCCCTCGCAAGGTGGTCGCATCGCTCCAGGGACGGCCGATGCTCGCTCACATCATCGAGCGCGTGGCGCGAGCCACTCTGGTCGACCGGGTTGTGGTTGCCACGACCGACGGTGTCAGTGATGACGTGGTGGCGGCCCTGGCGGTCGCCTCAGGGGCGGCCGTGACGCGCGGGCCCGAGGCCGATGTGCTCACCCGCTACGTGATGGCGACGCGCGAGCACGGCGCGGACGTGATCGTGCGCATCACGGCCGACTGCCCGCTCACCGATCCCGCGGTCGTGGACTCCGTTATCCGTGCTCGTAGCGAGCTGGACGCGGACTACGCAAGCAATGTTGAACCTCCGACATTTCCCGAGGGATACGACTGCGAGGTGTTCACCTCCGCCTGTCTGACCCGTGTCGATCGCGAGGCCACGTTCGACTATGAGCGCGAGCACGTCACCGTTCGAATCCGCGAGCACATGGATGACTTTCGCACCGCTCATGTCGCGCATGAGCCGGATCTCTCGGCGATGCGACTGACGGTTGACGTCCCGGCTGATCTCGATCGCGTCACCCGCCTGCTGGACACGCTACCTTTCTCGCCGCCGCCCGATCTCGCCGCGGTGGTTGCGGCCTTCGAGCACGACCCCGCGCTCCAGGACCAGAGCGGCCTGCCTCTGCGCAACGAGCGCTATCGCGCCCAACGCGAGGCCGCCCACCGCACATGACGGTTCCGGCCGCGCCGGTTGCGCACGGGCGCCGAGTCTTCCGCAACACGCTGATCACCGGCGCGGTCGGCGTGTTCTCGTTGCTCGCCAACTTCTTCGTCATCGGCGAGGCTGCCCGACATCTCGGGTCGGGACCCTATGGGGTGCTCGTCCTCGCCCTGGCTTTCTCTGTGTCCGCCGGCTACCTCAGCATCTCCGACCTCGGACTGCAGGCCGGCGTCACACGGTTCATCGCCGATGCCGATGGTCGCGGACAGCGCGAGCGTATCGGCGAGGTGGTGAGTTCCGCGCTGGCGGTGCTGACCGCGGCCGCGGTTGTGGCTGTCGCGATCCTGCTCACGCTCTCTGTCGTGGCAGGTCACATCTTCACAAAGGTGCAGGGAACGGCATTGCAGAACGACCTGCACCTTCTCTTCGTCCTGTTTGCCGCTGAAGCGTTGTTCGGATTGCCGTCACTTGCCTTCGTCGGAGTGCTCCAGGGCCTGCAGCGCTATGGGTGGATCAAGGTGGTTGATCTTTCCCGGCAGATCCTCTACACGGTCCTGGCCCTCGCGGTGCTCCTGACCGGGCACGGGGTCGTCGCGTTCGGTGCTGCGATGATCGCCGGCACCGTGTTCGCCGCAGTTGGCTACGGAGTGGCTGCCCATGTGCTCTGTCCAGAGATGCGCGTCTCCCCGCGCCTCATCAAGCGCTCCGCACTCCGACCGCTGGCCGGTTTCAGCGCCTGGGTTTTCGTCTCCCGAATCAATGGGGTTATCTGGTCGCAGATGGACACCGTCATCCTCGCTGTGGTCGTGGGCGCCACCGTGCTCGCCGGGTACAACTTCGCAGCCCGCCTCGAGTCTGCGGTCTCATATCCCCTGACGCTCACCACGGCGGCGGTCATTCCCGCGGCCGCGAATCTCCTCGCTCTCGAGTCGCGGACGAGACTCCGGGAGCTTCTGATCCGCGGCACGCGTTACACCCTTGCCCTCTCGCTCCCGGTGACGATCGCAGCGATGATCCTGGCCAGGCCACTGCTGATTGCCTGGGTGGGCGCTCGGTACGCGACGTTCGCCGGACCTGCGCAGCTGTTCCTGACATACCAGCTCGTCACCTGCTCCGCAACCATCTCACTGACCATGCTCGTCGGAATGGGACGAGTACGCGCGGTGACCGCGTACGCCACCATCGCAATGCTGGTCAATCTTGGCATCTCCATCGCGCTGGCGAAGCCGTTGGGTGTTTCCGGCGTCATCATCGGGACGCTGATCGGATACGGCATCACGGCGCCGCTGTACATCCGTCTGGTGCTGCGTGAGCTGTCCATGCGACTCGACGAGTTCGTCACCAGGGCGATCCTGCCCGTCCTACCGTGGGCTGCACTCTTCACAACCGTCGTCGCGGCTACGGCCTACCTTTTTCCGCCCGGAAACCTCCTCACGGTTGCACTGTGCTGCGTTCCGGCGAGCCTGTGTTACGTCGTTGGGATCGTCCGCTTCGCGATGACCGCAGATGAACGCGGAGCCCTGATCGGATTCATGCTTCCGAAGAAGCGGATTGGTCCGTGAGCACACTCCGCGTCCTCGCTCTCGACCACTACTTCGATCAGGATCTGCGCGCGCTCGAAGCGCACCGGCAACTTGAGGTTCGCCGCTTCCCATATCAGCGTCTCCGCGGGCGGGCAGTCCGCGACATGGGTCGCGAGGTCGGCCGAGGACTCCACAATTACAATCGCGATGACCTCGCGGGTGCGCGCGGACGGTACGCCGCGTGGCTCTCGCGCGAAGTGCGAAATCTCTACCTGGAGCGAGCGTTCGACGTCATCGTGCTGCCCTCGGATACCTTCTTCTACGTCAGAACCCTGCCCGCGGCAGCTCATCGTCTCGGCGTTCCGGTTGCGGTTGTCCAGAAGGAAACGAGCATTTCGAGCGCGACGATGGAGACGTTTAGCTCCGAGGTCCGCACCGAGGCGCCGTTCGTGTCCGACCTCATGACCGTGTGCAGTGAGCGGCAACGAGACTTCTGGATCAGGGCGGGCACTCCCGGCCATCGGATCGTCATCACCGGGCAGCCGCGCTTCGATATCTATGCGTCTGCGCGGGCAATGACGGCTGCCCCAAAACCCAGGGTGCTCTTCTTGACCTACGCCCTCGACGCGTACGTGCCTGGTACAGGCCGTGGGAAGGGCCTGCGCGTCTGGGAGCCGCTTCGCGATGCGACCGAGCGGGTGCTCTTCGACCTCGCACGCGACGGGGCGTGCGAGGTCGTCGTCAAGTGCCATCCGCAACAGGATCATCGTGCCGAGTCGCGTCGCATCGCCCAGCTTGCCGGCCCCGCATGGAACGACGCCGTGAGGGTCGCGGCTGACGACGCGGACACTCGTGAGCTGATCATGGGCTCTGACGTTGTCGTTGGATTCCAGACCACGGCGTTGTATGAGGCGGTGGCAGCGCGCCGCCGGGTCATTTACGCCGCGTGGGGTACGCAGTTTGAGGATTTGCGGTCTGAGCTTCTTCCGTTCGATCAGGCACCGAAGACGTGTGTCGCCCACGCAAGTTCGCCGGAGCTGCTGGCGGCAATGCTCACCGGCTCGAAGCCACCTTCGCCCGCGGCATGCAAGCGGTGGTACGAGCACGCGATCGGGACGGTCGATGGCCACGCAACTGACCGAGTCGTGAGCCAGCTGGAGACACTCGCATCGTCCTGGAGCGCCACCGACGAACTGCGCCGTCTCGAACGACACCGGCGTTCTTTTGCAGTCGGGCTGCTCGCTCGTTCGCTCGCCGCTGAGGTGGTTTGGACAGCGGCGACGCCGGCCGCACAATTGGTCGGCGAGCGACAGCGCGTGGCGAAGCGATCCAGGCGCGCCCGCGAAGGTCGGGTGATGGCGACGGAAACCCTGCGCGGGATCGGTGGGGGCGAGCACCGGTAGAGTCCGTCAGCGGATAACGCGACGCTCCAGTACCACGAATCCCTCCTCGTGTTTCACGAGGCTTCGGAAGCCCGCGTTGTTGAACGCGTGCAGTGACGCTAGATTGTCGGGATCGACATGCGCGCGGAGCTTCCGGACGGTCCCGGAGCGGCCAGCCTCGGCGACCATCGCATTGAGAATAACTGCGGCGAGCCCGCGACCGCGATGCTCGGGAGCCACCGCGATCGACACAAGGCCGGTGCTACGGTCCGTGTCCAAACGAATCTGCCCGACGGGGACTCCCGCCTGTTCCGCGATCCAGAGGTGCACATCGCTGTCTTCGAGACAGGCAGCCAGCCAGCGCTTGTGCTCCGCGGCTGTGACCGCACGCCGGGTGATGCTGAAGCGCACCGCATCAGGGTCGTTGCGCCATTCGAGAAGCCGACTCGAGTCCTGGCCGGTCGCAGGACGCAGCATCACGCCGCTCGCGGAATCCTCGGCGTCGGTCAGCGGACCAGATCGTCCCACTCGAGCACATCATCGGTCACGACATCGTGGATCACGTGACGTCCGATGACCTGGTTGAGCTCGTGGACCGGGATGCCGAAGCCCGGCCGCTTGATGGCGAGGTCATCACGCGTCAACTCGCCGCCCGCGGACACGTCGCGCGCCGCCACGATGCTCCTGCGCGCGAGACGGTACAGGTCCATCTCCGCAGCCGTGACCCGTTTCACGCTCGAACCGAGAGCGTCCTCGGTCTCCCGAATTGCCACGACCATCGCGGCGAGCTCATGCGGCTCGAGGGCAAAAGGATGGTCGGGGCCGGGGTGGTCGCGACTGAGCGTGAAATGCTTCTCCACCGCGCATGCGCCGAGAGTCACGGCAACGACGTCAGCGGTGTGTCCCAGAGTGTGGTCGGACCAGCCAATCGGGATTTGAAAGGCGTCCTGGAGGGTCCTGATCGCGCGAAGGTTGAGATCCTCGAAGCGCGGCGGGTAATTGACGGCGCAGTGCATGACCATCAGGTCGTGCGCTCCGGCCGCTGCGGCGGTATCGAGTGCGCGCTCGATGTCTCCGAGTGACGCCATTCCAGTGGAAAGAAGCACAGGCTTGCCCGTCCGGGCCGCCCGCTCGATGAGGGGAAGGTGATTCACCTCATACGAGGCGATCTTGTACGCGGGCACACCGACTTCCTCGAGCGCATCGACGGCAGCCTCCTCAAAAGGTGTCGACAAGAAGCTGATGTTGTTCTCGGCCGCGTGACGGGCGAGATCGTGATGCCACTCCCAGGGGATCTCGACCCGCTTGATGAGGTCCCACACACTCTCAGACCCGCCGACGAGCTGCTGCTCCTTGAGGTACTTGATATCCGGGGTGCGCCGCGAGTAGAGCCCTTCGGCCGTATACGTCTGGAACTTGACGGCGTCGGCTCCGGCCTCTGCGGCGACCTCGATCAACCGCAGCGCTGTGGGGAGGTCCCGGTTGTGGTTGGAGCCGGCTTCTGCGATGACGTAGCAGGGATGTCCGGGGCCGACGAGACGATCGCCGATGCGGAACTCCGGGTTGCCGTAGCTACGAGCGGTCATCGAGGACCACCCCTCCTGTCAGTGCCGCTCCAGGGGGACGGAAGGGGGGCTGTCATGCGCCGAGATGATAGGTTCCCCAAGGTGGGGATGACACGTGACCAACGGTAACCGCCGGCGCGGTGGGGTCCGAGGCCGGGTGCTCGACTGGGCCTGGAACCATCCTCGCTGGAAACGGCGGATGCGCGAGGTCTGGGGACGCAGCCGTGAAGGAGCGGCGGTCATCGGGCTCCCGCGTCCGTTCGATCCGCCCGAGTGGGCGGCTCTACGCCGCCTCGCGGCGTCGGCCAGCCCGGTCGAACCGGATGCCGAGCGGATCCTCTTCATGAGCTGGCGGGGCTGGTCAGTCCACCTCGCCATTGAGACCGTGCTCGCCCACGCCGTGCGCCGCCGGGGTGGCGAACCGATCTTCGCCTACTGCGGTGGGCGGCTCCCAATCTGTGACGTCATGCCCGTCACCGCGGCGCCCCCCATGCCATGCCACTCGTGCCGGGAGTATGCCTCGGGAGCGATCCACGCGGCGGGATTCGACAGCATCGCACTGCACGACGTTCTCGATGTCGGTCTCAGTGTCAACATCGCACGCCGGCGCGTCGCGTCGCTCACGACCGTCCGTGAATGCGAGAGTTACATGGACCAGGGGATACCTCTCGGGCGGCTGGTGCGCATCTCGGTTGCCTGGTTCCTCTCGCGGGGAAGCCTGACCGATACGCCACAGACGCTCGAGACCTACCGCTCGTTCCTGGTCAGCGGCATCGTGGTCGCGCGGGGACTCCGCGGCATTCTGAATCGCACAGCCCCACAGCGCGTCTTCATGCTCAACGGCTCGTTCTTCCCGGAGAGCATCATGGCCGCACTCGCCGTGCAACAGGGGATTCCCTTCGGCACGTACGAGAAGGGTTTCATCCACGATGCGATCGTGATGACCCCGGGCGCTGCCGCATCCCGTCTCGAGATCCCCGAGACCGCGTGGAACGTTGCCCGGGACACTCCATTGACCGACCGCGAATCCGAAGCGATCGACGCATACCTCGGTGACCGTCGGAGTTGGGGCGATTCGCTTGACAACTTCTGGCGCTCGCGGATGGATGATCTCGCCCGCATCCGGCGAGAACTCCGCCTCGACTCCGAGCGTCCACTTGTCGTCATGTTCTGCAATATCCTGTGGGACAGCGCCGTGATGGGCCGAGACCTCGCTTTCTCGTCGATGGGGCAATGGGTCGTCGACGGGATCGTCTGGGCGGAATCTCATCCCGAGATCGACGTCGTCATTCGAATCCATCCAGCCGAGATCCAGCTTCGCAACCACGTCACGGTCGAGCGGATAGCTGACCACATCGCCGCGAATTTCACGGCAATTCCACCCAACGTCAGGGTGATTCAGGCGGAAGACACCATCAGCTCCTACGTGCTGATGGACATCGCCGCCCTCGGTCTCGTGTACACATCGACAGTGGGACTCGAACTGGCGACCCGCGGCACACCGGTGCTGGTGGCTGCGGCAACGCACTACCGCGGGCGCGGTTTCACGGTCGATCCCGCCACACCCCGGGAGTACTGGGCCGAGGCAGACCGTCTTCTGCACAAGCCCCCGGTCGATGTCGAGCGCGCGCGAACCCGCGAGCTCGCCCGCCGTTATGCGGTGCTCTTCTTCTTCAGGTTCCATAACGTTTTGGCTGCCGTCACCGAGGATGGCCGGAGCCGGCCGCGAATCCGTGCACATCGCGCGACGGACCTCGATCCCGGAGCAGATCCGCCCATGGACCGCGTTGTCACCGGGATCATTGACGGGATTGCGCCGATCGCACCTCCAGGCAGCTCGCCTGTCGCGAGGGTTTCCGGCTGATAAATCGGCGATACTCCCCCGGATGACGCGCAGAGGGATCGCACCGGCAGCGCTCGTTGCGGCTGTCGTTGTGATCGGATGGCTCATTACCGGGGTCGGCGCGTTCGACATCCTCCGATTCGTCGCATACGAGATCGGGTTTGTGGCATTGCCCGGAGCGGCGCTGCTCTGGGCCGTACGCGCGCACCGACCAAGCTTTCTCGTATCAGTCGCGCTTGGGTGGCCCATCGGTCAGACGCTCGAGATACTCGCCTTCTGCGCCACGGCGGCAATGGGCGCGAGAAACCTCTTCCTTGCATACCCGATCGTTGTAATCGTGGCCAGCGCACTGGTGATCTGGCGCCGGCGAGACGGGGTCGGCGTAAACGGCAACACTGAACCAATCCCCGTCGCGGGGATGTGGGTCGCCGCGGGGACGCTGTCCGTGGGGCTCATCTATCTGACCCTGATGTTCCTTCCCACAGCGCCACTCCCCGGTGCGAGCGTTGGGCTCCTGTACTCGGATTACCCATATTTCATCAGCCTGATCGGTCAGGTCATGAACCACTGGCCGACAACAACCCCCGGGTTGGTCGGGGTCTCCTTGAGTTACGAGTGGTTCGTGCTCTTTCACATCGCCGCGGCCAGCCAGGTGACCCATGTGCCAATCGCCGTCATTGGATTGCGGCTGGACTACATTCCGACGATTGTTGTGCTCGCCTGCCAGCTCCTGATCGTCGGGCGCTACCTCGGCAGGTCGTGGTGGACGGGGGTTGCAGCCGTCATGGTCTTCTTCCTGCTGGGACCTCTCGATCTGACCACAGCCGCGAGCCCGTTCGGTGATGACGTCATGGTCCACCTGTGGGACAGCTGGACTTTCCCATTCGGCATGACGTTTTTCCTGGCGCTCCTGTACTTCATCATCGAACGGGTGCGTTCGCCTTCATGGCGGACGGGCCGCGATGTCGCTTCGTGGGGGCTCATCGCGCTCCTGATGATCGGAGCGTCCGGAGCCAAAGCCTCGATTCTGCCGGTGATCATCGGTGGCGCCGGCCTATTGGCCGGGATTGGCGTCCTCTTCCGACGTGGAGCGTCCGTGCAGGCGCTCACGACGGCGGCGATCGCACTCGCGACCTTCATTGTCTCGTATATCCTCGTCTACGGTGGATCCACCCCCGCCACCAAAGTCGACCTCTTCTTCTGGCTGTCAGGCGGTCCTGCCGTCACCTACGTGGAGCTCATTCGGCACGCGGACCTTCGGGCCATCCTCCTGCCGTTAGCGTACCTTGCCGATTTCCTCGCGGTGATGCTCCCGCTTTCTGGAGCTCTGTATCTCCTCCGACGACGGCATCGTCACGAGATCTCCGCGTTTGCTCTGCCCTTGTGCATGCTCGTGACCGGTGTTTTCATCGCGTGTCTCGTGCATCACAGCTCATACAGCGAGCTCTATTTTGTCGATACCGGATATGTGGCCGGGTGTCTTGCCGCGGCACAGGGGTATCGACTGGCGTGGTTGGATATCGGACCCTCGCTGAACGTCTCACGTCGGACGGTCGTCGTCGGGATAGCCTGCTGGATCGCGCTCCTGCTCATTGTTGTCAAGGCCACTGAGCACTCCCTCGTTACCCCGCAGGCGATCTTCTTCCGTTACGCCGACATCGCTGCTGCGGCATTGGTGTTCGTGATCGCATGCGGAGTGGTCCTGCGCGTACTTCGCCGCTCGACCTCGGCCATCATGGCAGTAGCTCTGATTCCAGTGGTTGCTGCCGCTGCGCTCACCTCGCCGATGCTCGCGTACCCGACAATTCAGCGCGTCCTGACGGGAGCCCCCGTCTCTCCTGGACGGACTGTACTGACACCTGGTCTGCTCACCGCGCTCTACTGGTTCCGCGACCACACTCCCACCGACGTGGTGTTCGCTGTCAATAACCACTGGCTCGATCCGGGCAGAACGCAAACGAAAGAGTATTACTACACCGCATTCACTGAGCGTCAGGCATTCATCGAGTCGTACAACCCATATCCCATCCCGGCCGGCTCGGGTACACCAGCCGGCGCCAACTTCATCTCTCGTCAGCGATTGAATGATGCGGTGTTCGATCATGACGACGCTGAGGCGCTGCTGATCTTGATTCACCAGTATGGCGTTCGCTATCTCATAGTCGACCGGACGCTCGGTACGTACGATCCGGCTATCCTCAGGGCTGGGCGCGTCATGTTCAGCAACCAGGATGCGACGATCGTCGCGGTCGGGTGAGGTCGATGGACAGAGATTCGAGCAGCCGCGACGCTCCCGGGGACCGCTTGTCGCACCCCGTAGCCGCCGAACATCGCACGCCAATCAGGTGAGGGCCATCTATACATGGGGCCGGGAGAATACTGAGTCTGAATCCGACGCGTATGCGGCTGCAACCCCAAATTTGCGCGCTCTCTCCACCGCCTTTTGCAGGTGCGGCAGCTCGACCCCTATTGTTGGGCCCGTGGCACGAAGGACAGCGGACCTGATGGTTGTTGTTTTACTCCCCTATGCCTGGTTCGCGCATCGTGACGTAGTGGCGACCGCGCGCTCATCAGCTCTTAAGTCGCGATCATAGACGTGGTTTCGCCGTTGCAGCGTAGCCGGACCGGTGATGCCTGAATACCGCGCGGTCATCACCCTGGTCCCTCGAATCGCATTGGGCACCCTGGCCATACTTCTAGCAGGGACGTTCGCAACGAATAACAATACTACGGGGAACGCAAATAAGCCGATCTACCTCTGCGTTCTCGCGCTCGCCTTCGTTATCACGGTCATCTTTCTCCACGATCATCACTCGACACGATTCGATGCAGGGGTCGCCGTACTCGCTTCGGGTGGGTTGATCTGGGGGATCTGGACGATAGAGCGGCCGCAAATGCTCCGCGACGGCGTCTGGGAAGGCTTCGGTGTTCATGTGGCACTTGCCGTGTTAGTCCTCTTGCTGATATTCGGGGCCTTTGTGCAATCTCACCACCTTTCGAGGCGCGTCCGGATCGGCATCGCTGTGATCGTGGGAATTTGCTGCGTGTGCGACATACTCGGCGCGATCCGGACCTCTGACTTCTTGACTTACGCCGAGAACAACCAGAACGAGATTAACGACATGCTCGGTCCCGTGATCGGAAGGTTTCCGGATTCCACGTACATCCCGCAATACACCGCCCTGTACGGCTGGCTGTTCTTTCCGTTGAAATCTCTCCTAAGTCCGCTCGCGCTGGTAGGCGCGATGTCCATATTCCTGACTCTCCTTGACTTCACCACGGTCCTTCTGGCAGTACGGCTCGTGAGGCGCGTTCTAGGGACTGGAGGCTATCTTCTCGCTGCAGCTATTGTCGTCCCTATCACATACGTAACCTCGCATCAACTCGGCGCCACGAGCTCGATCGCTAGTTTGTTTCAAGAACTTCCTATTCGCCTGGTTTCGGGCTTTGTCATCATCGCCATCGGGCTGACCGATCTGGTTCTCCTCTACCGCGGCACCGTGCGAAGAAGGCACTTGTTGTTCATCGGACTAGTCTGCGGAGTCATCACGTGGAATTCGCAGGACTTCGGGCTTGCGGCGACTGTCGTCTATGGCGTGATGATCCTGGTGGGTGGCATGCCGTCTGTTCGACGGCGTTCCATCGGCGCCTGGCTGGTGGGGTTGATCCTCGGCGTCGCTTCATATCCGCTCTTTCTGCTGTCCATCGGCTCGCCGCTCAACGTGAGTTTTGTCGCCGCCGTCGTCAAACTGTTCGGATCCGGATTGGGTGCAGCTCCAATGCAGGTGCCTGGGCCTGTGCTTGTCGTGATGCCAATCATTGTGTGCTCAGCTGCCGGGGGGTGGGCTCTGATGAGGAGCCGACATCGTGACGGGACACCCGAGAACACGCTTGTCGATCAAGCGACGATAACGCTCGCGTTTGTGGGGACGTGGTCGCTCCTCGGCCTGTTGTACTACGTGAATCGCGCATACGCGGAAGGCCAGTTGCAGACGATGCTTCTGCCGTGTGCTGTCTGTATTGGCGCACTTCTGTCCATAGCTATCCACTCGGACGAGGTTCGTGCGCTGTGGCGACAGCGGCCGGATCTGACGAGGGTTCAGTTGTCCGTGAAGATAAAGCTCATTCCAATCGGAATTCTCGTTTCTCTTTGCTTCTCGTCTGCGCTACTCACGGCAGATCCCGTTGCCGCTGCAAAGAGCCTCCTCAATCCTCCGCCGACGAGCGGGTTTACAGGAGCCGACCTCCCCACACTCCTCCCGGCCATCCGCAAGGCGCAGGCATTCACCGCGGACAGGTCGGGGAAGCTGTCCTATTTGGGTGAGAGCTTCAACATCGTGTCGCTCCTGACGCACGTGCCAAGCGATGCGGTTCTCTTTCCATTTCCGCCTGAAGATTTGGCTCCTGCTGTTGTTCAGATTGATTGTCGATACATCCAGAATCACCACACGCAGTGGATAGTCTTGTCGACGCTGGCGGTTAACGTGTTCGGAACCGGGGCGTGCGGCATGTATCAACCCGTGGCTCTGCCAGGAGTCATACTTGGACAACTTCAGGAATTGAAGTGATGCTGTGCGCGGGAGTGATGCGCCGATCGGTGCTCAGTGCTGGCACTCGTCGCTATCGCGTCTGCTGGCAAGCCGGCCTAGGGTCAGCGTCTCAGCGGCGGTGGCGCGAGGGTAAGGGGAGTGCTTACCTGATCTCGGCCCTCGTGTACGGGAGTTGCTCGCAAGCTCGTAGGCTGTGCTTCGTGGTCAATATCGCGGCGTTCTTGGCTAGAGTATGGCGTTCGCACATGCCCAGGTCCGTCGATCTCGCGAGTCCCCACTGGCCTCCGACCTTGGCGCTCCAGGGCCGATGGCAGCACATTGGCGGCTGCTGGCGGCGCGTCGTGGCATGAGTCCGCAACCCGAGACGCCCTCCGAGTCTCGCTCGGAAAGTCACTGGGCCGCGTACGATGCGGCCGGCATCCAGACGCTGTTGGCGGTCGAGGATAGGCACTTCTGGTTCCGCGCTCGCAATCAGATTATTCGCGCTCTGGTGAGCCAGCCGATCCAAGACCTTGCCAGTGGGTTCCGCATACTCGAGGTCGGATGCGGCAGTGGCAACGTGCTCCGGGTGCTCAAGAGCGCCGCAGCAGGGCGCGGGTCGGTGGAGGGGCTCGAGGTCAGCGCAGCGGCAGCCGAGGTCGCCCGTCAGCGCACTGGGCTCACGATCACAAACGGACACCTCGCCGACCTTGCGGCACCCGAGCCGTACGACGTAATCGCCGCCTTCGACGTCCTGGAACACATCCGTGATGACGCCGGAGTCCTGAGTCAGATGAGGGAGCAGCTGAAGGGCTCCGGTCGCCTCATCCTCACCGTGCCCGCTCATCCAGCGCTCTGGAGCGCGTTCGATGTCGCGTCTGAGCACATGCGCAGGTACACGCCGGCGAGCATCCGTCGAGGGCTGCACACTGCCGGGTTCGAAGTCGAGTACCTCACCTACTTCATGGTCCTCCTGTTCCCGATCATGTGGTCGCGTCGCCGCTTCATCAGGAGCGACCGACAGAACCTGGCGGCAGTCTACGATTCAGAGTTTCAGATCGTTCCCGGACTCAACGAAGTCGCATTCGAAGTCTTTCGCCGTGAATCAGTCCTGATCAAAGCTCGCAGACGGCTACCCATGGGGACTTCGCTCGCGATCATTGCCCGGCCGCGTCCCCACTCGGGCTAGGCGATGTGAACTCCGGCGACCTGTGACGCCTCGTACGTTGCGCGGAGACCAGCAGCGAAGTTGGTCGGCGTGTACGGAATGAACGATTGGAGCTTCGATACGTCCAGGACAACGGCCTGCACGTCGAAACCGCGTGCAGGTTCGAAGGAGACGTTTGCGCGCCGACCGACGACGGTCTCGACGGCATCGACGATCTCGAGCACGGTGAGTCCGCGCTCCGAGCCGAGGTTGACTACGCCAACGTCTGACCGATCGACGATGAGCCGCGAGGCAGCGGCTGCGACATCCTCGATGAATACGTAGTCGCGCAGCGCGGTGCCGTCTCCGTAGACAGATATCGTCTGTCCGTTCGTGATCCTGTCAAGGAAGATCGCCACAGCGCCCTGGTCCTTGTGTCGTGCCTGATGCGGTCCGTACACGTTCGCAATTCGAAGGATCTGGAGCCGTGTTCCAAATCTCCGCGAATACATCTGTGCATAGTTCTCGCACGCCACGTGCAGCGCGCCATACGGTGAGATTGGTTCTGTGGGCTCGTCTTCGGAGACAGGGAGACGGCGAGGGTTTCCATACACCGTGCCACCGGACGAAACGTACGTTAGCGGCACGCTCGGCCGACCGCGCATGGCTTCAAGAACGGCGAGCAACGGCAGGAGCGTCTGCATCGCCGCTTCAGCGGGCTGCGCTGCGGTGGCGGGAGGGGTCAGGCCACCTGCCGAGAACAGGACGTGGTCGACGTCATGAACGGCGGCCCCGATGGACTCCAGCTGGCATACGTCGCCTATCACGATTCGGGCGCCGGCTCGTTCACCAGCATCGGTGCGGGAGGTGCGCGAACGGCTCAAGCCAGTCACGCGGGCACCGGCCGCAAGCAGATGCTGACCGATTGCCGCTCCGATGAAGCCCCAGCCCACGATCAAGACCGTTGGCGGGACGCGACTCTCTCCCGCCATCGCCGAAGTATACGGGGATAGATGTGTCAAGGCCGGGCCGGAAACATTCGCATGAGCCACACCGTGGACCTCCTCATGGCCTGCGGTGCTCGTCCTCTGTGGTCTCGACGACCACATACGTTGGTCGTTCCATGAGCCGCACGTGCATCCTGGCAAGGTACTCGCCCATGATGCCGAGGATGAGCAGTTGCACCCCGGAAAAGATCGCGACGATCGAGGCAAGGAAGGGGAATCCTGGTACGGAATCGCCGGCGATCAGGTAGCGTGCGACCACAGCGATGATGACCACACCGCCGAAGATGGTGAAGACAAAGCCGATCATGCTGGCAATGCGCAGTGGACGCTGGCTGAACCCGGTGATCATGTTGAGAGCGTGGTGCACCAACCTTCCGAACGTGTAGTTCGACTTTCCCTCCAATCGAGGCTCATGTCGAACACTCACCGCGGCGAATCGGGTGGTAGCCCAGGTCAGCAGCACGTCGAGGTGCATATCCGGGCTCTGAAACCGCTCGAATGCCTGACGCACGTTGGTGCGAAAGAGTCGAAATGAGCTCACGCTTCGTGCCACAGGCGCACCCATGGCCTCCTCGAGGGCGTACTTGGTGATACGTGAGGCCGCCGAACGCCAGAGGCTGTGCTGCTCCGCCTCGGGCGTTCCGTACACGACGTCGACGTCGTCGGTCAGACGCTCGACGAGCCGCGCGATTTCTTCTGGCGGATTCTGGAGGTCGTCGTCGAGCGTCACGATGTATCGATAACGCGCGGACCGGATCCCGACCAGGAGCGCATTGGGCTGGCCGAAGTTGCGCATCAGCCGGATTCCCCGGATCCGCTTGTCGGCATGAGCAGCCGCGGTGATGACGCTCCAACTCGCGTCAGGGCTCCCATCGTCGACCAGGATGATTTCGTGGGCGGGCGCAAGTTGGTCGAGAACGGCGGTGAGCCGCGGCAGCAACGACGGGAGCATCGCCGCTGAACGGTGTACCGGAACGACTGCCGATATCCCCTCAGGAAGGCTGTCGGGCCGATCCACGGGTGCAATGTAGCGCCTTCGCACACCCCGACGTGACGCCAAGCGCGCAAGCCGTCTGGCTAGGTCCCGACGGGCGGCTGCGCGTCCACGCGGGGTCGCGTCGCCACAACCGTGTAGCCAAGGCAATCCTCCCCCCAGTCCCGGTGGAGGCTCCAGTGGCCCACGACGGCGGCGGCGGCGGCGATGGGAACGAGCGGAATTCGCATTCCTCCCAGCGGGGCGATCAGCGCGATGACCTTCTGCGCCGCCACGGTGACCGGATTGCCGCGACTGAAAACCCTCACATCGGCAAATCCGGCCTCGCGCAGCAGGTGCGTGATCCCCGACGGCGTGAAACGCCAGTAGTCGTATGGCACGAAATGCCAGCGAGCCGCGAAAGGAACTGTCATCAGGAGACGTCCCCCCGGGCGCAGGCAACGCCGCACCTCGCTGAGCAGCAGCGATGGTTCGAGGACATGCTCGAGGACCTCGGTGCACAGGGCGAGGTCCACCGATGCGTCGCCCACCGGCCACGGATATCCGCTGACGTACAACGTGTCGTCTCGTGCGTATCCGAACCGGTCAGCCGCCTCGGCGATATCCAGCCCCTGGTAACTGGCGGCTCGTGTGAGCAACGAGCGGTACGGTTGCTCCCCGCAGCCGACGTCGAGAACGGCACCGGTCTCGCTTGCCAGCAACGGCCGGAGATCGTTCCAGATCGACGCAAGCTGTAGATCCCCAAAGCGGCGAAACGCGGTGGGGTCGCGCAGCGCCGGAGGCCGCCAATGCTCCGTTTCGCGGAGTGCCAGGTTGCGCCGTTTCATGATCCCTGCTCGCGCTGACTGCGCACCATCGCCTTCAGGGTATCAATCCGCTGAGGGCCCGGGACATCACCGAGGGTGCCTCTGCAGCCGTGATCGGCCCTATCATGTGCCAGATGCCCGATTCGCCAGTGGGCCGGCGGAAGATCAGCGCAGTCATCGCGTGCTATCGCGACGCTCCGGCAATC
This sequence comes from Candidatus Dormiibacterota bacterium, assembly GCA_003162415.1. Lineage (GTDB taxonomy): Bacteria > Chloroflexota > Dormibacteria > Aeolococcales > Aeolococcaceae > Palsa-851. The sequence continues at coordinate 522,986 of PMOL01000011.1, forward strand.
CCGATCATGCACGAGCGTCTGGTCGCCGTCTTCGCGAAGCTCGACGTCGACTACGAAATCATCTTCGTGAACGACGCCAGTCCTGACAACGCCGCGGAGGTGCTCGCCGATCTCGCCGGTCGAGATGCTCATGTGACCGCCGTCACCCACAGTCGCAACTTCGGATCGCAGAGTGCATTCACCAGCGGCATGCGCATCTCCAGTGGCGACGCGGTCGTGCTCCTCGACGGTGATCTGCAGGATCCCCCTGAGTTGATCGAGGCTTTCTACGAGAAGTGGCTGGAGGGGTACGACGTCGTCTACGGGAGCCGCGTCAAGCGCGACGCGAACCGGTTCCTCCAGGTCTCGTATCGCGCCTTCTACCGGCTGTTTCGCGCAGCGTCGTACGTGCCGGTCCCGCTCGATGCCGGCGACTTCTCACTCATGGACCGTCGAGTCGTCGATGCACTGAACCGTCTCCCGGAGACCAACCGGTTCCTCCGAGGCCTGCGCGCGTGGGTGGGATTCCGTCAGATCGGTGTTCCCTACCACCGGCCGGAGCGCATGTTCGGCACGACGACGAACTCATTGCTGCGCAACATTGGATGGGCTCGCAAGGCCATCTTCTCGTTCTCCTACATCCCTCTCGAGCTGATCACGATCGTCGGCGTCCTCACAACCGTCGCGGCATTCGTTGCGATCCTCATCACGATCATCGTCCGCATCGTGAATCCGGCGGCGGCTCCGACCGGGTTCACGTCGCTCATCGTCCTGATCCTCTTCATCGGGGGTATTCAGCTGCTCTGCCTCAGCGTGATCGGCTCGTACCTGGCGCACATCTATGAGGAAGTGAAGCGCCGTCCACCGTATATCGTTGCCGAGATCATCAATCGTCCGGTCGCGCGGCCCGACCCGGGCACGACGGTCGACCAGCCTGCAACTGAGGAGGGTGAGTCATCCGCTGTCTTGTGACCGGCGCCGCCGGATTCGTCGGCGCGAACCTCGTGCATCGCCTTGTCGCTGATGGCCACGAGGTGTTCGCGATTCTGCAGCCGACCACCGACACGTGGCGCCTCGATGGGCTCGGCGACGTCCACCGAATCCAGGGCGACATCGCGCACGGCGAAGCCATGGAGCGCGCGTTCATATGTGCCCGCCCCGAGTGGATCTTTCACCTCGCCGCCCACGGCGCGTATTCCTTTCAGACGGACACGGTGGCGATGGCGCACAGCAATGTGGTGGGAATGGCCACGATCCTGGCGGCCGCCGAGCGGCATGGTTGCACGGTCGTGATCAACACGGGCACGTCATCCGAGTACGGTGACCGCGATCATGCACCCGGTGAGAACGAACCCCCACGCCCCAACAGTGACTACGCGGCGACGAAGGCCGCGGCAACCTGGCTCTGCCAGCGTGCTAGGACGCGCAGCGTGCCGGTCACGACGCTGCGGCTGTACTCGGCATATGGACCGTTCGAGGAGGAGCGCCGGCTGATCCCAACGCTGGTGCGCGCGGCACTCGCCGGAACGTTGCCGCCGCTGGCGTCGCCCACCGTGGTACGGGACTACGTGTACGTCGGCGATGTCATCGATGCGTACATCGCGGCAGCGTCGGCACCAGACCAGAGCACGATCTACAACGTCGCGTCGGGCGTCCAGACTTCCCTCGCTGAGCTGGTCGCGAAGACGAGACAAGCCTTTTCGATCAGTGTCGAGCCGGTGTGGGGCGGATACCCGCAACGTGCATGGGATACGCGGGTCTGGGTCGGCGATCCAACGCTCATCCAGGCGGAGCTGGGGTGGCGGGCAACCACCAGCATCACCGATGGCCTGACCAGGACTGCCGAGTGGCTCGCGGAGCATCCAGCCGAGGCCGTGTCCGCGGGCCGGTAGCGAGCGGCGCCCTACAATCGCCCGGCGATCAGGTAGAGGTTGCCGAGCGGAACAGGGACCGAGATCTTTCCGACACGACTCCGTTGCAACGTGCCGAGCGCCATCCCTTTGACACGCGCCGGCAGCGGTACCAGGTGGGTGATGTATCCAACGCTGTACGTGTTGCGGACATGACCCTGTTTCAGAACCTTGAAGCCACCCGCCTCAAAGATGCGGCGCATCGTCGCCGGGCTGTACAGATACGTGTGCTCGATGTCGATGATCGGGCTGCGCTCCTTCATGAGATGCGCCGACACCGATTCGACGTTGTGGTTGAGGCACAGGGTCAGCCCGCCGGGACGCAGCGCGGCACGGCACGCTTCCAGGACTGCTTCGGGGTGGGGGACGTGATCAAAAACCTGAAACAGGCACACTGCGTCGAACTCTCCGTCACGAAAGAGCCCCGGGCGCATGACATCACAGACGATCTGGTCACGTACCACCGGCGACGCATCCCTGATCGCCGCTTCGCTCGGCTCGACCCCGCGAACCGTGGTGTATCCCTGCGCCAACGCCTGCTCGAGAAAGAAGCCATCGCCGCAGCCGATCTCGAGCAGTGACTCCTGGCGCCTGCTGAGGGAGCGGAGCTTGGCGAGATACCTCCCGTACGTGGCCTTGAGATTGGCAGTCTCGGCTTCGTAGTCGAACGTGCTCTCCTTGTACAGATACGCGAGGGTCGCCTCGTCAAGGACCGGGTCCGAGCGCACCAGGCCGCAGCGCGCGCACTTGACCATGCGGTAGTGGACGCGATCCGGAAGCCGGCGTGCGGAAAACCGAGCCGGCGTGATGTCGTCGACGTCGAAATTGGCGGGGTAGAGCTCCTGCGCAGGGATGCCGGGGCCGCAGATGGCGCACTCCGTCGCCTGGAATGTCAGCGTATCGGCTGCGCCGTTCTTCTCGCGTGTAGGCATCGGCGAATTATGGGCCAGGGTACCGGCATCCGCACTTGCGGGTGCGCCGGCTTCAGGCAGGGACAAGGCCAATCTGCCGCACCGCGGCCATCAGCCCAGCGACGTCGAGGCCGTTGCGCCGGCGCAGAAACTCCTCCGATCCGGTGGTCTCGCCGGTCGGGTCCGTGACTCCGCAGCGGACCAGCCGCACGCCCATGCCGTGATCGGCGATCGTCTCCGCCACCAGTGAACCAAGGCCGCCAACCGGGCGGTGATCCTCGATGGTGATGCACGCGCTTTTCGACGACAGCAGCGCGACCAGGTCGTCTGCCGGCGCCGGAGCAATCGACGCGGCGACAGCCACCGCCGTCTGGATGCCCTCGGCCTGAAGTTGCCGCCGCACCTCGAGCGCGACCCCCGTCATCGATCCGATGGCGACGATCGCGATGTCGCCGTCACCGATGACTTCCAGACGACCCCATCGGAAACGACCATCGAGCTCCGGGTGACTTGCGGTTTCCTTGGCAAGGCGCAGATACATCGGCACCGGGCGCGCGTAGTGGTCTCGGAGAGCACGGTCGACCTGACCGTCATCCGCCGGCGCGACGATAGCGACTCCGGGCTGAACCCGCATCAGTGCGATGTCCTCGAGCGCGTGATGCGTTGGGCCCGCGGTCCCATACGCGAAACCACCGCCGATCCCAACGATACGCACCGGGAGTTGATGGAGCACTGCACCATTCCTGAACTGCTCGTAGCCGCGCATCGACGCAAAGGTTGCGATCGAATAGCAGAATGGGATCATCCCCTCGTGGGCCATTCCCGCGGCCAGCGACATCATGTTCGCTTCCGCGACACCAACATTGAAGAAGCGATCAGCGTGACGCTCGGCGAAGGGCTCGAGCACCATGAAACCCAGGTCGGCAGTGAGCAGGACAACGCGCTCGTCGTGGTTCGCGATGTCGATCAGGGTCGAGACGAACTGCTTCCTCACCCGATCTCACCCATGGCCTGCTCGAACTGCGCGTCATCGACCGGGAGATAGTGCCACTTGACCTGGCGCTCCATGAAGCTCACGCCCTTGCCCGCGAGCGTGTCCGCGATCACGAAGAGCGGTTTCCCCGGCGTGTTGACCTCGAGGGCGGTGGTCAGCTCGTCGACATCGTGTCCATCGACTCGCCTGCTTTCCCATCCGAGCGTCTGAACGAGCCGGTCAACGCCGCTGAGGTCGATCACGTCGACGGTCGGTGCGAGCGCCTGCTGACCGTTGTTGTCGAGGATGACCGTGAGGTTGTCGAGCTTGTGATGTCCCGCGAACATCACCGCCTCCCACACCGAGCCCTCGTTGAGCTCCGCATCACTCATCAGCACGAACACTCTTCCCGGGTTGCCCACGATACGTTTTGCAAGCGCGACACCGGCGCCGAGTGATGGGCCGTGACCAAGCGAGCCGGTGGAGAAGGTGATGCCGGGCAGTGTGTGATCGGGATGGACGCCGAGCTGGCTGTCGTCACCGCAGTACGTGTCGAGGGTCTCGTGACTCATGAGGCCGAGTTCGGTGAGCACACAATATTGCGCCAGCGCCGCATGACCCTTCGACAGGATGAAAACGTCGACCTCGGGATCGACGGTCCCAGAGAACAGTGCGACCAGGATGTCCGCGATCGAGAGTGCGGAGCCGATGTGTCCCACGTGAGCGCGCTTCGACTGCTCGACGATCAACCGCCGAACGCGGACGGAACTGAGAGCACGAGCTGTTTCGCTGCCTGCCATCACATCGCCTTGGTTGGCTTGCGGTGTCTTTGATCCGCTCTCAAAGCCGTACGAGTGTAGCCCAGTTCGGTCGTCGCCAACGCCGGAAGGGGTTCCGGCGAGCCGCCCCCGGTGTCGATCCGCAGCGCAGCCTCGGCCACACCAACCCAGAACCCTGATCCCCATGCAACGTGCAGGACCGGGAAGATTCCGGGGATGCGCATCCGGACCGATGGGGTCTCGCCCTTCCCTGCGTGGATCCCCGCCACCACGCACCCGGCGGCATACACGGCCGCCCCGGCCGCAACGGCGGGCCGCCCTCGCCTCGTCAATCCAAGCAACGCCGCCACCGGGATTGCCGCCACGAGGGCGGGTGCGGCAAGGTGGTACGGACGGATGACTCCGAGGCTCGCACGGGCAACCCGAACCTTCGAGCGTCCGTAGCGGAAGTACTGGCGGGCCAGGGCGGGGATCGACTCCCGCACCCAGTACCTGGTGGGGATATCCGGGCTGAAGAGCACGCGTCCCCCGGTTTCGCGGATCCGATGGTTCAGCTCATAGTCCTCGTGTGGCGGATAGGCTTCGTCGTAGAGGCCTACACGCTCAAATGCACTACGCCGGAACGTCCCGGGAAAGACCGTGGGCAACTCCTCCACCCGCGTCGAATATCGATATCGCGCCCCGCCGACCCCGAATGGGGATCGCATCGCACGCGCAATCGCACGGCCGGTGATGCCTGCCCCCTCGCCATCGGCACGGCCCCCGACATTGTCGGCGCCGGTTTCGAGCAGCAGCTCGATCGACCGTCGCAGATGATGTGGGGACCATTCCGCGTGCCCGTCCTGGCGCGCGATGAACTCACCGCTGCTCGCGAGAATGCCGAGGTTGAGACCGTGCGCCTGCGTCCTCCCAGGATTGTCGATCAAGCGCACATTCGGGTGAAGGACGGACGTCGATTCGACGATGGCTCGAGTGCGATCGGTCGATCCTCCGTCGGCCACGATGACCTCGTAGCGATCCTCCGGGTAGTCCTGACCGAGCACGGAGGCGAGGCATGCCTCGATATATCGCTCCTCGTTGAACACGGGGATGACGACACTGACAAACGGCAGCGCATTGGAGTCGGAATGGCCCATCGGGGCTGCTATGGTGCCATCACGTGAGGACGTTGGTGACGGGCGGCGCCGGTTTCATCGGCAGTCACCTTGTCGATCGCCTGGTCGGGCATGGCGACGCGGTCGTCGTTCTCGACGATTTCTCCACCGGGCGCCGCGGCAACATCCGGCGCCACGCAGACAGCGCCACGGTACGCATCGTCGAAGGCACCATCCTCGACGATGCGCTGGTCGAAACCCTTGTGGGCGACTGTGATCGAGTGTTCCATCTCGCTGCGGCGGTCGGGGTCGCACACATCATCGCGGACCCGCTCGGATCGATTCAGGTCAACAGTCGTGGCACCGAGAACATTCTTGCCGCATGCGCGCGTCACGGCCGCAAGCTGCTGATCAGCAGCTCGAGCGAGGTCTATGGACGCGGCGGCCGGGTTCCGATGCACGAAGACGATGATCGCATCCTCGGGTCGACGGTCATCCAGCGCTGGTCGTATGCCACTGCGAAGGCGCTCGATGAGCATCTCCTGCTCGCGTACGCGGCACACGGGTTGCGGGGAGTGATCGTTCGCTATTTCAACATCTACGGACCGCGCATGGATCCCGACGGCTACGGCAGCGTGATGGCCACCTTTGTCCGTCAGGCGCTCGCCGGCGAACCCGTGACCGTGTATGGCGACGGCCTCCAGTCGCGCTGCTTCACCTACATCGACGACTGCATCGACGGCACCGTGCTTGCGATGGAGACGCAACCCGCCGAGGGGCAGGTATTCAACATCGGCGATGCGACGACCGAGATGACCATCGCGGACCTCGCGCGCAAGGTCATCGAGGCGAGCAGCAGCAGCTCCACGATCGTTCACGAGAGCTACGAGCAGCACTTCGGTGCCGGCTTCGAGGACACTCGCCGGCGTGTGCCGTCGGCGGCTCGCGCCGCCGAACGGCTCGGCTGGACCGCGCATGTCGGCCTCGATGAGGGACTGCGGCGAACGCTCGAATCCTGGGAGCGGACCGGCGCCGTCTGACGCTACAGCGTGTGCCAGCCCGCGCGACCCTGACCGCGGACGCCGCGCGTGTCGAGCACGAGCGGCGCGCGTTCGCGAATCAGTGCCCAGTCGATCGCGTCGTGCGCCGTGGTGATGACCACGAGCTCACTCGCCTCGAGCTCGGCGGCGGTCAGCTCCACCGCCCGAAGGCTCACGCCACCATGCGTGGAGAGCGACTCAACGTGGGGATCGACGTAGCGGACGAGCGCGCCGCGACTGAGCAAGCGATCGGCGACCTCGATCGCCGGCGACTCGCGAGCGTCACCGATGTTGGGTTTGTACGCAACTCCGACCAGCAGAATGCGCGAGCCACGCATGCTGCGCCCGATGTCATTGAGGACATCGTCGGCTCGTTGCACTACGTAATCCGGCATCCCCCGGTTCACCTCGTTCCCGAGGTCGATGAACCGGGTGCGGAAGTCGAGGTTGCGCATCTTCCACTGCAGATACGAGGGATCAACCGGGATGCAGTGGCCCCCAACCCCGGGACCCGGATAGAAGGGCATGAACCCGTAGGGTTTGGTGGCCGCGCTCTCGATGACCTCCCAGACATCCACGCCGAGGCGGCGGCACATCTGCGCGACCTCGTTGGCAAAGCCGATGTTGATCATGCGAAAGGTGTTCTCGAGGACCTTGACCATTTCGGCGGTGGTTGCGTCACGCACCGGGGTCACGACGTCGACGATGGTCAGGAGCGCCCGCTGTGCAACCTCGGTTGAGGCATCGTCGACGCCACCCACGACCTTCGGCGTGGTGCGCAGCGTGAACCTCTTGTTTCCAGGATCGATCCGCTCGGGGGCGAAGGCGAGAAAGATGTCCACTCCCATCACCAATCCCGAGCGTTCGAGGATCGGCCGGAGCACATCCTCGGTGGTCCCCGGGTAACTCGTGCTGGTGAGCACGATCAACTGACCGGGACGCTGGCACGCGATGAGCGCCTCGCCCACGGCCTCGATGGCGGATGTATCGGGTTCGCGCGTATCGCCGAGCGGGGTGTGCACGCAGATGTCGACGACATCGAGGTCGCCGGCCGCCGCTAGCGAGGTGACCGCGGTCAGCCTGTCATCGAGCCGCGCCCGTGCGACGTCGCTCGAGGGCACATCCTCGATGTAGCTCTCTCCCGCCATGATCGCCGCGCATCGCTCAGCGTTGGTGTCGATCCCCACCACGGTGAAGCCGGCGTCAGCGTACGCGACCGCAGTTGGGAGACCCACGTATCCGAGACCGACGATCCCGATCCGAGCGCTACGATCCCCGATCCGCTCGACGAGTCGCCGCCCCTCGCCGGTCAGTTCCACAACGGGCGCAATCATACGGACAGCGGGGCAAGCGAGCGCCCGCGTGGCGTCGCTACCTCAGTACGCTCCGTTGGAGTGCGCGATCGCGCGAAGGGTGCTCCACAGCAATGAGATGTCCAGCCAGATCGACCAGTTCTCGACGTAGTAGAGATCGAGATGCACGCGCTGCTCCCAGGGGAGTTCGGAGCGCCCGCGGACCTGCCAGAGCCCGGTCATCCCCGGCGTCACCAGCAGCCGGGCGTGCGCGCCGTGGCCGAAGCTGTCGACCTCGTCCTGGACGAGTGGCCGCGGGCCGACCAGCGACATGGTCCCGATCAGCACGTTGAACAACTGCGGCAGTTCGTCCAGTGAATACCTCCGCAGGAACCGACCGACCGAGGTGACCCGATCATCCGACGGCGTCTTCACGAGCATCTGCCGTTCGCCGGTGGTGCTCTCAACCGGTTGCAGAAGCGCACCCACGCCGACGCGCATGCTGCGGAACTTCCAGATGTTGAACGCGCGGCCCTCCTTGCCGATTCGGCGCTGCCGGAAGAACACCGGCCCGCGGTCGTTGAGCTTGATGGCCACCGCGATCGCTGCCAGCACCGGGCTCAGGACAAGGATCAGGAAGAGCGACGCGACGCGATCGAAGACGGATTTCACGACCCGAGCGGGTCCGCTCAGCTCCGGCTCGCAGATCTCCAGCAGGGGCAGGCCATCGACAGGGTGCATGACGATGCGGGGGCCGGCAATGTCCGCGAGATCCGGGACCACCAGCAACCGGATACCCGACCCCTGGAGCGCCCACGACATTCGCCGCAACTCGCCGCCCGTCGAGTGGGTCGTTCCGACAAAGGCGATCGTGTCGGCGTCGAGACGCCGCACCTCGTTGACGATCTCGTCGACATCGATGGGCTCGTCTTCAGCAAGCGCATCGGTGGCGACGACTCCCACCACCGAGAAGCCGGTGTGCGTATTTCGATCGATGTAATTGCGAAGCTGCTCCGCTCCCTTGCCGGGTCCGACTTCAACGATGCGGTGGATCGCGACGCCATCTCCGAATCGACTGCGCAATGCCTTGCGGGCAGCCCAGCGGCCCAGCAATGTCAGCAGCGCGGCCGTCGGAATCGTGATCAGCACCAGGCCACGCGAGAAGTCGGCTCGAAGCACGTATGACGTGAAGCCGATGAGCGCGAGGATCCAGATCGACGCATTGCAGACGCGCCGGTATTGCTCCGGCCCGGCCGCCAGGTAGCGACGCGCGTACGAGCCGCTCAGCAGCATCGCCACGACCCAGAGGGCCGGGAAGGTCGCTGCAATCGCGGCGTATGGCAGCCGGTCGTTCAACCTCTCGGGCGAGGTGCCGAAGATGGCGAGCGTCGCAATCGCAACCGCCAGGGTTGCGATCACCGCATCGAGGACGACCAGGAGGGCAATCCATCGCCGGACGGAGACGCGCTGCGAACGGGATTCGATGCGCGGATAGACGCTCGTCGGCCAGAACGCAGACGGCGCAACGCCGGGCTGCCCCACCAGCTGAACGTGCTTGAGACGATCCACCTGGGCTTCTGGCGCACCGTCAAGCTCGACCGTGACGCGATCCCCCCGCCCAGTGCCACTCGCTCGCCGGCTTGCCATGGAACCCTCCGGGGACGCTTCAAGACCTCTGGAACGGGAGCCCAATCGATCTGATTATGAGGGCTCTAGCCTAACGCCCCCAGACTTGGAGCCTCCCCAGGGGCTCCTCGCAGCCGAGGACGATGGCGCGCGCAGAGCGCGCGACGTCAACGATCTAGCAATTGATCTCAGGATAGCACGCGCTTCCTGGCGGCACGGCGCACTGCTGAGCGCGTCTCGCCTGACCGGCCGCTAAGCTCCATCCGGCGTGTCACTACAAGACTTCGCGCAATCGCTCCCCGGGGTGGTGATTGCGGCTCTGCTCCCTGGCTTTGCCCTTGCGACCCTGCTCGCTCCGGAGTGGCGATGGTGGACGAGACTTGCGATGTCCCCCGGGATGTCCGCAGGGTTCATCGGCGTCGCGGGGATGGCGATGCACGATGCGCACATCCCCTTCGAGCCGGTCACCGTGCTGCCGCTGCTCGTGGTACTTGGGGCTGCCGCGGTGCTCCGCTGGCGCCGCGCTTCCCCCGCGGGCATCGTCGCCGCTCCCTGGTGGGTACCGATTCCCGCGCTCATCGCCGGTCTCATCGGGGCATCGGTTTTCTTCTGGGCCCTCCATGGACAGGTACTCCCTCCAGACTGGGATACGGCGACGCACGGAGGGCTCGCCAACACGATTGCGCGAACGCACGATGTGCTGCCGCTGATCCGGATCCCGATCGAAGGGACCGAATTCGTGCGCGCGCGCCCTGGGTTCGAGGCGACGGCCGCCGTGGTGTCGTGGCTCGGCGCTCCATCGCCCGCGATGGCGATGGGACCGGTGATCACCGTGACGCTGGTGCTGATCCCCCTGTCACTCAGTCTGCTCGCGCTCGAGGCGACCGGATCTGTTGCACTTGCAGCGCTGGTGCCGCTCTTCGCGCTCGGGCTTGCGTTTCCATCGTTTCAGGCCATCGTCGGCCGCTTTCCCGAGATCATCGATTCGACGCTCATCGTCCCCTTCATCGTTGCCGCGCTACGGGTTTTTCGGGGTGTCTTCACGCGTGACACTGCGCTTCTGTTGTTTGCAATCACCGCATCCATCTGGGTGATCCACGGCCTCGAGGTGTTCACCGGCGGGGTGGTCGCGTGTGGCCTGCTCGCGATCACAGTGGTGCAGGTCGTACGCGCCAATCCTCGAGTCGCGCTCATTCGTGTGGGCATCGCGGCCGGGGCCGTGCTGGCCGGCGCCATCATCGTGACGCTGCTGACGCGGTCACCCCACGTTCCTCCGGCCACCGCGACCCAGCCTTCGTCGGCATTGATCCCGGTGACGAGCGCACCGATACATCTGCACGTGATCCTCGCATCGATTGCGCAGACCGATCTCATCAGCCCGGTCTTCTTCGCGCTGTACCTGATCGGCGTCGTGGCGCTGATCGTCCGGCGTCGAATGCTCTGGCTGCTCGTGGCGCAGGTGCTGCTGATCGCGTTCATGGTGGACGCCTTCTACTGGCACAAGCTGGCAAAACTCTGGCGGCTCATCTTTCCGTGGGCCGAGCAGGATCGCATCCTCGGCTATCAATACTGGTTGATCCCGCTTGTCCTTGGCGCCGGGTTCCTCGCGATCATCAGCGTGATGCGCTCCCTGTCGCGGACGCGACAGTTGCAGATCGGTGCGACCGTGGCGGGCGTTCTCGCCGCCGGAGTCGCCGTCCTCGTGCGCCATTCGCTCGGGCGTTTGTGGACCTATCTCATCGGCCAGTACGCGGTCTACACCTTTCCGCTGGGCCTCTACGATCCCTTGACGGCATTGCGCCCATGGATCCCGGCGATGGCAATCACCGCAGCGGCGGTGGTGGTCGCCTGGGTTCTCTACGTATACGGCGCGGAAGTTCCCGCTTTTGTCGCCACTCGAGTGCGCGTCGGCGCGCATCGATTCGCTGCCGCGCCGCTGGCCCTGGGCGTTATCGCCATCGTGTGCCTGGTGGTCGGCGCGTCATACGAGCTCGGCGTCTACCAGCACGCGGTGGCCACCCGTTCGCTGGTCACTCCCGCGGATCTCACGGTGTTGAACACGCTGACGGACGACTACCCGAGCACCACTGTGGTCATGACCAACAGCGGCAACGATGCCGGTATGTGGATGGCCGGGCTCACGGATCTGACACCGATGGTGCCCAACGGCTTCGAGTCCGGGGCCCTGACCCTGCCTCTGGACATCGCCGTCAGCAAGGCCTGCGCCGACCCTGCTGATGCCGCGGCGGCGATTCAACATGAGGCCGACCTGACGGGCGCCCGCATCCTGTTCATGGGCGCACACACCATCCCTTCACCGATGAATCCGTGGAGTGTCACGTGCGTCGCCAAACTGCCGAATCTGCGCTTGATCACGTCAGCGCCATGGCAGGGTTCGATGGCGGCCGCGTTCGCGATCACATGAGCGCGCAGTTGGGCTCCGCACGCTCGTAGAGCGCATCGGGATCGGAGACGACCACGTGGGATGATCCGGATGTCCCCACCCAGAGGCCGATCCCTCTCAGCACATCCTCAGGTAGGTTCACGGTCGTCTGGCTATCCTCTGGCCCACGTCGCTTCAGGAAAGAGAATGAGTGAGCTCCATGTGCTGAGGCCGATCGCAGCCGGGGCTGTGCGGCCTCGCACTCGCGTTCCTGCCCCTGACTGGCCCAGGCTGACTGGACCGATACGCCGTCAAACGCCGCCACGCTCGTCCAGACGGTGACCTGAGGCCGCGTCAGCGGTGCGCCGGCGAGGGAGACGGTGTGGGCGGCAGCAGCGGGGGCAGGCCTTCGAGCTGAAAGCCCCAGTCGAACAGCCGGCTCTCGAGTCGAGCCGGGTAGTTCGCGCTCAGCAGCACCGCGAGCAGGCGATGCCCGCCGCGGACCGCCATCCCGATGAGGCAGGCGCCTGCGTTGCCGGTCCACCCCGGCTTCATGCCCACCGCGGCCGGATACGCCTGCAGCAGTGCGTCGAGGTTGTGGAGCGCAAACGCCGGGTGCTCGGCGCTGGCCGGCAAGTTGATGGCCCGGGTGGCGACGATCTGGTCGAAGAGCGGGAAGTGTTCGTATGTGTATGCTGCGATGACCGCGAGGTCGTATGCGGACGAGTACAGGTGCGGGTCGTCGAGCCCCGCGGTCGCCGAGAAGTGCGACTCGTGGAGGCCGAGCGCAGCGACCTGAGCGTTCATCGCAGCAACGAAGCGGTCCGCGCCGACGGTGTCAACCGCAATCGCGCTGGCGGCGTCGTCGCCGCTGGGGAGCAGCATCCCGTCGAGCAACTCCTCGACGGTGAGCGTCTGACCCGCCTTGAGGTGCATGAGCGTGTCGGCACTCGACTGGCCAAGGGCGTCTGGTGTGATCGTCACCGTCTGGTCTGGGCTGAAGTTCTCGAGCGCGACCAGGGCGGTGAGCACTTTGGTGAGGCTGGCGGGCGCGAGCTCGAGGTCGGGTTCCTTTGCCCAGAGAATCGCGCCGGTGTCCAGGTCAACGAGGATGCCGGCCCGCGCGCGCATCGCCGGGGCCCCGGTTGGCATCGACAGCGGCATTCTGAAGCTGAGGTTGGCGCTCGCCACCTGCATATCCGACGAGGGGGTCGGCGTTGGGGTGGTTACCGGCCGAGGCGCCGCCGCCGAGACGCCCGCGGGGGTCACCGGGAGGCGCTGTGTCGTTGCCAGCGTTGCAACCGCGACACCGGCGACCAGCACCACCAGACGGAAGCGAGCGGATCGGGGCAGTTTGAACATGAAGGGCTGCGCCGAATGGTATCCCGAGTTCGGGGCATCTTTCCGTCCGTTTTGCCACCAACGCCGCGACCGGCAAGCGTGCTCCGGGAAGGAGAGGGAGCTCAGACGAGCAGACGTCTCCGCAGGCCCTCGGGGAGAGCGTCTCCTGCGGCCGCCAGCTGCGGCTGCAGCACCTTCTCCTTCGTGAGCGCGCGGAACATCATCGCGATCGTGACCTCATGGTCGGGGCGATGGATCACGCTGATCGGATCCCCTCCGGCCACACGGCCGGGCACGATCACCCGCAGGTAGGCTCCGGGCGCACCGCGGTCGGTGAAGCGCTTGACCCACAGCTGCTCCTGGAGCCAGCCGGCAAAGGTCCGGCACGGGATGCGCGGGGATGTCACCTCGAGCACGCAGTCGTCGCCGACCTGCCAGCGCGCGCCGACCAGGGCCCCGTTGACGTCGAGGCCGGCGGTGGTCAGGTTCTCGCCGAACACCCCGTTGCTGAGCGCACGGCCGAGTTCGGCCTGCCAGTGATCGAGGTCCTCACGGGCATAGGCATACACCGCCTGGTCGCTACCGCCGTGGGAGCTCGCATCGCAGATGGCGTCACCTGCGGCGCCACTGAATCCAAGCTGGGGTCCCGGATCCCGAAGTTCCACCGGCTCGCTCGAAGGGCGTTTGTCGATGCCGGTCACGCCGGCATCGGCGAACCGGGTCGCCTTCGCGGTGCCCAGGTTGACGGAGAGGAGCGTTGCCATGGCTCGCCCAAGGATACCCGCGACCCGCCTGACCGACGGGAACGTGCGACTGCGTTCCTCGCCAGTGATATGCTCTGAGCGTTGTGTATTCTGCTCTGAGCGTAACTGCCGATGAGATCCGGCGCGAGTTGGGGGGGATCCTTCGCGGACACCGTGAGGGTCAGGGACGGAGGCTTGGCGAGATCGCCGGCGAGGCCGGATGCTCACCCGCCTACCTGTCCGAGGTCGAGCGCGGGCTCAAGGACGTCTCCGCGGACCTCCTGATCGCGATCGCGTACGCGCTCTCGGTTCCCATCGGGGCCGTGTATGGCGACCTCGGCCGGCGGCTCACTGTGTCGCCGCAGGAGGAGCCGGCCTGGCCATCCGACCCCCGGCGCCAGCTGCGCGCAGTCACCTCGGGACTCGACGCCGCGTCGCTGCGGACCGTCGCGCAGTTCGGCGCTTTCATCGCCATGAACCAGGTGGAGCCGGCCCGCCGCCGCATCGGCTTCGTTCCACCAACAGCGGAGGGCTCGCGATGACCCTGGTCCCCACCGTCGTCGAAAGGACGACACGTGGTGAGCGCTCGTACGACATCTACTCGCGGTTGCTGCGCGACCGGATCATCTTCGTGGGCGGCGTCATCGATGACGACCTCGCCAACCTGGTCACGGCGCAACTGCTCTTCCTCGAGGGTGAGGATCCCGAGCGCGACGTCCATCTCTACATCAACAGCCCGGGTGGTTCGATGACCGCGGCGCTGGCGATGTATGACGCCATGCAATATGTGCGGCCGCTCGTCGAGACGACCTGCCTCGGCATGGCCGCGAGCGGCGCGTCGCTGCTCCTCTGCGCCGGAGCGCCCGGACGCAGGCTCGCGCTGCCCAACTCGCTGGTTGTCATCCACCAGCCATGGGCGCAGGGCATGCAGGGTCAGGCAACCGATCTCGACGTGCATGCCCGCGAAATTCTTCGTCAGCGAGCCCTGCTCATCGAGCTGTATCACCGTCACACCGGGCGCGACTCGGAGCAGATCGGCCGCGATATCGAGCGTGACTACCACATGACAGCGGAGCAGGCGCTCGCGTACGGGATGATCGATCACATCATCGAGAAGCGGTCCGTAAACGCCTTATCCCGTAGCGGGAATCTCGAACGAGTCATGGTCACGGCCGATCTGCCAAGAGCCGATATTCCTAGCTGACCTGACAGTCCGGCCACCCCGAAGGTCGCTGCGGGAGCCACACCCACCTCGCGACACGAATGCTCCATGAAGGTCGCGGAATGGTGCTAGCGTTCGTCCTCACCATGAAGGGGCGCAGGACTCGTCTGTCCGAAGTCCACAACAGAGCGCAATCCGGGTGTATCGGCGCTCGCATCAAATGACCAGGTTGCGGGCGAGCCGGTGGGTCGCGCCGGCAGCCGGCGCTGCCAGTCTCCTGGCTGCCGTGCTGGTGGCAGCGGCGCTCTTCCCAACGTTTGCCAGCCAGGGGTGTCCGAGTTGTTCGGGCTTCGTCACCGAAGGGCTCCCATCGGCCGCGCTGCGCGACAGCTCGGAGGCATGGGCAGTGGTATGGATCAGCGGGATCCTCGCGGCCACGGCGATTCTCTTCCTCGCCGGCGTGGCGTCGCGCCTCGCTGCGATGGTGAACGCCGTCGCTGCGTTCGTCGGGCTCGGTCTCGCTGTGTACGAGGGTGCGCTGGCATTTCCTCAGTCCCTGCCGGCGGAACTTGTCCCAGATGTGCCGGTCTTCTACGTGCTGGACGCCGGGTACTACCTCTTTCTCGGCGGCGGCATTCTGGCCGTCGGCGCGGTTGTGGTGATGCTGCTGCTGCGCGGCGACCGGGAACGCGAGGTCGCTCCGAATGCGCTTGCCAGCTCAAGGGCGGCAACAACCGCAGGTTGGGCCTGCCTCGCATCGCTCGCAATCGCCGGCGTTGGAGCATTCCTTCCGTTTGCCGGCCTGAACTGCGGCTTCGGGTGTCCGCCTTTCGGAGCGCCGCCCCTGGTCCTGTTCTCGGGCGCCATTGTGGGCAGCGGCGACGGCTCGATCGTCCTTGCCCTGCTCGTAGCCGCGGCATTCGCGATCGGGTTGCGCCTGGCCGGAAATGGCAAGCCGCTGGCTTCGACCATCGCTCTCGTCATGACGCTCGCAGTCACCGCGCTGGTCAGCTTCGAGAGCCTCAACGCGGCGACCCGGGTGCTGGGTTGGAGCTACTCGATCCCAACCGCTCCAAAGCAGGGCTATTACCTCCTCCAGGTCTCTGCAGCGATCGCTGCCGTACTCGCGGTGCTTCTGGTGGCGGCCGACCGACCAACCTGGCGCCTCCAGCGCCCGAACGCCGAAACGGCGCGAGAAGCAATCCGTCCGGCTTGAGTCGCTCTTGCGGGCCGCGCACGCGAGTCGGGGACTGTGCCTTTCCGCCAACAGTGCAACGATGTCCTCGATCTTCCACACGTGGTCGCTGACGCCAGCGCCCCTGGGCACACTGAATGCAGCTTCGCCGAGGACACAATCAACCGACGGCGATGTGCAAGAGTAGGTTGCCGCCCCCGGCTACCGTCCAGAGGCCGGACGCGTCGGTGATGAGCAGATCCGGATCCCCGCGATTGGGTCCTGCAGGCAGGAACCGGCGGGTCGACGACTCGACTCCTGTCACCGGATCAAGCGAGCTAACAAATACCGATTCGTCATTGGGGATGTCGGCGAACGAGGTAATCCAAAGACCTCCCGCGTCGACTGCCACAGCCTGCGGAGCTGGTCCTTGCCACATTGTTGTGATCGCACCCGTCGGTACGTCGACCCGAATAAGCGAGCCCTGGCCGGCTTTGCCGAAGACGGCGGGAAGATAGAGGGACGTGCCGTCACACGCCATGGCCGGCGCGTAGTCGGATGGGATGGTCGCAATCCCGCGTACGGCCCCCCCTGTCGGTGGCACCGAATAGATCGCGGCGCTCGCCCCGGTGGCCGATGCAATGCTCAGTGCCATATACACCTGATGCCCGCAGACAGAAAGTGCTGATTCGGCGGAGGTGGAGGAACTCTGCAAGACCCCAGAAAGGCTGGCGATAGTCTGGCTGGAGCCGCCCGAAAGCAGGCTGATCTCCGTTTGATCCGGCGTCGACGCCGAGATCACAAGTGCGGAGTCAAGGTTGGCGACCAGGCCTCGGGGGTCGTTCACCCGGTAGAGGTGCACGAGCGCCCCTGTGACCGCGTTGAACTGCTCGACCGTGTTCTGCTCGGGGAGGACCTCCGAGCCGTCGCCGAAGCCATTGGCGACCCAGACGAAGCTTCCGGCTGCTGCGACAGCGGCAGGATCGCCGCCGATCGTCCAGCTGGCCGTCTTGCGCGCTGTCTTGGGATTGACGCGGATGAGTGTCCCTGCGTCGCCGTAGTTGACTCCCTGGATCGCGAGCCAAACGGCGTCAGGACCAACCGCCATTGCGTTGACGTAATGGGAGCCGAGGTTGAGTTGCGCGATGATATCCAGGGGAACGGTGGTTTGCGTTGGGCTGGTTGAGGGTTCCGGAGTCGCAGTGGGCGATGCCGTCGGACGCGAACCAGCGGGCAGCGGCCGAGCTGGCATAGGTCGGAGCAGTGCAAGGATCAGCCCAATAACGAGCACGGCAACCGCTCCGCTGGCGAGCAATTCGATGGCAAACGATCGTGACTGTCGCTCAGTTGCGAACGCGCCGCGCTCCATGAAGGACCGGGCGTTGCTCAGAGCCTCCAGCTCGGCTTGCGTCAGCGGGCGGTCGGCCACCGCGATGTCGATGTCAGCGTCGTCGATAAGCGTCATGACGCGGCCTCCGCCCTGGACCGGTCGAGGGCTCGACGCAGCGATTCGCGGGCACGCGCGAGAAGTTGCTTGGCCGCCGGCTCGCTGATGCCCATGATGTCTGCGGCCTCCCTGGTTGACAACTCAGCGTCGCACCGCAGTGACAGCACCAACCGCTGACGCATAGGAAGAGACGGGAGGAGCCTGAGAACGTCGTGTATCTGCTCCTCATTCTCGGTGGATTGGGTGCGCGCGCTCCAGAAGCTGGGGAACGTCAGCCACCGTCGTCTGGGACGGCGCGCCTCGTGGTACGCGATGGACACGAACCAAGGACGGAAGTCGCCACGACGCTGCTCGCGATGGCGCCACGCGCGAATCGAGGCGTCCTGTAGCACGTCTTCGGCGTCGCCCGGAGCAATTCCGAGTGAGAGGATCACCCGCAGCGCCGCTTCGGACGCCGCGATGAGCGCCGCGGAGAACGCCGCCTCGTCGTCATTCAATCGCCTGCCCCAGCTTTGATGACCGTCCACACTGGTGAGGATGGGACGGTGGTCTGTTACCTAGTAGACCCTTCCTCGAGCCCGAAGGTAACGTTTGACCTCCCCGCACCGGTCCTGGGGAACCGGAGACGCATCGGCAGGCCCCGGCTCACCCCACCACAGGGCGCGTCTGAAGGACCGCCGCCCGGATGTATTCCACCGGGTGCAGCGCACGTCGACCTGTGCCGTGCTCGATCTGCTGGCGGCAGGACACACCGGTGGCGGCCACCAGCGTCCGCGCGTCTTCCGAATTGACAGCCGGGAAGAGCCGCATCCCCCCGATCCGCATCGAGAGGTCGTAATGCTCGGCCTCGAAGCCAAACGACCCTGCCATGCCGCAGCAACCGCCATCGACCTCGACCACGACCGACCCGGGGATCAATGACAGCAACCGCACGCTCGCAGCGGTGCCGGCGAGTGCCTTCTGATGGCAGTGGCCATGGAAGAGGAAACGCCGGCCCGCCAGCTGCGAGGCTGGATTCATGCGCAGGTGTCCGGATGCAAATGCGTCGAGGATCAACTCGTCCGCGAGGCGCACTCGACTCGCAACCACCTTCGCCTCCTCGCTGGCAGGCTGCAGCGCGAGGTGCTCCTCGGCGAGCGTGAGGATGCACGAGGGCTCAACCCCGACAATCGTCGCCCCCTGCCGCGCCGCGTCATGGAGACGGGCAGTCATCGCCTTGGCGTATCGGCCGGCGTCATCAAGACGCCCCTTGGAGATGGCGGCGCGTCCGCAGCAGTGATCGCCGATCAGCTCGACCCGCCACCCTGCCATCTCCAGCAGTTCCACCGCCGCGATGCCTGCTCCCGGCTCGGTGAACGTCGTGAATGAGTCGGCCAGCATCACGACACGTCCGAGGGCTCCCGGAAGCGGCCGCTTCCGGCGCGCATCCCACCGCAGGAGCGTGCGCCGTTGGAATCGCGGCAGCGGCCGCTTCCGCGTGACCCCCAGGGTTCGCTCCATCAGCGCACGGGATCCCGGCAGTGACGTCACCAGGTTGGAGAGCGGCGCGAACATCGAACCCAACCGGTTGAGGCGCCGAGCGCCGGCGAAGAACCGCGCCCGTGCCGGCACCCCGTGAATCCCCTGATAGTGAAAGAGGAACTCACTCTTCATGCTCGCCATGTCCACCCCGAGCGGGCACTCGCTCTTGCAGGCCTTGCACTCGAGGCAGAGGTCGAGTATGTCGTGCAGGCGTTCGTCGCCGAGCGCCGCTCTCGGATCCGGTTGCGACAGCGCGAGGACCAGCGCGTTGGCGCGGCCGCGGGTGCTGTGTTCCTCCTCACGCGTCGCCATGTACGACGGGCACATGACCCCCGTGGATCCCTTGCGGCAGACGCCAATGTTCATGCATCGATCGGCCGCGCCACGCATGCCGCCCGTGGCCGCGAACGATAGCCGCGTTGACAGCGGGAACGCCGGCGCAAGCTCGACGTCCCGGATGTTCTCGCTCATCGGTGGCGCGTTGACGATCTTTCCCGGATTCATCAACGAGTACGGGTCGAAGAGCAGCTTCAACTCGCACATCGCCGCGTAGAGCGCGTCGCCGAAAATGATGCGATTGAACTCGCTGCGAGCGAGCCCGTCGCCGTGTTCGCTGGAGTTTGCTCCGCCGAATTCGCTCACCAGGTCGCGAATCTCAGTGGCGACGGTGCGCATCGTCGCCAGCTCATCCGGCCTGGTCAGATCCATGAACGGTCGGATGTGCAGACACCCGACCGAGCAGTGGCCGTAGAAGCCGGCCACGAGGCCGTGCCGCTCCAGGACGGCACTGAAACGCCGCACGTACTCGGTCAGGCGGGCGGGGTCGACAGCCGTGTCCTCGATGAATGCCACCGGCCGCCGCGTGCCCTCGCTCGCGGCCATCAACAACCCCAACCCGGCCGACCTGACCTTGAGCAGCGCAGCCTGCTGCTGCGGTGTCGTGGCCCGCAGCGTGTGATAGCCATGGCCATGGCGCTTCCAGAGCGTGGCCAGCCGCTCCACCCCCGTGGACGCCTCAGCCGGGTCGCTGCCATCGAAGGTGACGAAGAGCAGCGCACCCGGGTCGCCTTCGAGGATCGAACCGAGTGCTGCATATTCGAGCTTCTGCCGCGAGAGTTCGAGAATCGTTCGATCGATGAGCTCCACGGCGCTCGGCCGCGTGCTCAACGCGTCCTCGGTGGCCGCAATCGCGTCGGCAACGGAAGCGAAATGGCCCACGGCAATCGCTTTCGCTCGCGCAAGCGGCACCAGACGCACGGTCGCCTCGGTGACGATCACGAGTGACCCCTCGGACCCGACCACCAGCCGTGCCAGGTTGAAGGGCCCGTCGCCGAGACGGTCGAGTCGATAGCCGCCCGCACGTCGCCAGTACGGGGGAAACCCGTCGGCGATGGCGGTGCGATGCTCCTCGACGAATCCTGGCAGGCGCGCATGAATCCGCCCCTCGAGCGTCGCCGCGGCACTTCGCTGAAGCATCTGCTCGGCGTCGACCGGTGCAAGCGTGGCAACGCTCGAGTCGCTCAGCACCACCTCCAGCGACTCGACGTGATCGATGGTCATGCCGTGGACCACCGAACCACTGCCCGCTGAGTTGTTACCGATCATCCCGCCGATGGTTGCGCGGTCGCTGGTCGACGTATCCGGGCCGAAGACCAGGCCGTGCCTGCGCGCGGCCCGGTTGAGGTCGTCCTGCACAACGCCCGGCTGAACGCGCGCGAGACGTCGCTCGGGGTCCAGGTCGACGATTGCGTTCATGTGACGCGAGGTGTCGATGATCACGGCACGGCCCACCGTCTGACCCGCGAGGCTGGTACCCGCGCCCCGTGGCAGCATGGGCACACGGCGGCGCGCGCAGACGCGGACAGCGGCGGCAACGTCGGCGGCATCGTGCGGAAAGACCACCGCAAGCGGTTCGATGCTGTACATGCTGGCGTCGGTCGAGAACAGATGACGCGTGTACGCGTCAACACGCACCTCCCCTCGCATCGCGGCACGGAGCTCGGTTTCGAGGCCGAGCTCAGCCAACGACGCCCTCGTCGCGAAGTGTGGCGATCTCCGCAGCGGAGTACCCGAGCTCGCCGAGGACCGCATCGGTGTGCTCGCCGAGCGTCGGTGGCGGACGGCGGACGGTGGCCGTATAGCGGGAGAGCTTGATTGGAGAGCCGGTCATGCGAAGCGTGCCGGCGGTGGGGTGCTCGGTGCTGAGCACCATGTCGCGCGCCGCCACCTGGGGATGTTCGAGCGCAGCATCGACGTTGTTGATGGGGCCGGCCGGAATCCCGACGCGAGAGAGCTCATCGGCCCAGGCAACCGAGCCCCTGGTCGCGAGCGCGGCTTCGACGAGTGGGATCAGCTCCGCGCGGTTGGCGACACGCTGCGGGTTGCTGTCGAAGCGGGGATCGTCGACCAGCTCGGGCAGACCGATCAAGGGAGCGAATCGTCGCCAGAGGGTGTCGTTCCCCACCGCCACCATCAGGTGACCGTCGGCGGTCCGCAGGGCCTGATACGGAACGATGCTCGGGTGTGCCGAGCCGTACCGCCGCGGCACCTCGCCCGACGCGAAGTAGCCCCCGGCGAGATACGTCAACCACGCGATCTGGCCGTCGAGCAGCGAGATGTCGATCCACTCTCCGCAACCGCTGGTGTGACGGGCGTGCAGGGCGGCAAGGATGCCGATCGCGGCCCACATCGCCGCACTGAGGTCGGCCGCGGAATTGCCGACGCGCACCGGCTCCCCATCAGCTTCGCCGGTGACGCTCATGATGCCGCCGAGCGCCTGCGCAATGGCGTCGTAGCCGGGCTCGCTCGCGTACGGGCCGGTCTGACCAAATCCCGAAATCGACGCGTAGATCAACCCCGGATTGCGAGCGTGGAGGTCGTCGTAGCCGAGGCCCAGCCGCGCGGCCGTTCCGGGCCGGAAATTCTCGACGAGGACATCGGCCCGATCCACCAGGCGCAGCGCGACCTCGCGTCCCTGCGCGGTCTTGAGGTCGACTGCAATGCCCCGCTTGTTGCGGTTCACCGAAAGGAAGTACGCGGATTGATCGCCCTGGTACGGCGGCGCCCACTCCCTGGTGTCGTCGCCGGTGCGCGGGTTCTCGAGCTTGATCACGTCGGCACCGAGGTCGGCAAAGATCATGGTGGCGAACGGACCGGACAGGATGCGCGAGAGGTCGAGGATGCGCACTCCGGCGAGCGGGCCGGACGGCGGAGACTTCGCGGCTTCCGGATCCATCGACCAGCGTCTCCTAGGACAGCACGCCGACGTAGAGGTTGACGACCTCGTCGTTGTGCAGCAGGTCTCTTCCTTTCCCGTCGAGACGGTTCCTGCCGAGCACCAGGACATACGCCCACTTCGCATGACGAAGGGTCTCGCGCGTGTTCTGCTCGACGACAACGACCGCAACGTTGGTGGCACGCACCTGCTCGATACGCTCCCACACAGCGCTCTGGAACTTCGGCGAGAGACCGGCCGATGGCTCATCGAGGAGCAGCACGGCGGGATCCACCATGAGCCCGCGAGCCATGGCGAGCATGGTGCGCTGACCGCCGCTCAGCGTCTCGGCATGGCGACGGTGGGCGAGCTTGAGATCGGGAAAGAGCTGATACAACTCGTCGGCGCGCTCGCGCAGCCCATGCCTGCGGCTGTACCCGCCCATCTCCAGGTTCTCCTGCACCGTCAACTGGGGAAAGACGTTGGCAACCTGCGGGACGTAGGCGATGCCACGACGCACGAGCTTCTCCGACGGGAGCCCCGTGGCGTCCTTGCCCTCGACCGTGACCGTGCCCGCACTGGAGCGGATGACACCCGCGATTGCCTTGAGCAAGGTGGACTTTCCCGCGCCGTTGGGGCCGACGATTGCCGTGATGGCACCTCGGTGGGCGCGGATGCTCACGCCTTCGACGATCGGCGCACCGCCATAGCCGGCGGTGAGGCCGGCGACGTCGAGGGCGGCGACGGTCGCCGTCTCCGCCGATACCGGATCAGGACTCAGCGTCGTCATAGGTAGGCAGCTCTCCAAGGTAAGCGTCGACGACGGCCGGGTTGCCGCGCAGCTGATCGAATGGAGCCTCCGCAATCACCCGTCCCTCGGCCATCACCACCACCTGGTCGGTGACCCGCTCGATAAACGGAAGGTTGTGCTCCACGATGACCACCGATGTGCCGGCCGTGACGAAACCGAGAACCGCGGCCGCCATCCGCTCACCGAGGACCGGGTTGACCCCACCCATCGGCTCGTCGAGGATCACCAGGCGTGGCTTGGCCATGCGCATCCGTGCGAACTCAAGGAGGCGCTTCTGACCGCCGCTGAGGTTGCCGGCACGCTCATTTCGCAGGTGGAACAACCCGAACTCATCGAGGATGGCTCGGGCTTCGACCAACTGCTCATTGGCCTTTTCCTTCTCAGCTCGCGACGGACCGCGCAGTGATCGCCAGAACCGCTCGCGACGCGGCTCGAAGCAGGCGAGGATCAGGTTTTCGAGCACGCTCAGACCGGGCCACTCGCGTGGGCTCTGGAACGTCCGGATGAGGCCCATTCGAGAGATGACATGAGGGGTCTTGCCCTGCACCTCCCGGCCCTCGAAGCGGACCTTCCCCGAATCTGGAATCTTGAAGCCGGAGATGAGATCGATGGCGGTGCTCTTGCCGGCACCGTTCGGGCCGATCAAGCCGGTGATCTGCCCTTCGGCGGCGGTGAAGGAGCATGAGTTAACTGCCTGCACACCACCGAAATGCTTGTGCAGACCCTGCACCTCCAGCAGCGTGGTCATGCCGCCCCGGTATCGAGCTTGGGGCCGGCAACCATAGCCTCGACGGCGGCGGCGTCACCCTTCCCGGCGGGGTCCTTGTCGCGAAACCGGCGCTCGGGAAGGATGCCCTGCGGCCGGAATCGGATGAACAGCACCAGAACGACGCCTGTGATGATCAGCCGCAGCGCTGGAGCGAAGCTGGGTTGGTTGGCGATCTCGGGCAGGTAACGGGTGGCCTCCTGGAGCCCCATCACCATGACGGCGACGCCGAGGACGACGCCGCGCGTGCTCCCCCGGCCGCCGACGAGGATCGCCGCGTACAGGATGATCGTCTCCACCGGTGACCACGCCGACGGGTTGAAGGCGGTGAGATACCCGGCGTAGAGCGCCCCGCCCAACCCTCCGAGTCCGGCGCCGAGGACGTACGCCTTGAGCTTGGTCACGTAGATGTCTCTGCCGAACGCTGCGGCTGCACGCTCGTCCTCTCGCAGGCTGCGCAGTGCGAGGCCGAAACGGCTGCCGTTCAGCCGCGTGGTCAGCAGCAGAACAATGATGAGGACGGCAATGCACAGGCCGAGGTAGAAGAATGAATAGCTCGAGTAGTCGAGCCCCAGGACATCACCCATCGGGTCGAACAGACCGGAGACTCCGTTGTAGCCGTTGAACAGCGGTACGTACTGGCCGGTGACGACGTAGAGGACATACACCGCGCCGAGGGTGACGATGGAGAAGTAGATGCCGCGCAGGTGTCGGAGTGCTATTGCCCCGACGATGAGCGCGAGCACCATGGCGCTGACGACGGCCAGCGCCACAGCGAGCGGAAAGGGCAGCGTCAGGCCGAGGATGTAGGTGGTGGGGTTGGTTGCCGGCCCGACGGTCAGAACCAGCGTCATGTATGCGCCGAGCGCGACGTAGCCATAGAAGGCAAGATCGAAATCGCCCGACCAGCCCCACACGATGTTGAGTCCGAGCGCCATGATCGCGAAGATCGACCCCTCGGTGAGGACCGTGACCAGGTAGTCGATCATTCGAAGACGCTCCGCCTCCCGCCGACGAAGAGCCCCCGCGGACGGACGAGGATCACCAGCGAGAGGATCGCGAAGGCGAACGCCAGGTTGTAGCTCGCGCTCACGTACCCGCCGAAGAATTCCAGCGCGATACCGACGATGATGCCGCCCGCCAGCGTGCCCACCGCTCTGCCCAGACCGCCGGCAACGGCGGCGGTGAGCGTGATCAGGAAGAAGCTGAAGCCGGAATAGGGGCTGAAGGTGCCGACGCTCTCGGCAAGGATGAAGCCGGCATAGCCGCCGATCAACCCGGCAAGCAACCACGTCAGCGCCGCGACGCGATTCGCGTTGATCCCGGAAACCCTTGCCAGCGAACGGTTTTGAGAGACCGCGCGGAGTGACTTGCCGAAGCGCGTGTGCACGATGATCACGTAGAGCAAGACGGTGATCACCACCGTGGACACCATGATCTGAATCTCGGTGTCGGTCCACAGGAAGGGACCGACGGTTCGCGGCGCACCCTGCGGGACCGCATACCCGAGGTTGGACGCACCGAAGATGATCACCAGCACGTTCTGGATGACGAGCGAGACACCGAGCGTGGCGATGAAGGTGGGCAGCCCGCCGATGCCTCTGCGCACGAATCGATCGACGACACCGTTGTGGACGGCGAGGGCAAGCAGACCACCGCCGGCGGCCGCAGCCAGTCCCGAGAGAATGACGCCACCGCCATGCTGCTGCACGAGATACGCGCAGTACGCGCCGACCGTGAGGATCTCACCGTGGGAGAGGTTGGCCACGTTGGTGACGGAATATTCGAGCGTGAACGCCAGGGCGGAGAGCGAGAGGATAGCGGCAGCGACCAAGCCAAAGCCCAGGGTGAGGAGAGCCTCGTGCACTTAGACCAATTCTCCAACGATTTGACTGGACGGCGCGAGCAGGTCGGCGACGCCACGGGGGCAGCGCGCGGCGCGTCGGCGCGTTACCCCCGAGGCGTCAGCGTCAGGGAGTTGCAGCGGCAAGGTCCGTGGCGGAGAGGAGGGCAATCTGGGATTCGGCGCCGCTTGTGGCGTCGGCCTGGAAGGCTCCGTACGGGCCGAAGACGTTGTTGAAGCTGTTGAAGATGAGGTCACCACTGGACCCGTCCATCTTGATCTTGGTCCCAGCCTTGATCCCCGCGAGGCACGCCTTGTACGTGTCGCACGGTGTCCCGGGCGGGTTGGTCACCTGCTTCATGTCAGCGATCACCGCCGGACCGTCGGTGGTGCCCGCCTTGTCCATGGCGAGCGCGAGGCTCAGCACCGCGTCGTACGCGTAGTTGGCGCCGGCGATCGGCTGCGCGTTGGCGCCGTTCTGCGCCGCGAATGCCGCAGCGAAGTTGTCCGCTGCGGCGCCGGTTGCATTGGTGCCGTAGACCGAGACGAGGTGCGCATGAGCGATCGGATACGTGATCGCTTTGAGGTAGTCGTTCCCGCTGGTGACGTCAGTCCCCACGATCGGGATGGCGAGGTTGTCGAGCTCCTTGAAGTTCTGGAACATGACCGCCGCCGTCTGTGGATCGAGCTGGGTGAAGATGACGTCAGGGTGCGCGGCGATGATCTGCTGGACCTCGGTGAGATACGAGGTCTGCCCGGGCGCAACCGTGATGTTGGACACGATGCTGTTGCCGAACTTCTCCCATGTCGCGGTGATCGGCTTGGGAATCGTCTGCTGGGCGATGTCCGAGGAGAACAGCAGCGCCGCCGTCTTGTAACCCTTCTGCTTGGCGAACAGGGCCATGGCGACGCCGAGCTGCGAATCCGACGGGCTGTCGCGCCACAGGTACTGGTTGGTGTTCTTGTCGAAGGCGGTGCTCCCGCCCTGGAACTCGGTGGGGATCTTGGCGGCGCTCACGATCGGCGACACCGCGGCGATCTCCTGGGTCTCCGGCCCGATGATGCCGCTGACGCTGTCCGTCGAAAGGAGCTGACGCACCGCGGGTACGGCATCCGCCTCATCGCATTGCGTGTCCGCGTGACTGAGGTCCAGCTGCTTTCCGAGCACACCACCCGAGTCGTTGATCACCTTCTGGGCGACCTGTGATCCCTGGAGCATCGCCTGCCCGAGGACGGCAAGCGGGCCGGTGAAGCACGAGAGCACGCCGAACGAGACGTGGCCGGCGCTGTCGGTCTTGATGTTGCCGCCGCCCGAACCGCCGGGCGTCGTGGAACTGCCACAGGCAGCGACAACAACGGCCACCGCGATGGCGGTGAGGAGACGTTTCGGAGCACGTGTTTGCGGGTTCCGGGCCAAGACTGTCGGCGACACTGTCCAACCTCCGTCAGTGGCCCGGCTAAGGGCCGTACCCGATACTGGCGGGATTCTGCTCCGACGTGGACAACTATGTCAATGGCTCAGTGGATAGTCCAATTTTTACGCGCATAATTCCTCGCGTGACCCTCGACACCTCGCCGCTCCGTCCACTGGGACGCACGCGCTTGTACGAGGATCTCGTCGAGCGCCTGGGAGAGTTCGTGATCCGCACCAACCTCGAGGTTGGGGAGCGGTTCCCGCCTGAGCGCGAACTGGCGTCGCGCCTCCAGGTCAGCCGAGCCTCGCTGCGTCAGGCGCTCGCGGTGCTCGAGGCCCAGGGATTCATCGAGGTGCGCCACGGCGGTGGCGTTTTCCTCCGTCGCAGCCGCGGATTCGGCGGCGTGCTGCACAAGCTCGTGGAACGGCGTCGCCGGCTTCCCGAGGTGCTGGAGGCTCGCGAGCTCCTCGAGGTACGACTCGCCGAACTCGCGGCTATGCGGCGAGGCCCTGAGGACATCGCGGCGATGCGGGCTGCGCTGGTTGCGATGGAGGCTGAGATCGCGTCCGCGGGGCTTGGCATGGACGGTGATGCCGCGTTTCATCATGCGGTCCACCGTGCCGGCAATAACAAGGTGCTGGAGCACGTCATCGACGGGCTCGCCGAGGCGATCCACGAGAGTCGCCTGGAATCTCTCAGCGAGCCGGACCGGCCGAAGAACTCGCTGCTCGCCCATCGACGCATCCTCGAGGCGATCGAGGCAGGACAGACGTCAGGCGCAGCTGATGCCATGCGTGCGCACCTGCGCCAGGTCGCCGACGTCGCCCTGCTCCGATGGGAGCCACCGGTCGAGGATCACCTTCTGCCATGACGCCGCCGTCGTGGCTTGAGCACGTGACCGCCGTCGCTGATCGGGGTCGGGCGATGCTGGGTCGGGGGTCGGGAGGGAGCCATGGCGTGGCGAGCCTGGCGGCGACCTGCGACCGGCTGATTGCTCGCCGCGGCGAGGCGTCCGGTCTCGCGCTCGCGACCGAGGTGGTGCGCGCGCTGGAGCGCATGAGCAACGCGGAGATGGCCGAGTTCCTGGAGGTGCTGGCCGGCTCGTTCTCCCCGTCCCCTGAGGCGGTGGCGGCGGCAGTTGCGCGCTGGCGGTTGGATCCCGGCGATGAGACCGTGATGGCGCTCGCCATCGCGACCGAGGCACCTCGGCAGGAGCTCTTCCGGCGGCTCAACATGGTCGGAGGCGGCGCCGCCGCGCTCGTGAAACTGCGCGGGTTGCTGCTCACGTTGCTCCCGGCGCGCCCGCACCTTCGTGGAGTCGATGCCGACCTGCGTCATCTCCTCTCGTCATGGTTCAACGGAGGCTTCCTGCGTCTCGAGCAGATCAGCTGGGAGACGCCGGCGGCGACCCTCGAGCGGTTGATCGCCTACGAGGCGGTGCACGAGATTCACGGATGGGACGACCTGCGCCTGCGCCTCGCTGCCGACCGGCGCTGTTTCGCGTTCTTCCACCCACTGCTTCCGGGTGAGCCGCTGATCTTCGTGGAGATTGCGCTGACCCGTGACCTGCCGACCGCGATCGCCCCGCTCCTCGGGGCGGGACGGCCGATCGCCGACATTCGCGAGGCCCACACGGCCGTCTTCTACTCGATCAGCGATTGCCAGCCCGGGCTGCGCGGGATCTCGTTTGGAAACTTCCTTATCAAGCAGGTGGTTCGCGAGTTGACAGCCGAGCTGCCGGGGCTCCGAACGTTCGCAACGCTGTCGCCGGTGCCCAGCCTGGCACGGGCGGTGGGGGATCGCGACAACGTTGACGGTTTCACCGATGGGCGGCTGCGCGCGCTCATCGCGGGCAACCATGACGAGCTCCGCCGTCTCGCGGCGTCGAGCGACGAGCTCGACGCGCTGCATCTGCTGCTTCGGGCTCCCGGCCCGCACGCACCGGTGGTCGCGCGCATAGCCGGACGCCTCGCGCTCGCCGACCTGATCCACGTCAAGGTCCGCGGCCGCATCGCCGACAGCGTCGGCCATTTCCACCTCGCCAATGGCGCCCGGCTGAAGCGCATCAACCCCGACGGAGACCTGTCACCACGTGGACAGCAATCGCACGGTGTGATGGTCAACTACGTCTACGACCCGCAGCGGCTGGAGGTGAACCACGAGCGCTACGTTCGCTCGGGTCAGGTGGCCACCGATGCGTCGTTGAGCAGTGAGATCAAGGCAATCGACGCGGCGTGGGCGAACATTCCCCGGCGCGCCCGGCGGTCGAATTAGCTACCCGGCCTCGACCGCGGTGACAACCACCGGGTCGGTTCGCATCGCGAAGTTTACGGAGTTGGCGACGTAGCACAGGTCGTGGGCGCGCTCGTGCAATGCGATGGCGCGATCCATCTTCTCGGGCGTCGCGATCGTGACCTCGGGGTGCAGTGACACTTCGTCGAAGTGTCCCCCGCCATCCGGCGTCTCCACGAGCGTCCCAGTCGGATGATCCACGTACTCGGTGACGACGATGCCCTCCTTCGCGCAGAGGACGAGATACCAGAGCATGTGGCACTGCGACAGCGACGCCACCAGCATCTCCTCGGGATTCCAGCGGTCGGTTGCGCCGCGGAATGCGGGATCCGCGCTTCCGGCGATGGTCGGCTTGCCGTCGATCGTGACCTCATGCGCCCGCTCGAACGCCTGGTATCCGCTCGTCCCCGTCCCGGTGTTGCCGGTCCAGGTCACGGTCAGCGCATAGGTATGGGTCTTGGGTGCGGCGTTGGGCATCTCAGCAGTCCTCCTCCACCATTGTCACCTCGGCGCCCCATGCGCCGCCCTACTCGTCGGAATCGACGAAGTAGGTCTCGCAGGCGAGTTCCAGCAGCTCGCTGTTCAACTCGACCGGCTTGCCGAGGTACAGCGCAGCGTGGATCACGTGGTTGAGCAGGTCTCGAGGATGCGTGCCGTGCAGCGGGCGTCCCTTCGCAAAATAATGCTTCTCGAGCAGGCGGTCGACGAGCCCCTCGTCCATGCGGAGGTTGTTGTCGACGCAGTTCCGCCGCCAGATCTCCTTGTACTCGTCGACGGTCGGATCCGGGACGTGCACTTTGAAGCGCACGCGGCGCAGGAACGCCTCGTCCATGAGGTTCTGCGGCCGCAGGTTGGTGGAGAGCATCACCATGCAGGTGAACGGCACAGGGATGCTCGACCCGGCGCGGGGGATGTTGAGGTAGTCGACCTTCTTCTCCAGCGGCACGATGAGCCGGTTGAGCAGATCGCGCGGCGACATGTTCTGCTGGCGGCCGAAGTCGTCAATCAGGAAGAGGCCGCCATTGGCCTTGAGCTGCATCGAGGCCTCGTAGAAGCCGAGGGTGTGGTCGAAACCGAGCTCGAGCATCCGTGGGGTCAGCTCACCACCAACCTTGACCGCGGGTCGCTTGGCGAGCTGCCAGCGACGGTCGTGGGGAGGCAGCTCGCGGTCGATGGGCTCGTGGTGGATCGGGTCGTAGAAACGGATCACCTCGCCGTGGACGTAGAGCGCACGCGGGATGAACATCGGCGCGCCGAGCAGCGATGCCGCCGCCTCGGCGATGGTCGTCTTGCCGTTGCCCGGAGGCCCGTAGAGGAAGACGGCCTGGCGTGCGCTCAGCGCGGGCCCGAGATGGTCGAGCACGACCTCCGACAGCACCAGGTGGCTGAAGGCATCGTGGAGCCGGGCACGGTTGACCTGGCCGTCCACATGGGACTGGCGCTCGGCCATCGCCGTGTAGTCGGCGATCGGCACCGGGGCGGGGCCGGCGTACTGGTTGATCTCGAGCAGCTCGCGGGCGCGCTGGCGGCCGGTGGTCGAGATCATGTGCTGCATGCCTGCGTTGATCGGCTCGCCCGGATCGAGCGTCGCGGTGTGCACGCCGGTCGACGAGCAGTACCCCTCGTCGGCGAGGAACCTCGAGGTGGTGTCGATGAACGAGAAGGGCAGGCAGAGATGATTCGCGATGTCGCGACCGAGCATGCTGCCGTTGAAATACAGCACCTTGAGGACGAGGTCGCAGACAAAGCTGAATGGGAGCCCGGTCTCCTCAGCCGTCCTCGGAGCCGGAGGCAGCGCGATCGGACTGGAGACGGGCGCGGTCACAGGCGCAATCACTGCCATCGGCGTCCGATTGTGTCATGGGCCGGTTTGCCCTTCCGGTACGCGTGACGGATTGTCATACGACCGTTCCAGGGATCCTGCTGGTACGGTTGGAGGCGATGGCGGTACCACTGGACGAAGGCGCCCCTGGCAGGCGCCGGGTGGGGCCCTTCTGGATCGAGGAGGGTCCGGGCGCGCTCCTGGCCGGGGCGGCCATCATCGCCATCTTCGCCGCCCTGTTCGTCCTGGCCGTCGCGATGCGTCCGGCGTAACCCAGCCAGCACCGTGACGTTTCATCCGGGAACTCGACAGCACTGCCGGCGCGCCACTACGCTGCGGAGTCAGGAGACGATCTCGCACATGCATTCGACGGTTCGGGCGTGAGCCTCGACCAGAGCCCGGAAGCCCGGCGCCGCCGGGCGGGCCTGCCGAACGGCTCCCGCACCCCGATGCGCGCCACCGGCTCGAACAACCCGGGCATCGGCGCCGCCGAGGCCGCCGCTCGTGCCGAGCTGCGCCGCCGGCGGGCCAGCGCCTACCGCCACCTGCGCACCCCGCGCAAGCGGGGCCGCGTTCTTCGAATCGTCCTGATCGCGATCACCATCTTCGCGGCGATCGGCGCGGGCACGGTCGGCGCGGTGTTCGCGGGCTATAACGCCTACAAGGGACAGCTCCCGGACGCGGCGACCATCACCAACATGGAGCCGGAGATCGACACCAATGTCTACGACAGCGCGGGCGGCCTGATCCACGTCTTCCACAACGAGAGCTACCGCCATGTCCACGAGGATTTGACCCAGATCTCGCCCTACTTCAAGGAAGCGATCGTCGCCATCGAGGATCACAACTTCTACACCGAGGGCTCGTGGGACCTCGCGCGCCTGGTGGAGTCGGGCATTGCCGACGTGACCCATCACGGAGCCTCGCTCCAGGGCGGGTCGACGATCACCGAGCAGCTCGCCAAGATCAGCCTCTACGGGGGCGCGGATCCACCTCAGAGCATCGACTACAAGATCAAGGAGATCGTGCTCGGCAACGAGATCGCACTCAACTTCACCAAGAACGAAATCCTCGACATGTACGTCAACCGGATCTTCTACGGCAACTTCGCCGTCGGCGTCGGAAGCGCAGCCGAGATGTATTTCCTCAAGCCCGCGAACCAGCTCGACCTTGCTCAGGCATCGATGCTCGCCGGTCTCCCCCAGTCACCGACCGCCTACAACCCCCTGCTTCACGACCCCGGCGTGGCCATCAACCCACTTGCCAAGTCTCGCCAGAAGGCGGTGCTGCAGGCGATGCAGGCGAGCGGCTACATCACCCAGGCGCAGGGCGTCGCCGCTTACAACGAGAAGCTCACCGTCCATTCGTGGACTGAATCCGAGCCCAATCCAAATTACGACCTCGATTTCGTCGATTACCTCGAGACCTACCTCAACCAGAGTTTCCCGCAGTACGCGAGCCCCGGTGGCTACGAGATCCATACCACCATCGACCAGGCGAAGCAGAACCTCGCGTACAGCACGGTCCACAACCTGGTGGCCGGTGAGCGCGTGAAGGAGAACATGGGTGACGGAGCCCTGGTGAGCCTGGATCCCCAGAACGGTGAGGTCCTCGCCATGGTCGGCACCTGGAACTACGCCGACCCGCACTTCGGCCAGCAGAACGAGGCGGCCGCGGTCCAGTTGAACATGGGGTCCACCACCAAGCTGTTCACGTACACGACGGCCATCGCGTCAACCAAGTTCACGATGACCACGCCGATGCTCGACCAGCGATTCAACTTTCCGATCCCAGGTTCCAGCGGCTACGACCCGTTCGACGATGATCGCCATACCCACGGGACTTGCGACCTCAAGCTGTGCCTGGGGAACTCATTCAACATTCCGGCGGTCAAGACCGAGTACGCGACCGGCACGCAGTACATCGCCAACACCGAGCTGGCCATGGGCGTGCAGTCGCTCAATCAGAACTGCCAGTTCAACGGACAGACGTACGTGAACTGGCCGACCCCGACGCAGTGGGCTGCCACGCTCGGCTCGCTCACCTGCGGCATCACCCTGCTCGACCTGGCCGACGGCGCGGCCACGCTCGGCGATCTCGGCGTCCAGCACAACCCCATGCCGGTGACCAGGATCACGGCTCAGCAGACGGGACAGACGGTGTTCACCTATGACCCGGCGGCGGCGGGACACCAGGTGATCCCGGCCAACGTCGCCTACATCATGGATGAGATCACCAGCAACGACAACAACCGGATCCGCGAGTTCGGACGCAACGGCTACCTGACCCTCGGTTCGCGGCGGGTCAGCGCCAAGACTGGAACCGCCGACTTCTTCATGGATAACCTCACCGTCGGCTGGACCCCCAATCTGCTCACCGCCGTGTGGGTCGGGAACGGGCTGCGCAGCTGCCTCCAGCCCAAGGATCGCGCCTACATGACGGCCCAGATCAGGAGGCACAACGTCATCCAGCCCGGCGAGGTGGACAACACCTATCCGTTCAGCCCGCATGACCTGGCGCACTACGGCCTCAAGCCCGCAGATCCCAACTACCCGGACTGTGGCCACCTCGACGGCGTCGTGTCCGGATACAGCGGCGCGGCCCCGATCTGGCACGCGTACATGTCCGCAGCGCTCAAGGGAGCTCCCGACACCTGGTACAAGCAGCCCGCCGACATCGTGGTTGGAACCGGCGGCGGCCCGGGCGACGACGCGAACTTCTACCTCCCGGGCACCCAGCCGGGCGCCAGCACCAACTGCACCTACTACGGCCCGACGCCGCTCCCGACCCAGACCTGCACCTACGCGGGCCCGACCGCGGCGCCCCCGCCGCCCACCAACCCCAGCCCGTCGCCGAGCCCGTCGCCCGGTGCCGGCCCGACCCCCACTCCGCTCCCGACGCCACCGGCGCATTAGCGCGCTAGGCGGTCCTGCGCCGGCGGGCCAGCTCCCAGACCGCGTCGAGGTCCTCAAGCATGGGAAGCTCGGGGTCAGCCTCGATCGGCGTATCGAGCTCTTCGCCGCGGGTCATCGACGCGAACGATGCGTGCACGTGGCAGATGACAACATTGTGCCTGGCCGGGCGGCCCTCCACCTCGTCGAGGCCGAGAAGCGACCACCAGTAATCAAGGGTCACGTCCGAGCCCGATGACAGCACGGCCGAGTGCGAGAGCAGGGGCAGCTCCAGGTTTCCCGACTCGCCGCCGCCGAACGCCCGGAGCAGCCGGGAGAAGGCGTCGCCGTCGATCTCCGCGTCGATAACGATACGGCCCGAGCCATCCGGCGTCTCGAGGGCGATGACCGCGTCATCCACCTGGACGCCGTCAAGCCGTTCGCCAAACCCGCCGAGGTCGAAGAGATCCGGGGTCACGCGGAGGTCGCCGAAACCGGCGCCGGCGATCGAGTACCGGCTGGTGCCTTCGGATTGCACTACTCGGATCACGAGCGTCTCGGCGCTGGTCGCGCCCGTGGTGAGCGTCGCCCGCTTGACCAGACCGCCGCGCACGGCGAGGTCGGCATCGAAGGTGCGTTGCTCGATCCGGGTCGGCTCCGTGCCTGGAACCGCCGGCTCGACGAGCATCGACGTCCGCTCCTCGAAGTGGATGCCGACCTGAAGGCCGAGCGTCGTGTCGAGGCGGTCGACCAGGCAACGGTACAGCGCACCGAGGGTTATTTTCGGCTGGATCGTCGCAGCGCTCCGCACCGGTGGCATCGCGTGACCATAGCCCAAAAGCGCTGCGGCCACGGGGGTGTCGCGGGGTGCGATCGGTAGACTGAACCGAGTGACGGACGCGGCTCCACCCAACTACGCCGCGCCGCCGCCGGGGCCGCACCCGGTCGCGCTCGCGATCGCCTATGACCTTGTGACCCGGTACCGGCTGAGGCTCGCCGACCAGCGAGACGGACGCCTCGGCGAGCTCCTCGGCCACTACGTGCTCGCCGCGGCGATGTGGAATGGTCCGCGAGCGGCACTGGTCGCCTTTTACGAGCCGCCCGCCGATCCTGCCCTGGCCGGGTCCGATCTTGCGGCGCGCTGCGACGCGGCGCGCCGCTGGGGCTTCGACCGCCTCCGTTCCCAGGGCGCGCAGGTGTGCGACATCCTGCTGATTGCGCTCGGGCCGCTGGCCGGCACGCTCTCGGCCGCGACCACGCCGGGTGACCCGGTTCGCCTCGGTGTGGCCTGGGTCGACCCCGTCAACGCCACCGCCGGCGCGGTGCTGCCCATCCCGCCCGGCCTGCCGTCGATCGGCGAGCTGCGCAACCGGGTGAGCGCGGTCCGCGACGGGGCGCAGGTGCCGACACTCGCCGCGGTTGATCTTGCCGAGCGCCAGGCGGTGGCAGGTGGCTACGTTGCGCCGGTGCGCCGCGCGATGGTCGCGCAGCCGTACATGACCTACGGGCTCATCACGGTGTTCGTGCTGATCTGGATCCTCGAGTACGCCACGATGTCGCTGCATCCAACCAACAGCGGCCCCGACATCTGCTCGTGGGGTGCTCTGCCGAATGCGGACCTGGGGTTGCTCGGTCTGAGCCCGGGGTGCGACGTGACCTGGTGGCGCTTCGTGAGCAGTGCCTTCCTGCACGACCCCAGCAGCGTCTATCACGTGCTCTTCAACAGCATCGCGATGCTCTTCATCGGCAGGCTGGTCGAGCAGCTCTACGGGCGGCTCGTGCTGCTCGGTGTGTTCCTGATCACCGCCATCGCCGGCGGCGTGCTCTGGTGGGCGGTGAGCGCCGTGGGGCCGACCCTGCCGGGGATCCTGCCCAACACCATCTCCCTCGGCGCATCAGGCGGAATCGCTGGCCTGATCGGACTCCTGCTCATGCTCGGCAGGGTGCAGGGCAAGAACGTGCCGGTCGGGATCACCCACACGGTGCGCAACTACGCGGTGACCGTGATTGTCCTCAATGTCGTGCTGACCTTCGTCTTCGGGCCGTCGCTGGACATCAACAACTACGCGCATGTCGGTGGCCTCATCGCGGGCGCAGCGCTCGGGTTGCTGGTGCCACCGATCATGTCGATCGGCGGTCGCGATCACGCAATCGTCGAGAAGGTCGTGCTCTGGGGAGCGATCGCGTTCAGCGCCGCGTCGCTACTCTTTGCCATGCTCAACCTGACGACGGCGATCCTGCATCCGCCGGCGTTCCCCGGGTAACCATCGCTGAGACCGCTCAGGTCAGACGGCGCGCTCGCCCGCCGGGTCGCCCCAGAGACCCTCGAGGTCGTAGAAGGTGCGCTCGCCCGGGAGGAAGACGTGGGCGATCACCGCGTCGAAGTCCGCGCACGCCCAGGACGCGTCCTTGAGGCCGGCGACCGCAAGCGGGCGCACCCCCTGCGCCTTGCAGACGTCCGTGATACTGTCAGTGATGGCACGAACTTGACGGTCGGTGTCGCCCTCGCAGATAACGAAATAATCGGCGATGGTCGTCTTGCCGCGGATGTCAAGCACCACCACGTCACGCGCCTTCTTGTCGGCTGCTGCGGCGGCGATGATGCCGGCCAGGTCCGTGGAGGTCATCCGATTCGCATTATGCATCGTCTCGATTCTGCTGGTACATCCCTTTCCGTGCGATGAGGCCGGCGACGACCTCCGGGACCAGACCCTCGATCGACTCCCCTCGCAGGCAGCGCGTACGGACCTCGGTCGCGCTGACATCGGGCGAATGCACGGTGAGCAGGGTGGTTCGAGCCGGGGCGTAGCCGAGGCGATCCGCCTCAGCGGCGTCCAGCGGCTCAGCACCGCTCCGATTGACGATCACGAAGTGCTCGGTGCGCAGCACGTCGGCAGATCGATGCCACACGCTGATGGTTCGAGCCGCGTCAGCACCGAGCAGGACCGCGAGTTGGACATCGGGATGCGCGGTCCGGAGTGCATCCATGACATCCGCCGTATAGGAGATGCCGCCGCGACGTGCCGCGATGTCCAGCGCCCGGAACCCTGACTGACCCGACGCGGCGCACGCCGCCTCGAGGAGTTCGAGGCGGTCCTCCGGGGTCGCCCGTGGCGCGTCGCGTTGGGGGGCGAGTGCTGCGGGAACGAACCACACCTCCTCGGCGCCGGTTCCCTCGCGAGCCTGCCGCGCTATCGCGAGATGTCCGTTGTGCACCGGGTCGAAGGTGCCCCCGAAGACAATCGCCGAGATCACGAGAGCCCGTCGTCGGTATAGCTGAACTCGGCCTCGCCGATCCGGACCGTGTCACCCTCGCGGCACCCCGCGGCGGCGAGGGCGGCGTCGACGCCGGCGGCACGCAGCTTGCGCTGCAGACGGGCGACCGCCTCGTCATTCTCGAGGTCGATTCGACCAACCATCCGCTCCACGAGCTCGCCGACCACCCTGAACCCGCCGTCCTCGCGGACCACGTCGGTGGTGACCACGCGCCGCGGCCGGGGGCGGTACACGCGGTGCAGCCCGGGCGGCGCCGGTCCGGGAGCGTCGTGAATCACCCGACCCGCCAGCTCGGCGGCGGCGAGGAGCAGTTCCCCGCACCCGTCACCCCGCTGTGCGGAGATTCGGAACGACCCCGGGAACTCGGCCGCGAGATCGCCGGCTGCGGCCGCGCCTTCGGGAAGGTCGATCTTGTTGAACGCGATCACCGACGGACGACCCGCGAGCTCGGGGCTGTATGCCTCGAGCTCGGCGCCGACGGTCGCGAGCGCGGCGCTTGCGGCATCGACACCCGCGGAAGCGTCGACGACGTGAACCAGCGTGCGGGTGCGTTCGAGGTGACGGAGGAACTCCAGGCCGAGGCCGGCGCCATGGCTGGCACCCTCGATGAGCCCGGGCACGTCGGCGAGGACGAGAGTGTGCCCACCCTCAAGCTCGGCGACGCCGAGATTTGGATGGAGCGTCGTGAACGGGTACGCGGCGATCTTGGGTTGCGCGCCAGTCAGCGCCGAGAGGAGCGTCGACTTGCCGCCATTCGGCAGTCCGACCAGGCCGATGTCGGCGATGAGACGCAATTCGAGATGGATGTGGCGCTTCTCCCCTGGGTCGCCGAGCTCGCCGGCGCGCGGCGCCTGCCGGGTGGCGGTGGCGAATCGGGTGTTGCCGCGACCCCCGCGTCCGCCGCGGGCGGCGAGCGCGACCGCGCCGGGTCGGTCGAGATCCGCGAGCACGACATCGCCGTCGCGCACGATCGTCCCCACCGGGACGTGCAGCGTCAGATCGGTGCCGTGATGACCGGAGCGTTTACCGCCGCCGCCGGCGCGTCCATCCTCTGCATGGAACGAACGCCGCTCGCGAAACCCGGAGAGCGTCGTGTCCGTCGAGTCGGCGATGACGAGCACGTCGCCGCCACGACCGCCATCGCCACCGTCCGGACCGCCGTCGGGGACGTACTTCTCGCGGCGAAAGCTGACCGCTCCCCGCCCGCCTGATCCCGCCGCCACATCGATGTCGACCTCGTCGATAAAGGGCGAGCCGCGAGTGGCCGTGGCTCAGCCGGTCGCTGCGACCGGCTCCTCGTCGGGCTCTTCGATCATCTCGCCGACCGAGAAGATCGGCATCGCGCGCACGTTGGCGCGAGTCCTGTCGTGGCCGGTGTGATCGTAGGCAACCGTGCCCGTGCGCAGGGCGAAGAGCGTGTGATCGCGACCCACCCCGACGTGCTCTCCCGCGAGGATCTTGGTGCCGCGCTGACGAACCAGGATGGTGCCGGCGAGAACGACCTCGCCGGTGTGGCGCTTCACGCCGAGACGCTTGGCCTTGGAATCGCGTCCGTTGCGGGAGCTCCCGCCACCTTTCTTATGCGCCATCGGCTGGTTCCTTCTTGGGTTTGGGTGTCCGTGCCCGCTTCGGTGCGGCGGTCTTCTGGGCAGGAGCCTCGTGAGCCTCAGCCTCGACCGCCTCTTCAACGGCGAGCTCAGCCACAGCGACCTCAGCTTCGACGGCCTCGGCTGCGACCGCAATTGCCTCCGCCTCCACTGCGATTTCCTTGGCTTCAACAGCGACTGCCTCGGCTTGCGCCGCCGCTTCAGCCTTGGCCGCCTTCGGCGCGGCGGCGCGCTTGGGCGCGGACGCCTTCGGCTTGGTTGCGGCCTTGCCGCGCCCAACCTCTTCGATGAGCAGTTCGGTTAGCTGGCTGCGGTACCCGAGGGTGCGCCGGTGGCGCTTCTTCGGCTTGTAGGTGAAGACGCGGATCTTGCGGCCGCGCCGGTGCGCGATCACGGTCGCGGTGACCGAGGCCTCGACGGGAGAGCCCTTGGCCACGTCGGTCTCGGCACCGTCACCGAGGAGCAGGACCGACTCGAGGGTCACGGTCGAACCGACCTCGACGGGAATGCGATCGACAAGGATCCGGTCGCCGGAAGCGACACGGTACTGGTGACCGCCGTGTTGAAGGATTGCGTACATATGCCTCTCTCGCCGGGAGCGGGTTCACTCCACTGAGGAACGCCGGCTGATACCGGGCGCGATACGCGAGGTTACCACGTGAGCGAGCTGAGAGGCCTTTGCGAACGCGATGAAATCAGGAGCTGAAGACGTTGAGTGGGGCTGCATTGACGATGGCCACGTGGTCGCGCGAGGCGTCGGTGACCGAGACCTGGATGGGGAACACGCCTTTCCCGGGGTTGGGGATGCACTGCGCGATGAACTCGATGGTGAGCGTGCCGGACCCGAGCGATGTCTGCGGTGGTAACTCGAAGCCTCCGTAGAAGACCACGTAGGATCCCTTGACCGGCGCGATCAGCGACTCCACGGATGAATTCCCTCCGAACGGCATGATCGTCGACTGGTACTGCAGCACCGGCGGAAGCGTGACCAGCACGTCGACCGTGGGCGCGATCCCCGTCCCCTTGTTCGTCACCGTGACCCGATACGTGACCTGACCCGCGGGATGCACCGACGTCGGTCCGACCGATGCGGTAATTCCCAGACGCGGCGCTGAGGCGACCGCAACCCGAATGGGACGGCTCTGCACCGTATCGGTGAGGCTGTCGTCGATCACCTCGGCGGCGAGCGAGTACGTGTTTGGTTGGGCGACGATGTTGACCGCGAAGTTGATCGTCACCGAGGCGTAGGCCGCCGTACCATTCGGCGACGTGGGCGAGGACAGCGACCAGACACCCCATTGCGGGTTCGCGCCGCCAACCTGCGCGTCCTCGGGGGTGGTGCGCGCGGCGCTGCCGCTGTTGATGAAGTTGGTGGCGGTGTACTGGAAGCCGGGCGGCATGACGGCATGGATGACAACTCCCGACGCGTTGCCCGGACCCAGGTTATGCACCGTGATCTCGAAATCCGCATCGGTGGTCCCGGGGGTGTAGGACGCCCCGAAGCTGGAGCTGAGCGTCACCGAGAGCTGCGCCGCCTCGGTGGTGCACGACGCGAGGAGCAGTGCGAGGGGCGCCAGGACCGAGACGGCAAGGATGCCTGTGAGGTGCGACGCAAGTCCCCGCACCCGTCCGCTCCGCGAAACGGTCAGACCCTGGAGGCGGTGCGAAGCGGCGCGAGCGGACGCCGCTGCCGCGTCGCGGTCAGCATGATGTCGGTCGTCCGCGGGAGCGGATCCGGATAGCCGATCTCGCCGAGCAGACGGAGCGCAAGGCCGACGTCGAGGCCGATCACGGTGTCGATCCGGCCGGCCACCGCTTCAACGAAGTCCGAGCCGCCCCCCTGGATCGCGTAGGCGCCGGCGCGATCGAGCGGCTCGCCCGAGGCGACGTACATGTCGAGGGCGTCATCCGTGAAGTCGCAGAACTTGACGGCGGATCGGCTCACCCCGAGTGCCTCATGGTCACTCTCGGTGCACATCGCGCACACACCGGTAAGCACCGTGTGACGCCTGCCACGCAGATCGTTCAGCATCTCGCGCGCCATCTCCGGCGTGCGCGGCTTGCCGAGCGGGCCGCGAGGACCCACCACGATCGTGTCAGCACTGAGCACGTAGGTGCCGGCGGGAACGAGCTTGCTCACCGCCACGGCCTTCTGCCGGGCGACCAGTTGCACCGCGAGCTCCGCGCTGACACCGGCCGGAAGGGCAACGTCCTCGGGAGGCTCCATGATCCGGAAACGGATCCCCGCCCGGGTCAGCAGCTCGCGCCGGCGAGGCGACCGGGACGCGAGGACGATTCCAATCACGTGGCGTTCACGTGAGCAACGGCCGCATCGAAATCTCGCGCCAACTCACGTTCCATGCTAGCACCGCGACGCGATGCCCAGTTGATGAAGTCGGCGTTCGCGCACAACGCTTTATGGGCGCCCGGCGATCACCGCCGTCACCGATGCCGCGATCGAGCACATGAGAGCGACGACCACAAGTGAAGGATGCTCCCGCCGGGTGGCGGCTCGTCCGAGCCTGAGGAGCACCGCATAGAGACCCACGGCCGCAACCAGCCCGACCACGCAGAGAGGCGCCACCGGCCACCGCTGCGCGGGAGGGATGACGATGGCCAGCGCCACCATGAGCGATGCCGCGATCACCATCGAGCGCGCTCCCAGCGACGCGATGGCTGCGTGGGGTTTGACCACGATCGGGAGAGCAACCAGCACGCCGGCGACGGCGAGGATTCGGGCGACCGCGTTCGTGGCCCCGGCCGCCCCGGAGATGTCGGTGGTCGAGAAGGAGGCCGCAACCAGACCGAGCAGGACGATCGAGATCCCACCGAGGGCCACCAGGGCGCGCCGCGATCGTGACCAGGGATCGGGTGCAACCAGCGACCCGGCGGCGGCGACGACGAGGACGGCCGCGACCAGGTTTGGCGTCGCTCCTCCCGGGGGAGGAAGCGAAGCTGCCGGTGTCCCCGGCAAGGGCGCCATCGCCGCGGCCACGATCGCGGCGCCGATTGCGGCCAGTCCCCGGGCGTCCGGCGGGCCGCCGCGGGGCAACCCGGCTCCGCGCCAGGTGATCCAGGCGAGCGCCCCGAGGAAGAGCCCTCCGGGATAGACGGCGAGTGCGACGATTTCGAGGAGCAGGCCGAGTGGGTCCACCTCGTCAGTGTCCGAACACAAACCCGGCGAGGGACTGCGGCGCGAGGCCGATCGCGATGCCCAGGGCGACCAGCAGCCAGGCGGCCAGATTGGACAGGCGCTCAGGCAATGCGGGCATCTTCACCGGCCGGGGCCGGGCCCGGCGCTCAGGCACGGCGGGCGTCCTCACCGGCCGGGGCCGGGGCGCACAAGCCAGGACTGCCGCGATGAAGATCGCGCCGATCGCGATCACCGCTGCAATGGTTGAGCCGACGTTACCGGCGGCGAGCGCCTCGAGAAGCAGCAGGCGGCCCCAGAAGGCCGGCGACGGCGGGACGCCGCTGAGCAGTGCCCAGGCCGCTCGCCGCGGCCAGACCAGCTCGGAACCTCGAGATCGAAGCAGGATGGGCGCGAGGGTGAGATGGGTCACGAGGATGACCAGTGCGCCGGTTATCGCTGGCGAGACCGAGGCTCTCTCGACGGCGGCGACGCAGAGCGCGATGTCCGCCATGAACACGCGCCCATAGCGCATCGTGTCGGGGCCGCGAACGGCCCATATCCCGCCCCACACGGCACTGCCGAGGCCCACGACCAGAAGAACATGCTCGAAGACGGGGGTCCCTGTGCCGAGGACTCCGCCGGGAATCCGCTCCGCGATGATCAGGACCACCGGCACCAGCAGGATCATCCAGGGCGCGATCTCGATGGGCCGGAGCGTCCGGATGACCCCAGCCGCCCAGCCGCCGAGCGGATAGACGGCGAGGAGCGCGGCAACCCCGGTCGCGAGCAGGGCCGCGACCACGACGGGGCGATCCCCCGTGGTGAACCCGGTCAGCGGCAGCAACGGTGAAGCCGCCACGATCGCCGCGGTGCCGGCTCCGGCGACGCGGCCGGCCGCGAGCGTCACCCTCCCCGGGCACTGCGCGATCCAGCGCAGGACCAGGGTTGCGACCGCCGCACTCAGGACGAGACCGGTGACCAGCGGGTTGCTGCTCGACATCGCGACGGTTGCCGCCGCGCCGACGACACCGATGCTCCGCCCCAGCGCCGGGTCGATCGAGGGTTGGAGCAGGATCACGAGGACCATCGACAGCGCGGCGGCGATCAGGACCCCCTGGCCGGCTCGGTCGAGGCCGGTAATCGCGCTGAGACCGCCCAGCGGCACCGCGGCCGTGGATGACCTGGCCGCCAGAAAGGTCAACCCCGCTCCCACCAGGGGGACGATCGCGACCAGCCTCGCTGTTCGGCGGCGGAGGACTGCGGACGCGACGAGACCGAGCACCAGCCAGCCCGCGGCGATGACCAGCGGGTTCACGCTTCAGCTTCGATAAGGGGACGGGCGCGTCGCGAGCTTCTGCCGTTGAGCCATCCGGCGAGGAAGGCCGCGAGTGGAGCGACGGTGCACGCCAGCACCGCTCCGCCGAACGAATCGGTGCCGCTGCGCAGCAGCCAGGCGGTCCCGGTCGCGATGCCGATCATCGCCACCCCCACCGCCAGGTCCTCAACAGTGCGTGCCACCAGCAGGCGCACGACGCCGCACACCCACGCATAGGCGATCGGGAAGAGCAACCCCTCGGACACGGTCACCTGGCCGACCGGGACGTTGAAGCTCACCCAGGAGGCAACCGGGATCGCGGCCGCCGCTCCGAAGGCGCGGGCGCTCCGTGGGCCGAACAGCCGGTCCGGCGGAGCGAACGCCGGAATCATCGGGTCGAGCCCGGAAAGCCAGGGAAGGATGCGTCCACCCAGCCAGCCGGCCCAGGCGAGGAGCACCGCGGCGACGGCGCACCCGGCGAGCACCGCCACGCCGGGCGCGCCACCGAAGGTAGCAGCGCTCGGGGCCAGTCCAGCAGCGAGGAGGACGGCCGCGATCGCGACCGCGCGCCGGCCGTCCACCATGATCGCCACCACCGCGGCGATCACGCCCGCGATGGAGAGCAGCGGTGCGGAAACACCCATCAGTGGATCAGCTGGACCAGCAGGATCATGGCGATGGCTCCCCCGAGGACCACGAGCAGCTGGGGCTGCACCACCAACCAGTCGTCGGTCTGGTGCAGGAACGCGTTGCCCCGAATGGCGAGGGGCCGGAGACTGCGGACGACCCTGAGTCGAACGGCGCGCGGCGCCGACCTCGGCCCAACGTCCGGAGGCGGCGGCGTCACC
The DNA here is from genome assembly GCA_003162415.1 of Candidatus Dormiibacterota bacterium. GTDB lineage: Bacteria > Chloroflexota > Dormibacteria > Aeolococcales > Aeolococcaceae > Palsa-851. The sequence continues at coordinate 567,594 of PMOL01000011.1, forward strand.
AGCGCCCAACCCATGAGCGTCGCGAATGCCCAGGCGCCGGCGGCGACGATGACGAACGCGACCAGGATGTAGCCACCCGCCCAGTCGCCCGCGGTGGCGCGGATCGCCGCCGCACCGATCGGCTCGGTCAGGCCGCCCGAGCTGAGCGATGCGAGCACCGAGGTGGCAACCGTGCCGGGCACCACTGCGGCGACCACCGACACGACAGCGGCCGCGGTGGCGAGCACCGACGGATAGCGGGCGCGGGGCTCGTCGTCCCGCCGAGTGACGATGCGCGCGGCGGCCCGGACTGCGGCGGCGGCCCCGAGGCAGCCGGAGACGCCGAGCGCAGCGAGCAGCGCGGCGGCGGGCCGTCCAATCGAGACGGTTGCGGACAGCTCGAGGATCAGCGCGGTAATGCCGAACCCGATCGGCAGCGACCCCGCGGCCCCGAGAGCGAGCGCGGCAAGTGCGGTCCCACCGCGTCCCCGCCCGATCTGCTCCCACGCGGGCGTCAATGCCGTCACCAGCATCAGGGAGCAGACGCCGGCGGCGATCGCAGCACCCGCCGCTGGTCCGGCTATACCGATCAGCGCCACCACCGGCGCGGCGGCCACGACACAGAGCGCCCTGCCGGCGAGCACTGGCAGCCTCGCGTGTCGCATGGCGACCGCCACCGCCACGAGCGCCGCCACGCCGCCGAAAGTCGCCAGCGCGATCGTGATCTGTTCCGGAAGTGGGCCGGCGGCGGCTTCGCGCAGCCGCAGGATGACGATCGCGCCGCATGGGATCGCTCCGGTGGTTGCCCATGCGGCGGTCGAAGTCCGGCTTCCTCGAATCGGCACGAACGCCGGCGACAGCAGGCGCACGACCCCGGCGGCAGCCCACGGCCCGGCCACAGTCGCGCCCATCGCCCCGGCGGGGATCACAGCGAAATCGGTGGTGCCAGCAACGCTCAGGAGCTGGACGCCGGCGACAAGGAGGCCGAGTGACGCGAGGTGCTCGATGCCGATCGCCACCAGCCCGCCTCGTCCAGGCCGCCCTCGCGCGGCGCTGGTGATCAGCAGCGTCCCGACACCGGCGATCTCGATCCCGCCCACGAGCATGACGACGTTGCCCGCAAGGACCGCCAGGGTGGTGCCGGTCACGCAGACAAGGAGGGCGGCCACTTCGCGGGTCTGGCGATCGCGTTCGAGCAGCAGCAGAAGGCTTGCTGCCGCAGCGGCAAGCCCCAGGGTCGCGCCGGGAAGATCGAGACGGAGCAGGTAGGTGATTCCCGCGACCGGGGTCCCGAGCGACGTCTCGATACGGCCGCTTCCGTTGAGAAACACCGCCTCCACGGCGAGCAGGGCGATCGTCGCGGCGATTCCCGCACCAGCAACGGTGCGAGCTGCGCGGGCCTGCCGCGGCGTGAGCGCGAAGACGACGAGCGCCGCCGCTATCAACGGGGCGGGTATGAGCGCCAGCTGGAGCCCACCGCCCAGCATCGTGACGCTACCTCCCGGTTCGGGCCAGCGCCGGCGCTCCGACCTCGGTGGCGCAATAGGGGCAGACGCCCCAGCCCAGCCTCAGGCTGCGATCGCAGCCGGTGCACCGCCGGGCGAACTGCGTCCTGCAGTACGGGCAGAGGATGAATTCCTGCTCGATCTCCCGTCCGCACGTCGGGCAGGGCCGGGTCGGGATCCCCTCGACGGGCGGCTCGAGCAGCACCTGCTCCTCGATGGCGAGGGACCGAACCTGCTCCATCGTCATCGGCGGCCGCACCATGAAGTAAATGAGGGCTCCAAGGAATGGCGGCGCGAAGCCGAGCAGCATCGCGAAGAGCGTGAAGCCGGGCGAGGTCGTGCGCCTGCGGGCGTCGCGGACCACGTAGAAGGCGAGAGCCAGCCAGAGCACCACCACGTAGACGATGACGATGGCCACCACTGCAGTGAGCAGGGTTCCCAGGTCAAACAGCAGCATCGGTGCCTCCTCCTGCCGGACGACGGCGCAGCAGATCCAGTTGTGCCTGGGCCTCGGCGAGCCGGCGGCGCGTCTCGTCGACCACCTGGGCAGGTGCCCCGTTCACGAACGCCGGGTTCGCGAGCTGTGCCTGAAGCCGCGACACATTTGCCTCGAGCAGGCCGATCTGACGTGCGGTCGCACTGGCGTCGGCGGCGGTGTCGGCGATCACCACCTCGGCGTGGAGACTACCCGAAACCACGACAGCTGGATCGACGCCCCGCTCGTGGCTGTCGACGACCGTCGCCGGGACCAGGCCTCCGATGAGGCGGCTGACGTGCTTGCTGATGCCCCGGCCTTCACCGTCGCGAACAGCGATGCGAATCCGGTCGCGGGCGCCGCGCGGGACCTTCTGGCCGTGTCCCAGCGCCCGGATGCGTTTCACCAGCTCGATCGCCTCGGCGATCTCGCCGTGAGCCGAGGTGGTTGCCGCCTCGGTCCAGATCGGATCCTGCTCTGGCCAGGGCCGCTGCTGGAGCGTCGGCGCCGCGTTGGGCAGCTGCTGTGCGCACTCTTCGGTCACAAAAGGCATGAACGGATGGAGCAGCCGCAGCAGTACGTCCAGTGTCGTGACCGCCGTCCAGACCGCGGCGCGACGCGACTCGTGGTCGCCGGCGTCGGCGAGGCGCAACTTGATGATCTCGACGTACCAGTCGCAGAACGAATGCCAGGTGGTGTCGTACAGCGCGTCGACTGCCTCGTGGAATCGATACGCGGAGAACCCGGCGTCGCATGCACGCACCGCCGCGGCGAGCTCGGCGAACATCCAGCGATCCTCGGGACGCAACGTTTCCGGCTTGGGGGGATGGACGTCGAGATCGGCGATCGACCCGTTGCCGACCTTGGCGACGAGGAATCCGCTGGTCACCTGCCAAAGCTTGTTGGCAAACCGCTGGTACGAGGCGATCCGATCCTCATCGAAGCGCATGTCCTGGACGCTGGTTGACACCGCCGCTGCCCACGCGCGCACCGCGTCGGCGCCGTATTTATCGGCGAGGTCGAGTGGGTCGACCGTGTTGCCCTTCGACTTGCTCATGCGGGAGCCGTCGGTCGCCTGGATGGTGCTCGTGATCAGCACGTCGGTGAAGGGATTGCGACCGGTGAACTTGATGCCGTTCATGATCATTCGCGCAACCCAGAGAAAGATGATGTCGCGCCCCGTGACCAGCAGGTCGGTCGGGTAGAACTTCTCAAGATCCGGTGTCTGGTCGGGCCATCCGAAGATGGCAAACGGCCAGAGACCACTGCTGAACCAAGTGTCGAGCACATCGGGGTCGTTGGTGAGTGCAGTGTCGCCGCAGTCTGGGCACCTGGTCGGTGGGTCGATCCACGCGAAGCGATGTCCATTGCCACACGTCGACACCGGAATCGCGTGTCCCAGCCAGATCTGCCTGCTGATGCACCAGTCCTTGAGATTCCGCATCCAGTGCAGGTAGACATCGGTATATCGGGCGGGGTGGAACGTGATCTCACCACTTTCCACGGCGCCGATCCCCGGAGCTGCAAGCGATGCCATGCGGACCCACCACTGCTCGCTGACCAGTGGCTCGAGCACGGTGCCGCTGCGGTCGCAGTGGCCGACCTCGTGTGTATACGGCTCCTCCTTGACAAGCACACCCAGCGCGCGAAGCGCATCGGCCACGGCCGTGCGCGCCTCTTCGACCGGCATGCCATGAAATTGGGGAAGCGACGGCACGTCCATGGTTCCATCGAGCGCGATCACATTGACGATGGGCAGAGAATGACGCGCCCCGATCTCGTAGTCGGTCGGATCGTGGCCCGGCGTCACCTTGAGCGCACCGGTGCCGAACTCGGGACGCACCGCTTCATCGGCAAAGATCGGCACGACCCGCCAGGTGAGCGGCAGCGTCACGTGCTTGCCGATGAGCGACGCGTAGCGCGGGTCACCAGGTGCGACTGCGACCCCCGTGTCACCGAGCATCGTCTCCGGGCGCACCGTCGCGACCGTGATGCTCTTGCCACCTTCGACCGGATACTTGAGGTAGTAGAGCGTGTCGGTCTGCTCCTGCCAGTCGATCTCCTCGTCGCTGATCGCCGAGCGGCAGTAGGGACACCAATTGACGATTCGCGGACCGCGATAGACGAGCCCCTCGTCGAAGAGCGTCTTGAACACGAGCCGGATGGCGTGCACGTACTGGTCGTCGAGCGTGAAACGCAAACGCTCCCAATCGCACGTGTATCCCATCCGTCGCATCTGTTCGATGATGCGTCCGCCGTATTCCTCGTACCAGGCGTCGACGCGCGACTGAAAGGCAGCCCTCCCCAAGGCCTCCTTGGTCAGACCCTCCTCAGCGAGTTGACGCTCGATGACGTTCTGGGTGGCGATCGCCGCGTGATCCGTCCCCGGAGCCCATTCGACCGCGTAACCGCGCATGCGCCGCTCGCGACACACGGTGTCCTGGATGGAGAACGTCGATGCGTGCCCCATGTGCAGCACACCGGTGATGTTCGGTGGCGGCAGCGCGATGACGAATGCGGGCTTGGTACTGGTGACATCGGCATGTCCGACCCGGAGCTCGCTCCAGCGCTCGCGCCATTTCGGTTCGACGCTGGACCAGTCGAAATTCGTGTTCATTGGGCGATTGAGTATATGGGGCGGCCGGGTGTCACTCGCCCGCCGAGATGGTCGCGCCGGATTGCGCATTGCGCCATTCGGGCATGAATGGCGAAGTCGTGTAGGCGAGTTGTGGCGTCGAGGTGGCGAGCTGCTGCGCGGCTGCGCTCTCCCCCACCGTGGGGAACGCGATCGCCGTCGACGGTCCCGGCGACGCGACGTTCGCGACCGATCCGAAGTACGCGCGCCCGCCGCAGCCCACGTAGAACGACACCAGTCCGACCAGACGCGTGCCCCCCGCCGGCGCCGCCTGGGCGGTGAGCGGCACCACCACCGCCGCCGGTTGCCCCGTGATCGCCGCGGCCACGTTCACCGGCCGCTGCGCGATCGCGCCGTCGAGGTTCGGGATCACCGCGGCCGCCGCGTTCTGGCCCACCTGCACCAGCTCAGTGGGATTGCTCGCATCGAATGACTGGTCAAAGCCACCGAGCGAACGCAGCGCGGCAGGCAGGCTCGGTGCAGGCGCCGCGATCGCGCAACCCGACGCGCTGTTGCTGATGACGTGCGTCAGCGTGATCAGGGTCACCGCGAAGAAGACCACCACGGCGGCCGCAGCCCATGCCACGGCCCGGCGACTCATGCTCAGGCCGTACGCCCCTGCGCCGCCTCCTCGGTCGCCCCGACGCGACGCTCGGGCTCCTCAGTGAGCAGCAGCGGTTCGACACCTTCGAGAATTGCCTGCTCGGTGATGACGCAGCGCTTGATGTCAGGGCGGCTCGGCACCTCGAACATGCTGTTGAGCAGCACGTCCTCGATGATCGACTTCAGTCCGCGAGCACCCGTGCCCCGCGCCAGCGCCCGCTCGGCGATTGCGCGCAGCGCACCCTCGTGGAACACCAGCTCGACATCGTCGAGGGCGAAGAACTTCTGGTACTGCTTGACGAAAGCATTCTTCGGCTCGGTGAGGATGCGAATGATGTCCTCCTCATCGAGGTAGTCCAGCGCCACCGTGATCGGGAGCCGGCCGACGAACTCGGGGATCAACCCGTACTTCAGCAGATCCTGCGCCTGCAGCTCGCGGAGCATCTTGGTGGTCTCCTTGGTCCGGGTCCCGCGAGGCTTGCTGTTGAAGCCGATCACCCGCTTGCCGAGACGGTGCTCGATGATCTTCTCGAGGCCGTCGAAGGCGCCCCCGCAGATGAACAGGATGTTGGTCGTGTTGATCTGGATGAAATCCTGGTGCGGATGCTTGCGACCGCCCTGCGGTGGCACGTTGGCAACCGTGCCCTCGAGGATCTTCAGCAGCGCCTGCTGGACACCCTCACCGCTCACGTCGCGCGTGATCGAGGGGTTGTCACTCTTGCGCGCGATCTTGTCGATCTCGTCNNTCGTCGATGTAGATGATGCCGCGCTCAGCGCGCGCGATATCGAAGTCAGCGGCCTGGATGAGCCGGAGCAGGATGTTCTCGACGTCCTCTCCGACATACCCTGCCTCGGTGAGGCTGGTGGCATCGGCGATGCTGAAGGGCACGTCGATGATGCGCGCGAGGGTCTGTGCGAGAAAGGTCTTGCCACAGCCCGTGGGGCCGACGAGCAGCACGTTGGACTTCTGCAACTCGACGTCGCTGTTGGTCTTGGCGTGGGCGATGCGCTTGTAGTGATTGAACACCGCCACCGAGAGCACCTTCTTGGCGTGCTCCTGCCCGATCACGTACTGGTCGAGCGACGCGGCGATCACCTGCGGGTTCGGGATGGTCCCAGGCTTGCCACGCTTGGTGGTCGTGGACCGGTTGTCCTCTTCGAGGACCTCCTGGCACAGGTCGATGCACTGGTCGCAGATGTACACGCCAGGGCCTGCGACGAGCTTGCGGACCTGCTCCTGTCCCTTGCCACAGAACGAACAACGCGTGTGTCGCCGCCGGTCGTCGCGCTCAGTCACCGCATACCCCTTGGATTGTCTGCATTCCTACCAACGACCGTACGGTCTCCCGTTACGCGTGAGCTGTTGCGCCGCCACCCGCCTGGGGTGTCTCCGCCTCAGGCGGGGCGCCGGGCGGCCGACCACCATTGCTTCCTTCGCCGTTCGGCGACCCACCGCTCTTGATGCGCCCCTGGATGATCTCGTCGATCAGGCCGTACTCCTTGGCCTCCTCCGCGCTCATGAAGAAGTCGCGATCGGAGTCGTGGTTCACGACCTCGATAGCCTTGCCGCTGTGGTGCGCGAGGATTTCATCGAGACGGCGGCGGACGCGAAGGATCTCCTGGGCATGGATCTGAATGTCCGTTGCCTGGCCGCTGAATCCGCCCGACGGCTGATGGATCAGCACGCGGGTGTTCGGGAGGCTGAGACGCATGCCCGCTGCGCCGCCGGCGAGCAGGATCGCCGCCATCGACGCGGCGATGCCCATGCAGATGGTACCGACACGCGGCTCGACGTACTGCATCGTGTCGTAGATTGCGAGGCCCGCATATACCGAACCTCCCGGGGAGTTGATGTACAGCCAGATGTCCTTCTCCGGATCCTCGCCGGCAAGGAAGAGCAACTGCGCCATAACGACGTTGGCCACCTGGTCATCGATCGGCGTCCCGATGAAGATGATTCGGTCTTTGAGCAACCGCGAGTAGATGTCCATCCCGCGTTCGCCCCGATTCGTGGTCTCGATGACGTACGGGATCAGATTGGTCGGATTCATACCTTTTCCATTATAGGTGGCCTTTTTTAGTCGCGCTGTCGGAATCCATAGACCGCCAGGCTCATCATCAGGACCCCGAAGGCGACCAGCACCGCCTCCTCCGGCCACACCGAGAGCGGGTGACCAAAGATGGTGAGGCCAAGGGTGTCCAGGACTCGTGAGGGGACCCCCGACGCGGTGAGCACGGTGCGCCGGAGCGCGTCGATGCCGTAGCTGGCGGGGTCGAAACGCGTCAGCACGGAGAGCCACGCGGGCAGATTCCCACCGAGAGGGAAGAGCGCACCCGCGAGGAAGAACAAGGGCATCATCAGAAAGTTCATCACCATCTGGAACCCCTGCATGGTGCGCATGCGAGCCGCCACCGCAACGCCGAGTGCGCTCAGCGCGAAGGCGAACAAGAAGATCATCGGGATCAGTTCCGCGACGCCGAGAAACGTCAATTTCACGCCGACAAGCGGGGCGAGAATGAGGATGACGATGCCCTGGAACATCGCCTGCGTCGCGCCACCGAGGGTCTTGCCGATGGCCACGGCGGACCGATGGATCGGAGCGACGAGCACCTCTTTCAGGAACCCGAACTCGCGATCCCAGACGATCGACATCGCGCCGAAAATCGACGTGAAGAGGACTGACATTCCGATGATGCCGGGAAAGATGAACTGCACGTACTGCAGTGATGATCCCGGGCCACCGAAACCGCCTGTGCTGCCTCGCAACGACGAGCTCAGTCCGCTCCCGAAGACGAACAGAAAGAGCACCGGCTGGGCGAGCGATGCAAACACCCGCATACGGTCACGCCAGTAGCGGATGAGGTCGCGCTTCCAGATGATGTAGATCGCGCGCATCGTGGCGCCGCGAATGTTCACGGCGCGTGCCTGCGGAAGGGTCGGAGCAGTCAGCGCCTGTTCAGTCATCGGCGCCCAGCTCCCCATATGCGGCCCATGTTTCGCATCGTATCCAGCGATGTGTTGCCCTGCTCGCGAATGGCGCGACCGGTGAGTTTGAGGAAGACGTCATCAAGGCTCGGACGCCGGGCGCTCACCGCGGTGATCGGCACGCTCAACTCGGAGAAGAGACGTGGCATGAACGAGGCCGAATCCGGGACCTCGACCAGAAGGGTGCCGTCGACCTGCGTCGCTTCGAGCTGCATCACCCTGCGGATCTCTTCGGACGCGAAGGCGGTATCTGGGGTTGTGATGGTGACCACGTCACCCCCGACCTTGGTCTTGAGCTCTGAAGGCGTCCCGAGCGCGACGATCTTGCCCTGGTCGATGATCGCGATCCGGTCGCAGAACTCGGCCTCGTCCATGTAGTGCGTGGTCATGAAGATGGTGATGTGCTCGCGAGTCCGCACCGAGTGGAGGTAGTCCCAGATCTTGTTGCGCGTCTGGGGATCGAGACCCAGGGTCGGCTCGTCGAGGAACAGCACCTGCGGGTAGTGGAGGATGCCACGTGCGATCTCCAGTCGTCGCCGCATCCCACCCGAGTAGGTGAGCACGGTGGAGTCCGCGCGGTCGGTCAGCTCCACGATGGACAGGGCATCGTCGATGCGCTGCTTGCGCGTCGACGCGGGCAGACCGTACAGGTAGGCGTGGAAGTCGAGGTTCTCGCGCCCGGTGAGCTGGCCGTCGAGCGACGGGTCTTGAAAGACCAGGCCGATGCGTGCTCGGACCGCGCTGGGATCCTTGAGGACGTCGATGCCGGCGACTTGAGCCACACCTGAGGTCGGCCTGATGAGCGTGCAGAGGATGCTGATCGTGGTGGACTTCCCGGCGCCGTTGGGCCCGAGGAACCCGAAGATCTCGCCGGATCTGACCTCGAGATCGATGCCGCGGACCGCCTCGACCTTCCCGTAAGTCTTGACGAGATCGCGAACGCTGATCACCGGCTGAGGCATGCGCGGACAGCGTACCCTCGCATGCCGCAGATCACGCCTCAGGTCGAGATGAAGTTGGAGTCCTCTGGCGTGACGATCTCCAGCAGGCGTTGCCCGGCTGCGCGACGGCGCAGATCCCGGCGGGCGAGATCCTCGAGGCGCCTGCGCTGGGCGGCGTCGATCTTGCGGCCCTCGGCAACCGTCCGGGCCCCGCGCTCGACCTGGTTCTCGTCGACCTCGATTCCCTCTGCGGCGGCGAGGGCGTCGAGCGCAAGCTCGAGGCGGACCCGACTGGCCGCCGGCTCGCGGCGTTCGGTGCGGAGGGCGTCCATGGTCTGCCCGCTCATCTCGATGTAGCGATCGAGCGGCAGCCCGAGCGAGGCGAGCCGGTACTCGAGGTCGGCCAGCTGGCGCTCGATCTCGCGCTCGATCATCGCCTCGGGAACGTCGACCCTGACGTGGTCGCGGAGCGCCTCGAGAGCGGCGCCTTCGTGACGTTCGCGGTCCTGCTCGGCAGCCTCGACCGCGAGCGCGCCGCGGTAGTGCTCGCGAAGGTCCTCGAGCGTCGGTCCGTGCTGGTCCAGCACCGCAAGGGCGTCGTCCTCAGGCGGGAGGATGCGCTCGCGGACGGCGTGCACGGTGACGTCGATGGTCACGGTCGCGCCGCGCAGCTCCTCCTGGCGGTAGTCCTGGGGCAGGGTCGTCTCGAAGGAGCGCGACTCCCCCGCAGTCAGCCCGATCACACCATCGACGATCGCCGGGATCACCATCTCGCGATCCAGCTCCAGCTCGCGCTCCTCGCCGTCGCCGCCGGTGAGGACCTCCTCGCCGCGACGCATCACCAGCGTGCAGCGGATGACGTCGCCCGCCTGAGCCGCGCGGTCGACATCGACGACCTCGGAGTGACGCCGGCGCGCCTCCAGGATCGCCTGGTCGATGCTCTCCTCGGTGATCTCAGTGGTCTCCATCGGGACGCGCAGGGTGAGGTAATCGCGCAGGTCAACCTCCGGCTTCACGGTCACGGTCGCGGTGAACTTGAGCGGCTGATCGCGCTCGAGCTCGCCGAGGTCCAGCTCAGGATCGCCCACCGGTTCCACGCCGGTCTCATCGACGGCGCGCCGGTAGAGCTCGGGCACGAGGTGATCGACCGTCTCGTGCCGGATGGTCTCCCAGCCGATGGCGCGCTCCACCATCGCTGCCGGCGCCTTGCCCGGACGGAATCCGGGAATGCGGACGCGCCCGGCCAGACGGCGGAGCGATGCCTGGACGGCGGCCTCGACCTCGCCTGCAGTCGCCTCAACCTGGAGGGCGACCTGGGAGGCTGCCTTGCGCTCGAGGGTGACGGTCATTGAGGGACTCTCGGTTGGACTCTCGCCTTGGGTGTCGGTCATCTGGGTACTCATCTTTCTGGGTGGACGCCGTGCGCGGACCGAGACTCGAACTCGGACGGGTCACCCCACGGGATCCTAAGTCCCGCGCGTCTACCGATTCCGCCATCCGCGCCCGGTCGGTCGAACCGGCCAGAGGCCAGTTTAGTGCTTGGGCGGTGGGCGCTATCGTTGTGCGCCACGCCAGAGTTGGTGTGGGCTGGATTGCGACGCAACGGTCGCTGGACAAGGCCCTTCCAGGTGCCTACTCTTGAGGCATCCCCACCCCGCAGACGGAGGATCTGGATGGAGCTGAATCACCTGACCGCAACGGCAGGCCCGCAGGAGGTCGTTGCGAAGATCGACCAGAAGGCGCTCCGGCTGTCGGCGCTGCTGCGGGAGATAGACAACCACCCTATCGAGCTGGAAACCGTATTGCGGGACCAGCTCGATGACGTTCTGGAGATGCTGGCGTGCCGTATCGCCGCCACCAGGACGCTGCTGCACCGATCCAGCCTCGAATTGACGGGGGCCGGATCACCCGCATAACCGGCGCCATCAGGCGCCTCGGGACGGCGACTGCAGTAGAGGCTGCGGCCGCCGTCCTGATCGTTCTCGCCGCGATCCTGACGCGCTTCCTGGCGCTCCAGACTCAGCCAGGCGGGCTCTACCCCGACGAGGCGGCTGAGGGTCTCAGCGCCCAGAGCCTTCTGACCATCCCCGGCTACCACCCCGTGTTCTTCAACAGCGATGGCGGACGCGAGGCGCTCTACGCCTACATCGTCGCAGCCGTCTTCAAGGTGTTCGGCTCGTCGGTTCTGACCCTCCGGGGTACCGCGGCGGCGGTCGGCGTCGCCGGGGTCATCGCCACCTATATCGCCGTCCGTCGCTTCGGCCGGGGGCCGGCGCTCATGGCCATGGCCTGGACCGCGGGATCGCTGTGGATGATCGCGATCTCTCGTGACGGGTTCAGAAACATCCTCACCGTGCTGGTCGGCGCCGCAGCTCTGGCGGTGCTGCTGCGCTGGGGTGACCGGCCCTCGCGCTGGACCGCGGTGGCCGCCGGGGTTGTCACGGCACTCGGGTTCTGGACGTACCAACCTCTGAAGCTGCTGCCGCTGCTGGTGATCCTCTGGTTGCTCTGGATGCATGCCCGGCAGCCCGAGCGATTCCAGGCGCTCCGCGGCACCTGGCGCTGGGCGACGATCGCTTTCGTCGTGGTCGTGGCGCCGATGGTGTACACGGCCATCACCGACTTCTCGGGCTACTTCGGCCGGGCGGCATTCGTCTCGGTCTTCAACAGCGGCTCGATGTCGCAGGACAGCTACCCGGTGCACATCCTCAAGACCCTGGGCATGTTCTTCGTCATCGGAGATCCCAACCCGCGTCATGACGTGGCGGCGCTGCCGCTCCTCGGTCCGATCCTGGTCGTGCCCTTTCTCCTCGGCATCTGGCATTGCTGGCGACGGCGCGACGACCACGGGTATGCGCTGATCCTGCTTGGCCTGCCGGTATTTCTGATCCCTCCGCTCATCGCCAACGAGGGGGGCGCGCCTCACTTCCTGCGGTCGCTCGGCCTCGCGCCCTACGTCGCAGCCTGCATCGGCCTCGGCTGCGTCGAGGCGATCGCCATTGCGCGGCGGCTGGCGCAACGCTTCGGTGGATCGCAGAGGTCGGTGACCCAGACGGGCTGGACTGTCTGCGCCATCGCGGTCACGTGGCTGGGGATCGCATCGGCGGTGACCTACCTCAACCGTCCGGTCACTGATCGCTATGCAGCGTTCACGTTCGCCAATGTCGCCCTGGCCGATGCCGCAGTCAACAACCCGACTGACGGCGGCCCCTCGACCCTCGTCATCCTCGACAGCTACGACGCTATGGACGTGCAGTTCCTCGACGCCGGGCGCCCGCCGACCATCGTCGCGCCGATGACCAAGGTCACCAACCCGGCCGTGTACACGCTCATCGTCGCTTCATCGCGAGCCGACATCGCGGCGGCGGTCGGGTCGAACATCGCGGCGCAGGCCCGGGTCGGCGCGACCGACCCATACGGCAACCCGGTGGTCTTCGAGGTCGTGCCGCAGCCGGGAGCTCCAACCCTGCCCTGACGCGGCGGCTCTATGGTGGCAGCGATGCTGCGCGGATATGCGGGAAAGATCTGGCTGATCACCGGTGCTGGGCTGGTCGCCCGGCTTGCCCTGCTGGCGTATCAGCCGCTCTGGCGCGACGAGGCATTCACCGCCCTGGCGGTGCAGCGTCCCCTTGGCTCGATGCTCGACGTGGTCCGCAATGACAGCGCACCGCCGCTCTTCTACCTTGTCGAGCGGCTCTTTGCGGTGGTGTCGACCAGCCCGGCCGTGCTCCGTCTCTTCCCGGTGTTGCTGGGAACAGCGGCGATCCCGTTGCTCGCAGCGCTCGGACGGCGTATCGCCGGTGACCCCGGTGGTGTCTGGTCAGCAGTGATCGGTGCCATCGCGCCGGCGCTGTTGGTGGCCTCGCTCGATGCGCGCATGTACATCCTCGCGACGACGCTCATGCTCGCGTCGACGCTCTGTTTGCTGCGCGCGCTCGAACGGCCTTCGGCGGTGCGCTGGGCGCTGTATGCGTTGACGTCGATCCTCGCGGTGTACACGGTGTACTTCGCACTCTTCGCGGTGTTCGCGCAGGTGATCATCGTCGCGGTGCTGCACCGGCGACGTTTGCGGACCATCGTGATCGTCGGCGCGCTCGGTCTCGCGACTCTCGTGAGCCTGGTCCCGTGGATCATCGCTGCCCGCGCGCAGCTGAGCCACAGCACTGGCGCGTTCTGGGTGCCATCGCTGAGCGTCACCAGCCTCTTCGGCGGCCTGGAGCAGTTCTTCACCGGTCCACCGCTCAACACATGGGTGACCGGGTTCGCGCTCCTCCGTGCACTCGAGCTGGCTGGTGACGTTGCCGGGTGCCTGGCGCTGGCCGCCCTTCTGGTGAACCGGAAACGGCTCACCGCCGCGGGCGCGGGCACCGCCGCGTTCCTCGGCCTCGCGGTGGTGGCTGGAGTGGGCGTGATGCTGCTCGCCAGCTTCTATCACCCGCTCGAGGACGGAAAGTACCTCAGCACGGCCTGGGCGCCGGCATATGCGCTGCTCGGCGCGGGTGTAGCCACCATGCCGTGGCGCCGGGTCGCCGCCGGCGCCGGCGCCGTGACCGCCGCGGTCGCCGCTGCAACGGTCCTGTCAGTCACCAACCCCGAGACGCCGATGGCACTTGCAGCCGTCGACGGTCAGGTGTCGCGCGGGGACCTGGTGGCCGCATATCCGAGCGAGTACCTGCTCGTCCGCTACTACGGCGATGGCGCAAACGCCGGCAACACCCGCTCCCTGGCGGTGAACGTCCCGTGGTTCTGGGGCACTGCGGTGTATCCCCCGGGTGCCGTCCTGCATGCGTTGCCCCGGCCCGGGTCGAGTGCGGTCTGGTACGTGTACGAGCCCGGGGATCCAATGCCGGACACCGCCGGATATCACATCGAAAGCACGCGCTGCTGGACGGGCGTGTGTGTCACCATGCTGAGCCCTTCGGCAGGCTGAGCTGCCGGGTAGGACGCGGTGATGTGAGGAGGACATCGTGAAAGGCTTTCGTGATTTTCTCAACCAGGGCAACGTTGTTCAGCTCGCGGTCGCATTCGTCATCGGCGGCGCGTTCGGGGGCATGGTCACGGCGCTTGTCGCCAATATCATCAACCCCATCATCGCCATCCCATTCGGCAAGCCCAACTTCGACAAGCTGGTCCTCACCGTCAACGCCAGCAACATCCAGTACGGCACGTTTCTCACCGCGGTCCTCGCTTTTCTGTTCATCGCGGCAGGCGTGTATTTCTTCTTCGTCATGCCGTACAACCGCCTGCAGGCGCGTGCGCGCTCTGCCGCACCGGCGGAATCGGACACGCGCGCATGCCCCGAGTGCCTGACGGTCATCCCCAAAGCGGCTCACCGTTGCTCGGCGTGCACGGCGGTCGTGGAACCGCAAGCGGCGTAGCCGAGGAGACGGCGTGCCCGAGGTCCACGAGGCGCATCTCGACGAGCTCTCGCCTCGGACGCTCCTCGGTATCCTCGCGCTTCGTCAGGACGTCTTCGTCGTGGAGCAGAACTGCGCGTATCCGGACATCGACGCTCGCGATGACGAGGCGGAGACGTTGCAGCTGTGGATAGAGGACGGCGACGGCCGCGTGGTCAGCACGCTGCGGCTCCTGACTGAGGGCGACGGTGGACATCGCATCGGGCGCGTGGCGACCCTGGCCGCAGCGCGGGGTCGGGGTTATTCCGGTGCGCTGGTGAGGCGCGCGATCGAGCGGTCAGGGCCGCCGATTATGTTGAGCGCACAGGCGTATCTCGTCGACTGGTACGCGCGCTTTGGGTTCGAGGTCTGCGGCGAACGCTGGGTCGAGGACGGCATCGAACACGCGCCGATGCGGCTCGACGTCAGGCGGTGACGATGTTGACGATGCGGTCGACCACCGCGATCACCTGGCGGGGTGGGCGTCCATTGAGCAGCTCCATTACGCGCGGATTGGCGAGCGCCCGCTCGCTGAGGTCGGCCTCTGTCGTTCCTGCGTCGACCTCGAACTCACCACGGCGTTTGCCGTTGACGGTGATCGCGATGCTCGCCCGCTGGGGAGCGGCGAGCCCGGCGTCGTAGACGGGCCAGGTTCCACGCTCGTGGACCGAGTCCTGGTGCCCGGTGCGGTCCCAGAGCTCCTCGGTGACGAACGGCGCGAAGGGCGCGAGCAACTTCAACAGGGTCTCGGCGTCGACGCGCCGTGCGCTTCCCTCCGAGCACTCGTGGTCGAGCGCGCGAGCGAACTCCATCAGGTACGCGATGGCGGTGTTGTAGCGAAGCTCGGCGATGTCGTCCTCGACCTGCTTGATGAGGCGATGGCGTCGTCGCTCCCGCACCTCGTCGCCGGCGTCGGCGCCCGTCGCGAGCTGGGTCGCACGCCACGTCCGGTTGATGAACCGCGTCATCCCTGCGATGCCCTTGTCGCGGAAGTCGCCGCCGAGCGTGTACGGGCCGAGGTACATCATGAAGAGACGCACCGTGTCCGCCCCGTAGCGCTCGATGTACTCGTCGGGGTTGAGGACGTTGCCCCGGCTCTTCGACATCTTGGCCCCGTCCATGATGATCATGCCGTGGGCGCGGAAGCGGGTATACGGCTCCGGGGCAGGCACGAGACCCATCTCGTGGAGCGCGCGCATTACAAAGCGGGCATAGAGGAGATGGCGAACCGCGTGTTCGTTGCCACCGATGTACATGTCGACCGGGAGCCAGGTGTCGGTCCGCTCCTTGTCGAAAGGCACATCGTCGAAGTCGGTCGACGGATAGCGGAGGTGGTACCAGGCGGAGTCGAGGAACGTGTCGCTCACGTCGGTCTCGCGACGGGCCGGCTCGCCGCACTTTGGGCACGGGACGTTGACCCACTCCTCCACCGTCGCGAGCGGCGAGAGGCCGGTGCCCCGCGGACGGAAGTCCTCGACTTCGGGCAGCAGCACCGGGAGATCCTCCTCCGGCACCGCGACCGGTCCGTCCTTGGGGCAGTGGATGATCGGGATCGGCGGCCCCCAGTACCGCTGACGCGAGATGAGCCAGTCGCGAAGCTTGTACTGCACACTGGGCTCACCGCGACGCAACCCGTGAAGACGCTCGACGATGCGCCGCCTGCCCTCATCGGATGCGAGGCCGTTGAACTCGCCGCTGTTGACCATCGTGCCCGAGCCGCTGTACGGGGCCTCATCGACGTCGCCGCCGCTGATCACCTCGACGATCGGAAGCGAGTGCGCGCGCGCGAACGCCCAGTCGCGTGCGTCGTGTCCCGGCACCGCCATGATCGCGCCGGTTCCGTAACCGCCAAGCACATACGGGGCCGCCCACACTGGAAGGCGCGCTCCGCTGAGCGGGTGGATCGCGTATGACCCGAGCTCCATCCCGATGGAGAAGTCCGGCTCGGCCGCCGTCGGCGGGAACTTGTTCCGCCAGGCGTTGACCGCGCCCATGCGCTCCGGAGGCACGAAGTCCTCCAACTCCGGGTGGTCTGCGCCGATCACCAGGAACGTGGCGCCGAAGAGCGTGTCCGGACGCGTGGTGTACACGGTGACGTCCTTGCGCCGGCAGCCGGCGAGGTCGAACAGGATGGTCGCTCCCTCGCTGCGCCCGATCCAGTTGCGCTGCATCGTCTTCGTTGACTCCGACCAGTCGAGCGTGTCCAGCGCGTCGAGCATCTGCTGCGCGTAGCGCGTGATCTTGATCCACCACTGGCGGAGATAGCGGGTCTGCACGACTGCGTGACAGCGCTCGCAGCGCCCCTGCTCCACCTGCTCGTCGGCCAGCACCGTGAGGCACGAAGGGCACCAGTTGACCGCTCCCTCGCGCCACTCAGCGAGCCCCGCGTTGAAGAGGCGAACGAAAAGCCATTGGGTCCAGCGGTAGTAGGAGGGGTCGGCAGTGTTCACCTGATGGCTCCAGTCGAACATCGAGCCGATCCGTGAAAGCTGGTTCTCGCGGAAGTTCTGGACGGCACGGCGCATGACGACCGCGGGATGCTCGCCGATCTTCATCGCGTAGTTCTCGGAGTGGATACCGAAGGCGTCGAACCCCATCGGCTCGAACACGGTGTCGCCCATGAGGCGACGCCAGCGGCCATAGATGTCGCCGCCCGCGAACGGGATGATGTGCCCGACGTGCAGCCCCTCGGCCGACGGGTACGGGAACATCATGAGGTTGTAGAAGGGCCGGTCGGGATCGTCGAGCTGGGTTCGGTAGTCGCCGCGCTCATCCCAGATGCGGCGCCAGCGTGCCTCGACCGACGCGTGGTCGTACGCGTCGAGGCGGCCTGGATCAGGCGCGAAAGGGGCGGCGAACGTGTCCATGACACAAAGGGTATCCCGACTCCATGCCCCGCCCAAACGCAGATGTCATGCGGACCCGCGAGTACACTCGGGCGCTCATGGAGCCAGGACAGACCGAGATCGAGATCCGCGACGCGCAGGGCGACGCCGAGGTTCGACGCTTTGCCGAGGTGGACGCGGAGTCGTTTGCGGGAGACGCCGCGGCCAACATGCGCTGGCTCAGCGCGGCCGTGCCGCACGCTCCGCTCCGGCTGGCCCACACGGACGGAGAGATTGTCGGCGGCTACATGCTCCTGCCCGTCGGTCAGTTCTTCGGTGGTCGATCGGTTCCGGCGCAGGCGCTCACCGCTGTCGCGGTACATCCCGCCTGGCGTCGCCGCGGCGTGGGGGGGGCGCTGATGCGCGACTGCATCGCCTTTGCCCGCGAGCGCGGGGCCGCGGTCGCGCCTCTACACGGGGCGACCGTCCGCCTGTACCGTCGCTGGGGCTGGGAAGTGTGTTCACAGACGCTCCGGCAGATCGTCCGGACCGCCGCGCTGACCGGCTTTTCAGGCTCCGGGAGGGTCCGCAGCAACCCCGACCGCACCGCTGTCGAAGCCCTGCGCCGGGCGCACCTGGTTCGCTGGGATGGTCCTCTCGACCGTCCCGACTGGTTCCTCTCCGTGCAATGGGACCCGGGTGACGGTGCGACACCGCGCTTCGAATACGGCTGGTACGAGGGAGACACGCTCACCGGCTACGTGCGCTACGAATCCGAGCGTCAGCCTGGGACCTGGATACGCCTGCGGGTGCAGGAGTTCATCGCCACGACACTTAATGCCACGCGGGGCCTGCTCGGCTTCCTCGGCGGCCAGGAGTCGCAGAGCAGCGATGTCGTTTTCGTGCACTCGGCACTGGTGGATGTGTCGCCGCTGCTCTGGCTGCTCGCCGAGCCGCATCGCAACCTCGAGGTGCAGGGCTTTCTCTGCTGGATGCAGCGCATCGTCAACGTCGAAGCCGCGGTGGCCGCGCGGGGCTGGCCCGCTCGCGCCGCCGGTCGCGTTGAGCTTGAGGTGACCGACCCGGTCACCGGCGTCGAGCGCCTGGTGCTCGAGGTCGAGGGAGGGTCGGCTCGGGTCACCCAGGGCGGGAGCGGTGCGATTCGGTGCGGCATCGGTGCGCTCTCGGCGTGGTACTCGAGTGCGCTGCGCGCGCAGGACGCCGTCCGGCTCGGGCTCCTCGAGGGCGACGCTGCCCTGGTGGCCGAGATGGACGGCCTGGTGGCCGGCGGACTGTCCTGGATGCCCGACTACTTCTGATCGACGATGGCCGACCCCACGCTGCTTCACCTCCGCCTGTCCCGGCTGCGCTCGCAGCACCTCACCGACGACACACGGCTGAGCGCTGACGTCCCCGCGGTGACGCGCGCGCTCTGCGCCCTGCAGGCGCAGGCCTTCGATGCGGCTCGTCACCAGGTGCGAGTCCGAAGCGTCGGGCTCACGGCCGCTGCGGTGGATCGTGCCTTCGAGGAGGAGCGCTCGGTCGTGCGCACCTGGTTGATGCGCGGGACGTTGCACCTGTGCGCTGCGGACGACGTGCGCTGGCTCATGGACGTCTTCGGCCCTGCGCTCCTCCAGTTCGGCGCCACTCGACGGAGAAACCTCGGTCTCGACGACGCGACCTGTGAGCGCGGGGTGCAGGTGCTTCGTACGGCACTCGCCGACGGCCCGATGGCGCGGCGTCAGATCCGCGAGCGGATGGTGAGTGCAGGCGTGCTCGAGGAACCGGTCGGACAGTCGCTGGTCCACCTGCTCTATCACGCGGCGGCACTCGGGGTGGTCTGTTCCGGTCCGCGCATGGGTCGTGACGACAGCTTCGTGCTCCTCGACGACTGGGTGCCCAGGTCGGACGGCCCGACTGGAGAGGCTGCCCTCGCCGAGCTGGCGCGACGCTACTTCGCTGCCTACGGCCCCGCCGGCGCCGCACACTTCGCCGCCTGGTCGGGCTTGCGGCAGCCGATGATCCGCGCGGCGATGGCGGCGATCGGCTCCGAGCTGGTCGAGTTCCCAGGATCGATCCGCGGCCTCTATACGCTCGGAGCGGCTGCCGGCGTCGGAGACATCGCTCGCCCGAACGTCCGCCTCCTCGGCCACTTCGATACGTTTCTGCTCGGCTACCGCCGTCGCGAGCATCTCGGTGATGCCGACGCAGAGGCGTGGATCCACGACGGCGGTGGTGGCTGGATCCGTCCGGTGATATGCGTCGACGGCTGGATCGCCGGCGGCTGGCGCATGGACCAGGTCAAAGGCGGGCTCGACATCAAGGTCATGCCGTTCGTTCGGATCAGCCCCCGCGCCGATCCCGCCATCGGCCGCGAGGTGGCAGCGATCAGCCGATTTCTGGATCGTCCGGCGCGCTGGTCGCGAGGGCCGCTCGTCAGTTTCGGGCCAGCGCAGGAGTAGATCGGCCGCCGGCCGCGGTTGTCCCGGTGCCCCGAACGGCGCTGGCGCCATGACGGGCGCCTGCGCGAGATGACCAAGGTGGTGACGGAGTAGCGCGATCCCAGTTCCCAACGCGATAACCGAGCACCCTCACAACATGCAGGCGAAGGCACGGGCAGGCTCGGATCGGAGCCTTACGCAACGGCTAGGGCGGGCGTTCATCGCAGTGGCGGTCCTGATCATTGCAACCCTCCTGGTTACCGGCGCCTGCTTTGCCGCTTTCCTCGGACACTTCGAGCCGTCGGTCAACGCACTGATCAGTGGCCGCGACGGCGTCAACGAGGTGCAAAACGGCATGCTCGACGAGGAGAGCGGGCTTCGCGGATATCTGGACGGCGGCGATCAGGCGTTCCTGGCCCCGTACTACGCCGGGCAGACGGAGATCCTCGCAGGCGATAACGCATCGATCAGCCTCGCGACGCGAACCGATCTCGTCGATGAGATCATCACAATGCGCGTCGCCCAGCAGCGCTGGCTGAGTGAGTGGGCAGCACCGGCGCTGTCCATCGAGCGTGCTGTCACCGGTCTGACCCAGCGCGATAGCTTTCTGTTGACCGGCAAGGCGCTCTTCGACGGGTACCGAGCAGCGAGCGACGACCTGACCGCCGATGTCAACTCGGACATCGCGGGCGAGCAGACCGCCGAGCACAACGTGGTGCTCGTCGCGCTGGCCGTGTCCTTCGGAATGCTCGTGTTCACCATCGTCGTCGCTCGCCGGCAGCATCGAGCGCTGCGTGCCTCCATCGTGACGCCCATCAACGACCTGCTCACGACCATGCAAAAGGTCAGCTCCGGCGACCTCTCGGCTCGGCCGGCAGGTGTCGGGCCTCCTGAACTGCGGGAGGTCGCCGACGAGCTCGGACGGATGACCTTGACGCTTGTGGAAGAACGATCTCGCATGGTTGGCCTTGAAGCTGAGGCCCGCTCACAGGCGCGACGGCTCGGGCTCATCGTCAACGTCGGCCGAGAGATCTCGGGCAGCCTGAGCCTCCGATACGTGGCGGAGGCGGTGGCTAAGGCAGCGCTCACCATCAGCGGCTTCGGCGCCGCGCGGATGTGGATCATCAACGCAGACCGGCATGAGCTCAACGTGGTGCACGACACCGAGCTTGACCACGGCCAGACGAGCCTCGATGTCTCACTGCAGCTGGGCGAGGGACTCGTCGGAAGAGCTGGACAGTTCGGGCGCATGCTGGCGACCCTGAGGACCGGCTCACTGGCCACCGAGTATCGCGCTGGAACCAGGATTGCGGCACTCGCGGTGCCGATGATTGTGGGAGCGCGAATCGTCGGCGTCCTCGAACTCACCTCCGCCGACCCGGCCGCGCTCGACGAGAGCAGCGTCGACGTGATGCACAGCCTCGCTGGGCAGGCAGCCACGGCAATCGAGGCGGCGCGGTTCCATCAGAGCGCCGATGAACTGAGCCACACCGACGCGCTGACGCACCTTCCCAATCGACGCCGGTTGGAGTTGGATCTCGACCTCGAGGTCGCCAGAAGCCTTCGCTACAACCGTCCGATCGCCTGCATCATGCTCGACGTCGACCATTTCAAGATGGTCAATGACGTCCATGGTCATCAGGCGGGCGACGAGATCCTGTCCGAGTTCGGGGATGCCTTCAGCGGGTCGCTGCGCGAGACGGATACGGCGTACCGGTACGGTGGTGAGGAATTCTGCGTGCTCCTCCGGGAAACCGATGCGGCTGCTGCCGCGGTCGTCGCCGAGCGGCTACGCGAGGGGATTGCCACCCGCTTTGCCGGTCACCGAGGCTCCGCAACGGTGACAGCGTCGCTTGGTGTCGCCGCCATCCCGAGCGATGCGATCGACGCCAAGACCCTGGTCGCCGCGGCAGATCGTGCGCTGTACGCAGCCAAGGCGGCGGGGCGGAACTGCGTCGTGCGAGCGGCCCCGATGCGGACGGTCCGCTCCGGGGGCACACGGGGACGCGCACGTCCGGCAGCGGGACCACCGCTCCCGATCGTCGTCAAGGACATTCCCGCGGCTTCCTGACGCGAGATCGTAAGGCGCCTGCTCCTCGGCCCGGTGCCCACGGCCTTACAGGTTCCCCGGGGTACCATTGCCAGGGACGTAGCCGGGATCCGCGGCTCGAATCCCTCGGGCGCGACCGGGGTACGACGGGCCGCCGAAGTGCGAAAACCCTTGACACGCCGACGTAGCTCAGTGGTAGAGCAATGGTTTCGTAAACCATTGGCCGGGAGTTCGAATCTCCCCGTCGGCTGACCAAGAATGTGAAAGTTCGGTTGACGCGTCGCTGAAGAACGCTGCCGGACCTCGTATCTGACGTTCGTCAGGGCGGCGGCTCGACCACTGCGATTCCATTAACGATGTGGATGCGCCACCCCTGCTCGTGCACGCGGCGGTGGTGTGGCCGGCACAGGGAGACCAGGTTGTCGAGCTCAGTTCGACCGCCGTCCGGCCAGTGGACGATGTGGTGGCCATCGGTCCACCCGGGCGGTCGATCGCACCCCGGAAAACGACAGCCCTGGTCGCGGAGGCGGAGCGCCGTGCGGATGTGTGGCGGGATGATGCGCGTGGCCCGGCCGACCGAGAGCGGCATGACACGCGGGCGGATGGTCGTCCACCCCGCACCATCAGCAGGCGGCGCAACCGTCACCACGGTCCGCACCGCGTCACAGGCGATGCGGCGCGCGGTTTCGGGGTGGATCGGCCCCACGCCGCT